>CAVZSL010000001.1:0-533221 GCA_963777935.1 uncultured Chloroflexia bacterium
CTACCCGAAATTTTACGCAGATGGGACGAGATGTTGTCTTCCAGGAAAGGGTCCATGGGTGGTTGCTCGGATGCCCACTCCAACCGCATGCATCTTGGCCCTGTAAAGCGGACAATATTCCCATATGAGTTCCACTTCCGCACCATCGACACGCATGTTCTCCTGCCGCGTCCGCTTGGCATAGATGCTGCGTCGGATGCCGACCTGATCCTCGATGCCCTCCGGCAGGGTCATTGCTTCGTCGGTTACGACCTGCCTGCACCGACCCACGGTTTCACCTTCACTGCGCAAGGGCTGCACCAGACTGCCCAGATGGGTGATGAGCTCGACAGCAAAGGGGGGGTAACCATCCAGATCCGCCTGCCGTCGCACGGAATGCATATTGCTCAAGGATGGCAAGCCAGTACGCACCTGGCGCAATCACGATTTGTGCACTTACATAACCACTGAGCCCGGAGGTGTACCGGGTAGAGGTTTACATTCATTATCTGGGAAGAAAGAGCGCGGCTGGATTTACAGCAACCCGGTGTATGTTAAGGGAAATCTTATTTACAAGACTAAACGAAATTCTAATAATTTTTTTTCATAATTTTTTATGTATTTATTTAAAATTATCAAAAAATGGGAAAATATCAGAGATTCTTTATGGATGAGCCGGTTAAAGTTATCGTTGTAATGCCTGCTTATAATGCAGCCGAATACGCTCCTACGCACTTATAAGAAATGCCTCAGAGTCTCGCAGACCATCATTTTAGTAGATGACTGCATCCTCAGATAATACGATCGAAGTTGCACAAAACCTTGGCATTAGAGTAATAAAGCACGCAAAAACCTCGGCTATGGAGGTAATCAGAAAACCTGTTATCAGACCGCATTAGCAGATGGAGCCGATATTATTGTAATGGTTCACCCTGATCATCAATATGATGCCACTGTTATTCCCCACTTGTTGCAACCACTTATTAATGACATGCTGATGCAGCTTTTGGACTCACGGATGCTTGGGGATGTCGCCCATGGAGGGCGGGAGTATGCCACGTTGGAAATACATCGCCAATATTTTCCTGACCGCTTTCGCAAATGTAGTTTTTCAGCGTTATTTAACAGAAATTCATTCTGGTTTCCGCGCCTATACACGTAAATACTTGGAAATTGTCCGTTTTGAAGAAAATAGTAATAGTTTCGTTTTCGATACCGAGATCATCGCTCAAGGCATGGCCTGTAGGTTATTTTTTACTGAGGTACCAATTACAACACGTTACTTTAAAGAACGTCATCAATCAATTTTTCACGTAGCCTCGTGTATGGATTCAGTATCCTGGGGTTTCATTTCGTTATTCTCTTCATCGATTAAATATAATCCATTTTCATCAATTCACCCCCAGAAATATTTCCTAAGCGCTATCTTAATATTTGCTTATTATTTTCCATATGTTTTTACCTGGAAACTGATATGACTTCTAATATTCATTAACTGTTTTATATGATAAATCATGTATTCCGACTTATAACTGGCTATTAGAGATTACGCAACCTTTTTTCTGTAAATTTAAGTCAGAAATATCCATCGTTCTTTAACAATCGAATGACTTGCCAGCACAATAATGCTTACCGATCTGCCACTCTTCACTGATCTCCATAAGTAGTGCAGAGATCAATCGAAGACACGAAGCCTCATTCGGAAAAACACCTACCACTCTCGTCCTTCTTCGAATTTCCTTGTTGATCCGTTCCAGGCTGTTGGTTGTCCGGATGGATCTTCGGTGTTCAAGAGGAAAATCGAAGACCGTAAATCCTTCCGAAAGGTTTTCCTCCAACCAGGCAGACAATCTGGGTGCTGAGACAGCATATTTCTGGATGGCTGCTTGCAGGAATTCCTCTGCGGTCTTTCGATCTGGGGCATTGAACATGGACCGGATGTCTGCTGCCACCTCCATGCGCATGGCTTGTTTGGGCACATAAGCACCAGCATTTTGCTGCAGGTGAAAGTGGCATCTCTGCCAGGGAACACTGCCCAAGACAGCTCTTCTGGCTGCTCCAAGACCTTCGTGGTCATCACTGATCACCAACTTCACTCCATTCATTCCACGATCCTTCAAGCCCTTCAGAAAGCTCTTCCAGTGGCTTTCATGCTCGCTGAGCGACACAGATACCCCTAAAACCTGCCTTTCACCCTGTGGAGTGATGCCGGTGGCCATCAGAACAGCCGCATCCCGCACCTGGCCAGCCTGTCTCACCTTCTCGTAACGGGCATCCACATAGAGATAGGTGATTTCTCCCAGCGGTCTTTCTCGCCACTCCTGCAGCACTGCGTCCAATTGTGCCACTGCCCGGCTGACCTGCATGGCTGAGATCTCGACCCCGCACAGCTGCTCGGTGATGGCTTTGACCTTCCTGGTTGAGACACCCTGGACATACATCTCTGCCAGTGTGGTCACCAGTGCTCGCTCACTTCTCAATCCCTTTTCCAAGCGCAGACGGGTAAAAGCCACCTTCTCGCACTTGGGGTATCGCAAAGGTGATCTCACCCATTCGTGTCTTGACGGTCTTCGGTTTGTATCCGTTGGCGTGGCCTTTCCGATCTTCGGTTCGTTCGTACTCTTCAGCTTGCAGATACTTGGACCTTTCGGCTTGCATGACATTATTGATCAGAACACGCAATAATTCAGGTACAGCCTCCAATCCTTTTTCTGCAAGTTCACTTGTGAAGGTATAATCATTTTGGTGAGTCATTTCAGTCTCCTTTTTTGGTTGTCGTAACCTTAAGGATACTTCTGACTCACCACTTTTGTTAAGGTTCAGGAATTTACAGAAAGAATGTTACACCAACTGGCTAATATCTAAACATTGTTGCCAGTTATGTTACCAAGCTAAAATCTATATATTGGTATGATATTGATTTTCTATATTAAGGGCATTATTTTTATCATCAGTTGTTCGAATTTGGTAGACCTGGGTAGCCTCCAATGTCATCTTTAACTGAAACATTCCCGAGATAAAACCTCATCATAGGGTGCCAGCTCCGACATAAGGTCCCATCACCAGATAATCTGGATTTTGATTCTAGTGTGCCATCCTCGATGGATAAAAGAGGATCTATCATTTGTTTCCTCACCAGCTGCATACTGACCAGGTCAGAAGGAAAATGGATAATTAATTTCAGGTGCTAAGAAATATAACTCGCTCTCAAAGGTCTCCACTCTTGCATCAGGTGGTATGTTCTCGTGTAGATAAGTCGAAACCTGAATAGGATCAGGTAAGTGGAGTATTAGGTATAAGATACTTTGGTTTAACCCATCACACGATATAACTCCAAATAGATACCAAGACGAGTGATTGTATGTTGACCCAATTGAACCGCCGACCTAATAAAATATCACTAGCCTGTCGAACTATTAAACGCAGATCAAATGCCTGCGGATAAGTCGTATAAATAAGCTGCAAAAAAAATGCAGCCAATAAAATATGGTGGGAATAAATATCGCTGCCATGGTAATGCCATAGTTACATACCACATAGCCAGCTTGCTCCTAAACCCCAGATAGATGCTCGAAGGATATCTTTTCGAATTACCTCTACTTGAACATCTTTACTCTGCATGGATTGATGAAAGGAATCATGATCTCATGATATATCGACCGGCCCAGATAAATCCGAACAATTGCGGAAGGGCAGAAATCACTAATGTTAATAATGCCGTTTCACGAGCACGGCCGTGTAAGGACGAATATGACTGAATTAATTAAGATCAGCTATTAGGGCCGGATCGAAAAATAAGTCTTTCATGACCATATTCTCGATTACTCAGAATAATCGCGGCGACGAAGATGCTGCCAATAGCAATTCCGATGAGGACCAAGGCCGAAGATCGTTGTTTATATTTTACTGCTATCCAAATGGCAAGAATGATTGAGACGAACCAGAAAGGTGGGACCTGCAGCTTGGCGTGAAGCGCGATTCCAAAGAGTAAGGCAGCTGCCAAACTACCAAAAAGGAGACCGGCCTATTGCTGACCACACCAGCAATACCCCGCCAATAAATAAAACATCATTGGCATTTCAGCCTGGACCTGTCGGCCCATAAAGATTGGATTTATACTAAAAGGCGATAAGCATCAAAAATCAGCAACGTAGCAATACCAACTTGCGGTTATATATTGTACTGGTGAGATATACCAATAAAACCAGAGATAATATCGTGAAAATGACCCCAGGCAACCTACCTTGCCAAACGCCAATCCCAAATATCTTCATGCTCAATGCAACCATCACCGCTACTACAAAGCGCACCAGTGGACGCGCAGGTATCGGTATTCCATCCATATAATGACCCAAATGACCGTGCTCAATCCAATTACGGGCAGCATCCAATGTCCAACCCTCATCCCACCACACACTTGGCCAATTATTCAATCGATAAAGAACAGGAA
The DNA here is from genome assembly GCA_963777935.1 of uncultured Chloroflexia bacterium. GTDB lineage: Bacteria > Chloroflexota > Anaerolineae > Anaerolineales > UBA4823 > FEB-25. Next base: position 4,430 of record CAVZSL010000001.1, read on the forward strand.
TAAAATTATGAATAATAACAATGCCCATAATAGGAGGTCGAAATAGCTTCTTCTTCTGAGGTAGTTGAATTCGTTTAGTTGTTTTCATCCTTATTATCATTACAATTTTGATGCCTTAACGATCCATTGATATCCCATCATTGTTGGCCAATACTTGGTTAGATAACCAAATAAGGTGAATAATCCTTTGCCTATGCGATTTTTGGCGAAGAATGTTGCAACGATATCCAGTGGAATAGGTGTCACCTGCAGTTCCTTAACATGCAGCCCGATATTCTGTAAAAAAATCAAGAATGTTTTCGAGTGTAGAAATGTAAATGCGTACGATCTAATATGCCTGTATCTCCATAATCAAAATGCCCGAATAGTAGGCTTAAACGAATCCATAATATTGGCTACGTTTGGCACGGAGATAATAAATATAACATTCATCTGGCTTGGGCTTTTGCTACCCGATACAATTGTCATCCGGATGGACAAGATGCTCAGGATACAATTGCTCCAAATACGACTGCACGAGATGCTCCATGTAAACAGTCACCAAGTACAACAGCAGTATCCTTGTAAAAATGTATCAGGTACTTGTTCAAGGTATCCTTCATAAATTTCTGAGTATAAGCTACGAGAATCACCCAACCAGCTGGAATTTGGTTCAAATCCCCGCATCACAAAGCCTCTTATCAGCACATATACGCGCCAATGTTCCAGAAGCAGCGCCGATATCCAAAATCCGGGAACATCTTGGCAACCCCTCCAGCATTTTAGCTATTAAGTAATGGCTGGACCAGCGATTGAGTTTATCAGAATAAGGGTTTGGATTATCCATATCCGATCTATCTGATATTACCATGAAAATTATTTATTAACTTTTTAGATGCTATATTTATGCCAGATTGGACTTCTCCTAGAACCCTTGTTCTAATTACAATTTAACGGTATCATATAAATTCTACACACCGATCTCCTAGACATAATCTCCCCGAGGCACCCATGCCCTTCAACCTCCAAGCCCCATTCCAACCCACCGGTGACCAACCGGAAGCCATCCGCCAGTTGGTGGAGGGCATCAATAAAGGCTACAAGCACCAGGTATTGCTGGGTGCCACCGGCACCGGCAAGACCTACACCATGGCACAGGTCATCACCCAGGTGCAGCGCCCGGCTCTGGTGATGGCCCACAACAAGACCCTGGCTGCCCAGCTGTATGCCGAGTTCAAAGAGTTCTTCCCCGAGAACGCCGTCGAATACTTCGTCAGCTATTACGACTATTACCAGCCCGAAGCTTATGTGCCCCGTCACGACCTGTACATCGAGAAAGAAACCGAGCGCAACGAGGAGATCGAGCGCCTGCGCCTTGCCGCCACCACCGCTCTTATGTCGCGCCAGGACGTGATCATTGTCGCTTCCGTTTCATGCATCTACGGCCTTGGCAACCCGGCTGAGTACGGCCGGGTGGTGATCAACATCGAGAAGAATAAAATCTATCGCCGCAATGCCCTGCTGCGTGACCTGATCGAAAGCCAGTATGAGCGCAACGACATGGAGCTGAAACCCGCCACCTTCCGGGTGCGCGGCGATACCCTGGAGGTCATCCCGGCCTATCAAGACCGGTTTGGCTACCGCGTCACCTACTTCGGCGATGAAGTGGAGCGCATCGTTGAATTCGACGCCCTCACTGGCGAGCTTCGCCACCAGCTGGATAACGTCGCCATCTATCCTGCCAAACATTACATTGCTGCCGAAGATAAGCTCAAGCAAGCCATCCAGGATATCGAAGACGAGCTCAATGAACGGGTTGAAATTCTATCGCTCGCAGGATAAAATCCTGGAAGCCCAGCGCATCGAGCAGCGCACGAACTACGACCTTGAAATGTTGCGTGAGATTGGCAGCTGTGCCGGCATCGAGAACTATTCGCGCCACCTCGACCAGCGCGCAGAAGGCACCCCACCCTGGACCCTCATCGACTATCTACCCCACGATTATCTGCTCATCATTGATGAATCCCACATGTCCGTCCCGCAGATCCGTGGCATGTACAATGGTGATCGCTCTCGCAAGGAGACCCTGGTGGAATATGGCTTCCGCCTGCCCTCTGCCCTCGATAACCGCCCGCTTAAGTTCAAGGAATTTGAAGCGCACATGGGTTACACCATCTACACCTCAGCCACGCCCGGACCCTATGAAATGGAGCGTGCTGAGCAGGTGGTGGAGCAGATCATCCGCCCAACCGGTCTGGTGGACCCTGAAGTGGTAGTGCGTCCCATTGAAGGCCAGGTGGACGACCTGATCGCTGAGATCCGCAGGCGGGTGGAAGTAGGTCAGCGCACGCTGGTCACCACCCTCACCAAGCGTATGGCTGAAAAGCTCGCCGACTACCTGATGGAGCTGGGCATCAAGGTGCACTACCTACACTCAGAAGTCGAGACCCTCGAGCGTGTGGGCATCCTGCGCGACCTGCGCCTGGGGGTGTTTGATGTGGTGGTGGGTATCAACCTGTTACGTGAAGGGCTGGACCTGCCTGAAGTGTCTCTGGTGGCGATCCTGGACGCAGACAAACAAGGTTTCCTGCGCTCAGGAACTGCCCTCATCCAGACCATTGGACGGGCTGCCCGGCATGTGGACGGTAAGGTCATCATGTATGCCGATAAAATGACCGATGCGATAAACTTTGCCATCAATGAGACCAATCGTCGTCGTGCCAAACAGGAGGCGTACAACAAGGAGCATGGCATCGAGCCTGTCAGCATCGTCAAAGCGGTGCGTGACCTGACCGACCAGCTCGGCGGGAAAGCCCAGGCTGCTGCCAGAGGTGAGCGCCCTGTCAGTCCCACCCAAATGCCCAAGGATGAGCTCAAACGTTTGATCGCCGAGCTCGAAGTCCAGATGAAACAGGCTGCCAAGGAGCTGGAGTTCGAGAAAGCCGCTGTGCTTCGTGACGAAATTTACGAATTACGCGGCATCCTGGCTGATGTGAGCCATACCCCTCCCTGGGAGAAGGTGCGTTACCTGGCAGGGGAAGAATAATATGATCTGACACCTCACCTAATTACCGTTTTCTGGTAATTGGGGGAGGCGGGAGGGGGTAAAACGCTAATAACTAATCACTAATCACTAATTGCTGCATTTCTTCACAATTCCTTCACAATTTTCGGTTAAACTTATTTAATAAGTGTCATTGCGAACGAGAGATTTATACGAGTGATGCAATCTCCTCCTTGTCGTTGCGAGGAGCTGAACTAAAGCGACGATGAATCCCGAGGTATTTTCGAGGGAAGCAATCTCCTCCTTGTGGCTGTAAGGCTCTCTGCAATGACTAATCTCAGCAAAGGAGTTTTTCATGAAAAAGGTTTTAATTATCGGTTTGATCGTTGCATTGGTTCTGATTTTTGTCGGTAGTGCAGGCGTCGTCTATGCCCGCGTACGAGGCATTGATAATAATGCTTTTGTCACCGTAAACACGGCTCAAAACGGGGCAACCATCCTTCGCCAGTTCGAATCTGGTCGGGGTGTAATCATTACTGACCAAAATAATGGGCCTTGCCCGGTTGGACCTCAAGGTGAATTTGGTTTAAGCCGGGGTCCAGGTGGCATGATGGGCGGATATAGCAATGGTACCTGCCCAGGTGGTCATTCAGGCTATGGTTACGGACCTGGTGGCATGATGCAGGGTTATGCAGCAGGTGGCATGATGGGTGGACGTGTTAATGGGAATGGCTATGGGATGATGAACGGTCGTGGCTGGGGTGTCAATCGTGGTGAAGGTCTCATGCACGATGACATGATTTCAGCCTTTGCCAATGCCGTCGATCTCACGGTTGAGGAGGTGGAAACTCGGTTGGCAAGCGGTGAGTCACTCAAAGAGATTGCCATTGCCCAGGGGATTACCAATGAAGCGTTACCAGATCTGGTCACGAATGTTCGCAAAGCCGCCTTGGATGCAGCCGTTGCGGATGGCACCATTACCCAGGCACAAGCTGATGTCATGCTCGAGCACATGGACCAATTCATGGGTCCAGCCTTCGGCCCCGGTTTCGGGGGTGGCTTTGATGACTGCCCGATGCTGGATGGCGACGAAGTACAGCAACCCTAACAACAGCTAGTTATTATTTTGGATCAAGAGACGCGGCGAAGGCCGCGTCTCTTTTATTGTAAGTTAACCCCATACAGCTGGATGGTCACCAGTTTATGGTCTGGTCTTTGCAAAAGCCATATTCCACATTCTTCCAGTTTATCCCGGGTAAGCGTATCCATCCCTGCAGACGCATGGAAAATTGCCATCAATCTATCGGAAAGGTCATCGGCTGCGATTCTGTTGATGGATAACTTGCCACATTCACGGCAGCGATGGATTAGCATCAATTCACCATTACATCCGTTTCCATACTTGTCGCCTCTCTGCTTCACGGTCAGCCCGATCGGCTCCATACCGGCTTTACAGGCAGATAGGCGGTCTCCTGCCACCTGCCAGTCCACATGGCGTGACCACAAGCAATAGGGGCAGTGGTTGCGATTCCTCACCCCCGAAAGAATCGGTTGGGTATAGACGAGTGCTTTACACTGCCGGCAGATGAAAACATCCTCTGGCTGCCCCTTTCTCCATCGATCTTCCAGACGGTGTTTTGCTGGGCTATAGATTTCTGGATACATTTGCCAGCTCCTTGGTCAAAACCAGGTAGCTCTGGTAACGGCGTGGGTTGATCTGCCCTTCCATCACTGCTGTGCGGATGGCACAGCCCGGTTCTTCGTCATGCTGGCAATCGACACCAAAGCGGCATTTACCCACCATGGGTCGCATCTCTGGGAACAGCAGCGCCAGGTCGTCTTCGTATTGCCATAATCCAAATTCACGTGTCCCGGGGGTGTCCACGATAGCGCCCCCATTTTCAAGCGGGAACATCTCCAGGTTGGTGGTGGAATGCTTGCCCTTGCCGGTCACCTGGTTCACTTCTTTCACACGCAAACCTAATCCCGGCTGCAGTGCATTCAGCAATGCGGTCTTCCCCACGCCCGACTTACCCACCAGCACCGAGATGCGTCCTTTGAGTGCTTCCTTGAGCTCATCGATGCCCTCATTGGTGTAGGAGCTGGTCAGGATGCTTGGGTATCCGATGTGCTGATATTCATCCAGCACAACCTTTAGCTCCTTCTCGTTCCCTTGAGCCAGGTCCAGCTTGGTGATGCAGATGAGCGACCCGATTCCACCCGTTTCAGCCGATACCAGGTAGCGGTCAAGCAGGTTCCACTTGGGGTCAGGCTGGGCAGCCGCGATCACTGCCACTACCTGGTCCACATTGGTCACGATGATCTGCTCGAACGGATGTGCGCCATGATGCAACGGTTTGGGGACTGCACTCCTGCGGGTCAGCTTGTTGCGCCGCGGCAGCAGCTCGATGATCAAGCCCTTGCCATTCTCTACCTGGATGTAGCGTACCTCGTCACCCACGGCAATGGGGTCCATATGCTCGAGATCGATCACCTTTTGCACCCGGTGGCGCAAGGAGCCAGGGTCAGCGGTCGGGTAGATCAGCTGCTTGCGGATGCGGTTGGAGAGCTCGCACAGCACCGCATAGCCGTTGCGATGGATGGTGTAATTCCCGATTGTCTTTTTATAGACCACACCTGTGAATGTGGGTCTACCGTCGTACGTATCTGAAAAATTGATGTGCATCTTCTTTAATCCTAAAAAAAAACAAAACCAGCCACGTTGGTTACCCGTGGCTGGTTTGGAGAACGAACTTACTATTTACTGTTGCTCATCCAGGTGTAAACCCCACATACCGGTTGGTAGCAGGAATTCTTCCTGTGAGCAGCTTAAATAAAAGCCACGGGGCATAGACGCTCCCGTGGCAGGCTGACCGAAAATTATTGCGGGGTCTTACCTGGCAGCAGGCGCGCGTCCATGAAAATATAAGGCAACTACCGAGATCATATTACACATGAACGCACTCCTTTCTTTAGGATTAGATTAAAACGGGATGAGTTTACCATTGGTGGAAAATGCTGTCAAGGGGACATTTCGTCAGGGACATTTCTCATTGACAGGGGACATTTTGTCAGGGGACATTTTGTCTTTGCGAGACGATGCTTTTCCGTCGAAGCAATCGCCTCCACCGCTAGTTGAAATCCTGATGCCGCGATCACCGATCCCAATCTTCCTGGCGTCTGGTATCGCGAATGATTTTTGAGCGATGATGAGCGCCCGGTGCTTTACCGAGCACGAAACGATCTGGTAGGGGCAGGTCTCAGACCTGCCCTACCATTATTTGTAACCGGTGCTGTTGCTCTCGGTTGATATTTCCGGGGCAAGAACACCGTCCACGAATTTGTAACCACGAATACACGTATAAACACATCGATCAAGGGTGCCACAATAGTAAGGGCGCAACGAGTCCAGCTGTCACCTGCACGATCTTTGTGCGGTTCCCTTCAGCTGGATGCCTTGCGCCTATCTTGTGCCAGGATCGCTGATCCCGGTCCAACACCTAACCCTCTCCCGTCCAGGGAGCGGCTAGGGTGATGGTACATTAAAACCTTAAAACATTCATAACCCCCTTGCAGAAATAGAACATTTGTGCTATAATTATACCGCTCCCTCCCCAAATACGGATTTCGTATTTCGGGGAGGGCCGGGGTGGGGTCGCTCTTTACCAACTTAATAACAAAAAGGATTTGTTCCGATTTGTTTTCGTATTTTTTTATTAAATATGATTTTTTCTTCCCAAAATCCAGATCCATGACCATCCCACTGACATTTCATCTATCCTTCTCCGCCATCTCAGCGTGCTCAGTGGTAAAAATAGAATTTTCTATGTGTCCTTTTTGTCCGTAGCTAGCCCAGCAAACGCCGTGAGCTGTTTGGCTTCCTTTCTTTTTTTCTCATAGCTCACCACTCACAGCTCAAGGCTCAAGGCTCACCGCTCACCGCTCACAGCTCGTGGCTCTGTGCTCCCAGCTCAACGCTCATATCTCAAAGCGTAAAACCCGCGGTATACTCTCCCCATGCAAACCTTGCTTATCATCGAAGACGAACCCGAGCTGGTGCGCGTCTTGCGCTCCTACCTGGAGCAGGCCGGCTTCCGCGTGCTCTCCGCTCTGCGCGGCGATACCGGTCTCACCGCCTGGGAGGATAAGCATCCCGACCTGGTCATACTCGACCTGAACCTGCCCGGCATGGATGGGCTGGAGGTAGCGCGCCACATTCGCCAGCATGAAACTCAGCGCACTCCCATCATCATGCTCACCGCCCGCACCGATGAGCTGGACCAGCTGCTTGGATTAGAGCTGGGAGCGGATGATTACATCCCTAAGCCATTCTCACCCCGCATCGTTGTTGCCCGGGTGAAAGCCTTGTTACGCCGCACTGGACCTTCTACGACCCCTGTTGGGCGCTTGCGTATCTCAGATCTGGAGATCGACCAGGAAGCTCATTTACTTATCCGGGCTGGCGAAACGATCGAGCTTACCCCTACCGAGTTCAGCCTGCTACTTACCCTCGCCAGTCATCCCGGACGCGTGTTCACCCGCCTGCAGTTGTTGGAATCTTCCCAGGGTGTAGCCTACGAAGGTTACGAGCGCAGCATCGATGCTCACATCAAGAATCTGCGCGCCAAGATCGAGCTGGATACTAAAAAACCGAGATATATTGAAACCGTTTTTGGAGTCGGTTACCGCTTTTCACGCGATTAAATTGATTGTTGATTGGGTGTCTTTATGCGATTGAAACTATTCCTCTCATATTTACTGATCATACTCGTCTCTGTGTCTCTCGTTGCAGTCATCGTTCGGCGTGGGGCGGTCAATGAGGTGCGCACTTTTATGTTCCGAGGTGGAATGTATGGTTTGTCTGATTTAGCGAATAACCTCGAAGGTTTCTACCAAACCAACGCCTCCTGGAATGGCGTCCAGTCCATCTTTAATTCCACTCATCCAGGAATGCAAGGTATGTGGGGTATGATGAACCAGCGCTTGCGTTTGGCGGATGTTTCAGGCACTGTTATCCTGGATACCCAAAACGCAGCTACCGGGAATAGGCTATCCCAATCAGAGTTAAGCGTGGCTATCCCTCTGACAGTAAATGGAGAGACAGTTGGATACCTTTTTACTGCAGGCGGAGTGGGCATAAACGCCGGAAATGAGCAAGCTGTATTGAACCGTCTTAATCGAGGAGTACTGTTCGCAGGATTGGCGGCTGCAGCATTGGGATTGGTTCTATCCATCGCATTGGCCTATACGCTGTTACGCCCGGTACATGGGCTCACCTTCGCTGCCAGAAAACTCGCTGAAGGTGACCTGACGCAACGAGTAAAGGTGCAGGGTGATGATGAGCTGGCTACGTTGGGACGCACCTTCAATCAAATGGCTGATTCTCTCCAACAGGCAGAAGAATCCCGCCGAGCTATGACCGCCGATATTGCCCATGAGCTGCGTACCCCTTTAGCGGTGCAACGCGCTAATCTGGAAGCTTTGCAAGATGGTGTCTACCCGCTCACCGTTGAGAACCTGGCACCGGTGATTGAGCAGAATTACCTGCTCACCCACCTGGTGGAGGATCTGCAGACGCTTGCCCTGGCTGACGCTGGTCAAATCGTGTTGGAACGGGTACCTACTGATCTCTCATCTCTGGCTGAGCGGGTGTTGGATTTGTTCCAGCCACAGGCTACCGCACATCAAGTCAGGCTGGTCTTCTCACCCCCTGCCGCTGCGCTGCCGCCTCTCTCGCTTGATCCGATCCGCCTGGAACAGATGCTCACCAACCTGCTCTCCAATGCTTTGCGTTATACCCCACCAGATGGGCAGATTGAGGTAGCAATCACTCCATTATCAAAAATCGTCCGTATAACTGTGCGCGATAGTGGTTCAGGCATACCGGAGGATGCTTTACCCTTTATTTTTGACCGTTTTTACAGGGTGGATAAGTCCCGCTCGCGTGAGCAAGGGGGTAGCGGACTCGGCCTGGCCATTGCCCGGAACCTGGCGCGTGCGCACGGTGGTGATCTAACCGCCACCAACCACGCTTCGGGTGGGGCGTTATTCACGCTAACTCTGCCGCTGGATGCATAAAAACTATCGAACGATTGAAGCCATCCTCTCCCGCCCTCGGATTAGCCCGATTGCCGCTTTCCCTCAACTCGCACATCAGGTTCCATACCCTCAGCCGAGGGTTTCCAACCTCCGGCAATTCACCTCACCAATAATCATCCATCGCTTTCCCCGTATCCTCGCCATCGGATAAATCCGATGGCTGCTTTCCCTAAACCCGCCTAGCGGGTTTCTAACCACCAGCCGAGGGTTTCCAACCACCGGCGATACCAACCCACGGCGATTCTATCACCCTGGCGATTAAATCAACTGGCGATACTATACAAGACCGGAGAAAGAAAACTATTCATCTCCCCTTTCCAAAATTTCCGATAAATCACCGATTAAGTGATGTTCTTTTTGATTATTGATATATTTTCTAACTTTTGATATTTCGGCTTCTCTTATAGTGACAACCCCATAACCATCTTGCCAATACAAAATCTCATCTAGATCTATTTCCTTATTGATGTAATGTGAAGATGAACCTTTCAAGTTTTTAGCTACATCTGCTACCAACATAGATGGTGTCAAAGATATTAATAGATGGATGTGATCCTCAGTCCCATTAATGGCATGCAGGAAGTATCCCAATTCCTTACATTTGTATCCAATGTACGGAAACAATCTTTCTTTGACTGTTGGAGTCAATAAAGGAAGTCTATTTTTTGTTCCCCAAATAAAATGATAAACCAGCGTGAAATAAGTATTGGATCGTTTCATTTTCCCTCAAACATTATAACCCGCCCAGCGGGTTTCATACCATCAGCCGGGGGTTTCCAACCCCCGGCGATACTAACCACCTGAGATACACCCCATCGGCAATTCCAGGCCCCCGGCGATACCAACCACTTGCGATACACCCCATCGGCGATTACAGGCCCCGGCAATTCACCTCACCAGTAATCATCCATCGCTTTCCCCATATCCTCGCCCTCGGATGAATCCGACGGCTGCTTTCCCTAAACCCGCCTAGCGGGTTTCCCACCACCAGCCGGGGGTTTCCAACCCCCGGCGTCACCTCCCACCTGCGATACTGATATTATCCCACCCTCATCAGCACCTTCAACGCTCGCAGTGTGACCCACTGGTTAGGTTGTTTCTTGGTACCAAAATCGGTCCAGGTCTTGCCGCTGTAATCGTAATCCAGCAGCCACCTTCCCTGGTTATCCTGCTTATGTCGTATGAGTTCCAGCGCATTCGACAGGCGGGGGTCATCGGCGTACCCCAAACCCACCAAAGCTTCCACCACTTGCAAGATATCGGTGACGTAGAAGACAGGAAAACCAAACTTCCACCAGCTTGTGCTCGGTTTGCCAGTTCCACCGGAAGGCCAATCTGCCAGAGCCGGGTCAGTGCTCAGCAGGAAATCCACCCCCTGTTGGATTGCCTCATCGATCAATGGAGTTCGCCTTGTTTTGGGTAGCCGTCCGAATGCCATCATGACCTTGGTTGCCCCCCAGGCACAGGACAAACCATAATTTCCCCCACAGGCAAACAATGGACCACACTTGTAGGCATAGTATCTGCGGTCGCTATTCTTAGTGGTTTTGGGTGCCAGACCTTCTCCTGTGACGGTTCTCGCCATCCACTCGAAAGCGGTATCCAGTCGAGGGTCATCATAACCCAGGGTGAGCAAAGCCCAGCACAAATTCCCCTGCAGGCAGTCGATTGTCCCTGAAGGAGTTCCATTGATACCGAATTGCCCTCCAGGCGTCAGGTTATGGTCCAAGAGATATGCACAGGCATGTCCAATACGCTCATCTTCCTCCACTCGCCCTCCCAATTGAGCCAGTAATGCGATCGACCAGACCGTGGAACGATATTTTGGATTGTACCCTGGTCCAGGCTCAGCCCAAAATCCTTCCGGCTGCATTCCTTCGAGAATGGTAGCGATGCCGCCGTGGGTGTGGGCAAGGTGACGAGCGGAAATGAGATCTGGATCGTCTTCAGCCTTTTTAAGCAAATCGCGCATCGTAAGATAGCGCACACCAGGATTTTCAGGATCCAACAACCATTCGATTGTATTACCCGTAAGGTCGTTTCGCCGGTTCATAATATTCTCCTTTTCCGTCACTTTATCCTGAGTTTCTCCTTCTGGTCGCCATATATAAACCGATAAAAACGAACATGCCAGCAGTGATTCCAGCTACCAAGGGATTTTTAAACCTGAACAATGCTGATATAGGGAAGGCAAACAGCCAGACAGCGAATAGTGAGATACCCAGGATGGTCAGGGTGGACATACTACCCCGTCGCGAAGCAGGACTTCCAGGAACCCTCTGACCATATTGTGGTAGGCTTTTGTTTTCCAGAACATTTCTGGCATCCCTGCCAGCTCCACCTTCCGGATCAAGTTCGATCACTTTTTCAAAGTGAACGGTAGCGAGTTGAGCTGAATCAGGGATGTATAGAGAATACAATGATCCTAATTGATAATGTGCCTCGAGAAAGTCAGGTGCCTGCGAGATAGCCTGCTTCAAGTATTCTTCTGCAGCTTCCACCTGGTTCAACTCAACGGAGAAAATTCCCAGAAGGTAAAGTGCGGCTGGGAACTCTGGTTTATTCTCGACTGCCAGTTTGAGTTTTGCAATAGATGCATTCTTATCGCGCAATGATATAGATTGCAGGAACAATAGCTCGGCATTATTTGGGTTTTCTTTGAGAGCTGTTTCGATACTCTCCACCTTCTTTGGTGAAGGTTGGAGGATGAAATTGATCGCCTGGAAATATGGGTTATGAAGGTACTGCAAGGTATAGAAATCCTTAAACCAACTAAGCACAGCTTTCCAATCCTTGTTTCCGACACTCTCCAGATACTTTTTATTTCGCACGATAGCGGGTGGGTTAATGAATAAACAGGCAATGTTCTGTAAGAAAGTTGCTATGGGTTGATCGGGGTCTGTTTGCAGCCATTCCGATGTGGTCTCGTAAAGGGTTTCCCAGTCACCACTGTATAATTCCTGGTGTAATTTTGAATTATAGAAACTTGTTCTATCGGGGGGAGTATTCAGGGTCTGCTCCACAAATTGGTATCCTTTCCTTAATTAATATAGATTTATCATGATGGGTCTAGTAGCTTGTTTAAAAAATTGGGGAGTGACCTGGCCATTATTCATGCTTACCGGTCCACTGTTTCACTATACAGCATTTCATAAGCAACGTCAAACTTTTTTTATACTGTAATCTCGACGTGATTTCCATCTGGGTCCAGTACCACCGTTCAAGAAGCTGTGGCCACAAGGCGATATGTTCGATTTGCATAGGCGCTCCGTTCATATTGTGATCATCACCACTGCCATCAAGCACAGGCCGACCCCAATCCATTGCGCCAGGGAGACTTTTTCTTTTAAGACAATCGTTGCTAGAAAGACAGTTGCGGCAGGGTATAGTGATGCAAGCACCGCAGCTACATCCAGCCGGGTGAACTGGGTGGCAAGCAGATAAAAGACATTACCACCGGTATCCAATACACCTGCTAGCAGTGCTACCGGGTTGGATGTAAGCTTGGGGATCGGAACACGGCGTAACCTTAACATTAAAAAGGCAATGCAAAGGGTGATCGTGCGAGCCACTAAAACGGGTGAGAACACCTGCCCCTTATCCACCTGAGCAATGAATACGAAGAATCCTCCAAACCCTATCCCTGATAGAAAAGCCAGCACCATCCCTTCCTTGAATGTCTTTTCTCCAGCATTAGGTGATTTACTTAAAAACCAAATACCAAAAAACGCCAGTGCAAATCCAAATAGCTGGGTGGGTTTGGGTAGGCCTGCCGTTAACATCCCCACCAGCACCGGTAATGTGGCGCAGATGATGGCGGATGTGGGGGCGACGCTGGCAGTATTACCCATCGATAGAGCACGGTAGAGCGCAGCCATCCCCAGGGCACCGGCAGAACCTGCCATCGCACCCCAGAACAGGCTTGACCGGCTGGGGAGACCTTCCTTCCACAACAGAATACAGGCAATTAGCACCACCATCCCGGAAAGGGCAGCCAGCAATAACACCTGGTATTGGTGGCTTTTACGAGCTGCCTGCCCACCACTGAAATCCCCACTCCCCCATAACGCAGCTGAGGTCAGCGCAAGAATTACTCCCAGGAGGTTGGATGGCAACATGTTGAAGTGCTGATGACTTGGTTGAAAGGTCTGGATTTTTCCATCGGTTAAGTGTATCACGGGAGGTATACGATTAAAAAAAGCACAATCCTTCAAGTGGAGGATTGTGCCCTCTCTGTACCGCTTTTTAACTTACATTTCCCCAGATGTCTCCTGGTGTACCAATTCACGTCTTAATACCTTACCAATCATAGATTTCGGCAGCGAATCTCTAAACTCGATTTGCTTGGGCACTTTATATGCAGCCAATTTTATGCGACAGAACTCACGTAACTCATCCACGCTCACCTGCTTGCCTTCACGTAAAACCACCCAGGCTTTTACCGCTTCTCCTGCGTATGCATCAGGGATACCTGCCACACCCACCTCTGCCACGGCAGGGTGTGATGCAATCACCTCTTCCACTTCACGGGGCCATACCTGGAATCCACCAGGTTTGATCACATCCTTCTTGCGATCAACAATGAACAGGTAGCCATCTTCATCTATGTAGCCCAGGTCGCCCGTGAAAAGCCACCCATCCTGAACGCAATTATCCGTCTCGGTTGGATGCTGGTAATATCCCCGCATGATTTGCGGGCAGCGCATGGTGATCTCACCTACCTCACCTGTCGGCATCTCCACCATACCTGTATCGGCATCGACGATGCGAATTTCAATATCTGTCACAGGCAATCCCGTGGAGCCGGGTTTATAAGTCCCCCCAATCGGTGAAATTACTGCGCCCATCATTGACTCGGTCATGGCATATCCTTCGACGATATTTCCCCCAGTTAGCGCTTCAAAACGTTGCTTGGTTTCGAATAACAGAGGCGCAGCCCCAGAAATGCAATTCTTAATCGACTTCAAGCTTACCTTCCCGGATTGAACATCTGGATGGTTGATCATTCCAATGAACAGTGTTGGAACTCCAGGCAGGAAAGTTGGTCTGACCTTGTGAATCGTTTCGAGTAGATCCTTGAAATCACGTGGGTTTGGGATTAATACAAGGGTGTAATGGCCAACCAATCCTACCGGCATCACCCCAGCCAGGCCATAAACATGGAACAGCGGCATATTTTGCATAATGGAACCCCGCCATTCACTTGAATTCAGCCTGAACCAGCTGTTGATTTGCATGCCTGACATGATCAGCGCCTGGTGAGTGCCTATTGCGCATTTAGGAGTCCCGGTTGTACCGCCTGAGAACAGGAATATGGCCGGGTCAGTTGGTTTTACTTCCACGGTTGGTTTTGGAGCAGAGCTAAATTGATCTAAAAGGGAACTTAACCAAATGTCGCCAGATTGTAAGATAATTCGGTAGCCTTCTTTCTTTTCTTTAACCAGGGTGAACATCAGGCGTAAGACTGGTGGCAGGTATTCCTTGATGTTGGTGGCAATGACATAGCCTACTTTGGTATTTGCCTGGATGGATTTAACCTTGTTGTAGAAAGAGGAAAGCACAATTGCTGCAGTAGCACCACATTCCTGCAATGCGAATTCAAGCTCATTCTCGGTATACAGCGGGTTGATCGGAACAGCGATCCCGCCAGCTTTCCAAATGCCAAAAAGTCCAATGAAACTCTGGGGGCTGTTAGGCAGAACCAATGCAACCCGATCACCTTTTTTCAATCCTCGAGCGTTTAATGCAGCAGCCAAAAAGTTGCTTAATAGCTCCAGATCCATGGCACACATCGGCTCTCCCTTGAACCAGAGCACTGGAAAATCCGGTTTTATGCTTACAGTCTCGCACAAGGTATCGATCAGGGTAATTTCGGGATAGGGTTTCAGGGTTTTTGGAACACCTTGATCATAATGCTCTAACCATGGCTTTTCTGACATGATTTCCTCCTATTTTTAGTGTGCAGCCGTTTCCTTACCTGATGAGAGGCATATCGCGGCCGTGGAATATGGATTATTGATTTTGAGAGAAATTCAATTCACGATTTCTGCGCACAAGCAACCAAGTGAGTCTTGTTCAATTTTCAATACTTACAATAAAATCAATAGATAAATTGGGGAGGAAAATGCAATCACCTGCATAACATCACTGATAATAATATACAGGAATCAGGGCGATAAGTCAACTTTATATATGCTAATTGCTCTACATTCTGGATCTCTCATTCCTTTGTAATCACCCAAAATTCACAAACCACTTGCCATATTCACCATGCCTTACAGTTCCACTGGCAAGCATCAATCGGTAAAAACATCCGCTCTAAGAACGATAAAACCTCGCAAGCGTATTTGTTGACATGAATAGTGGAATAATATATAATTTATTAGACCATAAGAAACAGCATATTTTGTTTGTGAGCGGGGAGGTCTGAACGGTATATGGTTGGTTTTGGTAGACACGATGTCTAAAACTGTTGCCTGTCAAGGAGTGATTC
The DNA here is from genome assembly GCA_963777935.1 of uncultured Chloroflexia bacterium. Lineage (GTDB taxonomy): Bacteria > Chloroflexota > Anaerolineae > Anaerolineales > UBA4823 > FEB-25. The sequence goes on from CAVZSL010000001.1 coordinate 20,005, forward strand.
CCTTGACAGGCTATTTATTTTCTATCAATAATAGAAAGGCTTGCTTAAAGCACATGCATTGCCTGGTTGCAGTGTGTGCCTGTAGACCTCGTGTTAGCCTGAAGCCCAATGAATTGAACCACCACCTGTAGGGCCCGCACCTTGAGTGGGAAGATCGGAGGGGTAATCACAGCATGTACCGATTCTCAACGTTTCTAACCAAGTCATAACATTTTATTGTGTCCTATCATTTGCTAGGGGTATAAAGGAGGATATTCCATGTTGAAACAGATCATTCAAAGATTTCGCATGCAACGCGTCTATCCACTGTTTATTGTGGTTAGCGTACTGATTGTCCTGGGCGCGACGGGGGTGGCTGGAGCTGCCTCGCCTGCGTCCTTCCTGGAACCAGCCAGCGCTCCCACGCTGATCAACTACCAGGGTATTGTCATGGTCGATGATGAGCCTTTTGCAGGGCCCACAGGCTATTTCAAGTTGGCTATCGTGGATGCAGCCAGCGGTAACGGCACGATCAACTACTGGGCTAACGATGGTCGTGCCAGTGGTGAGCCGATCGCGGCCGTGCCCCTGCCCGTGAGCAATGGCTTGTTCAATGTGATGCTGGGTGACACGAGCTTGCCCGGCATGACCGAACCGGTGGATGCCTCGACGTTCGACGCCTCCACCACCTACCTGAGAGTGTGGTTCAGCCCGACAGGCGTTCCGGGCACGTACGAGGCCTTGGAGCCCAACCAACGTATCACCAGCGTGGCCTATGCCATGCGGGCAGCCTACGCCGAGAACGGCCCACCCGGATCAACCGGTCCTACCGGTCCCACCGGACCTGCAGGAGTCACTGGACCCAGTGGTCCAGTGGGACCTTCTGGTGCTACAGGTTCCCAGGGCATCCAGGGACCCTCCGGTCCGAGTGGTCCTGCTGGACCTACGGGCGCTACCGGTCCACAAGGTATCCAAGGACCCTCTGGTCCATCTGGTCCGTTTGGGCCTACTGGTTCTACCGGACCTGCAGGCTCTACCGGCCCTGTGGGTGCTACTGGCCCTAGCGGTCCTGCGGGTCCTATCGGTGCAACTGGCCCAGCGGGTGTGACCGGTCCAACTGGTCCTCAAGGTATACAGGGACCTACCGGTGCCTTGGGTCCTACCGGACCTGCTGGAGTTACCGGTCCTGTGGGTGCCACCGGTCCCCAAGGTATCCAAGGGTTGATCGGCCCCACTGGTCCAAGCGGACCGATAGGACCGACTGGCCCATTCGGACCCTCAGGTCCCTCCGGACCAAGTGGACCAACTGGTCCGGCTACGATGTGCGCCTATACTCAATCTTGCGCGGGTGTTGGCTTGTCATTGAGCTCATCAGGAGGAAATGCAATTGTTGGTAATTACACGGGATCTATTGGATGGGCTGGCGTGCTGGGTGAAACTTCATCGGTGGGTCCTTCAGCAGCTGTAGCTGGTTGGAATTTCGCTCCCTCAGGTACCAACTGGGGAGTATATGGGAGTAACCATTCCAACTCTGGTATAGGAGTTGGAGGTTATGAGGATGCCTCCAGTGGTACCACCTATGGTGTATATGGCGAAAGTTCATCGAGCTCGGGGACTGGTGTGTATGGCTCAGCTCCCTTGAATGGGGTCGCCGCCTACTCGTCCAACGGCAATGGCTTCTATGTCGCCCACGCTGCTGATGATGGATTAGAGATTGCGGACGGACAGGCTAGTTATGGCGTATACATCCCTGGCGTCTCCACGACTGGTGTGATCGCCAATGCAGCGCAGTTAGGCGGCTATTTTCATGAGACCACGAATAACATCGAATCCCGGATCGCTTGGCGCACTGGTGGCATCAACTACGGTATTCTTAGCAATGGCGCCAAAGCCTTCGTGCAAGCGAATCCCACCGACGCAAGTAAGAGTATCATTTATATCTCGCTCGAGGGCGGTGAGGCAGGCACCTACTACCGTGGCACTGCCCAGCTGCTCGACGGAACCGCCCGGGTCACGCTGCCGGAGCATTTCAGCCTGGTCACCGAACAGCAAGGCCTTACGGTTCAGGTCACACCGCGTGAGGATTGTAATGGATTGTACGTGGCTGAGGTCACCACAACCTACATCGTGGTGAAAGAGCTGGGCGGGGGCACGAGCGATGCCCGCTTTGACTTCCTGATCAACGGCGTACGCCTTGGCTACGCTGACTTTCAGGTAACGGTAGATAATGCCGAGTTAGAGCAAGCTGGATTCCATCCAGCCGAGCCCCTCCAACCTGTGCCATCTGAGCAAGTACCGGTACAGCCTCAGACGCCTCATCCCGGGCAACCTTAATGGGAAGGAGGTCAGCTCTATGAGAAAATCGCGCCTCATCCCAATCACTTTATTGGCTCTTCTGCTGCTGTTCCTCGCCAGTGGGGCCCTGGCCGCCAGCACGTCCCAGTCCTCTGTAAACTGGCAGGTGCTGAGCGCCGGTGGCGCATCCGGCTGCCTCCACTTCAGGCCACGTCTCCCTGAATGGCACCCTCGGGCAGACGCTCAATTGGACCTTCATCCGGGAGCCAGACCACAATTTGGGCTGGCTTCTGGCACAGTTTCAAGCAGGCAGTGATCGATTTCTTCCTGCCGCTTGTCCTACGTGGTGATTAATATTTAAAGGTGCAACGCACAACCAGGCCTCGGCTCGAGGCTCCAGGCGTGCGTTGCACCCCTTCCTGTGCTACGTTGATCCAAGCAGATGGATTCCGCACCGCCGCCAGCACCGAGTGAGAATCACAAACCAGCCTTCGGGGATTCTCGCTGGCTGGAAATGCCTCACCTGCAATCCATCCTGGCTGGTCTGATTCTCCTGTTTGCAGTTGGTTATAATCTAGTCCGCCTCTACCCGGAGGTGGCCATCCAGGTACCCATGCTGAACGATGGCGTCCTTCACCGCCTATCTCTAGAGAGGGCATTTACCGCCCTTACCGCTGGCGAAGACCCCACCGATCCCTGGCTTGCCACCCTCACGCTTGGGTATCCCCTCTTCCATCACTACCAGCACCTGTCTTATCTTCTCCCAAGCTTCCTCTATGTCCTCATCCAGAAACTTGTTAGTATGGATGACCTGTACAACTGGGTACGCTACCTGCTCCTGAGCTTCTTCCCCTTATCGATCTACTGGTCGATACGCCGTTTTGGTTTTTCACCGCTTGCCAGCTGCCTGGGCTGGACTGGTCGCCTCACTTCTATCCACCAATGGCCTGTATGGCTTTGACGCCAACAGCTATGTTTGGAGTGGCTATGGCATGTACACCCAATTGTGGGGTATGTTTCTGTTGCCTATGGCACTAGCCCAGAGCTATACCACCTTAAAAACCGGGCGGGGCGTCTTCTGGTCGGTCCTGTTGCTGGTTGCCACGCTGTTATCCCATCTGGTATATGGGTATATCGCCTTCATCTCACTTGGGCTATTTGTCTTCCTGCCCCTCCTGGGTAAGCGGACGATAACGGGAGAATCCAATGGCCCCTGGGTTCGTATAAAGCGTTTGATCTTGCTCTTCTTGTTAGTCATCCTGGTAGCTGCGTACTTTCTGCTGCCCTACCTGCTGGATCGCACTTATATGAACCGCAGTGTCTGGGAGGAACAAGGGAAATATGATGCCTACGGGTACACCTGGACTTTGGATGCGTTAATACGCGGTGAGTTGTTTGACTATGGGCGCTTTCCGTCTTTGACTATTCTCGCTGGCATTGGCCTGCTGGTCTGCCTGTGGCGCTGGCGTGACGAAAAATACCGTATTCCCGTCGCACTATTCCTGGTATGGTTGCTGCTTTATTTCGGTCGTCCAACCTGGGGCGTCCTGCTCAATTTACTGCCCCTGAGTCAGGATTTGCACTTTCACCGCCTGATCGCCGGTGTCCATCTAAGCGGAATATTGTTAATTGGTATTGCCTTGGCTTTACCCTGGCAATGGGCTCTCGCAGGCAAGAAGGCCTGGCAGGTGCTGGTCACGGCGGTGTGTACCACCGCTCTCCTGGTCCCGGTCTATCGGGAACGCGGGATTTACCTGTCGCAGAATGCCAGCTGGATGGCTCAGAGCCGGGCAGCTGTAGGGGCAGAGCAAGAGGATTTGGAATGCTCTTATGGATGCGTTGAGAGGGTTGCCTCCCGGTCGGGTCTATGCGGGTTTGGGCGGGAACTGGGGCGCAGACTATAAGGTAGGTGATGTGCCTGTGTATGCCTTGCTGCAAAGTGCGGGTTTCGATATGCTCGGTTATCTATACCATGCCCTGTCGCTCAATGCCGATATCCAGGTTCTGTTTGACGAGAGACGCCCGGAGCAGTATAACCTTTTCAATGTACGCTATGTGGTGGCACCGATCAGCCAACATTTTCCCGATTTTGTCCATCCAATCAGCACTTTTGGTCGTTACCACCTATACCAGGTGGATACAACTGGCTACATCGACCTGGTGGGGTCGGATTCTGCCTTTATTGGGGACAAGAGCGATTTTTACCCGGCTGCATCCCGCTGGCTGACAAGCGACCTGCCTCGCGTGAAACAGCACCCGGCGATATTCCTCGAAGATAAGGTGAATGGATATGAGAATATATTTCCCTTTTTGAGGGCTGAGGAGCTGATCCCGCTGGTATCTTACCCACCCGAGTCTGAGCGTGGGCAGGTGACTGCGGAGGTAATTGGGGATGGCACCTATGCAGGGCAGGTGAATGCTGAGCGTGAGAGCTATGTATTGTTGAAGGTCACCTACCACCCCAATTGGCATGTTACCGTGGATGGAGTCGAGGCAACCACCGTCATGTTGATGCCAAGCTACCTGGGGGTGAAAGTAGAGCCCGGAAGTCACCAGTTGCTCTTTGAATACCGACCTCAACCCTGGCGGCAGTATTTAGAGTTCTTCGGCCTGCTGGTTTTGGTTTTCATCGCTGCAATCGAGTGGCCACGCTATCGCTCTAACCGCCTGTTTGCTTGGTTGTCATCGATTCACCTCCAATCTCGAATCAAGACTGCTGGATTGAAGATCACCAGTTGGAATCCACTCCGGTCGATCGGGGAACAATTATCCATCCATCTTCCTTACCTGGGTGTTTTATTCGGTTTCACCCTGCTGGTTGGCCTACCGCTCTTTCAGTTTAAAGTCATGAGCGGTCATGACGCGTTGGAGTATCTCCCACGTGTGGTTGAATTCTTCGATGCGCTGAAGAACGGACAGCTTCTTCCACGCTGGGCACCAGATCTGAGTGGTGGTTACGGGCAGCCATTATTCATCTTCAATCCTCCCATGTTCTATTATCTATCCTCGCTCTTACATGCCTTGGGGTACGGTTTGATTGCATCCGAGAACCTGGCAAGCTTTGCACTATTGGGTCTGGCTGGTTTAGGGATGTATCTGCTGGCAGCAGAGTTTTTTGGTCCGCGTGGGGCATTGGTTGCTGCAGTAGCTTATCTTTTTGCCCCTTATGTCCTTTTAAACCTATACGTTCGCCATGCCTTGGCCGATTTTACCGCCCTTGCCTTCCTGCCCTGGGCATTCTGGGGACTGGAGCGTTTTATCAGGGGTAAAGGCTTGATCTATGGCCTTATTGGACCTATTTCTATTGCGCTGTTGATTTTAAGCAGCAACCCTATCGCCTTGATCTCTTTCCCTTTTCTCATCCTGTTCATGATCTTGTTAGCCTATATAGACCGCAGCAGGAAGTCATTCTTGCGAGGTGTGTTGTGTTTAGCAATAAGCTTGGGATTATCTGCCTTCTTCTGGCTTCCAGCTTTGGTTGAACGTCGTTATGTCCATGTGGAGCGTCTTTTAGAGGGGTATTTAAACTATAGCAATCATTTTGTATATCCTTTGCAGCTGCTTAGCTCTGCTTGGGGTTATGGGATCTCGATGCCGGGCTCTCAGGATGGGATGAGTTTTGCCATTGGGCCGCTTCACATAATCATTCTTGTTGTCACCATTCTTTTCGTCTGGCGTCTCCCTGCGCAACAACGACAGGTAAAGTTGTTGGTTCTGTTTTCCTTGGTTGTACTATTACTGGCAGGTTTTTTTGCCAGCACACCCTCTAAGTTTGTTTGGGATAGCATGCCTTTATTGCAATACCTTGAATTTCCTTGGCGATTTCTTACCCTAGTCGCATTTAGTACTGCGTTCCTGGCTGGTTTTCTATTATTCTTTATGCGGGAAAAACCAACTCTGACTGCCCTGCTGACTATTCTCCTGCTCGTGGGGATGTTTCTAGTTGGAATTTCTCATGCCAGACCGGAATCGTTTTTGGATGTAGATGAGGCCGATTACAATCCTCAAGCGATTGCGGGACGGGGATTATCTGTCACTACCGCCGAGGAATACGAGCCAATCTGGGTTCAGGAACGTCCGTTGATGCCGAAAAGCGAGCAGGTAACGTTACTGGATGGGGAGGCACAATGGACATTGGACATATTATCTCCAACACATTACATTTTTATGGTTAATGCAGCTAGCGATGCCCAGTTTCGATTCAACAATTTCTACTTTCCAGGTTGGAGGTTGTATGTGGATGGGATTGAGAGCTCAATTGACTACCAGAACCCACAAGGAGTGATTGAGATTAGCATTGAGCAGGGGAATCACCAGCTTGAACTCGTTTTTACCAATACAAGTATCAGGAATATTGGCGTCTATATTTCGCTTGTTACTTTGTTCCTGTTACTATTAACATTATGGTGGTCAAATAAGTCAGCACAGAAGTTAAAACAAAATCCCTCAATATCCGAGCGGAATGAATAGAATATCCTCCTTATAACTGTAAATCCTAAAAATTGCCGTATTTCAATTGGGTATAATGTCTGTAATAATCTGGACCTCGGATCTATGAGGATGGCCACCAATAACATCACCCGCATGTTGGATGCAAGAAAAATCCCTTACACTGCTTATGAGCTCCCTGCAGAAAAACTAGGTGCCATTGAGACCGCTCGTCTGCTTGGTGTGCCTCTGGATCAGATTTTCAAGACCATTGTGGTGAAGCGGGAAACGAAAGGTAAATCAATCCTGGCGGTTGTTCCAGGATCAGCCGATGTGGACTTGAAACGGTTGGCGAAATCACTGGGTGAGAAGAAGCTCTATCTGCCCACCGAACGTGAGGCAGAGCAGATCACAGGTCTGCAGGCTGGCGGGATTTCACCCCTGGCATTGCTCAACAAGGGATTTCAGATTGTTTTGGATTCCAGTGCTGGAAATTATAAAGAGATCCACATCTCCGGCGGTCAGCGCGGTCTGAACATCCGCATGCCTGTCGATGCGCTTGTAAAGCTGGTAAAAGCCCATCTCGAAAATATCATCGTTGATGCATAAGGGCACGATATGCTTATCTAGATCGATTCTACATCCAATACATCGTTCCCATTCTGCTGTTCAACCTTTATAATTCAATAAACCCTTTTCTTATCAGGAGTATTTCTGGTATGGTCCACTTTTTTGGTTATCCAATACTTCTTCCTCCACCCCTCAACCGCCTTGATCCTATCTTTGCAACATTCCTCCTAACCGCCCTGGCTTGGATCATCATTGGATTTCTGACTTACATTGTTCTTACCTATGTATTGAAAGCGATCGCCCGATTGCTGCCTGGTGAAGTCGAAGACACATTGCTGGGCATCTTACGTAGACCTATCATCTTCCTGATTGCGTCTTTCGGATTGGTTAATACGCTTGAGACACTACCTCTCTCTCCAAGCATCCAGGCGTTCCTGGAAAAAGTTCTTCAGACCATCTTGATTTTAGTGGTGCTTTACCTTATCTGGCGACTGATCAAGGATGTGGTTGTTTATTATGGCAAGGAATGGGCTCGAAAAACAGAGAGCAAGATTGATGACAACCTGATCCCCATTTTGAATATCTTTAGTCCGTTGGCAATTTTGGTTATCGGGGTTTTGATGGTCTTGCCCATGTGGGGTATGGATATCAGCTCTGCCCTTGTGGGAGCAGGTGTAATAGGCCTGGTGATTGGCCTGGCTCTTCAGGATAGCCTCTCTAACCTGTTCAGTGGGATGAGCTTGGTGCTCGAAGCAGCATACCGCATTGGCGACCTGCTCCAATTGGCAGATGGCAGTGTTTGCGAAGTGGAGGAGATGGGCTTGCGCACCACCCGTATGTATTCACTTGACTCACACTGCACACTCTATATGCCCAATAGGAGCCTGGCGAATATGACCATTATTAACATCACCAAGCCCACAGTTGAGCAGCGTGACTCCATCGAGTTCACGCTTCCTAATAAAATCAATATGTCAGCGATCGAGACCAACCTTACTCAGATCGCAGCCAGTGTCCCTGGTGTGCTGGTGCATGATCTACAGCAAAAAATCGAATTTGTCCGGCAACGCCTGTTGGAGATGGAAGTACTGTCCACTGAACCATCTCAGGATCCCGCCCTGCATCACTCGCTTGAGATAGAGATTAGCCATTATCGTGGCTCAATTGATAAATTGGAGCGTGAGCGTGATCTTAACCAGTCGCTGGTTGCCTTTATGGTTAGTCTCGAAAAACTGGCATATGCTTTAAAAGAACGCGAAGTGAAGGGTTACTCCGCTGAAGAAAAACGAGAAATTAAAGAGGTATTCTTGGCTCCTACGCATGCAGCCTACCAGGCTTTACTTTCTACCGCCGAATCGTGGCGTAATGTCCCCGATCCTTATGCCTCAATAGCCGAACACGATGTTGTCTTTCAAATCTGGGAGCGTAGGGATGAATACCTAGAAAACCGTTGGAACGAGTTGCGTGAAATGATGATCAAGCCAGATGATCCAACAGAAATGCGTTTGGACGATATGGCACTCTCGATGGTCAAATGGCTTAAGACTGAATACCGCATCCTGCCTGAATCCTGGAAGGATCCAAAGGTTACCTTCAAGCGCTTTGATGGTGATGCAACCATCCTTCAGCTCTGGTTCTATGTTGATAACATCCGTTTAGAACGAGATGGTCGATTGAAAAGAGTCCGCACAGACATAGCCAGGCGGATCCGTGAAGAATTAGATAAATGACGGATTATTATAATCATCATTCTGAGGTAAAGCTGAAATAACCGGCTGGTGGTTATCTCGGGTACTTCAATAAATGTTTCCACTGTAATTCAAAACGGCTGGAAAATTTTGCCATCCAGTACGAATTCTTATTTCCCGCTCCAGGCAATACTCTCAATATGCAGGTCAGTCATAATAACATTTCCCTGCCCCTTTATCGAGATAAAGATGGGCATTCGATCAATTTTTTCCACCTTCTAATTGGACCGAACAACGGGGTATACTTCCAGCTATCAACCATATAAATTGGAACCATATTATCGAGCCTCCTTGCCACTATAGTAACATCATGATTTTCCAACGTGTGGGTGACCCAGTTACGTAGTCGATAGCAGCTCTCCCCTGGCATTGCTCAACAAGGGGTTTCAGATTGTTTTGGATTCCAGCGCTGGAAATTATAAAGAGATCCACATCTCCGGCGGTCAGCGCGGTCTGAACATCCGCATGCCTGTCGATGCGCTGGTTAGGCTGACCAATGCTCGCATTGCCGAGATCAGCAGTACAGAATAAGCTATTCGGGTAGGTTCCCCCCGATTTCTTTTATAAAGCCGTCTCTCCTTCAATCACATCCTTAGGGGCACGATCATCCTCAATATGACAGCATCCTTTCGGATGTTCAATAGCGTGCCCCTACACTAAACCGAATGATTAAGCCATTCGGATTTATAAATACCCCCGCTCCTTTAGCCATAGCAGGGAAGGTTCAATATCCTCAACAAAGGTTTCAACATTCCAAATCGCGTTCGGAGAAAACTTTAACAGCATGTCCAGCACCTGGCTGATGTCGATCTTGCCTTTATCCAGCCTCCAATGATCATCCAGGATACCGTCATTATTATGCAGGTGTACGTAACGGATCCTATCTCCAAGCCCAATGATCCAATCTGAGAATGATTTAGATGAGTTTGCGTTCACGTGCCCTATGTCAAGGCAAATGGTCAACCTCTCTCCCTGGAATGCCTGGTTGACCCGGTCAATCAGCTCTCTTAGGGCGGAGAAATCATCCTCGTAGACATTCTCCACATGCACAAAGTTGGGTGTGCTTTTGTCAGCGAGAAATTCAACCCAGAAATCGAACGAGTTTTGGATCCATTGGTCACGTGGGTATGTTTTCGGAAGGTATCCGGAGTGCAGGACGAGATGCCCGGCATCGAGCATTTTTGCTAGTTCGTACCCCTGTTGACAGCGGGTACGTGCCACCTGACGAACCAAAGGGTCCCGGCTGGCAGGGATCAGCTCGTAAAATGGGCCATGCATACCAATCAGCGGGATGGCACTCACCTTCTGGCGTATCTCTGGCAATAGGGAATCTGCAAGGTCGAGGTTTTCCGGCATGGCGAACTCAAGCACTTCGATACCAACTTCGTATTTTTGTGCCATGGGTAAAACCCGATCCAATTCTCCCCAATCAGTAATCAATATTTGCATCATGTCCTCGTTGCATAGATTAATTTATGATGATTGATATCTAGCATTGTATGATTTTACACCCAGATACTTCTTCTATATACCACCCGAAAATTCATGGCTCCACAATGACAATATATAAAAACTTATTGGTAATTCCTGTGGTCTCCCGCTGCGCAAAATCGAGATTGTTATTTCATCGTAGATTGTAATCGATCAACAAAAGGAAAAATTGGTACTCCTACCTTCGAAAAAACCTCCCAGGTATCGAAATCCCGGGAGGTTCTTGGTGTGCAATTACCGGGAAGCTGACTACTTAAGATTACCTTTTCCAGTCAAGCCACTTTCCTGCCGTAGTGACATGAAAATATCAACTACCCGAGGGTCGAAGAATTTCCCTTTCTCATCAAGGATATATTCAATAGCATGTTGCTTTGACCATGCCTTTCGATAAGGTCGGTCGGAGGTAAGCGCATCATAAACATCCACTACAGTGAATATCCGGGCTGCCAGAGGGATTTGCTCGCCTTTCAATCCGCGAGGATAACCAGTGCCGTCCCATTTCTCATGATGACTACCTGGGATATCCAGCGCAGGACGCAGGTAGGCTATGGGTGCCAGCATCTCATAGGCGTATTGCGGGTGCCTTCGCATCACTTTCCATTCTTCTTCATTCAGCGGTCCAGGTTTGAGTAAAATTGTGTCCGGGATGCCCATCTTACCCATATCATGAAGCATGATCCCTCGACGCATGTGCACCAGGTCAGCTTCCCCCATCCCCATGGTACGTGCGAGAAGCATGGCAATATCGGTAACACGCTTGGTGTGACCTTCTGTTAAACTATCACGCATATCAAGAGCACACGACCAACCTTCAATGGTTGCATCATATGCCATGCTAAGCTCAAGATTTGACCGTTGTAAATTGGCGAATAATTGTGAGTTATCGATGGCAATAGCCACTTGTCCTGCAAGTGTCTCTAAAAATTCCACCCATTCTCCATCTCTTTCATAAAGTGTCCTATTGTAAACCTCGAGCACACCTTTGACTTCACCCTTGGCAATTAGAGGTGCAGCAGAATATGTAGCGAACCCTTCACTTGAAAAAATATCTGCTCGGATGAAGTTTTGGAGCACTGCTTTCAGGTCAGGGATGTTAATCGTCCGGCGTTCCATGATTTGCTGGCCAACCACACCTTCTCCAAGTAAAAAGCGTGATCGTTCAATGGCTGTTGTTACAAAGCCTCGGCCGACAGAATATTCCAAGGCATAGCTATGTGGATTGAGCAGAAGAATATCTGCTGCATCCACTTTCAATTGATTGACAATTTGATATAGGATTATATTTAAAATTGCCTTTAAGTCAAAGCTAGAGGCAATAGCAGCATCAATGGTTCTCAGCGCGTGCACCTGTTGAAGATGTCGCTCGGTCCGTTCGAACAAACGTGCGTTTTCCAATGCAGCTGCCCCACGTTCAGCCAGAAGCCGGCAAGTTGATATTTCTTCCAAAGATGGGTTATATGGCTTGAGGCTACTCATTGTGATGACACCAATCACATTATCTCGCCGGACCATTGGATAAGCAAAAAAAGCCTTGATATCAGAACGGACAAGGATCTGTCGAATGGCTGGCTCCTGACTATCGATATCTGTTAGGATAAGAGGCTCTCCTTCCACAATCAATTTCCGGATTGCTGGTAGAGACAGTGGTACTCTTAGCTTACTGGAATCCATTGGGAGCCCGGTCTGTGCGTTGAGCACAGCTTCATTATGTTCATAATCAATGAGCATCACAGTACAGGTAGCACTTTCCATGATCTCCGCCACTCGCCTGACCATGGTATCTAATACTTCAGCTTCCCTGCGCAATGTAGCCAGCTCAGTACCTAACTTGACGATTTGTGTCAGTTGGGATGCACGCCGCTTTTCTGCTTCATACAGGCGTGCGTTCTCGATCGCAATGGCAACAGTATCTGCAACCGTTGAGAGTAATTCCTGCTCCCTCTCGCCGAACGCATTTGGGCTATAGGATTGGACCGAGATTACCCCTAAAACGTCCCCTCCCAGCAGCATGGGTGCACCCAACCACGACCGAGATGGTACGCCTGTTCCCCACAAATTCATCGCAGGTAATTGATCTTTTTCAAGCTCATAATCACGGATCAGCAGGCATTTTCTGCTTTTCACCACCTGAGCAGTCAGTGCGTTCCCAAGTGGACGTACATGAGGAGCTTCATGGACATTACCATCCACTCGAATTCGAAATTCAATTTGGTCTGACTGTTGGTCATATAGACCGACAAAGAATGAGTCAGCCGGCACGACACTGGTGATTTCCTGGAAGACAATTTCGAGTAAAGTGTCTAAGTTAAGGGTGGTACTGATAGCTCGTGCAATTCGGTTCAGTAGTGCCAGACGCTCTGCATGCTGTCGGGTTTCCACCAGGCTTATCCGCAGCGCGTCTTCTGCTTTCTTTCGCTCAATGGAGACTGCAACCTGGGTCGAAACAAACTCCATTAGGTCGAGGTCCTCCTGGTTATACAACACGCCAGGGGTATAGCTTTGGGCCACCATCACCCCTGTGACCCGTTCTTCTAGTTTTAACGGCACACCAATCCAATCAAATGAGTCCGAACCGACAACTTCGACCTCTCCTTGTTGCACAAGCTTTCCAAATACCTCTTCGGGTGCCCAGAGTGGTTTTTTCGTACGCATGACATACTCAGTTAATCCTCGTTCAGGCTTGGAAGGCGGAGGTGGCTGGTCGTAAAGATCTACATAATATGGGAAGCTAAGTAAATCATTGTTTGGGTCATATAATGCGATGTAAAAGTTTTCAACTGGCATCAACTCCCCCAGGATATCATGGATCGAGTAATAGAGCTCGTCCAGGCTGGCCGTTGTCACCACTGCCTGGGAAATCCTATAAATGGCTTCCTGAACCTGCTCTGCACGCTTGGATTCGGTAATATCGCGATATAGACCTATCGATCCATGCGAAACACCATTTTCATTCCGAAGCTGAACAGCTGAATCAAATACCCAATGGATTTTTCCATCACGTGCTTTTATTCGATACTCACATTTCCAGGTGGAAAAGGGATTCTGACCTGAACGTGTACATTGTATAGCTTCAGTCCATGAGAACCCAGCCAAATCGCCTGCGAGATGAGCTTCCAGGACTAAAGAATCCCATACGTGCGAACTAAATTCATCAGGTCCATAGCCAGTAAGTTGTTGAATTCCATCCCCGATGAAATCGTAATGAACTCTTCTTCCGTCATCTGAATAAGATTGATAATAGGGCACGCCACCAGTAGATTCAATCGCCTGTCTGTAAATGCTAATGGTTTCGCGAAGGGCTGTCTCTGCTTTTTTGCGATCCTCAAGGTCTCGCGCTGCAGATTCATACAAATGAGCATTTTCCACAGCCACGGCAGCATGATTGGCGAGTAAAGTTAACTGATCCAGATCTTCTTGAGTAAATTGGTACTTCCGCTGAACATGCAGCACACCATTCACCTTCCCCTGCCAGATCATTGGCGCGCTGATCACAGCCTGGACGGGGAATTGTTCGTCATCAAATTTACTCGATCTGCCTGACCATTTGGCGTAATTTTTGATGATTAGTGGCCTGCCAGTTGAAAGAACTTTACCAGCAGCTCCCTCGCCGGATTTTAGGGTAATACCCGAATAATCCCTTTTTGTATTGTAGCTGACCACACAAGTGACTGTCTTCGCATCTGGATTAACCAGGTATAGCATTCCGCTATTGGCATTTAAAAGCAATGCCGCGCGCTCAATAATCATGTTTAATAGGTCGGGTAGGGAATGCCGGGCAGTAAGATTGAGCACAGTTTCCTGCAAGGCGGATAGTTCTGCAGCACGATGCTCAAGTTTCACTTCTATTTGCTTACGCTCTGTGATATCAATAATGAATCCCTGCCAAAATAACGGCATATGGGAAGAGTCCCGAATCAGACAGGATTCATCATGGACCCATTTGATCTGGCCATCCCGTGTATGCAAGCGATATTCTGCTGTAAAAGATTCGCCTGTCTCCTCTGTCCGTAAATTCTCCGCCCAAACACGCTCCTGATCTTCCTTATGGATAATGCTGAACCACAATAGATCATCCGACATCCACTCTTCAGGTGTATATCCTGTAATTGTCTTTACTTGGGGGTTGATGTATAAGGTGTGATTAAATTCGCCGGGAGCATCTGTGTAAATAATGGCTGGAATTTGCTCCAAAATGGCGCTATAGCGTAACTCAACAGCAGTATCGACCTCTGGTTGTTTCTCGATATGCTTATTCTTTTCATGAGAAACAACACTATTTTTTATGGTTTGAATGTTGACAGTTACCAATTTTCTTTCCATTTGATAACCTCCGCGTCGAGAGGTTGCAATAACTACACCAATACAACTGGTTTGGTAATGATAGGTTATCCTGGACGATAGTCTGCGAATTATAAATGCATCGTTGTGAAAATAATATTGGTAAATATTATCAGTTATGCAAGGTATATTACAATATAAGATTAATTCTTATAGATTTGCGGGAGTTGTACATTTGAAGAGAAAAAACCCTGCCGGACATATATCCAAGCAGGGTTAACTAATCGGTAATGGGTGGCCACTAGGAAAAAGTTGTTATCGCCCCCATTGCCAACATTCCTTCACCAAAGTTTGGATCGAGCAAGCGGTTTTGAATATTACTGACATCGCTTTTTTGGATCATCAGCGAATGTAAAACGCCTGCAGCGCGGATATCTCCCACCAATTGGAAACCTACTAAGCGGTTCTCTTGAATATAGATGGTCCGTAAATTATTGTTGTTTCGTTCCCGCAGAACGCAGTCTCCTTGTTTTTCCCCTGCAGCGATGATGGGCAATCCCAGATGTTTCAAACTGTTCATACGCTCAGCGCCTTCGTATTCCATCGAGAAACCTACCATGTTCAAGCCCGCTACTCGTCCCTGTTCAAGTGCATTCGGGAATATGGCATGCAAAAATGTCTCTCCGGTAACAAGATCAGGGGTTTCAACGCAATCGCCCGCCGCAAATACATCAGGAGCATTGGTTTGTAGTTTTGAATTGACAAGGATACCTCTTTGAAAGGAGATTCCACTGCCTTTTAATAAATCCAGGTTAGGTTTGACACCGGTGGCGGCGATAAGCAGATCAGCTTTAAGCACCTCACCTGATTCAAGCTTCACTCCATTTGCACTTGCCATTTCCAACAAACTCGATGGCTTTGGTCTTTAGGTGTACTTCCACCCCATGGGATTGCATTTGTTTAAGGGCAATGGAGGCTGTTTCCTCATCCAGCATGGCCGCCATTACCTGATCAAGCATCTCAATCTGGGTTACTTCCACTCCCAACTCACACAACAGCAGTGCGATCTCCATGCCAATAAAGCCGGCGCCCACCACAAGAGCTGATTTTGCCATTCCTGAGCGAACTTTACTCACCAGGTTCTCCGCAGCGCTGAGTGACTTGAAGTTATAAATCCCGGGTAGATCAGCACCTGCCAGTGGGGCGTAAAGGCGCGCTCCGGTTGCGATGAGTAACTGGTCATAGTAAATCACTTCGCCATCTTCCAAGCGGATGCGATGTGAATCTGGCTCAATAGCTGACCCAGACACTCCCATGCGGAAATTTATACCTAATTGCTCAGCCCAGTCTACCGGACGCCAGAGGTGGAGATTTGATCCATGAATAAAGTGATCTGCCATTGCCGGGGGGGAATAGGGCAGATAAGGCTCATCGGTGAGCATGATAATCTCTGCCTGATGGTCGAAGGTTCGCATAGTTTCCGCTGCAGTTACCCCTGCGGGACCAGCGCCAATGATGATAATTTTCATATAGCCCTCCAGTAGAGGCGTATCGCGATGCGCCTCTAAACCACCTGCAGCTCTGCTTCTGGCATGCTGATGCTGGCCAAATCAATGGCAGAGAGCCCCAATCCCTGGCGCTTTTTCTCGATGTGCCTGCGAATGAGCACAGCCGCCCGGTTCGGGTCAGGCTCAACCGCGAAGGTGGCTCCAAACACACCCTCCAGGCCTTCAGTGAGCAGCTTTACGATATTTGGGCTGCCAAAAACGGGTGGGGCGATACCCAATACGGTAAAGATGCCTGAGGCAACCACATACACACCAATGGCAACTGCTTTCTCGGAATACCATTCCGGTGCGGCACCAGCCAGCGGCAATGCACTGATATCCACACCCAGCGTATTTGCTAAAGCAGCTCCCAGGGCGATGATGCGACTGTTATCCACACAACTGCCCACATGCAGCACCGGTGGGATACCCAGTGCCTTGCACACCGCTTTTAAGCCTGGTCCAGCCAGTTCCGCAGCTTCAGGCACCATCAAACCAGCCTTTCCATCCGCCACAGTGGCACAGCCGGTGACCAGTACCAGGATGTCATTTTCGATTAAACGTTTGGTTAGCTCAGTGTGACCCAGGTCCTGCCTGATCTTGGGATTGTTACACCCAACCACACCCACTGCGCCGCGTATGCTGCCTGCCACAATGGCATCGATGAGCGGCTTGGGTGTGCCACCCAGGGCAGCTAAAATCGCTTCGATGGAGAATCCAGTCATCACAGGCACAGGATTAACAGGGATGTGTACGCGTGTCTGTACACGATTGGCATAATTTTCCACTGCCATTCTTACGATCTGCTTGCCGATTGTCAAACCATGTTGGGGATCAAAGCTAATGTGCTCCACTCCGGGGAATTTAGCTTTGTCAAAGGTACTGATCACCCTGGTATGGAAACACTTGGCTGTTTCCGCAACGGCCGGCATGATACACTGATAATCCACCACCATCATTTCCACCGCCCCGGTGATGATGCAAAGCTCCTGCATCAGATGGTTTCCCGCCATGGGGATGCCCTTACGCATCAGCACTTCGTTCCCCGTGCAACATAATCCAGCAAGGTTAATACCTTGTGCTCCTTTGGATTTGGCTAACTCGAGCAGTTCAGGGTCTTGGGAGGCTGCCACAATGACTTCAGAAAGCATCGGGTTATGCCCATGCAGGATGATGTTCACCTGATCAGCTTTAAGCACACCCAGGTTCATCTGCGACATCTTAGGAGTGGGGACACCAAAGAGCACATCCGAAAGCTCGGTAGCCAGCATCGAGCCACCCCATCCATCGCTGAGTGCGGTGCGGACTGCCTGTAGAAGGATGTTGACCCAATCATTATCTACCCCCATGTGAGTCCGATGTAACATTTCGACATTCTCGCGGTCGATACCGCGCGGGTAGGTGCCGGTTTTTTGCCAGATGTCCTGGCGGGCTTGAGGGGCGCGTTTAGCCATTGGGAGACCGGTCCTACGCATGCCGTAATCTTCCATCATCTGCCAGGCAAGTGCCTTGGCCACTTCCTGATCGCTCTTGCCATCGGTGACAATGCCATATTCCACTGCCAGCCTGTGCAGCTTGGCGGAATCGCTGATCTTATATACATCTGTCTGACCCTCACCGACCAGGTGTAGTGTCTCGAGGATATCCCGACCGTGATCACTGTGGGATGAAGCCCCGGCAGCCACCATGCGCGCCAGATTACGCGCCACAATGATATCCGCATCAGCACCACATACCCCTTTTTGAGGACCATCCCCGAAGGGGTCCACCCGGCAGGGTCCCATGGCACAGATACGGCAGCTGGTACCCAATTGGCAATAACCACACTGAGGTTCTTGCTTGGCGAGGCGGTCCCACACCGTCTCAATACCTTCACGGTGGGCGATATCCATCATTGCCAAGGTATCTTCGTTAATACTAAATTTCTTGTATCCATTTCCACTGAAAGGTGTCATGGCTCATGCTCCTTTCTCGCCATTGGCATTCAGCTGGCTAAGTTCAGCTCCATACGCATGCCAGGCTTCCACATTAGCGGGGATGGTGACCATCTCCGTTGAAATATGCCCGACTGCCACCGAGACAGCCTCGGAATAGCGTGTGCGGGCAGTCTTCACCAGTTCATTTAGCTCACCCCACTCCAGTGCTCCCACTTTACAAGCATCCACACAAGCCGGCTCCGACCCGAGCCGCTGTCGCTCGATACAATGATCACATTTGATTGCTACAGCTGGACGACCAGGTGCGGAGATGGTTGCGTAAAATGTAATCACATCAAATGGGCACACGATGGCACACATGCCACAAGCAATGCATTTTTGAGGGCTGAGATAGACAATCTCGGGGTGATCTGCCGGGCGTGAGATGGCTGCCGTGGGGCATGCCATCTGACATGGAGCCGGGTTGCAATGCCGGCATTTGTTGGGGAAAGCGGTGTTGAGTACCAGGCCGGGCTCAGCATGAATGCGTGGCTTGGACGATGGGGACTCGAATACGGCCAGGAACAGGTTTTTTGTCTGTGAATGAGCCACTGCACAGGCGATTTCGCATTGTTTACAGCCGATACAGCGCTCGGGATTGACAAAGACAGTTTTCATATCCAGCTGACCTCCTTTTTATTTGATTGGACGAGGCAATGGGTTTTTCCCATTGTCATTTACTGACGTATCATGAATTCGAGAAACTACGGATACCGCTAAATCTCGTTCCCTTTGACCTCCTTTCTTGCTTCGTCAATTCATAAAAATTGTTTATGGGACCATCGCAGACGCAATTCCATAACCCCAGGTGACTTTGCGTTTAATGTTCGGTCCACTAAAATAACGGTGATGAAGATCTTCACTGGAGATATCGTTTACTTGAATAAAGCCTTGCTTCTCCAGAAATTTCTGCATTGTGCCCTCCTGGACGGAAAAGGTAAGCCGCTCGCCAGAGATGTGGCTTACCCGGTGCATTCGGCTAACCTCTCCATGTTTCACCGTTCCATCCAAGAGTGCAGTAAAGATATAGTCGAAGACTACCTGGCTGCCAGGTGCTGAATGATTTACGATGAAATTAAGTGTGCTCTCCACAGGCTGCAGTGATAGGTACATCACAACACCTTCCCAGATGAATAGGGTTATCAAACTTTCATCATACCCAAACCTTGGCAGGCATTGCTCAAGCGTTTGGGTATTGAAATCGATGCCGGTGTAAACCACATGCGCAGGCAGCTCTCCCAAAATTGCCTTCACCTTTTTTATCTTTATTTGCTGGGTGACGGGATGGTCGACCTCGAAAACCTTTGCCCCCCGTTTGAGCTCGTCGAAGCGGTAGGCTCGTGAATCATATCCCGCCCCGAGCACCACCAGCTGTTGCAAACCGTTGTTCAGGCAGTCTTGCAGCATGTCATCCATATAACGGCAGCGGGCAACCAGAAACCCGGTTACGCCTGGTCCTGAGCGCTCAGCATACCCGGAGTCGATGAAGAAACGCGTGAAGCGATAGAACAACGGGTTGAGGAACTGCGCTGCGTAAGGGTCATAGCAGACGCGCACCCCCTCCGGCTTTTCCGATTCAACTGCCCGGACCACTGCAATCCCCGAGGCAGTGATGCTGGACCGCATTTCCTTCACATATATATGGTAGTACCAAATGGATGGAAAATCAAGCAGATTCGATGTTAATCTGTCGAGTCTACCACTCAAGTTCAACATAAGATCAGGGTTGTTTGATTTCTTTAAGCAGATCATCGAGGTTTCCCACATTTCTAAAACTAAATCTTGCGGGCTATTTTCCCCGGATTCAAGCGAGGAAATAAGGAACAATTTACTATGTCTTGGCGTCTGATAAAGGCATTGTATGTTGATTAAAATGCACCACGGTTAATATATTCTTAAGCAGTTTTATTAAGGAATATTCATCTATGTTATGCTATTTTTCTGTATCAGGATCGTATAATGCGTTAGATTTTATTCAATGGAGATGATCATGTTTAGGAAATTGACTTTTATTGCTACTATTTTAATTCTGTCGACACTTATTTTATCGGCTTGCAATCTGCCCATAAAAGAGACAATTAACCCCCAATCCGGTGTATCGCCAACTGCTATTAGCGTCAACACGCCCACCCCGGCTCCCTCATTATGTGACAACCTGTATTATCCAAATACTGTCGGTGATACCTGGGAAAATGCCGGTAGCACCACAGCAACAGGAGCTTTTACCCGCACAGATAGTATATCCAATTCCAGTGATAAGGCTTTTACCATGCAAAGCAACCTGTCAGGTATTTCATATAATGTCGATTATTCCTGTACAGAGGCTGGCCTGATCGCTGTGAACCCGATCCAGCAATACATGGGAGCGATCCTTTCAAGCCTTAATGGCCAGGTGAACCTCAACCTGGTTTCCAACTCAGGCATCAGCCTACCGAACGAGATCAACCCAGGCGATACCTGGCAGCAGGTTGTTGAATGGGAAGGTTCAGCCCAGGGATTTTCGACAAATGGAAGACTGGTTTTTGATTACACTGCAACAGGTTATGAGACTGTCACTGTCCCAGCCGGGACCTATGATGCACTTAAGGTGAATACATCCATCCGCATCGAGATCAGCAGTTTCAGACTCCAGTATGGTACCTATGACATCACCACCTGGATGGCACCCAATGTTGGGATTATTAAAAGTGAAGGCAAAAGCAACGTCCCGAATGTTGAATTTTCAGACAATCTGGAGCTGACCAGTTTCACTCCAGCCCCGTAATTTACATGTATTGATTGTTGGGAGAATTTCTCAAGAAAAAATCAACCTGAGTGGATAAGGTTTGAAACCACCTTATTCGATAGCTATCTTTACTCCTACCTGCCCCAGGCGAATCTCATCCCCATGGGTGATGACCACTGGGGCAGTTACTGCTTCATCGTTCAAATAAGTGCCATTCGTGGATGCCAGATCCTCTAGCCACCATTGGTTCTGGTGGTAAGATAACCGGGCATGGCGTGATGATACAGTCTGGTCATCTAATGAGAAATCACAGCCAGAATCACGTCCCAAGAAAATCTCAGATTTGCTGAAACGTTGGGTGGGAGCGAGGTCATATGACTGGCTGGTTAAAGTAAGTGGGGGTGGTTGACGGGTAACTAATAATTGACCTTGTTGTTTCATATCCCGCCAGATGGTGTATAGAGAAAATCCCAGAAATCCATATAGCATTAAAGCCAGGAGTATTCTCAAAACCAGGAATATAATCGCACTCATTTACAAAAATTCCAATGCAGGTGGTTGAGCTGGTAGCTCCTGAGTATATCCCAACTTGTCGGTTGTTTCCTGGCCAAAAACCAGTGGCACACCAGCCAAAAGAATAACATCACCAGGATTGAGTATGTGACTTGACACTGCCATCCCATTGACATAGGTTCCCTGTTTGAAATCCAGGTTAAATATCGCGAAGTAGTGTGTGCTGAAACGTATTTGCGCGTGAATGGCTGAAACTCTAGGGTCATTCAAGACTAGCTGGTTGGTCGAGTCAGAGCCAATATTGACCACAGGTTGGGTGAGGGGGTAGGTCGACAATCCATTTACGATTAAAAATGAATTTGGCAGCATCCTGTTTTTTAAGTGTATTGCTGGGACAGTCATCCAATCCAATTCCGTGGTGCAGGAATCATCCCCACCAGAATGGCTATAATCAAGCAGGATATTTATTACCTTTATCGTTGGATCCGGCACTACGCGTAATATCGGCGAACCATCAAACCGAAGGTTTCTCTGCGCTAAGTAGTTTTCCAATTCTTGCGCCAACCTGTCTAGAGCTTCCGGATGATTTAGGAGGATATTTGCTTGGTCAGCTGGCATTACGATGGTGTATTGATCTGGTGCAATGATCGTCCGACAATCCAGGTCTCCCTTGCGTTGTTTCAGATCCAATTCTTTTTCCACCGTTCGAACTATTGCCTGTAATACCTGGTTGTGCAATTTCCGAGGGATGCCTAGTACGACAGCATTACCTTCGAATATCGCTCGCAAGCGTGCTTCCATGTGGGTGAGTGAAGTTTCAACTCTGGACATTTCCATAATTTACCATATCCGTGTACACAATACTACAGAAGAGATGGATGGATGAGATTAGAATATTCTTTAAATTACTCATATTTCAACCGGCAAATGAGAGATAAAAAATACGGTATACTCTTTAGACGTATGTCGACTGCATTTGGTTTCCGTGAAAATGAACACACTGCGGATTGGGAGCTGGAAGTATGGGCACCCGATTTTCCTGGCCTGCTGGAACAGTCGGCGCGCGGTATGTATGCCCTTTCCGGCATGCAATTACAAACTGGGCCACGCCAATCCCGTACGATATGCCTGCAAGGAGAAGATAAAGAAAGCCTGTTGGTGCGCTTTCTGACAGAGCTGCTTTGGTTGGAACAGGAGTTAGGATTGGGATTTGATGGCTTTTCATTTACTGTTGATAGTCAGCATAACTTACACGCAGAATTGTTTGGATCTGTCATTGAGAAATTAGATAAAGAGATCAAGGCAGTTACTTATCATAATCTGGAAGTGCAAACTACCGAACAGGGATTGCGGGTCATTATTGTGTTTGATGTATGAGACAGGAGCTTAGTCATGGTCACGCTACAAGACCTGAAACGGATTAGTGATTACGAGTGGGAGATTCCCAAGAGTTTTCGTGAGGATATGCGTCGTACCGGTGCGCTTATTTGCTACCCGGCGAATGCTGGAAGATGTGATGAAAGATAAGTCCCTCGAGCAGGCGGTCAATGCTGCCACCTTGCCTGGGCTGGTTGGGCACGTCATTGTCATGCCTGATATGCACCAGGGGTATGGCTTTCCGATTGGGGCAGTGGCTGCCACACGCTTACCAGATGGGGTCATTTCTCCAGGTGGGATTGGCTATGACATTAACTGCGGCGTCCGCCTGTTGGGGTCTCAAATCAGCCTGAGTGCAGCCCACCCTCACCTGGAGGCGCTTGCTACAGCGCTTAATCAGCATTGCCCAAGCGGTGTAGGTGGGAAAGGAGCAGTGCATGCCTCAGACCCTGAGCTGGAGGCGGTCTGCCGGCAGGGAGCACGCTGGGCACTCAAACAAGGATTTGCCAGTGAGGCTGACCTACGCCGTACGGAGGAATCCGGCTGCGTGGATGGCGCTGACCCTGGAAAAGTGTCCAAACGGGCTCGCGAGCGTGGTCGGCCTCAGCTGGGTTCATTGGGGGCTGGTAACCATTTTATTGAGATCGACCTGGTCGAGCAAGTCTTTGATACCACAGCCGCCTCCGTGATGGGACTTGAACAGGGAAACCTTGCTGTCCAGATCCATTGTGGCTCGCGTGGGTTTGGCCACCAGATATGCACAGATTATGTGGAAGAATTCCAGGGCGCAGTTCGGCGGTTTGGCATCCACCTGGTGGACCGCGAGCTGGTTTGCGCTCCGCTTGACTCTCCCGAAGGGCAGAGTTACCTGGCAGCAATGCGCTGTGCAGCCAACTACGCTTTTGCCAACCGGCAAATCCTGGCTCACAGCGCACGCAATGCATTTGAGCAAGTACTGGCTGGTAAGGTGAAGGATTGGCACTTGCACCAGGTCTATGATATCTGCCATAACATGGGCAAGATAGAGATGCATGTCATCGATGGCGAGCGCATTAAAGTTTGCGTCCACCGAAAAGGTGCCACACGTGCCTTTGGTCCAGGTGCCCCAGAGCTTCCTGATGAGTATAAGCCGATTGGACAACCAGTTCTCGTCCCTGGTAGCATGGGTACGGCATCATGGGTGCTGGTTGGCACACAGGCAAGCATGGAGCGATCCTTTGGCTCCAGCTGCCATGGGGCGGGTCGCTTGATGAGCCGGCATGAAGCCAAGCGGAATGTGCGCGGTGATAAGTTGCGCCAGGATCTGGAAGCAGATGGGATTCATATCCGTGCTGGATCCCTGGCTGGACTGGCGGAGGAAGCCCCACAGGCATATAAGGATGTGGACCAGGTCGTTGAAGCTGTCGTGGGAGGGGGAATTGCCCATAAGGTTGCCCGCCTACATCCATTGGTGGTGATCAAAGGATAGGGAACTCTACAAAGCATGTAGACGTCCATAAGATAGATATTTGGAGGTGTTAATGAGCTTTAGGTATTTCGCGTTATTATTAATCCTTTCCCTGGTTCTTGTTGCATGTGCGAGTCCTACAGCCACAGAACCCATCGCAGTGACTGAGAGCCCAACCGCATCGGTCACTTATCCGAATCCGATCACATCATTCATCCCAGCATACCCATATCCGGAGCCAACCTTGGATACTCCCGACTCTAGCAATTCCACATATCCCAAACCTGGCATAGATGGAACAGGCACGACGGTCATTCCTCCCTCCGGTTACGAACCCCAGCCCGGAGATGAAAATCTAAAGCGTGGTCCAGTGTTCCTCGACCTTGCTAACAGCCAGTTCGCCCCTCCCCCCGCTTTCCCGACTACTCAGGTGGAAGTCGTCTTGCAAGGGAATTTACCCGATCCATGCCATAGCTTACGTGTAGTGGTCACACCACCCGATGTGAATAATGTGATCAATCTCGACGCATATTCGGTGGTTAAACCTGGCGAAGCCTGCATCACCGTGCTTGAGCCTTTCACTGCCAATATTCCCCTGGGTGATTATCCGAATGGTCAATTCTCAGTAACAGTGAACGGTGAGCGGCTGGGTGAGTTTAGTGCAGGATCCGGAGTTGCTCCTGCTGTACAAGTAACTCCTTGATAACCTTGGGAGAAGCTGGGTGAGTTTGATGCATAGGTGGATTACCTGGATGAGATCCATAAATCGACATTTCAGGAGCAGCATTCAAGAACAACCTGTTCCTGATCGCCGGAGGTCAGAGTGAAAGTAAAATCTTTTTTGCCCATCTTCATGATGTTTTTCCTAGTAATCCTGCCGGGATGCAGCGCACCAGACACTCTCATTCTAACGACCTCTACGCCTACTTCCATCCCGCCTACAATGACGGCGCTCCCATCCGACACCCCGTTGCCACCCACTGAGACACCCACACCTTTACCGCCAACCCCCACATTACCACCGGCAAACCCCATTCAACACTTCCCAACTGGACAAGAGTTCACCGTGACCTCCATCCAGATGCTCGATGCAAACCTTGGTTGGGGGATTGGCGGTCTAGTAGACCCGGGTGAGCATGTGTTGCGTACTGCGGATGGTGGAACCACCTGGACAGACGTCACCCCTCCTGAGGAGGTTGCCGCGGAAGGCGATCGGAAAACTGCCACCGGTTTCTTCCAGGATGCCCAGACCGCCTGGGTCATCTTCTCCAACACGAGCGGGATGACCCCAGCACAGGCTGTCGTCTGGCGCACCCAGGATGGTGGGGATAGCTGGCAGGCCAGCCAACCATTAGACGTTGCCAATCTGACGCAGTTTTATAATCCGTCCAATTTGCAGTTCGTTGATGGACAAACAGGCTGGCTATTTGTGCATGTAGGTGTGGGCATGATGCACGATTACTTTGTCCTTTATCGCAGCACCGATGGCGGCGTAACCTGGGAACGCCTGCTCGACCCGTACAACGATAGCAGTGGAATCATGAGCTGCTACAAGAGCAGTATGGTGTTCACCGATGCCTCACATGGTTGGATGACGGGAGATTGCCAAGGGGTGGCTGCAGGAGTATGGTTGTTCAGGAGCAGTGACGGTGGTATTTCGTGGGAGCGCGTCACGCTTCCAGATCCAACCAGCGCACCAGGATTGTTCACTGACATGCTGGCTGCCTGTGGTTCGTATGATCCTTTCTTCTTCAGCAACGATCTGGGAATCCTGGGGGTGAACTGTACCAATTACACCCAGGATCCTCCTACGTATCAATATTATCTCTTCACCACCCGGGATAGTGGTTCCACCTGGACCTCGACGACATATCCAGGCAAGTCGTTGTACTTTTACTCGGCCGACACCGGTTGGGCAATTGCCGAAAAAATCCATCGCACCACAGATGGTGGCCTGACCTGGAAAGCCATGTCGAATGTCAGTTGGAGTGCCAAGTTGGATTTTGTTACCGAGCAGGTTGGGTGGGCAGTCGCCCATAATCTTGAACAGGTTGCCCTGGTGAAGACCACAGATGGCGGCACGAAGTGGGCGATGCTAATACCGAAGGTGGGACAATAGAGCTAACCAGCCATGTATTGTGCATGGGGCTCATGGTGAGGGCAAGAAAAGCTCCACGCCTGGATATTCTGTGCAGTGATAGGCGAATCATGGAGATCGAAGCTGGATTTCTGATAGTCACAAAGTCAACCTGTGTTGGTTAGATGGATCATGTAAATGAGAGCTTCGTTCCGAAAAAAAAACGAAGAGGGACGAATATGTTTATGGTGAATTAATTGTTTGAAAGAATTCAAATCCATTCAATTAAACATCTCCACATTAAGCCATTCGTAAAAAGAAAGCGTGAGAGGTAGATTGTATCCTACCCGCGCCAGGTTTAACATCATTATAGCACGAATGTTCTATTTTCACAACGGGTTTATGCAAAGTGGGCAATATTTTAAGATTTCTAATATAAGGCAGGCAACTTAAAAATAAATTCAGTGTTGTATTGAGGAAATATTCACTGAAAGTCAAGCCTGGGATTTGGTTCGTAACTCGAGAACTGAAGGATTTAGATGAAGTCAAGAATGGCTTAATTGATTCGTAAGGATCAATATTTTGGATTGAATGTAGATTCAAGGTGATTAGAATGGATATATTAGACGCAATTGGAAATACACCACTGGTTGAATTGAAAAAAATCGTACCGTCGGATTCGGCACGGGTGATGGTGAAGCTGGAATGGGCAAACCCCACCGGTAGTATGAAAGACCGTATGGCAAGGGCGGCGATCGAAGGCGCAGAAAGAAGTGGCAGTTTATACCCGAATGGTACGGTGGTGGAATACACCGGTGGAACGACA
The DNA here is from genome assembly GCA_963777935.1 of uncultured Chloroflexia bacterium. Lineage (GTDB taxonomy): Bacteria > Chloroflexota > Anaerolineae > Anaerolineales > UBA4823 > FEB-25. Next base: position 47,282 of record CAVZSL010000001.1, read on the forward strand.
GGGGTGTCGCTGGCTTTCGTGTGTGCAGCGAAAGGGTATAAGCTAAAGATCGTGTTTTCTGATGCGTTCAGCTCTGAAAAAGAACAGATGATGCGCGCATACGGGGCAGATATTACGATTGTTCCCAGCTTCAATCGAGGCATTACCGGGGACCTGATCAAGGAAATGATCGAGAAGGCACGATTGATCAGTCAACAACCTAATCACTGGTGGTCGGATCAATTCAACAATCATGATGCACTGAGCGGTTATTATCCGCTGGGAGAAGAAATTTGGAAACAAACGGGCGGAGACGTAAATGCTTTCGTGCATGCAGTTGGCACAGCGCATTCTATCCACGGCACAACGCAAGCCTTATGGGAACACAACCAAGACATACATATTGTGGCGGTCGAGCCTTCCGAGTCAGCGGTACTCTCAGGGAAACCATCGGGCGCACACAATATCGACGGGATTGGGGTAGGATTTGTCCCACCGTTGTGGGAACCCGAGCTGGTCAATGAGATCATGACCGTCTCGACCAGCGAGGCGAAAGGCATGGCACGCCGGTTAGCCCGGGAGGAAGGTTTATTCGCCGGGACATCCTCTGGGGCTAATGTTGTTGCGGCTATTCGGTTAGCGCAGAAACTGGGACCGCGGGCAACCGTGGTGACCATCCTGGTGGATTCGGGCTTGCGATATCTCAGCACGGATATTTATCGATAGGTGGAATCCCCCTTCCAGCTAATGCTACAAATTTTCCCTGCTATAATAACGCTCCGTGCCCAACTTGACTTACTAAGAATCAGGTAATCAATAATTCCCTCTTGATTTTTTCTAAAATGACTATACAATAATATTGCGTTTGTTCTTCTATCGTATTCTTCATTGAGGGCGGTTAAACGGTATCCCTGCGTGCAATCCATTCATGCCGCTGACAGGTCGTCAGCGGTTTTAAATTTGGTCAATAATGGGGAGGGTAAGACATGAACAAGTTCCTGCGTATTTCAGTTCCGATGATCCTGGCTTGCATGTTGCTGGGTATGCTTTTTTATCTGGTGCGGGTATCCAGCCGGGCAGTGGCAGCCGATAATCTCACCGAGAAATCGGTGTTGGCTAAAGAGTTGGTCAAAAGCTCGGATAAATCCCAGGCTACCTTACTCGTCACCACATTGGAGGATGAGCTCAACCAAGATGGCGATTGCTCTTTGCGCGAAGCCATCGAGGCAGCCAATACCAACTCTCAAGTGGATGGGTGCGGCTCAGGGGATGTACTCACCGATACGATAACATTTAGTGTGAATGGAACGATTATTCTCAATAACGAACTTTTGGTGAATGCTGGAGGTCCGCTGGTGATTGATGGGGGGAATGTCATTACCACCAGCGGTGGAGGAACCACCCGTGTGTGGTGGGTTGATATAGGAAGTCAGCTAACCATGGAAAATTTAACGATAACAGAAGGTTATTTAGATTACGAGAATGGTGCTGGGATTATCAATAATGGAAATTTGATTATAAAAAGTAGTCAAATCGACTCCAATCATTGTAAAAATAGGGGGAGTGGAATTTATAACAATGGAACATTGACCATTAGTAATAGCAGTGTGACAAGCAATGGATCATACTTTGGTGCTTCGGAGGGTGGCGGTATTTATAGCCTTGGTCCTCTAAGCTTTATCAATAGTGTGTTATCAAATAACTATATCGGGTATCAGAGCGGTGGTATTTATAATGGAAGCATACTAACAATTACCAATAGTATATTATCTGGAAATGAAGGAGGAGGAGTGGGAGGTGGAGCTATCCATAATAGTGGTACTTTGAACATAGATCAAAGCACGTTCACAGCGAACTCCACCCATGATAGGGGAGGTGCTATTAATAACTTAGGAACAGTGAACATAACCAATAGCACCTTTTCTGGAAATAGCTCTGGTTTTGAAGGAGGTGGTATTTATAATGTTGGCCCTCTACATATAGCCAATAGCATGTTTAATGGCAACAGTGGTAGTTTTTCTGCTGGTGGTATCCGGAATGCAAATTTGTTGACAATAACAAACAGCACTTTTTCATTGAATAATGGAGGGGAGTCCGGTGGAGGCATTCAAAATACAGGAAATATGACAATAACCAACAGTACACTTTCCCAGAATAATGCTTACATGGGTGGGGGAATATATGGTTTTGAGGTTGGCAATGCCCTTGTGCAAAATACGATTATCGCTAATAACTTTTTTGGTAGTGATTGCTATGGTGAGATTATTGATGGTGGACATAACCTGGATTCAGATGGCAGCTGTGGACTAAATCCCGAAAATGGCTCATTACCTGGCACCGACCCGATGCTTGGCCCATTGCAGGATAACGGCGGCCCCACCTGGACGCATGCGCTGCTCTCGGGAAGCCCAGCCATCGACTCTGGAGACAATGCCAATTGCCCTGCCACCGACCAGCGCGGTATTCCGCGTCCAATCGATGGAGACGGGGATGGGGAGGCGGTGTGCGACATTGGCGCATTTGAAGCCCCAAGTCCACCTGAGAATGAAATCTACCTGCCGGTGGTCAGTAAATTCTAGTGGAGTTAAGACCTCGCAGATCCTGAAGACCTAAGAGGTCTGGTGAATTTTAATTTTGCTTCTTTATTTTTTAATATTTGTCTGTACAATATAAATGGGCGAACCATCAAATTTTGATGGCAATGAGAGTGGGTGAGAAAATCATGGAAGTTATTCACTAAAGCTAATCCCACATCGAATAAATATTTGCATTAATCAACATCTGGGGAGGGTCAGACATGAGAAAGTTCCTGCGAATTACAGTTCCCATCATCCTGGCATGCCTGTTCCTGGGGGTACTGATTGATCTGATTGGGTCATCTCACCCTGCAGTGGCAGCCAGTGATTTAGCTTCCAAAGCACGGGAAGATAAGGTATTTTCAAAAAGGTTAAATAAGCTACAATCCACACTCGTCGTAAACACGCTGGAGGATGAGCTGAACAACGATGGCGATTGTTCCCTGCGTGAAGCCATCGAAGCCGCCAACACCAACACATCCGTGGATGCGTGCGGAACAGGGGGTGTCCTCACCGACACGGTATCCTTTTATGTGGAGGGAACAATTATCGTAAATAGCCAGCTCTTGGTGAATGCCGGGGGTCCACTGGTGATTGATGGGGGAGGGGTGATAACTACAAGCGGTGGCGGCACTACTCGAGTATGGTGGTTTCAGGAAGGCGAACTAATACTAAAATCATTGGCAATTGTGGATGGTGGTGCAAATAGTGGTGCAGGATTATATAAGTATTCTGGTAATTTGAGCGTCATCAACTGTACTTTCTCCAATAATAGTGCGAATCAACAAGGCATTGGAGGAGGCATTTACAATATGGAAGGTCCATTGATTGTCGTAGATAGTATATTCTCAGGGAATAGAGCTCAGAACCCTGGAGGAGGCATTTTCAACAGCGGTACGATGACCGTAACTAATAGTACCTTTTCTGGAAACGAATCTGATCTCTGGGGTGGCGGTATTTATAATCCTCGCTATTTAACCATATCAAACAGTGTTTTCTCAGGGAATCATGCAGCGGCTGCTGGGGGTGGTATTTATAATAGCAATACAATGTTCATTGCTAGCACCGTTTTTTCCGGAAACACTTCAGGTGGTGTTGGCGGTGGTATCCATAATGACTATAGCCCATCAACAATAAGCGATACTACACTACTTGGAAACACCGCTACTTACTTTGGTGGTGGTATTTCTAATTTTGGCGAACTCAGTGTCAATAACAGCACAATCTCTGGCAATGGCTCGATCTATGGCGGTGGTATTTTTAATGGTAATTATGACAATTATAGCAAGCTGACAGTTATTAATAGCACCATCTCAGGCAATAACGCATTTGATCTTGGTGGTGGCATTTGTAACGGTATTTACTATAATGCCGATTATTATGGAACAATCACAGTCACCAACAGCACCCTATCAAATAATAATGCAAATAACGGAGGAGGAATCTACAATTTTCCTGATTTAGGATTGACTACCCTATATAACAGTATTGTCACCTATAGCACTAATGGTGATAATTGTGCTGGTTACTCAATAACGGATGCTGGCTATAATATCGAGGATACAAATACCTGCGGATTCGACCCAGCCAATGGCTCCAAGCCCAACACTGACCCAAAGTTAGGTCTTCTACGGAATAATGGTGGACCGACCACGACGCATGCATTGTTGTTTGGCAGTCCAGCCATCGATGCCGGGGATGATGCCAACTGCCCTGCTACCGATCAGCGCGGGGTGATCAGACCCATCGATGGAGATGAAGACGGGGAGGCAGTGTGTGATATAGGAGCATTTGAGGCAGTACCACCCGCCAATGAAATCTACCTGCCGGTAATCACAAAACGCTAACATTACCAGACCTCACATGTACTAAAGACCTGTGAGGTCTAAAAATAGCCTTTCCAGCAGTGAAAACCTTAAGCCACGGCAGGTTTACTTGAACGCTGGTCTTACCTGCCTCATTGGTACCTGCGACAGGAAAGATAAAAAACTGCCTGGATGGCAATTAAGATAGGAATGATTGAGCCTGATAAAGAAGAACTAGTAAAACAATCGGTTTCCTGGAAATCAAAAGTTCCTCCCTTATCCAGGTCCTGGAAGATATTTTTTACTGTTGCTGGAGGGTTACTCACATTTTTAAGTATATCTTTTATATTGTTAGCGTTTTATACTCTTTTTAATCTAAATACTTCTAGGCAATCTTGGTTCTTACCTGTAATTGAGCAATCTTGTATCGGTTGGATATCGCTATTTTTTGGAATTTTATTTCTAATAAAAGGGCTTCAAAATATCATTTCAATGCGAAATGAAAGATTAATAATAGAAAAAGATAAATCAATATTTATCCGTCATCGAAATTGGGGTTGGGTATTAGCGACAATTGGAGGATTGATTTTGGCATTTGGTATTTATTTTGCATTTCCAAACTTTATGTATGGCGACCAAGATTATTTTTTCGAAGGAATATTTGAATTATGGCCATTTATGATGATTGGGGTTCCAATATTGATTCTTGGTTTTTGGTTTATCGTCAACCAAAGAAAAAATGAACAAGAAGAAATTGATAATTAAAAAGGAAATATTGTCGAATAAGTGATGAATTAAAGGATAATCTATCATTGGAAATGAAAAGATGAATACGGAAAATACGATAGTAACGGGAAAAAGACACCGCATCTGGGGATGGATATTTGCGATGATTGGAGGTTTATTTACACTGTTAGGAATAACATGTTTTTGGGGGGCAGTTACAGGGGCTGGTTATGAGGTAAACGGAGTATTTTGGTTATTTTTTCCTTTATTACTAATAATTGGATTTCCGTTTTTAATTCTTGGTATTCAAATCATTATTAACAAAGGAAAGATTAATAATTCTCATGTCTGGGGTTGGATATTTGTGATTTTAGGAGTGATTTTTATTCTGTTATTTTTCCTCTCAATATTTATATCAATAGTGATTTACAAGCAGCCGGTTGAATGGGCGCCTTTAAGTATAATGTTTCTGGGGGGTAGGAAAGAGAATAACGGCAAGACGAATGGTTTGGTATGCCAGGCAGCAAAAAGAGCATCAATAATGACGGAATTTGGTTATACGATTCAGAAGCACTGATTCTCAACGCGGCATGGATCACTCATCCGGATGTAATCTTGTTCCAGTTCATTTAGGATTTCATCATAGCGCTGGGTAATATAGGCTTGTATATTGTTTTTTTGATCAATATGGGGGAGAATTTGAAGTCCATACTTGATCAACTGCTGCCCAACATTCTTCCGGTATAGGAGTGTGCCCTTGAGGTTGAGGAATAAATGCTCCGGAGCAAGTCGAAACTCGAGCAAGAGTTTTACACCGGGTCGCAGCCTGCCTTCAGGGTCGATGGTCTTATCCACCAGGATCCCCATCCCCTCATTGCAAATGTCTATCAAGAAGGCTCGGTAAGTTTTTCGACTGAAATACATGTTGATATAAGTCGGGCATTTCGGCTGGACGCGTTCATCTTTGCGGTCTCGCCAATCACCATAGGATAAGTCGGAAAGATGGAAGGTTCCAAGCGTGTAATTGATTGGCTGAATGGTCGCGGAGATCGCTCCCGGGAAAGCCCCACTGTGCAAGTGAATCATGCCCAATAGGATGTGGAAAGTCAGGCGTTGGGTTGCCTGGATCGTGGCGGAAACCGGGTTGATATCGACGATATGCCCCTGCTGGTTTAGGGTAGTCCCTTTGTAATGCTTGGTCAGGTTGACCGGTGGGTAAGGGTTTGGCAGAGCGCTGATTGCATCAGCGACTGAGGTCATCGTTTGGTAAGACATACAGGTTACTCCTCAGGCAGCTCTTGTACCGAATAGATAAATAATATTATAGCTGTAGTTACAAGATTCGTGCCTACGTGGATCAGAAGAAAGCAGATCGTGATTTAGTGAATACCACTTTGGTGTCGATGGCTCGTTTGACTCTCTTCAAGGCAGGTTGGCTGTCTGGACAAATTCTGCAACTGGCATCATTATTGCACAAATATCCATTGAAGAAACCGAGCTGTTGTTCAATTTCTTCAAAGGCGGTGATCCATGTACACTGCTCGGCCAATGCCACACCAGGTCGAGTTTGTCCTGTTATCCTTTGAAGGGCCTGATGCTTATTCGCAGGCTGGTGGGTTAGGAGTGCGAATAACGAATATTGCCCAATACCTGGCTTCCCAAGGTTATCTAACCCATTTAATATTCATCGGCAGCCCAGATTTACCAGGTCACGAAGTGCAATGTGATGGCCTACTTAAGGTTCACCGATGGTGCCAATGGATCAGTCGTTACCATCCGTTGGGGGTATACGATGGCGAGGAAGGGAAACTCTTCGACTTTACCCGTTCGGTTCCGGCGTTCATTGTTGATCAGATCGCCACCCCAGCCATCGCACAAGGCCGGCACATGGTGGTATTGGCTGAAGAATGGCAAACCGCTGAGACGCTGATAAGTCTGAGTGACCAGCTTTATGCAGCAGGTTTGCGAGCGAACTCGATCTTATTGTGGAACGCCAACAATACTAAGGGTTTTGAGCGTATCAATTGGAGACGCCTAGATTTTGTATCCACCCTAACAACGGTAAGCAGGTATATGAACCACATCATGCGAGCCTTCGGCCTGGATCCCCTGGTCATTCCGAATGGTATCCCTTCAGATTTGCTTCAGCCTATCCCTCAAGCAGAAGCCAATTGGGTGCACGAAAGGTTGGCGGGTGGAGACGGATTATTGATGTTTAAGGTAGCCCGATATGATCCAGATAAGTGCTGGATGTCGGCTGTTGAAGCAGCGGCATGTCTTAAACAAAACGGTGCAAAAATCCGCTTCCTGTGTCGCGGCGGCATTGAAGCCCACGGTAGCCTGGTTTTAAATCATGCGCGGGAGTTAGGTTTGGTCGTTGAAGAGGTTAGCGATCATCCTGAATCTTGGGAAGATGCCCTGGAAGTCATTAGCGCTATGGGGGCTGCCGATGTATATAACCTGCGCTTCAGTATGTCGCCATCGATGCTGCGCATTTTCTACGCTGCAGCCGACTTCGTTCTAGCAAACAGCAAGCACGAACCGTTTGGATTGGTCGGATTGGAAGCGATGGCAGCCGGCGGGGTAGCAATAACCGGCTGCACGGGTGAGACTTATTCGGTGGATGGGGCCGGGGCGATCGCACTCGATTCGGATAACGTCTCCGAGCTAGTCCATGTGATTGAATTCTTACTTGATCATCCACAGCGATCCCAGGCGATCCGCAAGGCAGGACATAAAGTGGCTGCCCGATATACCTGGAACAATATTATAGAAATTCTATTGGAAAAAATATGCCTGGCAGGCGAACATCAGCGGGTCCACCCCTTCCTACCATCGGGAATCAAGCCAATAGATCTAGTTTGGGAGGCTGACCTACGGGGAAGAACGCAACCCTCAATCGAGTCGGTTCTACCTGACTGGCTAGTTATACCTGAAATAACGCCGCTTAAAAACGCCATCAGCACAATCGCGGGGTAAGCCTATAAGTTGTAAATATCCCACCCCATAATGAAAATGTTGAAATCTAAAATACAAGCAAATTAGTTTGAGCGACAAGATTCTGGTGGGGGATGCTGATGACTAGGCCTACTCATTTTGAATATCATGATGCCAAACATGCGCGGTGTAGAGCAAATTGCACGAGTAGCGAAAAAGACTGGACACTTTGATTTGTCGGAGGTGTATAGCTATGGATAAGATACCCGCCTTACATAGCTGAACCGAGGTTGGGATTCTACAAGCACTCCCTAGATAAGGTACTGGGTTTCGACTGGATGTTATCGTTCTCAACCCAACCTAATATTAGGAAGAGAGTAGAAAAATAAATAGGCTGGATTCTGGATGGAAGGTCATTGACAGGGCTTGACCCACAAAGCGTTGGGTTTCGCAAAAGGAGCATAGCTCGTAAAGAACACTCGCGATGTTTCGTCGCATATAACGCTCCTTACTCAACCCAACCTACAAGTACTCCTCTAAAAACGTTTTTTGTGCAGGAGGGGTCATACGGAAGTGGATTTAGAAATATAATTAAACTGCCAAGCCATGACAAATTTTTATTACCTTATCCTGATGGCCTTCCTGCTTGTGTCCTGTTCAACTGCGCAGACAGGAAACCCAACCCCGGTTATTACTTATAAATCAATCATCATCACACCTGTCAGGTTAATAACAGCCGGGTCACCTGATGCACCAACCTCCCAGCCTACTTCAACTGAGTCACCATCAGCGATAGCAACGATCACTCCATCAATGACGATGACCCCGATGGTAGAATCGACCGTTTCCAATATCGCTGCCTGCCTTCCAAAACACGCTTTACAGCAGAAAGGAATCGTCACTGAGATCATTGATGGTGATACGATCGTTGTCCGTCTGGAGGATGGGAATAATTATAGCGTCAGGTATATTGGAATTGATGCAGCTGAAAGAGACATGCAATTCTTTACAGAAGGCTTTAATGCCAATGCGGATTTGGTGCTTCAAAAAGAGGTGGAACTGATCAAGGATGTTTCCGACACAGACCAATACGATCGATTGCTCAGGTATGTGGTTATTGATGATGTTTTTGTAAATCTGCAACTTGTTGAGAAAGGTTTTGCCCGAGCCATGCAATATCCGCCCGATATTGCCTGCGCAGAAGCATTGTCATCTGCTGAGCAAGGTGCGCGTATGTCCCAGGTTGGTATTTGGGTAGCGACACCAGCGCCAGGCACGACAGATGCGCAGGTGATCATCGTTACGGTCAACAAACGGGAGGAATATGTCGATATCCAAAATGCGGGTAGCACCGATGTGGATTTGTCTGGCTGGAACCTTGTCTCTGAAAGGGGGCGTCAAGAATGTTCCCTTTCAGGCATTCTCAAGGTTGGTGAAATATTAAGAATATGGGCTGGGAATGCTCAAGGAGGAGGATACAGCTGTGGATATAGCAACCCAATTTGGAACAATTCGGAGGTGGATCCTGCTGTTTTGTATAATGCACACGGAGTAGAGATAAGCAGGAAATAATTATGGTATGATGAATGTCCCCAGGCTGACCGGATGACCGCGGTGGCTATTGTGCCATCGAGGAAAGTCCGCACTCCACAGAGCAAGGCGCCGGCTAACACCCGGGACGGGGCAACCTGACGGATCGGGCCACAGAAACAGACCGCACCCCCACTTTCTGGGTAGGGATGTAAGGGTGAAAAGGTGGTGTAAGAGACCACCGGCGCAGGCGGTAACGTCTGCGGCCAGGCAACCCCCGCCTGGAGCAAGGTCAAGCAGAGGCAATCCCGTGAGGGAGGTGGCTGCTCGCCAGCCTGGATCGCAAGGTCCGCAGCCTCGGGTAGACTGCATGAGGGGTGAGGTAACTCACCTCCTAGAGAGATGGTCATCGGCGCAGGGAGACCTGCGTGCACAGAATGCGGCTTACAGGCTGGCCTGGGGACCAGATATTGATTGTTGGTATAGCAGAAATAAAACGTCTAGCATATCTGTCGACCTATTTCGGGGAATAGGCAGCAAGCAATGGTGGGTTACAATTCCAAACACAAATCCGTACTCGATGAGATGCTTCTGGGGCATCCGCATGTGCGTGCGGGAAGATGTTTGGGTATCCGGCTTATTATGTGGGTAAGAAACTGAGTATCTGCCTGTTTGATCAGGGAGTGGGGGTCAAGCTTCCTGAGGAATCTGCCAGCAGGTTATTACAATCAGACAAGAATGTAACCCCGTTCCAACCACTGGGAAGGCCAAAAATGCGTGCATGGGTTCAGATCATTTTGAGCCATTCAGACGATTACCGCCAGTACCAGCCTGTGTTTGAAGAATCGATTAAATATCTGATGATGAAAAGTCAAAAGGGGGAAACATGAGGAATTCTTTTTTCCCTGGCAAATCGTAACACAAACATCCGACTAAACCCACTTGTGCCCTCTCATATAGGCAATTATGCCTATATACGCATCCGCCGGATGGCGCTCAACCAGACCTGTTGAGGCCCGTATAATCCCGACACATATTCATGGATGTGAGGAATAACTCTTGAAATTAACCACCAATCCAAAAATAACCAGTTTATTGGTTGTCGTGCTCGTCGTCTCAGTATTAATATCAGCCTGCACCAAGAAAACATCCTCCACTCAGGATGGTCTGCTGATGGCATCCTTGGATGAGATGCCTGCCGAGGTAAAGTCGGCACCCGACACAGTCCAGCAGGCATATCAATTTGCAGTGGCAAACCCTGATGTGATGAAGCAAATGCCTTGTTATTGTGGCTGTGGAGCGATGGGGCATACCTCGAATTACGCCTGTTATGTCTCCGATGTGGATGTGAATGGAAACGTCAGTTTTGATACCCATGCTTTGGGATGTTCGATTTGTGTGGATATCACCCAGGATACGATGCGTTTGCTCAAGCAAGGCGAGCCAGTGACAGACATCAAAACCTATATCGATCAGACATATTCGCAATACGGTCCTTCTAATATTCCGTGATAGAACAAAACGCGCAGGTAAAACGTTCCAACCGTTGGTGGCAGTGGGCCATCCTGGCAGTGATAGGGCTGGTGATATTTATCGTTCCAATCCCGGCGAAGGCAGATGCACCCACTGAAAGATTTTTCCAGATTGATGCCAGACGGTTTGAATATGACCCTGCCATTCTCAAGGTCAATCCGGGAGATCTGGTGACGATCGAATTAGTCGCTACCGATGTGGTTCACGGTATGGCAATCGATGGGTATAACCTCGAAACCACTGCTGACCCCGGTAAGGCCGCCCGGCTGAGTTTTGTGGCTGACCAGCAAGGTACATTTCGTTTTCAATGCACAGTCACTTGCGGTAATATGCATCCTTTCATGACCGGAAAGTTGATGGTCGGGGAAAACACATTCTTATGGCGTGCGATCGCTCTAACCGGGCTGGTATTGGTTGCTGGAATATGGATGGGACGTAAATGACCCGTTTGCAAGAGATCCCCTGGGTGGAAAAAATTCCATTCAATGATCAGGTTGATAAATCACAGAAACGGTTTCAGCTTCCTGATAGACTGAATCTCTACCGGTTACCCTGGCTACGTCCCCTGTTTGAGAACCGCTGGCCTCAGTTTATGGTTCGCATGCTCACACTGGCAGGCTTCGTGTTTACCATTGCGGCGGGATTGTTTGGTCCTCAGGTTGGCAGCCATAATTTTGCCATCATATTTGTCTGGATCGCCTGGTGGACTGCCCTTAAGCTGGTTTTCATTCCCTTTGGTGGGCGTTCCTGGTGCAGCATCTGTCCCATCCCGCTGCCGGGTGACTGGCTGCAACAAGGCGGAATTATGGAACGTGGACAGCGGCGTTTGGGGTTGAATTTGCGCTGGCCAAAGCACCTCAGAGGCTCCTGGATGCAGTCGGGTGCTTTCCTGCTCATTGGCTTGTTCAGCGCGGTCACGCTGACCAACCCGCAGGTAACTGGATGGGTGTTGCTGGCTATCTTTGGGCTGGCATTGGGTATGAGCCTGGTCTTCGAGAAGCGCGCTTTTTGCACAACCGTCTGCCCAATTGGTGGATTTAGCGGGATGTATGCACAGACCTCTCCAGTGGAATTACGTATTATCGAGAAAGATATTTGTACCAAACATGAAGTTAAGTCGTGCTATCATGCCTGCCCCTGGGGATTGTACCCGGTAGCATTCCGGGATAGCTCTGCCTGTGGATTGTGCATGGAATGTCTGCGAGCCTGTCCGAGTGATAATCTGGCATTGAACCTGCGACCATTCAGCAGCGACCTTGGCCGGCAAAAAACAACCTCACGCCTGGATGAAACTTTCCTGGCATTGGTGATGCTGGGTTCGGTGGTGACGTTTGCCGCAGTTTTCACAGGGCCATGGGGCTGGTTAAAATCTGCCGCGTTTGAAATTGGCTCATTACCCTGGGTTGGATATGCCTTGGCATACCTGGCACTCAACCTGCTGCTCCTGCCAGCCATCTTCATTGGAGCAGTATGGGTTGGGGAAAGATTTTCTGTAAACTGGAATTCACTTAAGCGTGCGATAGCCACCCAGGCGCAGGTGCTGCTTCCGTTGGGGTTAATGGCATGGATTGCCTTTACCGTTTCATTTGCGCTTCCCAAGCTTATTCTAATCCTGGATGTGCTGAATGATCCCTTTGGTTGGGGCTGGAGAATCCTGGGCTTAAACAAGAGTATTCAAATGGTGAGCATCTCAGGTTTCAGTGTGATTCTTCAGGTTGTGCTGCTACTGGCAGGCCTATTTTGGTCTTTAAGCGTTTTAAGGAAATTGGCTGCCACAAGTGGCAAAAAATCTCAGGGTGTGAATATCCCAATCACGATATTTAGCCTGATATTCACCCTGCTAATGCTGTGGTTATTGGTGGGGTAGGGTATGCGTAAAGAGTGGCTCGCACGTAGCATCGTCGTCCTGGGTCTGGCAATTGCTGTTGCCTCCCCCGCAGTGGGTTGGTGGCAGCAAAAACAAGGGATGGTGGTGCATGCTCACATGGCTGAAACAGGCGGGTGGGATCCAGAAAACCTGACCGCAGAAGTGGGTAAGCCGCTTCACTTGCAGTTGACATCGGATGATGTCACCCATGGATTTGCCATCGGCCAGATGGATCAACCTGGGGTGGATGTCGTCCCCGGCGAGATTACCGATGTCACCCTGGTTTTTGATAAGCCGGGCAAATATACGTTTTATTGCACCCGTTGGTGCAGCGTGAATCACTGGCGCATGCGTGGCACCATCGAGGTGACCGGCACCCAGACAAGCATACAACCCGTCAAGCCACCCCTGTATGTCACCCTTGGGCTGGATATCGACGCAGAACATCATGCCAGTACCACGCCTTCAGAAATTCCAGCCGCATGGCGTGGAGCGCTGCTCAACCGAACTATTCCCGATGAATATAAAAATCGTGACTACTACCTCTCCCATACTCCTATTGACTTGTGGATGGGATTGCGGTCAGACCCAACAAATCGCGACCTGACGGACCAGGAGCTATGGGATTTGGTGGCGTGGGTATGGCAATCCAACACCACACCTGAAGAGATTCAGGCTGGCCGCGAGCTGTTCGCAGCCAATTGTGCTGCCTGCCATGGGGAGAACGGGGCGGGTGATGGGGTGTTCGCTGACCAGCTGGCTGCTAAAACAGACAATTCGAATTCAAGCCACACCCGCGGAGAGCAGACTCAGCGCCCGGCAGACTTCACCGACCCCACTCATATGCTCTCCACCAGCCCTGCCCATTTGCAGGGAAAGATTATCCGGGGCGGGATGGGCACCGGGATGCCCTATTGGGGACCGATTTTTAGCGTAGATCAAACATGGGCGCTAATCGCCTATTTATGGACATTTCAATTTGATATGGAGGCTCTACCATAAGTCAACACAAAGACAATAGAAAACTCAAGAATAGAAAAAAGAAACTGCCATGGCCGGTGATGATACTGTTCGGCGGTGGGCTGCTATTGGTTATCGGTGCTTTTTTTGTCTTCAATAAACCCGCCAAGTCAGCTGGAGCGGCCGAGGTTGCGGGTTCGCCTGGCTTAAAAGTGGACAAGGAAAAAGTAGATTTGGGTGATGTCCAGCTGGGTCAAACCGTCTTGGTATCCTTCCAATTAACCAATGCAGGTGACAAAACCCTTAAGTTCACCAAAGCCCCCTATGTAGAAGTGTTGGAGGGGTGCTGACCCCCCACTCCTGCCATCGGTTCGATGGCGCTCAAACCGGGTGAAACCACAACCCTTAGCATGCAGTTCATGATGCACGCAGGTATGGATGGGATGCATGATTTCAGGGTGCATTTACCCAGCAACGACAATACCTGGGGAGACAAGACCTTGACGGTCTTATCGAATTGGGTTCCATGACGCATTACACTGGCGATCGATGATGTGACGAACGGCTTCTATTCGATGTAAAGCTGGCGTCAGACCGTTGAAAATGCCAATACACGTAAGCCAGATGGCGCTGAGCAAATATTCGAAAAGTGCGTATCATGTGGTCATAAATTATGAATGAAACGAGACATGGAGTATTGATGAACAATAATTCACCAATCCTGACTTTAGACCAGCCTTGCGATGAGGCAGTAGACTGGGTAGTTGGCAAGGTCAACCAGGTGGGTCTGTCCGTCATGCGCACCTTTGATCTTCAGGTAGCCCGGGATGCCCAGATAAATTGTCCTTGCCCACACCACGGCACCGAACTATGCGATTGCCAGATGGTGGTGTTATTGGTCTATGCAGTAGACATGGTGCCGGTCACCTTGATTGCACATGGAAATAACAACCAGACCAGGTTTTCAGTAGTGGATACTCCCCAGCAACGGGCTGACCCGCGCATTGAGACAATCATCAGGCAAATTGCAGCGCGGTCATTGCTGCCATCGATGTGAAGTGGAAATCGAAATCCATTATTTAAAACTATTGATTAAGTTTGTGTTATGCGACCAAAAATACATCTTTATACGCACAATTGGACGTAGTTATTAGGCAATTACCCACGACATCAGATCACGTTTTAGACAAGCATTGATATGTGATGCATCAAAATATGTTTACTCCAACATAAGCCGAAGGAGCATGAAAATGTCAAATCTGACACCATCTCTGCCCGAAGAAGACCAGATATCTGAAGAAACACCTGATTCCAATCCAATGGATCATCGCAGACGTGGAATAGCGCAAAAATCATTGGTGCTCTTGTTTGTGTTTGGTATCGGCCTCGGAAGTGGATACCTTATGGGCCGTAGGACAATGCAGCAAGAGTCTACCCCTGAAACTGCGGCTAAAGGTGATAATCTGATGCCATCAATGCAGGAGATCAATCCTGCGGAGGGTTATCAGATTCCAGCCGTTTTCGGGGATGCCGGCCCGCAACTCGTTGAGGCTGAGGCGATAAACATGCCCATATTTATTGACCTTTACCAGCGACAGAATAAACCGTTGACGGATGAGCAGTTGTCCATTCTGACCAAAGAGACGGCTACAAATGTGGAGATTAACCCGGAAAATGCTTACTTCTTGCTCAATTTCTTCTGGGCGCTGGGGTTGACCAATCAAAATCCAATTCTCACCGAAGGACCGATGATGGCGGGAGGCATCGAGAAAGTAGGCTCTTTTGCCTCCACAGGAGGCTGGACGATTGGAACCAAGCAACCCACTGAGTTGTATGCCAGTCGAAAAATTATTACCTTGACAGAGGAACAACAAGCCAGGTTATTGGAAGTGGCATCAGAGGTATATCGACCGTGCTGTAATAATCCGACCCATTTCCCGGATTGCAATCACGGGATGGCGATGTTGGGGCTGCTCGAACTAATGGCAGCGCAAAATGCTTCTTCAGATGAGATGTTCGAGACTGCTAAATATGTGACTGCCTTTTGGTACCCGCAACAAATGCTGGAAGTGGCGACAGTTTTCAAAGTCACACAAAATGTAGATTTTGTCAAAGCAGATGCACGCCAGGTAGTTAGCAAACAGTATGCATCCGGCTCCGGGTTTCAGGCTGTGCACCAGTGGCTGGCTTCCAACGGATTACTGCAGCAAGCTCCCAGCAGCGGTGGAAGTTGTGGAGTTCAATAAGCTTGCCAGGCTGTAGCACAAGTTGGTGAGAGAAAAGGTATCATCAATTCGATCAATAACCTGAAGGCTTACTTGAAAAAAACCTTCCATTTCCATTGGATCGTTCCGATCAGTATCATCCTGGGTATCTATGTAGGTCTGCCTTTCCTGGCACCTGTTTTTATGCATGCCGGATTGGATAGTGCTGCCAGAGTGATCTATTTCATTTACTCCTGGCTATGTCACCAGCTGCCGGAGCGTTCGTTTTTCCTGTTTGGCTCAAAATTTACATATTCGCTTGTAGAAGTTCAAAACGCCTGGCAAAATACAATCAACCCAGCAATCCTGCGCCAATTTATCGGGAACTCTTTTATGGGCTGGAAAGTTGCCTGGTCTGATCGCATGGTGTCCATGTTTTCCAGCATATGGCTTTTCGGTATAATCTGGTGGCTTGTACGACGCAGGTTGAAACCGTTACCCTGGTGGGGTTTGGTGTTGTTCCTGTTGCCCATGGCAGTGGATGGCACCAGTCATTTCTTCAGTGATCTGGCAGGAATAGGGCAGGGCTTTCGGAACGGTAACGTTTGGCTGGCAGTGCTTACAAGCCACGTATTCCCAGCATCCTTCTATTCTAGTGATGCATGGGGATCGTTCAATTCATTAATGAGGTTGTTAACTGGTATTCTATTTGGATTAGGAATCGTCTGGTACACTTATCCATATTTGGACAAGGCCTTTCCTCCACAAGAACGATCCAACGTGGTGAGAGCCGATTCTAATTCGACTGTTACACCTGGAAATATTACTGAATGACAGAAAAAAAAGATCCAATCAGGGTATTACTGGCTGACGATCACGCCATCGTGAGAGCGGGTATACGCCAATTCCTGGAACGCGCAGGCGATATCCAGGTTGTGGCTGAAGCCGATGATGGCGAGATGGCAAAAGGTTTAATCCAACAAAGACAACCGGATGTTGCGGTGCTGGATATCCAAATGCCTAAAGCCAGTGGGATAGAAGTGACCCGTTGGGTGCGGACCAATACTCCTGGGGTGGGTGTGTTGATCCTCACCGCATTTGATGATGACCCGTATGTGTTGGCAGTTTTACAGGCTGGTGCAAATGGTTACATCCTGAAGACAGCCTCTCCAGCAGAGCTGATCAAGGCGGTGAGGGATGTAAACGATGGCAGATCCGTCCTGGACCCAGGTGTGACCCACAAGCTGTTATCCCAGCTCAGCCATCCAAGGGAGGCTTCCCCTGTGGAAGCACTCACCCAACGTGAGATGGAAGTGCTTGAACTGGTGGCAAAAGGATTTACCAATAAAGCTATTGGAGTCCAGCTGGGAATCAGCGATCGTACGGTCCAGGGCCATCTGGCGCATATATTTGATAAACTTCAAGCAAGCAGCCGCACAGAGGCAGTGATGCGGGCTGTCTCCTTAGGTTGGATCTCCCAATCTGTGGGAACCATCACCGAAGAATAACTGCTTCATGACCCAATCCAAATCCCCAAAAACCAACCTGCGTTTACCTCCCCAGGGATTAATGATGCGATTGATCGCCATCATCCTTCTACCCCTGACGGTAATTCTGCTGGTGATCACCTTTGGAAGCATCACGATTCATCAACAGGCAATGCGTTCCATGGTCGGAGAGCGGGATGCCCGCCTGGTCAGCACGGCAGCCAGGGCTTTGAGTGCACAGATTGATCTGCGTGTGAAGGAGTTGGTTGGATTTGCGCAGATGCAGTCGGTGCTAACATCCGAGCCAGTCTCATCCACCTTTTCAGACGTTGGTTATCTGCTCACAGATTTTGACAACGGTCTGGCAATCTGTAGATACTCAGGGAAAACTGTTATCAACCCAGGGAAATGCCCAGGTGTGGGATGCGCTGTCTGCTGATCCGGTAAACTGGCTCAGACTGACTACGGATCTCAAAACTCAGCCTGGCAAGCTTATCGTGATTAATTCACCAGTTGATAATTCTTCTGTAGGTATAATCTCATCCCCGAGCAATAATGGAAACCTGGTTATGGGGGCATTTTCAGTCCCCACCCTGGTGGAAAACACCCTGGTGGATATTCTCCCTTCAGAAAGCCAGCTCACTACATTAGTGGTCAGCCCTGATGAACAGATCCTTTATAAAGCTGGTGATGCAGGAGACTATTCAAATGACCATCCCGGGATCGCTGAAGGCCCTTCAAGGACGCAGCGGTACGGTATATGTCGATGTGGGTAGAGATGAGCATGTGACTGCATATAGCCCGGTCAAGTCAGCCGGGTGGGCACTCGTCACGGAAGAATCGTGGCAAGCAGTCTCTACTCCCACGTTGCGGACCACCCAGGTTGCCCCGCTTGTACTGGTACCAGCAGTACTCATCATGTTACTCGCTTTGTGGCTTGGTACGCGCCAGGTTGTCCAGCCGCTGCGCACGTTGGAAGCAAAGGCAGCCACTTTGGCAGTGGGAGATTTTCAAACCATTCAAGAACCGGTGGGAGGCATCGCTGAGATTCAACACTTGCAGGGTACTTTGGTTGATATGGCGCATAAAGTGCAGGAGGCGCAGCGCAGCCTGCATGGTTATATTGGCGCCATCACCACGGCACAGGAGGAGGAACGCCATCGCCTGGCGCGTGAGCTGCATGATGACACCCTCCAGTCATTGATCGCGCTTAAGCAGCGGGTTCAGCTTGCCCAACTGGAGCTGCAATCAAATTTGGAGAAAAATGCCGTTGATTCGGCTGAATTGGAGGAGATTGCTGCACTGACTGAGCAAACCATCGAAAATCTGCGCCGGTTGACGCGTGCCTTGCGACCCATTTACCTGGAAGACCTGGGATTGGTGCCTGCTCTGGAGATGCTGGCACGTGAGACCGGGCAGGCGATGGACATCCCGGTTGATTTCCATCGAGAGGGGGTTGAAAAACGGTTGGATGCTGTTGTTGAGCTGGCACTTTACCGGATGGCTCAGGAAGCGCTGAGCAATATTGCCCGGCATGCTCAGGCGAGACATGCAACTTTGAGTATTTCTTTTTTAGATACCTCAACGAACATACAGGTTTTGGATGACGGCGTGGGTTTCGAAGTGCCAAAAAACCCTTCTGAGTATGCCCCCAGTGGTCATTATGGTCTGCTTGGTTTGCATGAACGAGCAGAGCTAATTGGGGCAACATTGCAGATCCACTCGTCACCTGGGAAAGGGACCAACCTGACCGTCATTTTACCGATTCAATCATCTACATCTCATTAATCAAAGGAGATAATTTTTATGGCTCGATCTGTAATCATTTCTATGCTAATTAGCCTCATGTTACTTGTGGCATGCAATAATACAGCACAATCCTCATCAACTACGGAAGTTGTTGGTAAGCAAGTATCTGTTGATGGAGGCACATACACCGATGTGAGTAGCGCTGAGCTGCAAGCCATGCTGGAGAGCAAGGATTTCACCTTTATCAACGTGCATATTCCCTTTGAAGGCAATATCCCCGGGACAGACCTATCCATCCCCTATGATCAGATTGAGCAGAATTTAGACAAGCTCCCTGACAAAGATGCCAAGATCGTCTTGTATTGCCGCAGCGATAGGATGAGCAATATTGCAGCGAGAACCCTGGTGGGCTTGGGTTACACCAACATCTATAACCTGGATGGAGGCATGGTCGATTGGGAGAGGGCGGGATTAACCATTGAGAGATAGAATTAGCAATGCAGATTGCATGGATTGATTATTTTGATAGATCGAAATCATAAAGGAGAAAAATAGGTATGGAAAAAGATCCTGTATGCGGGATGGACGTCGACCCCAAGACTGCCACATGGAAATCGGAATATCAGGGGAAGGTGTATTACTTCTGTGCACCCGGATGCAAGGCAGCATTTGACAGGGACCCAGGAAAATATGCCAAAAAAGTAACGGGTGATGCTACGCAGGACGCACCCCACAAACACGCAGCTTGATAGGTACACTTGATGTATAAAAGATCATCAAGCTTAGTGATTGAAGGATGACCCGTGCATACATCAGTACGGGTCATTGGTTTTATACGCCAAATAGCCTATCCGAACATGAGTGATATGGCGCTTTTTGATTGAAGCCGAAAAATATAGAATAAGGCTGCTCGTATGGAGGTCTCTTATGATGATGTTTGGATTTGGATGGCTAATGATGTTATTTGTGATCATCTTACCGATCTTGTTGGTAATTTTACTCGTGGCGGCAGCATATGGTTTTCTTCCGAATACGGAGCGCAACGAGGCGACTATTCAAAATCAATCACCCGTTTTACAACCAGCGATGAACTCCCGCCTGTCTTTACCAACAGCAACTCGGTATTGCTCACACTGTGGTACGGGATTGCAACTCGTGTGGAGCCACTGTCCGCAATGTGGTGCGCCGATTCAATAATTCGTCCATTCTGATGAGAAGCCTCAGGTGTCGGATTTAGCCAGTAATTTCCAACCCCATCTGTTGGGTTGCTGGCGCTCAAGATCTCATACCGCATTCTTCCCCCGCAAAATTCACCCACCAATCCCATCACCTGGGAAGCAACCGAATGCAGCTCGTCAAGCTCTATCGGGGGCAGGCGGTCGATGTTGATCTCGATGCTGCGCGTCTCCGGGAGGGTGAGGGTGTGGTTGGCCTGCCGCCAGGTCCAGCGCCGGGTGAGAACGGTGTCGCTTTCAGCAAAGATGACCTCGCCTGGAAGGGGTGCTCGATCTTTCAGTGGAGCCAAATGGGACGAAGTCTTCCTCACCGGTGGCGAACCGCAGGGCTATGTCGTGGGTCAACTCGTCTATAGAATGCCCACCCACAGGTAGCAGATGCTGAAGCGAGATGATGTTCCCAATATCGACCAGGGCATTGATGCTAGGCAGGGGGTCGTTGCGTAGTGCCCGACGCGCCATGGCTTCCACCGAAGAGCGGTATTCACTGGGTTTGGCACCGAAGGCTTTATAGGCTTCCCGCCAGGGTTTGATACGCGGGTGTTCGGCAATGCTTTCAATCGTGGTCTGACGGCGAACCGTTTCTTCTGCCTCTCGCAGCATCTGGATCAGGGTTTCAGGGGATAATCCGTTATGAACATCGAATGCCAGCACGACACCGCGGCAATAACCTGGGTATCGGTCAAATATCTCCGGGGAAATGGTGTAGGTCAGATTTGACATAGCAGATGCTCAATTCTCGTTATGTTGGATATCACAAAGAACGCTCAAAGCTATATTACATATTATCGTAGGTTGGGTTGAGGGCGTAAGCCCGAAACCCAACGATTCCATGTTGTGTTTCGCGAACTACATGATTGAAGGGTCACAACCCTCCCAGGCTCGCACCCATGGGAATGGGAATGCCTTTCTGGCGTAAGTATTCCTCCATCGAATACAGGAAGTCCACCAGGTATTCGCGAGTGGAAGCCTTACCCAGGTGACCTACGCGGAAGATCTTGCCAGAAAGCTCACCCAGGCCTCCACCGATGGCGATGCTACGCTGCTCCACCAGCCACTTGCTCATCTCAGCTACTTCGAACTCCGGTCGCCGGCTCACCCCAGTGACGATTGGTGAAGCATAGGCATCCTCTACAAACATCTCAAATCCCAAATTACGCAGCCCCTGGCGAACCGCCTTGCTCGCCCACCTGTATTTTTCAAAATGAGCTTCCAGACCTATGCCAATAATCTTCTGCTAGGCTGGTATGCAGGGCCAGGATGACGTTGGTTGGTAGGGTTACCGGGGTGGGATGCCAGGAACCCCACTCTGTGGCGTACTGGCGCCAGGTTTTTAAGTTTAAGTACCATCCATGATTGACCTGCGGGTGACTATCCACAAGCTCCCAGGCGCGTGGGGATACGCTGATAAAACCTATACCAGGCAGGGCTTCCAGGCACTTGTTGGGGGTGGTCACGCAGATGTCAATTCCCCATTCATCTGTGCGCACGTCTGTCCCACCCAACGAAGAGACAGCATCCACCACTACAGCTTTACCCGCTTTACTTGCCATCCCCGCCAGCTCGCGGAGCGGGTTCATCACCGTGGTTCCGGTCTCGTGATGCACCAATGCCACCACTTTGGCATCTGGATGCTGTTTAAGTAGATGGTGCAAGCCATCTGGGTCGAGCGGTTTCCCCGCAGGGGCGTTCAAAGTGATTGTCTGCAACCCATAACCCCTGGCAATCAGTGCCAGACGCTCACCGAAGAAGCCATTGTCACCCACGATGATCTTTTCTCCAGTGGCCAACAGACTACCAATAGCCATATCCATCAAGGCGGAAGCTGCTCCGGGCACGAAATAGATCTCATTGGTGGTTTTGAATACCTGCTTCAAAAATCCTTGTGTCTCATGATATATTTCCAGCCACTCCGGCCCGTAGTGACGTATGACCGGAGTCGCCATGCTTGCCAGCACATCCTCATCCACATCGCCGGGACCGGGGGTAAATAATTTGAGGTGTTTGGTCATTTCAATATTCCCCATTCACCCGTACGAGCTCAACATTTGCCAGACGGAGGAACTCGAGGGTGTTCTCGTCAATCCGGTATTCCTGGTCGTAGACGATACGTACCACACCTGCATTGATCAGCATCTTGGCGCACTGTATGCATGGGAAGTGGGTGACATAACAGGTGGACCCCTTGGTGCTGACCCCATGCAGGGCTGCCTGGATGATGGCATTGGCTTCGGCATGGATGGTGCGCACACAGTGACCATCCACCATCAGGTGACCGGTCTCCTCACAGTGCGGGAGCCCAGCCGGTGAGCCGTTGAAACCGGTGGTGAGGATGCGCTTATCCAACACCATCACTGTTCCCACAAACGCCCGATCACAGGTGGAGCGCAGTGCCACCACATGAGCGATTTTCATGAAGTAAATATCCCATTCTGGTCGCATAGCATTGCCTCGTTATCAATAAGATGGAAGATGATAATATCGTAATTGTAAGATGGCAGGGCTTGAATTGCAAGCCCATAAAGTTGACAGTATAATTATGCGGTTTTAGTCAGATGATCATACCCTTCCGTCCTATCGCGCGCCTGCTTGCCCGTACAATACGACCGGCTCCACTTGTGGACATCCAGGCTGTGGAGTCAATTCTTCCATTATTAAAGAATGATGACCACCAGCAAGGTATGTTGATCACCGTCAATCACTATTCTGCTCCCGATTTTCAAGCCTGGTGGTTTGTCATTCTGATCAGTGCACTCCTACCCGCGAAAATCCACTGGGTGGTTACTTCAGGCTGGACGAATTCCGGCTGGTTGACGGGATTTACCCATTGGCTGTTTCCACGTGGGGCAAGATTATTCGGATTCACTCCCATGCCGGCGATGCCTCCTGACCCTGATAAAACTGAACAACGGGCAGAGGCTGTTCGCGCGGTGCTTAAATATGCCAGAGAAACCAACCAGCCCGTGATTGGGATGGCTCCTGAAGGGGGAGATTCTCTGGGAGGAGTATTAGGCGTTCTTCCTCCAGGAGTTGGGAGATTTACCCACTTGCTCAGCCAATATTGCCCGTTGATTCTTCCGGTGGGCGTATGGACTGAAGCCGGTTGCATCAACTTGAAATTTGGCAAACCTTATAACCTGGAAATTCCGGGTGGGTTTTCTGCACAACAGCGTGACCAACTGGTGGGGCATATCGTCATGCATCAAATCGCATTATTAATCCCAGAAAGATTAGGCGGAGAGTATTTAACCAAAATTCCTAAGGATTGATTTTGAAATCCTTAGGAATGGATAGAGCGTGGTAAATTCGTATTTTAGTAGATGCCTGAAAAATGCTCACTGTAATGCTCGTATGAGTTACTGGCGATGACCTCCCAGGGCTTCCAATCGGGTGGCATCTCCTGGAAAAAGCGTGCATCTTCGAGCTCCTCATCGCGCAGCGTCTGGACCTGTGTAAGCAGCTCGTTATACATCTCCTGCTCAAGTCTCCAAGACTGCAGTAGAGAGACAGCTTCTCCTTCGGTTTTCACATGGGCATTTCGCTCATCAACTGGTAAAGACCACCATGGAGAACCGACTAAGGCACGCAATTGGATCATCTCAACCATCTCACGCTCATACCAGGCGACATGATAGAGAATATCTCGCAGGCTCAAATCACCTGGTGTGCGAGGTCGTGAGGTGCCGAAAAGATCAATACCCTTCCATGTTTGCTGCCACAGGCGACGTCCATTCTGCAGGTTCAGTAAGAATTCTGTCTTTGTCATGGGGAATATTCTACTACAGATATTTCAGAGAGACGAAGGAATCCTTGTCTGACAAACTTATCTTATACTTCGTTTATAATACCCTAATGAATGGCGTCTTTTGTTATCACCCCGAAATTCTTTCCACATTTCCCAACCTGCACGCCGCAACCATCCTTGCGGAGGGCTTGCATAATTCATCCACCTCTGCACCTCTGTGCGAGATCTTTCTTCATGAGCAACAAGCTGTACTGAAAACAATCGGGCAGACACCCCTCAGTGAGATAAATTCATTGGCGGGATGGCGTGTGGCATTCCGCAAGTTTGGTGTCGATCCTACCCAATACCGCTCGTCGGCTGAAGCGCTGTTACGCCGGCTGATCAAGAAGGGCGATATCCCATGCATTAATTCTCTCGTGGATATGGCTAACCTGGTCAGTATCCGTTATGGCTTGCCAGTGGCTGCCTTCGATTTGCGCGCGTTAAAGCTGCCCATCACGGTGCGATTTGCCAGTGGATATGAAAGGTACACACCATTGGGCGAGCCCGTTATTGAAAATCCCGTCCCAGGTGAGGTCATATTCACAGATGAAACGGACCTGGTCATTGCCAGGCGTTGGTGTCATCGCCAGAGTGATGAGAGTGCAGCCAGGGAGGATACAAATCGTGTTTTGTTCACCATTGAAGCTCAACATGAAGGTGGTGAAACATCTGTCAGGTTGGCAATGAAGGATTTGTTGGATTTGGTTAAATGGTATGCAGGGGGAGATTGCCAGACCGCCTTACTGCCTTAATCAGTTGGCTCAACTCTGCAATGATCTCAAATACAGGAAACTGGTGATCATTGCCCATAAGAAGAAGCCCAGAAACAAGCCGAGGCAGCTCAAGGCATAAACATCGACACTTGGTGGAGAGGTGAAGTACAGGATGATTGCCCCAATGGAGGTACCCAAACCAGCCACCAGAAAGCGCCGTCCTGAATACGCATTTACCTTGTACCACAGCTCCGGGTTCTCAACTGTGGAGGGAATCCGAAAGCCATACAGTCCATTGGGTGGAATTTTATGCAAGATCAGCGGGACGGATAAGGAAGCCAGGAGCAGACCACCAAAAGCATATAGTGCCAACAGTATATCCATTTAAACATATCCCTTATCACCAAATGAAAGTTTTGTGGGTCGATGAGATAATTTTACTTGTTTTTGTTGCTTACGCCTACCAAGTACATTTAGGCGATATGATGAAGATATAATGGATATACCACTCATTCTAATACCCGGAGATCATTGCCATGACTTCGAAATCCATACCTGAGCCTGCTTCTTTCACCGACGAGTTAGCTGATTTTCGCAACCAGTTTGTCATCCCGGACCCGCATTTGATATACCTGGATGGGAACTCGCTTGGGCGGCTGACCAAAGTGACCGCCACTCGCCTGCAAAGGATTGTTGAGGACGATTGGGGGCGTGGGCTTATCCGCAGCTGGAATGTTGACTGGTTCAATGCCCCAACCCGTATTGGAGAGAAAATCGCCAGGCTTATTGGTGCAGCAGCAGGGCAGGTTATCGTCTCCGACAGTACTTCAATTAACCTGTTCAAGCTGGTAATGGCTGCCCTGGCAAGGCAACACAATCGGACAAAGATCGTCACTGATGAATTCAACTTCCCCTCCGATGTGTATATTCTACAATCCTGCATTGCCTTGATGGGTAAGGGGCACAAGCTTCACCTGATTCGCTCGCGGGATGGGATCAGTATCCATCCAGAGGATATCGCCTCAGCGATTGACGATGATACCGCTCTGGTGAGCCTGTCGCATGTGGCATTTAAATCGGGTTTTATGTATGATGGGCAGGAAGTCACACAGCTTGCGCATCAATCAGGAGCGCTCATGCTGTGGGACCTGTGCCACTCTGTGGGGGCGGTGCCTGTCGAGCTGGATGCGTGGGGTGCAGACCTGGCAGTAGGCTGCACCTACAAATATCTCAATGGTGGACCCGGCTCACCTGCTTTTCTCTACGTGAGAAGCGACCTGCAGGAACAACTTCAACCGCCGATTTGGGGTTGGTTCGCTGAGCGCTCGCCATTCGCTTTCGAGCTGGATTTCTCACCTGCCCAGGGTATGGCACATTTTTTGGTCAGCAGCCCACCCATTCTCTCCAGCCTGGCGATGGAGGCTGCTTTGGATGTGTTGCTGGAAGCTGGCATCGAGCGGATCAGGCGCAAGTCGGTTGCCCAAACCAGCTACTTGATGGATTTGTTTGATTCCCGGCTTGAACGTTTGGGTTTCACCCTGGGCACGCCACGCGACCCCAATATACGCGGTTCGCATGTCTCCATCCGCCACGCGGAGGGCTATCGCATCAACCGGGCATTGATCGAGGAGATGGATTTAATCCCCGACTTCCGTGCGCCCGACAACATCCGACTGGGCATTGCACCGCTGTATATAAGTTTCGAGGAAATCTATGAAGCAGTGGAGCGTATTTGCTGTGTGGTGGAGGAGAAGCGCTACCTGCACTACCCGGAAGGGCGCCTGGCGGTGACGTGATCTTGCCGATTAGATTTCCTACCCAGCGCCTTCTCTACCAATAACTTCCACACTCTTTACATTAAATTATACTTTTCTCATTCAAAGTTTCCAGCAGTGCCTGCGCTTCCTTCAAATCGGGAGTATCGAACCCTTCGGTGAACCAATCATAGACTTTTACCACCACCTGGCGGGCTTCTGCTATCCGACCCTGACTCTGCCAAAGGCGTGCCAGGCTCATGGCAGCCCGCAGCTCCAGGGTTTTGGCTTCTTGCTGTCTCGCTATCTGCAGTGCCTGGCAGAAGCAGGCTTCCGCATCTTCTTCATTATTCGAAGATCGAAGCAGCAGCATTTCTCCTTTCACGCGCAGGGTTTCCGCCTGGTAGAAGCGCTCTCCGGTCTCTTCGATGAAATCCTCTGTCAGCTGGATCAGTTGATCAGCCTTTTCCACCTGACGATTTCCGAGAAGCGCTTCAGCTTGAAGGGCGAATTGCATGGAAAGCATATTACGAGTTCCAATAGATTGATATGCCTCCAATCCTTTCGAAATGCTTGCCAGGCCAGTTTCTAGCTCTCCAACTTGAACCTGATATAACCCTCGGTAGAATTCATCTTCAGCAGAAAAAAGGGGTAACGAGTGCTGTGCCAACAACAAGGAGCAGGATTGCATGAGATCGAAGGCTCCTTCTGGGTCTCTCATCAACAAGTGCAGGAAAGCCGTGAGTTGTTGGGCGAATAATTGACAATCTGGATTGTCAAACTTCTGACCCAGGTCGATTGCTTGCTGGCAGCGCCTCAGAGCTTTTTCGGGGTAGCCTAACAGCCATAACGTCCAGGAGGACCAGGTGAGGCAGGCAATCCCCGGGTCTGATCCATAAAAATGATGTAGCTCGCCGTGCTTGAGGGGATCGTAAAAGGCGATCATCTGGTCGAATTTCGATAAGGCTTCGCTTAATTCTCCCATCCAAAGCAAGTCACAACCAGATACCCAATTCATCATATTGATGAAGAGATCATCCCCGCTGCTTTCAGCAATACGAAACCATTGAAGGATAAGCGCCAGCGATTTCTGGTACTGTCCGCGCATGAAGTAATAGGCGGCTAAAAGAAAAAATATGGGAAATAGATCTGGTTTCAGGGGGATGTTGTTCAGGAGCTGCACTGATCTATTGCAAACTGCACCCAGATCCGGAGAGGCATAGCCGCGCGCCAGCATCAAGGGTGCATTCAGACTCGTCAGAAGATCCAATTCCAGCAGGTCTTTATCAACCGTACCCGGTTGGCTCTCCAACAAGGCGAGTGCTTTTTTCAGATGAAGGATCGCATCCTCAAAGCTGGCCAGGCGAGTCGTATGTTTTCCGGCAAGGTGCAGGTATTGAATCGCCTTGGGAGAGATGCCGGCTAACTCAAAGTGGTAAGCCAGCTGTACCGCGTTTTCATCCAGTAAGCTGGAGTATTGTTCTTCCAAAGTATTACCGACTTGCTCATGCAGCCTGGCGCGTTCAACCACATCGAGCTGATTGTACAGGTATTTTTGAAAGAGAATATGACGGAAGCGAAAGAGGGACAGCCTACTTCCATTCACGCTCCTGCTACTCTCTGCCTTTACCAGCTTATAATGGCGGTCAAGATCGGCACTTAGAAACATTAATACTTGCTGTTCATCTATCCCTTGAACTTTCGCAGTCACTTCAGCAGTAAAACGCTCCCCTTCTATACTGGCAGTTTGCAACAAATCCAGGAACGACTGGGGTAGTTGCCTGAGGCGATCGGCAATCGCTGCTTCTACTCTCGGTGGCAGGCAATTCCAGTCCAGGGATGGAGAAACCACCCACTCACCCTGTTGATTTTTGATCACATCTCCCCGCTCCTGCATTCCATATACCATTTCTACGGTGAAGAGCGGGTGGCCGTGGGTATAGCGGAACAAGTCTTCCCGAAAGATTTCCTCAAATCGATTGGGCTCAAGGTCGAGGTATGCATCAATGAAACTACGCTCCTCCAACTCATCCAGGTTGATGAGGATATCCCCATGCGATAAACGAAGCTCATTGACCATAGTTGCCAGGGAGGGAGCGCCAATACTGGCAGACGGCTGTTCCTCGATAGGTCGGAAAGCCGCGATAATCAGAATTCGGGCGCTTTTAAGCTCTCGGGATAAGTGAAACAATAATGCCAGCGAGGATTGGTCCGCCCACTGCAGGTCATCCAGGAATAAAAGTAGTGGCACCTGGCGGGAAATCGCTACTAATACCCGCCAGTATTGCTGAGACAGGTCCTCCTGGGAAGGGGGAGGGCCTAACACTTGACGGTCAACCATCGATCCCAGCCTGGTTAACCAGGCTGGCTCACTTTGGGCAACCATGGAAGCGCGCTGGAGCAGAGGTAACCCCGGAACAAAGGTGCCGATCAATGCCGGGCCTTCCTGCACCAATGCACGCGCAGATAATGCAGTCAGGCGCCACATGCGGCGTGCATGCTCCTGAGTGATGGAACCGGCTTCCCAGCGGTGCTCCACCTCTCCGGTCAACATATCTAATATTTCCCTGAAAGGCAGATATGGATCGCCGGAGCCAAAATACGCATGGCTGTTTCCCCAGGCAACCGCCAGGGCTGGGTGTGCCTCCAGCGCTTGGCGGAAAAATTCCTGGACCAGGGCGGTCTTGCCCTGCCCCGGACTGCCGGTGACTAACAAGAGCTGGTCTTTCCCAGCCATTGCCAGATCAAGTCCTTTGTGTAAGCGGTTCATCGCCTCCTGGCGGGAAACAAAGCGGGAATGCCGCTCCGGTATGGAGATTGAGCGGCGTAAAAAGGTAGGTTGGACGGGGGGCGCGGATAATTTATCCTTAAGGATTTGATCGTACAGCAGCCGGGTTTCCTGGTCGGGCTCAAGGGATAGTTCAGTAGCCAGCGCCTGGCGGCAAGTTTCATACTGCGCCAGTGCAGCACTGCGCTGCCCGGTAAAATACAGGCAACGCATTAACCGGCAGTGTGCCTCTTCCCGCCATGGATCCAGCTCAAGCTGTCGTTCTGCAAAGGAGATAGCCTGCTGGTAATCACCCGAGAGCTCACAATCACTGGCTAATAAATAGAAAACTTGGTAAGCCAGGCGGTCGAGGTGCTCACGCTTCAGTAGCACCCATTCTTCAAAAGCGATGCTATCTGGGATCGAAAAGCCTTCTAAAAAGCTACCTCGGTAGAGGTCTGCCGCCTGCTCCAGGCTGTGAATATCCAACGGACTGTGCTGAGCAAGCGCACAATATTGCTCGAAAGCGCTCACGTCGATTTTGTAGCTGCTATTTATGTTAAATTGAATCGTCTGGGGATTGATATCAAGGTAGGCAGGTTGTGCAGAACGGTCCCCGATCACTTTGCGGAGATTGGATAAGGCATAACGCAGGTTGCTCAGGGCGGTGGATTCTGGGAACTCCGGCCACAGCAGGGCGGCTAATTTCCTGCGCTGATGAGGACGGGCTGCCTCAACGATAAGATAAGCCAACAAGGCGCGCACCTTATTGGATTCAAAACCTGCCAGCGGTGTTTCCCCCTGGGTAACCTGAAACGAGCCAAGCAAGCGGATTTCAAGCAGGTCCGTAATTACCTCCCTGGTTTTATAACAACCTGAAAATCAACCGGTAAATCGATTATACCATTTTTCATAAGTTGACTATACATTTCGCTGTTCCCCACGTTTTCCTCACGCCACCTGGGTACTATGATAGTAGATTGAGTTCCCGACATCCCAAAAATCTTAAGCCAGAAGATATATTGAAGAATGCAAGTCTGCTAAGCTGATGGCAAAGACGCAAGATAGGGACCAACGCACTTATTTGATCCCTGGAAGGAGGTGATAAACACTGCAAAGGAAATCCTGTACGCGTAGAAGCAAAATTCACATACCGAATAGATAGAAAGAGAAGGGAAGAATGAACCATAATAAATTTGTAATCCGAGGAATTGCCCTTATACTGGTCACGCTTGTGGTGGCTGGATGTGCTTCACCCACAGCCACACCCTGCCCAACCAGCGTACCGCAATCGTGCCCGACCGCCGGAGCGCAGGCAATGCCTGAAACAGACGCATTTCGAAAGAACCTCGGGTGGAACGTTATCTTCACTTTTGATCCTGGAGATAAATGTTCCATGCAGATTATTCATCAGCCGTCTACAGCTGAGTTTCAATACGAAATTGTGGTCAATGACCAAGCGCACCTAAATTATATGATATCTGGAATGACACTGAACCCAGGACATACCATCGCAGAAGCAGAAGAATATATTCGTTTGAATCCTAACACCAGGGTACCACCACCCATGATGACGATGCAATTATATAATGTTGTAAATCCGATGAGCACGACTATGAATTTAGTGACTTATACCGGGGGTCCAATTTACTTTACATGTCTTACTGAAGGGCCGGATGCGCATCAAGCGATAGCCTCATTCGATCCCCTGGTGATGCCCACAAAATAAGAAGTTTTAGCAGATTGGGGTGCAATCATCGTCGGTGTGGGGATTATGCAACAAGGTGGATATACGATGCGGGTACTGCAGGATTGATCACTCCAGAAGCCCCTGAGCGTTAGCGGATCCACGAGGAAGGCGACTACACCGATCCCGTAGAAAATATCACCGAAGGAGCATTTTCCAAGCAGATAAGGGAAGCCTGATCAGGGGACTGCCAGGCTTCTCAGGGTGCCAATACAAAACACTCCTTAGCTCTGGATGGACGCAATGGGTGTGTGGGAAGAGAAGCATGGCATGATCACAGAAGAAATGGGGTATCGTTCTTTTTTGCTCCGTTTGTGGTGTGTGAAGCAAAATGACCATCTTGCCTGTCGGATTTCCCTGGAAAATCCGCGTACCGGGCAAAAGCATATATTCTCCAGCCTGGAAGCCTTGCATGAATTTTTGAGAAATCTGGGGGAGGTTTTGGAAAGTGAGATGGAGGAGAAAGACAGGTTATAACGCCTGCTTGTATCAGGAAGAGTGGACGCTGGGAAAAGGTAGGAAGCTCATAAATAACCCCCCACTGGAGGCGTCTGGATTGGCCATAATCAGGCTCTTTACACTTTGCTTGCCATAAGCAGTTCCACCGGCAACCCCCACATATTTCTGATCTGGTACTGGAGGATTGAAAATCGTGCTGCCTGGATCATCGTGTCAGCATCGATCGGGCGGCAGTCCACAACAGCAGGCAGCTTCTCGTGGAACCATTCGTATAGCCTTATAACCGGTCCTGGCGGATCGGTTTTCAACAAGCACACCACACCTAACCGTCCATTGGGCACCAGCACCCGCCAGCATTCCTCCAGCACCAGCGGGATCTCGGGTGTGTCAAAAAGCTCCAGGGTGAAGCAGACGAAAACAGCATTGAAGCTTGCACTACAGTAGGGCAGGCGAACTGCATCTCCCTCCAGTAAACCCACCCGTGGTTGTAATCCAGCACTTGCCAACCTGTTATGGGATTTTTGCAGCATGCCTCGGGAGAGGTCAAGCGCATGCACGCTTCCAGGTTCTCCCACCTGGTGGCATAACTCCAGCAGAGCTTTGCCGGTGCCACAACCAAGCTCCAGCACAGATTCACCGGGTTTCATCGCCAGCATTTGCAGACCCAGGTGCATGAAGCGAGTCTCGCTCGAGCCGGCTAACCAATCGTAGATATGGCTCAGGCGGTCATAAGTTACCTTGGCTGTATTTTTAGTTCTTTTTACACGACTGATTCGCATGATGACGAGTGCCTGCCTGTACAAATTTTTCTATCATACAATATTATCACGTCGTTAAATTAATCTGAATAAGGCCAGGTATAACCGTTGGAGTTCGTTATTCATCTATTCACAGAAAGTATGAGCATTACTACTGGAACCATACTATTTTATCTAGCGTCTATATAACGAAGATGTTATTGGAATTGAGGTTTGTACTCGAAGGGAGGGTAATTATGAAACTCGCAATTGGCATGTTGATATTTGTTTTACTCGCATTTCCTTTTCAAAAAGCATCAGCAGCAAGTCTTCAGGATGATACAGTGACACTCACCGCGAGGGAGGTGGATAGTGCAGATGATATTGAGGCCGCTATCATTAAGGCAACCGAAAGTGGTACTCGCCCAGGCACCGTAATTTTGGATGGACAGGATGGAGCCTTTATATTTACTGGTGATGACCGGTCGTTGAATATATTTGTCTCTTCGTTGATCCTACGTGGTATGAACCAGGCTGAAATCGTAAATTGCGACGATGGACTGTTTTTTGATGATTTTCCTCTCCAAGACATCCTTATCGAAGGGATTACCTTCCTCTGCACTGGCGATGGGATGGAAGCAACGGGATCATTCCAGGATGTGACATTGAGCAACAACATCTTTATCGCCAGGAATAACGGAATCGGTATGGGTGGTAATTCCACCGGGTGGCTAATAAATGGGAATTTGATCCAGGCTGGCTGGGATGGTATCCGCATAACAGGAGCACAGAATGGTGTAATAACCAACAACTATATTTCCGGCAATATTGGTATCGGTCTGATGTCTTGTTCGCAAATGAAGGTGCGTCGCAATACCATCCAAGCAGCCTATCAAGGTGTACTCCTCGGGCAGGAGTCATGGGAAAATATAGCACAAGCAAATACTATCCTTGGGGTGAGCGTCGCTGGAATTTCACTCGAACCTGGAGTGGTAGATAACCGGATCATAGCCAATAGGGTAACCTGTGCACCTGAGACTACATGCCAGACCGTTGAGGTGCTTCCTGAAGCAGCTGATAGCAACAAGATAGCCGGAAACAAGCCATGAAGGTTATTTTGCTTTTAGCTAACCACTAACCACTAACCACTAACTGCTAACTGCTAATGGCTAATGGCTAATCGCTGGTTTCTGGCTTGCCACCCGGTTCCGTCCCCCCCGTTTAGCCCGGTACATGGCAGCATCAGCCCGACCGATGAAACCAGCCACATCATCTGGCGAGTTATATTCACTGGCGCCCAGGCTTATGGTCAGGTGTCGATCATTCGATAAAGTTTGGTTTTCCACCAGACTACGCAGTTTTTCAGCCAGGTTGACTGCTCCCTGTAAATTGGTATCGGTAAGTAACATGACCAACTCATCCCCGCCCCACCTGCCCAAATAATCGGTGGAGCGCTTGCTTGATTCCAATAACTTTGATAGGTACTTCAAAATTTCATCCCCCTTATTGTGACCGTATGAATCGTTGATCTTCTTGAAAGAGTCTACATCGATCATCAGGAGAGATAAAGGGGTTTTAGAGCGTTTTGAGCGATTAATCGCATCACCGATCAGCTGTTCCATGAATGAATGATTGAAAAGCCCCGTCATACCATCGCGGATGACCATGCTATGTAGTTTTTCGTTGGATTTGTTAACCTGCTGCTCGTGTTTCATGGTTAAGCCCTGCACATATAGCACACAGAATGCCAACCCGGTGACCTGCAAGACCGATAGCACCGAAAATAATCCTTTACTCATCCCGGTTGCATCGCTGATGAGGGTCCCACTGAAAAGTCCGCTGAAAAGATCAAAGATCAAGAAAAGGATCACGCTCACACACAGGATTGCCCATTTACGCGAGCGATCGAATCCATAAATCATGACCGGCAAAAGCAGAGCCAGACATAAGCCCTGCCGTGCCAATATGTAAGTTAAGGGATCCGTTAAACTACCGGAGGATAGCTCAAGCCATGTATAAAACATGATGGTGACAGCCGGCGAGTAGGCGAAGAGGGCTTGTGCCCACTGCACATGATGGGTTCCGTTAAAGGCTAATATTAAAGATAAAATCAACAGACCAGTGATCAGCAGGCTGAAGGTATGCGCAAAACCTGCCAGCAGCAGTAGAAATGAGCCTGGAAGTGCCAGGAGTAGACTGGCAAATGTCACGCGGTTGATCAAAGCCAGGTTTTTAATTTGATAAAAGGGCATATCGGGCTGAACGCCCAATGCAAACATCCAATTCATCCCTGCCAGTAAAACCGCTTTAGCAGAAGCAACCCTGGATGAAGCCTTATCAAGCACCTGCCAGACACGAAAATCTTCAGACAGGATGTGAGGTGTGATCGTTTTATTCCATTCCATTTTTAATGTTATCCTCGCAATGTTCTGACCACAGGATGCCCCTTTATCCCCTGGCATCAGGAGCACTCCTGTGATCCGGAAGGGAAGATGCAAGAAGCATGCTAGAAAAAAGCTATCAGCCATTAGCCGGTAGCAATGAGCAGGAAACGTCAATCCTTCGGATTAGAAAATAATTAAGGTGGTTAGGTAAAGTAGTTACCAGATCTAGAGATCACAATTACAGAAGACTTATGGCTTACCGTTAATTAGCACCTGGCGCCTACGGCGGTATTCGATTACCGGAGCATCACCAGGGATAAGCTTTTCTCCAATTTTTAGGTCAGAGCGGAGCGGACGCTGTGTGACCACCACCCGGCGGTCTTGACGCTCGATGTAAAGGTTGCTCTGGTTGCTGAAGAAATTTACCACCTGACGCAGGATGGGAAGTTTTATGGTGTGGTAGCTGCGTAGATAAAGCTTTGTGTGCTCGCCATCAATGGGTGTAAAGGCCAGGAAGAGGTGGAAGCTATCAGCGATCCAGTTATGCCAGATATTGGGAAAGCGGAATTGGAGCTGAGGATGTCTGGTGGTGAGTGGCATATCATTCGGTCTTATTGGGGTCTGCCCTTGCTCAACCTCATTATCAGTCCATATGTTGATCAGGGTATCCCCTTCCGCGAACTCATCGACTTTGAGGCGTGGTCCATTCACCACGGTCTTGTTACCCCGTCCAATGGAGTTATAGTGAATAAAAGGCACATGCACCACATCCAGCTGATTCTCGATGACACGCGAGTAGTGTGCATTCCACACATCGGTGGCGGTGGAATAGACCAGTTGTGGGTCGCGCATGTAGTCAAAATCAGGCAGGGGAGGATATTCTTCACGCGGCTCGCCCCACCAGAGATAAATGAGACCATACATCTCACGCGCCGGGTAGGCTTTCGCCTTAAAAACCCTGGGCACTTCAGCTGTGCGACCATTGGCGGGAATCAGCGTGCAACGACCCGTGGAATCAAACTCGAAACCGTGGAATGGGCATTGCACACAGTCTCCCACCAGCTTACCCGCGCTGAAGGCTGCGCCGCGGTGTGGGCATTGGTCCACTGCACAGGCGATATTGCCGTGGGTATCGCGCCAGAAGACCATTTTCTCACCCATGCGCGTGACGCCGACCAGTTTGCCTTTGGATACTTCTTTGGATTCGAGGACAACATACCATTGGTTCGGGATCATAATGAAGGCTCCGAGATTAGGGGATGAGCGAATTATACCCTGGGAGAGAACCAGCGGAATGGCGGAGCAGGTTACTTCTCCCGCACTTCGTTCGGGATATAGGTCATAGAGTACGCTCCATCGCAATGACAGAGGCTGAGAGGGGAGATTGTTGGATTTCGCAGAGTACGTTCAACCCAACCCACTCCTTCGAGGAGAATGATTCTCCTCACTTCGTTCGGGACATAGGTCGCAAAATACGCTCCTTAGCAATTACACTGGCTGGAGGGGGAGATTTACTGAATGGATTCGGTTGTAAAATAGGTGTGTAATCCATTTTTAGCCATTTTTAAGGAGTTTACCGTTGGACGATATCCTGCAGGACCTATCCTCTTCCATGCTGGTTAATGCGATTGAGCAAAATCTATTTTCCTTGATACCTACATTTGGGAAGATTTGGGAAGCACGCGTGAATAACCCCCCAGGGGTGATACGGTCGATCAGCGATATCCCTGTCTCCCTGTTCAACAGCATCATGGATGCCCGCCTTACTCCTGAAAATGTGGATGCGACCATCCAGTACCTTGTCGCGGATGCCAGGAGGCGCAAAGTGCCCATCTTGTGGTGGGTGGGTCCATCCACGCTCCCAACGGATCTCCCTGGCTACTTACAAAAATATGGCTTTACAGTTGATGATGATGGACCCGGAATGGCAGTGAGCCTTTCGGAAGTGAATGAAAGCCAGCCAAAGCCAGCAGGTTTTTCCATTCAAACAGTGCAAGATGATGGCGTGCGTTGGGAATGGTGCCGGACCATGGCGGCAGGTTTTGGAATACCTGCTGTAAAAACTGAATTAGCGGTGAATTCGTGGCACTATCTATTAAGCCATGTGGACCCCGAAACTACCCAGGCATATTTAGGCATGTATGATGGCAAGCCCGTGGCGACCTCTTTGCTGCAGCTGGGAGGCGGTGTGGCTGGGATATATGGGGTAGCGACCGTCCCTGAAGCACGCCGGAGGGGGTTTGGTGCACAGGTGACGCTATTTCCACTTCTACAGGCGCGAGCCATGGGATACAAAGCTGGCATCCTACAAGCGTCAGAGATGGGATTCCCCGTTTATCGCTCGCTGGGATTTAAGGAGTATTGCCGAATCAGCTCGTATATCTGGCGACCCTAGTCATGGTAAGTTCAGGGTTACTGAACACTTGTCCACCTGTATGTTTCCGTTCCTGTTCAGAATGAGAAAATTGAAATATAGGGGTGGGTCTCAGAACCACCCCTACGTAATTATCATCCATCCTATCCAGGTGTCTGCTCCATAAACCGAACTAAGGCGGGAACCCCGGGCTTACCGTTGTGAAGTCAGTTTTTTATTAAAGATTTCTTATTGAGAGATTATAGATAATATATGTGTTATTATAAGAATCATGGAGCGTGTAAATTAGTATTTTAGAGAACTTAATTTGCTGAAGGAGGAATTACAATGGAAACTTTTGTCATTTTGGGTAAATACACTGAAAAGGGGGCTGCCAATATTAAAGACGGCCCAGCGAGAATTCAAGCAGTGCGGAAGGCTGTTGATGCGGCTGGTGGAAAATGGCTCGGCTGGTACCTGACCATGGGGAAATATGACTTTGTGTTGATCGTTCAGGCGAAGAGCGCAGAGGTGGCTGCAAGTCTTATATTATCTGTCGGATCTCAGGGAAATGTGAGCACTCAGTCGATGCGTGCCTTCACCGAAGAGGAATTCAAGGGGTTGGTAGCATCACTGCCTTGAAATATAAATTACCAGGATAATATACACGCTCCGATCCTTTTATCTCATGTTGTTCGAAGAATGTTTCAATACATCCAGTCCAGAATCCTATGCCAAAGACCTATCAGTGGCAGGAACCAGGGTTTGCCATTGTATAGCCCAAATGGGGCAGTGGGGAAATCATAGGTATTATAAGGAAGTTCTTTAATAGTACCATCCAGGATGGCGTCAGCTATACGTATACCCAGGTGAGTGCCTAGCGCTACTCCATGGCCGGCAAAGCCGAGTGCGTAGAAAATGCCATCCAACACACCCGCATGGGGCATCTGGTCGAAGGCGAAGTCCAGCGTTCCACCCCAGGCATATTCCACTTCAACCTCTTTCAGCTGGGGAAATACATGGGTCATTTCCTTATGTAAAATGTCAGCACTAGAGCGGATGGTCGAGTCGGTCTCCGGGAAGAAGGCTGCCCTGCCCCCAAAAACCATCCTGTTATCAACAGACAGGCGGTAGTAGTTGAGAAAGTGCCGGTAATCAAATACCATGCGCTTATGGGGAATGAGCTCATGAGCAAGGTTTTCCGACAGCGGCTGGGTGGCGATGATGTAAGAACCAATCGGGATGATACGGCGTTGCAATTGGGGAGTGGCTGACTGGGTGTAGCCTCCGGTGGTCACCAGCACCTGATTGGTTACCAGGTTTCCACGTTGAGTGACAAGTTTGAAGCCGCTGGAGGAGCTCTCGATATGCATCAAGCGGGCGCGTTGAACAAGTTCTGCTCCTGCTCTTTCAGCTGCCTTTGACAATCCAACCACGTATTGCGCTGGATTCAACCCTGCACTGATCTCATCCACCAATCCACCATGGTAAACATCCGAGCCAATCTCGCTGTGAAGATCACCTTCTGGGACGAGGCGGGTGACATAGTTAAAATGTTTGGCAAACCATGCGGCTTCAAGTTGCATCGATTCGTAATGAGCCGGTTTGTTCGCCACCAACAAGTGACCGGTTCGTTTAAATCCGCACTCAATTTGTTCCTGTTGAACGATTTGCTCCACAGTTGTGATGGACGCTATAGAATCCTGGAACAATTGTCGGGTGAGTTCAGCTCCATACCTGGTCTCAACCACGCCTGCATCCAGTTTGAGACCAGTCAGTACCATACCGCCGTTGCGCGAGCTGGCTCCCCAGCCGATCGTCTCTGCCTCCAATACCGCAACGCTAGCACCTCGTTTTGCCATTTGATAAGCTGCAGAAAGGCCGGGAATCCCCGCACCGATCACGGCGACGTCTGCTTTCTGCGGGAGATCTTTAAGGGGTGTATCAGATGGCATTTCCACCGTATTGTGCCAGAAAACCTTTTCGTTCAGGTTCATACTCGTCTCTCCTCAAGCAGTTTAACTGTATAGATATCATTTTAACCAATGGTGATCGTGTAATAAAATAATACCATCATTTCCTGGTGTCTCATCAGATCATCCCCATGAATAAAAAAAATCAATCAAACCGTTCTTTTGGTTTCGCAATCTGCTTGCTAATCCTCAGCGCTGGCAGGATGATGAATATCATTAAATAAAATGGTACAGGTAGGTCTTCTACGAATGGTATATCAATGCTAGTAGGGGCGGGTCTTAGACCCGCCCCTACGCAGACCTGCCCCTACGCAGATCCGCCCTTATGGTAAGATGCATACATCGCGCACAAGAACATGAAGTTTGATCCAAAAAAATACCATCGCCGATCAATCCGAATGAAAGGATTCAATTATTCGTTTCCTGGAGCATATTTCGTTACAGCAGTAACCAATCAACGAAAATTTCTCTTTGGGGAGGTTGCGAATGATGAAATGCGGGAGAACCAGTATGGCAAAATTGTGAGGCAGACCTGGATAGATCTAACCTCACATTACCCGCAGGTAAGCCTGGATGCTTTTGTCATCATGCCAAACCACGTACACGGGATTATAGTGATCAATGATTATGGTGGTGAGTCTCCTTATAATGCTGAACCCATGCCAGGTAGATCGATTGTTGGTGGAGAAATTGTCCCAGATGCTTATATAACCCACCCATATGAATTGGATGGAATAATGATACCCAACTGTAGTACGGGTGGGTCTCAGATCCGGCTGAAGAAAACGCTGGACTCGCCCACCCTACAAGAAGATTCACCATGGGTTACCGGAATTTATGAGGGCGTTTAAATCGTTCTCTGCTCGACGAATTAACCAATTACGGAATCTGCCTGGTGAGGCGGTTTGGCAGCGGTCATTCTATGATCGTATCATCCGTAATGAATGGGAATTTCATAATATCCGGGATTATATTCAAACCAATCCTCAGCAATGGCAGGATGATGAATATCATTAAAAAATATGGTAGGGGCGGGCTTCCTATGAATTGTATATCAATGCTAGTAGGGGCGGGTCTCAGATCCGGCAGTGAAACCATGAAGACACTGTAAACTGAAGGGAACCGCACCAAGAGCGTGCAGGTGACCGCTGGACTCGCCCGCACCTACTTATTGCGCCACCAGCGGACCATAAATAGCATAAACGGGAATGGGATAATTGAGCAATTTCGATTTCGGTCGAATCAGGCGCGACCTTTTGGAATTGAATACGTTAATAATAACGTAAGGTAAAGGAGAGATGTTATGACACCCGAATCAAAAAAACTCTATCGCAGCCGTAGTAAACGAATGATCGTAGGTGTATGCGCGGGTTTGGCAGATTTCTTTGGAATTGATCCTACTGTTATGCGTTTATTATTTGTGGTTGGCACGCTTCTTGGGTTTGGCTCGTTCATTCTACTTTATATTGTGCTGTTCATTGTGGTGCCAGAGGAACCCCTGGTACCATCCTAGCTGTTTTTCCGCAACATACGCATCCCATTGAGGGTCACCAGTAGAGAAGCGCCCATATCTGCGAAAACTGCCATCCATAATGTAGCCCATCCCAGCAAGGCTAGAATTAAGAAGCCTGCTTTGAGCACCAGGCTGATGGCAATGTTCTGTGCAATGATTTGACGCGTTTTACGCGAGACTCGGACGGTTTCAGGCAGGTGAGTCAGATCATCCTGCATTAAAACCACATCTGCAGTCTCCATTGCCTGAGCAGACCCCGCTCCGCCCATGGCAATACCCACATTGGCAGCTGCCAGAGCTGGGGCATCATTCACCCCATCACCAACCATGACTACCAGTCCATGTTGAGTTTGCAGGTCACGCACCGCTTCTAGCTTATCCTCGGGCAATAAGCCTGCCCGAACCCCATCCATACTGCCAATGGAGGCGGCGACAATTTCAGCTACTGCAGCGTTATCCCCAGTAAGCATCACCGTTTGAATTACTGGTGAAATGGCTTTAAGCTGACGCACAGCTTCAGCACTTGTAGGACGCACTGCATCGGATACAGATACAAATCCAAGCAGGCGATCATCCTTACCCACAAGCATCACTGTTTGTCCCGCATCAACGGCAGATTGGATGTCTGTATGTAATTTTTGGTCCAGGGAATCGTCCCGGGTGTGGAAAAGGTCATGGCTGCCAACCAGGATAAGGTTGCCATTGGAGATTCCTTGCACGCCTTGCCCTGCCAGCGATTGAATTGATTCCGCCGCCGGGTAAACATGGGCAAGCTGACGGGTTGAAACCTCAGCCATGATGGCTTGAGCCAGGGGATGTTCCGAACGGCGCTCAACCGTTGCCGCCAGGGCGAGCATATCGTCACAGGCGCTACATCGCCAGGCATCGGGTATACAATCCACCGAGCGTGCCTGGACGACTGTTGGTTTGCCCTGGGTGAGTGTGCCGGTCTTATCAAAGGCGAACAGGTGTGCACGTGCCAGTACATCCAGGAAAGCACCTCCCTTGACCAGGATACCGCGCTGTGCCAGGGAAGTTAACGCACTGACCAAAGTGACAGGTGTGCTGATGACCAGCGCACATGGACAGGCAATAATGAGAAGGGTAAGAGCGCGGTAAAGTGAGCCGTGTGTGCCGTTGCTATCTAGAAATGGAGCGTCAAATAGCAGGGGTGGCAGGATTGCCACCAAAGCTGCCAACGCGACCACTGCCGGGGTGTACCAGGCAGCGAACCGATCGATGAAGCGCTCGATGGGTGCACGTTGAGCTTGAGCACGCTCCACCAGGCGTACGATACGGCTGATGGTTGAGTTGGTCGCCAGCTGAGAAACTGTGATCTCGAGCACTGCATCTCCGTTCAGCGTACCCGCATAGACTTTATCGCCTGGGGATTTTTGAACCGGCACAGATTCACCGGTGACGGGTGCCTGATTGACGAGAGAAGTTCCACTGAAGACATGTCCATCCACAGGGATAGGCTCACCCGGCCTGACTACCACAAGTTCACCTACTGCTACCTTGTCTACGGGCAGGGTGATTTCGTGCTCAGCGCAGAAGGGGCATGGACCTCCGGAATAGCCTTGCTGTCCCATGTGTTCCTCGCAATCCAGGCATGGGCGCATCACATGTGCCACATCTGGTTTGAGTGCCAGCAGGCTGCGGAGTGACCTGCGCGCCCGTTCGGAAGTGAAACCTTCCAGGGCTTCTCCAATGGCGAATAGCATCACCACAGTAGCTGCTTCACCTGTCTCACCGATAAGCAAAGCACCCACGGTGGCTATGCTCATCAACAGGTCAATGGTGATTTGCCTGCCATAGATCAGGGCACGAACTCCCCGATTTGCGATAGGGTAGCCAGCGATGACAGCTGCCAGAATTTGCAAAATGGTTTTTACCAAGTAGGCTATGGCTGAATTAGGGACCAGCGAAAATGGAATGGAAATCAGAAGCAGCACCGCACCCCATAAAGCCAACCGGGTTTGGGCATTGGAATACAGGTAACCGAGAAAGCCTGGCAATTTGATGGTTGCATCAGGGGAAGCCGAGGCGGTAGCGGGCATCCTGCCACCTGATTCATCTGGTGATTCAACCTGATAGCCAAGAGCTTCCACGCGTTGGATGAGATCTTGCGGATTAAAATCACCACTTGCGTCAAGTAACCCGGTGGTGTAGTTGACGCTAACCTGTTCAACCCCTTTGATCTGGGCAAGACTACGCTCCAGGCTTAGAGCACAATCTGCACAATCCATCCCCTGGATGGAATATTGAAATTCTTTTGGATTAGTAGACATTAATAATATATTTTCCAACCAGCAATAGTTACCAATAAAGCGCGCATCAGCCAGGCATCTTCACGCGCCCGGCGATACCCGATGATCTCAATGTCGATGCCCAACAGATGGGCTGCATCTTCTAAAGGATAAGCACAGAGAGCTCCACTACGGAGGTCCCTTTCGTTCTTATAACGGGCATAAATATCCATCAAGTTAAAGAAGTTATTCTCATCAAGAACATAGCGATTATGGTTATTTTGATACGAATTTCTCAATGCGATTATCTCACTTGCTGGATCATAAAGACATACCTTTTTCCCAATCAGGAGCTCCTCAATCTTGGGCAGAATCTCTGACCATTTCGGAGCCGTATCCACCATCTCATCAGTGATGCCATGGATTTCAGTAGCCGATTGGCGAATATGGCGTTTTGGCTTAACCAACTCATCCGCCAGCGGCATCCCTGCTGTATTCAGGATGGCAATCTCAACCACCTCCGATTCTTCGGCTGCACCAGTTGTTTTGCTATGCAGGAACAATGGCTGCAGCTGGAGCAGGTTTCGAGCTTCAAGTTGGACTTCGAGTAGAGACATAGGTCAACAAATAGTTGTTAGTAATTAGTCATTAGTGTCAAGACTAAAAAATATATAAATGAATATCATACACTTTCTGCCATGTAATGCAATAGTGCCCTGGTCAACAAACAATCATCCACAGCTCGGTGGGAATTAGTGAGCGGGATCCTGCATTGCCTGCCGGCTTGCTCCAACGACTGGTAACGAAAAGAGCGATGGTAGCCGTCCCAATCACCAAAAAACCGGGCATATAATTTCATAATGTCGAAGAAGTTACCCTCCGGCAGAGACCAACGCAGCCATGAACTCTTGTGCGATTGTTTTAACAGCCGCAAATCAAACTCTACATTATACACCCCGATTCTCCGATTCATCAAAACTGCCTCTGCCTGGGGCCAGATTGCTTCCCATGTGGGGGCACTCTCAAGCATCTCAGCAGTGATGCCGTGTACGCGCCCGGCTGCTGGGTCGATCTTGCCGCGTGGCCTGACGAGAGAGTCGAAAAGCACATTAGCCTGATCGTCGATAACGCCTATCTCAATTACCTCAGCAGAGAGATGCATCCCGGTTGTCTCGGTGTCAAGGTAAACCGGATGGGTTTCAAGCAGAGCTCGGGCTTCCTGGATGGCATTTCTGCGATTACTAGTATCCATATATGCCTCAAAGGAAAGTGGTTTATCCAAACACCCGTGGAGGCATGACCTGCTGCGTAGCCTGGTCTTCCAGCAGCTCTTTCAGGCGTGGGTGATCGGCGTAGACACCACGGTTCGATTCCGGCAGTAAAACGGCAATACGGCACATGATCTCTTCGGTGTAGCCGGCTAGCTGTTCAGCACGGTTTTTATTGTCCAACGGTGGCAATGAGAAGGTCGGACCGACATGCGCCACCACATTGAGGCGCTTGAAGTGTTTGAAGCGATCGACCACCTCTTTATCTCCACTGCCTGTCACTCCCACAGGGAGGATTGGTAAGCCAGATTTGGCAGCGATATAGCTGGCTCCATCCCAACCGTGGAGTAGCACACCGCTCGGGCTGCGCGTGCTCTCTGGGGCAATCACAAGCACCCCACCTTTCTTGATGCGGCGAAATACCTCTCGCATGGCATTCAGGTCTGCGTTATAGC
The DNA here is from genome assembly GCA_963777935.1 of uncultured Chloroflexia bacterium. GTDB lineage: Bacteria > Chloroflexota > Anaerolineae > Anaerolineales > UBA4823 > FEB-25. The sequence continues at coordinate 92,029 of CAVZSL010000001.1, forward strand.
GATCCACAAAAATGCCGTCTACAAACCGAACGAGGATGCGTGTGATGATGTTTTCTTCATATTTTTCCGCCACCAGCATGATGATGTCGTCGCGATTGAGCATGGCAAATACATAGGCAGGATCAAGGCGCCCGATATGATTGGCGACACCGATGAAACTGGTGTCTTTGGGGGGTAGATTCTCCAACCCATATACCGAGAGCCGGGAGATGAGTCGCAGGATCAGGTGCAGCAAAAACATGCCGAATTTGTAAAACATCGATTAATTTTACCGCAATATAGTTGGAAGGGCGGTCGTTAGCCAGCCTCTCTAGCTTACAGGTCTGAAAGGTGAGTAAGGGCAACTAAATACCAGCCTAGATATGTTTCGTGACCTTTTTTGTAGCCAGGATCGGTGACCCTGGGAAATGAATTCGTTCCGCTATCAGCGATGGCGGCTACAGCACCCCCTTTATGTTTGGGAGCTCTGTTCCCGGGATATTCATTCAATCCGCCATCAGCGATGGTGGCTACAACACCCCTTTTGTGTTTGAGGGCTTTGTTCCCGGAATATTCATTCAATCCGCCATCAACAATGGCGGCTACAACCCCCCCGTTATGTTTGGGAGCTCTGTTCCCGGGATATTCATTCAATCCGCCATCAACGATGGCGGCTACAACACCCCGTTATGTTTGGGAGCTCTGTTCCCGGGATATTCATTCAATCCGCCATCGCGATGGCGGCTACAACACCCCTTTTGTGTTTGAGGGCTTTGTTCCCGAAATATTCATTCAATCCGCCATCAACGATGGCGGTTACAACACCCACTTTGTATTTGGGGGCTCTGTTCCTGGAATATTTATTAAATTTGTCATCAGCGATAGCGGTTATATGACCATTCGTTACACAGGGGATAATGCTTAGAAATATTTGGTGTATTATTAACTATAACTTTTACCTATTTAAATCGATCATCAGATGGTCCGTGTAAAAATTTCTTGAAGGAAATTTCATGAACGGGAATACCCCCCTCAACCAATGGGACGAGGAAACCTCCAAACGCTACCTGGATTACGGGCGCTACTTCATCCCCGCCCGTGAGCAGCAAATACGCATCATGGTCGATCTGCTCAGAGAGTTACCATCGCATAGCCTGGTACTCGAGCTATGCTGTGGCGAGGGCTTGTTGGCGGAGTTACTGCTGGATGAGTTCCCCTGTCTAAAATATTTTGGAATGGATGGCTCACCAGCAATGCTGGAGCAGGCTCAGCGCAGGTTAGTCCATTTTGGGAAAAGGGTCAAGCTAGAACGCTTCGACCTGGCAGACCAATCCTGGCGTGCCCCGAAAATGGCTGTTCAAGCAGTGGTTTCATCACTGGCGATTCACCACCTGGATGGTGACGGAAAGCAGGCGCTGTTCCAGGATGTTTATACCATGCTGGCGGATGGAGGAGCTTTCATCATTGCGGACATGATTGAGCCTGCCACATCTGCAGGTAGAAGCGTCGCCGCAGATGCCTGGGATGAGGTTGTGCGCCAGCGTTCGTTGGAGCTGGATGGTTCCACTGCGGGTCTGGATTTCTTCCTGCGCGAAGGCTGGAACACCTATCGGTATCTTGACCCGGATGACATCGACCATCCCAGTCCACTATTTGACCAGCTGAAGTGGTTAGAACTGGTGGGTTTTGTGGACATTGACGTGCACTTCATGCAGGCTGGGCATGCCCTTTTCAGCGGGTGGAAAAAAGCTGGCAGGGAATTTGCATCAGGATAATAGAATAAAGTAGGATCTGATGATATCTCTACCCAACCGGAAAAGAATTATCCTGATCAGCACTGCATTGCTCATCGTAATGATGATCGCAGGATTCGTATCTGTTATCTCCCACTCACCGGACAGTGATGGACTTGGAGGTTTTACATCTGCAACAGTTACTCCAGGTCTGGTGGTTTATGGGAATGTACGAACCGCCAATGGTGAAGGTGTAGCAAATGTTAATATCTATCGTGGATATGCCGCTTACCCGGGGGTATTGATCGCAACCACCAGACGCAAATGGCGATTATGAGTCAGATTTCGGTTTTATCCCTGGAGATGAAATGGTGACTGTGAGGGCGGATGGACTGGGGCTGACCTATGCGCCGGAAAGATATTTCTGGCGGCATTATTACGGTTATGAACGGGAGCAGAGTGATTTTGTGGTTCACCTACCCACGGAAATCTTCCTGCCTATCCTTAATAAGTAATTTTTCAGGACACAGAGAATGAGCTGCCAGGGGTGAGGATGTGGATTTCCACCATTGGCATCAGTTTGGATGCTTCTTGCTGAAAAAGTTGTGGAGGCATAACCATCAGGTCAGGTCGAAACCAACCCAACCAGCGCGGATAGAAGGTCCCCCAATGGATGGGGATCGCCATGCGTGGGCGCAACAGGGCGAGAGCTTCAGCAGCACGGCGGGGATTCATGTGTCCTGGACCAATGTTCGGACCCCATCCCCAAACTGGTAATAAGGCTACATCCAGATCATCCGCCAGGTGAGACATTCCGGGAAACAGATCCGTGTCCCCAGGGAAATAAACGGTCTGGGAGCCCCGGATGAGATATCCCAGGGCCTCCGTGGATGGACCGAACGGCGGGTATTTGCTGTGGTGTTCCGCATACGTGGCGCGGACAGATAAGGCACCCACCCTGACAGAATCACCCGGACGCATCTCTTCGATGTTACTGAATCCCTTTTTGCGCAGAAGATCCGCGGCACCAGCAGGTACGATGATATAGGTTTCACGCTTAAGCATGCGCAAGGATGGGATGTCAAAATGGTCCCGATGAAGGTGGGAGATAAGGACGATGTCAATATCTTGATATGAGGAAGTTCTAACCGGCTCGCTCCGCCGGTGAAGATGGAAAGCCGAATCTCGCAATAGTGGATCCGTCAGCAGGCGTACCCCATCCATTTCAAGCAACAGCGTGGCGTGACCTATATATGTGATTTGATTTCGAGTGACCATAGCTTACCGGATCGTGGTTGGAATAGCCTTAGCTTTACCGAGGTGGGATCAGCCCAAAGTCAATCTCCAGGGTTTCGATGGAGAGCGTTAGCCCAGCAGAGGTGGAATAGATGATCACAAATCCTAGTATCACCACGCAGATATAAATGACTGGCAAAATCAGTGTACGCAAGCCTTTTAAACCATGTGCAGAGGCAACCCCGAGCCATAAGGCGATGAAGGCCAATAGTGGGACAAGCAAGCGCACGATGGGTGCAAGAGCAGGGATCAATGAGAGCACTTCCAGGATGTAAATCCCCTGGGCAAAGCCCACAGCTTGCAAGACGGAGGTGTAAGTACCATTGCCGCGCAGCAGACGCCCTGCTATATACATGAGCAGAACGGTAACGAACCAAACGGCAATTTGAATGAGTACCAATTGCCAGGTAAAAATGCCCAATACTGTTGAGGAAAAAATAATCGGTCCAACTATTCCGAGCAATAAAGCCGGGCCCGTCATATACTCATCCTTAGCGATCTGTTCGAAAGCACTGCGCTGCAGTAACATCGCTCGCAAAGCCAGAGGGAGCCACTTTTTTACCCGCCCTATGCCTTTCAGGATGGTGCTCAATGCCCACGCGTCGACATGTGCTACTTCTGGTTTCTCCGGTACGGCTGGCGCACCGGGTAATCCACGCCGGCTGTTTAGTATTCCAAATACGTCCGCCGAGTTTGACGTTTCTGGTACCGGCATATCCATCGAATGGAAGATAAAAGCGTCAGTTTGCTCACCACCAAGGCCTCCATGGTTGCCAATCAGCTCTTCCATGGCAGCCACGGTCCCATCCGAGTAAAGTGTGCTCATCACCATCAGGTCACCGTTGTGTGGGAAATCAGCCACCCGCCGAACCTGCCTGGCACGGAAATCAACATTTCCGTAAGGAGTAAGGGGATCCTCACCCGTCACCACACCGGTGTGTAGATTGCGTTGCCCTGCCTTGCCCAATGCGATGGGAGTCAGGTCATCATCATAGGCGACGACAAAACCTACACCTGGATGGCTGACAACTGCATCGACCATACCAGGGTAGGCAGCAGTAAACTCATTGATCGTGATCTTGCGTGGATACAGATCAAAATACACCTGAGCCAGATTCCCGCTTCCGCATACCGTGACATTGGCTGGTTCAGTAATAACCATCTCGGATTCTCTGAGGTTGGCTCCCTTGTTCAACACATTGGCTGCGCCTTTGGTCATCGATTTGCTGACTTTCCCACCCACCCCTTGCTCCTGAACATTTTCAAGCTCGCCGGCCATGGCGCTCATCGATACTCTGCCATCATCGCCACCAGAAACCTGGACCGCTCTGGCACCTGCAGGCAATTGTTGTATGATGAATTCCTTTAGATCATAACCATAGCGTTGTAAGAAAGTGGCGCCAAAAGACTGTCCATGATCTGACAGAATCACAAGCTCGTAAGGTCGGGTTGCTTTCTCTCGAATTGTTTTCCGTACGCTACCGATCACTTTATCGTACTGCTTTAAAGGCCCAAACGCGTCGCGAGTCCAGGGACCGGCGTGATGGGCAACCTCATCGTAACCCGGATAGGTCAGATAAATCGAGGGGCTACCGCGGATGATTTCCAGCTTAGCCAGGCTGGCAGCCACGTCGCGCATGAACACTGTGGTAGCTGCACGAAGAAGTGGAAAAGCTTTATGCAAGCGGTTCATGCGAGGTTGCACATTTTTTATCTGCTGTCGAAATCCCTGAAATAGCTCCACCAGGGCATCCCAAATTAAAAGGATAATTGTACGTGTCATGAAAGAGGGATCGAGCATTAGCAGGGATATATCCCGGGCGCGCAGCTTCTTTTCTTCAGGGCTACCGCCGCGCAAATCGGCTAAGGTCAGCATTGAGTTTTGTGCATCGCCGTTCATCATGTTGTTGATACTCGTACCAGAACGCATCAAGCCATTACCCAAGGCGTAGCGTGCATTGATCTCTGTGGCATCCATGCTGGAAACCATCAACTTGTTCTTGTCTTTATCGAACCAGCGGAACGCCGGTATGTCAAAGTTATCCCCAAACATGATGCCCGATTGGCAGGCAGATGTCTGGGAAGGCAAGCCACAATCGACGCGTGAGATCGAGTAGCCATCTTCTTCGATCATCTGCTTGACATTAGGCATCCAACCATCTGCTATGGCTTTTTTTAAGTGGTGATAACTCAGGCCGTCAATCTCAAGCATAACCAGGCCTCGTCCCGGCGTATCTTCGAGCGGGTACATCCGCCGCCTGGCCAGCCGCTCAATCAGGTGCTGGTAAATAGAATTCTCATCATCGACTGTTAAAATGTTGGTCAATATGACATTGACCGCAGAGAAGAAAAAGCTGCCAAGGATTGCCCAACCCCAGGAATCAATCTGAAGTGAAGGTATGATGTTGGCGGTGATCATCAAGGCAATGGCATTGGCTAGCAATCCGAATAAAAAGACTACCAGGCTGCCCAGGGGAAGGGTTAAAAGCAATATGATTGGACGAATGATTAAATTGACGATGCCCAGGATGAATGCTGCGGCTGTAGCCATGACTAAAATTGATTCGTACTGGGTTGGTACGAAGGTGAATCCTGGCAAGATCCAGATGGTGAATAATAAAGCCAGTGCGTTTATAAACCAAATCACGAAAAACCGTAATATAGATCTAATGATTCTACCCATAGTCAGCAGTTACCTTTCTACCGAGGAACAGTCGTTTATAAGTTTTACACTCAACAGATGTACTGGAGTTGGTGATGCATGCACTCCGGACAATGCTGATATTTTATCGTAAACCAATACCTTCTGGGTAAGATTTTCATGATGACCACCAAGTTGGATCTATTGAGTTGCCTTGAACTCACCCTTCTGTGAATGCGGGTTGATGCCTCCATGCTGGCTTTGTTTAAGTTAATTCTCTGTTATCTGGGGTTGGTAAGTTTTCAGGAGGAAGCTGGTTGATTGAGTGCACTCTTGGATGGAATCATCTCGGTCGCAACTATAGCAGATTTACCTGCGGATGATCTTTCCCGAGTGAAGCACCATCTTCACCTTGGTGAGTGCTGACAGGTCTTGGAGTGGGTCGGAGTCGATGATCAGAATATCAGCGAGTTTCCCAACTTCCAATGTGCCCAGCATCTGCTCGAGCCCACATACATGGGCAGCGTTGCGCGTAGAAGCCACGATGATTTGCATGGGTGTCATTCCTGCCTCACTCATGCGGGTGATCTCGTGCATGGGCATGCCCAGGTCAAACTGATCGAAATTATTCTGCGGGATGGCGGTATAGTCATTCCCCATGGCAATCTGGACGCCCGCCTGCACAAATTTCTTGAGATTATTGGAAGAACCTGGCAGTCCACCATAGGCTTCAAAGACAGTCAGTGTTGGCACTACGTAAATATCCTGTTCGACCAGCTGCTGAATCATTGACTGTTGGACAAAATCATTTGGAATGTGGGCCAGGTCATCTACTCCCGCCTCTAGTAGCATTTGTAGGAATTTGGCTTGGGTGATGTGAGCACTGACCAGTCTGCCATTTGCATGGGCTGTAGTGACAATCGCCTTAAGTTCTTGAGGAGAGAAATTGGGTAAATTGGTCACACCAGCGTAGCCTGATTCCATCGCCAGCTTGATCAGATCAGTGCCTGCATCAAGTTCCATCGTCACCTGCTGACGGGCATCTTCAACCGATGTCACATCGAGCTGCCCATATCCACCCGGGACAGAAAGCATATAGCCTGAGGCGACCAGGCGGGCATATTTTGGAGATGCAGCCAGCCGATCACGCATATCCATCAACTGGGTTAGTTGCCCTGGTCCGGAGATGATACCTTCGTCACGCACGGTGGTCACGCCTGCCTGCACCCAGGTTTCGAGACGATTTTCATCATAAGCATCATGCACATGGGCGTTGATGAATCCCGGTAATAGGTAAGCCCCATCGAGATCGATCACCTCCGCATTGGGAGGAATACTTATTTCAGCAGCCGGTCCGATAGCAATGATATGATCCCCGTCAATCACCAGGGTTGAATCAACGCCGGGCTCTCCACCAGTGCCATCGATCAGCGTGCCATGGGTAAGCACCAATGTTGCATGACCACTAGATGGGCTTGGGGTAGATGCAACACTGGAGGTTGGATTTATGGTAGCACCTGGGCTGGAAGATGCGCAGGCTGAAAAAATCATACCAAGGACCAGGCAAAAAATAACCGACAGTTTCATGCTTGATGCTCATGGAGTTGGTAGCGGGTTTTCAGAGCGCACTGCCTCCAGGAAATTGGTCAGCAATTCAGAAAATTGGCTGCCATACTCCGTAGCGAAAATGTTAGTTCCATGCGCACTAGTTGGATAAACCTGGAGTATTTTCGGCTCAGTTGCAAACTCAGAAATTATTTTCATGTCCATCACGACAGCTGGAAAATCATTCATGCCATAAACGAATATTTTTGGCAGATTGAGCTGCCGAACTTCATTCGTAGAAACCTCGTTTGGTTTGCCATTGCTCAAAACACTGGCAATTACACCCAGGGCAACCAAATCATGGTCCAATGCTGCCCGCATGCAGGCTGTTCCACCCATACTGGCTCCAACACATACAATGCGTGAAAAACCTCGCTCATTCAGATATTGAATCGCAGCGTCCATGTCATAGGGTAGTTTGTTGTATTCAAGGAAACCGGTTGATTCACCCCTGCCTCTAAAATCAAAGGTCAGCACAGTAAAACCTCTGGCTGCCAGGGACCGGGCGAATGGCTGCCAGGATTGCTGGTCGACATCTGGCATACCCATGTGCGCCAATATGACTGCGAGACCTCCTTCGCCAAACAATGTGCCAGCCAGCTTGATATTATCCGAAGTAGTGAAATTAACCAGCTCAACCCTCACCTCAGGGGTGGCTGAGGGGGGAATGGTGCTTGTGGGAGCAGTTGTGGCAGTGGATGTCTGTGGGGGTAACGTAGGTGTCACTGATGGGAGAATTGGCTTGCTGGGGAGAGAGGTTGAAGCTACGTCATTGCTTGTTTGTTGAGGTGATGACTCTATTTGGGTTTCAGATGCCTGCGAACCGCAAGCTGTCAGGGAGAGTGCCAGTACAAGAATAATGGTAGAAACAAACTTCATAGCTCCATCCTTATTAGATCAAGCGCGATTTCCGTTATCGATGATGGTAGTTATATGAGATATATTACATATACTCTCAAAACCTTTGTAAGGTTCTCGAACCCTTTTTTCTTACTAATCCAAAAGCATATGCTTTCATTAACATTATTTACTTCTCTGATAACTCAACGTGTATTCGGAAATCATGGGGTGGAAGCTACTTTTTTCGATTGAACAAAAAAATATTAAATAAGATTATTCACTCTGATTTATATTCCCCACTTGCCTGGATTTGGGCCTCCAGGTAATCCCGTTCAGCGGTCTTGCGAGCCACCTTGTAGCGTAGCTCACCTGCCATCTCATGGAGCAAGTCACGTCCCTGGTGACGCGCCAGCTTGACTTCCAGGCTGAGCTTGACAATGGGCAGATTACTCAAGCGGGTGATCTGCTGGCGGACTGCTTTTAATTTACGCTCTATTTGCTCAGCCTCAGACAGCTGGCTATTTTTGCGCTCAATTTCGGGTAATATTGCTGGTGGTATCTCCACCCCATAGGGAACGGTCATCCCGGCAAGCCGCATCAGGGCTGGTAAATCGCCGTCATTATATGCCTGGTTGATCTCAGCCATCTGCGTATTGCATTGCACACGGTCTGCATCGCTGCGTGCCAGGTCAGGGTGATGCCTGCGTGCCAGTTTACGATACAGCGTTTTAATATCCGGTATGTTCAATTCGGATGAGCTGGCGGTGCCCTCAGCCATCGAGTGGATGGCGTCCCGATGGGCTAACCCCATGGGAGGCAGGTCTTTCAGGTTGGGGGGGCGAGCTGGTTTGGGGGCGCCTTCAGTGTAACTCATCAGGTCGGTGCCAAAAAGGCGTTGCTCGCGAATTTGCTTGATCCTCTCGTTCAAACCAGCCGTTTCGGCGTTCAAATCGATAAGCTGGTCGAGCAAGTCACCCAGGCGGGCGTCAACCTGAGCTTCAAATACCCGGATCTGCTTTTGAAGCTCATCCAGCTCAGATTGTGAATCTTCAAGCTCGCTCCGAGCCTTTTGGAGTTTATCTCTAAAACCTTGCCTCATCAAGAATATTATACATCGCTCGTCTTTTCTAGAACCAGGTGCTTGTAAATTATTAAATTATGAATATAATTCAGAAAAATAAGCCGGTCGCCAAACCAATTCGTCCAGGAGGAAGAGCCATGCAGACAATTCGCAAGATCTTGAGTGAAAAGGGGAATGATATCTGGAGCACAGCACCAGGAGCAACGGTTTACGAAGCTTTACAGAAAATGGCGGAAAAAGATGTGGGGGCATTGCCCGTGTTGAACGGTGATAAGCTGGTGGGGATCTTCTCTGAACGTGACTATGCCCGAAAAGTGATCCTGCTGGGAAAATCTTCCAGGAAGACGCTGGTGAAAGAGATCATGACGCCGCACGTGGTGTATGCCACCCCGGACATGACCAACGACCAGGGTTTGACCCTGATGACTGCCAAGCACATCCGGCACCTGCCCGTCATGGATGGTGACGACCTGGTCGGCATGGTTTCAATTGGTGACCTGGTGCGGTCGATCATCTCAGAGCAGAAGGAGATGATCAGCCAGCTCGAGCAGTATATTCTGCATTACACCAGTATTACGTAATCCTTATAAAAATCATCCCCATTTTGGTATATTCGATGGAGGCGAGGTGATTAGTTTGCCACAGTAGTATCTGCCAGTTGGCATCGCAGTCACCAGTGAAGCCGTCGAAGGTGTAGCCGGAGAGCAGGGTCTCGCCAGCGGTGTAGGTGCCGGGATCGACCGGGAGCAGCCACGCCACTGAGTGGTGGCATTGCCTTCCAGGGTGAGCAGGAAGTCATCGGGTAGAGCGGAGCCGCCGTTGTCGTTGTTGACGACCTTGACGACGGTGATGTAGGCCTGCTGGTCATAGTTGGTGAGGGTGCAGGTCTTGCTCTCGCCGAGGGCGACGGTCGACATCGCCATTGGTGTCGCAGTCACCGCTGAAACCGTCGAAGGTGTAACCATGCCAGCAAGGTCTCAGCTGCGGTGTAGGTGCCCGGGATTGACCGGGACATGCCACGCCACTTGAGGGTGGCATTGCCTTCCAGGGTGAGCTCGAAGTCATCGGGTGCAGCGGAGCCGCCGTGGTCGTTGTTGACGACCTTGACGACGGTGATGTAGGCCTGCTGGTCATTAGTTGGTGAGGGTGCAGGTCTTGCTCTCACCGAGGGCGACGGTAGTATCGCCGATTTGCGTCGCAGTCACCGTGAAGCCGTCGAAGGCGTAGCCGGAGAGCAGGGTCTCATCGGCGGTGTAGGTGCCGGGGTTGACCGGGACAGCCACGCCACTTGAGACGGTCGCATTGCCTTCCAGGGTGAGCAGGAAATCATCGGGTGAGCCGAGCCGCCGTTGTCGTTGGTGACGACCTTGACGACGGTGATGTAGGCCTGCTGGTCGTTGTTGGTGAGGGTGCAGGTCTTGCTCTCACCGAGGGCGACGGTAATATCGCCGTTTACATCGCAGTCACCAGTGAAGCCGTCGAAGGTATAGCCGGCCAGCAGGGTCTCGTCGGCGGTGTAGGTGCCGGGATCGACCGGGACAGCCACGCCACTTAGTGGTCGGCATTGCCTTCCAGGGTGAGCAGGAAGTCATCGGGAAGAGCGGAGCCGCCGTTGTCGTTGGTGACGACCTTGACGACGGTGATGTAGGCCTGCTGGTCATTGTTGGTGAGGGTGCAGGTCTTGCTCTCACCGAGGGCGACGGTGACGTATCGCCGTTTACATCGCAGTCACCAGTGAAGCCGTCAAAGGTATAGCCGGAGAGCAGGGTCTCGGCAGCGGTGTAGGTGCCGGGGTTGACCGGGACAGCCACGCCGCTTGGTGGTCGCATTGCCGTCCAGGGTGAGCAGGAAGTCATCGGGAACAGCGGAGCCGCCGTTGTCGTTGGTGACGACCTTGACGACGGTGATGTAGGCCTGCTGGTCGTTGTTGGTGAGGGTGCAGGTCTTGGTCTCACCGAGGGCGACGGTAGTATCGCCGTTTACATCGCAGTCACCAGTGAAGCCGTCAAAGGTATAGCCGGAGAGCAGGGTCTCGTCAGCGGTGTAGGTGCCGGGATTGACCGGGACAGCCACGCCGCTTAGTGGTGGCATTGCCTTCCAGGGTGAGCAGGAAGTCATCGGGAAGAGCGGAGCCGCCGTTGTCGTTGGTGACGACCTTGACGACGGTGATGTAGGCCTGCTGGTCGTTGTTGGTGAGGGTGCAGGTCTTGCTCTCACCGAGGGCGACAGTAACATCGCCGTTTACATCGCAGTCACCAGTGAAGCCGTCAAAGGTATAGCCGGAGAGCAGGGTCTCGTCAGCGGTGTAGGTGCCGGGATTGACCGGGACAGCCACGCCGCTGAGTGGTCGCATTGCCTTCCAGGGTGAGCAGGAAGTCATCGGGTAAGAGCGGAGCCGCCGTTGTCGTTGGTGACGACCTTGACGACGGTGATGTAGGCCTGCTGGTCATTGTTGGTGAGGGTGCAGGTCTTGCTTTCGCCGAGGGCGACAGTCAGCATCGCCGTTGACTATCGCAGTCACCAGTGAAGCCGTCGAAGGTGTAGCCGGGCAGCAGGGTCTCAGTCGGCGGTGTAGGTGCCGGGATTGACCGGGACAGCCACGCCGCTTAGGGTCGCATTGCCTTCCAGGGTGAGCAGGAAATCATCGGGAAGAGCGGAGCCGCCGTTGTCGTTGGTGACGACCTTGACGACGGTGATGTAGGCCTGCTGGTCATTATTGGTGAGGGTGCAGGTCTTGCTCTCACCGAGGGCGACAGTAACATCGCCGTTTACATCGCAGTCACCAGTGAAGCCGTCAAAGGCATAGCCGGAGAGCAGGGTCTCGTCAGCGGTGTAGGTGCCGGGATCGACCGGGACAGCCACGCCACTTAGGGTCGCATTGCCTTCCAGGGTGAGCAGGAAATCATCGGGAAGGGCGGAGCCGCCGTTGTTGTTGGTGACGACCTTGACGACGGTGATGTAGGCCTGCTGGTCATTATTGGTGAGGGTGCAGGTCTTGCTCTCGCCGAGGGCGACGGTCGTATCACCATTGGTGTCGCAGTCACCGCGTGAAACCATCGAAGGTGTAGCCTGAGCAGCAGGGTCTCGTCAGCGGTAGTAGGTGCCTGGATCGACCGGGACAGCCACACCGCTGGTGACAGCATTGCCTTCCAGGGTGAGCAGGAAGTCATCGGGAGTCGGCTGAACCACCGTTGTCATTGGTAACCACCTTGACGACGGTGATGTAGGCCTGCTGGTCATTATTGCATGTTTGTGTAAATGTTAGAGGCCAGTTTTTATGTGTGATGAAATTCGTATCGAGGCAATTAAATCCATGCGTCAGGTTAAATATTAACTACATTCACCCAAGCGAGATCCCCTTGGATTTTTCGAACAAATTTCGAAACGTGCCGCAGTCCCCTGCGCATTCTGCATCGACAATTTATTTTGTCTTCAAATATTATTGTATGCTCATATGACCTTAATGTCAACTACGATCACCTTGCATATTTGTTATTAACGGCTAAAAAGTTGGTTAATTACATAAAAAACCGAAAGTTTAGACAAATGTGTGGTTTTAGGGGGTATAAATGTGCCATATTCGATGGCACAAGTGCCATTCTTATATCCATAAAGCGTTGCAATTAATCGCGATAGCGCAAGAATAATTGTTTTAAGGAAATATGTTTGTAAATATTACAACAATAGAAAATTACACAATATATATTGCGTTCAACAATGAACCATCAACCCTCAGCCTTGTAACTCATGGCTCACGACTTATGGCTCAATGATGCCTCAATACGCGATAATTAAATCCATGCAAACGCTCCCTTCACTCGATGCGTACGCCTATTTTGAACCATCCCGCATCTCCCTGGAGTTCTCGGAAGCGAGTGCTATGCTTGCCCCTGATGTTAGGTAGCGAAGGGTTTTTAGATATTCTTTAGCAACTGCCATAAAAACTCTGATTTGAATGAAATTGGGGAAGTGAAAGGTATTATCACCTGGCCATTAAATAAGTCAACCTCCCGAAGATAACAGGTCTCGGGAGGTTGATTATTTAGGGTTGTGTTTGTCTATAGAGCGGTCTAAAATTGCATATGCCTACTAACAACACATATACTGGTTACTTGCCTATGATATCTCCATCGGAATCGATCACATACCATACTCCTCCAACTCCCTGACCCGTAGTATCGCCAGGTTTGGTATCTTTGACATAGTAATACAGCGGCATGTGGTTGTAGGTGACGATCCTGGTACCATCAGCCAGCAACGTTGAACCGATTTTTGAATCATCAACTCCAGGTCCTAATATCGGGTTGCCCTGGGTTAGCAGGGGTGGCCAGGCTGCCAGGCAATCGCCGGTACAGTTGCTAGTATCAGCAGCATCCCTGGTGAATATATATAGCGTCATTCCCTTGCCATCCACCAGAAATTCACCCAGTGTGGAATTCGTTGCCAGCATGAGAGTGGGCTCAACCGAGGAAGAAACAGGATCGGGGGTTGGATCGGCAACTGCTTGAGGTGAACTATCGATTTCTTGACCAGTGGGGGAGATCACAAACCAGACACCACCAACACCTTGACCGGTAATATCACCAGGTTTGGTGTCATTGATCCAGTAGTATAAAGGTCTATGGTCATAGGTGACGATTTTTGAGCCATCAGCAAGGCTTGCCACACCTACTTGGGAGGCATCTACACCTTGACCTACGGATGGATTGCCCTGGGTTAATAGAGGTGGCCATTTTGCCATACAGGCAGCATCACAATTGCTCTGGTCTCGTCCATCCTTGGTGAAAATATACAAAGTCATTCCTTTGCCATCCACCAAGAACTGACCCAGCGCCGAATCTGAAGCCACGTTGATGATGGGTTCATTCCCAGATATTACTGGCGCAACTGTGGGGTTTGATGTGCCTGAAGCTCCGACTGGTTTACCGTCTGGAGTGACCGTGTACCACACACTGCCTACACCCTGACCAGTGGTATCACCTGGCTTGGCATCATTAATGAAGTAATATAGCGGCATTTGGTTGTAGGTGACAATCTTGGTGCCATCAGCCAACGCGGCTGATCCGACCAATGAATCATCAACACCTGCGCCTAGGGTCGGGTTACCCTGGGTCAACAAAGGCGGCCATTTTGCCAGGCAGCTTGCATCACAGTTACTTTTGCCAGGTTCGTCCTTCGTGAATATATACAAGGTCATGCCCTTACCATCCACCAGGATCTTTCCCAGGGTGGGGTCTGTGACCAAGTTGACTACGGCTTCTCTGAGCAGCTACCACAGGTTGGGCAACAGCCGGAGTGGTTGGAGCTACAGCCTGGTTGGTTTGAACCGAAGCGGTACAGGCTGCCAGGATCATTGATACGGCTACCATCAGACCGATCAGCGAGATCGGTTTCATTCTTGATTTGTAAACTTTAGTATTCATTAGCTTGTTCCTCCTATGAAATTTGAACATCTAAATAAATATACGTAATAAGATAAACATTGGATTTATTTTGAATAAAAAAACAGCGGAGGAATTCTCCGCTGTAGATAGGACATTATTCCATTAGTGGGCTAAGTCACTTCCAAGCACTTTGGCACCGGTCGGTCCGGGGCTGCCACCTTTTGGCTCAATGGTGATACCGATCGAATCATATTGGATAAGCGGATCGGGTGCCAATAGCTCCAAGGATCCATACCCCTCATAGTTCACAGAGAATAATCCGGAACTGATCCGGGTTCCATCACGGTTCAGCCAAACCTGGTACTGGTGTTGTGCGTCCAGGATTGGCAATTGATCGACAACCAGGGTGCCATAATGGCCATGCTGGTCCATGATCAATGTGCCAGAAGCTTTAGGTGCATCTGTTGTGCTCGCCAAGGCGAACACAAGCATGTTAGTGTTTGTCTGGCCGTTCGATGGATTAAATTGTCGCCAGAGCAGCAAGTTGCCCAATGCCAATACCAGGATAAGCGCCAGGCCCCATGCGGGGAGACGCATACGGAAGATGCCACTGAGATTTTGCCAGAACGTTGGTTGGCTGGAGGTTGTGGTCTTTGATTGAGCTGAGTGGATTGCATTCAATAATCCAGCTTTAACCCCAGGGGGAGGTGAAGTCTGTACCAGCGCGAGGGGCAAATCGTCCGCAATCTGTTGAAGGCGCGTAAATTCTGCCTTACAGGTCAGGCATGTGGCCAGGTGTTCAGCCACGTGGCTTGCTTCCTCATCGATCAGACTACCCAGCACATAGTCTGGAAGTAAATCGATGACGTGATTTTCAACCTCCATAGAATTTATCTATTGCTCCTAATATAAAATACGTAAAATCCAATAGAACGGATTTCAAAACTAATTATTCATCCTTTAGAAGCAAGCGCAATTTACCCATACCCAGGCGAATGCGGGTCTTGACGGTGCCAATCGGCTCACCCAGAGCAGCAGCAATCTCGGAGTGTGAGAGACCCTGGAAGAATGCCATCCCGAGAGCCTGTTTTTGTTCCGTGGGGAGCTGTGCGACCATCCAGCGGATGCGCTGTTGTCGTTGCGAGAGGTCCACCTCCCATTCAACGTTCTGACCATCAGGGATATCAATGGCCTCGGCATCCTGCCAGGCGACTTGCAGGTCTTCATGGCGGGAGTGGGCCTGCCGGTAGAGGTCAATAGAACGGTGGCGGGCGATACTTGTCAGCCAGGTGGCCACGCGACCATACTCAGCATTGTAAGTATGGGCTTTTTCCCAGACCCGTACAAAGATATCCTGGGTCACCTCCTCGGCACGTCCGGCGTCTGAGAGGGTATTCAATGCCACGCTGAAAACCAACCGGCTATAACGATCGTATAGCTCACTCAGAGCGTTTTCATCAGATTGAGCGATCAGGCGAAGCAAGGATTTCGTCGGTAAAATGGGTATAGTCCATGGCCATGAAAGCTTAGAAGAGGATTATAAGGTTTTATATCCACATTTACCAGTGTAAATATTGGATGGAGAATAGTCAAGGATTTTCAGGGGAGTATAGAGATTTGGACTTGAACGACAGCAGAGATACATCTGGAAAATGTCCAAACATATAAGAAATATATCCCGGTAAGGAATACCAGTTATGAAATTATGCCTATTTCGAGTATCTGAATAGGGAATCCTACAGGTATTTTAAATTGAATCAGCAGGAGGTCTATGACTCTGGACCTCCTGCTGGTTCAAATGCTTAATAATTTTCTATTTAGTAATAATTGGTAAGTAGATCAGGGTAAGTGGTGGGAACACTGGGTTAAATCGGATCAGTTTCTGCCGTCCTGAATCGATCACGTAACCCAATTCAGGCGCAACAATTCCCCAAGGTAAGGATCCATCTGGCAGCTGGTAGATTTTCCAGCCTCCATTATTGCGGAGTAGTGGGATAGCTTGTATCGCCCCAGCTCAGATCACCGCTGGTGACCGTCACGGTGCCGGTGCTGGATGGAGCGATGGTGTCGCAGCTGGGATTCAGGGTTTGGTTCTGAACGCTGAGGGTGGAGATAGTATGTTGAGCAGTCAGTGGGTCCAGGCGACCGATACTGGCCAGGTTTCCCTCTGTGTACCAGATGAAGTCAGACTGTACGGTGATCATTTCAGGATAATCCCCGCTGGGCAAGGCGAAACTGGTCAGCTGATTGGTGGTGGGGTTGAGTTTGGCCAATACACTCAATGCCCTGGTCAGCGTACCACAAATTACCGCTACCATCCACCGCCATCCCAAACGGAGAGCTACCCTCGGGCAAAGACCAGGAGGTGAGGCTGTTGTCACTGATCTTAAGCCTATGCAAATTGGAATCAAACCAATCAGCGAACCAGAGATAATCGCCATGGCGAACGATGTAAGTGCTCGCTCCATCCCCGGGTATGGTGTAAGTGCATAGCTCGGATGAATCTGGATCCAGGCGGTAGAGATAAGGGTTGGATGCATCGACAGCATACAGGCGCTCCTGGTCATCCAGATTGGTGCCATAAAACCCAGTCACATCGGGCACTTCCCATTGAGTGAAGGAATCGTCGCTGGTTGAGACGCGGCCGAGGATATTACTCAATCCGTCTGCCCACCACAGCCAACCACCTGCCTGGCGGGCGTCACTTGGGTAACCACCCACAGCATACACTTCGTAAGCTCCGCTCGACGGATCGACTCCCCAGATATCGCCAGCGGTAAAATCGCTGATCCATAGCTTCCCCGCAGTATCGGGGTTGATCTCAAATGCTTCACCTAATGGATTGAGGTCGGCTTCGGAGCCAGCCAGGTCAGCCCTGGCGCGGATGGTGAAACCGAACAAGGCTACCAGGCTGACCAAAGCAATAATGATAAGCACTTTATAGTTTAATTTTCTTTTCATTTGTCCACCTGTTTTCTATCATGGCTTGCGTTGGGATATAACGTATCAATTTTGCCAGTTCCGTCTGAAATCCCCTCCCCTTTTGAGAGGAGGGGATTTCACTTGGTTTGATGGTCCAGGGATTATTTTACACGGATCATCTCCTGTATAGAAGGAAAACAGGCTTTTTTGGTGCTACCGGAATGCTATCCGTGCTCCCTGGCTGGATGACGGCACCGAAATAGGTCGACCAGGAGTAGGTATTCGTTGGCCATGGAGAATTACCAACTCCTTGACCAATCAGGTTCTGTGGTGAGTACTTTATGCCGATGTAGTAAGTAGCGTCAGGCGTCGCCCCAGTGACATCGAACGTAATTGTGTAGGGGCTGGTTGTACCGCTATGGGTTACTACGACACCTGAGACTTTACTGCAGTTGGCATTATACAGGATTGCCTGACCTATGGTCTGTTCAAACATGGCTTTCCAGTATGCGGGCTTGAGTTCATTTGTTTCTACAACGGTGAAGGTGAAGTTAGCACTAGGCGCTGTGATGGTATTGTAATAGAAGATCACACCCGGTGACACACTGTTGATCATACCTGCCTTCACCTGATAGAGAAAGGCGTCATACATCGGTGGCCATTGGCCATCACGATACATTTCGCAGGTCGTCTGGGTAGGCAGCAGAACGCCGGTTGGCGGGACGACGGTCAGGGGTTCGCAGGCGCTGGTTGCACCTAGGTAGTTTGTATCTCCGGCCACCGTTGCCTGGAAGGCGTAGGAACCTGCCGCAAGAGCCGCGGTATCGATCGAAGCCAGCGTGTCAGGAGCGGGAGTTAGCATCGTTAGCAATGGGTGAACCAGTACCCACCGTGCAGGCGCTGTTGGGGAAGAAGGTGAAGCTCACCGCAGGCAGCGTAAACCCATCCACGCCACCGGTCACATCGGCTGTGTCGTGGACAATTGATCCGGCTAGAACTGACGTCACTACAGCGTGGGTCGCATTGTGAATGGCGGTGCTGATAGCCAGCTGCTTCGGTGTTACCGTAAGCGGCTCGCAGAGGCTGGTGGCACCTGTGTAGTTGGTGTCGCTTGCCACTGTCGCCTGGTAGGCGTAACTGCCTCCTGCCAGGGCAGCGCTAACAACTGACTTGTACAGGCTGCCTTCCATGCCATCGTTGGCCACGGCTGAGCCACCAGTGCAGGTATCGTTGGTGAACCACTTGAAGGACACTGCCGGAAGATCGAAGGTCGCCACGCCGCCGGTCACATTGGCGGTGTCATGGACGATCGCTCCCAGTCCGACACTGGTCACTACAGCGTGGCTCGCATCGTGAATGGCGGTGCTGATGGCCAGCTGCTCGGTGTTACTGTCAGCGGCTCGCAGGAGCTCGTGGCGCCTGTGTAGTTGTTGTCACTGGCCACGGTTGCCTGGTAGGCGTAACTGCCTCCTGCCAGGGCAGCGCTAACAACTGACTTGTACAGGCTGCCTTCCATGCCATCGTTGGCCACGGCTGAGCCACCAGTGCAGGTACCGTTGGTGAACCACTTGAAGGTCACTGCTGGGAGATGCGAAGCGTTCCACGCCGCCAGTCACATTGGCGGTGTCATGGACGATCGCTCCCAGTCCGACACTGGTCACTACAGCGTGGCTCGCATCGTGAATGGCGGTGCTGATGGCCAGCTGCTTCGGTGTTACTGTCAGCGGCTCGCAGAGGCTGGTGGCGCCTGTGTAGTTGTTGTCACTGGCCACGGTTGCCTGGTAGGCGTAACTGCCTCCTGCCAGGGCAGCGCTAACAACTGACTTGTACAGGCTGCCTTCCATGCCATCGTTGGCCACGGCTGAGCCACCAGTGCAGGTACCGTTGGTGAACCACTTGAAGGTCACTGCTGGAAGTGCGAAGCCGTCCACGCCACCAGTGACATTGGCGGTGTCATGGACGATTGCTCCCAGTTCGACACTGGTCACTACAGCGTGGCTCGCATCGTGAATGGCGGTGCTGATGGCCAGCTGCTTCGGTGTTACCGTCAGCGGCTCGCAGGAGCTCGTGGCGCCTGTGTAGTTGGTGTCACTTGCCACTGTTGCCTGGTAGGCGTAACTGCCTCCTGCCAGGGCAGCGCTAACAACTGACTTGTACAGGCTGCCTTCCATGCCATCGTTGGCCACGGCTGAGCCACCAGTGCAGGTACCGTTGGTGAACCACTTGAAGGTCACCGCCGGAAGATGCGAAGGTTGCCACGCCGCCGGTGACATTGGCGGTGTCATGGACGATCGCTCCCAGTCCGACACTGGTCACTACAGCGTGGCTCGCATCGTGAATGGCGGTGCTGATAGCCAGCTGCTTCGGTGTTACCGTCAGCGGCTCGCAGAGCTGGTGGCACCTGTGTAGTTGTTGTCGCTGGCCACGGTTGCCTGGTAGGCGTAACTGCCTCCTGCCAGGGCAGCGCTAACAACTGACTTGTACAGGCTGCCTTCCATGCCATCGTTGGCCACGGCTGAGCCACCAGTGCAGGTACCGTTGGTGAACCACTTGAAGGTCACCGCCGGGAGATGCGAAAGTCGTCCACGCCGCCAGTGACATTGGCGGTGTCATGGACGATCGCTCCCAGTCCGACACTGGTCACTACAGCGTGGCTCGCATCGTGAATGGCGGTGCTGATAGCCAGCTGCTTCGGTGTTACTGTCAGCGGCTCGCAGGAGCTGGTGGCACCTGTGTAATTGGTGTCACTGGCCACGGTTGCCTGGTAGGCGTAACTGCCTCCTGCCAGGGCAGCGCTAACAACTGACTTGTACAGGCTGCCTTCCATGCCATCGTTGGCCACGGCTGAGCCACCAGTGCAGGTACCGTTGTTGAACCACTTGAAGGTCACTGCCGGAAGTGCGAAAGTTGTCCACGCCGCCAGTGACATTGGCGGTGTCATGGACGATCGCTCCCAGTCCGACACTGGTCACTACAGCATGGCTCGCATCGTGAATGGCGGTGCTGATGGCCAGCTGCTTCGGTGTTACTGTCAGCGGCTCGCAGGAGCTCGTGGCGCCTGTGTAATTGTTGTCACTGGCCACGGTCGCCTGGTAGGCGTAACTGCCTCCTGCCAGGGCAGCGCTAACAACTGACTTGTACAGGCTGCCTTCCATGCCATCGTTGGCCACGGCTGAGCCACCAGTGCAGGTACCGTTGGTGAACCACTTGAAGGTCACCGCCGGAAGATCGAAGGTTGCCACGCCGCCAGTCACATTGGCGGTGTCATGGACGATCGCTCCCAGTCCGACACTGGTCACTACAGCGTGGCTCGCATCGTGAATGGCGGTGCTGATGGCCAGCTGCTTAGGTGTTACTGTCAGCGGCTCGCAGGAGCTCGTGGCGCCTGTGTAATTGTTGTCGCTGGCCACGGTCGCCTGGTAGGCGTAACTGCCTCCTGCCAGGGCAGCGCTAACAACTGACTTGTACAGGCTGCCTTCCATGCCATCGTTGGCCACGGCTGAGCCACCAGTGCAGGTACCGTTGGTGAACCACTTGAAGGTCACCGCCGGGAGATCAAAGGTTGCCACGCCGCCAGTCACATTGGCGGTGTCATGGACGATTGCTCCCAGTTCGACACTGGTCACTACAGCGTGGCTCGCATCGTGAATGGCGGTGCTGATGGCCAGCTGCTTCGGTGTTACTGTCAGCGGCTCGCAGGAGCTCGTGGCGCCTGTGTAATTGTTGTCACTGGCCACGGTTGCCTGGTAGGCGTAACTGCCTCCTGCCAGGGCAGCGCTAACAACTGACTTGTACAGGCTGCCTTCCATGCCATCGTTGGCCACGGCTGAGCCACCAGTGCAGGTACCGTTGGTGAACCACTTGAAGGTCACCGCCGGGAGATCGAAGGTTGCCACGCCGCCAGTCACATTGGCGGTGTCATGGACGATCGCTCCCAGTCCGACACTGGTCACTACAGCGTGGCTCGCATCGTGAATGGCGGTGCTGATAGCCAGCTGCTTAGGTGTTACTGTCAGCGGCTCGCAGGAGCTCGTGGCGCCTGTGTAATTGTTGTCACTGGCCACGGTTGCCTGGTAGGCGTAACTGCCTCCTGCCAGGGCAGCGCTAACAACTGACTTGTACAGGCTGCCTTCCATGCCATCGTTGGCCACGGCTGAGCCACCAGTGCAGGTACCGTTGGTGAACCACTTGAAGGTCACCGCCGGGAGATCGAAGGTTGCCACGCCGCCAGTCACATTGGCGGTGTCATGGACGATCGCTCCCAGTCCGACACTGGTCACTACAGCGTGGCTCGCATCGTGAATGGCGGTGCTGATAGCCAGCTGCTTCGGTGTTACCGTGAACGGCTCGCAGGGAGCTGGTGTCGCCAGAGATAGTTACCATCCCCGGCCACCGGTTGCCTGGAAGGCGAACGGAACCTACCGCAAGAGCCGCGCGTATCAATCGATGCCAGCGTGTCAGGATGCGGGAGTTGCATCGTTGGCAATGGGTGCACCAGTACCCACCGTGCAGGCGCTGTTGGGGAAGAACGGTGAAGCTCACCGCAGGTAGGGTCAAAGCCCGCCCACGCCACCGGTCACAGCGGCTGTGTCGTGCATGATCGAACCCAACGGGACAGATAGGTTGGTCATTGTCGAGCGTGGGCGGCATCGTGCACCGCAGTGCGTCACATCAAACTGGGCCTTGCTCACCGAGAAGTACTCGCATGAACTCCAGGCTGAGTCGTAGTGGTACGGGTCGCTCCCTGCGATGTACTTCGCATGGTAGGCATAGTCGCCCACCGCAAGGTTCGTCTGCGCCAGCGCCGGATCCGCTACCCCATTCACCAGCGCAACTCCAGTCGAGCTGGCTTCAGCAGTACCTGCGCAGGTCAGATTCTTGAAGAACTCAAAGGTCACTGTCCCGGTGAAGGCGAAGCTGCCATTGGTCACCGTGGCCGAGTCGTGCATCGATGTGCCAAGCGGTACAGAACCACCAACCGCGACTACCACAGGTGCCCCGCTGTCGGTCGCTCCCTGATGCAGCGCCGTTGTGATCGATGGTGTGGTCTTTAGCAGGGTATTGGTTATGGTGCAGACCCAGTCCTCATCAGGGAGAACAGTCAAGGTCAGGGGGCCTGCGCCAGTAGCACTTGCGGAGTGCGCTTGGTCGCTAGTACACGAGATCGCCGTGTCGTAGTCGGCGAGGACCGTGGCTGTGCCAGCTGTCTCACTCACTGTGTGATCATCTCCTGGATCCACGTCCGTTCCTGCAGAAACCGTCACGGCACCGGTTGTGCCACCATCACCGACATTACTAGCCTCGGCTATATCATCGATCAATAAGTTGAATAGCCCGCTGTCGGTTGTGGGGATCAGGTCCTTGATGACTTCGATCGTGCCCGTTTCAGGAACTACGAGCCCCACGATGGGTATCGGCCCACAGGTGCATTTTGCTGTTGTTTCAGCACCCGTATCCAATTCGTCTATGCAACTGGGCTTGTTCGCAGATCCGTCGGACTTGGCGTTGGACCAAACGGTACAACTGTTGACATCAGCAATATTGTCGTTGTCGGTGTCCTGACACACAATTTGGATCTCATCGGTTACTAAGAAAGATGCGTTAGTACCATTGTATTGCTGGGTGTCTCCACACGAGTCAGCGGGATCTTCTTCAATTTCGCCGTTGTAGAAGGGGCCATAGCCTCCACCTAAATCCAGATCCAAATTGGTTAATGATACGGGATGGAGAAAGTCGTTATAGCACACACCACCCAATGTGTTTGGGTTGCCGCCATCTGTAGATATGAATACACCCACATCCCAACGTTCAGCCGACGTGGCACGGAACTGACCCATTAATTGTACCGTGACTATTTCGCCCTCGATACAGTACTCCGGTTCGGCATTTAGTACGTAAGCGGCCAATTGCACGTCGTTAGAAGTACATTCCAGAGATTCTTTTTCTCCGCCCGGATGGGTTGCATTAAATCGATCAACCATACATTCGGTTAACAGTCCCTGCGGTTCAATCAGCTGGTTGCTGTCTTGACCAACAGCTTTGTCTCCTCCGCCGGGTGATGCCTGGGCCATGGCAATCATCGTCACTCCCAGTGATAGGACCACGACGAAAACCAGGGCGAGCATCCGGTAAGTTTTATAATTCTTATTGGTTATATTCATTGCACCCTCCTGAGTGTTTGAATAGATTTAAAACGTATAATCCACAGGCGTGAGATACCCGTGGTGTCGGTTTGGGTTTGGTTGGTGGAGGTGTTATTCATCTTTGGATAAATTCCCTCCTGTAAAAATATGGTTTATTAGTTATCACGCATCCTCCTCAATGATTTATTTTCCAATTGTTAAATAAACATCGCTAGAGTGAGGTTGGAATGGGTTGAATGAAGCGGTAATACGGACAAGTGGGTCTTGGCCAGGTTTACATCTCCTCTCCTGCAGGGTGCCTGCATACCGGGTTGCTCGGATTGATGGGGACTATGATGATGGCAGCGAAGGATGTGATGAATTAAATCTAAATCGTTGGGGATGCTATACATCCAACGATGATCCCCTGAAGTTTTCTGAGCAATCTGGCCCAATATCGCAGTACCCCTGCAATGAAAACCATGGGCAATTATTTTTGTCTTCAAATTATATTGTATACTCATTTAAGGTTAATGTCAACAAGCGTAACCGTGTATATTTGTTAATAACGGGTGAGATGGGGATTAATTACATATAAAAAGCGTTTTCTAATGTAATTTTCTTACTCAACCTGCCAGATCGTAATCTATTTGGGTATGAAAGGCATAAAAGTGCCATATTCTTTGGCATTAATGCCATATGTATTCCCATATTGAGTTGCATATCGGCATTGAATACGCAAGATTTATTGCCAAGCGACAATATGTCGGTAAATGTTACAAAAAAAGAAAATAACGCAATTAATACTGCAACCAGCGGTGAGCCTTCAGCTTTCAGCTCAGGGCACAAGGCAAGCAGCGCGTTACTCGTTCAATACACGCTACTTATCTTTATGGAAACGCCCATCATCCTGGAATGCGTGCGCCCATTTTGATCCATTTTCCATCGGGCGATGTGGTTGGAAATTTTGCCCTCGGTATTGCATGAATAGGTTTAAGAAGAACACCGGGATTTGAAGGGTGAATTTACAATATTTTCCCGATTTCTCAGGGTTCAGGGTGGGATAAGGTAGTGGGACCGAATTCCCTATTGACTCTTTTTTGATTCGATCTATAATGTTAGATGTACTGACATCTAGTCAACCTGTCATCTAATGTCTTCAAGGGATCCTGTGATGACCGAACCCAAAGACCTGTTCAAAATCAACCGGCAGGATAAAACCCCGCTGTACGACCTGATCGAGCAAAACCTTCGTGAGCTGGTTTTGCATGGTCAGCTCAAGCCGGGTGAATCGGTCCCACCCGAATGGGAGCTGGCCGACCTGTATGGCGTCTCACGCCTCACCGTACGCACCGCCCTGGACGATCTGACCCGGCAGGGCTGGCTGATTCGCCGGCACGGGGTGGGTACCTTTGTTTCCCGTCCTGCGGTCACCGAAATTTCGCCCAGCAAGCTCAGCTTCACCGAACAGATGCGTGCGATCGGCAGGAAGCCCAGCAGCCGACTGGTCTCCCTCCAGGTGGTTGAGGCGGATGTGGAGGTAGCCAACATGCTCAACCTGGAGCAGGGCGAACCGGTGGTTGAGATCGTGCGCGTGCGCCTGGCTGATGGAGAACCGATCTTGCTGGAGACGAGCTATCTCTCACAAAAGCGTTTCCCAGGCCTCGAGAGCGCCTCTGAGCTCACGTCCAGTTCCCTTTATGAGTGGTTGGCAGCCCATTATCAGACCAATGTGACCATGATGGACCAGAGCCTGGAACCTGTGCTGCTTCAAATAGATCAGGCTGAATACCTGGAAACACAACCAGGCTCGCCTGCTATGCTCTCAAAGGTGCGCGCCTACACCAATACTGCCGAGCCGATCGAATATTCCTGGTCGGTGACGCGTGGCGATCAGTGCCGTTTCTATTTCAGCTTCAGGCGTGGTGAAGAATGCAGGTGACCCGGCCATGAGCCAACCCACAGACAAGGCGTACCTGGCGAATTTGCCTGACTTATTGAGGCGACTGCGTGGGGGATTGATCGTCTCCTGCCAGGCGCTGGATGACGAGCCGTTACATGGCTCAATGTATATGGCAGCCATGGCAGTGGCTGCTGCGGAGGGTGGGGCGGTTGGCATGCGTGCCAATTCTCCTGAGGATATTGCAGCAATTCGCCGCGCAGTCCGCCTACCCATCATCGGCATCTACAAGTTGGATATAACGGGATTTAACGTGCGCATCACTCCAACGATAGAAAGCGCCATTCAGGTGGCAAACGCTGGGGCAGATATCATCGCCATTGACGCCACTGACCGCCCGAATCCGGATGGTCTCAGCCTGAATGACCGAATTCGCTTGATCCATGAACGGACTGGCTGCCCGGTGATGGCGGATATCAGCAACCATCAAGAAGGATTGGCAGCCCAAAGTGCCAGCGCAGACCTGGTCTCCACGACCCTATCTGGCTATACGGATGAATCACCACAGCGGGAAGCTCCTGATTTTGAGCTTTTGCGCAGGTTGGCTACCGATCTCAAAGTGCCGGTCATCGCGGAAGGGCGCATTGCCACCCCCGATCAAGCCGCCCTGGCACTGGCTTTGGGTGCATTTGCCGTGGTGGTGGGCAGTGCCATTACCCGTCCCCAATGGATCACCGCACAGTTTGTGAAGCGCATGAGGCAGGCATGAAACCCGTGATGGCGCTGCTCCCCATGGATGATCGACCAGTAAATTACGATTATCCAACCTACCTGGCACGCCTGGCGGGGTACGAGCTGCACCTGCCTGCCCGTGAATGGTTGGGCAATCCGTGGAGAGACTCGCAACACCTCCGCCTGGTGGAGTG
Organism: uncultured Chloroflexia bacterium; assembly: GCA_963777935.1. Classification (GTDB taxonomy): domain Bacteria; phylum Chloroflexota; class Anaerolineae; order Anaerolineales; family UBA4823; genus FEB-25. The sequence goes on from CAVZSL010000001.1 coordinate 118,458, forward strand.
GCTGATCAAAGAGGCTGAATTTGCGGATGTGCTCATCATTGCGCTGGATACGCTTGCATATGGCGGTTTGATCCCTTCGCGCACCTCACATGAGCCGCTCGATACGGTGCTGGAGCGGCTGGACGTGTTGAAGAAAATTAAAGCCAGCCGGCCTCAGCTGCCTATATTTGCTTCGAGCGTGATCCTGCGCATCTCGCGTGCCGATTCCAGCGAGGAGGAGAAAGATTATTGGGCTATCTATGGAAGTGCGATGTTCCGTCTATCTTATTTGGAGCATAAGATCAGCCTGGGAGAGGCATCGTCACAGGAACAAGCGGAGAAGAAAGACTTATCCAGGCGCATTCCCAAATCTGTTAGTGATGATTACCTGGCAGGCAGGCAGCGCAACCACCAGGTTAATCTGCGTATGATTGACTGGTTGGAACAGGGTATCTTCGATTTCCTGCTGCTGCCCCAGGATGATACGGCTGAGTATGGCTGGAACATCGCCGAAGCCCGCACGTTGCAAGCCACATTGCGTAGAAAAAACCTGACGGAACGGGCGATCACTTATCCGGGTGCAGATGAAATTGGCTGCTTGTTGCTGGCCAGTGCAGTCTGCAGACAGGCGGGGTTCAAGCCAAAGATTTATCCACGCTATTCCAGCATCCATTCAGATTTGGTAACCACCTCCTATGAGGACCGTCCAATCCACGAGCTGGTCAAAGCCCACCTGGCACCCCTGGGTGGAATACTGGCTGCCACTCCTGAAGAGGCAGACCTGGTGCTCTACCTGAATGCACCTGCGCATGCGCAGGGTGAAGCCAGCCTGCAATGGCTGGTGTGGAAAGGGTTGGAAACTATAAGAGCTGATCTGCCTGAGAAACTGTTATCTTATCTGGAGGAGGTTGAGGCAGACCCGGTCTACCGCAGTACACGGCGTGAGATGCAATCCCCTGAGCGCAGCCCTGAAGAGCTGGTGCGTGTCATTATGACCGATCTCGAGTCTAAGCGCCCGGTAGCCCTGGCAGATGTAGCCTTTGTTAATGGCGCAGATTTGATATTAGGGAACCTGCTCATGCAGCATACGAAATCCGCCCGTTTAACTGCCTTTGGGGGATGGAATACAGCCGGAAACACCCTCGGTACCGTCCTGGCACATTCCGTGCTACGCCTCCTTTCAAGGAAAAATGGTGACGACCCAGAGCAGACCCGCTCCCATTACGAGTTCCTGTTTCTGCGCTTGCTGGACGATTACTTTTACCAGACATACCAGCGCAGCCAATGTATGCTGGAAGACCTACCTGCATTTGGCCTCATGCCAACCATGGAGCGCTTACCTACACCCGCAGTGGGTAAGGTCGAAAAGCGTGTGCAGGAACGCCTGATGTTGGCTGCTGGAGAGCTGGAGCAGCTTTTTATCAATGCCGGGGTGGTTAAGGCGGTAAAAGTTGAAAATATTCACCTACCCTGGCAAAGATTATTCGAGGTTGGATTTGATGTGAGGGTTAAATAATCTCCGCAGGGGCACGATCCTCCTCAAGGAGAACACAACCTTTCGGATGTTCAATATCGTGCCCCTACGACTACCTTGTTTATAGAAAGAGATCCTTGTTATGAAACTTAAACCTGCAACTCTTAAAGGCACATATTTCTCCACCCGGCAGGGGAGGTTCATCCCCGTAGGGGCACACTGGGTGCCGGCTGTAGCTGCCCTGGAATGGACCCAACAATGGGATGAGGTCAGCATCGAGGCTGACTTTGCTAAGATGAAGGACCTGGGTTTCAACACCGTGCGCTTTGACCTGTTCTGGGCCTGGTTCGAGCCACGCCCGGGCGATTACAACCCTGAAGCGTTTGTCCAGTTCGATTTTTTGGTCAAGATGGCGCACAAATACCAGATCTACCTGCACCCGGCGTTGTTCATCGGCGGTGAGGTGGGGGAGGCCTACTGGGATGTGCCCTGGCGGCATGGACGCCACCCCCACGCGGACCCCGAGATGCTACGCCTCGAGACGGATCACGCAGCCGAGCTCGCCAGACGCTACGCAGGTGAGTTTGCCATCCTTGCCTGGGATTTGACCGATGAGCCGCCCTTCTGGATTGTCTCCGGCGAGACCTCGGATGCCATGGCGATTAATTGGACGCGCCTGATCGCTGGGGCTATCCGGAAAAATGATCCAGACACGCCTTTGGTGGTGGGTATCTCCATGGATGACGTAAATCATGGGCCATTCCGCCCCGATTTGATCGCTGAAGAAGTGGATTTCTTTTCTGCCCACCCTTATTCGATCTACGAGCCAGGCTTGTTCCCCGACCCGATGCTCTCCACCCGTGGCACCTATTGCGGGGCTTTCCAAACCTTGCTGGGATGGGGTGCTGGTCACCCGGTGATGATCCATGAGCTGGGAGCCTCATCCGCACAATATACCCCCGAGCGAATTGCCGCCTTCGACCGCACAAGCATGTATTCATCTCTGGCTGTTGGCGCTAATGGATTTTTGCTGTGGTGCTTCACCGACGCCGCCCCTGAGACTTACCAGCGTGCCCCTTACCTGCGCGCCCCGCATGAGACCCAGTTTGGCCTCACCACCTGGGACCGGCAAGATCGCCCACAAGGAGTGGAGCTCCGCAATTTCAGCCAGGTGCTTAGCCGGATAGATTTGACCGGCCTGGAGCCTGAAAGCGCCTGCGCAGGGATCATCGTGCCACGTGAATGGTCCAAGCCGCATGGTGATTTTTCGGACCTGGGGATAAAAGTCAACAGCGTCATCCCGTACGTCTCCACCCAAGATGGTGGGGCGGTTGCAGGAGTCGATAAGCACGCGCACGGTGAACTCAACCGTTGGCTGGTGGGTGCCTGGCTGAGCACGCTCATTTTAGGCAGGCAAGCAGGGTTAACGGTGGGTTTCCTACGCGAAAAGTGGTGCTGGGATCACAGAGGCATGCTGTTGATGCCTGCCCCGTTAACCAGCACATCAGATAACCTGGTGCACGTACACACCAGTTTTTGGGAATCGGCGAAACATTATGTGAAGGAAGGGTTATCGCTTTATGCTTCTGTGTGTGCGGATGTGGCCATCCCCGAGATGGACGACCTGTTCGGGGCACGCCTGGCAGACCATGCACCTGTTAATGAAGTTACATTGAAAATGGTTACTGAATTCGGTGATCTGCGGACTGGTGAGACATTCCACTTTCAGGTGGATGGAAGCAACCCAAGAAATTGGCCGGCAACGGTTGATATTAAGCGGGGGCAGGTCATCGCCATTGACCAGGATGGCAGGCCTGCACTGATTGCCAATCAATATGGGAAAGGTAAGACTTTGCTATGCACCTACCCTGTGGAGAGCTATCTGGCCCAAACACCAGCTGCCTTTGAGGGGCAGCAAAATGTATACAGGCTCTATCAGGCTTTCAGCCAGTGGGTGGGGGTGAAGGCGCTGTTTACCACCGACCAGCCCATGGTGGAGGTGTCAGCCCTGGTGGGCGAGAAACGCGGCTACGCCATTTTTGCAAACCACGGTCTGCAAACGTTAGAGGTGAAAGTATCCTCGCAGCTGCCTCTGAAAAGCATCCGCCAGATTGAACCATCTGGCTTTGTGGAGAAGGGGATCAACGATCAGGGTTTTAAAATTTCAGTAGGTGGATTCAATGGCGCCATTGTGGAATGGTTTTTATAATCTGAAAGGAGGAGTAGAACTAACCTTAAACCAACTGCTTTCAAGACGATCAATCATAAATAAACCAACTTGAGAAAAGGAGAACCTATGTATACAAAGAAAGTATTGTTCAGCCTGGTGATAATTTTAGGGTTGTTGCTTAGCGCCTGTGGAGGGGCGACCACCGAACCCGCTGCCACCGAAGCACCTGCTGTCACCGAGGCACCTGTCGTTACCGAGGCACCTGTCGTCACTGAAGCACCTGCTGAGGGAGTTACAATCACCGTGTGGGATTATTATGGGGAAGCCACGCCGATCAAGCCACTGATCGAACCCTTCCAGGCAGCCCATCCCAACATCACGATCAATTATGAAGCGCTGGATTGGGATACCACCCTGGAAAAGCTCAATGTGGTGCTCACCGGTGGCACCCCGCCCGATGTGGTCACCGTGGATATGACCTGGATCCCGGGTTTTGCTTCACTGAATGCATTCACAGACTTGAAGCCTCTCTCGGGTGGCATGCTCAACGGCGTACCCTGGGACCAGGCTTACACCCCGGGTGGATTGGATGCCATCACCTTTAATGACCAGATCATTGCTGCCCTGTATGACTTTGACACCTATGCCCTGTACTACCGCAATGACTTGTTCGAAGCGAAAGGCATCACGGTGCCTACCAACTGGGATGAGTTAATGGCGGCTGCTAAGTCATTGCATGAAGATGATAAGTATTTTTATGAGTTTGACGCCGACACATTCCATGGCTCACAGTGGATCTACGAAAATGGTGGCGCACTGCTCAACGAGGATAATACCCAGGTAGTATTCAACAGCCCTGAGGCAGTGGAGGGAATCACATTCAACGCCAGTCTATTAGGAGAAGGGGTTGCCATCGACTGGACTTCCGATCAGGGTGAACGCATCCAGGGGGTGAAGGATGGACGGATTGCCATGTTCTCGGATGGTCCCTATTATATGGGCATCATGAAGAGTGCTGCCCCTGAAATGGCAGGGCAGTGGCGGGTAACTTTGCACCCATACAGCAAACAACCAGGATCATACCTGGGCGGGACGGGGCTTGCTATCCCCTCCGGCGCTACTCAGAAGGAAGCTGCCTGGGAGTTCATCCAATATGCCATGGAATTAGAGAACCAGATCAATGTGTACAAGCTGGCAGGTGCTGCGCCGGCATTAACGGAAGCTCTTTCCAGCCCTGAGGTGAATGTGGAAGATCCTTACTTCGGCGGTCAGAAAGCATTTTCTGTTTTCTTGCAGACCATGGAGACAGCCATTCACTTCCCATACGTGAGTGGATGGGCTGACATTGACGGTTTCTTCACCAATGCCATGCAGCAGATCGCACTCGGTGAACTGAGTGTTCAAGATGCATTGGATCAAGCAGCAGACGAAAGCCAGGCAGTTCTCGACCAGTAGCTTGTTTTACTCTCACGAACCTGGTAGGTCTGCCTGGGTTTTAACAGGCCATTGCGAGCAGGGCGCTTATACAGTGTCTTTAAGATATCACTGCATTACCCGACCTGTTCCTCGAGCATAGCGAGAGGGAAGCAATCTTGGGTTTATAAAATGAGATTGCTTCCCTCGAAAGTCGCTCGGCACTTGTCGATGGAAGAACACCGGCTCGCAATGGCAATGATGTGCCTATTAACTGGATATAGGTAAACAGCCAAGGGTCAGAAAGGACACCCATGACAGCAATTCCGCTCACATACCGGTTTAAGCGCTCGATCCAGAGATACTCTCTTCCCTATTTGTTCATCGCGGTTCCGATAATCTCACTTATCGTGTTCCTATTCATCCCCATGGTGGTTTCACTCTGGTGGAGCTTTAACGATTATACAGGGTTAACGGCTGCAAAGTTTGTGGGCTTGGATAACTATATCAAGCTGCTTACCGATGATAAGATCTTCGGTAGGAGCATGTTGAACACAACCGTGTTCGTCCTAATAGGTATGAGCATCGGTCCTACCTTAGGTTTACTGACTGCTTTAATGCTCAACCAGAACGTGCGCTTTCGCTCGATCTTCCGCACCGCCTATTACCTGCCGGTGATGACCTCCCTGGTGGTGGTCTCCACCATCTGGGTGATGCTGTATAACCAGAATGGATTGTTCAACACCATCCTTGAGAACCTGGGGTTGCCAAAAGTTGGCTGGTTATCCAATCCGCATATTGCCCTGATCTCGGTAGCGATTGCCTCCATCTGGCAGGGCTTCGGTTTCGAGACCGTGGTTTTTTTGGCTGCGCTACAATCCATCCCGCGCGAGTTATATGAAGCTGCCATGATGGATGGTGCTGGTGGATGGGCGCAATTCCGCCATATAACCATACCCTCGCTGAAACCCGTGATCATCTTCGTTTATATTATTGGGGTTATTGGAAGTTACCAGGTCTTCGACCAGGTCTTTGTGATGACCTCTGGAGGCCCGGTGTACAGCACCACCTCCATTGTGTACTACCTGTTCGGCAGGTTTATGAACCATAAGTTGGGATACGCGTCTGCCATCGCCTATATCCTGTTTGCTATCCTGGTGATATTCTCTTATCTGCAGATGCGCCTATCACGCGAGAAAGCATAGGAGGTGGAATATGGGAATTCATCCTAAGACCTTCCGCCACGCTTTCGGACGTTTTTTGCTCTATCTGGTTCTTATTACCACCGCCATCCTGATGATTGTGCCATTCTACTGGTCGGTGGCCACGTCACTTAAACTGGAACAGTTTGTGTTCACCAATCCGCCGCAGTGGATCCCTGACCCACTCACCTGGGCGAACTATATCCACGTGCTGACGCGCATTCCATTTTTACGCTACTTCACCAACAGCGTAATCGTGGCAGTCATCACAACCCTGGGTCATGTATTTTTCGACACCCTGGCTGGATATTCCTTTGCCAAACTCAAGTTCCCATACCGTGACCAGATCTTTTTCATCATGCTGTTGGCATTAATGGTACCTTTCCAGGTGAACCTGATCCCGGTGTATAAGATCATGGCTACCTTACATTGGATCAATACCTATATGGCATTGATCGTCCCCAACCTGACCAGCATCTTCGGCATATTCCTGATGCGCCAGTTTATGATGACCATCCCCAATGAGCTCTTGGATGCCGCCCGAATCGATGGCTGCAATGAATTCGGCGTCTTCCGCAGAATAGCACTGCCTCTGGCATTACCGGGTATCGCCACGCTGATCATCTTCACCTTTATGGGCACCTGGAATGACTTCCTGTGGCCGCGTATCGTCACTAATTCCGAGAAGCTATTCACCCTGCCGGTGGGACTGTCGCAGCTCCAGATGAAGAACACCTCCAACGTTGCCCAGATCATGGCCGGTACCGTGCTGACTGCCCTGCCGATGATCATTGTCTTCCTATTCATGCAAAGACAGTTCATCGAGGGCATGACCGCTGGAGCACTCAAAGAATGATCGGGGCGATCGACATCGGTGGGACAAAGATTGCGGCTGGCATGGTGGATGAAGAAGGCCATGTTCGAGCATCGATGTCTTGCCCCACCGACCCTGACTCCGGACTGGATGATGCTGTCCAGCGCATGGCGGATATGCTGTGGAAGACATCCGTGATGACGGGTGAGACGTTTTCTGGGATTGGTATTGGCTGCACTGGACCCGTTTATCCGGAGCTTGGCACGATTGGCAAGGTGGAGTTTATGCCAGGCTGGGAGGAAGCCAACCTTGTACAGCTGCTCTCGACCCGTATGGGCCTCAGCGTAGCAATTGAGAATGACGCTGACGCCGCCGCCTTGGGCGAGTGGATATGGGGAGCCGGGAAAAGCACCCAAAACTTCATCCTGGTGACCGTAGGAACTGGCATTGGTGCCGGGTTGGTGCTTAATGGAGAGCTGTATCGTGGTGCAGATTCTGCTCACCCGGAAATCGGTCACCACATCATTGACCCCTCCGGTCCCGAATGCTTCTGTGGGGCGCACGGTTGCTGGGAAAGCCTGGCAAGCGGACCAGCGCTGGAGAAATGGGCGCAAAAACAGCACCCGCACCCTGAGCCGCTTCGTGCGCGCGAGCTCTGCTTGCTGGCAGAACAGGGAAATGATTACGCACTGGCCGCAGTCCAGCACACCGCCCGCTATTTCGCCATTGGCCTGGCGAACCTGGTCACCCTTTTTGTCCCCGAGTGTATTGCCCTGGGCGGAGGCTTGATGCAGGCCTATCCTCTGTTCAAGGATCAGATCCAGTCCACCATTCGTGACAGCTGTGGGCTGGTACCGCACGAGAAGGTGCGAGTTGTCCCAGCCGCGCTAGGAGCTGAATGTGGATTGGTGGGCGCAGCCTGTGTGTGGCTGAAGCACTTTGCATCGTCCTGATACAGATTCACGATATATCCAGCTTACATATCTCTTCTCTGTAATGGAATATTCTTATGACACCCTCCTATATGAGCGATCTGCTTGACCAACCCTCTGCCTTACAAGCCACGCTGGACAGCTTGAATAAAACCTCACCGCTCAGCTCAATTTTCAATTTACTGAGATCTGGGAAGTACCAGCGGGTGATTCTGACCGGTATGGGCTCGTCGTTTCATGGGCTATACCCACTCCAGCTGCGTTTGTTTGCCTTACCGATCGGGGTCATCCGTTTGGAGACAGCCGAGCTGATCCATTATGCGCAGGAGTTGATCGATCCAGCAAACCTGGTCGTGGCAGTTTCCCAGTCAGGTCAAAGTGTTGAGGTTGTGCGATTGCTTGAATTCACTAAAGGCAGGGTGACCACGATTGGCGTGACCAACACAGCTGGGAGCGCTTTAGCTGAAGGAGCCGACCTGGTGATCCTGACCGAGGCGGGCGAGGAAGCCACGGTCTCGTGTAAGACCTATATCTCGGCGCTGGCTGCGCTTACCTGGTTGGGTGACCAGCTATTAGGTGAGAAGACTCATTTCCCTACCCTGAGGGATGTACCACAGAAGGTGGCTGATTATTGGTCTGGTTGGCAGGATTCTGTCGAGATCCTCAGCCAGAAGCTGGCTGGTGTGGAGAACCTGTTCCTCCTGGGCAGGGGTAGCTCACTAGCAGCAGCGTGCGCGGGTGCACTGATCATCAAGGAATCTGCCCGGTTTGGGGCGGAAGGGATGAACAGTGCTGCCTTTCCGCCATGGTCCGCTGGAAGTCATCTCACTGCACACCTTTGCCCTGGTATACCGTGGGGATGATTCCAGCGCCTCCCTGAACGAGCGGATGGCACAGGATATCCTGAGGATGCGTGGCCATGCGGAGCTGGTTGGGATGGGTGAAGGTTCGCCTCCATTCACCCTACCGGTCAGCAAGAACCCAGCCTTACCCATCCTGGAAATCCTGGCCGCACAGATGATCAGTTTGGCATTGTCAAAAATTGGAGGCTTTGAGGCAGGGCAATTCGTTCACGCCAGCAAGGTGACGACGACGGAGTAAGGTATATTAAAGTCAGAATCTGTTCCCTCAAAGCGCCACGCTCACCATTAATTACTAATTGCTAGTTGCTATAATAACCCTCATGGCCGATCTTCCCTCCCTGGATGCTCACGCTCACATAGATCCGTCTCGCACGTCTGTTGAATTGGCTGAGGCAGGCGCAGTGCTGGCGATGACCCTTTCACTGGACGAAGCCGATAAGGTGATTGCTCGAAAAGAGGCACTCGTCGCCTGGGGAGTGGGCTGCCACCCACGCAAGCTGGCTGCCCAGAATGCCTTCGACGCTGACTGGTTCGCCGACTTGGCAAGGCATACTCCGATCATCGGAGAAGTCGGGCTGGATGTAGCTTATCAGGTGCCATTGGACCTGCAGCTTAGCACCCTCCGAACAGTGCTGTCGTTCGCAGCTAAAAATGGGCGCATCGTAAGCCTGCACTCCTTTGGCACCCACAGTTCATCATCTGCGAGATCCACTTCTCTCATGCTGGATGAGCTACGCCGAACACCTATTGCTGCTCCCATCCTGCACTGGTGGACCGGCAATGCGGTTGAGACCCGCCAGGCAGTGGAATTGGGCTGCTATTTCTCGGTGCATTCGGCGGTTGCCAGGCGTTCGTTGTTCCGCACACAAGTGCCGCTCGAGCGCCTGTTGGTGGAGAGCGACCACGGATGGGGGGATCCTCCCGGTGCGATTCCACACCGTGTGATCTGGGTGGAATACTTGCTCTCCGCCTCACTGGGGATGAATGTCCACGAAGTTCGCCAGTTGGTCTGGCAGAACTTTAGCCATATCGTCCGTTTGACGGGCACGCGTGAGATGTTGCCAGCGCAGCTTGTAAGATTATTGGGGGAAGAGAGATCCAACGGCGCGAACGCACTCACTTCACCCGCATTACCCACACATGGCGCGGAGTATAATCCTGGTAATAACGAACCATGATTTTGTTTTCTATTCTCGGGTGATCTTCACCAAGACCTTGAAAATCCACCATCCGATGGTGGATTTTCAAGGTATAAATGGTTATGAATTGTTCACAGTGTTACCAGTGGATGGGATGGTAGATCGAGTATCAGGTATCCTATGGAAAATATAATTCGCACGGTAGATGCATCGAATGTGGATCGCTATGGCTTCTTCTGCTACAAGAGCAAGCCGAAGACTCAAGGCTATCACCAAAAGCGTGAGTGGTTGGGTAACTGCATGCCGGATGGAGTAAGGTTGAAGATATTATATGAAGGAGAGCGCTCGGCGGGTTTTATCGAATACGCACCAGGTGAGCATACCTGGAGGGCAGTGCTAGCAGCGGGTTACATGGTGATCCACTGTATGTGGGTGGTAGGCAGCGGTAAGGGGAAAGGCTGCGGCTCGCGCTTGCTAGAGCAAGTGGTGGATGAAGCACAAAAGCTTGGGATGTTTGGTGTGGCAACGGTGAGCAGTGGCAGCACCTGGTTGGTCAAGAAAGGATTTTTCTTGCAGCATGGTTTTGAGGTGGTAGACAAAGCTCCCCCATCTTTTGAGTTGCTGGTGAGGAGATTTGCCTCGTCGGTTTTACCTAGCTTCCCGCAGGATTGGGAAAGCCGTTTGAGCCAGGTACCCCATGGTCTGGTAATCTACTACTCGGGACAGTGTCCTTATCATGCCATGTTCGTCACCTCCCTGCTGAACGCTGCCAGTGGGATGGGGATCCAGGCGCACTTGGTGGAATTAAAAACCAGTCTGGAAGCACGCAGTATATCTCCGTCTGCGTACGGGGTTTTTGGTGTGGTCTACGATGGACGGTTGCTATCTTACCGCCCCATGGGTGGAAAAACATTAAGAGAGATGTTGGAGAGAGAAGATGAACAAATACTACAGTAAAGTGCCACCCGAGCAGGTGGAACAGTTCATGCGTTTCAGGCAGGATCACCCGATCCAGATATTCACATTAAACGGGATCACTTGGGAATATTTCACCTGCAGGAAATCCAGACGGGAAACCTTTATTGCTCCTGCCGGGAGCACTGGGTACAGCTGAATCCGGCTGGAGGACGATATCCATGCTTGAGCAAGGGAAATCTCACCTGATCTGTGTAAATTATCCTGTGGAAATTGACAGCATGAGCGATCTGGCAGATGGGATCAAAGGTATCCTGGATCACGAGGGGATTCAAAGCGTATATGTAGTAGGTGGATCGTACGGAGGCATGCTGGCGCAGGTGTTCACGCACCGGCATCCCGATACGGTATCCAGGCTGGTACTCTCCCACACCTATCCACCTGTGAGCAAGCGTGCCAGGAGCGTGGAACCCGCCATGCGCATGATCAGGGTATTACCCATGTTTATCGTAAAGAAGATGTTGCGCGACAGGATGATTGGCATCCTGCCTCCCAAACCTTCAGCGGAGCTATTGCTGGTCGCTGCTCAGATCCGTGAGACGGTGGATACCCGCTTAACACGCCAGGCTGCACTGAGTACATTTATGCGCATGATGGATTTTGATCAGCAGACATTTACCCCATCTGACCTGGTGGATTGGCAAGGTAAGACGCTGATCATTCTGGCAGAAGATGACCCCACCACACCCGAGTCATTGCGTAAGAGTTTGCTTGATCTGTATCCAGGTGCCAGACTGCACCTGTTCAAGGGTAGCGGTCATGCCACGGCCATCCTGGAATCGGAAGAATATATCAGGGTGATTGAGGAATTTCTTGGTGATTCGGAGTAGGCAAATCCATGGATTGGATAAAACCTTGCCTCCAAATCTTCCTATAAACAGGACTGCCTGAATTTTAAGGTAGTCCCATTTAGTAAAGGTTAGATCAGCCTTTTCGGGTCAGTGGGAGATAGAAATAACCCTTGTTGACGTTCAGAGAGACGAAAACATTCAATTCCGGTTTTTCCGGGTCATTGAGGTTGACCCGGATAAACCGGAATGAATATGGGCACTGCATCGATAGTCAATTGACAAAGCTGAGCGAAGAAGTCAGATTCATGTATTAGACACAGGATTTCAAAGCTCCATGGAAGCTGAGGCCGACAGCAACAGACCGGGGGACCCTGACATTCACGCTGTATTACAAGCGCGTGGCAAAGAAGGATGTCATAGTGATCAAGTCCGAGGTGCACCAGATGATTGGGCGCTTAGAATGTACGTTGAAGACGGATGTCGGCGAGGTGATCGCTATCAAAGATGTGGCTTGCTGGGTGGATGATCAACACACAAAGGAGTTGGGGGTTTCGATGGAAGTAAAAATTTTTAAAAAAGATGGGATGGGGCGACTTACACCCCATCCCATCACAAGTTCTTTTATCTTGTGGTCAATGGCAAATAGATAAGTTGGATTACATACTTATCCGACAGTCCGGAAGGCGAAAAACCACCGGTAGAACCGCCGATATGATAGATGGTTCCATTCAGTGTCACTGCTGATGTGCGGTAAAAAGCACCACTTTCCAACGGACCTGTATTTACCCAGCTATGTGAAGCCACTGAGTAGAACCAATTTTGATTATTGAGACCAATGGGTTCAACTATACCATTAACAAACCAAAGTTGGTTGCCATTTACAGTCGGGCTCTGGGTGTAACCCATGCCCCACCAGTCAAATGGCAGCGCACCCAGGTCAGCATTTTCAGTGTGCCAGCTTGCGGTATTAAAATCGTAACATTGAGTTGAGGACCGAACAACACTAGCAGAATCAACCCCTCCCGCAACACACAGCAACTTATGTGAATCTGTCGGGCGTATGAAGATAAAAGCCGCATGGAAGTCGCGCACATTGGTGAAGGTTGGCAATGGTGCCAACCACTGGTTAGCGGCGGCATTGTAAACATAAACCGTGGAGAGGTTTCCACCGCCTGGAGAAGTAGCGCCACCTGTCATGTAGCAACGGCTGGTTGCAGTGTCTGGCACCCAACTGGGTGACCAGATGCCTGTTTGCGCCGGGGGTGTACCGGTTGGGGTCTCTTGCGTCCAGACATTGGTGGCCATGTTGTAGCTCCATAAGCCGGTAAAACCCACTGTCGTTGTATCCCCATACATGTAGACTTTATTCCCAACCTGGCAGCCGGAGCGGGCATAGTTTACTCCGAAGGGAGGTGCTGAAACTGCAACTGTTGTCCATAATTTAGTGACCGGGTCATAATTGCTCACCCCGGTGCCTCCATAGCCAGTGATACTCCATACCTTACCATTATAGGCTGCCAGGACGTTATCCATCAAGGGAACCGGATTGGATGTGAATTGCTCCCATTTTCCAGCCTCTCTACAGCCCTGAACGAGAAATGGCATACCTTGTGGTGTAATGGAAGAAGTATCATTGGCTGGTGCCCAGACGGTTGTATACTGCATGGCATTGCCCGTGGTTGTCTCACTCAGGATGGTGATCGGCGGAGCCCATGGGCCGGATGCACCCGAACCATTCGTTGTCCACTCCAGCCAATAAGCGCCAGGGGGCAGGTGTAAGCCAGCACTGGCCACATTTGCCATGATGGGTCGCGATGGTGTCGGTCAAAGCCGTATCCAACACCCGGTAAATATGCGTCCAGGAAGTATCAATCAGGCGGTTGGTGGTCAGGTCACCAAAGATAACACTGCTACCAGGGTCATTGGGTGGTCCATCCCAGATCTGGTAGTAGATGCCCGTGATTGTTGAAACCGGTGGGTAAGCGTAAGCGTCTGTCTGGTAAGCAAAGAAGGTGAGTTGTTCGATATCCCAACCGGCTGGATGGGTGATCATAAAATCGTCAGCCATACGATAACCAACCGAGAATTGATCGCCAAAACCATAGGTGCCCATTCCAAGAGCGGTTTGAAGGGCACTTGCATTCGAACTGCTATAACCACCGCCTATATGGGTGACCATCGGTCCATTATTCCAGAGCACTGTATTACACCCTTCCGGGCTGGTCAACCAGAGGATGGCATTATGCAATAGATCGGGCATTTGACCTGTCCATTGGAAATAGATGCCGACATATCCATTGATACTGACCACGCTACGGTTATTTTTGGCAGCCACAAACTGAAGTCCATCACTATACTGGGCAATCGATGCAGAACCAGGTGTCAGGTATGTACCGGATATTCGGGAATAGTCGCAGACATTGGTGACGTCAGACATGATCGGGTGGGAAGGGTCATAACTACCCAGACAAGACGTAGTAAAGTTAAGATCAGTGCCCTTCATGGCTGTATAGTTTTCAGTTACAAAGCGTCCCTGCATCTGCCATCCATGTGTACCCATGGACCACCCGAGATTGATGACCTTACCGCCCGAGTGTCTACATAATCCGCAAGTACATCACCTATAGCAACAGGATTGGCATATACATAATCGGACCAGGTTACCACGACATCGTATGGCAGAAGTTCACCCAATGTGGGTGTGGCAGTGTGGGCATCAAACATATCCACTGAGCCCAGATCGCCATATGCTTGAAGGAGAGATAGGATGGGGCTCGCAGATATGGTATCATCATCAGCTTCCAACAGTAAGACATCTGGACCTGGAACAAGATTAGTCGTTTGAATTATGGAATAGGATCCTTCTGGTCGAGCCTGGAAAGGACCACTGGCAGTTGCAGTGCCTTCTGGTGGCGGCACGCTTGCAGGCAGATGTAATCTCCACCGAGTTAGATATTTCAACCCCCTGACTGGGATCCGTTCCCGTCATGTAGGATTTACTCTCGATATCTCCGCCCGTTGGAGATCCCGGTGGCTGCTGAACCAGACCATCCTCGACCACATCCTGGTCTAGCCTGCTCCCATCATCTGTCGTGGGAGGATTGGTATCCTCGGCCATGGCAGTTTGGTGGCTCATTGTTCCGCTCAATGGAATAAACAATAATCCCAACAATACCAGAATTGTAAAAGCTTTTTGTAAGCGCATCAGATACCTCCGTTTGGTTTTCTCATAAAATAGTTGATTGATGATTGATCATTTCAAATTTATTAAACATTTGAGAAGGTTGTTCGGATCGATAGTGGTAATGGGTAAATATATGATAATCATTCCTCCTTTCCAAAATGACCGATGCGTTGCAGTCTGTTCCCCAAGTTAATGAATTTTTCATGAACTTTTTATTTGATGGAATACAATTGAAATTGTAATTATCTATATATTATCATAATTTTTTGATTAATGTCAAGTTAATCAATGCATAATATAAAAATGGTTTTCTGGAATAATTACCAGGAAGTTGGATAATGAATCCGGGCAGAGTAAAACAAATTTTGATACATTTCGGTGCGATATCCTTGCTGCTCCATCTCGTGGATGCGATGGCTTCGGGTCAATGCCATGTAGCCCATGTGTGCATGGGGTAAGGGGGTCTTGAGGTGAATAACTAATCCCAAATTGCAGGTAACTGATCGCTTTCCCAAGCAACATTGCCTGTATCTCCAAATCAGGCTATGATTAAGTTGTGGACGATAATACCTATGAATGTCCCAAATGCGGCGCCGCCATCTACCCTGAGATGACACGTTGTCCTCAATGTGGTCAAAATATGTATCCTGAGGACGATACAACGGTCGATGAGGAAGCTACGACGATCGGTTGGGGAAAAATCATGGGGGTTGTGCTGATTGGATGGCTCATATCATCTGGAATTGCGACTGTAATAAACTTCATTGTCGCCGAGTTCGTTTCCCCGCCTTTTCTTCCCAATATTGCAATCTATTTTCTTATCCTGGCGGGTCCATTAGGGTCCTTGGTAGGAGGCTATGTGTGTGCCGGCCTGGCCAGGCAGAATGTAAAATTTCTGGGTGGATTGGTTGGTGTTTTATCCCTGCCAGTATCTATTTTGCTGGCTACGCATTGGGTGCGGGTTAAATTAGCCATATTTCTCAACCCATGGCTTTTGGGAGTGGGGCTGTTAATCATCCTGGCTGGGATTTGTGGCGGTTGGCTTTACGAAAAATACTCACAAAGAGGTGATTGGCAGGAAAAATGGAGGGTGCGAGGCTGGGAGGACCTCCTCTATCAAGACCTGCTGCGTAAAACTCGATTTAATGGCTCAGCGGCTGACCGTTTAGTTGAGTATGAACGCAAGTTGGATCCGCAAGCCAGCCGACTCAAGTTACTTCAGAATGCAATCGAGCGATGGGAAAAAGATAACCGTTGGTAAGTCTGGAATAAAAAAATTGATTGCTTGGAAAGATATGTTTTATCCGCATTACTGAATGGATTTTTACCCCCTGGAGCAGTAAGCCAATTGAATATTAAGAGTATACACCCTGAGCGGTGATACAAATTGACCCTCAGGTCTTGACCATCAAGGTCGCTCTAAAATGATCAATTCGGACGGTTTCGTCAAGTTATAAACCAGCCAGGCTACATCCAATAACGCGCCAAAAAGGATAATCAGAAACAGGTTGGATTTGCCTACAAATTGGACCATACCCTGCAAGATAGAAACGAAAATATTGAGTATGCCAAGCTCAGACCCAGTCAATCCGCTGAGCATGGGGAGACCAGCAAACAAAACCCAGGTGAGAAAGATCAGGAATAACAGGATTGCCAGGGGAGGGACGATTTTATCCTGAAGTCTGAATGTTTGTATAGATTGTTGGAAACCAGTTCCAGGTTTTAGCTTAATGGCCGATAGGACTTCATCACGCACCTGTGGGTTTGAAAATCTGAGCTTGTGGGTGGATGATTTTTCACCCTTCTTACCGTAGTCAATGGTTAAATCCGATTTCTTGGAGTTTGCAGTAATTCGATGGATGCTTTCCAATGTGATAACCCCGGCATTTTCACCCAACAGGTCTCGCATCATTTTGTTTTCGGCAAATAGGCCAAGGACATGGGGGATGTCAGACTCCTTAGGATTGGCATACACGATCGAATGGTTACTGAGAATAACCAGGCGATCCTTTTTTAACCCGGGATTATCCCATAATTGGTGATCGGAGCTGATGGGTGCTTCAAGTTTTTCAGTTGAGATGAAGGCTTCCAGCCCAAGTTCTGGTTCAGCGCTTACCGAATAATCGTCCGGTAAACCGGACTGCTGTTCAGGTAATGGCTCCACCTCTGTTCCCACCAGCTCATCCAGCCAAACATCCTCTTCATCGCTTTGAAGCTGCTGGGGTGGTTCTGTGGGATTGTCGGTGGGATTATCATTGAGCCAGCCTAATTCAGTGTCTGGAAGGGGTTGGGAAGTCACATCTGGATTGCTGAATCCATCGAATAGCTGATCTATGGTTTTGTCCGGCTCATCAGAATCATGTGCCCAATCAAAAGTAGGCGGGCTGTCAAGGGATTGAACTGGTTGCTCTTCGGATAAGTCTGAGTAAGTAAGGTCACCCAAGGCAAGATATTGTCCCTGATCACTACCCCAGGTGAAGGGGGGGGTAAAGGGTGGAGTTCTATCAAGCCTGGGTGGATTGATTGGCTTATCCCTCTCACCGCGGGTAACCGGCTCAAGTGGTGAAGTGTTGAGTCTGGTCAGTGCTGCGCTGGCATCGATATTATTAGGATTTATTGCCAGCACTCTTTCGAGACAATTCCGCCGTAACCTCAAATCGTCCACTGCATCTGCCATTAACATCCAGGCTGTTTCATTATAGGGGTCTTGAATTAAGGCTTGAGATAGCAGCTGCTTGGCTAATGAGATATCCCCACTCTGCTCAGCACTCAAGGCTTCTTGCACTAAATCAGACATACCACACTCCTATGGTCTATGCTGTTATTATAATCTATGTGTAAACAGCGGTCAGATTAGCCTGTTTCGACAAATAATGCTCCATTGCAAGATCTGAAAAACCGGTCGAGTATAATCAGCATGTTTAGCGGAGGAAATCAGCCATGGGTCAATCTTTAACATTACGCTACACTCCCAACGTGAAGGATTATGCAACCGTGTTACGGTTGTTCAATTTGCGCCGTATAAGTATGAAGGTCAGCCTGATTTTCCTCGCAATAGCATTTGGATTGATCCTTTTTGTAATTCTTACGAAGGGATCCCCATTGACTGCCCTTGAGCTGATCTGGCTGCTCTTTCCACCTTTATTTGTGATATTTACTTTCTACCTTCAACCTATTCGAATCGCGCAGAAAGCTGTTCAGAACGACCAACTTGTTGCAGAAGCCACATGGGAGGTGAGTGATGCGGGTGTGCAAATATTGAGCCGTTATGGATCGACGAACCTGGGTTGGGAAACCCTTAAAAAGCTTGTTCAAACCAGGGATTATTACCTGTTACTCAGTAAAGAGAATAAAAATTCCTTTCGCTTTCTTCCCCGCCGGGCATTCACTTCCCCGCAAGAGGAGGAATCCTTTCTTCAACTGGTTAACCAAAATATCTCAAAGGTATAGCGACGGGGGATGCAAAGGGAACTCTTCCAACCATGCCTCGTCAAATCACTTTAAGTTCGCTTGCCGACCAGGCGGGTTATACTGCTCACTTCATGGCCCCCACCTTGTGGAAACCATACGTGTGGCAGGTATGTGCATGGCACGGTTTTAGCTGCACACAAATTGAACCAGGTGTGCCAGGAACTTTTCCAACATTCATCGTTGGCGCAGCTGAGGTGAACACTCCGCAAACCAGACAGACGCTCGTGGTTAAATTCTTTGGACCTCAATTCGGGGGATGTGACTCTTTTAATGTTGAACGGGATATCGGTCGATGGCTTGAAACGCAATCTATGCCAATCGGGTCCCCAAAGATCCTGGCTGAAGGAAGGCTGGATAATGATTGGCTGTACCTGATTTTTGAGCATATTGCCGGCGTGAGTATCGGTCAGGTCAGGGAGACGCTCTCGATGAACGATTGGCTATCAATCGCGAGTGAGATGGGGGAATATATTCGTCGTTTACATACACAAACCGTCCATCACCAATCTGAGCTTCCCCGTTCAGTTCAGCCTTGTTTGGAAAATTTTACTAGCTTTATCACGCAACAAAGGGTCAATTGCCATGCTCATCACCTGGAATGGAGTGACCTGCCTGCTCAGCTGCTCGATCAAATCGAGAGCTTTATCTTGCCGATGGAGCGATTGATTGACTTTTCCTCTCCAGCGCACCTGATCCATGCAGACCTGACACTGGACCATTTGCTTGGAAGCATGGAGAGTGGCGGGTGGAAATCACTCGCAATCATCGACTGGGGCGACGCCATGACCGGAAACATCCTTTATGAGCTCGTAGCCTTGCATTTAGACCTGTTCCAATCTGCTAAGCAGCTCCTGAAAGTTTGCCTGAAGGCGTATGGGTTGCCAGATTTTTATCGGCGTGATTTTCCACGGAAAGCCCTCAGCATGGTGTTGTTGCATCAATTTCCGATGCCAGCCCGGGTTTATGCTCCGCATCGTGATGTGAAATCACTGCAAGAATTGGCCGAATGCTTGTTCGCCGTGTAAAATTGAATTCCATAAAAGGTAATGAAAGTCGTAAAGTATTCAAGGGAAAGCCCTCCTGCGGATCATATGCTTGGTAAGAGCGTCATAATGATCAGGTTATTACCCGACCCACTTGCGAGGAAGCCTTTCTTGGTATATTATTTCCTTATGCTATCCCGTTTCCAATCCACGTATTCAAGGTTGTTAATGGTCAATTATGATGAATCGCCCTACTTTACCTAGACGAGCTATCGGCACGCCTAAGCTGGGAGATAAGGTTGCCTTTACTCGCACCCTTACCGAAGCCGACGTCGCCTTGTTCATCGGAACCACCTGGGATGTAAATCCATTGCATACAGATGATGTCTATTGTCAGGCCACACCATTTAAAAAACGTATCGTCCCGGGCTTGCTTACTGCCAGCATGCTAACCCATCTGGGTGGATTGTGGGCATTCCTGGCTACTGAGATGGATATTCATTTCCTTGCTCCAGTATATATTGGTGAAAGCATTACCGCTGAAGGCGAGGTAGCAGAGATCGATTTACAAACTGGTGCTGTGCTGCTGCGCTGCAAATGCACTAACCGGGCGGGAATGGAAGTCTTACGGGCGGATGTGCGCGGATTCCCGGGGAAATTTGAGTGAAAGCCACTCGTTTTATGCTTTTCTTGCTGCCTTTTCTGATCGTTGCATGCGGATCGGCTGGATCAGTTCAGGTTCCTGTGGCCGAGTTACCAGATCCGTCAATTTACGCCCTCACCATCCCAGAACTACCGGATGTTAGACTTCCCTGGCAACAAACGTACAACCAGACCACCACCGAAGAGGGATATAAATGGGCTTATGAGGCTTATCAGGCTTATCAACCTGGCAGCCTGGGTGTGGATCTGGAGACCGGTTTTGCAATTAACAATGATGTGGTCTTATATGAAACGGATGTCAGCCGGCAGGATCTGCCTCAGCCTCCTCGATCTATAGGAGATATTGAAGACATTTCCTGGATTACCGTTGCCCAAACCCAAAAGCTGGGTGATAAATCGCAAGTATGGAAGGCCACCATTGGTGACTTGCTGACACCTGTCTGGTGGCTTGAGTTTTACCAGGGACATGCCTACGTCCGAATCTCATTGCTCGGTTTTCCAGATCAAATTGCCCCAGCCTATGTATATGACTTGGGAGATATTGTCTCATCACGTCTGCCTCGCTCAGTGGATGCGTTGCGAACCGATGTAGCTACACAGGTCGCCACCCAACCATTTCCCACGCCACTGCCTGCTTCCAAACCAAGTGCCATCCACTCTACGCAAGTTATTCCAGCAGGCACACCTCAAACAACCCTTATTCCGCTCAATTACACAGCCCCCGCAGGCGAAACCGGGATGGTTGCATTTGTCGATGATACTGGAAGCCAGCTGACCGATGGGATTAAAGGCACAGATGATATCATGGCGGACCAGGGTTCGGGAATTGCATATGAGTGGGTGGGATGGACAGAACTCACCGAGCCCGTCACCTTGACATTTTCGTTTGAGGGTGATTCTAACATCGCTTCAGTGGAGATAGGACTGTATCACCGGGAAGGGTTGGGTGTATTCGTGCCGGCAGTAGTGACCATTAATGGGATAGATTTTACTCTTTCTTCAGATGATGTACCCAACAACCAGCGTAAGGATTTAGTCTTCAACGGACCTTTCAGCGGGCCTGAGGTGCAGGTCTTCTTGCGCCATCGCGGGCGCGGATGGATCCTGGTTGACGAAGTGCACTTCTCGCCTGAAGAATGAAAACCTTGAATATTCGTGCAAGTAGATAATCCAATATTCTAGGAAGCCAAAACTTGCGTTGCGATCTTATTCGGACAAGGCAGGTCTAGAGCTCACGCCACCAGACGGTGACAGTGAGATTAGCAGCCAGGCTCAGATAAAGACCGGTCGTGAAAAATGGAGCGAACCTTTCGGAGAAAAAGATGATCAGCGGTTGGTTAGTGCTGACGTGGGCTTCAAAGATCTTGGTCCCTGAACCGGCTGTATTATCATAAAACGTGGCAAGAGCAGCAGTGGAACTGCAGGTAATAACAAATCCCACAAGTTGGCCAGCACCTGTATGAAGAAGAATTGAAGAACTAGAGACTTGTACATGATCAGACATTTAATACACTCTATCGAACTTATCAGAGGCGACATTGGGAGTGATGCGACTGTCGGCAAGACGAACCAGAGCACGCTGAGCGAGCTCCCGGTAATTCTCCTCAGCCTTTTTGACCATGTCGGTGAGCTGAAGGATAGTAGATGTATGAGCTGTGGGGGTGATCATATAGGCGCTCAAGCCTTTCACGATAAGCTTTAGCAACCACATAAGCTACAACAATACTCTCATACTCATCTGGCACAGTCCACGTGGCGACACTGTCATCAACGATGGCAGTGCTATGATTGGCCAGATACTGCATCTTAATATGTGCTAAGGCTGCAACCCCTCCGGAAACCCAAATGAACCAACCTGTACCGGCAGTATAGTCATGGTCAATATCGTAACAATAAGCTGAGTCCCAAAAATTATCGTCCAGACGGTTCTTTCTGGCTAAATAGGTTGGTGGTTGCTGACTGATGGGATACTCGACGGTAATCACCTCCCTGAAATCGGAGGGTGCAGCATAGGAATAGACGATACTGGCACCATTGGTGTGATCATCGATCATGGGTCGCAAGATAGGAAAATTCAAGACTGACTCTTGAACCCATGGCCAAATGACAGTTGTTCGTGACCAGGTGGCTGCTGTTGGGTCACCGAGGGCGATCAAACAATCAGAGAGTATTTTTGTCCAAGTAAAAGCCATTGTCAACCTCCAATAGATGAATTCCAGGCACTGCGATTGTCAGAAATGAACTGCAGGACGGCATCATGTGACTCAGACCAGGTGGCATTTAAGCTGGCAAAGATACCCATACGCAGTTTATTTACGGTGTTGTACTTAAAGGTTGAGAGAGGTCCATAATCGGTGGTGGTAGTTGTGGCTGTGATATTTGCCAAAGGTACGCTGAAAATCTCTGCCAGCTTGTTCCTGAACCAGAGCACGGTAATATTATTGGCTTCGAACACGGCCTCGAAGATCACTGCTTCGTTATCCAAGCGCACACGCCAATGGTTACGCTTCTTTGGAGAGGGGTCTACATTACGCAAACCCCAAGCATGAAGTACATCAACTAACGTCTGTTTTTGCTGAGCAGAAAGACCAAGATTTTCGATATAAAAGTAACCTTGCCATTCAGACATCATGAGCTCCTTATGCCAGCAATAAAATCTCGGTGGGGGATAACACTCTGTTCCAAAGGGCTGCATGCGCAAGCCAACCCTTATGTGGAAATGTGGGTGTGAGATATTGAACCCCGATATTGGCATGATCCAGGTTACCGGCCGGCCAGGTACCCAAACCTGTTATTATGCCTCCTATCTGAGTGCCATCTAAATAAGCTTTCATCTGATCAGCAGCCAGACTCCAGGTCATGACCATGAAATGCCAGCTGGTGTCTGCATGAGCGATATCGGTTACAGAATTATCAACACCATTGGCCACGTAGTTCCAGAAAATCATGTTATTAACGTCTCTTTTTAAAAGTTGGATCTTATTTAGAGCAGCGCCACGATCAAAGCGAATAAACCAACGATAGAGGCCATCGGTCCAAAGAGTCATATCGTTCATTTTGTACCAACAGGCAACTGTACCCAGCTGGCCATTATAGCCAGCATCCAACGCAGCTGACATGATGTTGACGTAATCGTTGACACCATCGAAATAGGGATGCAAAAAGGGTGCTTTTGGACCGGCAAGGTTAGCCAGGTCCACACCGGTATAGGTGCCATTGGCTGGCGTGCCCAACGTGCCACGATTGATGGCTGCTGTACCACTAGCTTCGTTCAACGGGAAATAGACGAGCGGTGCCGTGGCAACCACCCGATTAATATAAGTACCCCCTTTGGCACGGATAACCAGATTATTCATGGGGTCATCCAGCGCACGTGGACCACGACACAATCGGTGAGTGCATCTGCCTGGACAACACTAACCACAAGATAATCATTGAGAGGAATGAGGTCATACAATCCTGTGGCAGCTGCAGCGACATCACAGGTGGCTTTGCGAGGTGCATACCAGCCATCTGTATTATTATTACTGACCACAAGAACACTGCCAAAGATAGCATCTTCAATATGCACATCGGCTGTAGCTGGACAACTGGCATGATAGTCGATAAACACATCGAGTAAAAAGCCATTGATGGGGATGGTGACACCATTGCCAGTGGCTGAGCCGGCCGCACCGGTGGTGGTGATGGCAATACGACTTACAGCAATTTCGGACATAATTAGCTCCTAACAAAACATGTAATTAGCAATTAGTTGTTAGTAAAAATATTAAAACCTTTATGGGGCGGGATTGATCTTCCCGCCCCGAAAGATCTACTCATCGGCTGTGATGGTAGTTGGAACTGCATCACCTTCGAAGTGGACAACCCAGGTGCTACCCTTATGGCTGATCACAGTATAGGCACGGTTGTTGCCGAGTTTTTTGAGGATATCATTCAAGAGTGGGCGCAGACATGTCGTGCCCCTACAGGCGGGCCGCTAGGAACTCGCGGTATAGGTTTGACCATTGCAAGGGGCTGAAGACCCTTGTTAGATTTAGGAGACATGGTCTTACCCTTCTGTAAAGGTCAGCACAAGGGTGAAGTCAGCCGCGGCTGTACCACCCGCACCATCATAGTCTAGGGTGCAAATGATGTTAGTGAGAGCTGCAATATGGGGGAAATTGCTACCCACAAAATCGCTGGGCTCATCAAGGATGGCTGCGACTGAGCTATCACCTACATCCATATTGAGAACATAGGCTTCAAGAGCGCCGGTATAACCAACATCAAGGATGCCACTGCTGGCGTTGGAAGCTACAGCACTCACACCGACCAACTGGCAAGCGAAGGGTACTTTGAAGATGAACGAATGATTGGCAGCCAGGGTACCGGCTGTGTGATATGAGATTGTAAAATGAGTTCCTTGCATGGTTAATTCCTTTCGTCAATGGGCTAAAGCCCGTTGTTATGGTTATGTGCCTGGCTGGTGGAGGCGCCAGCCAGGCATTAGGGAGGGTCCCAATCAGTGGCAGTGAAAGCACGAAGACACTGGAGGCAGTGAAAGCACGAAGACACTGTGCAATGGGACACCGATCAGGCAAATTAAACGTTACGCTTTCCAATACCTCTCCACGTGGCAACACCGTAAGCGAAGTAGTCACGCACCTTGATGGGGAGGGTGTCATTGGTAAACAGCAACCCGCTGGTGGGATCAGTCACACTATACAGCTGGGGAGCTGGGTGTGATGTTCCACCTGGATTGTCGGCATAGGCCATGCAGATGACGGGTGCGATGCGTGGGTCTACGATATAGGCCCAATCATTGGTGTCGGTCCAGTCGGGGACGCACACGGGAATTGGACGAGTGTCACCAGGTCGATCCACTGCATAGATGTGGGTGTCGTTGTTGGGTGTACCCGGGTAGCCACCAGGACCGGAACCATAACCGAAAGCGATGAGCGCTGTATCGTAAAGGTCCACAGGCACCAGGCAATACTTGGGCCAAAGAACCTGACGCTTGGAGGATCCCAACTCAGCCATCTTGGCGCATTCGAGGCGAGCTGCAGCCCAGGCTGCAATGCTGAAAGCGGTAGTCTGAACATTGGATCCATGGTTGGCATGGAAAAGAACCGTGCTGTCCTGTGCCAATGTGGGACCTGTGCCAGAGGCTGTGGTGAAGAGGGCTGCGATATAAGCTGACCTGGTACGAATGGCTGCGATGGTCAGTGCCCTGGCGATGGCCTGCAGCTCATCGATCTTTGAATTGCGGATCATCTTGTCGGTGATCCCCACGTAACCACCGTATTTGTAAAATGCAGAAGTTTCCTTCGTGTCTGACACGGTTAGCTCTGTGTAAGCAGCTCCTTCTGCGACCACCGGTAAGTTGGTGAGACCACCCAGCTGCAGCCACTGCATATCTTGTAGTGAGCCATCGGTGGCCTGCACGGCAGTAATCATTTCGTACCAACGATAAGCGGTGAGATTGGAGTACAGGTCTAGCACTACCTTATTCATGGCATTGACGGCCAGGTCGGCCAGGGTGGTGGTAGTGGCTGCTGCAAAGGCGACGTGAGAGGGGTCAAACACACCCCGAAACTCTATGTCACCAGTGACAGCACGATACAAAGCATCAGCCCGACGAAGATCAGGAGGAGGCAACATGGCGCCAGGAGCACCGAACAACCAATCAAAGTATCCTTGAAACTGCTCCAGGGCTGCCGGCCCCATGCTGACTTGCTGACCACGAGGTGGTTGACCTCCTATTTGGACGATACCATCTTCGAAGAGTTTGGAAACTCGATCGAATTTGGCATTTAGATCGGATAAGTACTTTTGAAATTCTTGTTCTTCCATTGCTTGTTCTTCTCCTTGGATGGATTGACAAGGGGCCGCACTAAGATCGTGCAGGTGACATAAATCCCCTTGTTGGGATATTACGGGTCCTTCTTGAGTAAATTCATAATCGACGGGTAATGATTTCGAATAAACCCTCGGGATTTAATGCCGGATCGTCGACTAAATCGGCAGCATAGAACCCGGTGATACGTGCCACAGGGTATTGTCCTGTAGCATTGGCAGGTCTCCCTCCGGAAGCCGGCAATTCCTGTCCGTCTTTGGTAGGCCAGACACGATCCAGGTCCACGACTACACTGACCCCAAAAGCGGTTGGGTCTTCATTGGCCAGAGCGAGCACGTACTCAGCCAGGTTGCCAGCTGGGGTGGTGTGAGCTGTGGGGCTGATGTTGAGGTCACCCAATAACTTGCCTCCCAACACACGGAAATTATTGACCCGTCCAAGATACTTGCCAAGGCCATCGTGGAACCAGTCAGGATGGGTGAAACGTGACTTGATGCCATTACCTTTAGAAGATCCCAGCTGCTGCAGCTGAAACAAACTTTTCTCGTCGAACGATAGACGGTGACCCTGGGCTTCTCCGGTGGTGGCGACTGAGACACCGAAGATGACGGATCCGTCAACGGTGCCGGCTAAGGGGATAGTGTTGGTTCTAAACTTTTCTGTCATTTAACCTCCTTATCATCGGATGACAAGGGGCTTAAGCCACCTTGTTTGACGATCCGGGTATATTTGAGAGTGGCTTTAGTTTGGGGAGGGAAGCGATCGGTCACGAAGCTATAGATGCCACTGGCACCCAGGCCAGCTGCGATGCCAAAGAAAATCACATCGATATATATTTTGGATGGAGTGTAGAGCTCATACAGCTTGTAAACCACCCCAAAAGTAATACCAACGGCCATGCTGATGAGCATCAATTTGTTTCCGGTGACCCCGAACTTCTTGATCATCTCGACCACACCCAAGATGATCAGTGCAAGGGTGACAGGATTAACTAAGAAATTATTCAGATCCATTTTCTTCTCCTTTTGAAAAATAAAGGGTTTGAAACCCCTTGTTCGATATGGCACTACCCAACTTTACTCTCCTGCTATCACATTCCAGGAATTATCTTCCCAATTAATCTCAACAACAACAATGGATTTATTGACATTAACATCGGTGACATGGGCATCCTCGATCCAACCTTCTTTGCCAGTCTTGAAATATTTACCATCAACACCGATGGGCGGATTAGGACCAACAATGTGACACCAGCCGTCGTGAGGTGATTCAGCTGATACTTCAAGCGCAAGCACAACACCAGCGTAAACTGTGCCAATATCTGCACCACCTTCCGGTCCAGCTTTGACCGGCCTCTTTTGATTTACACGCACTACTCTAGTTCCCATTCTCTTCTCCTTTGTTTGGTAAATCTACTGCTGGTTCTTGACCTGGAAGCAAAACCTGCTCGATGGGATCTGCTTTGGCTTCACTGATGATCTTATCGAGCACCTCATCTTTCTGAGGCTCACCTGCGAACTTGAGCATGAGGTCAACTGCGATACGATGCAAGGTAGGTGACTTGCCAAGTAATGTATTCTGTAAAACAGAAAAAGAATTAGCGATCTTCTCTGCACCACCGGCGAGCTGGTCATTATCCCTGAGAGTGACATCGGGTGATTTGACGGTAAAAATATCTGTATAGTCTGAACCACCATCACTAATCACGGCTACAATGCCTACTTCAGCTGCCCGTAGGAAGGCATGGTATAAAATATCTTCGAGCAGCCAGACAAAATATTCTTGTCTTTTTAACAGGAACTTTTCTGGAGGGGCTTGCATAGCCTCAGCGGTGGCAACATTGACCTCCCCACCCTCACCACGCCAATGCGGAGGGAAGCCGGAACCAGCATCGATGAGCTGACGAACTGCCTTCATGTCGTAACCTGCATCTGCTCCACGCAAGGCAGGAGTGATGGTTTCCCAGGTCTCACTCTCGTCTTTGACGACGATCGATCCGCTTTCGGGTGCTGAACCATACTGCACACTCTTAGCTTCGACCTTGTTGGAGGGTACGGTGACCAGATATAAAAACGCTCGAGCGGCCCAATGCAACCTGACACGGTCCTCCAACATGCGACTATACCTGAGCAACCAGGGGATAATAGTCGTCAGATCGCTCTCACCCATCAAGGCACCGATGGGTTTATTGACGGCGTAGTGCAGCATGATGGCGTCTGCGGTGCCGGCCTCGGGATGATCAGGTGAAAGCCACCTGCGGGGCTCGAACTCACCTACAGGAGGGGCTTCGTAATACACCAGCTCTGTTTCCCAATCGTTGGGAGCGGTCTCGATCTTGAGGATCTGGTCTTTAGTGACAAAACGAATATATGAAATGCCATCGATATTGTTCCTGAACAACAAGACAAATAGATCACCGGACCGGCTCAGTTCTTCGACCATGGGACCGAGGCGCAAGTCCATGTAATTCTTGCGATGGTTCCAGAACGACTGGATGAAACGGTCCAGATCTGCGTCTGGTGAGCTGAAAGTGATGCCGGTTCCTACCACGTAATTAACTGTGGTGGCAATGACACGCCAGGCCATGGGGTTCTTGCGCCAGGCGGTGAGAGCGTCGGTGTATAACTCCTGGATTTCTGACCAGGTGCGATCGTGTTTGCGCCCGCTGATGGTCTGCCAGTGATCATCGGTGACCAGATTGGGGGTGATGGAGAAGCTATTTGCTCCTTTCTCAGCTCGAGCAAATAGCCTGGTGATTGGTGCAAAAATTGTCATTTAACTACCTCCGCATACCTGTATCCATCAATCTCGACGGCTGACCAGCCCCGTGTATGTTTGATCCAAACATCACGACCACCCAACTCTTCGACCTGAACCACCTCACCTTTGTGGAGATCACCCAGGTCTTTTGAATTAATCGTGGGTGCCAGACGAATATTCAATCCCTCCAAATGTGAGCGAACGGACAACCCAGCGCCTGCTGCCTGCTCTATGGGTGAACCAGAATTAGAGAGGAT
The DNA here is from genome assembly GCA_963777935.1 of uncultured Chloroflexia bacterium. Taxonomy (GTDB): domain Bacteria; phylum Chloroflexota; class Anaerolineae; order Anaerolineales; family UBA4823; genus FEB-25. The sequence continues at coordinate 147,367 of CAVZSL010000001.1, forward strand.
CCAGGGTTTGTAATTACCGAACCACTGCCGGCACTGATCCAAGCTGCCATTGAACCAGTTGCCATCACAGGCTTCGGTACAACCAGGGATGAAAAAATAATCAGAGAACTGCCAGATCTTGTAATCATCCCAGCCGATGGGAAGAACGGGCTGACGTTTGACGGTGTAGTTGGCCACAATAAGGTCATACTTAGAAGACCAGGCTGGCTTTGGATGCACAAAATCATTCCAATAGCCGGCCGAGGTATAAATAGCGGGATGGATGCCGGTGAGCTCATGGCAACGGTCGAGGAAAGAACGAATATGTAGGACAATCTGTGGGTCACGGTCAGGTTTTTCAACGTCCAGGATGTAGCGCTTATAAGATCTACCCGCAGTCTCGATGAAAAAATTGGCCTGCTGAACTGGATCAGCTAATGGATGAAAATAGTGGTAAGGAGCGTGAGGAAGACCAGCGAGACTACATCCCTGGCGATTATTCTCGAATTGGACGTCAAACCAGCGTGTGCCCTCGGTGCACTTATAATAAGCAAAGCCAACAGTAGGGGCTGCCAGCTGCCAGTCGATCTTAGCTTCCCAATGGGATACATCTACTCCAAAAGTTTTCATGATTCTAGTCCTTAGTAATTAGTAATTAGTGGTTAGCAAAATCAAAATGATAGATCCTCGATAATGTCTTTTTGGTGAATGATCTGGCTATCACCCACTCCCCAGGTTTCCTGGTCGAGCAAGCTGATCAGCGCAGCGGAGAGGACATAATCATCATGCACCAGGTCACCGGTGGCAACATCCCGGGTGCCATCGGGAACGGACCAGCGCATGATCTTCCCTGGGCCGTCAAGAATCTCATATTGACAATACTCAAGCTGACGTTGCATCTCATCACTAAAAGGCGCATACTCTTTATAGCGTCCAGACTCGATGACTGAGATAAATGACCAACCCAGATCCGATTTGCTGACCTGGCTGAACTCAAATGGTAGAACACGTGTTCCTAATTTGTCGACGAGGAAGCCGGCCAGGCCAGCTCCCACACCGGTGGCATCGATGATCACTTTGACCGGATGCCAGGCATTAGCCATGGCAATGATGGTTGTATAGAGGGATACGTGTTTCACCCCTTGCCAGCTGATACGGCTGACGACTTTATAAATCGGTTTGGTTTGGATCTCACCGACCGGTGGGATCTCGATCTCGAAGATGGTGAGCACGGTACTATCACGTTTGGGATTGGCGAGCTGAGCAAGGTCCTGGATAGCGCCTTCATCCTGGCCAGCAACATCAATGGTGAAGACATAAGCAATACCAGGTGTGGGATTATTGGTGCGATTATGATCACCCATCATCAACATACGACGGCTGAGCGGGAACATGCCACCCTCGGCGTCGATCTCTTCGCTGAAATATTGGGTGCGAACCAGGGGATTATTGCGTCCAAGCCTGGCGATCTGCTCGTCGACGAACTTCTTATAGGCTGGAACCTCCTTTCCGACTTCATCAGCGGTGAGTACCCAGGTACGGCGGATGCCATCTTGTTGTTCAGCCAGGCGTGCGGCACGCAGCTCGCGGGCAAGCAATGTGCGACTGGTCCATGCAGTACCCCAAAATACCCGCGTGGCATTGGTGGAGGCGGCCATGGGAGCGATCTCCTTGTCCCATTTAGCAATCGTGACATCCTGGGCTTCGTCACATTCAAGTAAAAGTGAAGCGGTGGCGCCGACGATGCTCGAAGTCGGTGAACCGCTGAGAAAATGGATCATGGCCTCACCAAACTGGTAAATATAGCCGGAATGTTTGGTCCAGCGGCCGCGGCTGATAATATTTCGTTTGAGCACCCGTTCGAGGCGGCGCATGGCATTGAGGGATTGGGGCTTCCAGGTAGGTGATACTTTGACCATTTCAACCGGCTCCACCGAGCACATGCTGAGGAGATAGGCCTCGACCTGGGCTTGTAGTTCGTTCTTGCCAGACTGGCGCGGGAAGACGACCACGAAGGAAAGGCCCTTGCCCTTGAGCACCGAATCGACGATCGCCTTTGCCACCTGCATTTGGTAGTTGCGCAGGCGGATGCCACTGCCTGCTGCGGAAAAAAGGATCACATCCCGCAGGAGGCGCTTGCTTTCTTTTGTGAGTCTTTCGTCCATTGAGTCTCATGGGTTTAATAAACTTCGCAGCAGTGCGATCACCGAAAGCAAGACCTCCACCGACAGCCAGGCTTACCAGCAACTTGAACTGGGTGGCGCTCTCGGTAAGTTCGCGCAGTCGTTTTTCAAAGTCGGTTGCCTGGTTTTCCAGGTCTTTCAAACGAAGGGTATTCATCTCCGCCTGATGATCCTGTTCCGCCTGGATGGTGGATATCTCAGCGCGGATAAGGTCGAGGGTATGCCCAAGCTGTTCGACTATCAGCCTGTTTTGTGAATCATCTGAATTTAGCATTATTCCTTATCCAATCCCCACTCCTGTCGTACTTCGCGGATGGCGGTATCCACTGCATGGGCGAAATAGACCATGGTAGGGCATTCGAGGTGCTCCGGGCAGGTTGGGCAGCGCTGGGTGGCTCGGCGTAGCTTGCGGATCATCCTGTGCAGGTCCTGGGTTTTCTCCAGCACGCTCCTGGCTTCCAGCCAGGTGGGGCAGGTGGGGTTGGGGATACCTGGCACGACCGGGCGTGAGCCCACCTGGAGTGGCTTTTGGGGGTGATTGGTCATTTTTTATTCCTCAGTTCTGCGTTTACTTGTTGGATGGCGAGTGGAGATCTCATCTGCCAATCCGGGTTGGCCCTGGTTCAAGCTTTTCTGTGCACGAAGCAGGTTGGAGAGCCTGCTGGCGGCTGCACCGAGAGCATCGAGCACGCGTGTGGCTTCACGCAGGTCGTCGATACCATCCGCCAACTGCATGGTGCGCCGGATCATCACCCTGAGCAGGGTGATCTCGTGCTCCAGGCTGGTGTAGGGGTCATCTGGAAGGTCAACGGTTTCAGCAGGATGAAACAGGCGCGAGTAGAAACCGTGTTTGAGGGCGTTCAGGTTGCCTTTGGGGGCACCGCGGGGGTTGGGCATAAGCGTTTATAGGTTACAAAGTTTGAACGTTGGAAGGTTAATCAAATAGGATTGCCCATCGTTGCTGAATTTGGCAACCTGTGAACTTGTGGACGTGAGAATGTGCAAACGTTGACTAACGCATATTGGTGAACCCCCGGCACGGGTGGCGGGAATGTGGCAGTGCCTGGTTCCCTGGCAAGGGAGGACGCCGGACGAGCCGGGCAGCATGCGGGGTTGCCCAATGGCGTTAAAAAGAAAGTGGCACAGGTGAGCGGAGGTCTTGCTCCGCATTGCCCGTGCCAGGGGTTCTGACAACATTATAGCACAAATGTTCTATTCCACAAGGGGTTTATCAATATTTTAAGATTCTCATAATTGCCAGCCGCGAGCAATCAGATTTCCAGTGTGAGCACAAGAAAGAATAATCAGGATGTCGTAATATGGGTAATGATTTGCTATGGAGGTTTACTTTGCCAATCAATTATTTGTCAAAATAAAGGTATATGATCTATCGTAGATTAAAGTTGGAAGCCAGGCTGGTTTCGGTTGAGTCCATTCAATTTCAACCGCGGGGAGGAAATCTATGAAAAGAATCTATTGACGGTTAATAAAATTGATGTATATTAGTCTTTAATCATTAATCATGCGTAGCCTAGACATTAGATTAGCAAAAATTTCCTTATTATTTTTATGCGCTGACGCTCCACAATGTATGTAGGATGGTAAGAAACAAATATTTAAGCCTGGCTATCATCTTTGGCATCTGCTGTGGTTTTTTGATTTATATCACCCAGGCTGCTTCCTCTCAGCCTTACAGCCTCCAGATATCTTTCATCGATGTTGGCGAAGGTGATGCTGCATTAATTCAAAACGCCGATGGATACAACATATTGATCGATGGGGGTAAACCATCGGCTGGTCCGACAGTCTTGGCGTATCTCCGTAATAATGGCATTAATTCATTAAATGCAATGGTTGTCTCCCATCCCGACAGCGACCACATCGGAGGATTGATCACCGTTCTGGATGCGACGGATATCACGGTTGAAGCAATTATATACAATGGCTATCCGGGTGATACCCAAACCTGGGATGATTTTACGGCTGCAGTAGAAAATGAAGGATTGACCTTGACCACAGCCCAATTTCCGGGGGAGTTGCATTGGGGAAGCACAACCGCTTATATTCTGAATCCTCCAGCTGGTCTGATAGATCCTGATACAAATGCAGCCTCACTCGTATTTTTGCTAGATCACTACGACGTGGACACATTATTTACAGGTGATATCGATGGAACTATTGAGGCTGAGATTATCGCTCGAGAAACGCCTATCGCCGCGGATATGCTTAAGGTGCCCCATCATGGTAGTAATACCGGCACAAGCGCTGAATTGCTTAATGCCGTCCAGCCACAAGAATCCATGATATCAGTCGGTTCGAACCCTTACGGACATCCTGGGGCGGAGACTTTGGCTCGCCTCTTGGCAAGTGGTACGAATATCTGGAGGACGGATATCAATGGAACACTATTAGTTACCTCAAGCGATGGAATTTCGTATCAGGTGATTCCATCAATCACTCCTGAGAAATTTTTCCTGCCCATGCTGTATAAGAATTAACAAAAATCGATGGTTTACCCCGCTTCAGTTACTCACAAAGATTTATCATGAAATGAACTGGTCAGGGAATCTACGAAATAGTTTCCCAATCCAATCAATAATTCAGACCTCACCGGTTTTGAAAAATCTGTGAGTTTTTTATTATAAAAGGTGAGCCTCAGACCCAGCTGAAGGGAGCGCTGGGCTCGCTCCTTCCTTCCTTGACGAGATGGTTCTTTAGGGTATAGTATCGATTGTAGATACATATAAAAGGAGCCATCCTATTGATATGAAACTGATCAACACCCAACCCGCAAGCACGTGGACATCCCGGCTTTACGAAAGCGAACTGGACTTGCTGCAGATGCAAAACCTGCTGATGGAGGGACGCTCGCGGACCGATGACTGGCACTATCCCCACTTAGGCGACCTGATCTTCTGGTTCTTCATGGTCACCTGCCATCTGAATCCGCAGGAGTTCATCCGTCTGTGGCACAGCGTAGATGGTAAGCTGATCGGCTATGCAATTCTGGGGGAGGACCCGACATTTGATTGCCAGGTGTTGCCGGAATATGAATGGACAGGGATCGAAACCGAGGCCCTTGAATGGGCGCAGGGACGAGTGAATGAACTGAAAAAGGTTGATGCCCAACAATGGGGCGGCAGGCTTATCTCTGGTGCCCGACAGGACGATGTAAGGAGGATTACATTTCTGGAAGAACACGGCTTCAGACGAGGGAAGTATGCCGAGGCGAATATGATCTGCGCGTTGGATGGGGTAATCCGTGATCCCATAGTACCTGCCGGCTACCAGGTGCGTTCGTTTGCGGGAGAAAGTGAGCTCGCACCGCGTGCTGCCGCGCAGCGGGAGGTATGGCACCCATGGACGGTGGGGAATGTCAGTGACAATGATTATGCAGCCTTGATGTGCTTGCCCGGCTATGACTGCCAGCTCGACGTGGTTGCGGTCACAGCGGATGGTACCGTCGCTGCCTATGTGAATGGCTGGATTGATCCAATAAACCGGATCGGTGATTTTGGCCCAGTGGGAGCGCTCCCAACCTACCGCCGGCAGGGGTTGACCAAAGCCGTGTTGCTGGAATGCATGCGCCGCATGCAAAATCTTGGGATGCACCGTGTGAGCGTCTCCACCGGCGTCTCTAATGAGCCTGGATTGAGGCTATATGGATCGGTTGGGTTTAAAGTCGAGAATGAGTATCACGAGTACGTGAAGACATGATGGAACCGGTCTAAACCTCACGGGTCTCCAAGACCTATGAGGTCTAGCAGAGATATTTTCGAACAAACACGTATGTACCCAAAGCTCAAAACCCGAGTCATTATTTTGCTCGCACTGCTAACAGTGCTGTTCCCTTTATATAAGATCACTCACGCCCAGAGCGAAACGCCATATGACCTGATCGATGAGATAAATAAGCTGAGGGCTCTGAATGGTCTTGAACCCTACCAGATTGACCCCGGGCTGATGGCATTTGCTCAGCAGCATTCTGAATATCAAGCCTCGATGAAATCGAGTACACACCTGCATAGCGATGGCAAGCTGCCCTGGGAGATTGGCCTCCAGGAGAATGTCGCCAGTGGGGATGAGGGCTTCGTCACCGTCGCAGTGGTAGTATATGAAATCTGGGTGGATTGGGGTCACAGGCATGTGCTGACTGGTTATACACAAGCGCAAATTGGTGCCGGGATAGCAAGAACGGATAATGGCCAAATTTATTACACGCTTGACGTCCGCCCTGCACAGGGAGTACCGACGGTCGTCCCTGAGTTGGGGACGCCTGTCCCATTCCGTCCCTATACAACCAGCACTCCAGATGCTGACGGAGCAATCTATCATGTGGTTGGTCCCGATCAGGCTTTGTGGAGCATTGCCATCTCCTATGGTGTAAAGGTCGATGATATTCGCCGGCTTAATGGCATACCAGCGGATTCAAACCTCGTCCAGGTGGGGCAGAAATTACTGATCCGAACTGCTCCCCCTGTTACACCTTCCCCTTCAGAGACACCCACATTCGTAGCAACGCGGACAGCCGGTAAACCGACCATAACGGTTACGAAAACTATAAAACCCAGCGAAACTGCTGTTCCTTCACCGACGAATACACCCGTACCATCCGTCACAGCGGATGGTTTATCGTTGAGCGAGAAGAGACTGATTGGAGAAGTTGGTCTGGTGATCGCAGGGATTGGATTTGTGATCGTGATATATTTTGGCTTTCGACGGAAAGATAATAACAGCCTATAATAGGGTTCAATCTGAAATAGATTATTTTCAACTTTGCGTGCGTCGATCGCAAATAACAATAAATTAGCATATATAAGCCATTGAAAAGGAGAAAAATGACCACAGAATTAACACCCACCAAAGAAGGCGATAAAGTAAATGTGCAGGTACATGGGGGATCCTCCGGTGCGGTCTATGGATTGGGATTAATCGGCGCGTGTGTCTATTACATCAGCCGAGCCACCACACCCCAGGAGAAAGCGCTGGGTTTTCTCAAAGCCCTCGTCTGGCCAGCATTTATGGTCTATGAGCTGTTTTTGTTCCTGCATAAAGAGTGACGAAGAAGGATGATCCAATACATTTTGTAAGGGGGAGTGCGCCCAGTATTTAAATCTGATGGGTTTCAGGCTCGCCTTTAATTTGGGGCTGTATTATCCCTTCTCCCAATCAGACGGTTCGAAAATTCCTAATTTATCAAAGGATGATCAGCATTGATACCCATTCCTAAAAATGAGGTCACGCTCCGCCAGGCAACTATAGCGGATGTTGACGCCATTTCGGCATTAACGGAGGCTGCCTATTCCAAATATATCACCCTGATCGGGCGTAAACCCCTGCCCATGACTGCCGATTATTCCAGGATGGTGATTGAAAACACGATCTGGTTGCTCTACGTTGAGGACCATCTGGCTGGCGTCTTGGTTCTAGAATATGAACCCGAAACCATGCTAATCTATAGCGTCGCCATCCAACCCGAGTATCAGAAACAGGGGCTCGGGCTGCGGCTACTAGCCTGGGCTGAACAACAGGCACTTAAGGCGGGGTACCAAACCATTCGCCTGTATACCAATGAGCTTTTTACTTACAATATCATTCTCTATCAAAGCCTGGGATACCAGGAAACCAGCAGGGAATCCCTGATGAATTCGACCCTTGTGCATATGAGCAAGAACTTAGCAGGATAGTCCTATAATACCAATTAATAAAGCCAATCGCTAAAACGCAGTACCTTTTCCCACTCTTAACACCATCCCCATCTGTATGGGTGGATGGCATCCGCCCTTTTTCTGTAGCTGCCATCGTTGATGGGAGGCAGCATGCCTATCATAAGCTATAAACCCGCGTTTGACTCCCCCATACACTCAGCGACCATGGGGATAGAATAATACGAATTGGAGAAATAAATATTCTTCAGCAGGTATAATGTCACCAACAGGATCCTTGTTCGGATATTTTTGCGTAAATGACTCCTACGAAGAAAACCATAGTTGGTCATGGAGTTCACTGGACGGAATTAAGTGAGCAGCGCTCGATCTTCCGGTCCTGCCTGGTCATTGGAATCATTACAGTTTTGCTTGTGATCCTTGTGGTTTTAACCAGATTAGGAATCACGCCGGATAGGTTTGGTTGGGGAAAGCCTGCAGTCCCATTACTGGAATGGCAGGTCTTTTTCGCCTGGTTATGCGGCAGCCTGTTTCTTTACTTTCTGCTTCACAGCCGTTGGCCAGCTAGAGCTGATGTGTTCATGGCGGCAGGAATCTGGCTTTTGGCGATCGTTGTATGGCTGAGCGTACCGGTCATTCCCAGTTCTTTTGCCACCGTCGGGCGTCCACCCAACTTTGAGATATACCCTTTCTCCGATGGAGCGTATTACGGTCAATTTGCACAAAACATCCTGATCGGGAATGGATTCATGGGGCAGGGGATTCCTGCCCGCCCGATGTATGTCATCCTACTGGCATTATTCCATCTCATTGCTGGTCAGCATTATGAAGCAGTGATCAAGGTTCAGACCCTGTTTCTCGCATTGTTTCCGGTTGTCCTGTACTTCATTGGTAGAGAGCTGCACAGCCGCCCCGCTGGCTTGATGATGGCATTATTTGCCATTTTGCGTGAGTGGAATGCGGTGAATGCCATGCCATTCACCACCAGCGCCTCGACATCCAAGCTATTCTTTGCTGACCTTCCATCTGCCCTGGTAATCAGCCTGTTTACGCTCGTCACGATCATTTGGCTGAAAACACCAACCCGCCGGACAATTCTTCCATTATTGGTGGGGGGTTCACTGGGTCTGGTTGTATTATTTCGGTCACAAATCGTGTTGATCCTGCCGGGTCTGCTGATCCTGGCGTTGCTGGCTATGCGCGGCAATTGGCGGCTATGGCTGGTGTCTGTTGCCATGATCATCTCGGGCCTCATCCTGGCAGTTGCTCCATGGTTATGGCGGAATGCACACATCACGGGTGCGTTGGTCTTCGAAGATCCCAACTCACAGATCAGAGTGATGGCAAGCCGGTACAGCTTTGAGCCGGCGAATCTCCGCTTTCTGCAAAAACCTGGCGAGAGCCTGAGCGAGCTCAATACCCGGGCGAACCAGGAAGTTCTCAATTTTACGATGGCTCATCCCGGGTATGTCGCTGGATTCATCGTCAGCCATTTTATGAATGCGGAAATTGATAACCTGCAGGTCTTCCCTTTACGAGACGGTTTAGCTGAATGGAAGGAAATCCTAAAACCGATGACCCCGTTTTGGGAAGGATGGGATGGGAGTCCATCCTTGCCTCAGGTCTTTTTATTGCTCCTATATCTCTGTCTGGTCGTTTTTGGGATGGCAGCAGCATGGGTTCGGGCTGGTTGGGCTGGAATGGTGCCTTTGCTGCTTATCCTGAGCTACAACTTCAGCACTTCCATTGCACGCAGCTCTGGCGGTCGCTTCCTCCTGCCCGCGGATTGGGTTGTATATGTTTATTCCGCCATCGCGTTATTAGAAATTACAATCTCGGTTTTCCTGGTATTGGGTACACCGCCAGCTCGCCTCACTCCATTACTTAGTAAGGTTGATATAACACCAAAGCAAGCCGGGGTATCGCGATGGAATTGGTGGTCGGTTGCCGGGGTGGGATTGTTGATTGTCTTTGTGGGTAGCCTGCCTATCATGGCAGAGCGCTTCGTACCCAGGCGCTATCCAGTCCAGACAAAAGCTGAGCTTATCAATGAGCTGTTTCAATCCCGGGAAGTACAGGATTCTAGCCTTAATCTGGTCCAGCTCGAAACCTTCCTGCGTTATCCTGATACATTGATTTTCAAAGGGCGGGCACTATATCCGCGTTATTATGCAGCCGGCGACGGCGAGCCCAGAACTGCAAAAACTGGATATGAAGTACTGCCCTATCCAAGGACATTGTTCCTGATGGCTTCCAATGCATACAATGGTCTGATACAACTAAAAGCCGAGGCTCCCCCAGCCAATTTACCAAATACCGCGGATGTGATCGTGGTCGGTTGTGAGGCTGAAAAATATATGGAAGCGCAAATGGTCTTAGTGCTTGGAGATTCTGGAGAACTCACGATTGTGGATGACGCCATCCCAACATTCTGCCCGGTGGGCACACCGTGAGTAGGGAAGTGTCTCCGATACGCCCTAAACCTGTATTATTTCCCTATTACTTTTTGTATCTAGTTTCCATTGCGAGTACTTTTATAAAGATGGGGAGATAGTGGAAACCCGCTTATCTCCCCATCGGAGGAATTTTGCCATAAAGATAGATCACCGGTTAATAGTTGCTTCCCACGGCTTATCAATTATCTGGCTTCCACCCACTTCTGGACTTATCATATTTAAACCAGGGCACGTGGTTTGCATGCATCGACGCAGGACGATATTATCTACATAGGCACCCTCAGCGTAATTATAGAGATTATCGGACGAAAAAACAATCGCCACCCAGACTTGAGGCTTCCCGCGCAGATCTCCCAAAGAGTAGACGCTGCTCAGGTCGAGGGTGCGATCAATCCAACCTCCCGAGTTACCTGTATTGCCATTACCGTAAAAATTTGTGCCATTAATTGATGCCCCGAAGAAAATCCCATCAAAATTAGTTTCTGAGTGAAGCCAAAGCTTAAAATCCAACTCTGCAGCTTTCGCGTTCACAAGACTGAAAGGTCCAAATACCATCCAGGAATCAGCGTAATCAGGATAATTACTGCCACAGCTCAGTGGGCTTCCGTTTGCACCACCTCCAACTGCCCATCCACTATTCGATCCCGCAAAAGGTAGACAGGAGCGCGCCGCCCAATAATATTCGCCATAACCGGTATAATCATCGTCGACAACCCAGGAACCGGGAAAATCGCCCTCAAAGGTGGTATTTACCAGTGTCTCCCAACCTGATGATCCACTTAATTTGAGCACTAGTGGCATATATATTAATTGGGTAATTTCCTCTACGCCCGTACCCTGTATAGCGAAGTTGTAAGGATTCTCATCTGGGTCATCATTGGTAATCGAGAGCGCAGCCGTTCGGGTGCCTAAAGCACTCGGATTGAAGACCACTGTGAAGGTGGTCGAGCCGCCCGAAGCTACCGGGCTGGAAGGCTGCAAAGTGACGATGAAATCCACCGCATGTGAACCGCTGACGCTCACCTTCGGTACACCGGTCAGATTCAAGTTAGTTCCTCCCAGGTTGTAAATCGTATAGGTGTGTGAGACTGTTCCACCATTTAGTGCAGTGCTGCCAAAGTCAGTATTATCCGATAGAGAAGGCGTGCTGTCCCCATCTGCGATAGAAAGACTATTGCCACGCACATCCATCTCAGCAGGGCCAGTCAGATTGCCAAGATGCACAACACTGACTGATAAAAGTACCATGTCTGCATAAGATCCTCCCCAGGGCATGGTATACGTATTGCCTGGATTGCTGTCCCACGTATCACGAATATAGATCGTAGATCCATTATATCCATAACCAACGATGGAATGACCTTCAAGATTTAGCAGGACGGGATGTCCCGCATTAATTTCCGCCTGGAAATCGGCCAATGAAAATCCACCAGTAGCATTATTATCCGTGTTCTGGTTGTAGCAATCCGTTACGGTATAGCCCTTGGTCTCATAAAATTCCTTCCTCCCATAGGTTCCATCTTCATCGTCAATGCCGTAACCAACCATATCGCTGCAGGTCAATTTAGCACTACTTGAATAGTTATAGAAAGTTGTGCTGCCATCTGTATTGCCATGAGTTGATTGGCTGGTCTTCATGTAGTCACCGATGGCAGACCCCCAGGTGTGTTCAGCCCAACCCCCGGTGATGTATGGGTCATTGGCGACACTCCCGTACTGAATCCAGTAATCGTCAATTGAGCCTTTGATTGCCCTGCCATCCACCCCATTATGAGAAGCAATCAAGGGATTATTCGGATAGGTAACATAACCATCGTTCCAGGTCGGCCAGGAGGTATCGGTGAGGGGCATGACACCACCATTCGTGGGGCCAATGTACATATTCGAATACCCGTTGCGGTCATAATATGCGGAGATCATAGCCCCGGAGACCGCCGAACAACCGAAGACCCAGTCGTAGGAAGGAAAATCAGGCAATACTCCATTAATGCTGATGGGCTTAATCGAAGCAGCCCGCTCCGCTTCATACCCTGGAGGGGGAGCGGGTGGTCCATTGATAATATAGCCTGATAATTCTGTCCCATCCGGCAGGGTGAGGTGCTCGATCGAGAAATACTGGCTGATTACCTCGATGTTATCCTCCTCGGTCACGACCGTTTGTCGGTCAGGTGTATCCGAAGGAATACCCTGGGCGTTCGCGTTCCTCGTTAAAATAAAACCGATGCTAAATATTAATAATATCACCAGTATTAATGCAAATCGGATCCTGGTCCTTCCAGTAGTCCTTGTGCTCATTTTTTCTCCTCGTTATATAATTAGACAATGAGTAGGATGAAAGTAAGCCCTGTAAACTTGAAGTTTTATAAAACGGATTGATACAGACAAGAAATCATATTCAATTATACACAAGATTAAAGAAATATTAATCCGATTACTCAATTTTTGGGACCTTTCCTGGATGATTTACGTCCTGAAGATAGGAAGGGTTATCTAAGGAGGCAATAAAATGTTCAAATTCAAACAATATCTAATCATGCTGACGGCAGTTAACCTCCTGCTGTCAGCCTGTGCAGGAAGCGTTCCAACGACCGAGGCGAAAACGGTGGTGATCACGCCAGCCATCAAAGGAAATTCAGCGAGTATGAACGTTGGAGACACGTTGGAAATTCAGATCCCCACCATCCCAACGGAAGGATTTGAATGGGTTGCGCAGGATCTTGACAAGAATGTCTTGGTTCAGGAAGGCAGACGCGGTGTACACCGAGGATCCCAGCCCGAATGCGGCTGGAGGGATTGTGGAGCTTGTATTCAAAGCGGTTGGAGCAGGACAGACAAACCTCAGCCTGAGGTATGTCAACTCAGCCTCTTCTCTATCTTCTAAATCATTTGGGATGACGGTCGATGTGAAATAATTTTACGGAAAACCTTCCTCTGCGAAATTAATTGCCAGGCTTGGGTCAGGACAGGGTCTCCCGTCCGGCCTGATTAGTGTCAATTATTTGAATTTCCTTTAATTTTATTGATGCTAGACGGTGCTTATTCGCCCTGCTAATAAATTACAGGGGATTAATTCTGCTACACGTCTTTAGTTCATCCTCTGTCTGTTTGGGGCGGGTTTCAAGCTTGTCTCATCTAAAACAGCATCTATGAATCGGTCTCCAATAACCTGACAGGTATATCTATCGAGTGCTAAATAGGATGACGAGTCATCCGTTGGGATTTTGAAAGAAATTAACCCCTCGTCATATTATTTATTGAATTACAATCATTTTTGATATATAAATGATTGATATTTTAATAAGCGATAGATTTGCGGAGGTAATCATGCGCGAGAAGCGGATAAAAACCAATCAAATCGAGTTGCAGATTGTAGACAATGAGGAAGCCGGACCAGCGATCTTTTTCCTGCATTTCAGCGGGGCAAATTTGATGATGTGGTCCCAAGTGATACCCTTTTTTCAGGATAAGTATCGCCTGATCCTCGTGGATTTACGCGGGCACGGCAAATCGGATAAACCGGAGACAGGTTATCATATGGATGTAATGGCAGCAGACATCGTTGGAGTGATGGAGACGCTCAGGCTGGAACACGCGCACATCATCGGGAGCTCGATGGGTGCAGAGGTTGGGCTCAGCCTGGCAGCCAATTATCCTGATAAAGTGCTCTCCCTGGTGTGTGATGGTGCGCTTTCCAGCGAATACGGTCCGTATGGCACCTGGGAAGGCTCCAAGGATGATTTTAAGGCGCATGTAGCCCACCAGCTGGAAAAAATGCACAATGCCCCTGAGAAGATCTATCTCTCGGTGGATGATCTGGTTAAAAGAGTCGCGCAGGTCTGGAAGAGATCGGTTGGTGGAATGAGTACGTTGAGGTTGTGGAAAGGTACGGTGTATTCAAGCTAGACGAAGGACAATACACAAGTGGTTTCAGGAAGTATGCGCGGGAAGATTACTTCAAACACTATTTTCAATACCGCCTGGAGGATTATTATAAAATAGTTAAATGTCCCTTATTGATGGTGCCAGGGGAAGATGTATTTAAAATTAGGCGCGAAAAAGCCGCCATGGAGGGACTGAGGAAATTAGCCGCGCAGGCTCAGATTATAAGAGTAAGCGGATGGGAGCATCCATATGGCTGGTTAATCAATCCAGACGGCATGTGTAAAGCGATACTGAAATTCCTGGGTGGCATCACTCAACATTAATGCGGTCATTATCTCCATCGCACACCTAGAAACTTGACGGGCTAGCGGGTTGGAGTATAGTACCAATAATTATCTTGATAATTTTAGCAGCATCCATAATCAGCTGTTAAGAAAGGAGATCGCTCCACTATGTTTCCTGAAAAGAAATTCGACGCTGATGGTGTCTCGATCAATTATGCCGAAGGTCCTTCCTCCGGACCAGCCCTTGTCTTGATCCACGGCTTCCCCGGGCGTTGGCAGGAATTCCAACCCATACTACCCCATCTGATGCTCCGCTGGCATATCTATGCCCTCGACCTGCGTGGTCAGGGTCATTCAGAGCATGTGGAGGGTCAATATCATTCTTCCTTCTATTCTACGGATCTTGTTTTCTACCTTCAACAAAAAATTACCGAACCCTTCGTTATGTTCGGTAATTCAGCCGGTGGTCTATTTGCACTCGACGTTGCGTCAAAAATTCCTGAACGAGTAAGGGCAGTCATCCTGGGGGATTCTCCCATTGATATGGAATGGTTGATGGATTGGATGACCAGCACTGATTTTAAAGCCTATTTCACGGCTCTACGCTCCATCGCAGCTGCAGGCCACTCGATAGCAGACATGATCAACGAACTATCTGCCATCCCGATAGCTCAGGGAGGGGATGTGTTCGTCCGCTACGGGGATCAGCCAGGTATCGATCAAACCCATCTCAGAACGTTAGCCATCACTTTGCAGAATATGGATCCTGATGTCCTGGAATATCACGCTGAGGGGCGGGCGGAAGAGTTTGCGAAGGGTTTCGATATGGATCGAATCCTGCTTGACATTGCCTGTCCAGTCCTGCTCATCCAGGCGAATCCCGAATTGGGAGGGCTGATGACCGACCATTCCGTCAAGTATGCTCTTGCAAGGCTTGAGCATGGAACCCATGTATTCATTAAAGAAGTGGGTCATGACCTTGGAATGGAAAGCTGGCAGGTTACTCCACTTCTCAGAGAGCTTATTACGTTTTTGGATTCTTTATAGATAATAGATACTATTGAAGGTGGTGCCATTTATTCAATTAGCAGACCGTTGAATACGTCGTCTTAATGCGGTATAGTAAAGAAAATATGATCTGCCTATGACCAGCTCACTATTGGTCATAAGCAGATATATATTACAAGTATAAAAACGGAGGCAAACGATGAAACTCTTTTATAAAGAACTCTATGACAGGTTCCGCGAGCTGCATGGTGATATTGAACGCGCTCTGGAAAGCCTTCCGGAAGAAGCCTTGGATTGGAAACCTGGTGCTGACATGAATTCGGTGAGTGTGCTCGTCACACATCTCACCGGCGCAGAACGCTTTTTGATCGGGGATGTGGTCATGGGTGAGATCTCAAACCGCAATCGCGATGAGGAGTTTCAGGTTGCTGGACAGACGAAACAGGACCTGCTCCAGCGTCTGAGTGGGACAGATGCATATATCAAGAAGGCCTTCGAGAATATGGACCTCCCTGACCTGGAAACGGAACGCATTCACCCGCGCCATGGGAATAAGGTCAGCGTGGCGTTCGCAATATTACATGCCCTGGAACACGCCGCTACCCACGTAGGCCATATCGGCCTGACCGTCCAATTGTGGCAACAAAAGGCTGGATAGGTAACACGGGAACAATTATGGTTTGTACGAATCACCTTGACTCCCGTTCCATATTACACTGATCGCTGTTCTAGAATTAAACAGGTTATTTAAAATACAGTTTGAAAAATAATCGGAGATGGGATGGCTGACCCAGAAAGTCATATAACTTCAAAAGGGACCATACGTACATTTCTTAAAGAGGGAACCTGATCGGAAACGATAATGAGCGTCGTCGACGCCTCATTCAATCACCCGTTGAAACTCGAGGAGAAAGCCACCATACCTCTGGCGGGCGGGATTTTGGGATATGGCTACCAGTGTGGCATGCTGTGGGGCGCGGCTCTCGCCGCAGGGGCACAGGCGTATCACCTGCTTGGTTCAGGCTCGCAAGCTGAAAGCATGGCGATCCTTGCTACCCAAAGGCTGGTCGAAATCCTTTCACGCGCACACTAAAAATGAGATCAATTGCCTCGAAATAACCAATCTAAACCTTCACGGGAAAATTCAACCACTGCCAGTTCTAAAATTCATCATCACCGGTGGACCGATTGCTTGCTTCCGCATGGCTGCTGACTATGCCCCGGAGGTATATCGTGATATAAACATTGCTCTCTCCGAAAATCTTGTCGAAGCGCCGGCCCGCCCGGTGAGCTGTGCAGCCATGCTGGCAGAGAAGATGGGTGCATCCGAGATGCACACGGTAATGGCAGCGGGATTTGCAGGTGGTATCGGCTTAAGCGGGGGTGCTTGTGGGGCATTGGGAGCTGCAATATGGATTATTGGTATGAACGGTCGCAAGGCGCTCGACGATGACAAAGTCATCAATTCAAGGATCGTCGATAGCATTGAAAGATTTTTGAATAGCACCGACTTTGAATTCGAATGCTCCAAAATTGTCGGGCGAAGGTTTGAGAATACAGGCGAGCATGCTGATTATGTGCGGGATGGAGGCTGCTCGAAAATCATTGCTGCATTGGCAGCGCAATGATCAGCAAGATCCTGCCCACCGCCGTGGACTGCATCCCGATCCCCCATCTCCCATCCCCCTGACCTCATTGCCCGCGGCGATGGAACGCACGAGGAAAGGGGAATCAAGTGCGCCTCATCCGTCGAAATCTCCAAAAACTTGCTTCATTTGCAATGCATACTGCCTGAAAGCCAGCCTGCCTTTATTGGTCAGCCGCAGGGTGGTATTAGGTCGCTTCCCCTTGAAAGCCTTCGTAACCTCGATATAACCAACGCCTTCCAGTTTCGCCATATGCGCCGACAGGTTGCCCCAGGTGAGACCGGTCTGGTTCATCAGGAAAATGAAATCCGCCTTCTCGACCACGTATAGCAGGGACATCACTGCCATCCGCGCCGGCTCATGGATGAGACGGTCGATTTCGCCCAGAGTTGACAAGTTGGCATTCCCGTCCGGCTTACTCATGCATCGCCTCCTCCCGGTGCAGCGGGTACTTGCGCACGAAGCGCACAAACAGCACCACTCCGGGGACGAGGATCAACGCGCCGATCAGGATTGGGTAGATTGGTTGATTGAACAGGATCATCAAGAAGACCGCCAGCGCCATCAGGATGGCGATATAGTAACCGCGCGGGAAATCGATGAAGAAGGCGATCAGGATCATGGCTGGGCCAACGAACAGCGACCCAATCGCCGCCACCAGCATCCGTTCCAGATCACCACCCAGCAAGGCGCTTAACTTCGCTCCAAAACCTGCATTCAACCATCCCGTCGCGGTCACCAGGACAACGCCCGCCTGAACCAGGACCACCGCACTCAAAATGATCGCCAGGGTCCTATTCTTTTTCTTTCGCAGCGGACCAAAAGATACCTGTCCCATGCGGGGTACCGTGACGAACTTCTTCCCTACCCAGAAGACCAGGTTAGCCAGTGAAAATGCCAACAGCATCAAGAAGATATTCCGGGGTCCGTATCCATAATCCGGTCGAAATTCGAAGATGCCCATGCAAATGACGATCAGGCCCCATTGCACATCCCAAAGGCCATCCTGATAAGTGGAGCGGAATGCCTTGCGCTCCAGTTCTTTGAGATTAAGTTGATTATCCATATCCTTTACTCTCCTCTATTTCGCCATTTACTTTGCAATACAAAGTTATTTGTATTATATAATATATTTTGGATTTGTCAAGAGGTGATTGTGTGAGGTGTAGATAAAAGTCAGGACAGGATCCACTTAAGGGGTCATTGTGAGCCCCGAAGAGGCTTGGTAGTCTCCATAAATTGGGTTGAGATCGCTTCTCCATCGCGCGCGATGGCAATCTATCAAGAAAGTGCGTACTCTTGCCTTAACATGAGGGTATCGGTCTTGACAAACCATCCAGACGGTTTATAGTATTCATGGGTAGTTTTACCTTGATGATAAAAACATAGTAGGGGTGTGTATGGATAAAACAAAGATCTTGATCATCGGTGCCGGGGTGAACGGGTCGGCAATTGCTTCTGTTCTATTCCACGCTGGGGTGGATGTGACCGTTCTCGCCCGCGGGAAACGTTTTGATGAGCTTACAACGGAAGGGGTTATTATCGAGAATCCATTTTCTCGAAAACGAACCGTTACACGTGTGCCGGTCATTGATCAGCTTACCCCGGATGCTTTCTATGACTACGTGCTGGTAGTGGTTCGGAAAAATCAGGTAGCCAGCCTTCTACCGTTGTTGGCACACAATCCCTCACCGAATATCGTCTTCATGGGCAACAACCTGCTTGGTCCGGGGGAATTCGTCAAAGTTCTCGGCGAGCAACGGGTGCTGATGGCCGGCGTATATGCGGCTGGGAAGCGCGATGGCAGCCTGATCCGCGCCATCGTGATCAAGGCAGCAGCTTCTCCAATGGGGGAGATTGATGGGCAGATCACCCCCAGGCTGCAGCAGCTGGCTGGAATCTTCCGCCAGGCGGGCTTCAAAGTGGAGCTCGTCCACAATATCGTGGATTACCAGATGACGCACGGCGTAGGAGTGGCGCTTATCGCCACGTTAGCCATGAAGCATGCAGGGGTGGTGCGCGAGCTGGGTCGCGCCACAGATGACCTGAAACTATATGTGGCTGCCAGATGGGAGGGATTGCAGGTTATACAATCATTGGGACATGAGGTGCTCCCGCGCAGCGAGTTAACCCTGGCAAAGCTGCCAGTATTCCTGCAGGTGCTTGGCATGAAAGTGTTGCTGGGTATTAAATTTGGGGAAGTCGGGCTGGAGTATCACCTCTCCCAGGCACCTGATGAGATGCAACAGCTTACCATTGAGCTCAAGGATTTGGTGGATCAGGCTGGCCTCCCTGTGCCTGCTATTCGAAAAGTGCTGGAATAGAGCAGCTTGTCCAAGGAGGAATAATTATGGAAGGATGGAATTCACATTCTTATGACGCCATCGTGATCGGGTCAGGACCTGGCGGTGCTACTGTCGCCGCTGAACTGAGCCTGCAAGGAAAGAAGATTCTTATCCTGGAATGGGGCAGCAGGGCAGCCATCAAGGGGAACATGATTCAATCTGCTGAGATGGCTCTCATCCCGGGTCGTGGTTTGTTCTTCACCCCCGAGTTGTTATCATTGGTTCGTTTCGTCACGTTAGGCGGTAGCTCCATCGGAGCATATGCCACTGCCTTTGAACCCAATTATGAAATTTTTGAAAAACATGGCATTGACCTGAAACCGCAGGTTGAACAGTCACAGCGAGAGCTACCCATCGCTCCACTGGTAGATGATTTGTTGGGACCATCAGCCCAACGCATCATGGCAAGTGCTCGTGAATTGGGTTACCCCTGGGAGAAATTACCTAAGATGGTTCAGCAGGACAAATGTCGCACAGGGTGCGATAAGTGCACCATGGGCTGCCCGTATGGTGCCAAATGGACCTCACGGGAATATATCGAAAAGGCTTGCGAGAATGGATCCACTTTGTTGACTGGAGCTCGTGTAACAAACCTGATCATCGAAGATAATCGTATCGCTGGAATGCAGTTCAGGATGGGTGGAAGCCTTCACAATGCGTCTGCACCTTTGGTGATCCTTTCTGCAGGAGGCATCGGCACGCCATTGATCCTACGCCAGTCTGGGATTACAAATGCCGGATTCGATTTCTTCTTCGATCCGCTCGTGGAAGTGGTGGGGACAATGGATGATCTGGAAAATGGCCGAGAATTTCCCATGGCGGCGGGATTTCGTGATCCAGGTGAAGGATTTACCCTAACGGACTTGATTTGGCCAGATTGGATCCGGGCGATCTTCACCTTGCGGGCAGGCAGGGTGGATCGACTTGCCGGGCACCGCAGAATGATTTCCATCATGGTGAAGATCAAGGATGACCTGGGAGGTAAACTCACCCGGCAAGGCTGGGCAAATAAGAAACTGACCACGAGCGATCATAGTCGCTTGAGGAAAGGATCTGAAGTGGCGCACAAGATTTTGATGAATGCTGGAGCGCGAAATATCTATAATACTGGGATCACTGCGGTACATCCTGGGGGGACCGCGAAGATTGGTGATGTGGTCGACTCGAACTTAAAGACAAGGTTTGATAATCTTTATGTTTGTGACTGCTCTGTCATCCCAGAATCGTGGGGACTGCCTCCAACCTTAACGATAATCGCCTTGGGAAAACGTCTGGCGGGGCATCTGGCATAGGTCGGGAATCAGGAAATCTTTGAAGGAATGTTTGAATCCCGATAAATAGAATAATAGATCTCAAATCAGCGGGTTCATCTAAATGATATGAATGCTCACTGGTTGAAGGTCTATCGCTATTAATCCATCCACCGCGACTCACTTCACTCAGAACCTGATTAGCGAGATGAATCCAACTACCTCGTGGGTCTCAGGAGCCGACACCATCGGAGCCTTCACCATCTACTGATTAACTATTGTTCCTTGCACCCGAAGGGCTTATAGTAATTTGGAGATTATTGATATAATTAGGTTAATTTAGTATAATCAGGCAAAATTATAGGCTGCGAGTAGTCTAGAAAACAGTCAAATAAACGAAGGAGTGAACCAGTATGCCAAAAATTTTCCCATTCTTATGGTTTGATAGCCAGGCTGAAGAAGCCGTGATGTTTTATACGTCCATATTTAAAAACTCAAAAATCGGATCGGTTTCCCGATACGGGGATGCAGGACCCGGACCAAAGGGTTCGGTAATGGTCATGGAATTTGACCTCGAAGGGCAGAAATTCACTGCCCTCAATGGCGGTCCGGTTTACCACTTCACCCCAGCGATTTCATTTTTCGTGAATTGCGAAACCCAGGAAGAGGTGGATTTTTTATGGGAAAAGCTCTCGCAAGGCGGGGAGGTGGAGCAGTGTGGATGGCTGAAAGATAAATTTGGAGTATCCTGGCAAATTGTGCCCACCATCCTGGGACAGCTGATGAGCGATCCGGATCCCGAAAAAGCAACCAGGGTGACCCAAGCCATGTTGAAAATGATTAAGCTCGATATTGCAGAATTGAAACGGGCCTATCAAGGCGACTAGCGATTTTTAGAGAAAATTATCATTAATCCGAGTTAGGGGTAAATTCGGGGAGCATCAAGGATACATACTGGTGAAGACCTACGCCCTGGATGAGATGAAATCGTTTAAATTTCATTCCGGGTAATATTTGTCATGGAAGGAGTCAAATAAAACGGATTATTTTACCAAAGTGGGGTTTTTCGTTACGACAGAGAATACCAAAATATCCACATGGGGTTTAGAATCATGATGGTTGAATTTTCTGTTAATAATGATCCAATCGCACCCAATACTTTATAGGACATGCCATGGAAGCCTACTCATTACCCTACGAAGTCCGCTGGACCGATATTGATGCCAACCGCCATGTGCGTTATTCTGCCTATATCGACGCAGCTGCAGAGTTGCGCTACCGCTTCCTCACTGAGCACAACCTGCCTCCCGAAGCATTTAACAAGCTTGGAGCTGGTCTTGTATACACATCGCTCATTGTCAACTTCTTCCGTGAGGTTTTCCTTGGTGAGACCCTTACCGTCACTTACCTGCTCACCGGACTATCCCCTCAGGGCATCCGTTGGAAGGTGCAGCATGATTTTCTCAAAGCTAATGGGAAGAAGGCTGTCACGGTTGCCTTAGAGGGCACCATGCTTAACCTGAGCACCCGTCAACCGACCGTGCCATCCCCCGAGATCCTGACAGTCTTCCAGCAGGTGCCGCGCAGCAAAGATTTCGAAGTCCTTTCAGAGATCCGGTGGTTTGGAAGACAGTAATGAGCTTTCAGCCACCAGCAAATGGCTAAAGAAAATCCCAGTGATAACGGAGCACCCAGAGTAACTCTTAATTTTAAAAGGGCGATCTTTGAGTTTTCGGTGTTCTCTGCGTTCTGTGCAGAAAATTATTTTAGGTGTGAAAAAAAGAGATTGCCAGTCGAATACTGGCAATCTCGATCATGTATAAAATTGTAAATAAACCAGGACTAACCTTTTACAGGTTATCCTCCCAGCTCAACAGCCAGGACATCGTAATACGTGCCGGCACCAAAACCATCGAATAATACGTTATCACCAGGGTGCAGGCTTTGCAGTTTGCGCATAAAGGCGATCATATTCGAGGCGGCGCTCACATTGCCAAATTCGTTCAAAAGCCAGGGCATTGAAAGATGAATGCCATCCTTCTGCAGGGTTTTCTCCTTAAGCTGGTTTATCTTCAGGTTGGCATGATGCACGATTGCGACGGCGATCTCCTTGCCAGGCATACCCATCTCAGCCATTTTTTGCTGGTAAGCCTGGTAAACTTCTTCCACCACCTGCACGCCATTACGCACGAACAGCTTCACCATGCCTATCATCCCCGCCATCTCGACCGAGAATCCACTCTCTGGCTCATGCATCAATCCAGCCACGCGAATAAAGTTCTCCTTGGGTTGGGTGACTTCGATCATGGATTGACCTTCCACCTTCTTCCCAGAGTGAGGGTAATACATGTGAAAAGCCAACAGTCCAGCTTCATCATAGACTTCAAGCGTCTTGCCAACCAGGAATTTCATCGATCGCCCGGGGATCAACCCAATGATCCCGGCTCCGTTACCAAATAATTGCACGGCGTTCTTATCGTGAGCGGTTTTCAGCAGCCGGCTTAATCCCTCAATGCCACCTAACAATACCTTTTTTCCGTTCAAGGCTTTAGCCAGGTTCTTGCCGATTTGTGTGTGTACAGGTAAAGAGGGATTGAGTGCCAGGTTCAAGCCAGCCACCGAGCCATCACACGCTTTGTGGATGCTCACCTTGAGCGCTTCATCAGGGATGCCGGCTTCCAGACAGATCCGTTCGACATAATCATCAACCACTGGGCCGCTGGAGCCAATCAAAACCGCTTCAACTTCACCTGGCTCCCAGCCAGAGGCTGACGCAGCCTCAATCAGGAAACGTTTCCCCACCTGCACTTCGAGCTCGACATTCTCTGCAGGGCTCAACTGTGGGCTGAATTGACGATGGAGGAAACCCAACTCGGCTAAATTGAATTTCTCACCATTGACTAGTGCCTCGCCAAGGATCCGTTCAAGCATGAGGGGCAGTCCATCATTATCCACACTTTCGCCCCATGTGCCATAGGCTCCCCCGATCCCTACTGTTGGGTTAGACACCTTTTCAATTCCAATTGTGACACCCGGACCTATCGGGATGCAATCGACTTGCACTTGTGGGCGATCGTAAAAAGAGATATTTGCATTCGTCGCCGGATTTATTTCCGTTGTATTTTCTGAAGTTTCCATTTTTCTATTAAACCTTTTTCAACCGAATAGACTGAGATTTTAATTTCATTATTCTAACACTAATCGATGGCAATGGTTGCTAAAAATTTGATAAGTCTTTTTCTTGGTGAGTCCCTGGCGAATATTGAAAGATTTACCCTCCTGACCTGTGAACCATGACAGCTTGGGAAAATTGTGCAATAATATCGGAAGAGTGCCGACCGATAATTACCAGGAGAATTTCGGTGTCAACTGATCACTCATGAAGATAATTGTGGAGCACATTCAATGTTGAAGAAAATATCTGATTGGATTCGTTCTATTTCGAATGGCTGGGTAGCCTTATCCACCTTGTTGATCTTCCTGTTGTTCACAGCTTTGGTACTACCTGCTCAATCTTCCAGGACGAAATTGGAAACGAACGCAGCAGGGTCGCCCGACATGTCATTCTTTTATACGGGAGCTGATCTTTATAAAATGGCAGAGGCTTATGGTGAGGCAGGGCGGGATGCATACATTCGAGCCCGCTTCACCTTCGACTTGATCTGGCCAGTGGTCTATACAATCTTTCTCACCACCGCCATCAGCTGGGTATACAGGAAGGCATTTGAACCGGACAGCCTGTGGCAAAGGATGAATCTGCTTCCTGTGTTTGCCGCGCTGTTCGATTATCTCGAAAATATATCCACTTCCCTGGTGATGATGCAGTTTCCAAACCAGCTACCGCTCGTTGCCATGCTGGCACCTGTTTTCACCTTGGGGAAGTGGATCCTGATTGGAAGCAGTTTTATACTATTGATCGTTGGTGTGGTGTTTGGAGTGTGGCGATGGCTAAAAAAGGACCAGTAGCACAAGATGCATATAATGAGCTGGCAGAAGAATATGCTGCCCGCATCGATAAAAAACCGCATAATGCCTATTATGAGCGACCGGCAACTTTGTCTTTGTTGCCGGAGGTGAACGGTAAACACGTCCTGGATGTTGGCTGTGGACCGGGTGTGTATGCCGAGTGGCTGGTGGCACATGGTGGTATCGTAGTCGCATTCGACGCCAACCTGAAGATGGTTAAGCTGGCACGCCAGCGTGTGGGAGACAAAGCTAAGGTGATTCAAGCAAATCTCGAAGCCCCCCTGGATTTCCTCGGAGACGCCTCGTTTGATATTGTGGTTGCCCCATTGGTGATGGACTATGTGAAGGATTGGGAGACTGCCTTCAGGGAGTTTCACCGAGTACTAAAACCGCTGGGCAGCCTGGTCTTCTCGATGGAACACCCGTACGTGAAATATTATGATCACCAGGAGGGAAGCAATTACTTCAACGTGGAGCTGGTTGAATATACCTGGAGAGGGTTTGGCAAGCCGGTGACGGTGCCTTCCTACCGACGGCCAATGAGTGCAGTGATCAACCCGCTGATACAGGCTGGGTTCATCCTGGACCAGATCCTGGAGCCTCTGCCCACAGCAGAGTTCAAGGAGAAAGATCCGCAGGATTATGAGGAATTGATGCGCAACCCGGGTTTCATGTGCGTGAGGGCAATTAAAGGTGAACAATGATGATGACTATAGAAAGTCTCCCCCAAATTTCTGAATTTGGGGGAGGCGGAGGGGGTTTTTTGACGACCGTTGTGTCCAACAAAGCAATATACACCATGGCTTTCAATAATACGCAACATGGTTTTTGGAGGCTACATGTAATATATAGTTAGAG
The DNA here is from genome assembly GCA_963777935.1 of uncultured Chloroflexia bacterium. GTDB lineage: Bacteria > Chloroflexota > Anaerolineae > Anaerolineales > UBA4823 > FEB-25. The sequence continues at coordinate 172,890 of CAVZSL010000001.1, forward strand.
ATTACCGCCCACTCGGAGCGATCGGTGTTCACGCTCGCGCTAGGCGTTTACTCGCATTACCATCAATGATCGTTATAAAAACTACTATTATGACCGAGTCAGTCGTGGCTACGGATAGAGACAGGACGAGCTGGGTTATCCATTCAATCCTGTGGTGGCTGGCTTATGCGATTGTAAGGAACAGGTTTCAGTCATATACTTAAGTGGTAACGTCTTACTGCATCACAGTTGCTACTCAAACATCACCAATACCTGGATAGGTGTCTCTTATTGACCACATTGTCAGGAGAATGAAACATGAAAAAGATAGGGTTAATTTCTATTCTGGTCTTGGTAGTAATCGTTGGGGTATGGCAGGTGTGGCCGAACCCTAAAAATGCTCCCACAAATCAACTCGCTGAGATTGTTTCAACCAGCATAGGCGATGTGCGCGGATTTGTGAAGGATGGGTTGAATGTTTATCTGGGGATCCCGTATGCTAAAGCACCCACAGGCTCACGACGATTTAAAGCACCCGAGCCACAGCCAATATTGAACGGGATTTTTAATGCATATGAGTTTGGGGCAGTCTGCCCGCAGGTGTACGACCCCATTGAATTGGATGATCCCAAAGAAAAAGTGAATGTAGAGGATTGCCTGACTTTAAATATCTGGTCTCCGCCATCAGGTACCGGTAAAAAGGCGGTGATGGTATTCATACACGGTGGTGGGTTTGTCTCAGGCAGCAGCAAGAGTAGTTTGTATCATGGGGATTACATCGCCAAAAACGGTGATGTTGTATTTGTCAGCTTGAACTATCGCCTGGGATTGTTGGGGTATCTTGACTTCTCCACCATCGGCGGACCTGATTATATAGATAGCGCCAATAACGGCCTGCGCGATCAATTGATGGCTCTGCAATGGGTTCATGACAATATAGCGGCTTTCGGTGGTGACCCTCAAAATGTCACCGTGTTTGGCGAATCAGCGGGTGGAGGAAGCGTCACAGCCTTGTTGGGAATCGATAATCCACAACAATATTTCAGACGGGCCATTGTCATGAGCGGCTCACCACTTCATACCGCCGAAATATCAACTTCCATCGGCAACTTAATCCGCGACGAGACTGGGATTTCATCCGCACTCCTGTGGAAATACATGCCCACCGCAGGCATCACCTATATCCAGGGTCAGGTATTTCAGGCGATTGGATCGCCCATCTCGGACTTGCTTTTTGCACCAACATACGGCGAAAAGAATGTCATGAAGCGCAGCCCGCTTGAGGCTGCATTACAGGGCAAAATCAAAGGCATGGACCTGATGATTGGCACTATGGGAAATGAGATGTCCTATTGGAGTTTTTACGACACGGAGGTTGATCATATCTGCGATCAAACCGTGACCGATAATATCGTTACCTCGATCGACCCGGCACAAGCTTCCCAGATGGAGGAACTATATGACCTCTATCATCAAAACCCGGAACGTTCCAGCTATTCTGAGGGTGAGATTATTCTAACTATTGAAGATGATTATGTATTCCGCGTTCCAGCAATTCAGCTAGCTGAAGCGCAAGCGAAGAATGCCGATACATATGTTTACCGGGTGGAGTATCCGGTCAACCTGCCTGAATATCCCTGCCAGAACAATCGCGCCCCTCATGGATCTGAACTGCCGTTTGTCTTTGGAAAAATCAACGAATTCAGCGGAACAGACTTTATTGGGATTTCACGTGATGCGCAAGATACCGCCGTCAGGGAGCGCTTGACGAACGAGTTGATGTCAGCCTGGGTAAATTTTGCAAAAACAGGCGATCCGAATGGAGGGGAAGTTTCTGGATGGCCATTATTTAACGCTGAAACACAACCCACCATGCGTTTTGGTGTGACTACCAGGTCGGAAAATGCCCCTTTCTATGAGGAATACATTGCTATGGCTGAATTCATGAAAACATTTAATCTTTTCGATGCAATAAAATAGGTTGCATAAATAAAAGATTTTATCGGAATTAGCGTTCTTATAGGTAAGTGCCAATTGGCTTTTCCCCGAACGCAGTGAAGGGGAAGCAATCCCACCATTGACCGACAGAAAGCCGGTAGGTAATGCATTCTTGACCTGCCTTGGAGATAACTTGCCCCTCGCTCCGCTTGGGGCAAGAAGAACGCAGGCTTCTCCTCAGAACCAGGAGAGATTACGCAATGACAATGCGGAGATTGCCACGACCAGCAAATAACGCTGGTCTGGCATATCGCTCATAAAAAACATTCGCGATACCAGATGACAAAGAGGAGAATTTTTAATAACATCAATGCTGATATCATTGCAAATGGATGGGAAGATTTCTTTTTTTCCGGATGCGCAAGGTTACAGTTATAGTTATTATTTTTATTACTTGCGCCAATGATAATCTTAATCTAAAATTACAAATATTTTCCCCTTATCGATAATATTGTCGATATTTACATGCATTTTGACTTTGGTGATCCTAAACCATGGAAAATTCGCCTGGCGTGAGAATAATTCTATGGGATCAACAATACAACGCAGCTCAATACGTAGCTTTCTGGGAGGGTAGCTTATGACGAAAATGTCGATACGGGGGATCTCACTAAACATAAAAGTCATGGGGAAAGGATATCCATTAGTGCTCATGCATGGCGGCCCGGGTGCTGACCTGTATACCTTGATGGCATTCAAGCCGTGCGCTGATCAATTCACCCTGGTCTTCTATGATCATCGCTGCAATGGCCGCTCAACAGGGGCGGACGTCACCTCCATGACGATGGAGAACCTGACTGCCGATGCAGATGCGCTGCGCCAGGCGTTGGGCTTCGAAAAGTGGGCGGTGCTTGGGCATTCCTTTGGTGGATATGTCGCCATGGAGTATGCGCTGCGTTATCCCCAAAACCTTTCTCACCTGCTGCTGGTTGATACGGGTGCTGAAAACAGCTGGGCACAGGAGAAGGCTCCTGAAGAATTGGCACGACGCGGATTCAGCCCGGAGATCGTGGATCTCACCCGGCGCTACTTCAATGGGCAGATTGAACCCAACGAGATGTTTCCATCCCTGATGAAGCTGTCAAATGCTTACAACCCTTATACAAAACTATCGCAGCTCCCGCAGATGCTTATATGGGGATTACAAACGAAGCTGCAACCTGAGACATTCATCTATAGTGAAAGCCACTTTCTCAAGGGTTGGACGGTGAGGGACCGGCTAGGTGAGATCAAGGTGCCCACCCTGGTGATGGCAGGCCGCCAAGACTTTATCTATCCACCCGAGCATCAGGAGCAGCTTGCCGAGGCAATTCCCAATTCCCGCCTGGTGTTAATCGACCGTGCCGGTCACAACCCACACGATGAGCAGCCAGCTATAACCCTGAAGGCGGTCAGGGATTTCCTGGCAGATGCGAAAACCAGCAGCGACTGACGGTTCAATACATACTATCCACGCCTAAGTATACGGAAAAATTAAGGAGGACATCCCATGAACACCGAAGAAATTCCTTCTAGGGTCGTTGTTTGTTGGGGGGATACTGGCTTTGACCCGCCTGCTGTTCTCAAAACCAGCTTTAATAAAACCAACCTTCAACAGTGTTTCCTATTGATGCCATCGATGCTTATGTAGAAGCGCAGATGCACCGCCTGCACATCCCAGGTGCTTCACTTGCCATCATCGAGGGTGACCAGATCGTCCACCAGCGCGGCTTAGGCCGTGCCCGTCCGGGTGGTGAGACACCCACCCCCCAGACGCCCTTTTTCATTGGCTCGCTCACCAAATCCATTACCGCCCTGGCGGTGATGCAACTGGTGGAAGCCGGCAAAATTGAGCTGGATGCCCCTGTTCAGCACTACCTGCCCTGGTTCCGCGTGGCCGATCCGGTCGCCTCATCCCAGATGACGGTACGCCACCTGCTCAACCAGACCAGCAGCCTGCCCCTGCTGCCCTCGGAAGTGGCCATGGCTGATTTCGATAATAGCCCAGATGCCACCGAGCGCCAGGTGCGGGCATTATCCACGCTTAAGATCACCCACCCGGTCGGCTCGAAGGTCGAGTATAGCAATACGAATTACAACATTCTTGGATTGATTGTAGAGGTTGCCAGTGGTGAACCGTATACTGGGTATATTCAAAAGCATATCTTTGACCCGCTTGAAATGCGGCACAGCTATACCTCCAAGGTCGCCGCGCAACAGGACGGCCTAGCCGTGGGGCACCGGCACTGGTTCAGCTTACCCTTCCCTGCACCGGATATGCCCGTCCCGATTGGCTCGCTTCCCTCCGGTCAGCTGATCTCATGCGCTGAGGATATGGCACACTACCTGATCGCCCATCTCAACGGGGGACAGTATAGGGACGTGCAGATCCTCTCGGGTGCCGGCATCGATGAGATGCACCGCGGGGTGAAGGAATACATCTTCTTCGGTATCTCGTCAGGAAAATACGGCATGGGATGGTTCGATATTGACCTCGGCCAAACGAAAACCTACTCGCATGGTGGCAACGTTCCCGACTTTTCTGCCTTTATGGCAATTGTGCCAGAGCAGAAGAAAAGCGTGGTTCTGCTTGCCAACGCCGACCCTTATGGATTACCCCCCGTCATGGGGGAGGTTGGGATGGGTGTGACCGCCCTGCTCGCCGGCCAGCAACCCGCTCCGATCCAGCTGGACTTCATCCAGTGGATCATGCGCCTCCTGCCATTGATCCCGCTCCTGCAGGTTGCTGGGGTGATCATCACGCTTGGATTTTTACACCGCTGGCAATCAGAACCAGCACGTCGTCCAAGCCAGGGACGCATGTGGAGGCAGCATATCCTGTTTCCATTGGTACCGAACCTGTCGCTGGCGGCCATGCTCGTATACCTGCGATCCACTGGTCTGCTCACCTTTCTCAACCTCTTCATGCCCGACCTGGCCTGGATTGCCCGAATAAGCGGCGGCTTTGCCGGGATATGGGCTTTCCTGCGCACCGGGCTGATCCTGCATGCCTTGCGAAAACCCCATCTATAAAAATCCCACACGGAGGGCATAAATGAACACAAGTACTGGACCTTATCATGTCGTCGAGCTCCCAGTAGGGCGCCGCATATGGTTGAACGCACTCGACCTGTCAGGACCGACCCATTGGATGTACGGCTTGCTGGAAGTGGACGTGACTATCGCTCAGCAGCTCATTGCGGAGCACAAATCGCGCACTGGCGAGACACTTTCCTTCACTGGCTTTGTGGTTTATTGCCTGGCTCGGGCAGTCGATGAGAATAAGGAGGTGCAGGCTTACCTGAAAGGCCGTACAAAAATCGTCACATTTGACGACGTAAACGTCGGGTTAATGATAGAACATAGAGAAGGAGAAAAGACTGCCCTGATGGGGCATAACATCCTGGGTGCCAACCACAAGACTTACCACCAAATTCATGAGGAGATCCGCGCCGTGCAGTCTGCGCCGTTACCGGCGAATAGGGGTATGCCCTCCTGGTTCCGATCTGCCTTGTTACTCCCCTGGCCGTTATCCAGGATTGTGAATATATTGATGTCTATAGCCACACGTCGTGACCCAACGATTCGCGTAGCCGCTTCAGGCACAGTTGCTGTTACCGCGGTGGGGATGTTTGGAAAGGGGCATAGTGGTTGGGGGATAGCTACAACGCCAGTCTCGCTCAGCTTGGTAGTGGGGAGCATGGCCTGGAAGCCAGCTGTCGTTGATGGACGCATTGAGCCGCGTGAGATACTCAACCTGACGGTGCTTTTCGACCACGAGGTTGTCGACGGGGCGCCAGCAACCCGTTTTGTGCGCCGGCTGGTGGAGCTGATCGAGAGCGGATATGGGTTAAGTGATTCGAATGGACGGTGAGTGATGATCACACGTTGAAAGGAGGATGAATAGATGCCTGAGGAAATAACCAAAAAAGATGCCGAGTATGCGCTGGATATCGTAAAGAATATTTGCGCCGAGGTCGGTCCCGGGCTTCCAGGTACCCCCCAGGAACGGGAACGGGCAGAGATCATAAAAGGTGAGTTGGAATCGCATCTGGGTGGCGGGAATGTCGTCCTTGAGGAATTCAGCCTTGCGCCGGATGCCTTCTTGAGCCCATACCCCGGGGTGATCTGTACAATCCTTGCTGTCCTGCTGAATATCTCCATGGGGCACTTAACTGGTATTTCACCCTGGATCACCTCAATGGCTGCCCTGGTTTTCTCCATCGTCACTCCATTGCTGTTCATTCTAGAATTCCTGCTTTCCTATGAAGTGCTTGATCCATTATTCCCGAAGAAAGGATCAATCAATGTGGTAGGTGCGCTGCGTAAGCCTGGGAACAGGGATGTGAAACGACTGCTCATCATTAGTGGTCACCATGACAGCGCCCTGGAGCTTACCTGGCTTCGGTACACTGGCTATGGGTTCTATTTCCTTTCAGCGATCTTTTTCATCGGGTCAATCACCTTGGTGGTGATGTGCCTCATCCAGCTGGTGGGTGTTCTCTCCGGCAATACCGATCTTGTACGATTCGGGACACTGGGATGGGTTATTTTGATCTTTCTGATTGTTCCCTCAATTATTTATGTAGCCTTCCTGACCACGGGCAGGAAAAACGGAGGCATTGTACCAGGTGCGGCGGACAACCTCTCGGCCAGCGCAGTTACGGTGGCCATGTGCAGGTTCCTGGTGCAGAATCCCTCCTATATTCCGGACGATACCGAAATCCGCTTCATATCTTTCGGCAGCGAAGAAGCAGGCTTACGAGGCTCGCGGCGTTACGTGGAGCGCCACCTGGTTGAACTGAAACAATTGGATGCCCGCTTGCTCAATTATGAGATTGTTGCTTATCCAGAAATTTCCATCCTTGCCTCAGATGTAAATGGTACCGTGAAGAATTCACCTGATCTGGTGAAAAGCGTGGTTGCTGCCGCACAGCGTGCCGGAGTCCCCTACAAGGTGGGCTCCGCTTCTATCGGAGCTGGGAGTGACGCTGCCCCTTTCAGCCGGGCTGGTCTTAAAGCCACCACACTGCTACAGTTTAAGGTACCTCAACAGCAGATAGCCTTCTATCATCAGGACCGCGATACTCCTGATGTTCTGACCATTGAGCCCATATTAAATGTGCTGAAACTTACCTTCGAATGGATACGTAATGGTGGAGAATAGGTAAATGAAGATTACATATTGGAAGCTGGTTGCATGCTAAGGGTTTCGAAAAATGATAGTACGAGACTTCTTCACACTTGTATCACTCGGTGTATACGCCAAAGGGCGGCTCGCAGTAACAGATTAATCAAATAAGGAGTATAAATTATGGTTGACAATGATGGGATCACAACGCTGCTCAACTCGTACCGCGGTGAGATCATGGCTAAAAGTCCAAAGTCGCTATCGATCTGGCAAGCCAACCGTACAGTCATGCCGGCGGGCGTGGGTAGCCTCTTCCGGTTGGCAGATCCGTTTCCCATGGTGGTTAAGCGGGCTAAAGGTGCCAGGATATGGGACGCGGATGGCAATGAATACCTGGATTACATGCTTGGATTCTCGACCATGATCCTCGGTAACGCACCAGACGAGGTTCAAGAAGCAATACGGGAGGTATTACCGAACGGGACCTCCTACGGACAATGCCACGAGCATGAGTATGAGTTTGCGAAGCTTTTCTGCGACATGGTACCGGGCGTGGATAAAGTGACCTTCTGCAACTCGGGAACTGAGGCAACCATGTACGCCTTACGGCTAGCGCGTGCCGCGACGGGGCGACCCCTGATTGCGAAATTCGAGGGCGGGTATCACGGGACGCATGATCTTCTGGCCGTCAGCTTCGGCCGGCCAGGCCTGACTGCTGATCAGTTAGGACCCATCGAGGATCCCGCCGCCATTCCCGAGAGCCCTGGGCTTGCCGAGGGAGCATGGAAGGACACCATCGTCTTGCCCTTCAATCACCCGGCAGCCTTCGACAAGCTCCGCCGCCATGCCTCCCAGCTGGCAGGTGTGATCATCGAACCTGTGCTGGGTGCAGGTGGCACCATCCCGGCAGACCGAGAATTCCTGGTGGAGCTACGCAGGATTACCCGGGAGATTGGAGCCTTGCTCATATTTGACGAAGTGATTACCGGCTTCCGCCTTGCTCCAGGTGGAGCTCAGGAGTTCTATGGGGTACTCCCTGATGTGAGCACGTTCGGTAAAGTTGCGGGTGGAGGTCTTCCTTTTGGGGCGGTGGGTGGATCTATTGAAGCGATGCGCCTGATGGAATATGATACTGAGCCGGGATCTATTCTTATGGCAGGGACATTCAATGGGAACCCGATGGTCACCGCCGCCGGAACTGCCGTCCTACGGCGCTTGAACAATGAACCATACCTGTACAAGCGCTTAAATGCCATGGGTGATCGCTTTCGAGCTGAGATCAACCGTTTCGCCCAGGAAGAGGACTTCCCAGCGATAGCTACAGGAGTTGGTTCCATGTTTTGGATGCACGCCACGCGTGGACCGGTCAAAAGTGTCAGGGATGCCCACCGAGGAGATCGATTTGCCAGCCCTGGATTGAGGCTGCTTTACCGCAAGAATGGGCTGCATATCTCGTCGCATCATGGGTTCATGTGCACCGCTCACACAGACGATGACATCACCCAGCTGATTGAGACTCATAAAGCTGCAATGCAGGAATTGAGGGTGCAAGGCGTGTGGTGAGGTATGGCTGATAATCTTTTGAGTGCATGCTCTTCTAAGACAAAAATGGAGGCATCCAACCATGAATCAAAAAACCGGATCCTATCAGCTCATTGATTTCCCTGCCGAGCGGCGCGCCATGCCCGCCTTCCTCGAGCTTAAAGCGGGAAGGCACGTAATGTATGCCCTGCTGGAGGCGGACGTGACGTTGGCCCGGCAGTTCATAGCAGAGCATAAGACACGCACGGGTGAGACAGCTATCCTTCACCGGTTACCTGGCCTTCTGCCTGGCATCTGCAGTGGAGGAGAATAAAACAGTGCAGGCTTACCGGAAAGGCAATAAACAGCTGGTCGTGTTCGACGATGTGGACGTCGGGATCATGATCGAGCTAAAGCAAGGAGAAACGCGTGTGTTGACTGGGTACGTTGTCCGTGGTGCCAACCACAAGACCTACCAGGAGATCCACCAGGAGCTCCGCTCGGCACAGTCAGGACCGGTGCCGCCGAGTAATGGCATGCCCACCTGGTTCCGTTCCGCATTGCTGCTTCCGTGGCCTCTTTCGATGTTGTTTAAAGCTTTATTCCATATGCTCATGCGTCGCAACCCGACGATTGTTACCTCCATGGGAGGTACAGTTGGCATTTCCTCAGTCGGAATGTTCGGCAAAGGCCATGCCGGTTGGGGGATCGCTAACGGCTCCCACGTGCTCGACCTGGTTGTGGGGGGTACCGCACGCAAGCTGGTGGAAGTGGAGGGCCGGATCGAGTCGCGCGAGATGCTCAGCGTGACGATCATTTTCGACCACGATGTGATTGACGGGGCTCCGGCTGCACGTTTTACACGTAGATTGGTGGAGCTGATTGAGAGCGGGTATGGGCTGGACGAGGTTCAATCCATGACCGCCAATGAATCCGTACCAACCTCGCCAGCACAGTCCATATAAAATTCTCGTCTGTGTAAGATGCTCGAGTGACTGTATTATTTTTACCCATCGTTTAAAAAGTGATGTTTCGTCAAGGCCTTATCAAGAAAGAATTTACGCTAGAGGTTTAATAAATGAAAGTACTCATCATCTCATCGAATTCACTGCCTGCAGCCCCCACCGGACCTGTCTACGTAGCGGGGGCAGTCCGTGAAGCCGGGCACGAAGTCCAAATCTATGAACGCTTATTTGCCAATGACCTTGAAGGTGAGCTCTCCACTGTGCTGGCGGATTTTCGACCGGATGTTATTGGTGTCTCGATCCGCCTGGTGTTTGGAGACGAATTGGATATGCATGCTCCCCTGGGTACCCATCATACCGATTTGCGTCCGCGAGTCAAGCAAATCACCGACGTCGTCAAACGAAACACGGATACCCGGATCGTGCTGGGAGGTCCAGGGTTCAATTATTATGCGCGCGATTGGCTGGAATACCTGGATCTGGATTACGGCATCCGTGGCGAAGGGGAAGAGTCTTTTCCATTATTCTTGAACAAACTGGCGGAAGGTGGAGATATCTACTCTGTACCCGGCTGCGTCTTCAGAAATGATGGCGGTTTCCATTCTGTTCCACCCCGCCTGGTCATGGATTTGGATGGTCAAGCCCTTCCCGCCTACGATCTCCTTGACTGGCCACTGTATGCGGAGAAAGAAATCACCCCTGCCATCTTCACCAAGCGCGGTTGTGCCTTTTCGTGTACCTACTGCCCGTACAGCAAGCTGGAAGGCAAGCATTACCGGTTGAAATCACCACAACGGGTAATTGCGGAAGCGCGCCATATCATTAAGCACACGCGCACCGGCAAAGTCATGTTCTGCGATAACAACTTCAACGCCCCACGCCAGCATGCGGAAGCTATTTGCAAAACTTTAATTGCAGAGAAAGCCGACTTTCAATGGGGGACGGGTGACCTGCGACCAGCAGGTGTCACCGATGACTTTTGCCGGTTGCTGGAGGCATCGGGCTGTTTTTACGCGAACCTATCCATCGAGTCGGCTTCTGAAATGATGCTTAAATCCATGAAACGTGGCTATACGGTCCGACAGGTGCGGGAATCACTGGAAGCTTTGAGCCGCTCGAAGATCCCCTTTGGGGCGTCTTTGATGCTGGGTGCGCCGGGCGAGACTCCGGAAACGATCGCTGAGACATTAAGCGTGTTGGATGATTACCAGATCCCCAATGGCGTTTGGGTGACGATAGGTGTGTATCTATGGACCGATTACCAGGATATCGTTGCTGAGAGGCGTATGGCAGGCATGCTGAAGGATGATAAAGAGCTGTTCACTGGATCTGTCTATCTATCTCCAGGCCTGCCTAAAACCTATCTGTCGGAATTACCAGAAATGTTACGGTCCAGAGGAAATTATTCCGTCCAATTTAACAAACCCAGCGAATTGTGGATGTTGTAAACAAAAAAGAAGAGGCAATTCGATCTTCCAAATCAGTAATCCAACAGGAGAGGAACAAATGAAGAAAATTTTAGTCGCTTATGCTACCAATGCAGGGTCTACAGTTGAAGTAGCTCAGGCAGTCGGAGAAGAGTTAGGCAAAAATGGTGCTCAGGTTGAAATTCGCCAGATCGATGAGATAACTTCGCTGGAAATGTATGATGTAGTCGTGGTGGGTGCGCCGATGATCATGGGGTGGCATCGCTCGGCTGTTTCCTTTGTGAAAAAGCACCAGCAGCGGTTGAGTAAGGTACAAGTGGCTTATTTCATGATGGCAATGAACCTGACTCAGGTTGAGCATCATGATCAGTCAGAGATGCCAATCTTCGTGGATCCGCGCTTAGCAAAGCCCCCCAGTGATCCAAACCGTTTGAGTTTCAAAGAGCGCTATGCAACCGTGAATAAATATCTCCAACCTGTGCTTAAGACTGCACCCATGGTAAAGCCGATCAACGTAGCTTTTTTTGGCGGTAAGCTGGATTTATACCGTTTGAACTGGTGGCAGAAGTTGTTTGTAATGATCGTGATTCAGGCACAACCGGGAGACTATCGAAATTGGGCTTTCATTCGAGAATGGGCAACCAATCTAAGCGCCTTTCTTTGATGAATCTTGATTATTTAGGAGATAAATACGAAAAATCTAATCGCAGGAGCCTGGCAGTAGAATACAAATCCTGTTTTGGTGTTCGATGGTCATTCTAACGAGTATCTTCCCGAACGCTTTTGTGCTTGAATGGATTACTCTCCTGTTATTTCTCAGCTATGTTGTTTTACTTAGCATCGAGACAATAAGGAAATAGACAGATTATAAAAAACCCAGGCTTATTGCTGACCTCACCTGTTGAAAGAAACAAATTCAGATATCCATGAACCCTTCCGCCCCAGTTGATGATACGCTATTAAAGATTGTCCAATGGGCAGAGATGCATGATTCTATCCGGGCGGTCTTGCTCACCAGCACACGGGCAATCCCGGGTGCTGAGATTGATAGACTGTCCGATTATGACGTAATTCTGGTGGTACGCGATATTCATCCTTTCGTGACCGAGCACTCCTGGCTGAATGATTTCGGAGACGTCCTGGTTGCCTACTGGGATGCAGTCCACCCTGACCCGCTCTATGGCATTGAGCAATGTTCTAATGTGATCCAGTATGCAAATGGTCTCAAGATCGATTTCTCATTATGGCCTGGTACCTTGTTCGATACAATCCTTGAACAACCTGAACTACCTGCCGAGCTTGATGCTGGCTACCGGATTCTGATCGATAAAGACCATCTCACTGAGAGCATGCTCCCACCCACAGGTAAGGCGTATGTGCCAAGACGTCCCACGCTGATTGATTACCAAACATGGGTCAACGATTTTTTGAGCGATGCCCCGTACGTTGCAAAGTGCCTCTGGCGTGATGAGCTGTTTCCAGCCAAATGGTGCCTGGATTATGATATGAAACATATCTATCTTCGCCAGATGCTCGAGTGGAGGGTGGAGATTGAGCAAGGCTGGTTGGTGCCGGTTGGGAACCTTGGCAAAGGGTTGAAAAAACGCCTCCCTGCAACCCTGTGGAATGAAGTAGAGCTGACTTTCGTTGGATCGGATATCGCTGACAACTGGGAAGCGTTGACCAAGACTATGGAGCTGTTTCGCCGGGTTGCCATGGATGTTGGTGGATGCCTTGGGTTCACCTACCCGGATGAGCTGCACAGACGAGTCACAGCATATCTGGAGCAAATCAAAAAGATGGGGAAATAGATCGTCAGTGCATAATTGCTACCAATGGTTTGACATACCAGAGAATTGGTATATAGTAATTATGGATTTTATATTGGTATATAAATTTCTGTCGTGGGTGAAATTGAAGGACCCAATGATTTAACAAGAATATCATGGGCAACATAGGAGGGGCTATGATCAAAAGAGTTATTCAGGAAAATGGAATTGTCGCCGATCTCTTCCACGATGGCTCGGGCAAGCCGCATAAGGCAATCGTGCTCCTGGGTGGCTCGGAAGGTGGGAAAGCCTGGAGCAGCAGGGGGACGAGGAAGATGGTGGATCAGCTGGTCAGCATGGGTTATACACTGCTCTCACTGGCGTACTTTAAGAGCCCAGGGCTACCACCTCTCCTGCAGGAGATTCCCCTGGAATATTTCGGCAAGGCGTTCAAATGGCTGATAAATCAGCCAGAAGCCCTGCCTGATGAGCTTGCCGTGATCGGCATGTCAAGAGGAGCAGAAGCAGCACTTTTATTGGGTAGCAGAAATCCCAAAATCAAGGCTGTCGTCTCCCTGAGCGGCAGTCACGTGGTGTGGCAGGGTATTCCAAAGTTGGGTGCTAAACCGGAATCCACATTGAAATCCGATTGGTCCTATCATGGCAAAGGGTTGCCTTTTGTTCCATATGGGATCTCGTCCTGGAATATTGGCACAATCATTGGCACCTTGCTCTACGGGAAGCTGCGTAAGATTCACGAGCAAGCGTTGCTGAATCAGTCTCAACCAGGGGCAGCGATAATACCAGTGGAGAAGGTCCAGGGGGCCGTGCTCCTGATGTCTGGTAGAAATGACAAGATGTGGCCTTCAACCACGATGAGTGAACTGATCATCAGCCGGTTATCCGCCAAGGGATTTGCTTATCCGTATAAGCACATTGCCTATGACGCAGGTCATAATAATTACATCTTGAAGCCAGCCTGTTTGCGAGGAGATCGTTGGCTTCCTGCAAGAGCATTACCCACAAGGATAAGAAAATGGACAATGAAGTTCTTGTAGGTTGGGTTGAAGGCGCAAGCCTGAAACCCAACGATGGGGTGTTGGATTTCTATTAGTAACGGCTATTTGAGGCGATATGTGATGAGGGCTATGGGCAACCCAGGCCGGATGACGAGGGACGAGAGAAGTGGAAGGCAAACTTAATGAGCTACGGAATCTCAGAGCACGATGCGGAAACCGAGATCACCAGGCAACTGGAAGAAGACTTCCTAATATAAAGGGCAACAGTATCATACCGTGTATACTAGTTTATTGACATGGAGCTTTGGAGTAGTATAAAAATAAGAGTAATCACTCCGCCTATCATTCACATTCAACCAGGAATATGCCAATATGAATAATTCAATCCAAGAAATCCAACAAGTTCTACATGCCTTTCAAGACGGGTATACTGCACGCGATATCTCAAAACTCGATGAGTTCATGGAATTCATTCTAGCAGGTAATGAGGCGGAGTTCCTTGGAACCGGTGCATCTACCCGCAACGGAAATGAATGGTGTCAAGGCAGTAAACGCATCCGTGAAATCATTGAATCCGATTGGAAATATTGGGGGGATGTTAAACTGGATGTCAATGATGCCAAGGTCACAGTAATGGATGATGTAGCGTGGTTATCCACCACTGGAGTTGTTCTTCAGACAGATCACATGAACGCCGATGAAGTGACCCATTACTATTTGGAGCATATGAAAGAGTTAATAGACGACGATACTCTTAGCCAAAAAGAAAGGTTGGTGGAGGCTGCCCATTATGGAGTTAGGAGATGGCGAAAAAGGGAGAAGCCAATAGGATATCCCTGGCCATTTGTATTCACGGCAGTGCTTGTAAAGCAGGAGGGTCAATGGCGGTTCCATACCATTCATTGGTCAATGCCAGTTGATTAGGGAAGTGGTCCATCCAGGCCACTCCAAACTCCTCATCCGATTTTAATTATTTTACCGAATATGTATGATAAATTTGATAAAATTTATCGGGCAAACATTCCCTCTTTACATCTCGAACACATTGCCTATCAACTTAAAATTTTTTGGAGGAAGTATGTTCGTCAAGTCTACTTTTATCAAAATCGGGGTGGCTTTCAGTTATTCTCAGCCTGATCCTCGTCGCCTGTGGAACCCCTGAAACCCCCTCCACAACTGAGCCTGTGGCTGCTACGCCCTTGCCAGCGACCGCTTTACCACCGGTGCCCACACCTAGCGCACCACAAGAAGTCAATCGTCCCTTTGAGATCGATGCTGTCCAGGTTCAAATCGGTGTGGGCTCTCCCATCCCGGTGGAAGCGATTGCCAGCGGAACCTGGCCTGATTTGTGTGCCCAGGTGGCGGAAGTTCAGCAAAGGTTGGATGGTACCCAGTTTGCAATCGAGGTCCTGGCAACACCTGCTGACCCGGATTGCCCACCCGACCTAGTGGGAATCTCTTTTCGTATCGCTTTCCCACTGAACATGACCGGGAAGCCAGATGGCGCTTATACCGTGGTGGTTAATGGCGTGCAGGCTGGCTTTGATTGGAATACCACATCGCCTGAGCCCCAACCGGTCGAAAACCTTGGCCTGACGTTCGCTTATCTAGGCGCGGACGGGAACCTGTGGCTGGCGGACGCTGCCGGTGGTCCGGCGCGCCAAATCACCAGCGACGCTGCCTCGCCGGATGCTGGTGGCGATGTTATCAGCTACTCCTTCCCCAAGATCTCCTCCGACGGCCGTTACATCGCGGCACGCCGGGATGCTGGCGTGCCAGTCCCAGAGGGCGTGAAGTACCAGTTCGGTCTGTGGGTCTACGACACCGAGACGGGTGAAGCCCGCCCCATATATGAGAATCCGGACTCCGCACCTGCCGGTTTTGATTGGAAGCCGGGAACGCACCTTTTGGCGTATGGCATTGGCGCAGCCCCGAATTACTTTTTAATCCGTGGCGGCAAACCGGATGCTGCCCTAACGACAGGTATTTATGGAGCCGATCTGGATTCTGGTACATCAAATCTCTTAGTAACCCCCCAGAACGGTTACACCCTGATCCAACCGGTTTGGTCTCCCGATGGGCGCTTTCTAAGCTTCGACGAGCTGGTTTACATGGAAGGAAAAGGGCCGTTCGCCTATTTTGATTTTGAAAACCAGCAATATATCTCCTGGGATGAGCCGCTCGGGAATTACGATTGGTCGCCTGACGGAAGTCAACTCGCTTATGACCGATTGAGCTATACCGCCAATGGGACGGAGCGTATCTTCACCCGTCCTCGCCTTGACGGTGCCGAGGTGCAAATCTCGCCAGAGGTTACCCAGGGTTACGCTTTCTACCCGGTCTACTCTCCGGATGGGCAAAAGATCGCCTACCTTGCCAACCCCGGCGGTCCGGAGAGTTTTGTGAACACGCTAGTCGTGCAGGACCTTGCGACTGGTCAGGTGAGCGAGCTGGGCAGCTACGAATCGGTCTGGTACCTGGAATGGTCTTCGGATGGCAGGGCGCTGGTTTTCAGCGCTGGTCCGTATGATTCCCAAATCGTTTACGGCTATGATCTGGTGAATGGGGTAGCCACGCAGCTTGCCCAGGGTAGCCAGCCCACCCTCGCCCAACCTTAGGCATCCACATAACTGCATTTATTAGACGAGAGCGACCTACCGCACCGCTCTCGTCTTTTTTCTTTGAACCTATTCGTAGCCTGGATCAAGCCTGGGTGGAATATCCCTGGTCATTCGTGTTCACCGCAGTGGTGGCGAAGAGGCAGAGGTACTAATATTCCCATATTATCCACCGATCATTTCCTGTTGAGTTGGGATATATCCATCAACATCAGGGATCCTCGATCTAATACAAAACGGGTAACATAACGAGCCAAATCAAGATTGGGTAGTATACTTTGATGGATATACGGTTATATCAGGCACCACCTGGTTACCTGGTTACCTGTGTCCCTTTTGCGGATTATTTACTGTCATCACTGCAGAAACGGAAGGAACTCAACTCAATGCGTATCGTCATCATTGCTACCGGAAGCCGGGGAGATGTGGAGCCCTATGTGGCATTAGGGAAGGGTTTGGTAAAGGCAGGTCACACCGTCCGGCTGGTCAGCCATACTACTTATACTGAGCTGGTAAATTCACAGGGATTGGAATTCTGGCCGGTGGATGTGGATGTGCAGGACATCGCTCAAAGCACGGATATGCAGGCGTTGCTGGCAGGCGGGAATTTCCTGAAGGTGATGTCGCTGATGGCAAAGGAAGCGGAGGCGAATGCGCATTTCCTGGCGAAGGTTGGCTTATCCGCCTGCCAGGGGATGGAAATGCTGTTGGCAGGCATGGGTGGCATGTATGTTGCTGTCGCCCTGGCAGAGAGGCTGGATATACCCGTGGTGCAGGCTTATTACACCCCCTTTACACCCACACGCCAATTTCCCAGCTTTCTAATTCCTGAAATGCCATTTAAGCTGGGTGGAAGTTTTAATCGCTTCTCTTACCACCTTGCCCGCCAGGTGATGTGGCAGGGTTTCCGCCGGGCTGACACGCTGGCGCGCCGGAAAGAGCTAGATTTACCCCCAGCCCCATTTTGGGGTCCGTATAATGGAAAAAACACCCAACGAACCCCGATCCTGTACGGGTTCAGCCCCAGTGTGATCCCCCAACCACCGGATTGGGGAGAGCGTACACACATCACCGGCTACTGGTTCCTGGAGCAGGATGAAAACTGGACCCCTCCCGATGCACTGCTTGATTTCCTTCAAGCTGGTCCGCCACCCGTCTATGTGGGATTCGGGAGCATGAGCAGCAGCAAGCCGGAAGAGACGACCAGACTGGTCCTGGAAGCGCTAGCAAAAACGGACCAGCGTGGCATCATCCTGTCGGGGTGGGGAGGTATGCTTGCGGATGATTTGCCAGGCTCGGTATTTATGCTGGATTCCGTCCCCTTCTCCTGGCTGTTCCCACGCATGGCAGCCGTGGTTCATCATGGCGGCGCGGGGACGACAGCAGCAGGACTGAGAGCTGGTGTTCCATCTATTGTGATTCCCTTCTTTGCTGACCAGCCTTTCTGGGGACAGCGTGTCGTGGGGCTAGGGGTAGGACCAGCACCAATTCCCTTACGCAAGCTAACCGTTGATCGCCTTTCTCAGGCGATCCATACCGCAGTGAACGATACAGCCATGCGCCAACGTGCGGTTGAGCTGGGAGCGAAAATTCAAGCCGAAAATGGGATTGCGAATGCGGTTGCTATCCTTGAGAAGATCGGAAAATAAAAGAGCATTATATAAAGTAACAAGGAGGGTGCCAAATGATCCCAAAAGCCAATTTCGGCCGCATCGGAGCTTTGAGAATCAAGTCTTCCGATGCGGAAATGTGAAGAATGATGGCTGAATATGATATCCAGCCGGTATTTCCGGTGTAGTGAGGTGGAAAGTTCTTTTCTGCTTCAATCGAATAAAGAAGCATTGTTGAAATTACTCTCGTTGTATCGGATTATTTGGTTCCAATACAGATGTGACTAATAAACCAGATATAATTTCTCAAGTTATTCTATTCTTAAGAGAAGCCATCTTTCTGGTTGATGAAACATCATTTAACATCGCTTGCCCATTGTTTGGAGACGTGAGCTTTGTTTTAAAGGAGGTTGATTGAATTATGACCACTGAAAAAGTGACCGCCGAGTGGGTGCGTGACCAGGTCTTTATATTGAGCGACCGCCACGGATTTCCCATTGTCATGGCACAACCGCAAGGAGTAGTGGCATCCGACCTGTTGCCGCTCAGCCTGGTCGGATGTTCCGTTTATGATGTGATCAGCATCCTGCGTAAGCAGAAGCAGGCTATCCAGCACCTGGAAGTCGAGGCATCCAGCGAGCAGGACGATGAACCCCCCTGGTGTTTCCGCAAAATCCGGATACTATATCGGATTTGGGGCAAAGAAATATCGAAGACCGCCGTTGAACGGGCGATCCGCCTGGCCGAAGAAAAGTATTGTTCTGTCTACGCCACGTTGAAATCAGCCCTCGAAATTGTGACTGAATATGAAATCATGGTCGACCACGAAGGGGAGAAGGATGCGGAGTGAATAATCCTGCTTCCACTCGAAATCACTCTTTGATTAAGTAGTTCGGAGAATGCATATCCACCAGGCGATCTAGACTGGTTTGTTCGATTTCGTTGTGTATTTTTGCTTGACATGCATTTGGGATCGATATAGTATAAATTGTTCTCTTCTTTTCAATTCATTATATGTAGGTATAACGATATGGAAATCAACAACTACGATATCATCGCTGATTTATACGACATCTATTTTCCGGTAACATTCGACATTGACTTCTTCGTCAATGAAACCCAAAAAACTTCCGGTGAGGTTTTGGAGCTGATGTCTGGTAGCGGAAGGATATCGATACCGTTGTTAGAGGCTGGTGTTCATCTTACCTGTGTGGATATATCTGCCAAACTGAATGCGATTTTTAAAAGC
Organism: uncultured Chloroflexia bacterium; assembly: GCA_963777935.1. Lineage (GTDB taxonomy): Bacteria > Chloroflexota > Anaerolineae > Anaerolineales > UBA4823 > FEB-25. Next base: position 192,155 of record CAVZSL010000001.1, read on the forward strand.
AAACTAGAGCAAAAGGGGTACCATGCAGAGATTTACCAGATGGATGTGTGCGAATTGGAAATCTCGAAAAAGTTTCACATGATCATCATCCCATTCCAATCTTTTGCCCATATAGTCTCAGTAGATGACCAGCGAAAAGCTCTAGAGCGTATTTATCAGCATCTGCTGCCGGGAGGAACTTTCATCTGTACTTTAAGAAACCCGACGGTGAGACAACGCGATATTGATGGGCAATTGAAATTAGCCTACACCTACCCGTTGGTTGAGAAGCAAGGGAAATTGCTGTGGTGGATGCTGGAAGAATTCGATCCAGATGACAATCAGATTGTGAAAGCTTATGAATTCTTTGAAGAATATGATGCTGAAGGAGTCATGACATCCAAACGGATGATGGAGCTACATTTTCGCTTATCTCCCAAAGATGAGTTTGAAGACTTGCTAAAAACCACAGGTTTTTCTATTAAATCAGTTTATGGAGATTATGCCTACAATGGATTCGACCCGGATAGCAGCCCAGTCATGGTATGGATATTAGAAAAGGCGGGTGAATGAAAGAGGAACAATGAAATCCACCCTGCTGCTCATTCTCGAATTCAGCCTCCTCCTGGTGGGTGTGGCAGTGTTTGCCTTGGGTTACCTGCCGTTCCCTATTTTGGCATTGTTCGTGATGGCATGGATTTCCCTGCGCTTGCGCCACATGCGTTGGCGTGATGTGGGGCTCCGGCGACCCGACCGGTGGCTGCCAACCATTGGGTTAGCCTTGCTGGTCGGGATTGGTTACCAGGTGTTGGATATCCTCATTATCTCTCCCCTCTTACAACAGTTGACAGGTAAACCAGTTGATCTTTCCATGTTTAGCAGCTTCCACGGCAATCTGATTCTTCTTGTGATTTCACTGGTTGTTTCCTGGACGGAAGCAGCCTTCATTGAGGAAATGTTCTTCAGAGGATACCTTTTTAACCGCATCACTGACCTGATTGGCAATAGGCGTTTTGGAGTCATCGTTGCCTTAATCAGCACCTCCGTATTGTTTGGGATTGCACATTCTTACCAGGGCATCAGCGGTATGGTGGACACCTTCCTGGCTGGTTTGGTGCTTGGACTGCTCTACCTGTATGCCAGGCGTAACCTGTGGTTATCCATCCTGACCCATGGCGTCATCGACACGCTTGGTTTTCTGCTTATTTTCGTCGGCTTGTATGGTTAATTCCCATCACAGGTCTTAAAGACCTTAAAGGTTTTAGCGTTTGCCATTATACAGGTTGAGGGCAGAAGCGGAGAATTAGTGAAAATCATTCAATTATGGGGGTGAACGAAAGTCATCTCTTTATATCAAATCATTTCCAACTTTTAATACTTCTTGTACGAGCAGGTCAAAATCCGCTCGGCGACTGCGGTGGTTGGCTATTGCTGCTCGCAGGCAGTATTTTCCATCCAGGGTGGTGTAAGATGGCGCGGCCATACCACTTTCATGCAAGCGTAATAGGATTTCCTGATTCATGGCGTTTAATACTGTTTCTTCTAACCCTCCCGGGTTATAGCGGAAACAGACGATGTTTAATTCAACCGGAGCCATCATTTCAAGTTTAACCTGGGTCTCTATCAGTCCAGCCAAATAATGTGCCTGTGCTATATTTTGGTCGATCAATCTACCAAATTTAGAAATACCGTGTTCCTTGATGGACATCCATACCTTGAGCGCACGGAAACTCCGCGATAGTTGTAAACCATAATCACTGAACCAATAACCGGCAGCTAATCCACGCTCAGCGTGCTTAAGGTATTCTGGTGCGAGTGAAAAAGTCCAACGATGGTCATGTTCACTGCGAATTAAAACCAGGCCAGCCTCAAATGGAATATGCATCCATTTGTGCAGATCCGTGGCAACCGAATCAGCCCGCTCAATACCTGCAACCAGGTGTCTGTGTTGGGGTGCGAGTGTGACCAGGGCTCCAATCGCACCATCCACATGAAACCACAAATCCTGGCGCGTACACAAGTCTGCCAGTGCGGTTAGATCATCTACCGCGCCTGTGTTAATCGTACCTGCATTACCAATAATACAGATGGGTTGTAATCCAGCAGAGCGATCCGCGATGATCATATCTCTCAAATTCACCACATCCACCTTGTACATATTGTTCACCGGCGCTTGATGGAAATAGTGGTTGCCCAAACCGAGAAGCTCGATTGCCTTTTGGTTGCTGCTGTGGGTCTCCATGGAGCCATAGACTACCATCTTTTGGGTGTTGGCTTGCAAACCCTGGCTACGCACATCAAATCCAGCCTTGGTATTGCGCGCAACAGCCAAACCAACGAAATTTGCCATTGAACCACCACTAACCAACAAACCACTTGCATCCGCTGGAAAGCCAATTATTTGCTTGAACCAGTTCACAACCTGTTGCTCAACAGCAATGGCGACATGGTTGGCACCCCCCAAATTAGGATTCATGGAGGCTGCCAGAAAATCAGCTAAGGCGCCCATCACGGTACCGTTCCCCATGAACCATGACCAAAAACGTGGGTGAATATTGCCCATGGGATAGGGGAGGATATTTTGTTTGAATTCCTCGTAAACCTGTTCAGCTTCCTGCCCATGTTGGGGTAGAGGTTGGTTTAGTGCAGCTTCTACTTGTGGAGGGTATTGCTGCCAAACTGGACGGTCGCGTACAGATTCGAGATAATCGATCATGTCGTCCACCATGCGATGACCGAGTTGTCGCATCGCTTCCCAATCCTGTGGGTCAAGTGTAATCTCATTCTCTGGAGAATTGTCGTCCATTATTACCTCCCAATAATATTCAGAGATAGTGCATCAATTATATCATATTAGAAAATCCTAAGAACGGCGGGTAAATATGTGTATTCCGTTCGTGGTCATTTATATATCCTTTTGCTTCCAAGGAAGGCAATCTGCTCTACTAACCGGGTTAGCTTCGGTGCAGGCTTGCTTGAAATGCAGTTTTTATCTGCAGGCTCGACAAGCACGCAGGTGTAATATGGTCTCCAAGTTATGGGTGTTTGTTTTGTGGTAAATTTGTCTGGGGATTGATTGGTTTGAGCATACCGTAAATATCTTACAAAGCCACATGACGTTCGCTGTTTGATTAAGCTAGAAATTTATTATTTTTAGCGCAGGTAAATTCTCTGTTAGATTCAAGTGTAAAGATGTGAACTATGTGATAATTGTTTGAGTTTTCAATTCCAAATATTCACCTTACGTAGTACCATTCCTGAGTAAACCAAACCCGCACCAAAGGAAAGAGGCTCAAGCATGCAGACAACCAGCGAACAATCCACACCAGCTTCCACCAAGATCATCGCCTTTTTGTTATACCTTATTGGAGGGTTACTGATCTTCCTGTGGGGCGCTAACACCTTTAAGTTATTTTCCACCAATAAGAACCTGGTCTATGAATGGGGGCTCACCGCGTTATTGTTACTGCTTGCGGTGGTCATGCAAAGGGTGCCAGGCTTGCGGATGTACTGGAAAATTGCCAGTGCCCTCTTCATCGCCGCAGCAGCCAACGCCATCAACTTATCTCTGGGCAACTTTCTTGAACCGATACTCCGTATAAGAGGAGAAGACATGCGCTTCTTCGCCATCGACAAGCTTTCACAAGCAATTCCCATCGTGCTGGCCATCATTCTGCTTACCTTATGGTCGGGGGATGACCTGGGTTCCCTGTTCCTGAAAAAAGGCAACCTGCGCCTGGGGCTCAAGTTTGGCTTGATCTCCTATGCCATCTTTGCAGTGTTATTCACGGTGATTGTGATATTCCAGGCAAAGGGTCCTGCCAGTCAGGGTTTGTTTGCTTCGGGGATAGACCCCGATACCATCGTCAGCTCTATCCCCTGGATTTTGATGTTCTGCTTCGTCAATTCCTTTATGGAAGAGCTTTGGTTCCGGGGCGTCTCCCTGGGCAAGTTGACAGTTGTGATGGGCAAGGCAGCCTCGATTATTGTGACCGCGATGGTCTTTGGCGTCAGTCACCTGGCAGCAACCTATATCACCCCTGTCCAGATGCTACTTTTCTCAGTCATTGTCATTGGTCTCGGCCTGGTGAATGCCTACATGATGTTGAAGACCGACAGTATCTGGGGTTCAGTCCTCTTCCATGCCGGTTATGACCTATTGGTGGTTATTCCCATATTGGCTTCGCTGTAGTCGAGTTTTTTGTGGAGGAATTATGCGTAGTGAACGTGAAATGCTTGACCTGATCCTCGACACTGCCCGTAAGGATGAGCGTGTACGAGCTGTCATCATGAATGGCTCGAAGGTCAACCCCGATGCGCCCAGGGATTTTTTCCAGGACTATGATATTATTTACGCAGTCACGGAAAAGGAATCCTTCCTGGCCGCTCCGGGTTGGATCAAGGTTTTTGGTGATCTGATGATCCTGCAGCTGCCTGATGAAATGTCAGACCCACCCCCTGAGGGTAGGGATTATTATGGCTATCTGATGCAGTTCTCGGACGGAAACCGCATCGACCTGAGCCTGGTCCCGGTGAATAAGCTGGACAAGCTTGAGGATGACAGCCTCAGCCTGGCACTGCTGGATAAGGACGGCATCCTTCCGAAATTCCCTCCCCCAAATGATTCTAGTTATCTTCCCAAACCACCCACCGCCAAGCAATTCTTCGATTGCACCAATGAATTCTGGTGGGTCTCTCTTTACGTCGCCAAGGGTTTATGGCGGCATGAGGTCGTTTATGCCAAGCACATGCTGGACCTTTATGTGCGCGAGCAGCTGGATAAAATGCTTGTATGGTATGTTGGAATAAAAACGGATTTCAAAATCTCACCCGGAAAGTTGGGGAAGTACCTGGAGAACTGCCTGGAGCCGGAGCTGTGGAAAATGCTGTTAAAGACATATTCTAATGCGGATTACGAGCTTACCTGGCAGGCGTTGTTTGTTATGGGTGAGCTTTTTCGAAAGGTTACAATTCAAGTGGCGTTGAATTTCGGCTATGACTATCTCTACAGTGAGGATGAGCGTGTCAGCGCTCATCTAAGGTATGTGCATGACCTTCCCCGCGACGCAAAGGAGATGTATTAGGAAGTCAGGCCTTGAACTTTGGTCTGTTATTCCCTTTATGGACCGACTTCTTGTCTAGCAGTAATTGCGTAGCGTAGGTGCACCCTTTCGTGTGTTTTTAGTTCTATTGTTTTGCACCTTCTGTACTTGCCTGGCACTTTTTGATAAAATATGAAAAACCATAGCAATCAACTCAAAAACAACTTTGGATGGGGTAATACTGGAATTTGTTTGATAAAAAGGAGAGAGACATGAATATTTTACAAATCCTAAAAATCATTGCTTGCCTGGCAACGGCTGCGACGGGTGTTCTGGCGTTGGTCAAGCCTGAGCTTACTTATGGTTTCATCGGTCTAACCGCCAGTGGAGTGCGTGGCGTGTCGGAGATACGGGCGGTATTCGGTGGCTTGTTCATTGCCCTGGGGCTTGCACCGTTATTCTTGGGGGCAACCGCATATCGCATGCTTGGTATTGGCTATCTTGCGATTGCAGTTGCCCGTACTTTCTCAATATTCTTCGATAAATCATTCGACCAATCCAACTGGATCAGCCTCGCCATCGAAGTTATCTTTGGCATTATTCTGGTGCTATAACATCCCATGTCTGTTCGAATTGTCACTGACAGCACATGTGATCTGCCCTCTGAAACTATATCAGAATATGGCATTTGGGTGGTTCCTCTATACATAAATATTGGTAAGCAAAGTTATTTAGATGGGGTGGATATCACCCGGCAGGAATTTTATACCAGATTGCCGGATTTTCCTGTATCTCCGACCACCGCCGTTCCGTCACCGGAAAAATTTTGTGCCATCTACAATGCCCTGGCTGATGAAGGTGCCACAGAAGTATTGTCGATCCATATTTCTTCTGGATTGAGTGCCATACTGGATGTGGCACACGTCGCAGCAAAAGATACCAGGTCTTTGCAAGTCACTGTATTGGATTCACGCCAACTCTCATTGGGAACCGGTTTCCTGGTTGAGACGGCAGCCAGGCTCGCAAAGGAAGGTTGTACAGTCTCCGAGATTATTACCGTCCTGCAAACCCAAATCAAAAGAACGCATGTATTCGCTGCCCTCGACACGATGGAGTTCTTAAAACGCAGTGGACGGGTGAACGCGGTCATTGCCGGATTGGGTTCAATCTTGCAGATCAAGCCGATCATGAAGATGTATGATGGCATTGCAAGCGCTGAACGTGTCCGCACACGCCAGCATGCGAGAAATCGCCTAGTCCAGCTCTTGGGTAATCTTGGTGAGCTTGAACGTGTTGCCATCGTTCACACCCACTCCACTGAGCGAGTGGCAGAATTGCGTCAGGCAGCTGCACATCTGCTTCCGACAGAAGAACTACTGGAAGTGGGTATTACTCCCGTTATCGGTGCCCACATTGGTCCAGGAGTAGCGGGATTCGCGGTCATATCAGCAGCATAGTCATTTTTAGTCTGCAGATTAGGAGTGAAAAAATGGATTTCCTGAAAAACTATCTTATTCTGGCTGGGGTGATTATTGGCTTGATGGTGCTGTTGTGGCTGGTGAGCCTCTGGCTGAAAAATTCCAGCATCGTGGATATATTCTGGGGTACGGGATTTGTCATCTTTGCCTGGGTAGCTTTTATATTGACTCCAGGTGGTTTCATTGCACGCAAGATATTGCTATGTGCGCTGGTGACCATATGGGGGCTGCGTCTCTCCTTACACGTTCTCAAGCGGAACTGGGGTAAGGGTGAGGATTTCCGTTATCAGACCTGGCGAAATGAGGCTGGATCAAGCTGGTGGTGGAAAAGCCTCTTCAAAGTTTTTATCCTGCAGGGAATTCTGCTGCTGATTGTGGCAGTGCCTCTGCTTGCAGCGCAGATCAAACCTTTGCCCGATCATCTTACGTGGTTGGACCTGCTTACCATCCCTGTTTGGCTGGTCGGTTTTTCATTTGAAACTCTGGGAGATTGGCAGCTGATGCGTTTCAAAGCCAATCCGGCAAATATTGGGAAATTGCTAACCACAGGTGTCTGGCGATACTCGCGTCACCCGAATTATTTTGGGGATGCCACCCAATGGTGGGCGTATTACCTGGTTGCGCTTGCAGCTGGTGGCTGGTGGACAATCTTCAGTCCCATCATCATGACCGGCTTGCTGCTGCGCGTCTCAGGGGTGCGCTTGCTTGAAAAGACGCTCAAGGTAACCAAACCTGGTTACCAGGAATATGTGGAAACCACCAGTGAGTTCATCCCCTGGTTCCCGCGGCGGAAAAGGTAATTATATTTCCCACGAGCGCCTGATCACAGAAGCAATTCCCTTTTGTCATTGCTTCGAGCCCAGATGTACACCGGGTTCTCGCTTACGCATTTGGACGCCAGATCTCATCGTTTAAGGGAATCCGCGTTGTGAATTTAGTGTGTTTCATCACCGGGAATTTCAATCACACCGTGATCAAGTGACAATGCGCTTCCCACATCGCAGGAGCGGATATAATACACCTATGACGAAAAAACTAAAACCACCTGAACGTTCCATTCAACCGGTGGTGACCATCATTTCAATCCACGACCAACGCAGCGATTTTTCATATTGGCAAACTCAATCGTACTCAGCTCGACTTGCCACTCTTGAGGAAATCCGCACTGAATAACATTTCTGGAGATATGGTTATGAACCCGGATTTCAAAGAGTTTGTTCAATCATCAAACGATAACCAGGTTCGATATTTGGTCGTGGGGGGTTATGCAGTTGCTTTTCATGGATATCCACGGTATACAAAAGACTTGGATATATGGATTGAACGATCACAGGAGAACGCAGCTCGGATATTGAAAGCACTGGAGCAGTTTGGTTTTTCGTCTCTTCATCTGCAAGAAAAGGATTTTTTTAGTGGAAGATCAGATTATTCGGCTTGGATATCCCCCTCGCCGGATCGATATCATAACAAGCCTGGAAGCTGTCGAATTCAATGAGTGGTATGGAAAGCGTTTGCCAATCGATGTCGATGGTGTATTCGTGAATTTCATCGATCTTTATAATCTCAGCAGGAATAAAAAAGCGACTGGGCGGCTACAAGATTTGGCTGATCTTGAAAAGTTAGAATGAAACACATTGACTGTGTTTAGGAAATAATATACGCATGAACCGCTCTGACTGGCTCAAACTGAAGCGCCATTCGACCGAAGAACGTTATGACCGTCTGTGGGCACCCATTTACGATGATAATTGGGCTGAAATTGACCCTGTCCACCAGCGCTTTGTCACTCAGCTCGCTAATGCTTGCCCTGAAACTGGATCTATCCTGGACGCTGCTTGCGGTACGGGTAAATATTGGCCCATACTGCTTGCGAGCGGGAGAAGGTTTACCGGTATCGACAAATCTAGGGCGATGCTCAATCGCGCTACTAGAAAATATCCTCAGGTCAGGGTAAAAAAGTTTGGTCTGCAGGAAATGAACTTCCAGGAAGCATTTGACCTCATCCTGTGTATCGATGCGATGGAAATGGTTTTCCCCGAAGACTGGCCACAGGTGCTGGGCAATTTCCATCGGGCGCTCAAACCGGAGGGACAGCTCTATTTCACCGTGGAAATAGCGGAACATGAAACGATTGAGCGGGATTATCAATCCGCTATCGATCTGGGATTGCCAGTTGTGTATGGTGAGTCTGTTTTTGCCACCAGTGAGCGGGAGCAAGATGGCGGCTATCACTTCTACCCACCCATGGAGCAGGTACGTATGTGGATCACAGAAGCTGGCTTCACCATCAAGGAAGAAGCTGAGGCGAATGACTACCATCATTTCTGGGTCCAGAAAGGAGCATAGCTGTGCTAAACGTCGACCAAGTCGATTCCATCCTCCATCAGCAAGGTTATGAGGATTTTAAATGGATCGACCCGCACGAGATTGTCGTATCTCATTGGGTGCGGATGAAATGCGAGTTCGGCTGCTCAAGTTTTGGCAAAGCAGCTTCCTGCCCGCCGAATAACCCGACTGTGGAGGAATGCCGGCGCTTCTTCTCCGAATACAGACATGCTGTGGTTTTGCATTTCCAAAAGGTTGCCCCCGATAAGCCTGAACGAAAGACCTGGAGTGCCCGCACAAACCTCAAGTTGGTTAAATTGGAACGGGATGTATTCCTGGCAGGATTTCATAAGGCATTCCTGCTCTTCATGGACTCGTGTGAACTGTGCGCTGAGTGTGTTCCTAACCGAGCCGACTGCAAAGAGCCCAAACAATCGCGCCCATCGCCAGAAGGCATGGCTGTGGATGTATTTTCCACCGTCCGTAAATTGGGTTATCCCATCGATGTGCTCACCAATCCATCTGAAACCATGAATCGTTATGCGTTCCTGATGGTGGAATAAGGGAAAGCTATTGGTAAATAGCGGTTAGCAAAAAGCAACTAGCTGTTATTTTGCCTTTGCTATTTATAGAACTTGATGTATATTAAATCTCGATCCAAAATCATTGGCGAATTCATCAGCAAGGAAGCAAATATGAGTAAAAAAGAATCGAAGAAAAAACTTGTCGGACCATGGCGAAGTGTTCACGCAGCGATATGGGTGGTTGGCATATATCTGCTATTTTCGAGGAATTGGTTTTTCCCTGGCATTTTTGTCTTGATTGCCATAAGTGCAATCTATGAAGCCTTATTGGCAAAATATGCCCCGCATGCTTTTGAAGAAGAACTGCCTGAATCAGGTGCTTATCCTGTTGACAAAGCACAATACCCAACACCTCCTATTGCGAAGGAAGCATCTGCAAGCTCTGCCCCTGCTGTGATGCAGGAACACCGCCTCGAGCTCCTGCCCCAGGTCTGTCCCAGCTGCAGCGGTCCTATCCGTGGGCATGAGGTGAAATGGACTGGTCCACGGTCTGCTAACTGCCCATATTGCGGCACTAATTTACCCATGAGTAAGGATTAATCACGCAGGTACAACCGATTGAAATCAGAAGTATATTGGACACCCAGTGATACTGTGGTGATTCGTGGTGTTTTGAAAGCCAGGCTATGGTGGGCTTGCCCTGCGTATGTGGTCCAGGATACTCCTGATTTGATTGCCCTGTATTGGCCTGTCGGAACACCCACTCGCTCACCGATCAGGCGGCCAACTGTCGAAGACGAGTTGTACAATCGCATCGAGCTTATTGAGCGTGATTGGACGGATAACGATGTGCTCTCTTTGAACCTCCGAGGTGCAGCATATTCGATTGAAGTCATGTGGGAGGGAAATACTCACAAATTAAGCTGCTGGTATGTGCATCTTCAAGAACCACTACGCCGAACAACGATCGGTTTTGATACCATGGACCAGATGTTGGATATCGTCATCAGCCCCGATCGCACAAGCTGGTACTGGAAAGACGAGGATGAATTCAGCGAGGCGGTGGCGATTGGAGTGTACTCACAGGCGAAAGCGCAGTCCATCCGCCAGGAAGGAGAGCGGGTGGTAGCGATGCTGAATGCTAATGCTTCTCCATTTTGTGATGGGTGGGAAGATTGGACTCCATCGAGGGAGTGGGGATTCCAACCTTTCCGGAGGGTTGGGAAGACTTCCGAATTTAAAGTATAAACGTATAGAGGTGGGTTGCAACCCGCACTTACGGGAGGGGTGACTACCATGACGACAGAATTGGCTTTGCGTATAGCGTTTTGGATCCTGATACTTGGGGTGATTGGGATGCGGATATACTTTTCGCTCCAGGTGAGAAAGGCTGGCGAGCGGGTGATGCCTGACCAGCAGGCCATCCAGCAGGAGGGCAAGGGGATGTTCGCTGCCCGGGTGGTAATGTTCTTTCTCCTGCTCGGCTGGTTTGCGCTGTATGCCATCAATCCCTACTGGTTAGGTTTCCTTGCCATCCCTCTACCGGCTTGGCTACGCTGGTTTGGTTTCTTCCTCGGTCTCGTCAGCCTGGGGTTTTGGATCTGGACACAGATTGCCCTGGGAAAGGAGTGGTCGCCACAACTGCAGCTTCGCCGGGAACATCATCTGGTGACCACTGGTCCGTACAAGCATATTCGCCACCCGCTATACACTGCCATGATGGGCTATGGTGCTGGACTTGCCCTGCTGACTGCCAATTGGGTATTCCTGATCCTTGCCGTTTTGATCATCCTCGGCCTGCTCGCGCGTGTCCCCAAGGAGGAGCAGATGATGCTCAACGAGTTTGGGCCCCAATACGAAGATTACATGCAACGCACTGGCAGGTTCTTCCCGAAATTATGACTGAAGGTAAGATCGTATCCCAATGGCGGGTCACATGAATGTCAGGTTCAAATTTGATTTCAGCTTAAATCAAACCGTTGTGAAGGTATTCGGAAACCATACGGGGGCTCGGAAAATGTCTTTTATTACATATACACCATCCATGATTCTGATGAAAAAGATTATTTTATCTTTCTGTTTATTATTAATGCTGGTGGGATGCAAGACGCCTACAGAGCAGGTACCCACCCTGACGGGTACATACATTCCGATAACTCCACGGCTTTTTATCACGAACACCTTCGTACCAACGTCGACCTTTCCTCCCCGGCTGACCAAAACCCCAACTCAAGCTCCAACCTCAACCACCACACCCATCCCTTCCCCCACATTTGACCTGGTGACTGCCGTGAAGGCCAATCAACAGCCTGTGTTATATGCCTCCTACCCCTCACCGGATGGAATGTGGCGGGTAGATATCATCCTATACGACTGTGTCAAGGTTGTTGATGGGGGCGGTGAAAATGCCTATGAACAGATGATCCTGGTGGACCTTGCCAGTAAGGACGAGCAGGTTGCCAATGATCAGCTTCAGTATTGCGGTGGGTTGGGAGCATATGGCTTTGAGGGGCGCTATTGGTCACCCAATAGCCGCTACTTTTACTATACAGATGCACGACAGGGGATCCCGGATGGGTGTGGATATTGGGACACACCGCTATCCCGTTTTGATGTCGCCTCCATGCAAAGCGAACGCCTTGGTACAGGAACGCTATCACCGGATGGCAGCATGGTTGCCATATGGGATAGCACACAACAAGCAATAATTATTTACGATATTAATAATGGCGAGATTATCCGTTTTTCACCTATCAATGCTTCTGCAGGACCGGGACCAATTATCTGGTCCCCTGTTAGCCAGTCTCTGGTTTATCTGCAGGTGGATTCCTGGTGCCCGGTTTCAGGGATGTCTTATCTTGTGCAGGCAGATTTATCCGATTCAGGGCAGAGCCTGCTGCTTGAGTCACAAAACCCCACCTTTGCCGATGCGGAGTGGGATGATACGGATGTGTTGCGTTTGTTCGACCAGGATGGGAAGGCATGGCGCTATAACCTTCTTACCGGTGAATTGACCCTGGTGCCGTGACTATTCCCAGAGTGAAGTTACCCTTTCGAAAAGGTTGAATCAAATGTAAACTTTGTCATTCTGCATGGGTATGCCACATGGAAGAAAGGTCATGTTCCCGATCACACCATGTGGATCGCTGCCATCGATAATGACATGGTGAGAGTTTGGTGGATCTATGAAGATACGGAAGAGAATAGGGAGAAGTAAAATTTATCGGATTAAACTACCTGGTACTTGCGTAGAAATAATATTAATTAATTCTGTGGAGGGAAAATAACCATGGCATCTGGAAATCCATCGTCCGAACAAAAAAACAACTTAACAAAAGGAATTGTTGCCCGCGCCATACAGATCCTGGTCATGTTCCTCGTCATGGCATTGGAGCTCTTCCTCGGTGCTGGAACGTTAGGCTGGGTCTGGGCATGGGTTTTCCTGGGCATCGGTCTGATCAGTGTGTCTATCAACGCATACTTCATGATGCGCACCAGCCCGGAGACGATCGCCGAACGGGGTAAACCCAAGGAAACGAAAACCTGGGACAAGTGGATCGGGGGAGGCTGGCTGATCAGCCAGTATTTTCTGGTGCCGATCATCTGTGCACTGGATTTCCGCTTCGGATGGACGGGGGAGATAGCGCTTGCATGGCATTTGCTGGGTGTCGTGGGTTATGCCCTCAGCCTGGGACTGGCGGGTTGGGCGATGATCAGCAATGCCTACTTCTCCACCGCCGTACGCATCCAGACGGACCGGGGGCAACAGGTCTGTACTACAGGGCCCTACCATTATGTCCGCCATCCAGGTTATGTAGGTTTCTTCCTCCAGGCACTGAGTGTGCCCTTGTTGCTCGGTTCTGCTTGGGCGTTGCTGTTTGCCATCCCCATTGCTGTGCTGATGGTCATCCGCACCACATTGGAAGACCGTATGCTGCAGGAGCAGCTGCCGGGATATAAGGAATATGCCCAGGTAGTGAAATATCGCTTGTTGCCGGGGGTGTGGTGAGCAAAGGTTTTCGATATGGATATTACAGTTATGGGAGCTGGTAACCCATCAAAATGACCAATATCTTCACTATCAAAAAGGCTTGAAACGTCAGATCCCTATCGTGATATTAACGCCAATGACTTCAGCGGTAGACTTTAAATAAATCTAATAGTTTAACCCGCTTTCTCCGCGCCAAACCGAAAAGCAATGTCTTCCCGATATTTGGTATACTCCCATTGATATCATGGTCGATTGATCGATTCAAGGAGGTATGAAATGGCGAAACTGACAGTTAAGGGCAAAGGCTCTGTAGATGATCCGTGGATTCTACAAACACCGCCAGGCACTTCTGAGTACAAAATGTATCGCGACGAATCATCCAACCCGCCAGCCTTGGTTTGCATTGTGGGGACAACTAAGCTCAGCTATCATCTGAGTTGTATTGAAGACCTGCACGCAATGCTCAAAAAGCATGGCGATTGGATGTTACTCGGTAGTGCTGACGAACAGAAACCAGCCGTAGAAGGAACCGTGGAGGCGTGGGCTCGCTCGGAGAACAATCCTGTGGGTGGGTGGTATGGATTGAAGAAGGGTCTGCGAGGTAGATTTGCCATGTATGTCCCTCCTTTGATGGAAGCGTTGGGTCTGGCTGAAGTCGAGCATAACGCCAAGAACAATCGAATGCGTGCTCTCTGACCTATTCATAAGTCTTACCTAAATAAAACGACAAACCGTAACCATCGGCTATAGGCTGACAGAGGATTTTATACCGAGTGTATGCACGGTTTCCAAAAGAACCTTGCAAGCTTGAGATGGAGTCTTGCCATTTCCATTTTGGTTAAGCCATAAAATCACAGCGATCTAATTCGTTGGTAAAGTATATAATCAAGATAGATTTCCTGTTTCTTGAATAAATTTTGAGCTGCGCGGTGTTTTTTCTGTTAAAAACGGAATCGCGGCTCGGCGATTTGGTTGGTAATCTGTAGGAGATCAATCGGTTTTAGAGAAGGATGAGAAATCAGGGCCAGATGGTTTGGTGGAAAGATGCCCTTGATAAATCGTCAAATCGATAGCTGATGTTGGTTTCTGATCATCACAAATGAGAAGCACATCAATGACCAAACTGTTTCGGGTGGCTCGGTTTCAATTCCTGATTTGTGGAATGGCTCTTTTCGCGTTTGGTGCTTTATGGGCAATTTTATTAGGAGCGTCTTCTTCCCTGTTAAGGATACTACTTGGTTACCTGGTCCTTCTACCTGCTCATCTTTCCGTTTCCTATAGTAACGACTATTTCGACGTGGATGTAGATAAGTTCGACAAACCCACATTCTTTAGTGGAGGCAGCGGTGTTCTGGTGGATCATCCTGGATTGAGAAAGCCTGCCAAATGGATTGCGATAATCCTGATCTTGTGTTCCCTGACTCTCGGAATTATTTTTCAAATTGTGTATTCGTTTCCGATCTGGTTTATAGGTTTGGTGGTATTGGGCAATCTAGTAGGTTGGTTTTACTCTGCGCCACCTTTAAGGCTTGCCTATCATGGTTTAGGGGAATTGTCGATGGCTATTTCCATTGGTCTGCTGATTCCGGGATTTGGATATCTGGTTACAAGTGGGCAGATGAATCGGGAAGGTTTGCTTTTTATGGTACCCCTGACGCTGTATGGTTTAGCATTCATTCTTAATGTAGAGATACCGGATATGGAATCGGATCGATTGGGCAACAAGAGGACCTGGGTAGCTCGAAAGGATCGGGCGTTTGGTTTCACCGTGATAGCAATAGCATTTCTCTTGGCAACATTATTCTTCTTAGGACTTCCGTGGCTAACAACCCAGATCTATCCATTGGATTTTCGCTTTCTGGCTATCCTGTCTCTTCTGCCTCTGGGAGCAGGTTGCATTGGTCTGCTAAAGAGACCCTTAGAGAAACAACCGGCCACCCGGATTGTCAATGGGATTATGATCACTGTTGCAGCTTTCTGTATCTTAGTAGATGGGTATATGGCTTATCTGGTCTTCAATTAGATGTTGAAAGTGAGAATTTAGAGAACAAGTGGGAACTGTCTAGTGTCAGCTTTAACACTGACCACTACTACTTGCCATTGGATGAGATTTGCTCGGTGTGGTGATCAATGCCCTTATTCTGGTTTTGACGGCTGGAGATGATAAGAAACGCGTGCTTTTCCACCGCCGTGTGCATCCAGGCGAACCGGGGGCAACAGGTCTGTACTACAGAGCCCTACCCTTATGTCTGCCATCCAGGTTACGTAGGTTTCTTCCTCCAGGCACTGAGTATACCCTTGTTGCTCGGTTCTTTCTGGGCGCTGCTGTTTGCCATCCCCTTCGCGGCGCTCATGGTCATCCGCACCACATTGGAGAACCGCATGCTGCAGGAGCAGCTGCCGGGATATAATGAATATGCCCAGGAAGAGAAATATCGCTTGTTGCCGGGGGTATGGTAAGCAGGCTATAGCCTACGGGTGATGATCAATTTAATAACCTGAGCAATTCCGCAGACACCCATGAGTCCGCCGGTTGTTTTTTGTCTTATCCCTGGATATGAATGTTGAAAATTTGAAGTATAATTATGGAAAACCATTATCTATAAATATTAATTATTATATTTAGGATTATATGCCTGATCCGACACTACGCTTTAATGAGATGATTTTAGCTCTGCAAGAATGCGATTACCGGCTGACCCCCCAGCGGGTCGAGCTGGTGCGCTTGATTGCTGCCAGTGATGGGCATCCAAGTGCGGCTCAGTTCTATGCAAAGATTAAAAACCAATTTTCCACCATGAGCCAGGCTACGGTTTATAAAACACTCACTTTACTCAAAGAGTTGAACCAGGTCTTGGAGATCGAACTACATGACGACCGACGTTATGATGGCAATCGCCCGGAACCCCATCCGCATCTGATATGCCTGCAATGTAACAAAATTACCGATGGTGAGATCGAGATTAATATATCATCGATCAAAAAAATGGAAGAAAGCTCAGGTTTTCAGATCATCCGACCACAAATCTCCTTCTATGGGCTTTGTCTCGAGTGTAGAAAAAGGTGATAATCTACTCTTTTTCCCTTATAAATTATCAATTATCAAGTTCAAGTGGCCTAGTAATTTATCAGTAGGTGATAAGACTTTTTTTATCATGTTAATCGTCAAGAATAGTGTGAACCGTCGAGACATAAAAAATAACTAATAACTAATAACTAATAACTAATAACAAAACTAACAAGGAGAAATCTATGGCGAAAAAGAAATTAACCACCGCGGCAGGCGCACCAGTCCCAGATAACCAGAATGCTGTGACTGCTGGTCCCCGTGGTCCCATGTTGTTACAGGACGTCTGGTATCTGGAAAAACTGGCTCATTTTGACCGGGAGGTGATCCCGGAGCGCCGTATGCATGCCAAGGGCTCGGGAGCATTTGGCAAGTTCACCGTCACCCATGACATCACTCGATACACCAAAGCCAAAGTCTTTTCAAAGATTGGCAAGGAGACCGAGGTTTTCATGCGTTTCTCCACCGTGGCTGGTGAGCGTGGGGCAGCCGATGCCGAGCGCGACATCCGTGGCTTTGCCATGAAGTTTTACACCGAAGAAGGAAACTGGGACCTGGTTGGAAATAACACCCCCGTCTTCTTCTTGCGCGATCCGCATAAATTCCCGGACCTCAACCGGGCAGTCAAACGTGACCCGCACACCAACATGCGTTCCGCCACCAATAACTGGGATTTCTGGACATCGCTCCCTGAAGCACTGCACCAGGTCACCATCACCATGAGCGAGCGTGGGATTCCCTATTCCTATCGCCACATGCATGGCTTTGGCAGCCACACGTTCAGCATGATCAACGCAAAAAATGAACGGGTTTGGGTAAAATTTCACTTACAAACACAGCAAGGGATTAAAAACCTGACTGACCAGGAAGCCGAGGCGATAGTCGCCAAGGATCGCGAAAGTCACCAGCGCGATTTGCTGGAAAGCATTGCCAGGGGAGATTTCCCCCACTGGACGATGTTCATCCAGGTGATGACCGAAGAACAGGCCAGGAAGATGCCCTACAATCCCTTCGACCTTACCAAGGTCTGGTACCACAAGGAATTCCCCTTGATCGAGGTGGGTGTGCTTGAACTGAACCGCAACCCAGAGAATTACTTTCAAGATGTGGAGCAGGCAGCCTTTAATCCGGCTGCTGTAGTGCCTGGGATCAGTTTTTCACCGGATAAAATGCTTCAGGGTCGTCTTTTCTCTTATGGTGATGCGCAGCGTTACCGGCTGGGTGTCAACCATCACCAGATCCCGGTGAACAGCCCCAGGAACGCCCCAGCACATCCTTCCCATCGTGATGGTCAGTTGCGCGTGGATGGGAATAGTGGCGCCACCATTGGTTATGAGCCAAACAGCTTTGGCGAGTGGCAGGAACAGTCTGAATATAAGGATCCTCCAATGGATATAAATGGTGCGGCTGACAACTGGAATTTCCGGGAGGATGATGCGGATTATTACACTCAACCTGGAAAGCTATTCCGCTTGATGAACAAGGCGCAGCAACAGGCGCTATTTGAGAATACGGCTCGAGCAATGGGTGATGCACCAGATTTTATAAAAATCCGCCACATCGCCAACTGCCAGAAAGCTGACCCAGCATATGGTAAGGGTGTGGCCAATGCATTGGGTATCTCACTTGATAAAGTAAAGTAAATCGGATGATACTAATTGGGGCAGCAAAATGCTGCCCCTTTTTTAATCAATTTTCCTAAAAGTATATATTTGTATTTAAGGTCTCAAATTGTGAGATAGCGCACAATTAGCACTCCAGTTATAATAAACACTCGATTATATATATCCATTATAGTAATATTGAATGGAGGTTCTATGTCCGACCCACGCGTGAGTAAGCTGGCAAAAGTGCTGATCAACTATTCTCTAAATATCAAACCCGGCCAGAAGTTGCACATCTCGGCCAGTCCATTAGTAAGTGAGATAACCCTGGCTGCGTATGAAGAAGCCATCAAAGCAGGTGCGCATGTGTTTGTGGAACAACCCTTGGAAGAAGCATTAGAGATCTTTTACAAGTTTGCTTCGGATGAGCAATTGGATTTTGTTTCATCCGGTCAGGAAACTCGTTGTCGAGACATACGATGCAGATTTACGGATTGAAGCCTCATCCAACCGTCGCATGCTGAGTGGAGTTAACCCTGAACGGATGGCGCGCAATGCCAAAGCCAGAGCAGCACTCTCAAAAACCTTTTTAGACCGTTCGGCACGTAAAGAGTTGAGTTGGTGCCTGACTGTTTACCCGAACAATGCCAATGCCCAGGACGCGGATATGTCTTTACGGGACTACACTGAGTTCGTCTTTGCTGCCGGGATGTTGAACGAGCCGGATCCGATCGAGTTTTGGAAAGGCGAAGGTGAGCGCCAGAAAAAACTGGTTGATTGGCTTAAAGGAGGCGACAGGGTGGTTTTAAAAGGATCAAATATTGACATGACCCTTTCCATCCAGGATCGGAAGTTTGAACCCTGCGATGGAAAGTATAATTTCCCGGATGGTGAGATATTCACCGGACCTGTCGAAGATTCAGCCAATGGCTGGGTGCGCTTTAAGTACCCTGCGATTTTCCTCGGACAGGAAATCGCCGATATCGAGCTGTGGTTTGAAAATGGCAAGGTGGTGAAGGAAACTGCCAGCAAAAACCAGGAGCTATTAACATCCACGCTAAATACCGATGAAGGAGCGCGTTATTTGGGCGAGTGGGGTATTGGGACCAATTACGGGATCACTAAATTCACTAAGGACATGCTGTTCGACGAAAAGATTGGCGGTACTTTCCACTTTGCCACTGGTATGGGCTACCCTGAGACGGGCAGCAAGAACAATTCGGCCATCCATTGGGATATGTTGTGCGATATGTCAGAAAGTGAAGTAAAAGTAGATGATGAATTATTCTACCAAGATGGTAAGCCTGTGATTAAGTAATGATTCTGTATCGATAAACCAACATAACGACCAAGGCTTTGTTTAGCAAGAATCAGGGTTGTTTGGATGCCCAAGTCATCGTAACCTCTATAAGACAATCATTTTCATCTGACTTTATTCGCTTCCGAAGGCAAATACCTATGAAATGAATACTTGCAAAGAAACCGGTGTGGGTTTTCATAATCTTCGTCGTTCTCGATGTCATCTGTGTCGGGATGGGCATGGGAGTACCCATTTTCTGTATCTTATTTGGCTTTATCGTCGGATGGTTTGCGGTCAAATATGTAACTTCTACAACCACTTCTATATCAATAGTCTTTCGTAAGCTGATTTTATACGCCTTGCTAACCTCAGCGGTCACATTGCTTTGGATGCTGGTGCTGTGGGGACCCACCATCAGCATGCTTTTCGACCCGAGTAGAGACCTAGCAAACTTTGGTATCCCGATGATCCTGTATGAGCCCCTGGCGAGCTTTATTGGTTGGATCGTGCTGATGGTTCTGATCTCTCCATTTTTACAGCTTCTAACCACCATTTTTGGCTCATACCTGGCACTGTTGGGATGGGTGAACAAAGAATCAGGCATCCAACAGACCTGAAAATGATCTGCAAATCATTGACCGCGGGTCTGCTATTAAATATCGGAGTAGTGAGAAATAATCCAGTTTACATGGGTAAAGGTCAATCGGTGATAAAAAAACTATTCGACTGGACACCGCGTGACATCTCATACTGGGAAAGAATCCGCCAAAAGGGATTGTGGTATTTTATCCGCTGGTATGGATTGGTCATTTCAGCTGGTCTGTTATTCCTCGTATTCGGCCTGGTGACTTTTATCGGCTGGCTCCGGCAGGTCGTAGGTACGCAAAGTTCCCAAACGAGCTGGATCATCCTGGTGGGGCAGCTCCTTTTTGTGGCATTGGTTTGTTTGATTGCTGGACTCATCAATAGCTTGATTACCTGGGTAGTGGAGGAGCGGTTGTATCGCAAGTATATATCACAAAACCATGGAGACCTGTGAGGGATTACTGATTTCACTCACTTGCTGATGAGATGTTCACAAAATCTTGAAGCAAAACTTGGAGAAAACACGACTGGTTCGTATGAACATAGATTGGGTTAACCAATGGCATAGCAAAATTCAAGATTGAGGTTGCCTGGAACTCCATAACGGTGGTCATTACAAGGTTTCTATTTCCGCAAGGTCTAGCAGATGTAAGGTAAAGAATATGAACATACCCATTGAAACACAGGATCTCGGGAAACGCTACGGAGATGTAAAGGCTGTTGAGCACCTCTCACTACGGGTCGCTCAGGGAGAAATATATGCTTTTCTTGGTTTAAACGGCGCAGGCAAAACGACCACTATCCGTATGCTGCTCGGAATGATCAAGCCTACAACGGGAATTGCCAGGGTGCTTCAAACCCAGGTGCATATCGGCAGCCGGGAACCCTGGGAATCGGTGGGGTATATGGTGGAGGATCCGCATGCTTATCCGGAACTCACCGTCTGTGAAAACCTGGAAGTTGCCCGCCGTTTGCATCCAGGCACCCCACCCAAAGCGGTTGGGTATATCATCGAGCGCCTGGGCCTGGCAGCCTACGCAAATCGACGGAGTGGCACACTTTCCCACGGCAATGCACAACGGTTGGGTTTGGCCAAAGCCCTGATCCATAATCCCAAGCTGCTCATCCTGGATGAGCCAGCGAATGGTCTTGACCCTGCTGGGATCGTCGAGATCCGCAAGCTTCTGCTTGAATTGACTAATGACCACGGTGGGACGGTCTTTATGTCCAGTCATATCCTGGCTGAAGTTTCCCGTCTTGCAGGGCGGGTAGGGATTATTCATCACGGTAACTTACTCCAGGAATTGAGTATCGAAGAGTTGGAGCAGAATCGAAAGAAGCGACTTTTATTACGAGTACGCGACACTGAGTCAGCCCAGCGGATACTGATAGCTGCTGGTCAGCCAGCTGAAGTTCTCCAGGATGGAACCATCGAGCTCAAGGATGCATCTTCGATTGAACACCCAGATGACATCAACCGTCTGCTGGTCGATGCCGGAATCCCGCCAACTCAGCTGGTGATTGAAGAAGAGGAGCTCGAGCAATATTTCCTCAGGCTGGTTGGAATGAATGGAGGCCAGCAAAATGAATAACCTTATCGATATGATTTGGATTGAGTTGCGAAAAGCAATCCGTTCTAGAATGCCTCTATGGACCTCCCTGGGGTCGTTA
Organism: uncultured Chloroflexia bacterium; assembly: GCA_963777935.1. Classification (GTDB taxonomy): domain Bacteria; phylum Chloroflexota; class Anaerolineae; order Anaerolineales; family UBA4823; genus FEB-25. The sequence goes on from CAVZSL010000001.1 coordinate 213,721, forward strand.
TTCATGCCTTTGGGGGTTGCTTTATTAATTCTCATTGCTAAGAATCCTGAAATTTCTCAAAAACTTGGTTTAGTCAGCGCCAAAGCCAATCTGATGGCATATACCGCCACGGATTGGTCATCCTACCTGGTATTATTTGCCGAGATCATCTCAGCTGGCGGATTCTTTTTTTTCATCATCGCTGTCAGCTGGGTTTTTGGCCGCGAATTTGTCGATGGCACCCTGAAAGATATGCTTGCCGTACCGGTACATCGCTCGTCTATCGTTATTGCAAAATTTATCCTGGTAGCTGCCTGGTGTGCGGTAATGGCGGTTATCATCCTCATTTTCGGGTTGATTGTAGGCCTGATCCTCCAGCTACCGGGTGGGTCGCTCAGCGTTATTCTCCACGGTAGCACAGTTGCCGTAATAACATTCTGTCTCACAATTGTAGTTGTTCTGCCATTTGCGTTCTTCGCCAGTGTGGGCAGAGGTTACATATTGCCAATGGCTCTGGCGGTTCTCACTCTGATTACCGCAAATTTGATAATGGTCGTAGGGTGGGCTGAATACTTCCCTTGGGCTGTGCTGATTTTATATGCTCAGGACCCAAGCTCTCTGACACCGATCAGCTATTGGATCGTCTTTCTTACCAGTCTGGTGGGTATGATTGCAACGTATCTTTGGTGGAAGTATGCCGACCAGAACCGGTAAGGATTAGGTAGGGGTGGGTCTCAGACCCACCCCTACAACGGGTTTCAGACCCAATCCTACAGACAAGTAAAAAAAATGATGCAGCAAGATGGTTAGCTGTAGAGGTGGATCATGGAACTATCCCCAACACTTGAACTTGGCTGGCTCAATGGGTGGATCCTTCTTGCGATTGAATTTTTGATCCAGGGTTTCTTGCTGTTGATCTTTCCAAAAGACTGTAGTGTCCCGGTTATTTGACAGGTCTGGATGGAGTGTAAAGCAAAAGGTTTTTCTGACCAGTTGGTAAAGTTTTTTCGCTGATCACCCTTGTTTTGATCATCCTTACACCTTTAAAAATCCACTCAGGAGTTTTTATCCTTGGGTTGATTTTGTATGCGATTGGTATAGTGGGTCTGGTGCTGGCTATGTTTAACTTCAAAGATACACCGCCAAATCAGCCGGTGACCAAGGGGGTCTACAAGATATCCCGTCACCCCCAAATTGTGGCGCAATTTATCTTCTTATTGGGGATTTGTCTGGCGATTGGATCTTGGGCGGCTCTATTCTCGCTGGTGATGTCAAGAACATTACAGCATTTTGGAATTTTAGCTGAAGAAGAGGTATGCTTGAAGCAATATGGTGAGCCGTACCGTACTTTTATGGAAAGTGTACCGCGTTATCTCTTGTTTATCTGAGTTATGATGTGATTCTACATGGGTAGTGTTGCCGGATATAAGAAATTCTGCCTTTTCGTTTTAGTAAAAATTGCCTTTCGGATGAATTTGGCAGAAACCGAGGAAAAAATGGAAGCTAAACAACGCATGATTACTCCACGTGTCATCATCCAGTTGTTATTTTTTATTGTGGTTTTCCCGTTCTTGCCATTGTTGATCTCCAGGGATTGGGATTGGTGGGAAGCCTGGGTATTTGCGATTATTAACATCTTGGGCTTTATTATCAGCCGGCTCGTGGTTGCAAGACGGCATCCAGATATGATTGCTGAACGCGCCCGCACTACGCAGCATGAGGACACCCAACCCTGGGATAAGCGATTAGCCCCTTTTCTTGGGATTGGGGCTATTCTGGTAATGCTGGTAATCGGACTGGATGCATTGCTCGACTGGTCACCATCCTTTAGCCTGCCTGTAAAAATCATCGCACTGATGGTCATCCTGCTCGGATATGCTCTGGGATCCTATGCCTTGATCGAAAATCGCTTCTTCTCGGGAGTGGTTCGCCTGCAGACCGATCGTGGGCACCAGGTTGTATCGAGTGGTCCTTATCGCTGGTTACGTCATCCCGGTTACGCAGGGGCGTTACTGACATATTTGGCAACACCTCTCTTTCTGGATTCATCCTGGGCATTCCTGCCAACTGTTTTTGTTGTTATTTTAATGATAATTCGCACATCTTTTGAAGACAGGTTTTTACAGGATCAATTAGAGGGTTATCGTGATTATGCAAAGCGAGTACGTTATCGTTTGTTACCGGGAGTGTGGTGATTGTCTCGAGCAGAAGAAGAAAGCTTATGCGAAAGCGGGTTAATCAGAATAGCAATCTAATCTACAAAGAAAGGATTTCATCAAATAAAACGGAGGTGCTCTTCCTGGTCCTCACGGTTCTTTTCTTCTTGCTACTGGTCTGGCGTAGGAATGCTGTTGGTCTGGACTGGATTGCTGTAGTTTTCATCGGCTTTTTTGTTTTATTCTTTTTCTACTCGTTGAACTACCGAAACCTCGTGATCCATCTCACTTCAGACATCGCTAAAGCTGAAATTTGGCATCTTTCTCTGGACAGTGCCAGTGGATAATATTCAGGAATGCAGCCTGGATGAGTTGCCTGTGATCATGAAGTATGGTGGAGCAGGGATGCACTTCATGACCATTCGAAAAAGATACCGCGCCTCGTTTAATTTCCTGGAGTATCCCAGAGTGGTGATTGCGTTCAAAAACAATGTTGGACCTGTGCGGGATATCTCATTTTCTACACGCAGACCGGATGAGATTATTGAGCACATAGAAAAATTACTGGATGCCAATCAGCCTGCATCCTTGCGAAAATGAAACTATATCTATGAAACAACCAGCCCAAGACATCCATCAAAAATTCCTTGATGGAATTCGCATCTTTAATAAACATATTTTCAACCGCATTACCTTGAAATTTGCCCAGAATGGTAAGGGTCCATTTTCTATCTTGAGCCATATTGGTCGGAAAAGCGGTCGCATTTATCAAACACCAGTTCTGGCCTCCTATATTGGTGAGACAGTGATCATTCCCTTGTCCTATGGTGAAAACGCGGATTGGTTGCGCAACGTCCAGGCACGGGGTGGTTGTGAGATTCACTGGCGAGGCAAATGGGTACGGGCAGGAAATCCAATGGTAATTGATTCGAAGGACGCCTTTACCATCCTTCCTGAACAGCGTAAAAAATTATTCGAACGCTTCAAGATGGATAAATTTCTACGCATGCAGACCTTAGGCAACAATGGAGACGATGGTTAGCAGGCTGATTCACAGAATACAGCCTGTGAGAGATGGGGATTAGAAATAAGGAAAATAGAGAAAGATTGGAGGATAATTTATGAGCAGGCCGTGGAGTCGACCGGTTGGTGTGAATGACATTGATGGTCCCGATTATTGGGATTATTTTGGATCCAGGTTGGTCGAGCATGCCGGAATTAATCCGGGGGAAAAGATTCTGGATGTGGGTTGTGGATCAGGGTCTTCCCTTTTCCCAGCGGGTGAAAAAATTGGTCTGCACGGATTTATCGTCGGGATAGACATTTGCCCGAATTGAATACCTGCCGCCCACTCTAGGATAGAGCGTCAAAAATTGGATAATATTGCTGTGCTGTTCACCAATGCCTGGAATATTGGCTTTCTGGCACAATCGTTCGATATTGCCTTGTCCGGATTCATGGGCTGGTATGATTGCTTTGACTTCGAACGAAATGCATTCACCCAACCGGATAATAAAGCCCCGGAAATCCACCGTGTATTGCGGGATGGTGGCAAGTTCGTATGCTGTTCCTGGGAAGCGCAGGAGGATCTGGCCTGGATGGAGGCTGCCATGCTGAGGTATTACCCGGAAATACTGCAGGATGGTGAATACCTGGAACAGCGCCCGATTGGGATGGCATATGAGAAACCCGATGGATATATGATCATTTTACCAGCAGCCGGTTTCAGAGATATTGAGGTTTTCAGGGAGACAACGGAGTTTGTATCCACTGATGAAGAGGAATGGTGGCAGCAGATGCAATCTGTAGGTTGGGATATCTTTAATCGATAAGATCAGAGACAAGAGTGCTGATCGATTGCGAAAGATAAAGGAAGCCATATTTAAGGATATTCAGTCCTTCAAACAACCGGACGGGATCCATTTCACCAAGAGCGTATTCTTTGTTAGTGGTGTAAAATAGTCATCTCATAGCTCCATGATTACGAGTTTTAAGTAAACAAAAAGGGTTCTTTAAGACAGTTTAGTTGGGATACGAAATGCCAGATATCGTTCCCTTCTAAAAAAAATGGGTAACGAAATTCAATCTAGGAGAATAGCATGTCAACACAAACCATCGCAATCCTCATCACGGGTGTGCTGCTTTTACATGGTCTCGGTCACGGTGGTGCGATAGGTGCACTGATTGCCATTGATCATGGTGTGACCGGCGGTAAATGGTTACCTGCCCGGTCATGGCTTTTTCCCAAGCTTTCCCCTCGAACGGCGAAGGAAATTGCCATAATCTTTTGGACATTATCACTATTCGGCTTTATTGCTGCAACGTTATCATTCTGGGACATCCTGCTCCCGGTTTATTTGTGGAGAACGATTGCATTGATATTCGCCTTTGTATCACTCATTGGCATCACCCTCTTCTGGGGAACATGGCCGATGTTCAATACACTGGCTGCCCAGGCGGTGAATCTAACGGTTATCATTACCCAGCTCTGGTTGCACTGGCCTCCAGTGGCGCTGCTTGGGAAGTAGGCCACTTCTATGTCAGATACCGATTTGATTCGATAGAGCTTTTTGGAAAGTAAATGTCACATGACAACCAACCTTACGCCAGACTTTAAAATTATCTACGCCAGGCTCATAGAGATACTCGGTAGATATGGCGATGAGAGCCTGCAAATACGAACACCAAAACCAAACCAGTTTGAATTATTTGGACCTCCCACCCCACGCAGTCTGGGCAGGGAGGTGTGGTTCGGGGCGGTACGAATTGGTAAAAGATACGTCTCCTACCACCTCATGCCGGTGTATGCTTGTCCCGATCTACTCGATAGAGCATCGCCTGAGCTAAAGCGGCGAATGCAGGGAAAATCCTGTTTTAACTTCACCCACGTGGACGAAAGGTTGTTTCAGGAGCTCGATGTGTTGACGGAGCTTGGATACGAGCGTTTCAGGAAAGAGGGATTTATTATTTAATCATGTATTTTTGGAAATTGTGAAGGTAACCAGGAGGCTGATATGGTACTAGATTATCAAGACTTCTATACCTTACAGGAGACCAGGCTGCTTAAGGATTTTGACCGGGTCGTGAAGCAGGCCAGGGGAGAGATCACTTCCCGTTACGGTGCTGAGAATGCGGAGCGGATGATCCGCTTTGCACGGGAGGAATATCGCAGGATATTGCCTTCGATGCCCTATGTTGGAGGTAAACAGCCCTTAACCCAATTCGTCATTACCACCGGTTGGTGCCTGGCTTTGCACCGCGCATTGGTAGGGTACGCAGCAAGCGCACATGAATCTGGTCTGTTATTCTACGTATTGAGCCGGCAGTATATCAAGCAAGCACCTGGAATTCTTCGTCGCTATTTAGGCGCTTCAATGTTCTCACAGCGGTATCAGCGTAAGCTGAGGGAACGAGCAATGGAATCCCAACTGCACCCCCTCCCGCGAGGTTATATCTTCAGTTATGTCGAGGGTGACGGGGTGAATTTTGATTTTGGTGTGGATTACCACCGCTGCGCCACATTGAATTTTCTGCGCGAGCAGGGTGCTGAAGAGATAGCTCCCTACCTGTGTGCGCTTGATCAATTTTCTAGTGAGCTGCTAGGATGGGGTCTCACCCGCACATCCACCCTGGCAGAAGGCGGAGCAGTATGCGATTTCCGCTTTAAACAGGGTGGACCAACCCGGATAAGCTCGACTGTTTTGGAGTTGAATTAAGAAAAGGACGCTAACTGAATTTGTCAGCAGGCGTTATAGATATGGGATGTAAGTGGTTTTCCACATCGGGGGTGGAGATCGATGAGCAGGAATCGACGATCGTCTAAACGTTGTACAGGTCTCAGACCCACCCCTACAGTTTTTTAATAGCAATGCCCCTGTCCATTCATTTACCATCCGCCTGAATGGCATTTTTCGTTGCACCGCCTGCTGACTGGTTGACCAGTGCTTCCTCCGCCACCCAGCCGGTAACACTCCCAAATTTTACGTACCACCAGAATGTTGATTTTGCCTTCACGCCGTTCAGATTGTTCATCTGTTCCGTAATGGTGCCAGGTGTGCCTGTTGGTATGCTGGAAAAGCTGGCATAGTTCGTTCCAGGCCCTAAACGTATCACAGTATCACCGATTGTTTTCACTGGATCACCCGTCGCAAAAGTAGTAGAGTATTCTCCCGGCTGCACGATGACCATGAGCATCCCATTTGCCACCGCTCGTTCGATGCCCGCAGATGAGCTGATAATGTCGCTCTCGGTTGTAGCAACCGACTGTCTCGTTGTACCATTCTTCGCCACGAGTGGGAGGTAATATGCGTATTTTGCACAGTAGTAAATATTGCAGTAGGTATTATTAACGACCTGACCATTGATCACCATCGTTGAAGAGCCGCCTCCGTCCTGCGCCACAGCCCAGGTGGCTCCCAGGATATCACGCGAAAACTCTCCCAGCTCATGGATGGTCATGCCACGGCTGTGCTTTGCATCCCTGCCATCCACGACCACAAAGAAGATATACTCACCATTAAAAGCGATGGCGGTGCGCGGGTGGCGTGTGGTGGCACCGTCGTCGTCAAAATCCCGGATTTGTCCATCTTTCAGGAAGAAAAATGCTCCCTGGACACTGGCGTAGGTCTTAGTCCAGCTGATTTCGGGATAGAGTGTTGAGCAATCATGCTCATAGGAGGTGATCTCCTGTGAAACACCGATTTGACTGCCTACCTGGACATTCTCCAACAGAATCTCAGCCGCGGTTCCACTCGCTGAGAGTACTATTGCGTTAAAAGGGATCCAGCTATTCCCTTGATTAATACGGATCTGGCGGACGATTCCCAATGCAGCCGCGGGCGGCGGAAGAATCATGGTGGGGCGGGTCATCTCGACCATTACCTCCACCCCTGAGTTGTCCGTGCCCGTCCGGCTGTTATATTGCGGGGTGAATACCACTAGCTCATTCGCCCCGCGTTGGCTGTTGACATGGGCGATACGCTGGGTGCTGGTATCAGGGTAGGTGATCAATTGTTTTTCTGGACGATGTTTGACACACTCACCAATGAATGCGCTGCGGTCCAGCTTCCATCCAAAACCAGTCCAACCGCCCAATTCATCGTAGCGTTTGGCGTACCAGCCTGATTGCACTTGTCCGCCCTGAGGTACACCATTCCCCATATTAAAGTATGCGCCGTTGATCGCCACGACCACCTGGTTACGATTAGCCCATGAGGGCGGGTTCCAGAAATTGAGCGCCTGGTCATAGCGAGAATACATCCCGCTAACTGTCTCTTTGCCCTCCGATAATTTTCCCTGGGCAATACTGCTTTCCAGGGTCACGTTGAGGTTACTGCGATCCATGCGTACCACGAAGACATTATTGGGGTCAGGCAGCTGAAACTGGTGGTATTCAATCCCCGGAGCGATCGGTTCCCATTCAGCCTCAACTGCAGGAGCTGCTGCCAATGCAGAACCAGGAAATACCAGGAACAATATAAGGAGCAATGGTAAGGTTTTTCGGAAGAGCATGGGAATTTATTTTTCCTTTGAGAAGGTTTGATTGAATATTGTTACACTTTCCTGAATGGTTGTGGCTGCACAATATGTGCCAACCATGAAATCTCAGCGCTAAAAGTCATAACTTTGATCAGGACGTAACCTGACTTCAGGAGAACATTCTTCATAACCGGGTTTTAAGCGACTTAAATATTGGAAATTTTCACCACCAGGGTCACATGTCGCTGGCTGGCTGAATAAAACCCAGCTTACATTTGCATTGTATCCGAGCCGTAAGTTCAAGCATAGTGATATTGTTCCCATCCGTTATAATACCCCCGATGAACACAACCTCCTACCAACGCCTGCCTCATGCCGATGCAGCTCGCGCTTTGGCCATCAGTCTGGTGGTTATCCTGCACATTGTGGCTGCGCTGGTTGAAAAAGGCTATGCGGTAGGCAAGTTCAATTGGTGGATCGCTAACTTCGTTGATTCAGTCGCACGGATAGGCGTGCCTTTATTCGTGTTGGTCAGTGGCACGCTGCTGCTCGACCCACATCGCAATGAAAGCCTGGCAACTTTTTTCCAGAAACGATTTATTAAAGTGCTCATCCCACTACTTGGTTGGTCAGTCATTTATCTCGCCTGGCGGATCTATTACGAAGGGGAACCCTTCACTTTGCAACAGGCGTTTCGGGCAATACTCGAAAACACAGTCGCATACCACTTTTGGTTTTTATACATGATCCTGGGTCTTTATCTGGTGACTCCGATACTGCGAGTTTTCACCCGTATCGCCACACCCAAGGATTACAAATACTTCCTGATCATTTGGATGCTCGCAGTATGCCTGCCAGCCTTCTTGAAACAGTTTTTCGGGATCGCAATGGCAGATTTCTGGGTGATCGTGATCGGCTTTAGCGGTTATTATGTAGCCGGGTATTTCTTAAACCAGGAAAGGTACTCACTGCCCTCTTTCCGTTGGGCGAGAGCCTTATATATCATCGCTCTGTCGGTCACGTTTATTGGCACTTATCTGCTTTTACGCCATAAGGGCGAATATGACCCGTATTTCTACGAATATCTGAGCCCCAATGTGATCGTCATGTCGCTGGCTGCCTACTTTTTATTGCGCTGGTTACCTTACGAACGCATCTACGCCAGGCTGTTGTGGCTAAACAGGCTTGTCGCCATCCTCTGTGTGACAAGCTTCGGCGTGTATATGGTGCATGTACTCTTGCTATCTGTGCTTAAAGGGGGCAAGTTGGGTTTCGTCCTCAGTGGTGCCAGTATAGGGCTGGGCTTTGGAATCCTGGTCACTTTTCTGGTCGTGATGCCCCTCAGCGTTGGAATTGTCTATCTCATGCAGCGTATCCCTGTCCTGAAGAATTTGGTTCCGTAAATTAATAGGGTGGGAGCAAATAGAGTTATCAGCAGTATTACAAAAAAATTACGTATTTTAGCCTTATTAAGCACTGGAGATTCAACTCACAAGTGCAACTTTGATGGTTGAAAGAGGTGTAAACGAAAACATGAATGGTCTTATTTGCCAATAAATTCCAAAAAAGTGTAATTTTGCTTCTGTCACCGACGTAGAATTGATACGGATCATGAAATGCTTGAACCATCGTCCTAGAAAATGCCTGGATTTCTTATCACCTTGAGAGGTATTCTTTGAAGCGTGCATGTCAGTTTTGGGGCAACATTATTGGAAGCAATGGTCACTGAAGGAAGAAATCGCAAATTGGCGAAAATAATCGACTAATAAAGCAGGTATTGCGCTCATAATTGGGCGTTTTACTACCGTGAGAATAAATTCACCCCCAATTGGATATACATGACTAATAATTCACAATATTTTAATAAATCTGTTATACTCATATTCGCTAATGATAGCATTCTATTTACATCCCTGGCGGAAATCGCTATAATTTCATCGCTGTAATTAATAAATGGTCTTCATTGAAGCCGCTGATAAATCATCAGGGGCTTTTTTATTAGTTAAGGTGGGTTTCTTGTGGATATATGGGGGGTTTGTAATCCAAAGTGTCAATTGTTCCAGGAAGGAGGTGGGATTGGGTAAACTGGTGAAGTTCGTTTCATATCAAAGAGTCCAAATTTAGTGGCGGGAATGTTCAGCATTCCCCATGGTGAGTATAAAGGAGAAAAAATGAAGAAACTATGCTCGATTACGATGGCACTTGTATTTGTGCTGGTTTTGGCGTTTGGCTCTTTAGCTACCCCTGGCTTTGCCCAGAGTTCGCCTCCGATGGTAGTATGTGTTCCAGCTACGGCATTTAACCCTGCCATCCCACACGATACCTGGAGCGGATTAGAGATCACACTAAAGGGCACCGCCCACGACCCCGATGGCGATGGAACGTTGGCTACGTATGAGTGGGACTTTGGGGATGGCTCACCCATAGATACCGGAACCGTGACGGACCAATATGCGATTGAAGCAAGGCACACGTACGTTGGAAGTGTTGGCGACCTGTTTGTAGCTAAACTGACTGTGACAGACAACACAGGTGATACCGGTAGCGACACTTATCTAGTTCAGATCAAGGATGGCACCGTCACGGGAGTCCAGGTCAATGTGGCCATCGATGAAGGGTTGTGGCGGCTACACAAAGACCAGGTACGTGACGTACTTCCAGACGGAACCCCCTATGGATTCTGGCCGTACGGAGGGAATGAAGTCGCTTCCACCGGGGCGAGCACTGAGGCCTTCGAGATAAACGGCAGCCTGCCGAATGGTGATCCCAATTCGGACCCCTATGTCGAAACAGTCCAACGGGGACTGAATTACATTCTGAGCCAGTTGTTTAGCCAGCCGGTGTACCAGGATCCGACTAACTGTCCACTTGGTGACCCGGATGTAAATGCTAACGGGTTTGGGTTAGCTTCCAACGGAAATGTGGTGTACGAAAGCGGCATTGCCTTAATGGCCTTAGCAAGCAGTCGCTGTCCAGATTGCATTGCATCGACGGGTATTTCCGAGGTGGTGGATAGACCCTATGTAGACATCGCTCAGGACATGGTTGACTGGTTCTCCTATTGCCAGACCGACCCCGGTCAAGGGAATTACAGAGGTGGCTGGCGCTACGGGTGCAACAATTGGGATTCCGATAACTCTGTCTCGCAATGGCCTGTGATCGGGATGGAATCCGCGGAAGTGAACTTTGGTACTACTGTACCTCAATTTGTCAAAGATGAGCTAAGCATGTGGATTGACTACATACAGAACGATGTAGATGGCGATTGGGCAGATGGCGGTGCGGGATACACATACCCTGACGGCCCAAATATCGCTCGGACAGGCGGTCTCCTGGCAGAAATGAAATTCTTTGGAGATACAACTGCTACGCAGCGGGTACAAGACGCCGTCGACTTTATCGACCGGAACTGGGAAACTGATTGGGAGCATTTCCCTGCGAATAGCTACTATGCCTTTTACTCGGTGATGAAGGGCTTCCGCCTGTTAGGCATTGAGACTATCAGCCCGTTAAACGATCCTTCGGGTTTGGATTGGTATGCCGACACGGTCTGGGGCTATGCTCAGCACATCGTCAATGATCAGGCTCCCGATGGCGCGTGGTATGGGGGGTATTGGACTGGCCATCCTCTAACGAGCGCCTGGGCTATCCTCACCCTCAAGAAAACCGTCGTCCAGCCCGGTCCGGTGGCTGATGCAGGTCCCGATGTTCCCAACCACCCACCGGTCATCGAAATCACTTTCGATGGTACAGGTTCCTATCATCGTGATCCGACCCGGTTAATTGCCCAATATGTATGGGACTTCGGTGACGGATCACCGCCAGTGGAAGGGTCGATCATGACTCACGTCTTCCCCGCGGTTTACAACCCGGATGGCACGATTGATTGGGGTGCTACGACCCACGATTATGTGGTTACCCTGACCGTATTCGATAATAGTGACCCGGCACTCTCAGATAGCGATACTGCCACTGTCTACATCACCGCACCGCCATGGCCACCGGTAGCCGATGCCGATGGACCTTATACCGTCTTCCCATGCTGGATCGTAAGGCTAGATGGATCTGGTTCATACGATCCTAATGGTGAGCTATATCCCGACCCAACTCACCCATGGTATGGTTACATCGTGAGCTGGGAGTGGGACCTGGACAACGATGGTGAATATGACGATGCCAGTGGCGAGATCGTCACCTGGTCGGTATGCGACCTGGGTATCCACGTTGTTGGCCTGAAGGTGACCAATTCCTTTGGTGAGTCAGACGAGGTGGATACGGTGGTCAATGTGGTTGAGCCTCCTCCTGCTCAGCCCCTGGATATCAAACCTGGCTCCTGTCCCAACCCGCTCAGCATAAAGGCAAAGGGTGACTTACCCGTAGCAATTTTGGGGACAAATGTCTTTAATGTATCTCAAGTTGACCCGGCTTCTGTTTTCCTAGAAGGTGTTGCCCCATTACGTTGGTCCATAGGAGACATTGCAACACCATATGAGCCGATCATTGGTAAAATAGGTGCGTACGATTGCAACACATTAGGTCGAGATGGTTACAAGGATCTAACCTTAAAGTTCAATGCCCAAGAGGTCGTTGCGGCCTTGGGCAATGTCAAAGCCGGAGATGTGCTCGTACTGCACCTCACCGGCAACTTGAAGGAGGAGTTTGGAGGAACTCCCTTCTATGGAGAGGATGTGGTCTTGATCAGCAAGAAATAGTACTACTAACCTCAAGATTTACAGGTGTGTCCCTTCGTTAGAAGGGCGCACCTTTTTTGTAAATATCACTTGACGGTATCCTAGGTAGTGGGTAAAAAATTTAGTGGGATAAACTACCTAAATTCGCATCCATAAGAACCTGCCATGGCTGAACAGGCTTGTCGCGATCCGCCCCTACTGCGATGAATGGGAAGATAGTGAAGTAATCAATCAAACATTGTGGGATAATTAAATATTCCCCATCGATGTAATTGCGAGCACGTTCTTTTGCACCAGAACAGACACCAATTAGAGGTCATAACAGAGACGTATGAAGAATATCCATCCTGGATAAACCATTCGTTATAACAACAATACACCAAATCACAAGGAGCCTCACATGTCAACACCTTTCTCGCCGCTGCACCAGCTATTCCACGACCAATGGGATGCCTGGATGCGTTTCGATCCATTCTTCGCCACTTATGTAGGTGACCAGCGCTTTAATGACCAGCTGCCTGATGCAACCGAAGAATCCTACCAAACCTGGCTGGACCAGTTGGTCGGATTCCGTAAACGCCTAAAAGATATCTCACAGCAATCGCTTACAGCTGCCGATCAGCAGAATTACCTGTTATTCAGCCATCTCCTTGACGATGAGATTGCCGAGATTGGTTATAAGCCTTATCTTCTGCCCATCTCACGCTGTGGAGGATTTCACCTCATCTTCCCAGACATTTTCCAGGTGATGCCTTTCAACAATGTTCAAGATTACGAAAATTACATCTCTCGCTTGAATGACTTCAAGCGCTATACCCTGGAGAATATCGTGTTGATGCGGCTAGGCTTGCGTACCCGGTACATCCCATCGCGCTGCACCCTGACGGATATCGACCAGCAATTCAAGGCACAGATCGTGACGGATCCGGAAACCAGTGTCTTTTATCAGCCATTCAGGCAATTCCCTGCCCATATTGGGGAAGCTGAACGTCAAAAATTACGGGATTATGCCCAGAAAGTCATCCAAGCTTCCGTCGTACCTGCCTACCAGGATCTGCTGCAATTTGTGGCGAACGAATACATGCCTGCCTCTCGGGAGAGCATTGACAGCCTCACCCTGCCGGATGGAGAAGCATTCTATGCTCATCGCATCTATTACTACACCTCCCTGCATCTGAGTGCGCAGCAAGTGCACCAGACCGGTCTGGAGGAGGTTCGCCGCATTCGCTCAGAGATGGAAACCGTGATCCGGAAAACTGGTTTTTCCGGTGACATGGCACATTTCCTCGAGTTCCTGCGTACAGACCCAAGGTTTTACGTCACTACGCCGGAGGCGTTGCTGGAAAAAACCTCCTACGTCCTCAAGCGCATGGATGGCGAGCTACCGCGCCTGTTCAAGACGCTACCCAGGATGCCGTATGGCATTCGGGCTGTACCTGACTATGCTGCCCCGGGTGAGACAGCCGCCTATTACAATCCGGGGTTGGGTGATGGCACACGAGCCGGGATGTATTACGTGAATACCTACGACCTGGCATCACGTCCTTTATATGAAATTGAAGCTCTGTCTTTGCATGAAGCCGTACCAGGCCACCACTTGCAGTTGGCACTCCAGGCTGAGCTGGCAGATTTGCCGATGTTCCGTCGTTATTGCGGTTACCAATCCTTCATGGAAGGCTGGGCGCTGTATTCCGAAAGGCTGGGATTGGAAACGGGCTTTTACACGGATCCCTACTCTGATTTCGGCCGACTGAGCTATGAGATGTGGCGCGCCTGCCGCCTGGTGGTGGATACGGGCATGCATGTCTTGGGTTGGACGCGCCAAGCAGCCATCGATCACCTGGCAGAGAACACCTCCTCGACCATGCTTAACATAATCAACGAAGTTGACCGTTATATTGCCTGGCCTGGTCAGGCATTGGCCTATAAGATCGGCGAGCTGAAGATTCGTGAATTACGTCAGCGTGCCGAGACTCAGCTTGGCAGCAAGTTCGATCTGCGCGAGTTTCACGATGTGGTATTGCTGTCAGGCGCGGTGCCGTTGGAAGTCTTGGACGGGATGGTGGAGAAATGGATTGAATCTAGTGTTTAGTAGTTAGTTATTAGTGATTAGAAGGATGTGATGCTTAAAAAAAATGAAGGATTTCCATAATTTGAAGGTCTGGGAAAGAGCTCATGCCTTAACCCTGGCAATATATAAGGTAACAGGGAGTTTTCCCAATAACGAGTTGTACGGTTTAACCAGTCAAATTCGACGTTCATCTTCATCGATTCCAACGAATATTGCTGAAGGCTGTGGGCGTGATAGTCAAGCCGAAATGGTCCATTTCTTCTTGATTGCGATGGGTTCTTCGAGCGAACTGGACTATCAACTCATTCTAGCTCATGATCTGCAATACCTGAAGGACAATGAATATGTTGAGCTTTCACGCGAGCTAAGTGAAGTACGGCGTATGCTCAATGCGTATATTCAAAAGTTGAAATCTACTTTACCTCACTAATGATTTATCGTTGTACGTCAAAGCTTGCAACTAACAACTAAAAACTAACCACTAATCACTTGTCTTTTATAAACGTCCCATCTCTCAGCTCCATCAACGCTTGCTCGATCTCAGCCCGGGTATTCATCACAAACGGACCGTAACGAGAGATGGGCTCGCCCAGCGGTAAACCGGAAACGAGCAGGAAGCGTGCACCATCGGAGGATGCCTTCACGTTTACGATTTCTCCATCCCCAAAAATGACCAACTGAGGCGACTCGGCTGGGTTTGACTTGTCACCAAACAGGCCTTTCCCACGGAACAGGTATGCGAAAACCGTGTGGCCTGCCGGGATAAGGTGGCTGAAGGATGCCTCGGACGGTAATATCACATCCAGGTAGGTAGGGTCGGCGTAAATGTCTGTTACTGCGCCAGAGCTATCCCCGTAATACCCGGCGATCAGGCGGATCTTCACACCACCCGACAGCTCAATCTCGGGGATGTCGGCTGATTGAATGTCTTGGTAGCGCGGGATTGTCATCTTTAGCTTTGCTGGTAGATTGACCCATAACTGGAAACCCTCCATCTTTCCCTCGAAGGGCTTAGGCATCTCCTCATGCATGATGCCGCTGCCAGCAGTCATCCACTGCACGTCACCTCCACCAATGGTGCCATGGTTACCCAGGCTATCGCGATGGGAAACGCGCCCTGCCAGCATGTAGGTTACCGTCTCGATACCGCGATGCGGATGCATCGGAAACCCTGCCAGATATTCAGCTGGGTCATCCGAGCCAAAGTGGTCAAGCAGGAGAAATGGATCCAGATAATCGAGTGTACGTGTGGCGATAGAGCGCTTAAGCAGCACTCCAGCGCCTTCCATCACACGGATAGGGGTAATGATTTGGGTAACATTGCGATTGTTTGAAGTCATACGGTTGCTTGTTCCAATTCGTTTGTGTTAAAAGATATTATGAGTGTATCTTCTTCAGATAATGCTTCTCGTCTTACCTTGCATCAAAGCTAACTGAAGTATGAAAAACTAATCACTAATAACTAATCACTAATCACTAGTTCAACATAGATATACTGAGCTGCAGGGAATCCCAGCACCACTCGCCTGTCGCCAAGACCCAGGGTGAGAGTCTGGTTGAATGGCAGGACCTCGCAGATTTCTACCTGAGTGCTTGGGACGACCCCGCTGTTTTCAAGGTACTGCATTAATTCAGCATCATCTTCAGCCGTTTCATGGATACGGCGGATGATCACCCCTTCGCCGGCTTGGAATGTGGTCAATGGTTTCCAGTGAGCGCTGACGTACTCATACCCGGGTAACGGGTTACCATGCGGGCACGTCTTTGGATCATCGAAATTCTCCCGCAACTTGTCTTCGATATCATTGGAGATGCTGTGTTCGATGGTGTGTGCTTCGCTATGAACATCTGACCAGGGGACTTTTAGCATGCGTGCTAACATCCACTCAGTGAGCATGTGGCGGCGAATCACCGAACTGGCAGCCTTACAGCCTGGAGCCGTCAGGTGAATATTTTTCCGCCCTTCCACCTCGATCCAACCATCCCTTTCCATGCGTTTAAGGGTCACTGTCACTGTCGGTGGCGAAACCTCAAGCGATTCAGCCAGGCGTGCAGCGACGATCTCCTCTCCATCCCGTTCCATAACATACATAATGGCCAGGTAATCTTCAATGGTAGGGGTTGGCCGGCTTTCTGTAGATAGTTGGTGAGACATTTTTCTCCCTTTACATCGCCCAGATATCAGGATATACTAATAATATATATTAGCATATACTAAATATTGACTTAAATATATTCTATCACAAATCCGTTGGATTTACCTGAAGAATAGTTAAGTAAAATGAATGAGATGATAGAGAAATAAGATCCAAAGATGAACAATAGTATGTCAAGACTGATTGATGCTGAAAAAGGGATATGGGTAAAAATCATCTCCTTCGAAGGTGGGTTAAGATATATGGCAAAGCTGAACCGGTTTGGCATCTATCCTGGCGACTATGCTCGCGTAGTACGCATGGCTCCTTTTGATGGTCCTGTATTGTTAGAAATACGAGGCATGGAGATTGCCCTGGGTAAAGGCATCGCAGAGCGCATCCTGGTGGAGGTGGCGGCATGCGATTTGCCCTGATCGGGCAGCCAAATTGCGGTAAGAGCACACTGTTCAACCAGGTAGCGGGATATAAAGCTGAAACCGGAAACTTCTCCGGCACGACAGTTACTTTCACCGAGAGCAAGGTTCGCCTTAACGGCAAAGTCATCCAGCTGGTAGACCTGCCTGGCACTTTCACCCTGGGTGGTACCAATCCTGCTGAAGCAGAGGTGCTGAGATTTTTAAACTCGCATGAAGTAGATGCGATCATCAACGTCCTGGATGCTACTCACCTGACCCAGGGTCTTGAATTAACCATGGAATTACTGTCAGTTAACCGGCCTCTGGTGATTGCCATGAACATGATGGACGAGGCAGCCCGGCTTGGCTTGAACATCGACGGTCCATGTTTGATGTCGAATCTAGGAGTTCCAGTGATGCCGCTGGTGGCGAGTCGGGGGCATGGAGTCAAGGCATTGTTCTTAAAAACGATGCAATCCACAGGTTCTGATGTTACTTCACGCAACCTGGCATTCACGAATGGTGACGCTTTACAAAGGCATACACTGGCTGGTGAATTAGCAACCACAATCGTCAGCCAGGGTGAGCGCAGAGTGAGCTGGCGTGATCGCCTGGATGATATCCTGCTCCACCCCGTGTGGGGCTTCGTGGCTCTGGTTGGGATTCTGTTCGTTTTCTTCCAGCTCGTTTATAGTTTTGGAAAACTCATTGAAGCCCCGGTATTGGCATTATTCAACACCATTAGTAGCCAGGTCGCCGGTTTCATTGGGACGACCTCGTTATGGGGGCAGTTAATCGCTGGCTTAATTCAAGGTATCTCAGGTGGAATCGCCATCGTTTTGCCTTACCTCATCCCGTTCCTGTTCGGCTTAAGCATCCTCGAAGACATTGGGTATCTACCCCGGATTGCCTTCCTGATGGATGGCTTGCTGCACAGGCTGGGTCTGCATGGTAAAGCCATTGTTCCTTTTATCCTGGGGTATGGTTGTAATGTCCCGGCAGTTATGTCAACCCGCATCCTGGAAGAACGCAAGGATCGCATCATCGCTTCCACCCTGGCAGTCCTTGTGCCGTGTGCGGCCCGCTTGTCTGTCGTTTTCGGATTGGTAGCTTTCTATCTTGGACCATCCTGGGCTTTGGGAATTTATTTATTTAACATTTTTATCATTGCCCTCACCGGGCGTATCCTTACCCGATTGCTTCCCGAAGATACTCCTGGGTTGATCCTGGAGATGCCCCCCTACCGAATACCCACCTTGAAAAATGTGGTGAACAAAACCTGGTTCAGGGTGCGCGAGTTCATCGTTGAAGCCTGGCCGCTGTTGATTTTCGGAAGCATCGCACTGGCCGTATTTGCGTATTATCAGCTTAGCCCATATATCGATAGTCTGGTCAGACCATTCACCTGGCTGCTCGGACTACCTGCCGAGACGGGTGTACCACTTATCTTTGGTATCTTTCGCAAGGAGCTTTCGCTCATCATGCTGCGCCAGGCGCTGGGGGTTAGTGATTTCTCACAAGCACTCACCTACCTGCAAATGCTTGTCTTTACAGTGTTTGTGGTGTTTTACGTCCCATGCCTGGCAACCCTATCAGCGCTACGCCGTGAGCTGGGCTGGCGCTCCATGCTGGCTGTTAGTGGATTGACGGTAGTGATTGCCCTGGCAGCTGGTTTGTTTGTGCGTGGTGTGGGCTTTCTTGTGCTGTTCGGTTAAAAAAACATCTGCATTAACTTTCCGATTTGATGCATGGTCTTCACCACACTTAGCCAACCATCAATCCTTTTTCCCCTTTCCGATTTTCCCGTATAATTTATGCATAACTACCGAGGAGGTTTCTATGGATACCAGAATGACCGTCGAAGAACGCCAGGCATTCCTGGCAGAGACGCGTGTTGGCATCATCAGCATCCCGCAAGAAAGGCGTGGACCACTGAGCGTACCGGTTTGGTACAACTACCAGCCGGGAGGGGAAGTTTGCATTTGGACCGGTGTAAAAACACGAAAAGCCAGATTGTTGCAGAAATGCCAGCGGATAAGTTTTTGCGTTCAAGACACAACCCCACCGAATTATAGGTACGTCTCCATCGAAGGACCCTTCATCATCCAACCGGTGGACCTTGAACGGGATATACATCCAATGGCATTACGCTATTATGGCTCAGAGCATGGAGAGCAGCTCTTTGCCAATATCACCCAGGGTGAAGGCTGGAAGGATGACCTCCTGGTGTGTATCAAACCTGAGCGCTGGCTAACGGTGGACTACTCCAAGCTCGGTCTGGCACCCGAGTAGTTGTGGTAAATATTTCACCACTGAGCACACTGAGAACACTGAGTATTTACTAATCTAATTTAAAAAAAATTGAAAGACTTGTAAAGGAGTATTTTGGGTGAAAGAGAAGAAATAGATAAGATCGCTTAAAAATGGAATTCAAAGGATTATAAATGGAACACTGACTTGAACAGAACCACTCTGAATCTACAATGATGAATTCGATTTCTATGTTTATGGTTCTGGATATTTATAAGTCAGCATTTATTATTTCTCTGTGGTGAGTATTACTTTCCCAAAACATCTTAAATATATAATATTGAAGATATTGGAGATGACATGAACACTCAACTGACGATGAAACGCACCCTGCTCTATTCCTCAGCTTCTGCAGGACTGAATATCATGGCAATCAGCGTGAGTACCTGGCTGCTGTATTTCTACTCACCCCCACCCGATTCCGGACGTCATATCTATTTACCCATCACCCTGGTAGGAGTGTTAATGACCATCACCTCCCTGTGGGATGCGATCATCGACCCTTTCATTGGGCACTTTTCCGATGTCACCCGCTCGCGTTGGGGGCGCAGGCGCCCATACATCATGTTTGCCACACCCCTGACTGCCATTCTGCTCATCTTCGTCTTCACCCCTCCCGGAGGTAACTCTGTCTCTCTCAATGCAGTATATTTCTTTGTGATCATCACCCTGTTTTACACTGCTTATTCATTGGTGGGCATCCCGTATGATGGGACTATGCCCGAGATGGCACAGAACCCCAAAGATCTGGTCAAGCTCAGCACCTGGAAAAGCATCCTTGGGATTTTAGGGGTGATGGTGGGAGCACTGGTAGCAGCCCCACTCTTCTCATCCATGGGTCCCCTTGCCATGGCTGGTATCGTGGCTGTGGTCGGTCTTGCCACCATCTGGTTGTCTTTGTTGGGTATCCGTGAGACCAACCGACCTATTGGCGAGAGGCTTCCGGTTATCGCCGGTTTCAAGGCAACCCTGGCCAACCACCAATTCTTGTATATGTTTGTCTCGGTCCTGATTGTGCATATCGCTTACGCCATGGTCACTGCCATCCTGCCATACTTTATCACGACTGTTCTGGGTGGCTCTGAGGGGGATGTAGGTCTATTCCAGGGATTACTGGTGCTTCTAATGATCCTCTCTGCGCCACTCTGGAACTGGCTGGCCCGCCGATATGCCCACCGCAAGCTGCTGATGCTTTGCATGGTTTTAATGGGCTTTATCATTGCCCTGAACGCGTTTGTAGGGCTTGTTCCCGGGATGGACAAGCAGATCCAGGCATATATCACGGTAGGCCTGGTGGGTCCGGTGCTGGGTGGTTATTTTATCCTGGCGTATGCCATGATGGGGTCGGTGGTGGATTATGACGAGATGTTCACCCATTCCCGCCGCGAAGCAATCTATTATGGCACCTTCTCGCTGGCAGCGGGGATTGGACCTGCCATGGCAGCATTGATCCTGCCCTTTCTCCTGAGCCATTTTGGCTATACCTCTGCCAACCCGCTTGGAGTAAGGGTGGCGTGGGTAGTGGCGGGAGCATGCAGCTTGATCGGTGCGTTAGCCTTCGCAGGATATAAACTGGGTGACACCCCTGAGCAAACACGGATCAACCTTGGTATGCAGGAGATCGCACCTGTTGAAGAAATAGGGTAAAAAGAAAACCACAACGGACACCAAGTGCGAAGCATGATACGCTTCGCCTAAAAGGAACACAAAGAATTCAAATAATAAACATAAGTATCGTTCACATAATTCGTAGTGATTTATGCTAATAGGAGCGGTATATAAAAAAAGTATTTTTGTATTAAGATATATTTATAGGTATTACTTAGTGTCCTTTGTGTCCTTTGTGGTTATCTTTGCTGGTTTCTTCATTAGATTACATGTTTACTATGGAGACATCAAATGATCCTTAATCGTCGGCGTTGCCCGCCAAACCATCTCACCCCCGCCTGGCATTTACCTGATTGGCTATGGAGACCGCACCAAAGGCAATCGCGGCGTCCACGATGATCTGACTGCCACCGCACTGGCGCTGGACGACGGATTGCATCGGGCGGTGATCGTTGCCTGCGACCTGTTGGCGATCAACGAGCATACCGTGGCGCGCATCCAGGCACAGACAGGTTCGAATGTGGTCATTTGTTGCTCACATACCCATTCTGGACCGATCACCTACGCCGGCCAACGCTCTTCTCGTAAAAATCGCAATTATATTAACTATCTGGTAAGTCAGATCGTCAAGGCAGTGAAAGATGCTTTGATCAACCTGCAGCCTGGGCGTCTCACCTGGGCACAGGGGGAGGCGGATATCGCCATAAATCGCCGTGAGCGTAAGCCGGATGGGCATATTGAGATCGGCGTGAATCCTGCGGGTCCAGTTGACCACAGTCTTTCTGTAGTGCAGGTACAATCATTGGAAGGAAAGCCCATCGTCACCCTGATCAATTTTCAGTGCCATGGCACTGTTTTGGGACCCAAAAATTTACTTGTCTCAGCCGATTGGATCGGTGCCATGCGGCGGAGAGTGGAGCAGGTGAGTGGGGCACCGGTGATGTACATCCAGGGAGCCACCGGGGATCTTAACCCGGATCATAATGTCTGTGATGATGATTACATGGCTGTAGAGGGGGTTGGGTTGCGCATAGCCGACCGAGTTGAACAAGCTTTGCCGCAACTTTCACCCATATCAGGTGAATCCGTCAGTTTTCATCAGCAACAGGTCTGGCTCTCACTGGAGGCAGAAGCCCGCGGACCAACTGCGCCACCTTTATATCGGACTAAGCTCGCCAAAATGGCTCATGTCCCACGCTTGATGGTTGATTTTGTGCTCAACCAGCGCTATCCGTGGAAGACGTTTATAACTGAGCGTGATGGCTTTTGGTCAGTTCCAGTGGTTCTCACTCACATCAGGGCGGGGGAATTGGTATTGTATGCCTTGGGTGCGGAAGTCTTCACTGAGATTGGCATGGCGATAAAGCAAGCGTCTCCCACCAGCTATACGCTTTTTGCCAGCGTAAGCAGTGGCTGCATTGGTTACCTTCCCACCTCAGCAGAGCATGCTCTGGGTGGGTATGAGGTAGATATGTCGCCTTATTTTTATCGCATGCCTGGCAGGCTGAAACCAGATAGCGCTGAGAGAGTGATGGATGCAATTAGAGGAATTTCGTAGATTAGGTGGTGGGGTGTTTGCGAAACCCAAACGTAAATCATGGTTTTGTTAGTTGGGTTAAGCGGTTTTTGGGAAACCCAACAAAAATCAATGCTTGGTGCTTATGTTGAAGCCGGATTCACCTGGCGGCCGGAGTTCGTTTATTCGGGAAGTGGTTCATTCTAAAAGAATAAAGAGCGAATTGCCAATGGACCACCAAGATAAAAGGCCTTGATTAATAAGAATTGTCAGGTCGGGTTATGGGAACCTGCTATTATTTTTGCCTTCTTTATCTCACCGCTGGATGCGACCCGAGCTACTCCCGGCCATCAGCTGGTTGACCTCATCGACGGAGCAGAAGTTCATATCGCCTGGGATCGAGTGCTTCAAGCATGAGGCTGCTGTTGCAAATTCCAATGCTTCCGTATCTGGCAATCCGCTGATCAAGCCATGGATCAAACCTGCCGAGAAGGCATCCCCCGTACCGACGCGATCAACAATATGGGTTATATCGTAATGGGTGCTTATATAAAATTCCCTACCCTTTTGTAAGCACGCCGACCAACCATTCTGTTCAGCACTGTGACTTTCTCTAAGGGTGATGGCCTGGTATTTCAAGTTGGGGAAGCTGGCAAGAACCTTTTCACAAAGACGACGGTAATTGGCAGGGTCAATGCGACCGCTTTCGATGTCATTCTCATGGTGATTAACTTCAACACTGATCCCCAGAGCCAGCTGGCAATCTTCTTCATTTGCGATCCCCACATCCGCAATAGCTGCCAGCTCCTTCATCACCTCCGGAGCTTTTTTCCCATACTTCCACAAATTCTTCCGGAAGTTGTAATCACACGAAATTTTGACACCTTTTCTACGGGCAGTCTTCATTGCATTGAGAGAGATTTCTGCCGCGCTGGCACTCAGCGCAGGGGTAATGCCCGTGATATGAAACCATGCTGCTCCGTCTAAAATCACATCCCAGTCCAGGGCATCCGCTGAGAGGTTCGCCATCGCAGAATGGGATCGGTCATAAACCACCCGCGACGGTTTCTGATTTGCTCCGGCCTCATAATAGTACGTCCCCATACGCTCACCAGCCGTAATGACCTTTGATGTATCTACATTCTTCCCCTTTAAATAAGAAATACAAGCCTCACCGATTGGGTTGCGCGGCAGGGCAGTCACGTAGGTTACCTCATGGCCAAACTGCGCCAGCGATACTGCTACATTCGCCTCGCCACCGCCGAAGGTTGCTTCAAGAACCGGCGATTGCAGCAAACGCTCGAAGCCAGGTGATTTTAGCCTGAGCATAATCTCCCCGAATGAAACAATGCGACCGGTCATAATTTCCCTCCCGTCTGGCGCACCTGATGAACCACAGCAACTGCTTCATGAGTCAGGCGGGTGATCTCAGCGAAATTCCCAGCGGAGATCAACTTCGAAGTCGCCATCCAGCTTCCTGCTACCGCAAAGACCATCGGTGCGCGCAGGTAAGCAGCCATGTTGCCTGGGGTAATGCCCCCCGTGGGGACGAACTTAACCCCGATCAGCGCAGCCGATAATGCCTCCAGCATAGGAATTCCACCCAGCATTTCGGCAGGGAAGAATTTTAAAACCCGCAAGCCCCGTTCCAGTGCCATGAGCGCTTCAGTAGCCGTGGCAATACCGGGGATAACTGGCACCTGATTACCTACACACCAGTCCACCACCTTGGGGTCGAATCCTGGAGATATGATAAATTTTGCTCCAGCATCGAAGGCTGTTTTTGCCTGGGTGACTGATAGAACAGTGCCTGCACCGATGATCACCTCTGGCTGGGTCGAAGTGATTACCTGGATAGACTCCCGCGCAGCATCTGTACGGAAGGTAATCTCCGCACAGGGCAATCCTCCCATCAGTAAAGCCTCCACCAGGGCAGGTGCCTGATGCGCGTCCTCAATACGGATGACAGGGATGAGACCTAGCTGCCCCAGTTTTTCGATGGTATCCATACACCTGCCTCCTCGATGACCTGATTGGAAATTTTTCTATCAAGTCTGGCGGATCTCTAGCATCATCTCGATTTCCACCGGGATATGCCCAGGAAGGTCACTCACGCCGATGGATGTTCTTGCATGCTTGCCCCTCAGACCGTAGATTTTCTCCAATAGATCGGATGCACCATTGATGACCAAAGGTTGCTGGTCGAAATCAGGAGCGGAATTTACATAACCGTTCACCTTGATGATCCGCTCAACACGGTCCAGATCACCCAGCTCAGCTTTGACCACACTTAACAGGTTGAGCATAGTCTGCTGGGCTGCCTGGTAGCCTTGTTCCACATTTAGTTCTTTCCCGACCCGCCCTGTGAAGAGTAGTTTCCCGTTTTCCAGGTAGCAAGTGGTACCTGAAAGGTATAGCAGATTCCCCGTGAGCTGGGCTGGCAGGTAAGCGCCAACGGGTTTGGGAGGATCAGGCAAGGACAGACCCAGTTCTTTTAATTTTGACTCGATGATCATCGTAAACTTTTATTCAACCATTTAACTGGAAAAAAATTTACCGAATCACTGCGTTTGATTGCCAGGAACCATAAGTCTCGTACGCATTCGTGAACCCCCACAAGGAAAGTATTGCATGGTATCTACCTTGTGGAGGTTCACGGAAAAAGCGCTTGTTCCTGAGAATTTAGAACTCACCTTCGGGATTGTAATATCGTATCACGTTATCGATTGTAATGCTTGGCGATGGCAGGTACGTGTCTTTCTCGGGTGTTCCACCAGCAAGGATTGCCATCAAACGATTGAAAGCTGCTCGTCCAATTTGATCTGAGTTATTCAGACCAGTGGCAGCATAATTCGTGTTGTTCATGATCGCTTCCAATGCGGCGGTTTCTCCATCGACACCCACCAAGAACATCTCCTCCGCACGACCAGCGTCGGAGATAGCTGTCTGGGCACCCAGGCACATTGAGTCATTCTCGCAGAACACAGCATCGATCTTGGGATTGGCTGCCAGCATATCTTCCATCAAGGCAATACCGCCATCTGCACTCCAGCCACCAAAATCCGGCGCAACAACAACAGTGATGCCAGGGAAGGTTTCAAGGATGCTGTTTACACCATTACTGCGGTTAAGTCCAATTGAGTTATCCGCTGGACCCCCACGCAATTCCACAACGACGCCCTCTCCACCTAAACGATCTGCAATGTACTGACCATCCTGAACACCGATGGTGAAGTTATCCGGGCCAATATAGGACGTATACGATTCACTGCTGCCCTTGCCAAACTGCCGATCGACGAGAACAGTTGGAATTCCGGCAGTTTTAAGGGCATCCAATGCCGCAGGAGCTTCCTCGAGCCAGGCACCAGAAACGATTACCCCATCGACATTCTGGGCAATCAGGTCTTCAATGTCTGATTGGAATTTGGCGGCGTCACCATTGGCATCGGTGGAAACAATCGTGACATTACTGTAAGGCTTTGCTTCATCTATAGCAGCATTATTCATTCCGATGAAGTACGGGCAACACTGGGAGAAATTAGCCATCCCAATTTTCAAGCTGGTTGGTCCTGTCTCAGCAACAGGTGTCTCTGTTGCCTGTTTACATGCAGCGAGCAAAACTGCCAGGACTAATAAACTCGTCAGAACTATGGTACGTTTCATTTGTCATTCTCCTTATAAATATTATTCTGAATTTAGCGGCTTGTAGTAGGACAATTTTGGCGGGTTTAATCCTCCGTCTTACCTCCTCTCTCCCCATGTGAACGAATTTCAGTATTCAATAGTTTAGCTTTCACATTTCACTTCTTTCGTCGTGCCAAAACCGCGACCAGGATGATCAGACCTTTAAAGATTTGTTGATAGTAGGATTGCACATTGAACAAATTGAGCAAGTTATCGATGACGCCAAGGGCCCCTACACCAGCGAGAGTACCAAAAACACTTCCGCCTCCTCCACCTAAGACGGCACCGCCGATAACACAGGCTGCAATGGCGTCCAACTCAAAACCCGCACCCACGCTGGGTTGGGAAATCCCAAGGCGAGAAGCCAGAGTGACTCCTGCGAGACCGGCAAAAAGGCCGGAGATCATATAGGCCAGGAAAATATTCCATTTAACATTGATCCCTGCCAGGCGCACTGCTTCCTCATTTCCACCTATCGCATCAATGGCTCGCCCTGAGCTGGTACGATTCAGGAAGAACCAAACGATGGGGTAACAGGCAAGCATGATCAAGGCTGAAATCGGGAATGGGCCAATGAACCCAGCTCCAAGGACAGCCCGGAAGGCAGGATCCGTCGGAGTTATTGGAATATCAGAGTAGACATACACCAAACCGCGTATGGTTCCTAATGTAGCCAGGGTTACAATGAATGGCTGTAGCTTGAAGCGGGAAATGAAGAAGCCATTAATCGCTCCAACCGATATACCAACAAGAAGGCATATCAGGATAGCAGGGAATAGTGGCATCCCATCTTTAGACATTCCTGCAACCATAATGCCTGTAAGAGCTACTATCGGACCTACCGAGAGGTCAATGCCTCCGGTCATAATAACAACCAGCATACCCAGACTGAGTAATCCATTGGTCACCGCTTGCCGAGACAGATTGCTCAAATTTCGTTGGGTGAAGAAAACATCCGCCGTCACAGCTATCAAGATCACAATAACAATGAAAGCAATTGCGAAAGCAAAATTTACCCAGCGCTGTCTTTGTTGCGTCCTTGAAGAACTGGGCAGTAATTTACGCAATCCTGTTTGCACCTTGGGTGGCTTCATAGGTGATGGTGAATTTTCAATGGTCATTGACTCACTCCCGCAGCTGAGGCTAGCAACTTCTCCTCATTAGCCTGCGAACGATTAAATTCTCCAACGAGGTGTCCCTCTCGCATGACTAGCGCTCGATCGCTCATCCCTAGAATTTCTGGTAACTCCGAGGAGATCAAAAGGATGCCCATCCCAGCGCTAGCCAGATCATTGATGATATGATAAATTTCAACCTTTGTGGCCACATCAACGCCCCGTGTGGGTTCATCGAGAATCAGCACACTCGCCTGAGTCATCAGCCACTTGGCAAGCACCAGTTTCTGCTGGTTCCCACCACTCAGGTGGCTTGCTAATCTTTCGATTAATGGCGGGCGGACATCAAGTTCCTCAATCTTCTGCTGCACCTTTAAGGCTTGTTTACGACGATCAATCACACCCCACCAGGAAAGGCTCATGTACGAAGCCATACTGGCATTGTCACGCAGCGTGCAATGCATCACCAGACCATCGCGCTTCCGGTCCTCCGTTAGCATAGCAATTCCAGACCGCACTGCATGGCGGGGCGACTTGGGGAGGATGGGTTTACCATTAAGCAGGATTTCTCCCGTTGTAATTGGATCAGCGCCAAAGATACAACGTGCCACTTGGGTCCGCCCACTTCCAACCAGGCCAAACATACCCAGGATTTCGCCCTGCCTCAGTGTTAACGAGATATCAGCAAAATCCTTTTCATTGGAAAGGTTCCTCACTTCTAAGGCTACATCTGCTCTAGGAGGAATTCGAACGGGGAAGATTTCTCCCAGGTTTCGACCAACCATCATCTTGATCAGCTGGTTCTGATCGGATTCTTTTGGTTTTACCGTACCTACCAGCTGGCCATCCTTGAGTACAGTGATCCGGTCGGCAATTTCAAATACCTCATCCAAACGATGAGAGATATATAGGATGAGCGTTTTCTCCTTTTTAAGCTGGCGCATTAAAGCAAACAAACGCGTCAGTTCATCCTGCGAAAGGACTGCCGATGGCTCATCCAGGATCAGGATTTTCCGGCGCCTGGCTAAGGCTTTGGCAATTTCAACCATCTGCTGATGAGAGACGCTCAAATGACTAACGGTCTGATGTACATCAATGCCTTCGAATCCGATGGAAGATAGGATTTCCTCCGCCTGGCGATATGCTTTAGCCCAGTCCACTACTCCCCGCACTCGAATGCTAGGCATCTGTCCCAGGAGAATATTTTCGGCCACGGTCAGGTGTGGGACCAGGCTGAACTCCTGGTATACGGCATAGATTCCCAAGCGGCGAGCATGGAAAGGCGTTTTAAGCTCGATACGTTCACCTTCCAGGAGGATCTCACCAGCATCCCTCGGTATTGCCCCGGTTAGAATCTTTACCAGGGTCGATTTTCCAGCTCCGTTCTCCCCTGAAATGGCGTGAACCTCACCAATCGCACCAGAAAAATCGACATTACGAAGAGCTTGAGTTTCATCGAAACTCTTACTGATTCCCCGCATGACCAGAAAGTCGGACTCGCTCATTCCTGTTCTTCGCTACTCCCTCAGCGCTGGAAAGGCGTTGTGAACCACGATCGTCTTCTGGTCCGTCATCTCATCCAGAGTATCGTGCACTCCTTCACGTCCATGCCCGCTCATCTTGATACCACCAAATGGCAGGGTTTCGACCCGCAGGGCGGATGACCAGTTAACAATCACACCACCCGCTTCCAGCCTGTAGGCAATATCGAGAGCTTTGTTGATATCGCGGGTGAAAACTGCCGACTGCAATCCATAAGGTGAATCGTTGGCCATGCGGATGGCATCCTCGACATTCTTGAATGGCACCAGGGGTGCAACAGGACCGAACACTTCTTCTTTGAACATTTTCATCTCGGGTTTTACATTCGTAAGGACCGTTGGTTCATAGAACGCGTTCTTCCGATGCCCGCCGGTGCGTAATTTTGCTCCATCTTTTATCGCACCATCCACGAATAGCTCTACTTCCTTGGCAGCCTCTTCGGTGATCAATGGACCAACATCGGTATCTTCATGCAGCTGGTCGCCCATTTTCAATGCCTTGGCTTTTTTGGTCAACAAGTCGGCAAATTCATCATAGATCGATGCTTCCACGAAGATACGTTTCACTGCGCAGCAGATCTGGCCATTCCCGCGCGCCAGCCGGCCAAGCACGACAGATTCTGCCGCCTTGTCTATGTCGCAATCAGACAGGATGATTAGTGCATCATTCCCTCCCAGCTCCATGTGGACTTTCTTGAGGTTCTCAGCGGCGAGCTGTGCGATCCTCACCCCAACTTCTGTGCTTCCTGTGACGGTGATCAGCTGAATGCCTTTCGAACGGGCTAGATAATCACCTATCACCGCACCTGGTCCGGTGACCATTTGGTGGGCACAGGCGGGTAATCCGCATTCTTCCATCAGCTTGGCAATTTTAAGCAGGGTCAATGGGCAGGCGCTGGGTGGCTTGGAAATCACCGCATTGCCAGCTGCAAGCGCAGACGCCGCCTTATGCCCCCACAGCTCAACCGGGTAGTTGAAAGGTACGATTGCGGCAACCACACCCAGGGGTTGGCGAATAGTGATCGCAAAATGGCGCTCATTCCCGCGCACCGCATCCGTAGGCATCACCCTGCCAAATATGCGCTTGGCTTCCTCCGCAAATCCCCTGAATATATTGGCAGTCACAGCCACTTCAGCCCGGGTCTGGAGAATGGGCTTTCCATTTTCCTGTGCCAGAAGCTTGCCCAGCTCAGAAACCCGTTCGTCGATGCTATCAGCAACCTTGTTCAGGATCTGGTATCGCTGGAGAGCTGTCAGTTTACGCATCGCCTGCTTGCCTTTTTGGGCTGCTGCAACCACCCGCTCCATGTCTTGCAAAGTTGCCTTAGGTACTTTGTCGATCTCCTCACCTGTTCCAGGATTCCGAATGGACATCGTTGTTTTATCGGATGAACTCGACCCACTGGTTGTCGATAAGCATTTTCATTAGATTCCTCCATCAAGACTTGTTCTTAGATTAGTAAAATAACATTACTACGAACCCACTTCTGTTTTATTCCAGACTCCCAGGGAATTTTCCGCTATATCCTTTACGCCTTGAAACCATATGTGCGGCTTCCATTACCAAAGGTCCCAGGATTTCGTAGCTTTCCTGGTTAATGCGTTGGTCTGGGACGGAGATGCTGATAGCTGCAATGGGCGTGGCATTGTAATCAAAGATAGGCGCACCCACACAGCTGATACCGACCTCATTCTCTTCATTATCAATGGCGTAACCCCGCCTCTGGGTCAGGTTTAGTTCAATTTTTAGTGCTTCTACCGTGGTAATGGTGTTGGGTGTTCGTTGGGTCATGGGGTGGGTAAGAATGGTGTTAAGGTATTCTTCACCATTGAATGCCAGGATGGCTTTCCCCAACGCAGAGCAATACATCGGGATACGAGCACCAATATGCGAGGACATCACCAGGGCATGCTTGCTTTCAACCTTGGCGATATATACCACCTCCGCCCCGGAAGGTACTGCCAGGTGAATGGTTTCACCTGTTTTTTCAGCCAGTTCATTTAGAACATCCTGGCTTTCATTTCGTAGATCACTTTTTACCAGGTAGGACCCGGCAAGTTCGATCACCTTGGTACCGAGATAAAAACGATCATTACCTTTACGCACTGCCAGACCAAGCTCCTGGAGTGTGGCCAGGTAACGATGTGTTGAGCTTTTTGGCATGTCAATCAGAGCGGAAAGTTCGGTCAGGCTGATGCCCGTGTCAGCAGTGGAAGCCAGGCTGTCCAGGATGCTGATGGCTTTCGCCACCGTTGTTGAAATAGAGGTGTTCGGGGCAGGTGGTTTACCTCCATTATTTCCATTAATTTTAGAAGATTCTGGCATTGTGATCCGGTCTTATGAGAGATTCTGTGAGAGAACAATAAGCTCTTGGGATAAGCTAAATTGCACGGTCATAATTTAATATATCATCTCAATATATGGAACACTATTCCATATCTTAGCACAACGCAATTTGAATGTCAATAGGTTTTTTTCGGTAGCAATCTCAATCTTATTTACGAGTAAAATATACCTGTTCTGCCAGGTATATTAATTTTTTAGGACATAGCCTCATGAAAGCTCATTATGAATGAGGTGATTTATCCGAGACTCAAACCTACGTTGAATTATAGGCAGGTGGAAATTTGGATGAAGAATTTCATTTTCATGTAGGTTATTACGAAGACTTGCACGCCGAGCCATCTATAAATTTCCAAATGAATCGTTGGATCAATTATTTAGGCGCGTGCGCCCTGGATGATATTTACTCGATTTCTCCGAAGCTTACGGATTTCTCTTCATATCAAATTGAGTTTCTAAAGCTTGCTGAGAAAGCATTCTCTGAGGGGCGAACCCTATCTGCGGCCTATTATTTCAGGTCAGCAGAGTTCTTCATGTCGGAGAATGATCCAGCTAAAGCTCCTACCCGTCAAAAGTTCCTGGAATTATTATGGGAGCAGTTTAAAATCACCCCAAGCGATCGATTGCTGATTCCATATGTGGATGGAACGATACACGGATTGATGCCAACCTATGTGTTTCACCAGGATAAACCAAAAGATACAATCGTTATACACGGTGGTTTCGATAGCTATATCGAGGAGTTCTTTCCAATCATTCAATACTTTCACTCAAAAGGGTACACGATTGTGTGCTTCGAAGGACCTGGGCAGGGGGGTGCGTTGCTTGATTCTCAGTTACTTTTTACCCATGAATGGCATAAGCCTGTGAAGGCAATCCTGGATTATTTCAAAATGGATAATATCACCTTGCTAGGTATTTCGATGGGTGGATGTCTGGCGTTACGTGCCGCGGCTTTCGAGCCGCGCATCTCCCGGGTAATTGCTTACGATGTCTTTTATGATTGGATTGAAACTACCTTAGATAAGATGAAGCCTATAAAACCTGTGGTTAAACTCTTATTAGAGATTAAAGCTGCGGGTCTATTTAATCGCTTGATGGCGGAAATAATGAAAAAAAGTCCTTTGTTTGATTGGGCAACCCGCAGGGCGATGTTGATTTTAGGAGCACCATCGCCTTATGAAGTATTTGTGAAAAGTAAGTGTTATACAACCCGCGATATCTCATCTTTGATAAAACAAGACGTGTTACTCTTAGCAGGGTGCGAAGATCATATTATTCCGTTAAACCATTTCTACTTACAGCGAGATGCACTAAAGAATGCTCACTCGTTAACAACCCGGTTGTTTACACGGGCAGAACAGGCTCAGAATCATTGCCAGATTGGAAATTTAGGTCTGGCGATTAACTATATTTCCGATTGGATCGAGTATATTTGACAATAGTAATAAAATCGCTGGGTTGAGGGCATGCGCCCTCAACCCAACCTACACACGAGAAATATTTTTGTAGGTCGGGTTGAGCGTTCTCAGCGAAACCCAACAGTAATAAAATCGTTGGGTTTCGGGCATGCGCCCTCAACCCAACCTACACACGAGAAATATTTTTGTAGGTTGAGTTGAGCGTTCTCAGCGAAACCCAACAGGTAATAAAATCGTTGGGTTTCGGGTATGCGCCCTCAACCCAACCTACACACGAGAAATATTTTTGTAGGTTGGGTTGAGCGTTCTCAGCGAAACCCAACAGTAATAAAATCGTTGGGTTTCGGGCATGCGCCCTCAACCCAACCTACACACGAGAAATATTTTTGTAAGTTGGGTTGAGCGTTCTCAGCAAAACCCAACAGTAATAAAATCGTTGGGTTTCGGGCATGCGCCCTCACCTCAATCTACGCACGAGAAATATTTTTGTAGGTTAAGTTGAGCGTTCTCAGCGAAACCCAACAGGTAATAAAATCGTTGGGTTTCGGGTATGCGCCCTCAACCCAACCTACACACGAGAAATATTTTTGTAAGTTGGGTTGAGCGTTCTCAGCGAAACCCAACAGTAATAAAATCGTTGGGTTTCGGGCATTCGCCCTCAACCCAATCTACACACGAGAAATATTTTTGTAGGTTGGGTTGAGCATTCTCAGCGAAACCCAACAGGTAATAATATCGTTGGGTTTCGGGCATGCGCCTTCAACCCAACCTACGCAGGAACAATGTTTTTATTGCGAAACCAAACAAAAATCATATAAGTTCTCGTACATATATTGTGGTCTTTACGAGACCCAACATTTATTATTCATGCGATAATTATTCGATGGAATATCGTCGTGTATACATAAAAGGAGGAACATATTTTTTCACCCTGGTGACATATCATCGCAGACCAATTTTTTCAACCCCAAAATCGATTGAAATACTAAATGATGCAATTCAATATACAAACGACCGAATGCCTTTTGAGATTGTGGCGAGTGCTATCTTACCAGATCATATGCATTTCATCTGGACTCTAGCAGATGAGTCATTCGATTATTCTACACGTTGGAGATTAATCAAAAGCCACTTTACCAGGCATTGGTGTAAAAATCGGATCATCAGTGAATCCGCTTCAAGAATTAAAAAGGGGGAACGAGATGTATGGCAACGACGATTCTGGAAGCACTTTATCCGTGATGATTTTGATTTAACCCGTCATATCGAATATATCCATTACAATCCTGTTAAACATGGATATGTAACATCGCCATTTGATTGGCAATATTCCAGCTTTATTAAATATGTGCACGATGGATTATATCCACAGGATTGGGGTGAAGATGGGAAAGTATGGTTGGGTGAATCGAGAATGGAATGAAAATGGCTCATTTATTCCCCACCCCAAAAGGCAATATTATCACCCGGCTTGCCACCCCTGAAGACGCACCTTCCTTACTCGATCTACGCCTGGAATCTCTCTCGAATCAGCCGGAGGCATTTGCCGCCGATATCGAAATGACAGCTGCGGATGGTGTTGAGGCTTTTAATAAGCTCATCACTGAAAATGAGAAGACCCACTCTGGTGCAATCAGCGTTGCCTGTGCGGGAGCTGCGCTCATCGGGATGGCAGGCTTTACGCGTGGACATTGGCCCAAAACCCGCCACTTCGGCTTCCTGTGGGGTGTCTATCTTAAGCCTGAATGGCGAGGTTTCCGTATTGCTGAAGGGATATTAAACGAGATTTTCAAATGGTCAGTCGAAAACGAAGTTACTGTGATCTACCTGGGTGTTACTGTTTCTGAACAATCTGCTATCCGCTGTTATCAGCGCTGTGGTTTCAAGGAGTACGGCATTGAACCCAAAGCCATTTTTTACGATGGCGTTTATTATGACCAGTTATTAATGGTTAAGCTACTATGACCCTATTTGCCACAGATGGATTGGTTTATCATTCCCTTTGTGGATAAAATTGCAGATAAAAGCCTGTTTTTTAGAACCTGTAAGGAGAAGAAGACGTGAACTTGGACATCAATAGCGACATAATCCAATGGCTCCTTCAGGATGATGAGCCATCCTTGAAATGGCGTACTCTACGGGAGCTGTTGGATAAAGATGAACACAATCCCGACGTGATACAGGCTAAGTCAGCTATTCTACAATCTGAGCCGGTACTCGTGTTGCTGGACAGGATGCATCCAGATGGATACTGGCTGCAGCAAAACCCGCGTAACAAGGTATTCGTCGGGGATGAGGCGCTGTATGGCTCCTTTGCTACCACTCATTTCTGTTTGGCTTACCTGGCTGAGCTCGGGCTGGATCGTTCCCAGCCTCAGGTTGAAAAAGCTGCTCTCCGGTATCTCAGCCTGCAAAAGCCAGATGGAGATTGGCTTAATCATTATTCATGTCTGCTCGGGTATAACATCCGCACCTTTGTAAAGTTGGGTTACCGGGACGATGAACGTATACAACGATCGATTGAATTGACGCTGCAAACCGTGCGTGAAGATGGCGGTTATTTGTGCGATTGGCACGAAGGAAAATTTAAAACCAAACAGGTCAAGAGCTGTATCCGCGGATCAGTAAAATGCCTGCTGGCATTTGCTGAGCTGCCTGAGTTTTGGAATCATCCCCGCTGCCGGCAATTGACGGATTACTTTCTACGGCGTGGAGGCATTTACCAATCCACCCATCCCGGAGTGTTAGTAAATCAGGACATGCAGCGTTTTTCATTTCCTATCACCTGGCGAGCTAACCTTTGGGAAATTCTCTACGCATTGAGTAAAATGGGTCATGGCAGCGACGAGCGTTTACAGGCTGCCTGGAAGGAGCTGGAAGACAGGGCAGATGAAGGTGGTCGCTATCGTCTGGATTGGACTCCAACCGAATGCCCGTGGAAGGTAGGCAAGCGCGGAGAGCTCAACAAATGGGTAACTTATTACGCCTGGTTAGCTCAGAAATATAAATCCTTACAAAATCCCGTATGAGTGGGTCGAACACGAACACCTCACAATTTTCTTAGGTCAGGTTGCCAATACCTACAAAAAACCAACTGGTACTATAATTAAATCATGCTGCTCGACAAATGCCGAAAGGAGATTATGGGGTGAAAGCTACTGAAATTCTAATGGAAGAACATCGTGTTATCGAGCGTGTCTTAACTGCCCTCGAAAGGGCTGCAACTCGCCTTAGCAAAGGTCAGGATGTCTACATGCGCTTCTTCACTGGGGCCACAGTATTCATCAAGAATTTCGCGGATGGTTACCATCACCAGAAAGAGGAGGGGATTCTGTTTCCGGCGATGATTGAAAATGGCTTATCCAGAGAATCCGGACCGATTGCTGTGATGCTGGCGGAACATGAAGAGGGAAGGCGTCTGACCCAAAAAATGCGGCAGGCATTGGAGCGTATCCAGACTAGTGATAATTCATCCCGCAATGAGCTCATCCAGAGTGCATTGGGTTATGTCACGCTATTAAGGCAGCATATCTATAAAGAAGATAACATCCTTTTTCCCATGGCCGATAAAGTCATTCCCCCAGATCAGCAAGCGCAGATCCTGGAAGCCTTTAAGCTTGTTGAGCGAGATGAGAGCGGTGAGGGTGTGCATGAGAAATACACCGGACTTGCCATGCGTCTCGAACAGGAATGCCTTCGATAAGAATTACTCGTAAACATGGTCAGGCTGGTAGTTTTTCTGCTCGGCTCATTGGGAATCCTCATCCTCTCACGCGGCACTCTAAAAGAACATCATAGCTATGGATTCCCCCGTTTCTTTGCCTTCGAAGCCATTCTTGGATTGGTTGTGCTCAACGCAGGGGAATGGTTTGCGCAGCCATTTTCGTTACACCAGATCACTTCGTGGGTGCTGATATTATTTTCAGCATATTTGGCGATCCATTCATTTCGAGTCCTTCACACGCACGGTGCGCCTTCCGACAACCCCCAGGATGCCGGCAAACAGTCGTTTGAGAAAACCACCCGGATCGTTGAAGTAGGTCCATACCGTCATATCAGGCACCCACTGTATGCCTCCTTGCTCTGTCTTGCATGGGGCGTATCCTTGAAGCAAGTCAATCTTGTCTCCATCTTGCTGGCGATTGTAGCCAGCCTGGCTTTATTATTAACCGCCGTTTATGAGGAAAGGGAGAATTTGCAAAAATTTGGTGCCGAGTACGCAACATACATGCAACACACCAAACGCTTGCTCCCATTTATTTTTTAAGAACCTGCAAGATTAAGTTTACGGAAAACCGTCCTGTCTCTGACCCTTCGGTCTCTGACTCTTTGGTTTCTGACCAAAGAGTCAGACTTGAGAAAAGCCTTATAAAACCACCAATCCCAGCCTATCTGGGATGGTTCTGGTCTGTCCGGGTAGTTTTTTTGTATACATCCATGCCTCCAATTCCGAAGGTGCAAATAAATCGTTAGAATGTGCGAACGGATCAGCTTTTATAATTTGTTAATCTCACTTGACAAACTTTATCCTTTCTTTATAATATATTAGTTACTAACTGTAAGTAAGCAATCCACATTTTCATCCATATGAAAAACTTCAAAATACCGGGCTTCCTGCAACCCATTAATGCCACCTCCATGAGGCGTATGAACCGTTCCATTATCCTTGGAGTTGGTACGCCAGGAAGGTCCAATCGCCCGATCCGAAATCAGCCAGGCTTTAGATTTAAGTATGCCCACTGTGATGCGTATCGTGGATGAGCTGGTTATGGAAGGCCTCGTTCGACCCATTGGTGAAAAAAAGGGCAACACCGGGCATCCACGCGAGATGCTGGAATATAATAAAAATGGGTATGCAGTAATAGGGGTGGACTTGGGGGGGACCAAGCTTTATGGCGCCTTGGCCAATATTGGGGGGGAGATCCTGGATGAAGTCCACCGCTCTCAGCATGGCTCGACCGGTGAAAAAAGCTTCACCCTGCTGTGTTCCATCATTGAAAGCTTGATCCAATCCTCAAAGAGTAGTAACCTGCCCCTGTTGGGCATCGCGGTTGGCGCGCCTGGTGTTACACACACGCGCCTCGGCATGGTCGAGTGGGCTCCCAGTTTGAATTGGCGTGATTTCCCGCTCAAACAGCGGCTTGAAGAATGCTTCAAATTACCTGTACAAGTGGAGAATGATGTAAATCTGGCAGTGCTCGGTGAGCAATGGTTCGGCGCTGGCAAGGGGGTGAATAATATGGTTCTGCTGGCAATTGGCACCGGTATGGGCGCAGGCCTGATTTTGGATGGAGCCATTTATCGCGGGCAAACCGAATCGGCTGGAGAAGTAGGTTACATGGTTTCAAGTGTGAGTGCGCTTGGGCGCATGTATACCGGATTTGGTTCCATGGAAAGCATTGTTTCAGGCACAGGCATTGCAGAACACGCCAGAATTATCCTCGAAGGACAATTATCTCAAGAAAAGTGTGCCTCCCTGACGGCAATGGACGTTTTCAATGCCGCCCGCCAGGGAGAATCGTGGGCTAAACAAGTGGTCGACGATACTGCTGACCATCTGAGTATCACCATCGCCAATATCACCTGCCTGCTTGACCCGGAATTGATCGTTCTGGGAGGTGGGGTTGCCAATGCTGGTGACCTGTTGATCCCTGCCATCCATCAACGTTTACAGGGGGTGATTCCCCATATTCCCCGCATTGAAGCCTCCATTCTGGGTACCCGGGCAACCGTAATGGGCGCCATAACTTTAACCGTGCATATTACGAAGGATTACTATGTTGTACGAAGTTTGTATTAGGATAACAGAATGATCAACGCTGCTATTATCGGAGCTGGTTTCATGGGTTCCACCCACACTGAAGCACTGAGGCGTATTGGTGTTCCGATAGCAGGAGTGCTTGGAGCGAACCAGGCAGAGACGAACGCCTTTGCCGGGAGGGTGAATGCCAGGCCGTATCCCAGCCTTGAGACACTTCTCTCGGACGCTGACGTGACAGTGGTGCATCTATGTACACCCAATAACCTGCATTATCCAATGGCGAAAGCTGCTATCGAAGCAGGTAAACATGTGCTGTGTGAAAAACCCCTGGCAGTTTCAAGCCAGGAAGCTAAAGAACTCGTCCAATTGGCAAACGACCGGAAAGTGGTTGGCGCAGTCAATTACAGCATCCGCTTCTATCCGTTGGTCCAGGAGGCGTATTCACGAATCCACCAGGGGTTGATCGGTGAGCCCCGCATCCTGCATGCTGAATACTGCCAGGACTGGCTCTTCTACCCAACGGATTGGAATTGGCGGTTGATTTCGTCCGAGGGTGGCAAGCTGCGCGTGGTCGGTGACGTTGGCACGCATGTCCTTGACATGTTGATGTGGCTGACTGGTCTGGAGGTTGTCGAGCTAATGGCAGACATGGCTACCTTTATTCCGGTGCGAAAGAAACCACGAAAGCCAGTGGAAACATTCGCTAGCAAGCTATCCACTTCAACCGACACCGAGGACGTGGCAGTCGACACAGAGGATTTTGCTTCGCTGCTCCTGCACTTCAATAACGGCGCGCGCGGCGTGGTGACCCTTTCACAGATCAGTGCTGGTCGCAAAAACAATTTCTGGTGGGAGGTCAATGGCTCAAAGGGATCCCTGTATTGGAAACAGGAATCTCCGAATGAGCTGTGGATCGGCTACCGTGATAAGCCCAATGAGGTCATGCTCAAAGATCCGGCGTTGATGTTGACAGAATCACGCCGCTACGCGGCCTATCCGGGTGGACATGCAGAGGGATACCCAGATACATTTGCACGCCATTTCTCTGACTTTTACAAATACATTGATGAAGGAAATTTCACTAAAAAACCCACCTTTCCCACCTTTGAAGATGGCCGCCGGGAGCTGGTCATCGCAGAAATGGTGCTGCAAAGCATTCAGGAGAAACGTTGGGTGAAAATCGAATATTAAAGGAGAACTCGACGATGGAAAAACTTGCCCTTCATGGTGGAACACCTGTTAAAACAAAGCCTTTCCCCGATTGGCCGCAATATGATCAAAAGGAGGAAATAGCCCTGCTGGAGGTATTGCACAGCGGGATTTGGTGGCGTACACCTGGAAACAGAACACTGCAATTCGAGCAAGACTTCGCCAAATTTCACCAGGTGAAGCATGGTGTCGCCTGCACCAATGGCACCGCTGCACTCGAGATTGCCATGGCCGCATTGGGAATTGGGCTTGATGATGAAGTCATCATCCCAGACTTCACATTTATCGCCACCGCCAGCGCTGTGCTGATGGCTGGTGCTTTGCCCGTTATGGTAGATGTCGACCGGTTCACGTTCAATATCGATCCTGACCTAGTCGAAAAAGCCATCACGCCACGCACCAAAGCCATCATCGCGGTGCATATTGGGGGAATGCCGTGTGATATGGACCGCCTGGTGGCGCTTGCCAGGAAGTACAACCTGTATCTTGTAGAAGATTGTGCTCATGCCCATGGGAGCGAATGGAAAGGGCAAAAAGTTGGCTCCTTTGGAGATTGTGGCACGTTCAGCTTCCAGGCCAGCAAATTGATGACCGCCGGCGAGGGCGGGATTGTGATCACGAAAGATGATGACCTGGAAATCCGCCTGCGGTCTGTGCATGATTGTGGACGCATGCCGGGAGAATGGTTCTATTCCCATTTTATCAATGGCTCCAATTACCGCCTGAGTGAATGGCAGGGAGCGGTCTTAAGCCAACAGTTAAGCCGTCTGGACGAACAGGCTGCAAAACGTGAGATAAACTCAACCTATTTGGATGGCGAGTTGGCTAAAATCGAGGGCATCCGTCCACAAAAACGTGATCCGCGTGTGACCCGTAATGGGAACTATTGTTATATCTTCCATTACGATCCGAAAGCTTTTAATCACCTGCAGGCAGAAAAATTCATCGAGGCTTTCGAAGCTGAGGGTATTCCCACCCAGGCCAGTTACCCTTCGGTACATAAGCTGGCGGTATTCCAGAACGGAGAGTATCGTAAGAGATTATCTCCATCTCAGGCAAGTGAAAAGCATGTTTTCCTGACTCAGGATTTTCCGGTCACGGATGATGCCGCAGTGAATACCATCTGGCTGGTCCATCGTACGTTGCTTGGAACACAGGCAGACGTAGCAGAAATCGTTGAAGCGGTGAAGAAAATCCAGCGCAACGCCAGGGAATTGACCAAATGACAGAACGCGGTCTCCAGGTATTTACCTGGAATGAGACAGGCTACCAACCATTGGTCTTCAGCCACGACTGGCAGGTAGCTTCACTGAATTGGGAACCTACCTTCGAACTCGAAAAGCTTGGCGAGGTGGAGAGGCATAACCACACCGACGAAGTCTTCATCCTGACCAAGGGCAAGGCTGTCTTATTTACCATAGACGCACAAGGCTTACAGGTTGAGGAGATGATACCCGGAGCTGTTTACAATGTACGCCAGGGTGTCTGGCATAACCTGACCTCCACTCGCGACGCCTCCTGGATTATTGTTGAGAACCGCGACACCCACCTGCATGATTGTGAGTTCCGGCTATTGGATGCTGAAGAGTTATGCGAACTTAAGCTAAATCTACCTGCCTGGGTAAAATAGGAGCTGATATGTATCCGCCAAAAGTTGGATGTTACGCTGTATATGAGCCACCAGAAGAAGGATGGGAGAATTGGGAAGGTCAATTTGAACCAGGTCAACCAGTTGTTTACGGAGGCAGGCATGCAGGTGATAGCCGCACCCGAAGCGGTGAAAGACCCTGCTTCCTGCCAGCGCGTGGCACACTTTTTCTCGTCTCAAGACGTGGATGTGCTTCATGCGCTCGTCATCAGCTGGTCATTCGACCATTATACGATTGAGATTCAGCAAAAGATAGGTGCACCGGTTGTCATCCGAGCCATCCCGGGTATCCGCAGCGGATCAATCGTTGGATCGATGCAGCTAAACAACGTGTTGGCAGATCTCGAAGTTCCTCATCGTTTATATTATGGAGAACTTGCCAATCAGGATACCGTCCAAGAAACGGTAACGTTTTTTAGGGCTTGTGCAATCCAGAAAAAGTTGCGTGGGGCACGCCTGGCAGTCATTGGCAGGCGGACCGAGGGGATGACTCCCACCGCCGTAGATGAATTGGAAGTGTTGCGCTTGTTTGGCACCCGCATGCTACACTACGGGTTGGATGAATTTCAACAAAAGGCTGACCTTATCGAGATTGAGAAAGCACAGCTCACCTGGAAGCGCATCTCAGCGGGTGCCGCGCAGGTACTGTCAAAGACAGAACATGGAATCAGTACCGCCCGTAATTATTTGCAATGCAAGCTGATGGCTGAACAACTTGGCTTGAGTGCCATTACCATCGGTTCCTATCCTCTATGCCAGGGGACCATGTGTGTGCCCATCGCCTGGCTTAACGA
The DNA here is from genome assembly GCA_963777935.1 of uncultured Chloroflexia bacterium. Taxonomy (GTDB): domain Bacteria; phylum Chloroflexota; class Anaerolineae; order Anaerolineales; family UBA4823; genus FEB-25. Next base: position 255,598 of record CAVZSL010000001.1, read on the forward strand.
GGAAGGGATTCCGACGGGTTGTGAAGGTGATGTGAACTCCACTTTATGCATGCTTGTCTTGAGCATGCTCACTGACACACCCATCCATTTTGGTGAAATGCTCGCCTTCGATGAATCAAAGAACGCCCTGGTAACCTCACACTGTGGATGTGGTTCGCCTTCACTGGCGGATAATCATGGCTTCACTTTACAACCGGTCAGGTTGGCAAACAGTGGCGTGTGCATCCGCTATACTGCCAGGCCTGGACCCATCACCTACGTTAATCTGGTTGGGCGTAAAGGCAACTACAGGCTGTGTGCCATCGAGGGTGAAGCCGTGCCCACGGAAATGGTTTTCGAAGGAAACCCCCTGCGTTTTGAATTGAAGTCACCCCTCAAAAAAGTCTGGGAGGCGGTGGAGGAACATGGATTTGGGCATCATTGGATGAGCGCATATGGCCATCACACCGCTATTCTGGTCGAATTCTGCAGGTTAGTTGGCATCAAGGGTGTATTTCCCGACCTGGAGTTGTAAGGATAAAGATACCGATGAATTCCCGCCAACGCTTTCTGGCCGCTATCCACCGGCAACCTGTAGACCGGGTGCCTTTATACCTGCGGTTATGGTCCATGCATGATGGACCAGACAACGTTCCATTTAACTGGCAGGACCAGGTGAGGCGAGCAGAGAATTTATTGAGATTAGGTGTGGATGATACCTTGCTATTGCAGCCGCCGCTGGGATACACGGAGGAATATCATGCGGATGATGCACAGGGTGTTATATCCATTATCACTCCCTTACCCCCAGAAGAGGATGGTGACAAACCACGCCTCAGGAAAGTCTACCAAACCCCTGATGGTCCCTTGAGCATCACTGTAAAGGTAAGCAAGGATTGGATCCATGGGAATGACATTATGCTGTTCAGCGATTACAACTTGCCCAGGCAAACCGAGTCGATCATTAAGAATACCGATGATGTCAAGCGACTGCGCCACCTGCTGGTAAAACCAAGCGAAGATCAGCTGGAAGAATTCCATCTTCGATCACAAATGATCCATCAGCAAGCGGAAAGACTGGGGGTTGCGATTGACGGTGGATGGTCTGCGTTGGGAGATTCGGCAGTCTGGTTGTGCGGGATCAATAATATCCATCACTGGCAGATGCGCCAGCCTGAATTATTGGATGCGCTGTTTGATGTATTGCTGGACTGGGAAATGATGCGCACTGACCTGGTGTTACAGGAAGGTATTGATGACATGGTGCATATGGCGTGGTATGAGAGCACCACTTTCTGGACGCCCAAGAATTTTCGCCGATTCATTAAACCTCGGCTCGCTGAGTTGATCAATCAATGCCACAAAGCTGGTGTGCCATTTCGCTATATCATCACCAAGGATTGGAAACCTATCCAGGATGACCTTCTGGAAGTGGGAGTTGATTGCATCACTGGAATTGACCCGGTGCAGGATAAAATTGACTTGAAAGAAGTGAAAGCACAAATTGGTGACAGGGTCTGCCTGATGGGTGGGATGAATGCTGCCGTCACGTTGACGCAATGGAGTGATGAGCGCATCCGCAATGCAATAGATCAAGCCATCGAGATCATGTCACCCGGATATGGCTTTATCTTGTTCCCAGTGGACAATATCTTTTGTGAGCTACCCTGGGAAAAGGTAGAGCTTATCATCGATCAATATAAAAAACATTGGTAAGGGTGTACGAATTAGGAGGTGCCAGATATAAGATATAAATTTAATCAATAAATATAGTTTTTTATATAAGTTCTACATATTTACAATTCTTGTAAGGAGGATGTAATGAATAAATTTAAGATTTTTGCTCTGCTGGTCGTATTATCCATGATTTTAGCCGCCTGTGCTCCAACCGCCACGGAGACGACTGCTCCAGTCGAGCCGGTAGTGACGGAAGCCCCAGTGGTTGAAGCCAAGCCTGTTGTCGTTGCCGTGTGGAGCGGCCCGGAGCATGACAACCTGGTTAAAGTGGCTGATGAATACACCAAAAAGACAGGCAAAGAGGTGATCGTCGAAGAGGTAGCCCGTGAAGCGTATTTTGACAAGCTCAATACCGTCGTTGCCAACTGTGGGAAAGATTATGATGCCTTCTACGCCATGTCCGATTTTATTCCCGCCTATGTTGCTGCCAATGGTCTCAAGGATTTGAACACCTTCTTCGAAGACCCAGCGGTGGTCAGCTCCGACTTTACCTTGGATGACTACGGCAAAGCCTCAGAATTCTTCACCTTTGATGGAAAGCTGTATGTCTTGCCATCCGAGGGTGATACTGCCTGGTTGTGGTACCGTAAAGACCTGTTCGATAAAGCAGGCTTGACCCCACCGGAGACCTGGGATGAGTTCCTGACCGCTGCCCAGACATTGAACGATCCTGCAAATGGCACGTATGGTGCTGTTATTGGCGCCAAGCCGGATGAAGCCTGGTGGGATTTCATGTATTATCTGTTCGGCATGGGCGGAGAGCTGCTCAACCCTGATAACAGCGTGGCGATCAATACCGAAACTGGTGTGAAAGCGCTGACCTTCTATTCAAACCTGCTCAAGGATGGGCTTGTACCACCCGATGTTGCCACCTATGGCTATACCGAAATTATGGAGGCGCTCTCCACCGGAAAAGCTGCCATGGGAATCGAATGGATGGCTGCCGCCCAGGATTTGCAAGACTGTGAGAAGAGCCTGTGCGATGCGAACGGCAATCCACTCTTGGGCTACACCCTGACCCCCGGCATCAAACAGGATGACGGGACGATCAAACGCCATACCGGCGGTAGCCAGTGGGGTTGGGCGATCCCTGCATGCTCAGAAAATCAGCTGGAAGCCTACAAGTTCATTGAATGGCTCACCAGCCCAGAAGGTGCCAAGCTGTGGGCAATGAACGGTGGCATCCCAGGTAACATAAGGGCACTAAGCGATCCAGAAGTGACTGCCAAGATTCCTCAGTTCAAGCTGCTCGCTGAAGTCATGCCTTACCGCTCGATTTTCCCCACCCTGACGGTATCCCCGGAGATGTTGCCGGTGGTTAATGAGGGTGTCGTGGCAGCTGTGACCGGCACCGAGGATCCCCAGGCTGCAGCGGACGAGATGGCTGCCAAGCTGGTTGAAATCCTGAAGAGTGGAGGCTACATAAAATAGTCGGCTGCTCTTGTTTGCAATAATAAGAGTTGCTCACTACACATAATTGTGGGGGCACGATAATGAACATCCAAAAGGATTTTATTTCCTTGAGGATGATCGTGCCCCTAGCACCCACCTTTTTCCTTGTATAAGATGATGCACTCACGACTAAAATGAACCAGGCTATCCACCCAAGACCGCTGCATCAATTATTCCGCCGTATCGAGCCAGCGTTTTACATCGCTCCGGCATTTATCGTTCTCGCCATCGTTCTAATTTATCCGTTGGGTTACGCCTTGTGGCTGAGTGTCCATCAGTGGATGTTGCGTACCTTCCGTCAGGGAGTGCCATTCGTCGGATTAGAAAACTATATTGATCTATTTTCCAACCCCGACTTTCTAAACTCGATCAAGATCACCTTTACCTTTGTAGTCTTTGCGGTTGGCATCGAATTCATCCTGGGCATGCTTCTGGCACTGCTGCTGAACCAGGAGATTAGAGGCCGGGGATTATTCCGCGCCTTGATCCTGTTACCCATGATGTGTACGAACGTGGTGATCGGCTTGATGTGGCGCTTGTTATTGAATTACCAATATGGTCTGGTTAATTATTATATCGGCAGGCTTGGTATCGTCCCGATTGAATGGCTCAGCTCGCCAAAAGTAGCCATGGCAAGTGTGGTGATCGTGGACGTTTGGAATACCACTTCCTTCGTAGCCCTGATGCTCCTGGCTGGCCTCCAATCACTCCCGGATGAGCCCTTCGAAGCGGCGAAGATTGACGGCGCTTCCGGTGTGAAAACCTTTTATTATCTGACCTTACCCCTTTTAAAACCGGTCATTCTGGTGGCTTTGCTCTGGCGGTTCATCGATACCTTCCAAATCTTCGATGTAATCTACCTGCTCACCGCGGGTGGGCCGGCGCGCGTGACCGAAACGACCAGTATTTATATTTATCGCTATGGTTTCCAATCCTTTAACCTTGGATATGCCGCGGCAGCTTCCTTCATCATGCTGTTGATCATGCTGATCATTGCTGGTTTTCTAGCGCGGGCAATCCGTCAGCAGGAATGATTCTCGATGAAAATAGAACGTCTGCTTACCATGAAAAAACTTAGTCTGCTGGTAGTTTATACGCTGGTTATCCTGGCGGTGCTGCTCTCGATCGCTCCCATCGTATATCTGGTCATTACATCGTTCAAAGAGCCACAGCTCACCTTCGCCATTCCACCGGTGTGGAATTTCACCCCCACCACGCAGAACTATAACGAAGTTTTATCCTCCACCGATTTTGGCAAGTATTTTATGAACAGCGTTATTGTTGCCCTGACGACGACCGGAATAGCCCTGTTCCTTGGAACTTTTGCTGCCTATGGGTTTTCACGCTTTCGTTTCCGGGGGAGTTTTTGGCTGAGGATGAGCTCCCTCATACCCACAAATGCTTCCACCCATTGCCATCGTGGTCCCGCTGTATGTCTTATTCAGCAAGCTGGATTGGATCGACACGCGCCAGTCACTGGTCATATCGTACCTGACATTCACCATCCCGCTCAGCATCTGGATGATGATCGGTTTCTTCGATGACGTCCCCATCGAGCTTGAAGAAGCAGCTGTGATCGATGGGTGTTCACGTTTCGGCGCGTTGATGCGGGTTAGCCTGCCGCTGGCTATTCCTGGTATGGCAGCGACGTTTATCCTGGCATTCCTGTATTGCTGGAATGAATTCTTGTACGCAGTCATTCTCACCGGTCGTGAGGCGCGCACATTGCCAGTGATCATCACCTCGTTTATGACCAACAAAGCAGTCCTGTGGGGACGCATCGCTGCTTCAGGTACGTTGGTATTGATCCCGGTATTGATCTTTGCCTTGCTGGCGCAACGCTATCTGGTGCGCGGTTTGGCACGCGGAGCGGTAAAAGGATGAGCGATATTCATGAAATGCCTGGCATTGGTGAATGGATCAGCACCTACCCGGCGGAGATCATGGTCTGCGACCAGGATGGCACGATCCTCGAGATGAGCAACGTGGCGATCGAGATTTACCGTAAAGAAGGTGGAGCGGAGATGATCGGGCGAAACGTGTTTGACCACCACCATGAGCCGGCGCGAAGCAAGCTGATGAGTATGATTGACCAGCGACGGCATGTGATCTACACCACCGAACGAGGGGGGAATACCAAGCTGGTATCGATTGCCCCCTGGTACCGGCAGGGTGAATATGCCGGCTTCGCCATGATCGTGCTTGACCTGCCGGAAAATATTTCCAATATCGTAAAAGATTAATCCGTCCCTGGTTTGCGCCCTCATGTGTATGGGCGCACGGAGTGCATTCTCATTTGTATAGGCGCATGGCATACACCCCCTCTGTATGGGCGCACGGCGTGCGCCCCGGGTGTATCTGCGCACGGTTTGCTCCCTCATGTGTTTGTGTGCACTGTGTGCGCTAGAACGTGTATTGGCGCATGATATGCTCCTTCATGTGTATGGGCGCATGGCATGCGCCCTAGGCGAATTCCCTCCGCCAGTAACCTATTTTTGCTATCCTCTAAATCATTTTATTGGTAATCAGCAAAAAAATCCGATATAATTTCATAATGATCTCTCAATGGATCAACCTGCCAACCATTTCATCTGATTTTTTATCTTTCTGATCATGTTCGAATGTCCAGTTAATCACCCTGCCTTGCCCGGATTGTTTGATCCGCATATTCCGAATAACCCTGCCCTGTGGGCGGTGTTCCAGGGGATGCACACTGGTCGTGCTTTGGTGGATGACCCTCAGCAACCAACTCAGTGTGTCTTGCGTACGGATGCTGTCCTCACTTATGCCAGCCGGCAGGTTAGCAAGGATTTCCTATCGAGTGCAATTGCTTATTTCCAGCAATCCTCACCTCTTTGGTTGATCCGCTCGCCGGGTGATCCAGCTGTGCTGGAAGGAAGCCGGATAATGCCCAGGCTTGAGTTTTATGATGTCGACCCTTATTCTCCTGTTCTTGCAGAGTTTCGCCGAAGCCTCCCGGATGGGTATAACAGTGCGCCAAATCGACCGAGCCCTGCTCGAGCGTTGCGAGTGGCGAGATGATATGGCTTTTTACTGTGGCAGCCTGGAAAATTTCCTTCACCATGGTCTAGGCATTTGCTTGATGCGTGGTGAAGAGATCATCGTTGAGACTTATGCCTCTGCTTTTGGTGCTCGATATGCCGAAATTGGTGCCATCACACATGAGCCTTATCGCGGCAAGGGCTTTGCTCCGATAACGGTGGCTTACCTGATCGAAGCACTCGAACAGCGATGCTACCACGCCTATTGGAGTTGTGACGTCGATAACCCCGCCTCCGCCCGTGTGGCGCGCAAGCTTGGTTTCAAGATTGAAAAACCCTATGAAATCTGGGGGTATAGAAACTCTGCGTTGTAAGGCCGAAGGGGCGAATTACGATGCTTGGCCTTGAAATACTCCTCCGCCGCTGACGTTGCTGGATTTTGAAGTTGTGATTCGGGTTGGCGCTATCAACGAAACCAACGTTATTGTTATTTTTTTGTAGGCTGGGTGGGGCGAGGCGTGCTCTTTGCTAAGAAGTATACAGAGCTGAATTTATCGGATAAATCACGCTGGATTGTACGCGCGATGCATATTGAGCGAAACCTTACCTACTTTTTTATAAACCCCTTCCAAATCAACCTGCTGATGAGCAGGATACAGCTCCAATAAAACGCTATTTCGAAAACTGCGAAGATCAGCACAACCAGGGGGTCGGTACCCTGCATGATGGGTGGCTTCGAAGCAGCTCCCACCCCGTAAATGGCATAGATGTGGCTCAGCAGCCCCTCGACACCACCCAATATGCACCAGGTGACCGCCGGACTACCGGGGAGTCTCAGGCTCAACCAGCCCATCCCGAGTGCGATCAACCCATATCCAATGCCAAACAAAAGTGGAAACAGGTAGTGTGCCCATCCCGGGAAGATGTAGCTGTAGAACCAGTCCCATGCCCACCATAGAACGGTCATCCACAGGAGCAGGAAGAATATTCCGGATACAATTGCCAGTACCCAGCGCATTTGGCGAAATTGCTCCCGGTTGACTGCACGATGCGCCAATAGGATGAGGATTGCATCCAGGATAGCCACGATCCCCGTGCTTGTCCAGATCAGTGGGTTAGTGAGATGTGCGTTTTCAAACATCATTAAAATAAATGCATTGCTTTCGCAGAAACACATTCGCCCAGTGTAGGGGCACAATACTGAACGTCCGAAAGGATGCCGTTGTCCTTGAGCATGATCGTGCCCCAATTATGATTATTCTACTCCCTGACTGGCTCTAGGTTAATAGAACACCTCGCCGTTGTAATACCAGGTCTCAGCGATGATCTTGCCGTCCTTGAACTCCAAAACAGCAGATGCTGGTACAGTTGCCCACTTACCGGTGGATTTGGCTGCTTGTGAGTAAGCACCTTGCAATACCGCAAAACGAAAGTCTGGAGTAATGGTGTAGGTATCAATCCTCACCATAAAAGAATCCGGGTCTGCCATTGTTTATTTAATATAAAAGCTGATATTTCCTTTCGTCCACGGCTCAACATTCATCCCATAATCCATGGAAATAAAAACATTGTGGAATAATGAAATCAACAAATCAGCATCGTAGTCCTTGTAGGCGTTTATAAACTTCTCTACGATGACCTGCGTGGCTTTCGCTACGATGGTATCCGGTATATCTTCCTTTACCCTTGTCTGACCGCAGGTGGTTAGGACTAGCAAGAAAACAATGAGTAAAAGCCATCTTCTTTTTATAAATTTCCTCCTCTACGAACAGAATAAATGTTATCTTGCCAAATAATATAAATGGTAATTACTCACCGAATTTCAATGCACCACAATGATCACGTAAACACGCAATTAAAGCTTCAATTAAATTGTCGTTGCGAGGCGGTCTTTGCCGAAGCAATCTGCCTTTCCTAATTAAACTCATAATCACATCCACGTACTTATCGGAGTTGTGACATTGGCGAAGATTGATTATATGAAAGTGCTGCACCTCCCGCTATACTTAGCGGTGAAGGAAGCCAAATAAGAAGGAGGCGCAGCATGTCCAATTATAAGATAGGATGCGATGCACATAAAAAGTTTTCACAATTTGCTGTCCGGGATGCCACTGGTAGATTATGCCTACAAAAGCGTATCGAGCATGAGCCGGGAGCAATCCGTGACTTCCTAGTGCAATTTCCTAGCGGGACACCGGTTGCCTTGGAGAGTGTGGGCAACTGGTACTGGATCGTAGATGAGATTGAAGCAGCAGGCTGTATACCACATATGGCTCATGCTGCGAAAGCGAAAGTAATGATGGGCAACATTCATAAAACAGACAAATTGGATGCGGCTGGTCTAGCGGTGTTGGAACACCTGGGGACCCTACCCAAGGTATGGATCCCTTCTGGTGAACAGCGTGATCGCCGAGAACTGCCCCGCACCCGTATGGCGCTCAAGAAGCATGTTGTTGGCCTGAAAAATCGCATCCATGCCACGCTAGCCAAGTATGCCATCTGCATCGAAGCTAAAGATATCTTTGCAGGCCACGGACGACAAGCTCTGGAAGGAGCTCTAACTAGCTTACCTACGGAAACCAGCTACTGTGCCAGTCAGCAGCTGGCTGTCCTGGATGCTGTTGAAGCTCAGATAATAAATCTGGAGAAACGGATCAAGCAGCAAAATGACCAAACGCCATCCATTCAACTCTTGAAGACTTTACCTGGTATTGGAGATATCCTGGCCATCGTGGTTGACTGCGAAGTTGGCTCTATCAGTCGTTTTGCCTACTGCGATCACTTTGCCAGCTATGCGGGCGTGGTGCCCAAGGAACAGTCCAGCGGCGGCAAAGTCCGCTATGGCCATATGCTAGCTGAGTCAAATCATTACCTTAAATGGGCCTTCATCGAAGCTGCGAATGTCATCTCCAGCCGTCGTAATGCCCCTAACTGGAGAAACAAACATGTGGTTCAGCTTTATGAACGTATCAGCTCAAAGAAAGGACACACCAAGGCAATCGGTGCAGTTGCCAGACACCTGGCAGAAGCTGCCTTCTGGGTGCTCAAAAAAGGTGAACCGTACCGAGAACCCAAACCTCACTTGCCCAAACAGGCGTAAGCGCGTGCGCGAAGCTGGCTCAATGAGAGCCGGAGATTGATTGCGAAACGCCTGTGGGACATGCTCTTGCCACATTAGTCAGTGGCGAATAGATGCTTCCGGCAAGTCCGGTTGAGCTTGGTAAGTAGTATGCAATTATTAAAGTTCTGTTTTACTCTTGACAGTCAAAGCACTTTCATAGATGCTTCGCTCGCATAATGAGCTCGCTCGCAATGACAGAAGATTAATTCGTGCATTTTCCCTTTAATGGTGAGTAATTACTATAAATGAATGCGTTATATGTTCTAAGATATATCCATATATAAACTTGTCAAGCGTTTTTGTAATTATTTAGGTGGGAGTTATGGGCTTTCCTTCACCCCCAATCTGTAACTGTGCCATCATTTGCTTAGGATCATTCACCGGCTTCTGGCACACGAATCCATGGCAGACATACGCAGTAGGTTTTCCGTTGAGCAACCCCCGATCATTTAACAACGCAGGTGAGCCCGCAAGGGGTGGGTAAGCTGAAGCTGCCAGAACCAGGCGTGGATGATAACCACTCCGTAGTGGATTTAGCAATCCCTGAGTGGCCGGATCAGCCAGATCACCCACGATGGCCACTTCCTGCACCGGGCCGAGGGCGAAGTCAGCTGCACACAGCCATTGTCCAAACGCGCTGGGGTAGCGCCCCATCTCCCCCAAATTGGATGAAAGCATCCTTTCAGCCTGTGTTTGCCAGTCAGAGCGACCTTCATAGGCGCCAAGCTGTAACAGTGCCATGGCGGTCAGCGCATTTCCGGAGGGGGTGGCGTTATCCTGCAGATCCTTGGGACGGTAAAGCAGAGCTTCGCTATCGTCGCTCACATCGAAAAAGCCTCCCAATGGGTCAATGAAGTGTGCCAGTATCTCGTGAACTAACTTGATCGCTACCTGGTACCACCTCGGATTGGGATCGGTCTGATATAACGAAAGGTATCCCAAGCGCCATACTTGCATGATCCTCCAGGTAGGCGTCGTGCTTGGCGATCCCCGCCCGCCAGCTCCGTAACAGCCGACCATCTGGGAGCATATTTCCCAGGATGAATTCGGCATTCCTGATGGCTGCGTTGACATAATCCTGTCGTGAGAGTGCCCGCCCGGCTTCAGCGAAGACGGAAAGCATCAGCCCATTCCAGGATACCAGCACCTTGTCGTCGGTGTTGGGGTGCATCCTGTGTGAGCGTACTTCCAACAGGCGTGCTCGTAGGCATTGAGCTTTTCTGTGATCGCTTCTTCTGGCAGGTTGAAACGCTCTGCCAGCATCTTATCCGAGATGCTGTGGCGTAGGATGTTTTTCCCCTCAAAATTTCCCAGCTCGCTGACACCATAGGCAGCCATAAAGAGGGCTAGATTCCTGCGAGTCACTCAGGACGGTATGGATCTCCTCCGCAGTCCACAGGTAGAATTTGCCTTCCTCGCCCTCCGAATCGGCATCCAGGCTGCTGTAGAACCCGCCCTGCGGATGGGTCATTTCGTCGCAGCACGAAATCCAGCGTGGCTTCACACACATTGCGGAAGGCTGGCTCATTAGTCAGCTGGTAGGCATGCAGGTAGACGCGTGCCAATTGGGCGTTGTCATAGAGCATCTTCTCAAAGTGCGGGACGAGCCAGGTGGTGTCAACACTGTACCGAGAAAACCCGCCCCCCAGGATATCATACATACCACCCCGACTCATCGCTCGCAGGGCATGGGTCGCCATATCCAAACTGGATTGATCGCCTCTCGAAGCCTGTCTGAGCAAGAACTCGATCAGCATAGGCTGAGGAAACTTGGGCGAGCTTCCCCAGCCTCCGTGCTGCCAATCATAGCCTTGGGCTAAGGTATCGACAGCCTGCTCGAGCAGACCTGAAGTTAGCTCAATCCCACCTGGCATAGCGGCAGGCTGGGCTAGCAGGGAACGGGTCAACTCCTCACTGCTCATGAGCAGCCGCACTCGATCTTCTCTCCACAGGCGTGCGACAGTCTCTAATACTTCCCGGAAAGCCGGCAGATTGTGACTTCTGACAGGCGGGAAGTAGGTGCCTCCATAGATTGGCTTACCCTCCGGCGTGATAAAAACGCTCATCGGCCAGCCCCCCTGGCCGGTGGTGGCAACCACGAAGCTCATATAGATGCTGTCAAGATCAGGGCGTTCTTCCCGGTCCACCTTGATGTTGATGAAATGTTGGTTCATCAGTGCAGCTATGGCAGAGTCTTCGAAGGATTCATGCGCCATCACATGGCACCAGTGGCAGGCAGCATAGCCGATGCTCAGGAAGATGGGTTTGTCCTCCACATGGGCTTTTTCCAGCGCCTCCGGTCCCCAGGGGTACCAATCCACCGGATTTTCGGTATGCTGTAACAGGTAGGGTGAGTTTTCGAGGACCAGGTGATTGGACATGGGGGTGATTATAACCTCTGGTGGATGGGTAACAACTTAGCCTCGATGTGCTTACAGCATGTGATTCAGCTTACAAAATCGATAATCACACAGAAGCTGTACATACATATCTGTAAACAAAATTACCCATGTTGCGATGTAAAATGTAGTAGGAAAGGATCGCAGGGGATCTGCAACCAATGACTAAAAATTATTATATTCGACCGTGTAAGAGGATCATCGCTAACCGGTACAAGGTTAAGCAGGAAATCACTGGAGGAATGGGCGTGATCTATCTATGCGCCGACGCTGAGCAGAATAATCTTCCGGTGGTTTTAAAAACATGTAAACCTCAATATTTATCCAATAAGAATGTCCTGGCTCAATTCTTGCGTGAAGCAGTGATATGGGTGGAAATTGGCTGGCACCCAAATATCGTGCAGGCATACCGCACTGAATATGATCCCGCTTCACATGAGCTATATCTTGTTCTCGAGATGGTGCCTTCATTGTCTGGAGAAAAAAATCCGACATTACGTTCCTGGTTACATCCCGGAGTATGCATTTCTTTGGAAAAAACACTTAAGCTGATGCTGGAAGTGACTCGGGGAATGAAACATGCCACCGCGCGGATCCCAGGATTGATCCACTGCGACTTAAAACCGGAGAATATTTTCATCGCGCCAGATGGCAGGGCTTGTGTGAGTGACTTCGGACTCGTGGCAACTCCAATGGATATTTTTGAAAGTTTAAGCCCTTCTGTCCTTCGATATATCAACACCCGTTCCAAGCCCGTAGGAACCCCTTATTACATGAGTCCTGAGCAGTGGAGAAATAGAAAAGTCTCGCTTAGCTCAGATATCTACTCCTTAGGGTGTATCGGCCTGGAAATGTTGACCGGTGATTATACGGTTTCCGGTCGGAATCTCCATGCCATTGTCGAGGGGCATATCCGTGGGCAGGCATTGAATAGACTCATCGGTGTTAATTTGCCTTTGGCTTTGGATGCATTTTTCTCCCGCTGCATTGATCCTGACCCCCAATATCGTTTCCAAACCTGGGAAGAGATTGAAATAGAGATCATCAAGCTATATTACGTTTTCTTTCACAAGACAATTCAACCAGAAATCGTATACTTCGATGTGAGCCATAAAAGCCAGGTGATAAAAGGAGAAACGATTCTGTCCATTGGAGAAGCCTACATGGATATTCATGAATTCCAGGCTGCCATCAAGTGCTTTGAAAAGGCTAGAGTAATAGGAAAATTACAGAGTTCCGTCCAGTTGGTCACCCTTTCTGAGGCGAATATTGGTATGGCATTTATCAGGCTTGGACAGCATGCGCGGGGTCGCCTCCGCTACCAGAGAGCAATGGCGAAACATGCCCGCAATGGAATGGGTGAATTATCCAGCACCAGTGCTTTAAGAATCCATGAAAACATTACTAAAGTAAGTGAATAAAAATATTAATTATATGATCGCTTGAAGTTGAGCAATGATAATACTGTAAGGGCTGGTTAGGTGCAACCAGGATAGGTTACCCACAACCAGCCCATTTATTCGCTTGTTCGAAAATGCGTTTGTATAGGTTACGAATTCTCTCTCAAGAACTCCATTACCTCATCCAGCTTACAAAATGCCAGGGCAGTGACCGTGTCAGCACCCCCATAATATATAGCGATGCGACCGCTGGGTGGATCGTATAGCGAGGCACATGGGAAAGCCACGTTGGGCACATCTCCCACACATTCGTAATACTTTTGTGGAGAGAGCAGGTAGGACGTACCGCGATAGATCACCTTCCAGGGTTGTTCCAGGTCCAGCAGGGCAGCACCAAAGCTATAGACGAATCCGTTGCAGGAGGTAAGTACTCCGTGATAGAACAGCAGCCAACCCTCAGGGGTCTCGATTGGGACTGGACCTGCTCCTACTTTGGTGCTCTCCCATCCGCCCCTGACACCCATGACGAATCGGTGCCTGCCCCAATGGACCAGGTCGGGGCTGCGGCTGAGGTAGATATCCCCAAAAGGAGTATGACCGTTGTCGCTCGGGCGGCTGAACATGACATACTCTCCATTGATCTTGCGAGGGAACAGAACCCCATTGCGATTGAACGGTAGCAGTGCGTTTTCCAGGAAGGTGAACTTCTCAAAGTCGAATGTGTAGCCGATACCGATGGTGGGCCCATGGTACCCGTTGCACCAGCTGATGTAATAGCGGTCTTCCAGCCACAGTACCCGTGGGTCATAGCGGTACTGGAACTGGGAGAGCTCCGCGTCGTTATAGATCCACTCGATCGGCTGATCCTGCAGCTGCCAGTGTATGCCATCTGGTGAAAAACCGCGGTTGAGGTTCATCTCACGCTTTTTATTGTCACAGCGGAACACACCGGCAAACTGGCCTTTGAATGGAACCACTGCGCTGTTGAAGATGCTGTTGGATGACGGGATCAGGTCACGCGGGATGATGGGGTTGGCACTGTAACGCCAGACGACCTCAGAGCAACCTGCCGGGCGTTCCTCCCAGGGGATATTCGGAAGGGGTGGGTGGGTCATGGTGGATCTCCGATTTATGTTTTTATGGATAATCTTATTTCAGGGTAAGTTTTTTTGTAGGGGCACGATATATCGTGCCCCTACAGCACTATTTTTTGTATTCCGGATGGAGGATTGGGTCATGGTTGTGACTCCTCAGATTTATATTTCATTGCAAGACCAGCGTAGTTTGCTGGTCGAAGCAATCTTCTACATAGGTAATTCTACATCGTTTCTTGGCACAATTCGTCCATTTGTTGAATATTTCTTCGCCATAATCCACTTCACATTGTTACTTAATTTGTCATTGCAAGACCAGCTTTTTTTGCTGGTCGATTCAACCTGTCACTATCGAGTTAATTCTACTTTGTTTAACCGTTTGCTAGTTCTTTTTTAAAGCATGCTATACAAATAGAAAAATCAAATAGCAATATTTTTGTAGATGGGTCGAGTGAGGCTTGCTCTTTGCGACCAATGTCCCGAATATTGTGAGGGCGAAACATCGCGAGTGCTTTTAGGAGTGATGCGATTTTTGCGAAACCCAACGCTTTCTACGAGATCCAGATAACAATTAGTGCTGGGTTTCGGATAGAACCCTCAACCCAACCAAAATTTTTCACGTAGGTTGGGTTGAGCTAAGGATCCTATGCTTCAATCCGATCGAGTTAAAGCGAAACCCAACGCTTTCTACGAGATACCAGATAACAAATAGTGCTGGGTTTCAGATAGAACCCTCAACCCAACCAAAATTTTTCAGGTAGCTTTTGTAACTCGATGATCAACTTGGATATTGCTTGCTCGGTAAAAAAATTAATACCCAATTCGAACGAATTTTCACAAACTCGTTGACTCTTTTCGAAATATTCTGATATAATAGAAACATTGGGAGCGCTCCCAATATTACCATACCTTATACCCCACCAACCTACGGAGCAGCTTAGTGCCAAACCTGACTCTCGAAGACATTGCCAAGCAAGCCGGCGTTTCACGTTCCACCGTATCTCGGGTCGTGAACGACAACCCCAATGTCAACGAGAATGTTCGCAAGCATGTTCAGGATGTGATCATTTCAACGGGCTATCATCCTAATCCCGCTGCACGCAGCCTGGCATCACAACGCTCCTGGATGATTGGTTTAGTACTGCCCCGTTCGGTTAGTAACTTTTTTATCGACCCATATTTTCCCCGTCTTACCCAGGGCGTTGCTCTGGCCTGCAATCTGCATAATTACACCCTCGGTCTATTCCTGGTTGAGACGAAAGAGGATGAACAACGCATCTTCCCGCGCATCTCCCGTAAAGGTTTATTGGATGGTATCCTGCTGCAGACTGCACCGATGAGTGATAATTTTATCGACAGCCTGGTCGAATCTGATTTTCCCGTGGTCATTGCAGGTCGCCCATTCAATACGCATGACGTCAGTTATATCGATGTGGACAATATTAATGCTGCCAACCAGGCAGTGCACCATTTGATTCGCCTGGGGTACACCCGTATTGCGACCATCACCGGGCGGATGAACAGCACCGCAGGCCTCGACCGATTGGAAGGCTACCGGAAAGCCATTAGGGAGCAGGGTTGGGATGTGGATGAGGGATTAATTGCCGAAGGTGATTTTTCAGAAAAAAGTGGCTATTCAGCCATGCAGCAGCTCCTCCCTGTAAAACCAGACGCTGTTTTTGTTGCCTCTGATACCATGGCGTTCGGCGCCATCCGTGCGGTTCAAGAAGCTGGTTTGCACGTCCCCACTGATATTGCTTTCATTGGTTTTGATGACTTGCCCATCGCCTCCCAATCTGATGTCAAACTTACCACGGTTCGCCAACCCATCGTTCAATTCGGTGCCAGGGCCGTAGAAACCCTGATCGACTTGATTGAAAATGGGACCAAGCCTACCCGGCGCATCATCATGGATACCGAGCTGGTCATCCGTGACAGCTGTGGCGCTCTCCAAAAATATGTCGATAAAGCAAAGCTCGAAAATGTGAATAATTATGGAAGCGCTCTCATATATTAACAAAATTAACCGCCCTACAACCAAGAGGAGGTGAAAGATTATCGATAAACAAACCATGAAAAAACCGATCTGTTATAAAACTAATCAAATAAAAATCTTAGGAGAATGAAAATGAAACGCTTATATATCGTAATTTCCGTAGTGATGGTGATGGGCATGCTGCTTGCAGCTTGCGCAACACCCACCGCGGAGACCGTTATCCAGACCGTCGAAGTTCCTGTTGTGGAAACCCAGGTGGTCAAAGAAACCCAGATAGTCGTGGAAACCGTTGAAGTCCCCGCACCGACCGCACCACCCGAGGAACAGCTTCCCCGCAATGAAACCCTGTACTTCAATGGCCAGCAGTGGAGCGCGGTGGTTGGTTGGAATCCATACTCTTCCAGCATGAATAATGCCATGGCTGTCACTGCCAAGGACGCTGCCCGCGTGCTCATGTTCGAAACCCTGTACCTGTACGACATGCTGGATGGCCAGTCCTATCCTCTGCTGGCAGATGGCGATGCCGTATGGAATGATGCGCGTACAGAAGTCACCGTAAAGCTCAAAGCAGCCGCAAAGTGGAGTGATGGCACCCCGGTGACCGCCGATGACGTAGCCTATACCTGGGAGACCAATCTCAAGTACTCGACCAATGCTGGCAACAACTACAAAGCTTACGTTGACACCGTCACAGCCGTTGATCCCCAAACGGTTTTGATCAAATCCGTACTGGATTCAGAAGGCAAATCGGTTAATCCTCTGATGATCCAGTCTTTCCTGGACGGCACCTTTGTCATCCAGAAAGCCTGGACTCAGGTGCTGGAAGAGCGCACCGGCAGTGATGCGACTGCATTTTTAGCCGATCCCGCTGAAGATGCCGTTTATTCCGGTCCTTACCACAAATTCTTCTCTGACGATACAAAGGTGGTCCTCATCCGAGATGACAACTATTGGGGTCAGGACGCCTCCATGTGGGGCAAGCTGCCGGTACCGAAGTACATCGCTCATGTAATATACAAGGATAATGCAGCTGGATCTGTTGCTTTTGGACAGCTTGAAGTGGATGTCAGCCAGCAGTTTAACTCCAATATTCAGGTATTGTGGCTCAACTATGGACTGCCTATCTCCACCTACCTTCCCGAGGCACCCTATGGCATTGGCGCCAGCCTCCCAACCGCTTATTACAACCTGGCATCCAATGGTTTAGACCAGGTTGCAATCCGCAAGGCGATCGCCATTGCGGTAGACTATCCCACCATCATCGCTAACGCTATGACCAACCAATCGGCTACCTTCGATCAGGTTCCACGTAGCTTGATGAACCCGACCCCAGGTGAGCAGGCTTTGTACGACCATGAGGCCGTCGCAGACCTGCAATGGGCCGGCAATGACATCGAAGGTGCCAAGGCCATGCTTGATGAAGCAGGCGTTGTCGATACCAATGGCGATGGTAACCGAGAATTCAATGGGGAAGAGCTTCACTATGTAGCCACCTGCCCGAATGGCTGGTCTGACTGGCAGGCTGCGATCGAAGTGGTGGCTGCTGCCGGGCGGAAGATCGGTATTGATATCACCACCGCCTACCCAGAGTGGGGCGTTTATCAGACCGTCGTCACCAAATCGGATACACCTCTCCCTGTAGGCGAATATGACATCTTCATGATGTGGTCCGACGGTGCTGGCCCGACCCAACCATGGGGTCGTATCCGCCACCTGTTGAGCTCTGAATTCGTTGGTCAGGCGGTCAATTGGAACGGCAACTGGGGACAATATAGCAATCCTGACGTCGATGCGCTGATCAAACAGATCCCCGCTGAAACCGACGAAGCCAAGCTGAAGGAAATCTACACGGAATTGGTCAAAATCTACCTGACCGATGTCCCCTCCTTCACGCTCATGTATCGCCCCGATGCGTTCCATGCGGTGAGCGAAGATGTTTGGACAGGCTACCCACACCAGGATGATGGCTCCGACCCAGTCGTCCCACCGATGGACTGCACTGACGGTTGGGGTGTTGCATGCCTGTATAACCTCACGCTAGTTAATCCGTAACCAATAGCATAAATAAACAGCCATGTTCCGCTAACCAGGGGACATGGCTGTTTGTTATGATAAGCTTTTCGATCTGGTTATGAGAAACCTGATATTAAAATTATCGAAATTTAATCAAGATGAACTGGAGGCGCTGGGATGAAAGGGTACGCCAGGTATTTCAGTAAAAAACTGATGTGGTTTATCATTACATTCGCTGCCGCCTTCCTGTTGAATTTCTTCCTGCCGCGCCTGATGCCGGGAGATCCTGTGGCAGCTATCGTCGCCAGGATGGCCCAAGGCCAATCCAATGCCAGCGGGGTCCAGGCGATTTATAAGCAATACACAGAGTTGTTTGGCACCAACAAACCCATGTTCGAACAGTTCTTCATCTATTTGAAAAATGTTGTCCATGGCGATTTTGGTTTCTCGTTCAGCCAATATCCCCGCACAGTTGCAAGTGTTCTCAAATCTTCCCTGTGGTGGACGGTGATACTGCAGTTCCCGGCGATCATCATCGGTTTTATGATCGGGAACGTACTCGGCGTGTTAGCGGCTTATCTCAGGGGCTGGTACGATAAAGCCCTCATGCCGCTCAGTATTTTTGCCAGTGGTTTACCGGCATTTGGTATGGCAACCATTTTGCTGGTCATTTTCGGGATCATATTAAACTGGTTACCCACCTCGGGTGGATATGGGTTTGACCTGATTCCCAACCTTAGCTGGTCATTCGTCTGGTCGGTGATCGTCCATTACCAGTTGCCTTTCTGGTCGATCGTGTTGATCGCCATTGGTGGGTGGGCGATTGGCATGCGCTCCATGTCCATTTATGAGTTAAATGCCGACTATGTAAAATACAGCCGTTTCATGGGCATCAAAGATAAGAAGATCATTCAATATGTCTTTCGCAATGGCATGCTTCCACAGGTCACCGGCCTGGCGTTGGCAATCGGTACCATGGTCGGAGGTGCCCTGGTAGCGGAGATTATTTTCAGTTACCCGGGGCTGGGTACCACCCTGTTGAGCGCGATTAGGGGGCAGGATTATCCGATGATCTCAGCCACCACCTTGATCATTACCGTGATGGTATTGATCGCAAACTTTACCCTTGAAATTTTGTACGGCTTCATAGACCCGCGTATTAAAGCTGCACAGTCGGATTAAGGAGAAGCCGCCATGAAAAATACCCTCAAGCAGGTTTTTCGCTCCGGTAAATTCGTAGTAGGTTTTTCCATTTTCATGTTCATTGTGGTGACGGTGATCATTTTTCCGTTATTCGTTAAAACTGATCCATTATTAACCATCAGCCAGAGTAGCATTCAGGGCTCTTTTCTTCCACCCGGAATCTACGTCAATGTGTATGATAGCATCGGTACCGCTCCTTATACCCTTATGCTGGATAATGCCGCGACCATGCGGATCGCCAGCAAGCTCAGCCCTGATGACCGCACTGCCATAAAGGAGTGGCTGGTTAAGGCTGGGATTCCCGAAACTCAAATCGATACCACGGATACCAAAAGCCTCCTGGCTCTGTGGACGAACAATTATGATCCTAAGAAGCAAATCCCGGGGATGACCTTTGCCAAAACCAGGTACTATCAAAGGCTGAATACCTCGCTACAGGGAGTTTTATCCACTGAGGGGTTGATCCTTGCCACGAATAATGCCGAAACAGGTGCCCTGGAGCAAACAGGGTCGGTTGCACAATCCGATTATGTGAACGCAAGCGAAGTTCCAAATGTGCGCATGTTATTGCTTGGAACGGATAGCTTTGGCCGGGATGTGATGCCCGAGCTGGTTTCGGCGACCGGCACTTCCCTGTTGATTGGGATTGTGGCGGGTTTAATTGCCACCACAATCGGTTTGGTCCTGGGATTGGCGGCAGGTTATATGGGCGGGGTGGTCGATGACGTGGTTATGTTCTTCACCAATCTCTTTACCGTCATCCCCACCATCGTCTTGTTGATCCTGATTTCATTCAGTATTGGGCAGGAAAGGCGTGGTGCGGTGACCATCGCCGTGGTGATCGGGTTTACTGCCTGGGTTTGGACGGCCCGGGCTGTACGGGCGCAGGTGATCTCTCTGCGTAATCGCGACCATGTCAACCTGTCGAAATTATCAGGACACCCCGTTTGGCTGATCATCTTCACCGACATATTCCCTTACATCGCCTCTTACGTCGCAATGGCGCTGATCCTGCAAATATCCTCGGCTATCCTGTATGAGGCCTCGTTGTCGATCCTTGGGTTGGGACCGAAAACCACGATAACAGCAACTTTGGGTTTAATGTTGAACTGGGCGTTTTACTATATGGCACCAAGCCTCGGAAAATGGTGGGCGTATATGCCAGTGATCGTCGTTATCACCTTGGTTTCGTTCTCGCTAAACTTGATGAACACGGGTCTCGACCAGGTATACAATCCAGCATTAAGGGAATAGGTCATCTATGGCAAACGTAATGCTTGAAGTGAATGAATTAACCACAAAATATATCACCCGCTATGACGAGGATATATATGCAGTTGACCATGTTTCCCTTAAAGTCGAAGAAGGAAAAACACTGGGAATTGCGGGAGAATCCGGCTGTGGAAAGTCGACCCTGGCACTCAGCCTGATGGGGTATTACTTTGCCCCACTGCACTATACCAGTGGCGAGATCATTATTGACGGTAAAAATATATCGGGAATGGACCCTGATGTCGTTCGCAAATCGATCTTGGGGACAGAAATCTCTTATATCCCCCAGGCGGCAATGAACGCACTCAACCCCACCCGCAAGATCATCAACTTTATTGAAGATGTGTATGAAGCTCATGACCAGTACAAAACCAAGCAAGAAGTTTATGACCTTGCCTGTGAATGCTGCAGCATTTTAGGGCTACCGGTGGAAGTGTTGCAGAAATACCCGGTCGAGCTTTCGGGCGGCATGAAACAGCGCACCGTGATTGCGGTATCGGTGATCCTTTTTCCAAAAATATTGATCGCTGATGAGCCTTCCTCCGCCTTGGATGTCACTTCACAGAAGATGGTCATTAAGATGCTAAAGGACTTGATGAAAGATGGTTTCATCAAATCGATGATCTTCATCACGCATGAGCTTCCGCTGCTTTACAACGTGACGGATGATATTATGGTCATGTACGCAGGGCAGATCGTCGAGAAAGCGACTGCAAAGGAAGCCGTGTTTGATCCACTCCATCCCTATTCCAAAGGACTGATGGGCTCGATTATTGTGCCTGAACAAGGTCTGCGGGATGTTAAACTAGCATCTATTCCCGGGGTACCGCCCAATCTCAAAAATCCACCTCCTGGCTGCCGGTTTGCACCACGCTGCAAATATACTCGCGATGAATGCGCGGCAAATGTAAATCTTCGAAATCTTGAAGGCGGCCGCGCTTATCGCTGTGTCCTATCGGAAAAAGAACTGAGGAATTATTATCTGAAAGAGGTTGATCAAAATGCTCGAAAATAAAGAAATTATTCTGAGCACCAAAGGACTTACCAAGCTATTTGGGTTTGGTAAGTACGAAAACGCTTGCGGTGGATCATGTGGATCTCGAGCTCTACAAAGGCGAAGTGGTTTCGATCGTGGGCGAATCGGGCAGCGGAAAGACCACCTTGGCGAAGATGCTGCTTGGATTAATTAGTATCACTGAAGGGGAGATATACTTCCAGGGGAAACTGCGCGATATCAGGACTAATAAGAAGAGACAGGAATACTGGAAAAATATTCAGGCAATCTTTCAAGATCCCTTCTCTTCATATAACATATTTCATAAGATTGATGCAGTGCTTTTAGATTGTATTCGCATGCGTGGTGGTGGAAGGCTACCGCGTGATAAAAAAATCGAAATGATGACAGAGGCATGTAAGTTTGTCAACTTGAAGTTTGAGGAGTTGACCAACAAGTATCCGTTCGAGCTTTCCGGCGGACAGATGCAGCGTTTGATGATTGCCCGTATCTTCCTGCTGAAACCGAAGATCTTGTTTGCGGATGAACCTACCTCGATGATCGATGCCTGTTCGCGTGCCACCATCCTGGATATGCTGATGCAGCTGCGTAACGATATCGGCATGACGGTTATTTTCATCACCCATGATATTGGTCTGGCATATTATGTATCCGACAAGGTATTTATTATGGAGCATGGGAAATTTGTTGAAAGCGGATCGGCCGATGCAGTGATACTAACACCGAGAGATCCTTACACCCGGCGTTTGATTAGTGATGTTCCAAAAATCTATGAAGAATGGGATCTCTCAACGGTTGAGTGTTCCACCTGAGTTTGGATTCAAGCGAAATTCCGTAAAGCTCTGAAACCTGAGCTAGATACACCTTTGGACATACTGCATACTGCGAAAGGTTATTCTATATGCTGATTCAATCCCTGATTGGTGCTTGGCAATTTCGCCAGGCAAATTCTACTGAATGGTTGCCGGCTAGAGTGCCTGGTGGTGTCCATACCGACCTGATGGCGAATGGACGCATCCCAGATCCATTTGAGGGCGATAACGAAAAGCGCCTCCAATGGGTGGCAGAGTCCGATTGGGTCTACCAGCATAAATTTAGCTGTTCTGCGGAGTTACTGGCTGCCGAAAAGCTTTTTCTGGTTTGCGAAGGATTGGATACCCTGGCGACGATCGACCTGAATGGCACCCAGCTTGGGCAGACCGACAACATGTTCCGCCGTTATGAATGGGAGATCAAACCGTTTATAAAAGTAGAAGGTGAAAATGTACTGACGATCACCTTTGCTTCACCGGTGAAGTTTATTACGGAGAAGAATGCTATTCGTGAAATGCCGGGTCCTTATCATTCGTTGCCTGGTGGACCATACATACGCAAGGCTCCCTGCCAGTTTGGCTGGGATTGGGGTCCAAAGCTGCCACCCATTGGCATTTGGAAGGATATCCGCCTGGAGAGCTACAACGAAGCGCGCCTGGCTGATGTCCATTTGCGACAGGAACATACCGATGGGAAGGTAGTTGTCGAGGCGCGTGTTGCTGTGCAGGGTTGGGAGAACTCGACGCTCACGGTGGCAATTCGCATCACAACCCCCAAGGGTGAGATTATTGATAAAGAAACCGCCATAACAATGCAGGATGAGGTGCTGATGAAAGTGCTGATTCCCAATCCTGAGTTATGGTGGCCGAATGGTTATGGTAGACAACCGCTGTATCAGGTTGAAGTCTCGCTTAAGGCTGGCAATGTATCCACAGATGAGCTTCTAGATCAGCGCGTGTATCAGGTTGGGTTACGTACGATCGAATTGCGCCAGCAAGAAGACCAATGGGGACGCTCCTTTGCCTTTGTGGTCAACGGTGTCCAGATACTCGCCAAAGGCTCCAACTGGATCCCTGCCGATTCCTTCCCAACCCGGATCACGGACGAATTCCTTGAAGCTCTCATTCGCTCAGCAGCCGAGACCCACCAGAATATGCTGCGCGTATGGGGGGGTGGATTATACGAGGAGGAACGTTTTTACGATTTATGCGACCGCTACGGTATTCTCGTTTGGCAAGACTTCATCTTCTCGTGCAGCATCTACCCGTTAGATGATCCTGACTTCCTGGAGAATGTGCGTGTGGAAGTTGTTGAAAATATCCGTCGTCTTCGCCATCGAGCCAGCCTGGCACTGTGGTGTGGGAATAACGAGATGGAATGGGGTTGGGTGGATTGGACCTGGAATCGCCCCGAGCTGCAGGATCTAAAAGCAACCTACGATAAATTTTTCCATCACACGTTACCTGCATGCTGCCTGGCGTCGGACCCTGACCATTCCTATTGGCCTAGCTCACCCTCCTCCGATATTCCTTTTCTGGATCCGAATGGTCAACACCAGGGTGATTCTCATTATTGGGATGTCTGGCATGGGGGGAAACCTTTTACTTCTTATCGCCAGCAGTATCCACGTTTCATGAGTGAGTTTGGCTTCCAGTCCTTACCCCCTTTAGCGACCATCCGCACCTACGCGGATGAGGCCGATTGGAACATGACCTCCTATATCATGGAGCATCACCAGAAGAATGCCAGTGGAAACTCTATGATGGTTCGGCAAATGTTGGATATGTTCCGGTTGCCTAAGGATTTTGAATCGCTGGTTTATCTAAGCATGGTGCTCCAGGCAGAAGGTATCCGCTATGGTGTGGAACACTGGCGGCGCTATCCCGATCGAGTCGCTGGGATCTTATACTGGCAGCTCAATGACTGCTGGCCAGTTGCTTCTTGGTCCAGCCTGGATTACTTTGGGCGCTGGAAGGCGTTGCATTATGCCGCTCGCCGCTTCTATGCACCGTTATTGTTGTCTATTGAAGACAACTCACCCGAAATGTCGGTATACCTGACTAACGACTTGTTAGGATCCTGGTTGGGAGAGTTGAATTGGAAATTGGAGACGCTGGATGGGGAAGAACTGACCGATGGATCTGTTCCATTGGTCTTTACCCTCCCGCAGAACTCGAAAGAAATATGTAAGCTGGATTTCTCAAAATATATCACGGAACACAACCTCCGCAAGATAATTTTTATCGCTGACCTTTGGGATGAAGCAAATAATTTTGTGACCCAACAGATTGCCACTTTTGTCCCAATCAAACACTTATCGCTGAGTGATCCCACTGTGAAGGTCGACCTGTCCATCAAGAATGATCAGCTGATTGCAAGTCTGAACGCCAAATCTACGGCATTATTTATAGAAGTATCTTTGACGGGCAGCGACGTCATCTTCAGCGATAACTACTTTAGCCTTCCGGCTGGTCGAACAAAGCAGTTATCCTGTCCAATGCCTGTAGGATGGACCCTCGAGCGAGCCAAAAATGATTTTCATGTTCGCTCAATTTACAATTCGTTTTAACTTGGTTTGCTCTGCAAGCTAATCAAAACTAAAATTTGAAAAAATATCGATTTGAGACGATTTTATTATACATTTCCCGCCAGTTGACGGGACATTCAGAAAGGATTGAACCATGACGAAAATTACAGATTTGATAAAGAAAATGACCCTGGAAGAAAAAGCCGCCCTGTGTACTGGAGCCGGCCCTTGGACGACCACGCCCGTTGAACACCTGGGTATTCCGGAGATGATCGTGACCGATGGGCCTCATGGCGTGCGCCGGGCAGAAAATATAACCACATTTGTTGAAAAAAGCTTGCCTGCCACCTGTTTTCCAACCGCGACTTGCATGGCATCAACCTGGGACGTGGACCTGATCCATAAACTGGGCGAGGCACTTGCCTATGAGTGTATTGCCCTGGATGTGGATGTTATCCTCGGTCCTGGGGCGAACATGAAGCGCACCCCCCTGTGCGGGCGAAACTTCGAGTATTACTCCGAAGACCCGTTCCTGGCCGGGGAAATGGCGGTCAGCTTCATCAAAGGTGTGCAAAGTAAAGGGGTGGGCACTTCGTTAAAACATTTCGCCGCCAACAACCAGGAATACCAACGTACCACGATCAACTCAGAGATGGATGAACGTACATTACGGGAAATTTACCTGCCAGCCTTCGAGGCAGCAGTCAAAAAAGCCAAACCCTGGACCGTGATGTGTTCATATAACAAGCTCTTTGGCACATATGCAGCTGAGAATCACAGGCTACTGACGGAGATCCTCAAGGAGGAGTGGGGTTTCGAGGGTCTTGTGGTATCCGACTGGGGCGCGGTGCACGACCGGGTGGAAGCTCTAAAAGCTGGACTGGACCTGGAGATGCCCGGTCCGCGGGAGAGGCGGGTCAATGAGGTTATTGAAGCTGTTCGCTCAGGTAAAATGGACCAGACAGTGTTGGATGAGGCGGTACGCAGGATCCTGGAGATCGTTTTCAAAGCTGCTGAAACCAAAAAAGGTAGCTCGTTTGATAAAGCCAGGCACCATGCCCTGGCACGTAAAGTTGCTGGAGAGGGCATGGTCCTGTTAAAAAATAATGGGCTGCTCCCATTAAAGAAGCAGAAGCATATTGCTGTCATTGGTCGCTCAGCGAAAGAAGCCTACTTCCAGGGTGGCGGTAGCTCGCATATCAACCCGACCCAGGTTGATAGCCCGTTTGACGAGTTGCAAAAACTGGCTGGAGATGCCGAGCTGAGTTATGCCGAGGGCTATTCTAAAGATGATAGCTTCGAGCAGGCTCTAATCGATGAGGCATGTATAAACGCCCGTTCAGCTGAGCTGGCCTTGCTTTATATTTGCCTCCCTGCAACCAAAGAGTCGGAAGGTTATGACCGACCTGACCTGGACTTGACTTCGCATCAGATTGCGTTGATTGAAGCGGTCACCGGCGTCCAGCCGAATTCGGTTGTGATCCTTAATAACGGCGCACCGGTGGTGATGAGTGAGTGGATTGATGGTACCGCGGCTGTCCTCGAAGCCTGGATGATGGGACAGGCCGGTGGCGGGGCAATTGCCGATGTGCTTTATGGCAAGGTCAATCCATCAGGCAAACTGGCGGAAACCTTCCCGATTAAACTGAAGGATACACCTGCCTTTATTAGCTATCCGGGAGAAAATGGCGCTGTGCGCTATGGTGAGGGTATTTTTATTGGGTATCGATACTACGATGCTAAAGATGTCGCCACACTCTTCCCGTTTGGTTATGGGCTCAGCTATACCACTTTCACGTATCAGAACCCCAAAGTTTCGGTGGAAACTTTCCGGGATGTGGATGGCACAACTGTATCTGTGGAGGTAACGAACACCGGTAAGGTGGCAGGCAAGGAAGTTGTCCAGGTGTACGTGCACGAGCATAAGTCCAAATTGGTCCGCCCGCCCAAGGAGCTTAAAGGCTTTGCTAAAGTTGAGCTCCAGCCAGGCGAGACCAAGACTGTGTCTGTGCCGCTTGATTTCCGCGCCTTTGCGTATTACCACCCGGCTTACCGGCAATGGATTACCGAGGATGGGGAGTTTGACATCTTGATCGGGGCTTCATCTGCCGACATTCGATGCACCCAGACGGTCACTCTTCAATCTACCCTGAAGCTGCCCAGCATATTGAACCGCGATTCGACCTTGCGTGAATGGATCGAAGATCCACGCGGTATGAGTGTTCTGGCTCCACTCGTTCAGCAGCTGAATGACCAGATGCGGGCAACCATTGGTGGTAGTGAGGCGATCGGAATGGATCCGATGGGCTTTTTAATGGATACTCCTTTGATGGGTTTACTCCACTTCCTGGGTAATTCAATACCAGGCTCGCCTGAAGAGATGGTGGATGGATTCCTGGTCAAGGTCCACAGTCTTCCTTGATAGGTGACTTTGCGTAAGGACGGCGGTGGACGGCGGTGATAACCAGGTTGGATATAGCTTTACAACAATGATTTAGCTGAGGCTACGATGCAGTTTGGTACCTTCGACGATGAGCAACGTGAATATGTCATCACCCGACCCGACACACCCCTGCCATGGATCAACTACCTGGGTTGCGAAAATTATTTTGGGATCATCTCCAATACCGCGGGTGGCTATTCATTCTATAAAGATGCCAGGCTGAGGCGCCTGACGCGTTACCGTTATAATAATGCCCCGCTCGATTCGGGCGGGCGTTATATCTTCCTGCGCGACGATGACGCAACTTCTCCCCAATTCTGGTCGCCCACCTGGCAGCCCACGCGCACACGTTTGGATAAATACGAGTGCCGCCATGGGATGGGCTATACCACCATCGATTCCACCTTCGCAGGGATAAAAGCCAGCATGCGTTACTTTATCCCCCTAGGTGCGAACCTGGAAATCTGGCAGCTGACCCTCACCAATCAGCGCCCTGAGCCAGCCAATTTATCCATTTTTGCCACTATCGAGTTCTGTTTGTGGGATGCAATGGATGATGCCACCAACTTCCAACGCAACTACTCGGTGGGTGAGGTGGAAGTGGAGGGTGGGGTTATTTATCACAAGACCGAGTACCGTGAACGGCGCGACCATTTTGCCTTCTTTGCCTGCTCTGAGAAATTGGCAGGCTTTGATACCGACCGGCAGGCCTTCCTCGGTCCGTACCGCGGGTGGGATTCACCCCTGGGCGTGGAGACGGGAACCTTAAGCAATTCCATTGCTCATGGCTGGCAACCCATTGGTGCTGCTCATGTGAAGCTATCTCTACAGCCCAATGAACAAAGAATAGTCATTTTTTTGTTGGGCTATCACGAAAATCTGGCGGGTGATAAGTTTAACCCGCCCGGCTCACAAACCATTAACAAACGCACTGTTTTACCCATCATACAGCGTTTCCTGCAACCAGCTGAAGTGACTTCTGCATTTAGTGACCTTCGGGAATACTGGCACGGATTGCTGGAAAAACAGCAGGCGCATACGCCGGACATCCATACCAACCGCATGGTTAACACCTGGAATGTTTACCAGCTGATGGCTACTTTTAATTTCTCCCGCTCAGCTTCATATTTTGAGTCGGGTATCGGGCGCGGGATGGGTTTCCGCGACTCCAACCAGGATCTGCTTGGTTTTGTCCACCTGTTGCCCGAGCAAGCTCGCACACGCATTCTCGACCTGGCAGCCACCCAGCTACCCACGGGTGGGGCGTATCACCAATACCAACCCCTCACCAAGCGTGGCAATAATGAGGTTGGTTCAGGTTTCAACGATGACCCTCTCTGGTTGGTATTATCCGTGTCAGCTTATGTCCAGGAGACCGGTAAGTGGGACATCCTGGAAGAACCCGTACCATATGACAATGCACCCGGAACGGAGGAAACGCTTTACGCTCATCTGCAACGCAGCATGCAGTATACGCTCGACCGTCTGGGTCCGCACGAATTACCACTCATCGGGCGCGCCGATTGGAACGATTGCCTGAATCTCAACTGCTTTTCCAGCTCGCCTGGACAATCCTTTCAGACTACCACCAATAAGGATGGCAAGGTGGCGGAAAGTATATTCATTGCAGGTTTATTCATCCTGGCAGCTCGCTTGATGGTACAAATCGCCGGAAAAGTGGAAGGGTCAACGGCGGCATTATTCTACCAGCAGGCGATTGAGCGGATGGAGAGCACAGTTTGGACACACGGTTGGGATGGCGCCTGGTTCCGGCGTGCCTATGATGACTTTGGTCAGCCAGTAGGGTCCAACACCTGTGCGGAAGGCAAGATCTTCATCGAGCCACAGGGCATGTGTATCATGGCTGGTTTGGGGCTTGGGGATGGCAAGGCTCGCCAGGCGCTTGACTCTGTCGCGGAGAGGCTTGCTACGCCGCATGGTATTATGCTCCACCAGCCTGGTTATACTCAATACTACCTGCACCTGGGTGAGATTTCCTCCTATCCACCGGGGTATAAGGAAAATGGTAGTGTTTTTTGTCACACCAACCCGTGGATCATCATCGCTGAAGCTATGCTAGGAAACGGTGCCCACGCGCATGACTATTATTCACGCATCAACCCATCCAGACGGGAGCAGATCAGCGAGGTGCATCGCTGCGAGCCCTACGTGTATGCCCAGATGATCGCCGGTCGTGAAGCACCCACGTATGGAGAGGCTAAAAACTCCTGGCTCACCGGTACTGCTGCCTGGAATTATCTCGCCATCACACAGTGGATCCTGGGAATCCGCCCAGAGTTCGATGGATTGCGCCTTGACCCATGCATTCCACCCGAGTGGGATGGATTTTCTGTTGAGCGATCCTTCAGGGGTAATCGTCTGCATATCCGGGTGCACAATCCGCAACATGTCAGTCGCGGTGTGATCCAGGTCACCGTGGATGGAGCTGAGATCGAGGGTAACCTGGTTAAATTTGATGCGACCGGGGGCGAACATCAGGTGGAAGTCTGGTTGAGTGGGTGAAGGCAGGTCAGTATGGATAATGAAACGTTGGAAATTAAGCAATACACTGGTGAAGGTTACCAGCCACTCATCGATTTTGACACCTGGCGAGTAGCGATCTTACGTTGGGCGGAAGGCTCCCTTCCCGAAAATATTGAAACCATGGAGCGCCACACCCAGACGGACGAGGTATTTGTCTTGACTGGAGGGTCAGGCGATCCTCGTCCTGGGGGGTAATTCTGTAAGGGTGGATGGAATCCACCCCCAAAAGCTTGAACTGAACAAGTTATATAACGTGAAGCAGAATGCCTGGCACACCATCCTGCTCAGCCGTGATGGGTCGATATTGATCGTTGAGAACCGCGATACAGGGGAGAACAATACGGAGTATTGTCCGTTGAGCCAAGAATATAAAAAGGAAATTAAACAATTGATGCATATAGACTAAATATGTTTTTTCATGATCATTTGGATTTATCAGTCTCGTTCTTGTGTAGGGGCACGATAAATCGTGTCCCTACATGGGTGCATTAAGTAATGTCGTTATGAATATTGATCCCACCCCATTCCATCGCCGTTCAATCCGATTGAAAGACTACGATTATTCATCACCTGGTTCATATTTCGTCACTGTGCTGGCATATAAACGTGAATGTTTGTTTGGTAATGTGGTTAGTGGGAAGATGAGATTGAATCAATACGGTAAAATTCTTTACCAATCGTGGGAATGGTTACCCAGACGGTATCCATACATCATGAATGAGATATTTGTAATTATGCCGAATCATTTCCATGGGATTTTGCAAATATTAGAAGTAGACGATTATGGTAAGGGCGGGTCGCGACCCGCCCTTACCATAATAAAACCACTGGGACAATTAATAGGTGCATTCAAAACTATCTCCGCAAAACAAATAAACATTTCACGTGGCACACCTGGATTTCCTGTATGGCACCGCAATTACTACGAACATATCATCCGAAACCAATCTGACCTAGAATCCATTGCGGATTACATCCTCGCCAACCCAACTCATTGGACTGATGACCTGGAATTCATCCAATGACCTGATAGGACCCCCTATGACCTTCACCCTCACACCTCCCACTGCCTTTTACCTACCTGCCGTGGTCCGCTCACACGGCTGGATCCAGATGCCGCCCTTTGGAGAAACACCAGATCATGGTCTATCTTACATCATCCGCCTGACCACCGGCAAGGTGCTGCGCTTTGAAGTGCACGCTACGGGTGATTCCTTACGGGTCGATTCGACCGAGCTGCTGACGGAGCCTGAACAATCCGAGCTCGCCCTCCACATCACCTGGATGCTTGACTTAGACCAGGATTTCACGGAGTTCTACGCCCTGGCTGGCCAGGAACCCAAGCTAGTAAAAATGGTTGAGCGCAAAGCCGGACGGGTGCTGCGCTCTCCCACCCTGTTCGAAGATGTGATCCGCACCATCCTGACCACCAATACACTTTGGCAACATACCCTGCGCATGTGCCGTGAGCTGGTCACACGCTACGGTGACCTATTTCCATGCGAGCCTGAGTTGCATGCCTTCCCCACTCCCGAGCGGTTGTCACAGGTGGACGAGCCCACCCTGCGTGAGCAATGCCGCATGGGCTACCGTGCTCCCTATGTGTGGGAGCTCGCTCAACGGGTGGCATCCGCTGAGCTGGACCTGGAAGCACTCAAGACCAGCTCTTTGACTACCCCTGAGCTGCGCAAGGAGCTGATGACCATCAAGGGGGTGGGCGGTTACGCGGCTGCCAACCTGCTCATGTTGCTTGGGCGCTATGATTTCGTCCCCGTGGATTCGTGGGCGCTAAAGGTCGTCTCAAACGAGTTCTTTGGTGGCGAAAAGATAACCCCCAAACAGGTGTTGTCCACTTTCGAGCCTTGGGGTAAGTGGCAGGGACTTGTCTACTGGTTCTGGGATTGGTCTCCACAAATGTAACCCATTATCACTCGTTTATCGATGCGATATGGTATAGCATTAGGAGGATTATCCAATATCTCGGCGAATTTTCAACCTTAATATCTTCATTCTGGGGCGTCCTGGGTGAGCCGGGTCGGGTGTTCCTGGCCGTTATCAATAGATAGTAGAAGGTTGATCATAAAAAACCGAAACTTACCGTTTTGGTGGGAGATACTAACTCTTATCGGTAAATAAATATTTATCATTATTATCACGATATTTTGCCGTCTTCGAAATCGAAAATTTGATCATTTGTCATCCATCAGACGATCCTATTCCGATCTGAGCAGTGGTATTTCAAAGAAAAGAATGGAATGAAAAAAAGATGCGCTATCGTGGTTTTAGCATTTTGTCTGGGTTTATTTTTAACTGGGGCGCGTCCGCGTCTCAGCTTCTCAAAACTTGCCGGATGGCACACTGGCTCGTGAAAATGGCGTTTTTCGGGTCCTCACTGTGTATGTCAAATCTGCCAATGGGCAACCAGCAGTTAATGCGACGGTCCTGGCATTCAC
Source organism: uncultured Chloroflexia bacterium (assembly GCA_963777935.1). GTDB lineage: Bacteria > Chloroflexota > Anaerolineae > Anaerolineales > UBA4823 > FEB-25. The sequence goes on from CAVZSL010000001.1 coordinate 288,061, forward strand.
TAGTGATAATCATATTGGGGATTGGGCGCTGACCGGGCAGGATGGTTACGCCTACCTGGACCTCTCACCAGGCGTTTATGATATCGTCACATACTCACGCACTATTAACTTTTTTCTTTATCGGACTAACGTTTCTCCACCCGGATCTATCAAATTGACTGCGGTCGGGGCATCACAGGTGACATTGACAGCAAGAATTACAAATAATCAATTTCTCACTGACGCTTATATCAGTGTAGGTGTAACTGGAGGAACGCGTGGAGGGGAAGTCGGCAAAACAAATACCAATGGCGAAGTTACTTTCCACGTGACCCCTGGAGTATATGATGTGGGAGTGGAAAAATATAACTCATACGCTTTATATCGCATAACTCAAGATTTCACCAATCCCAATAATTCGGTGGTTTTTGATATGAGTGTTGACCCTCACGGAATCCTTTGGGTGCAACATCCGGATGACAGTAATTCTTGGTTATTACTGGATACCATTGATGCTAACCTGGGAGGATTTTAACCTATACACATATGATGGCGACACCATTATTGTGTCAGCCTACCTGGGATACCATGCCCGGCAAGAATTCTCTCGTGCGGATGAAGCCGGTAATACCTGGACTTGTTGGGTTGATTTTGATCATGAGCTCGCGTTTGATCCAAACGAGCAGATCACTTTTTCAGCAGGGGGAACGATCAGCGCCACCGGTCGCACTGAAGACGCATACGTGGGCGAGGCAATTTCCCTCACCAAGGTGGTCGATAATTTTGATAATCCTTTACTCTATATTTTTAAATTTGCGCCCGGACAATTTGTAGGTACCCGGATCTTCCCACAAATAACCCTTACCGATCCGGATAACTACAGTATAACCATGCAATCCGCTGAGTATACGATACCCCTCACTGCCACCCTCGGCACATATGATGTTCATATGGAATGGGACACCGGTCCATACCAGGGACTGATCACTGTTCTCAGCCAATTTGATGTCTTGCCACAACAGACCTCGGCGGTGATATCCCCAGAAGGAGGGACGCTTTATTCACCCTGGGATGATACCCTGTATGAGTTCGGTCCGGGCACGTTTAGCGATGAGGTGCTGATCACCCACACTGTCCTTTATACCGAAATCCCAGGATACGCGCCGCTGGTGGGCATCGGTCACTTTTTTGACGTGACCGCAGTTTATAGCGATACAGGTTTACCCGCTGAACCCACAGGAACCTATACCATCACCATTGGATATTCAGATTGGCAGAGATGGATCGTACTTGAGGATACGATGGGTTTATACAACTGGGACGGATTGGAGTGGACATTGGAACAGACCGGTTTGTTGGATCCGGTGAACAACCATTTGGTTGCCACCCCAAACCATTTCTCAACCTGGGGTGTCCTGGGTGAGCCGGGTCGGGTGTTCCTGACGCTTATTAACAAAAAGTAGATGATGATGGATTAAACCAAGAAATAATCTATCCCTAGGTTGAGATGTTAAAGGACCTCACAGGTTTTTGAAAACCTGTGAGGTCTTAACATTTATGGTATCAGGATGGTTATTACGTGGGGGAACGATAATGAAAATCCGAACGGATGCATTGTTCTTTAAAATAATTGTGCCCCACTTTCACTCACAGCCTATACAAATCTCCATACTTGGTCTTGAGATAGGTTAGATAAGGTTCAATGCTGAGTGGACCGCCGGTGGCTTTCTCGACCAGCTCGTTGGCGGTGAACTTGTTACCGTGTTTGTACACGTTTTCAATCAACCAGTTATGCAACGTGTCGAACTTACCCTGCGCCATCTCAGCTGGGATCTCCGGGTGCGCTTTGAGCGCCTGGCTGTGGAATTGCGCACCGAAAATATTGCCCAACGTGTAGCCCTGGAAAGCGCCGCCGATCGTATAGCTGAACCAGTGTACATCTTGCATCACGCCATCCCGGTCATCCGGGGCGCGCATCCCCATATCGGCGTTGTAGCGGACATGCCAATACTCTGGCAAGTCCCGCACCAGCAGGTTACCTTCCAGCAAGGCTAGCTCGATATCAAAACGGATCATTACATGAAGGTTGTAGGTCACCTCATCAGCTTCGGTGCGGATGAGCGAGCGCTGCACCTTGTTGACTGCCCGGTAGAATGTGTCGAGCGAGACATGCTTGAGCTGATCGGGGAATTTCGCCTGCAGTTTTGGATAGAAGTACTCCCAGAAACCCCGGCTGCGTCCAACCAGATTCTCCCAGGTCCGCGACTGGCTCTCATGGATGCCCGCGGAGGCGCCCACACCCAGGGGTGTGCCTTCCAGCTCCATGGGGAAGCCTTGCTCGTACATGGCATGCCCGGATTCGTGGATGGTGCTGAACAGGGCGCTGCTCAAGTCATTCTCGTCCACCCGGGTGGTGATGCGTACATCCCCTATGGAGAATTTGGTCATGAATGGATGGTGGGTCAGATCCTGGCGGCCTCGGTTGAAGTCAAACCCCAGCTTTTTGATCACTTCTGCCCCAAATGCCAGCTGGTCGGCTTGCGGATAGTGCTGCTTAAGACACGCGTCATCAGCAGGTGGTTGCGCGGTGATGGCTTGCACAATGGGAACCATCTCACGGCGCAGGTGGGCAAACAAAGCGCGTAAGGTAGTTGCTTTCATTCCGTAATCGCTGTAATCGATCAATGGATCGGCGATATGTTCATACCCTGGGTAGAAATCTGCCATCCTCCGTGATAGATCGAGGGTTCGTTCCAGAAGCGGTTCGAGCGCTTTGAAGTTGTTTTCTGGCCGGGCAACCACCCAGGCATTATAGGATTTAGAGATATGTTCAAAGAATTCCGCCACAAATTGGGGAGGCAGCTTCAGGGCACGCTCATAATCACGGCGTGCCACCCGGATGAGGGAAGCATCGTCGGAATCATACGGAAGGCTCTCACCGTAAGGCTGAAGCTCATCCAATAGTTGGCCCAGCCGTGGGTCGATGGATTTTTCCTGCGCCAGCCTGGCGAGCAACGCACTCTGCCGGCCACGTGCAGCGGCTCCGCCCGGTGGCATATAAGTGGCTTCGTCCCAGGTCAATAAGGCACCTGCATGTTGTAGGTCGAAGATTTCCATCCATCGAGTTTTTAGTTCAGCGAGTTGTTTTTGCATGATGATCTCCTATGTGCTAAAAATACCCGCCAATTATAATGTGTTTTGGAGGTTGTTTTCATATATATGATATTGGGGGAATTGTTTGAAAAAACAAATTTATTCAATTAACGGAAGGTATTTGGATATCAGATAACAATAAAATTGTTAAAAAAATGTGTGCAAGAACTATACAAGCAGCTAATTCGTGGAATATCCGCTTGGGGAAGTGAGAATATTTTTCCCGTGCCTAGACAGCGCAGCAGCCGGTCCGGTCTGGTTTTTGACTGGATCGTTGCACCCTTATGTATAGCCTAATACGATTTCTTATGTGATAAACCTAGTAGGGGCAGGTCACGCTCCAGCGGTGAAATCATCAAGACACTGTAACCTGAGGGAACACTGGACTCACCAGACCATGCAACAATTTATATTAATAGTAGGGGCTGGTCTCAGACCAGCCCCTACAGGTAAATTTCGTTAAATAAAGATAATCTGTGCCCCTGGCGTAAGGTCAACGAATTCACTGGCGGTAAGGATGCTTTCAACACCATCGATGAAAGAGTCTTTTGCCAAATTGTACAAGTCGCAGGTCATCTTGCAACCATAAAGCCTGGCACCCCCATCCATTAACATTTGAAGGTATTCGCGCACAGGAGGCACACCCAGCTTCTTCATCTTGCTTTTCATCAGGGCGGTGGCGAAGGGGGTCATCCCCGGGATCACACCCATGAACTGCGGGATACCGATATTGCCCGGTACACCCATCATGCTCATCTTCATGCTGGTATTAGCCACCGGCGCGATCTCCAAATGGTCCACACGATCCTCGCGGATCATATCCAAACCCCAGAAAGTGAAGAAGATGGACACGTCGACGCCGTTACCCAGGGCTGCCCAGCCCATGATCAGCGCCGGGTAGACCATGTCCAAGTCACCCTTCGAGCAGATAAAAGCCATGTGGCGGTTGTTGTTTTCGGTCATTTTATATTCTCCAGTAGATTTAGTCTATATTATTTATATTATGGATGAGAGTTTCTTGCTGTAGGGGCACGATATATCGTGCCCCTACAGTGAGGAATGCATTTTTATACACATCCTTCGGGCTTACCCAGACCTGCAATCTTGGCGACCTTCTTGGCGGGTCCCTTGGGGAACAGGGCAAATAGCTCTTTAGTGGTCACCCCAGCATTTGTGGTGATGGTGCGCAGGGTGGGGGCTGCCCCACTGTTCTCCATTGCTTTCTGACGGGCGAAATCGATTACCTTCCAGTGGGCAGGGGTCAGCTCGGGCAAGCCTTCTTCCTTGGCGATCTCGATCGCGATTTCCTTGGTCCATTCTGTTGGATTGGTCATGAAACCTTCTTCATTCACTTCCACATTCTTACCTGCAATCATTCGTGTTGCCATTCTATTTCTCCTTTAAGAAAATTACTTTATCCAAGCATCCAGATAGGTATTTGAGATTATTTTTTACCCGGTGGCAACCGGATTAGCTGCCTGCGTGCCGATTACCTGCATGATGCGCAGGGTGAGAGCCAAGCCACGCCGGACGGCAGGGTCGCGCATTTGCATTAGCAACCCCCGATACGACACATCCACTGGTTTTTCTATCTCTTGTTTAATATTTACCAGAGAGCGGATGGCAAAGACTCCAATTTGATCCAGTTCTTCTGCGCTGAAGGATGATACGATGTGATCCATCAGCTTCATACCACCTTGTGCGAAGCTGAAATAGCCTTTGGCTTCCAGATCAGCCATGATATCAACTGCCTTCCCGAAAGCATCGTCTGCCAGTGGTCCGACAGTGTTCGCCAGGTCTTCCAGGCTTTCGAGCTGATCAAGCATCCGATCGATGGTGCGTCCATTACGCAGCAGGCGCTTGAACAGGCGCAGCAGGTCGTTCAAGTCGATATATTCCTGAATTTCTTCCAGTTGTTCGACTGCCAGGTCAAATGCCTGGTTTGCCAGCGGGGTAATATCACGCACCAGCTCGGCACGCTCCATACGCTGGCGCTCTGCGAGCTGTGCCTGCTCGCTCAGGTATGCCACCTGGTTGGTCAACAAGTCAATCTTTTGGTTTAACTCTTGTAGAGAAGCATCCATGGCTTTCTCCTTACTTGCTCCACTTGCCAGCCATGCTCATCAACGCTGGCAGAGGTAGTTCCTGCCCTTTGAGCAGCAGGTTCCAATACATCCAACGGAACATCATCTTGCCCCAATGATTCATCTCCGATTCCTGCAGCAGCGAGAAAGGTCCGATGCCGGGCAGAGGGTAACGCCCTGGGAGTGGTTCGACGTCGTAGTTGAAGTCAATTAGTAAGCCTTTGCCGAAACCTGATTCGATGAAGCAGTTAGCATGTCCATCAAATGTGGGCAGCATTTCCAACCCGTCAATGTAGCGCAGAAAGTTATCCGCAAAGCAGTCCACGGCAAAATGTGCCACGCTGCCGGCTTTGGAGGTGGGGATATTGGCGGCATCGCCCAGGACGAAAATATTTGCATATTTGGGATGCAGGAAGGTGTGCTTATCCACTGGGATGAAGTTCAATTCATCACCCAATCCCGATTGAGCGATGACAGCATCCCCCATATTCAAGGGGATGCTGACCAGCAAGTCGTATTCAATTTCCTGCTCATCATAAGAGACCAGTTTTTTAGCGTCTGGGTCGACATGTTCGACCATGAAATCGGGCACAACTTTGATGCCTTTCTGGTCCAGGATGTCACCCAGGTGGCGGGAGGCCACCGGTTTGGTGAAGGCGCCGGAGAGCGGGGTGGCAAAGGTGATGTCCACTTTTTCACGCAATCCCAGTTCGTGGAAGAACCAATCTGCCAGCATGAGGAATTCAAGCGGTGCCACCGGGCATTTGATGGGGGTCTCGACCACATTGACCACCATGCGCCCGCCCTGCCAGTTCCGCAGGTGTTTCGATAGGGCAACTGTGCCGTCGATGGTATAAAACTCATGGATGGATCTGCCCCATTCGTGCTCTTTTAAGCCAGGGGTTTGCTCTGGGTGTATCTGGCAGCCGGTGGCGATCACCAAAAAATCGTAATTCAGCAATCTTCCACCTTTTTCTAGCTTGACCTGGTTGTGTTCAGGGTCAATGTGCTCGATGGGTGACATGATCAGCTCAGCCCCAGCAGGAATGAAATCGCGCTTGGGTTTGATCACATCGTTCTTACTGTATATACCAAACGGGATAAATAGCAGGCCGGGTTGGTAATAATGAGTCTCATTCTGATCAACCAGGGTGATATTCCATTCATCGCTGTCAAGCAGGCGCCTCATGCGGTTGGCAACCATTGTTCCAGCAGTACCGGCACCGAGGATGAGTAGTTTCTTCATAATTTGTTCCTTTGTTTTATTTAGTTTAGACCGATGCGGATTTGAATGTATCTGCCAGGGCAGCCTGGTTTTTGAGTTTACTGGCTAGCACAGCACGCAATAAATCGAGTGCCTGTATCAGGCGTTCATCCGAGATGCTGTATTCCACGGTTGCGCCAATACGGTTGGTGGTGACCATGCCGCGTTCGCGCAAGACTTTCAGATGGCGTGAGACCATAGGTTGGCTGAGGTCTAACAGTTCGACCAGCTCATTGACACTACAAGGTTTGTCATGCAATGCATACAGGATCAGAATGCGTTTTGGATCTGCCAGGCCTGCACAGATCTCAGCATGTAATTGGTTGACTTCTTGTTCGAGGGCGTAAGGCATATTTTATCCAATCATATATACGTATATTCGTATATATAAGTGATTATATTCACATGTCCTTTGGTGAATAGTGACACAAATCACATTATTATTATGATTGTGTCATGCAGGGAAATTTAAATCGTTCTAATGTATGAAAGTAAGCACGTTAAAACGTTCGCAATGATGATTGTGCGAACTTAGGAAGGTTTAAACCAATGAATGTTTGAACGTATTATTGTTTAAAAATGTGAATGTGACTACGTTATATCGTTTGACCTTTCAAACGTGTTTACACCTTATTTGGGAGGGAAATGAAAAGCCCCCGGTTTCTCATATTCTTCAAATCCCGATAAAACGATGACCGCATTGGCAACTGTATTCCCGGGGTTACGCCAACGATGGGCCAGTCTGGCAGCGAAAAGCAGACTGTCACCTGCTTCTAGGTTAAATAACTTGCCTTCCACCTCATATTCAAGCTTGCCTCGTAAGCACATCACAAACTCATGCCCGGTGTGCACTATTTTTTCTTTCCCACTCTCGGCACCACTCTCCAGAGTTAGCATGAAGGGCTGCATCCTGCCGATGAAGTCTTCTCCTCCCAAGCCTTCCCAAAGGCCTAATGGAAAAGGGATATGTGTTCGCTCTGAGACAGACCGAAAAACGATTGGCTCTTGTGAATGATCCTGACGGAACAGGGCGGTGATGGGCACATTGAGCGCATCTGTTAGACGATAGAGTGTGCTTACTGACGGGGAGGTGAGCCCACGCTCGATCATACTTAAGGCATTGGCAGAAATACCACTTCGCCGACTCAGCTCACGAATGGAGATACCCCGCTCCTGACGTAATTGTTTTAGCAACTGACCCACATACACCGATGGTGCTTCACGATCAAACATCGATAATTTTCTTCCTGGAGTGTTAGTTATAATTGTACAACTGACTTAGTTAATGTGACACTATCACAAATTATATGTGACAAATAATACTGTTTATGGGATGGATAATTCGATAATATACCATAAATTAGTATATTCGTATACGCATATATTGGAATAAATAACCATGACCAACCTCCAACTAACTCAGGAAGTATCCCGCTTGCATGCAGATATTTGCTCTGCTCTAGCAGACCCGAAACGTATCTTGTTAATCTATGCTCTGGCTGAAAAACCACGTTCAGTCAATGACCTGGCGGAAGAACTGGAAATCAGTCAGCCAGCCACATCACGCAACTTGAAGGTTTTACGTGAACGAGGCCTGGTTTATACCGTCCGCCAGGGGACGACGTTGGAATATCACCTGACAGATACACGGCTGGTTGAAGCATTAAACATGCTACGTGAAGTATTACGTGACAGGCTTACCTATCGGGCCAATCTCATGGAAAGCGCCGATGAAGCCGAGAGAGTTGTCGACACAGCTTAGCCGCGTAATAATTCTGCAAAAATCCCCCCATTAGCTCCCAGGGATTTATTTTTCTTGTGAGGAGGAAACGATGCAAAATCCAAGGATACGTTATCTAATCCCTATCTTCCTTGGCGCCATCCTGATCGCTGGATTCTTCCTGTTACAACCAGCCAAAGAAGCGCGTGCGCAATGCGGCTCCCAGGCCTCATCCTGTAAGGATTGTCATGAGACACAAGGCCTTGATCCCGTAAATAATGATGGCACTGCGTGGCACACCCAGCATGCGCAAATCGATGCCTGTGTGAGTTGCCATGCGGGTAACCCGCAAAGCACCGACAAGGACCAATCCCATGCTGGCATGGTGCCCTGGGAATCAGATGTAAAAGCCGGCTGTGCTATGTGCCACCCTGACGATTACACACAGCTTGCTCAAGGATACGCCACCACACTGGGTGTCACCCTTGGTGAAGGTGGGACAGTCCCGCCCGCGGGAACGACCCCAGAACCATCGGCAATGATCACGGAGGAGCCTGCTCCACCTGAAGGTGCGATCGTGATCAGCCAACCCGAGACGATCGATTATGTACAGCAATACGATGAAACCGTGCTCGGCGAAGTCTCGATCAACTGGGGTAATGTGATCCTGGTGGTGATGATCTTGGGCATTTTATTGGGTGGGGGAGCGTTCGTTTACTGGAATGAACGGCGCAGGAAGGGTTTAAAAGGCTTTTACACCAAAAAAGCAGCTCAGCCGGTCGAAGGCGCTGTGCCTGTGGTTGAAGGCTATGCAACTGATGTGACAGAACTTCTTCCGCTCATCGCCAGGCTGAACCCGGTGGGTTTGCATGCCCTCAAGCGCCTCCTGGCAAATCCAGATCAGGCAAATGAGATGCTTCACGCCTTGTCGCATCTCGACCCTGAGCTTGTCCGCCGCATTCAGGCCTTGGATAAAGATACGCGCGCCTTGCTGGTAGCAATGGCGGGAAGCTGACCCACAGCTCAATTGATACGAAAACTAATGGAGGATTTATGAACCGGATCAAATCTTTTATATCTCAAGAAATGTGGTCACCTTACATAGCGGGAATCCTGCTGGGTATCGTCGGACTGCTGGCAGTCCTGCTCGCCAATGCACTGCTGGGTGCTTCAGGTGCATTCGAAAGCATAGCAGGGTTGATTGGCAAGAAAATCGCCCCCAGCGTGTTCAGCAATGTCTATTGGGGCGTGGAGGGGAGGCCGGGCGTTGCCCATCATGCGTCCTGAGATTACCTGGTCGGTGATCTTGCTGGTAGGTATCTTTTTTGGTGGCACTCTGGCTGCTTTCTCCAGCCGAACGCTCAAATTTCGTTTTAACGATGATGCCCAATGGAAACTCATCTTTGGTCCACAGCCTTGGAAACGTTGGGTACTCGGCTTCCTCGGTGCCGTGATCGTTGCGTACGGATCAGGCATCGCTGGAGGCTGCACCAGTGGTCTGGCCATTTCAGGTGGTATGGTGTTTGTGCCAGCGGCTTTCTTATTTATGGCGGGATTTATGGTTACAGGCATCATCACCGCTTTGATTGTCTACGGCAGGAGGTATTAAACCATGACCACCTCTATCATAGCCATCATTCTGGGTATCGGCTTTGGATTTTCGCTCAACAAAGCCGGATTAACGAAATATCATAAGATTGCTAACCAGTTCCGTTTCACCGACATGACCATACTCAAATTTATGCTAACGGCAATTGTCGTGGCGATGATCGGGCTGTACATATTCCGCGGGCTGGGTTGGATCACCTTCCCCACCGTGCCCGCCACTTATATCATAGGCAACTTGGTTGGCGGGCTGATCTTTGGGGTGGGGATGGCGCTCGCTGGGTACTGACCAGGCACCTGCGCCGCCGGGAGCGGCGAAGGCAAACTGGATTATATTGGTCCTGGGCTTGTTGGGTTTCTTGGCTGGGGCTGTTCTTTATGGTCTGACCTACCCACAGGTATTCCCCGCGATTTCCAAGATCGCAAACCTTGGCAATGTTGTTCTTCCTGATTTGTTGAATCTGAATCCCTATCTGACGGTTCTATTGTTTTCACTGATCGTCTTATTCCTGTTCTACCTGATCGAACGGGCAGGGTTACAGCGCAAGGATAAACTTCAGTAATCAACCTGAGTGCGGTATTGTAGATCAGCTACCGTAGATTGAAAGGCAAATTATGCCAAAGACTGAGATCTCACGACGTGATTTTCTAAAATTGGGCAGTGCAGCTGCCACAGCTTTTGCCGTGGGGCAGTTCATCCCGCCACCCGTTGCCCGGGCAGCCTACCAGGCGGGCTCGCTAGATGATAATGGCAGCGGCTATCTTTACACCATATGCGAGATGTGTGTCTGGCGGTGCGGTGTGCGTGCCAAAGTGGATGAAGGGCGAGTGGTGAAACTGGAGGGCAATCCGGAACACCCACACTCTCATGGCAGGCTGTGCGCCAGAGGCCAATCGGGGCTGATGAACACTTATGATCCTGACCGTGTGCTCACCCCACTCATCCGCCTCGGAAAGCGCGGCGAAGGGAAATTCCGCCAGGCTTCGTGGGACGAAGCCCTGGATATGGTAGCGGACAACATGCTGAAGATCAAGGATACCTACGGACCTGAAGCAATGGTCTTTTCGTCTACCCACAACCTTTCTCAGCCGCTGTTTGAAAACCTGTTGTATGGATTTGGTTCTCCCAACTATGGCACCCAGCGTAGCCTGTGCTTCAATGCCATGATTGTGGCGAACCTGATTACCTACGGGATGGAGGAACCAGCCCGCAATTAGAGCCAGTCTGAAATATTCTGATCCTGACCGGGCGCAATCTGACCGAAGCCATCTCCACCTCTGAGACCACTGACCTGGTGGATTCCATAGCTCGGGGTGTAAAGGTGGTGTATATCGACCCACGCTTCACCAAGACTGCCTCCAAAGCCACGAGTGGCTGCCCATTCATCCTGGGTACTGACCTGGCATTCCACCTGGCGATGATCAACGTGATCTCAACCGAAGAAGTTAGGACAACTGCGAAGTTTCGTAAAGAGTTCACAGTTGGTTGTGACCAGCTTACCTACCCACACGGCTGACTATACACCAGAATGGGCAGAACGGTAAGTGTGGCATTCCAGCGGAAATCATTCATCGCATTGCACATGAGTTTGCAGCAGCAGATCAAATGCGTTGGCACATCATGGCTGGCGCACTTCTAACTTCATCAATTCTTTCCCGACTGAACGCGCCATTGCAATCCTTGAACGCCCTGGTGGGCAATGTCTTTGGGGTACGATGGTTGTCTGATCGCTGAAAGCCCGGAAGCAGGTGGAGTGATCTCGGTGCTCCACCGCAGCCTCCATACCCCCGTATTTCAGCCACCGGTTGGATGGTGTACCTTGGAAGTACCCTTGGTGCCGCTTAAGTTGGGTGTATTTCAGGAGCTGCGCGATGCCATCGTCACAGGTGAGCCGTACCAGGCCCACGGCTGGTTTATCGCACGCCAGAACCCGGTGCACTCACTGCCTGACCGCCAGAAGACGCTGGAAGCGTTCAATAAGATGGACTTTATCGTCACAGTGGACATCATCATGAACGATACAGGCCTGGTACTCGGATGTGGTCTTGCCAGAGGCGTCTTATCTCGAACGCTTCGACCCATTGGTGCCCATGGGTGACCGCATCTTCATCCGTCAACCGGTTATCGAGCCGCAGGGAGAGGGAAAATCAGCTTTGTGGATCTATAAAGAGTTGGGCAACCGCCTGGGTTTGGCTGACTTCTTCCAATATGAGAACGAGGAAGATTACTTGAACCAACAATTGGCCCCACTTGGTTATCTCGTTGGAGGAGTTACGCTTGCATGGTAATATTGAGGTACTGCAAGAGGAAAAGCCAAGGAACATTAAATGGAGTACCCCCAGTGGGAAAAGTGGAAGTGTATTCGGAAACGTTACAGCAATGGGATATCCGGGTCCCTTGCCTACGTGGGTAGGAACCACCCCAGCCTAAAACGGGTGAATTTTACCTGCTGACCGGCAAGGTGGGTCAGCACACCCAGTTTGGAACGCAAAATAACCAGCTCTTGCACAAATACCAGGATGAACCCCGACTTTGGATGGCTCCGGATGCAGCTGAAAACCTCGGGTTGAAGGATTGGGATATGGTCGAAGTCACTTCCCCCGTTGGCTCAGTGAAGGTAGCTCTGCAGGTTACTACAGCCATCCGCAGCGACTGTGTATACCTGACGCCGGGGTTTGGGCATCTCTCAATGGCATTACGCACTGCCTATAACGTAGGTGCGTCTGATTCAGTCTTACATGTTACCTACACTGACCCCATCAGTGGTGGGCAGGCACTCAGCCAAACTTTCGTCTCGGTGAAGAAGGCGTGATAAGGAGAAGCCTATGCCTCAGAAAAACCATTATGCCTTCGTGATTGATGTTGCCCGCTGCATCGACTGCCGGGCATGCCTGGTGGCATGCAGCGTGGAAAATAATGTACCCATGGACCACACCCGTATCTGGGTGCATGACCAACAAGTGCAGGGGCAATGGCCGGTCTTGAGCCGGGTCTTTGTACCCTATAACTGCATGCACTGCGACCACCCACCTTGCACAGAGGTTTGCGTCAGTGGAGCCACTTACAAGGATAAGGTCAGCGGGCTGGTGTTGGTGGATCAGGAAGCCTGCATTGGATGTGGTTATTGTGTGGAAGCATGCCCATACGATGCCCGCTATATCGACCAGACTCGCGGCGTGGTGGATAAATGTAATGCCTGCGTGCAACGCCTGGAGGTTGGTTTGGAACCAGCCTGTGTTGCCACCTGTGTTGGGAAGTCGCGTTTATTTGGCGACCTAAATGATTCCACCTCAGAGGTCTCGATTGCTCTTCGGAATGCTAAATCGGTGACGAGCCTGGATTACGAAAAGGGAGAGGTTGACACCGACCCGAATATTTACTACCTGAACCTTCCGGAAACCGAAAGCATACGTTCGTCTGACCCATTTGGACAGGTAAAGCAAGAAACCCTTCCGCGTGACCCACATTACGGTATTGCTGAACAGGGTTGGAAGAAGGTCGCCATCCCGTTGATGGCATTAGCTATGGGAGGTGCTTTCCTGGCACAGGCAATCTTCTTTACCAAACAATTGTTGGAAGGTGAGAAGGAATTTGATGAATAGTCAGCAGAAGGAGAGAGGTTATGAGCCATAAAAATATTCCCCTGCCAGAGCGTCAGCGTCTGCGCCAAAAGATGTACAAAAAACACAACCTGGCGAATATCCTGACCCACTGGTTTAATGTAGCCTCCTGGTTGTTGCTGTTGACTACCGGGATTGCGATAATCTCCTCCCCTCGCTTGGGGATCACCCCGCTTTGGTGGCAGGAAGCCTTCCGCAATGTATTTGGCAGTGATGCCAATCTGATCCGTTTTCACTACACCATTGGCTTCATTTGGATCTTTGTGATCCTATTTAATGTTTTTGTTGGCTTCCGCAAGTATTTCGTACCCTTCACGGCAAAACGTATGTTATTGGATAAGGACGATATTGAGTGGATGAAGGTCAAGCCTTTACAGATGATGGGTTTCATGAAGGATAAGGAGTTGCCCCCTCAGGATGCGTATAATGCCGGCCAGAAGATCTACAGCTACTTCGTCGTGGTGTGCACGCTCGGCATCATGATCACCGGTCCAGTGATGGTGTTCAAGAGCCTGTTCCCACCCATCGTCAAGCAGATCGCCCAACCAATCCACTTCATCTGTGTGTTCACCATTGTTGCCTGGTTGTTCATCCATGTCTACATGGGGGCAGTCTTTCCGGAAGAAAAGGAAGCCTTTTTCTCGATGTTCTCAGGCAAGGTGTCTGCCTGGTATGCACGTGCGCATCATGAGAAATGGTACAATGAGAAACTCAAAGAGGAGATGGAGTGGGAGGATAAAGTGGAACGAGAAGTGCTGGAATCCGAACACCCCAAGGAAGAAACCAGCGGAGCTGACTGAATACAGTCCAATAATAAAATCAACCGCTCCTGATTAGAGCGGTTTTTTGTCCCCCTTCTACCCGATGCGACCGTCCTTTTTCGACCATTTACACCCACCGACTGTCCCTGCCCCACAGGCTCGCTTGAGTTATACCCTGGGAATGGGTGGCTTGGCAGTTTTCCTCACCCTCTTCGTGGGCTTCACGGGCATCCTGGTAACCTTTTTTTACATCCCTACCCCAGAGCGAGCCGCTAATTCGGTACAGGAGCTGACTTACCTCGTACCGTTTGGCTGGTTTTTACGCAACCTGCACTTTTGGTCCGCCCAGTTGCTCATCCTGGTAGCTATCCTGCACCTGTTGAGAGTGGTTTTCACCGGCGCTTACCTGAAACCTCGCCGGCTAAATTACCTGCTCGGATTATTCTTGCTGGTCATTTGCTTGTTCCTGGATTTCACCGGTTACGTTCTACGCTGGGATGAAGGTGTCCATTGGGCGCTGGTGGCAGGGACAAACCTGATCATGTCCATCCCACTGATTGGTGCTGAACTATATAATTTCCTTGTTGGTGGCAACCAGGTCGGAGCTGCAACACTCATCCGTTTTTATGCCTGGCATCTTTTTGGTTTAATGCTTATCCTGATGGTCATTGGTGTATGGCACCTGTTCAGAGTTCGTCGTGATGGAGGCATTGCTGTGCCACCACCAGAGCTTCGCACTTCCTATGAGCGGATTAAACGCAAAGAGCTTTCCCGTATTGAAGGACTGGCCATGTTATGGGCAACCTTTGTGCTGGTGGTGGTCGCCATCCTGTTACCAGCCCCACTGGCTCCCGGCGTTCAGGCTGGATTTACCTCAACCAGCGAAAACCTGGCACCCTGGTTTTTCTTATGGGTTCAACAGCTGTTAAAATATGGCGATCCATTCATTTTTGGCGTGCTAATTCCGCTTGGTGCATTGCTGGTAGTTGCTTTGGTCCCCTATATCACTCCCAGGCGGCTTTCACCTGCTGAACTTGGCAGGTGGTTCCCGCGTGGCGGACGCAACATACAAATTTTGGTTGCTGCCCTCGCTGGGATGATTATCCTGCTCACGCTGCTCGCACTTTTAACCTGATATGCGCAGGGGACTTTTACTCGCCTCGTTCCTGCTATTTTTTGCTTCCGGCGTTGTGTTGTGGCGTCAGAACAATAATCCCACACCCATTGGTATCACTCCTAGCCTCACCGGACAGACCGAATATTGCCTCACTTGCCATGCTGATCTGTCTGAGATTAGTAAATCTCATCCGGTAGACACTTTCGGATGTGTGCTCTGCCATGGTGGGGAACCACTGGCACTCACAGCTGACCTGGCTCACAGCACCATGCGAGGCGGTGCCAATCCATCAGATCTGGCAGTGGTGGAGGCATCCTGTGGTGGTGAGAAATGCCACAGCGGGAGTTCACTGTCGGACCGTGACCATATCCAGCGTGTGGTCACCAGCCTGCAAGCCACCTATGCGGGAGCGATTGCTCATGTGCGCTATGCCCTTGGAGCCCAATCTGACCTGAACGCACAAATGGGCGTCTATGCCATCGATGGGTTGTCTGCGTTTGATCCATCTGCAGAAAGCTCAACCGTCCTGCAAACTTTTAATGATAATTGTATGTTTTGTCACCTGTCTGCTCAGCCTTTGGAGGGTGAAGAATATAATCGCTGGACCGGTTGTTCGGCCTGCCATTCGCCCGCAGCACGAGAGGACGGCACCCTTGTTCACCAATTGACTACCTCCGTTGCCTACACCCAGTGTAATAAATGCCATAACCGTGGCAATTACAGCCTGGCGGATATGCAATTTCACCCTCGTGAGGACGTTCCAACCGATCGCTTACATGATTATTACCAGCCTATTGCTGAGTTTACCCGCTGTGAGTGGACATTGGATTGCGTGGACTGCCATACTCGCCAGGAGGCAATGGGTGATGGGCACATCTACAACAACAAGAAAGAGATCCAGTATGTCCGCTGCCGCACCTGCCATGGCACGCTCGATTCCTTGCCACTCACCAATACCATTCTCGATGAAAACGATCTCGCCTTACGCATGGCCTTCTTGAACCCTGTGGTGGATTTAAAAGTCGGTGATTCTATCCTGGTGACGGATAAAGGCGAAGCTTTGTGGAATATCCGCCTCATGCTCGGGGTAGAGGGGTCCACCCCAAAGTATGAGCTTTTCTCCAAAGCTACCGGTCAGCGGTTCACTTTTAACCCAGTGATGGGTAGTGGCTGCCAGCAGGACCCAAACCAGCAGGAAGCACGTTACTGCCATGAATGCCATGCCACCCAAAGATGATATGCTCTCGCGCCACAGCTTCCTTAACCTGCTGGTGAAAGCCTGCCTGGCCAGCTCAGCCTTGATGGGTCTGGGAATCGTTACACGCTATCTTGGATATCAAAGTGAAGATAGCCATTCCAGCCAGTATGACCTCGGTTTGGCATCAGAGTATCCACTTGGGTCGCGCATCCCTGTCCAGGAGGCGCAGGCGATCATCATCCATGATAGTCAGGGTTTTCGCGCCATCAGTCTGATCTGTCCACATCTAGGTTGTACTGTCAACGTAACCAGCGAGGGGTTTTCATGCCCATGCCATGGTTCACGCTTTCTGCCGGATGGCAGTTTGCGAAAAGGACCCGCTTCCCAACCCTTGGCTAGCATTCCGGTTGATGTGGATGCTGAAGATCACCTGATCCTTTATCTTGGATGAGAAAATCGAGGCGTCATGTCGCAAAAGCTGTCCAACCTTTTACGAAAGAGTGCATCTGAACACAGTCATTTATGCCCGCGTCAGGTGCTGGGAGTGCGGATGGGGTTGGCAGGGCTGGCAGCCTTAGGGTTGAAAGTCCCGGTGAGCGCCAAAACTGCGTTGGTAATCATCGAAACTGGCGGGTGTTTTGCGGATGGCATCCGGGCAGCAACAGGTGCAACCGTGGGTCATAGAACCCTGCGGGTTGAGGATTTAGGTAAAGTTGCCGCCACCTTCACCAATCTGAAGACAGATACCAGCCTACGGTTGGCACCCAGGTTGGATGTTAGAACCCACGCCCTTGAATACGCTCCGCAAGAGACACGTCGGTATTTTGCCCAATTACAGGGGTACCAGGTGATGCCAGATGATGAGCTGTTCAATTTTCAATGGGTTGACTTGCGTATCCCTGCCTCCCAGATCATCAGCCACCAGAATGTGCGTGCGGTTTGTTCGAACTGCGGGGAAGAGATCATCAATGAGCGCGAGGTGCTTTTAGATGATAGAGTCCTATGTCAAACTTGCGCGCACGGAGGGTATTACTCTCTTAAATGATCACGTTGGGGTCCAGCAACCTGTCCGGTCTGGTTTTTGACCGGATCGCTGCACCCCAAAATTGAAAATGGCTAACCTACCGGGATGTAAGAAGATATCTGGCTAAAAAATTAGGTTCAATATCCCTGTTAGTACGATGTATGCCAGTGCACCCACCATAACCGTAAAGAACGCTTTCATATCATCCAGGTCCAATCCCTGGCGGATGGCGATGAACCCTGCTGCGATTGCCCAGATGATGCCTATCAATCCACCCACGCACGGGATGATGCTTAATACCATTGGAGTATAGGCAAATCCGATCACACGCAGCATCTGCCCCAGGTCTGCTTCTCCCTTGAAGAAGCGAGTGCCTACGAACCAGGTCACAGCTGACCATAACAACCAGCCCAGCAGCACACCGAGCAGTGAGCCAATAAAACCACTTAGAAAACTCCGGTGCAAGAAACCGTTAAAAAACCCATTCCCAACGCCACTCACCAATGAAACTACCAGGACGATGAGTGCAGCAGGCAAGGTCAGGTTGGTATTATGCTCGATCTCCTCGAAAGTCGCAGCACTAAGCTTGAATACACCGATGATGCGAGCGAACATGTTTCACCTCCACGATTTATCCGTCATAACCCTGCACGATGGGAGCGGTTACGCACAAGAAAAAACATGATAACGTTTGAACGCCCTCACGTTCGAACGCTCAATTGTACTTACAGTAATGCAAGGTAATGGCAAAGATAGTTGATTTTTTATGCATTTTACGCTAAAATAATAGCAGTATTTATCTCTTGATCATAGCAGTTCCAAAGCTTCGCCGGCGCCAAGGGCTATTTTTCTTTATCATTTATTTCTCGCTCCTCCATTTATTCGCTGGCTCCCCGATGTCTCCTTAGGACGAAGCTGTGATCAACACAAAGCTTTACATCTCTTTGAAAGGAGGTGGGGCGTTATGTTATTTCATAAAAAGGAGCGTGGCCAGGGAATGGTCGAATATGCATTATTAATCGTTTTACTCGTCCTGGTTGTCATCGTGATGATCGATGTGATGGGATCGGCGGTTGCCAGCATGTATAGCAGGATAACAGACGGCTTTGCACCATTAGCCCATTGAGAAAGAATTAGAGCATCGATTGAATTGTATCCAGGAGATACTACAATTATTAGGTTGAAGAATCAGGTTATGTGTGTTTCTACGGGCACCCTATGGTTTTGGGCGTGCCTTGTGGGTTTTTGAATTATATTGGTAAGGTTTTCCACAGCTCGGACACTTTAAATTAATCCAGCTCCCCTTTTGATTTCCAGGCTCAACCATGCTTTCCCGTTTCTTCTGGTAAGCCTTATCCAAGGCTGCGCTGGGCGGTCCCTTGCTCACGCCAAAAACTGCCGGATTAACGGTGCGAATCTTTCCACAATGTGGACACGTGATTTTTATCGCCTGTTCAGGCATAGCTGCCTCCAAATTCATTGTATAGCGAATTCATCAAAAAGACAATTAGTAACAACTTTTACTGCCCCTTCTCCCTTCCAATCACCATCAAGGTAATGTCATCATACTGCTGAGCCTGGCCGATCCAATCACGTACTTCAGCAAACAACATTGCATGCATCTCATTCACCGGTTTTCCGTAAAGCCTACGCACAGATTCTTGAAACCGTTCTTGGCTGAAGAATTGTTCCCTGTCATTCAAGGCATCGGTCACCCCATCTGTGTAAAGCACCAATTTATCACCTTGCTCCAGATTAATTCTCCCCTGGCTCCAGGTTGTGTCGTCCAACACGCCCAGAGGTATCCCGGTACGGGATAATTCCTCCATTGCACCATCCTTTGACCGCAACCAGTAAGCAGGGTGATGGCCTGCGCTGCAGTAGGTGAAATCGCCAGTTGTTGGGTTAAGGATGCCGTAGAACAGGGTGATGAATAATCCTCCGTGGGTGTCTGCGAGAATTCTCTGGTTGGTCTCTACCATCGTTGTCTCAGGATTATCCGGATAATCCACCGCATATGTACGCCATAACGAACGGCTCAATGCCATGAATAATGCCGCACTCGTCCCTTTATCGGTCACATCCGCAATTGATATACCAATTTTCCCGTCCGGGAGCGCGATATAGTCATAAAAATCACCGGAAGTTTCACCAGCGGGTTTTAGGATCACTGCCAATTCCCAACCGGGCAAGTCTGGAAAAGTCTCTGGTAGCAGGCTTTCCTGAACCAGGCGGGCTTTTTTCAGGTCTTTGGTCAGCTTCTCATGGTCAAGCGCCTGGGCGTAAGTTCGAGATCGAACCATTTGTAACATATTCTGGGCAATCAATGGATAATAACCAAATCCGATTTCAGCATACTGAGTGAGAGCTTCACGTAACAACACCTGTGCCCGTTCCATATCAGCAGGCTCTCCTCTGCTGATGTGCAGATCTGCCCAAGTTAGCAACGATCGAGATGCAACCGTACGGAATCCAGCACGAACTTCCATAGCGTTCAACTTTTCGATGATTTTCAGTGCCGTATCCCAATCCTGTCCGGCGACAGCTATCTCTATTTCCGCTTCTCCTTGAAATAACTCGTCCCAGGGTGAAGATCTGGTTTTGGCAACCAGACGAGCTTTTTCAAGCCATTCGAGCGCTTCATTCAACCGCCCCTGTCTTGCGCATAGTTTCGACATACGTGGATAAACCCACATGTTCTCTTCAGAATCATCCTGTTCGGTGATCTTGACTGCATTCAGCAGCAAAGCTTCGGTTTCACTCAGGTCATCCAGCTCACCCCACCTGTTTTTCTCCATCAGCCAATGGGTCAATTCGTTGATCACGCCGATTTGCGCTTCCAGGTTTTTCAACTCGTACCACGACTGCACTAAATCCCGGTATATGGAAATAGCTGCATCCCAATCTCCTCGACATCCAATTAATGCTCCTCGAATGAATTTGACTGCCAATCGCATTGGGGTGGGATTTGAAATTCTCTCCGCCAGCATATCCAATCTGGGAAGTTCAGCATCAACTTCCTTGAACCGCCCTGGTAGTATCAATGAGCTGGTATAACTTAATAGGCCGATGATCTCTTCTGAAGCCGCACCACGCATCCGGCCTTGTTCTGCGGACCGGTAGAAGTGTTCCAGTGCAGCGTCGTTGTCCATCAACCATGTACGGATCATTGTGCCCAAGTTTTGATGGGCGCGCATGCTGACTTGTAAAAATCCGTTAGCCTCTGCCAGGTCTGCAGATTTATGTAATGCTTGCAGCGATTCTTCGGGTGATACGCCTGATAGGATTCCCAGGGTCGCCAGGGCATCAGCCTGTACGTAGGCAGCCCCAAGTTGTTCTGCCATCGCCAGTGCCTGCCGGCATAGGGGAAGACCTTTATCAGACATACTATTGAAGTGATATGCCCGGGCAGCTTCATGCATCAGGCTCGCTTTTCCTTTGCTAGCGGGGTCATCTTTTGCCAGCTCCAATCCCTGCAAGCATGCTTGCAATCCAGCTGGACGGTCTCCAGCATACCAGAGGATCCGCCCCACCCTGCCATATAGCCGGGCGACATTGTCGTTATCCCCGATCGAATCATATATATCGATGCTTGTATGGATGGCTTGCAAAGCTTCTTCGAAACGGCTCTGGCGGTAAACTGCTTCTCCCAGCCCAGAATATAGACTGGCAATCTCAGCATCTGTGCAGCATACCAGGCTTAACCCACGCTTATATTGGATCTCAGCTTCCTGATTGGCATAAGCCGCCAGGGCTTCGTCACCCGCGATTAAAAAATAAGCAAGGGCACGCATTTCCTGCCCCGCTTCCTGAAAATGGTAACCCAAGAGTGCAGCAAGTTCTTTTTTCCGCTCAGGGTACAGGCTTTCGATGGCATTTCCCACTTCCAAATGCAGTCTTTTTCGATCGCCATCCAGAAGCGATGCATAGGCAGCATCCTGCACCAGGCTGTGTAGAAAATGATATTCCAGGTCAGGTTCGACCTTTGCTACCCGGATCAATCCGGCAGATTCCAATGTGCCAAGATCACTAATAAGAGTCATCCGATACTCCTGTGTATGACTTGTGACAGCACCTTGATAGGAAAGTTCCGTCCAATCACTGATGCCACCAGTAGTGTATAGCGTGCCTCTGCTGGGAGACGGTCGATGCGGGCGAGTAGCAATCCGTTCAGATTATCCGGGATATCTCTATCCATAATATCCTGTTGTGCGGTCCAGGTACCATCCTGATGTTGGATAGCTCCCCGCTCAATTAACATGCGGATCACTTCTTCCACGAAAAATGGATTTCCTTCAGCTTTTTTCAGGATTAGATCTCGCACGCGTACTGGTAACTGTTCAATATCCAGCAAATTCGCCACAAGCAAACGGCTGTCAGTCTCAGATAAATTACCCAGTGTGATTTCTGTCAGGCTATCACCCATGAGCTCACGGGCAGCGTTGACCAGCTTCCAACCGGCAGACTCCCGCTCCGGTCGCGTAACAAGGCAGAACAGGATTGGCGCTCGCAAGACTAATGGAAGCAGTTTTATGAACACTTCAGTTGAAGAGGCATCCGCCCAATGCAGATCTTCCAGTACCAGGATGAGCGGGGCTTCCTTCGTGAGGGCAAGCAGCAGTTGTTGCATCGCATTGACGTACTGGGTTTGCAAGGCTTGAGGGTCGGTGATGCTTGCCCGTTCAAGAGCTTCGCCTTCTAACTTAACCGACAGCAGATGGCCCAGGTATGGATAGACTTCCATCATTTTGTCGCCAAACAGGTTGTGCATCAACTTCTGCAAGGCAGCATGTACCTCAGGCTCCTCACTGCCTACAGTCACCTCAAGCATATTATGTAATAAACTGATTAACAGGCGATATGCTAATCCCTGGAGAAAGGAAACGCTGCGTCCGATCACCCAACGTCCTTTGGGGTACCTTCTGGTTAGCATGTTGCTTGCACCTGAAACCTTTCCAGCCTCAGCTGCGCTCTGCCACTCCTGAATTAAACGGGTTTTTCCAAGACCTGGCTCACCGACGACCAGAACTGCCCGACCCAATCCCATCTGGACGGTATCACATAATTGCAGCAAGTTATCCAATTCTCGATCCCGTCCCACCATGGGGCTTTCGAGATCGGCAAATCCGCGCGTCCTACCCAATACAGCCCTGGCTGATTTCACCTGATAAACCATTATTTGTTCGTTCTCGCCTTTAATCTCCAGCGATCTAAGGTCTTCGCAGTTGAAATATGGTGCGATATAACGGTAGGTGTTTTCAGTGATCAGTACACTCATGGCAGGTCCTGCAAACTTGATGCGTGAGGTCAGGTTGACCGTACCTCCCGAGGCTGTATATTCAAACCTGAGATCGTCGCCCACCGGTCCAACTACTACTGGCCCGGTGTTGATACAAACACGTACCGCAAAATCGAAATTGTATTCTTCCTTGATCTCCCCAGCATATTGTCGCATCAGGTCGATGATTTCCAGCCCTGCCCTGACGGTTCGTTGTGGGTCGTCCTCATGGGCGACGGGTGCTCCGAAGAAGGCCAGCAACGAATCACCCAATAACCGCACAATCGTACCTTCATATTTATAAATGACAGGGGCGACACAATCAAAAGCATTGTTCATCCACGTCATCCAGGTCTCGATGTCAAGCTGTTCAGCTAATCTGGTGGAGCCAACCACGTCCACGATCAACGTGGAAACAGTGCGCCTTTCCCCCAGCGCTCCGGTAGTAGGTTTTGGTTTGTCCCTGGATGCCGTACGCATCTTTTGGATAAGGGAACCGGGTGTTGCTGCCGTCAGGCGGGATAACCGGTCAGCATCGGCCGGAGTTTGCTCCAAGACAGGTTGCCCACATTCCATGCAGAATCTCGCCCCTGGTGGCAGCTCGGCCTGGCAGCTGGTACAAAGACGTTCGAGTGCCTTTCCACAGTTCAGACAAAAACGCGCTTTTTCAGGATTATCGGTCTGGCAACGGGGACAATACATGTTCCTACGCTCCTGAAGCTAAATTGAAATTCTAAACTCGCCTTATCCAATTAACTAATCGTATGATTCTATCATTTTTTTACTTCCCCACTATATGTGTAGCCTTGAATTTAATCGTTCTCTCATTCATACAGAAGTTATTCCTCTCCTGAATCCTGCTCCATAGTTTCGGTGAGGTTTGAGGGCTTTTCATCATCTTTTTTTGGTGTGCTCTCACCAGCTCCGGTTGGTTCCGGAACCTGTGCATCGCTGGGATAGGAAGTTTTTTTGCTTTCTTTCGCCAAAACCATTGACCTTTTCCGACGTTGGGTCAGATAAATAGCCAGACCTCCTGCCAGCATGCCAATCTCCAGGACCACAGAAAACCTGAAACCGGTTGCAGTGGACCACAGACCCAGACCGTATAAACGCGAATCACTAAAAAAGAGCGGAAGCTCTGGGGGGTGAACGATGAAATCCAAAAACCAATGACTTATGACCACCGACCCTATGACAATTGCCGAACGTCGATCGTGGTAGACAAGGAAGGCAATCAATCCAGCCAGAAGCGCCCAAATCACTGACATGAACAAACCGTGAGACCAGGGCATATTCCCCGGTGTGAATGATCTAATTCCTTCCTCGACGTTGACGTATAATTGGCTACTCTTTTCAAGGCCAACTGCCTTGAAACCGAGTTTCAATATGTCATTGCTGTAGGCTGCCAGGATCAATACGCCTACCGGCACCTTATCGGTGGTTGCTTTGGCTGCCAATGCTACTGCCAGGTGACCAATATAAATGGGAAACTCTCCTGTAAGATAAATCAGTCTTTTATAAACTAACTGATTGACCTATAAGGTTCCATCTTACCACAACCTGTTAAGTACCTGACGCTTTTTGCCGAAGTAAATTTTATAGGGTAGGGGCGGGTCGCAATATACCCCTACCCGTCCTCAATCCCTGCCAGCTTCTTCGCCAGACCCTTTCTGAACTCCAGGTCCATCTGCCGCTGGATTTGGATACGCTGAGCCTGGGGCGAGCCTGCCCCATGAAGAGATTCGGTCAGGTAGCCTACCGCGTTGCGTCCCAGGGTCAGGTTCTCGATCAGCCTCAAGATGCGTATCCGAAACTCAGTGGGCACTTCCTCCCGCCCCTTGAGATACTTCTTTAGCTGTGGACCAACCTCTTCGTTGCGGTAATCCGCTTCAGAAGGCAAGGTCACGAGCAAGCCTCCTGCCAGGTCTTGTGCCAGGCGAGCCATCTCGTAGGTGATGCGGGTCACCTGTTGCTTGCACACATTCGCCAATAACATATCGCACACAAACGCCCCCGACTGCGTGACCGTGCTCTGGTATGATGAGGCGAGCCCGGTTGCATATATGGTTTCATTGAGAAAGGTCATCTCCACCAGCTTGTCGCGGATGTGAGCTGCCTTCTCCACCCCATTGTATTCCGCTGCCAATGCTGCCGCACCAATGAGCACATCACCTACCCCGCTTTTGCACACATAGCTTCGGCGATGGAAGGCGGTGAAGCGCTCCACCAGCATAGCCGTGAACTCAACTTCCCCATTCATGAAGATGGTTTCGTTGGGGATGAACGCATCTTCGAAAATGACCAGCGCTTCCTGCCCGCTGAAGGTTGCGTTCCCAGAATCGATCTCACCCTCAGTGATGCGCGTGTCGCTTGTTTGCCGGCCAACCACATAGGTGATACCTTCTGCATCCACCGGCAATGCTCCAACGATGGCGTAATCCGCTTCATCCGGCTGCAGTCGGAGGGTCGGCATCACGATCAGCCAGTGTGAGTTAACTGCCCCCGTCTGGTGGGCCTTTGCACCCCGGATGAACACCCCATCCGTAGTGCGCCGGACGATGTGAACATACATGTCAGGGTCAGCTTGCTGCGATGGTGATTTGCTGCGGTCGCCCTTCACGTCTGTCATCGCTCCGCCGATGACGTAATTATGCAGCTGCATATCGCTGATGAATGCTTTCAATCGTTCATGATAAGGTGTGCCGTGTTTTAGATCAATCTCATGCGTCACCGAATACAGGGCATTCAACGCGTCCATGCCCACGCAGCGCTGGAAGCAGGTGCCCGTCAGTTGTCCAAGCTTACGCTGCATCTTGTTCTGCTGCACCACCTCCTCAGCACTCATTGCGATATGTAAAAAGCGGTTCACTCGCTCTCCTGTGAATGGAGATGGGGTCATGCATAACCCTGGATCTTCCTGTGCCAGGTCGTAAGTCATTGCCATGGCATTCACCGATGGTCGCATCATCGGGTGGTTTACCGGTTCGTCCACCCTTTCTCCCATCAAGAATACCTTCAGATTACGCCTGCGCAAAGATTGGATGTAATCATCTCCAGTGATGATTTTTTGATGGCTCATCGCGTCCCTACCTCTCTATTGGGTGGATACCACGCTAATAATTTGTACCCACGCTCATTACCGAATCCCAGCTTGTGAGCAATTATAAGTGCACCTGGGAGCGAACAATGCCTCATTGTTGGTGTAACCTGAGCTGGCAGTATCTCAATCACCGACTAAATCTCACGGAAAGAGAAAAAATGTCATAATTCGAGAAACTTTACCATGCGCTGGTTGATCCCCGGGAAATCTGGACCGATCCAGAAGAAATGACCTGTGAACCCTGATTCGCAAAGCTCTGCATTGGGAATATTCTTCATTGACCACTCCGCATGGCTGAATGGGACTGAATTATCCTCCCGGCTGTGGATCACCAGGGTCGGCTGTTGGATCATGCGGAGCAGCTCTGCTCCAATGGTATGCTTGCTATCGTTCAGAGCGCCCTGGCGAGAAGATCGACCCTGATAAAACCGGCAGATTCGATCAATATCCTGTGAGGTAAGTCTGCTCATGGCGTCAGTGGTGTCATGTGTCGAAAAGATGGTCATGGTTTGGCGAGCCATGCTCTGGGGAGACAATCGGCCGATAATCCCAAGGATCCCCCACATCACCGCGTGCATAGGCCCGTAAAAAGACATCTGATTCTTATAATTAAGCTCATTCTGCCGGTTTTCCGGACGAGAGATTGCCCCTGCCAGGATGAGGTGAGTGACCCGCTGCGGGTACCTGGCTGCCAAAGCGATGCCTGTTGGTCCTCCACCAGAAATGGCGTATACCGAGCATGTCTGGATGGATAGGCTGTCGAGCAGGGTGACCAGCGCTTCTGCTGCTTGTTCTGCTGTCTTGCCGACAGTGGAAGGTGTACGACCGTAGCCTGGACGGGAAGGGGTCAGCACCTGGAAACCAGCTTCCACGAGTGGTTCTGCCACGCTGGTGGAAAAACAATTGCTGGATGTGCCATGGCAGACCAGACACCACCGGACCCGTGCCCAGCAGTGTATATTCGATGGGACCTTTGGTTGTTTGAGCGATTTGGCTATTCATATTGTCATTTCCTCACGAGAAGGTTATATCTGCGTGACGTGGTGTAGATATTAATTATACATTCTCAGCCTGCAGGCGGGTATCTTCACTGCGATGTGTTTATCATATTAGTATCTGTTGATGGAATTTGTCCATGGGGCGACGGTCTCGCGCCCATACAGGTCAGGCTGCACGGAGATGCCCCAAGCGCACACCATGCACCTACACATGCCATTGTAAGGGCGGATGGAATCCGACCCAAAGCGCACACCTTGCGCCCATACGTGCCATTGTCAGGGTGGATGGAATCCGCCCCAAAACGCACACCTCGCGCCCATACGTGCCATTGTAAGGGCGGATGGAATCCGCCCAGAGGCGCAAACCTTGCGCCCATACGTGCCATTGTAAGGGCGGATGGAATCCGCCCCAAAGCGCACACCTCGCGCCCATACGTGCCATTGTAAGGGCGGATGGAATCCGCCCCAAAACGCACACCTCGCGCCCATACGTGCCATTGTAAGGGCGGATGGAATCCGCCCAGAGGCGCAAACCTTGCGCCCATACGTGCCATTGTAAGGGCGGATGGAATCCGCCCCAAAGCGCACACCTCGCGCCCATACGTGCCATTGTAAGGGCGGATGGAATCCGCCCCAGGTTGCGCAGCCCCACAATCCGTCCTTATTTTCCAGATCTCTCGCCAGTACAAATCACAGCTTCACTGGTGACAATTCTCCGGATTGAAATTATAATCAACCGTTATTCGCCTCTTATGGCTTTCGGAGCGCATAAACTAATTACGGAATTTACAAACCTGAATATTTAAACTTATGAGCTTTCTACGACAGGAAAAAACACGGCTCACTAACCGTGCGCAAGGACAGGTCGTTGCAGACCGGTCACGCTGTGTGCAATGCGGTATCTGCTCGTTCAATTGCCCGGTGGATATTGATGTACGCCGGCATGCCTGGTTGGGCGAACCGGTGATTCACAGCCGCTGCCTAACCTGTTGTGAGTGCGTGATGCGCTGCCCGCGTGGGGTGCTGAAATTTGAGCGCACCAACCTGTTCACGGAGCCATCCAGATGACCCGTTACGTCATCATCGGGACGGGTGTGGCTGCCATCGCCGCGGCTGAGGCTATTCGCTCCAACGATGACCAGAGCGAGCTTTCCATCGTCGGTGATGATCCCTTCGTCTATTACTCACGTCCTGGTCTGGCTTACTACCTGACTTGCGAACTGCCGGAAAAATGGCTTTTTCCTTATCAAAAAGAGGATTACCAGAAACTACAGGCCAAGTTTTTCACCACCACGGTCCTGCGCATTCTGCCTGAAGAAAAAGCAGTCCTTCTCGATAGCGCGGATCGCCTGCCTTATGACCGGCTTTTGGTCGCCACCGGCGCTCAGGCTGTCCCGCTTAAGATCCCCGGCGCCGATCTACAGGGCGTCCATAAACTGGATCACCTTAATGATGCCCGAGTTTTGCTTACCAAAGCAAGAAGGAAGCGCACCGCCTTGGTCACGGGTGGTGGTATCACCGCTCTTGAGTTGGCTGAAGGACTGGCTGCTCGGGGGGTAAATGTCCATTATATTCTACGCAGTGAGCGCTATTGGCCAAATGTGTTGGATGAAATAGAATCACACTTCATCGAAACCCGGCTACGCCATGATGGAATCCGATTGCATCATAAGTGTGAAATCTCTGAAATAATGGGTAAAAATGGGCATGTGATCGGCGCACTCCTTGCAGACGGAAGTCAACTGCGATGCGACCTTTTGGCTTATGCTATCGGCATCACCCCGCGAATCAACCTGGCACTAGAAGCTGGCATCACCTGTGAGCGTGGTATTCTGGTGGACGAATTCATGCAAACCAATCAGACGGATATTTTCGCTGCCGGTGATGTAGCTCAGGTCTATGACCCTACCACCAGTAAACACGTCCTTGACAGCTTGTGGACACCCGCCCGTGATCAGGGGTATACCGCTGGCTGCAATATGAGCGGATCCACACTCCCTTATAGTAAACCCGCTGCATTCAACGTCACCCGGCTTGCAGGTCTGACCACCACCATCATCGGTGCAGTGGGCAGTGGCCGTGATCCAGATTTAATAACCATCGCGCGTGGTGATAGCGAGACCTGGCGCCAGATGCCGGATGCCATCCTTGCCCAAGATGGCTTCGACGTCAATCACCTGCGCCTGATGCTTGGAGATAAGCACGTACTGGGTGCAATTGTCATGGGAGACCAGAAACTTTCACCAGCCCTTCAAACCATCGTGCGTGAAAAGATTGATATATCACCCATTAAAGCCGCCTTGCAGTCTCCCAACGCCCACATCGCCGATATCCTGGCTGGTTTTTGGTCTGAATATAAGATACACTAAAAACAGAAAAACCAGAATGCTTCGAAACTCAAAGGAACTCATTTACGCCTTTCTGGCTTGCATCATCATTGCTGCATCTTATGCTGCGGTTGTCTTGTACACCGACCAGATCCCTGCCGCCAGTGAATTATACGGACATGTGATCGGGATTATTGGTTTCCTAGTGATGCTTTCCACCGAAACGCTCTACTCTTTGCGTAAACGCAGCCACTCGGCTCGCTGGGGACGTATGTCCGAGTGGCTTCAGGTGCACATCTTCACCGGTATTGTGGGTCCTTTCATGGTGCTTTTACACACCTCATGGAAGTTCAGTGGGCTGGCGGGTGTGACCACGTTGCTTACCGTCGTTATTGTCGTCAGTGGTTTCCTCGGTCGATACATCTACACCCGCATCCCTCGCACCGCGGATGGCATCGAAGACACCGGAATGATCGGACAGATGCAGGTAGGGGCACTTGCCAATGCCCGCCGTTTAATGTCTCTCTGGCACACCATACACATCCCCATCGGGATTGCCCTCTTCACCGCCGCTTTCGTACACATTCTGGGAGCCCTTTATTACGCCACCCTGCTCAAATGAACACATCCCGCCTTGGCTGCCTCTCCCCCCTTGCCCTGATCAGCGCGCTGATCACGCTGGTCATTCTGGTCTTTGCTGAGATCATTTCAGGCAATTCCATGTTTAACCCGGGTGATCTCAATGCCCAGGCTGGCACTCAATATAGCGGGGTGACCTCCCATGCCGGCATCGGGAAGGACTGTGGCCAATGCCACGTGCCTTTCTGGTCTACCCAGACCATGTCAGACCGCTGCATGGACTGCCACACGGATATACAGTCGCAAATTGAAGATACAACATCCCTGCATGGAATCCTGTTCCAGGGCGATGCTCAAGCCTGCCAGAACTGCCACACGGAACATCATGGACCCGCAGCCTCGTTGACGCTCATGGATATGGTCGGCTTTCCCCATGAACAGACCGGGTTTTCGTTAGCCGGGCACCAGGCTCGTGCAGAAGGTGTTCCCTTTGCCTGTACCGACTGCCACCCCCAGGGTATTTCAACTTTTGATTCGCAAACCTGCATCGATTGTCATCGCACACTCGACCCAGCCTTTACTGACACTCACCTGCTTGATTTTGGGGAGCTTTGCCTGACTTGCCATGATGGTGTCGACCGCTTCGGTGACTTTGACCACAGCCAGCTATCCTTTCCGCTAGATGGACAGCACCAGGAGGCGAGTTGCTCCGCATGCCATCCGGGTGCCCGCACCATCTCCGACCTGCAAGGCGCGCCTACCGAGTGTGAAGCCTGCCATCAATCTGATGATGCCCACGCGGGCAGGTTTGGCACCCAGTGTGGCGTGTGCCACAATCCAGAAGGCTGGACACCTGCTAAGTTTGACCACAGCCTGTCAAAATTCCAGCTGGAGGGTAAACATGTCGAAGTGCCCTGTGAGAGCTGCCATATAATCGGTTACCAGGGAACGCCCACGGAATGTGAAGGCTGCCATCTTTCCGATGATGCCCATAATGGCAGATATGGACCACTGTGTGGAAACTGCCACAATCCCGCAGGTTGGAAACCCGCAGAATTTGACCACAACCTGGCTGAATTTAAGCTCGAAGGAAAACATGTGGACGTGCCTTGCGAGAGCTGCCATACCCAAGGTTTTCTGGGTACACCCACAGACTGTTACTCCTGCCACCAACAGGATGACGCGCACGATGGAAGATTCGGCACCGATTGCGGGGCATGCCACAACCCATCCGATTGGGCTGACGCCACTTTCGACCACAACCTGGCTGCCTTTCGGCTGACCGGGGCGCATGTGAACGTCAGGTGCACCGATTGCCATGCCAATGGCATATTCAAGGGAACCCCTCAGGTGTGCGCAGCCTGTCATTATGATCCCCCATTCCATGCCGGCTTATTCTCTGGGATGGCATGTAACCAATGCCACAACACCTCTAACTGGAGCGATGCCAGCTTCAACCTGCCGCATCCCGGTTGTGGTGAAGAAAACTGCATTAACCACGAGGGCGCTAACTGCCGCGATTGCCACACCGAAAGCCTTGCCCGCGCCACCTGCCTCAAATGCCACGATAGCAACAATCCTGGTGATGGTGGAGGTGGTGGGGATGATTAAATCTTTCGGTGAACCCAATGGTAATTAATTTGTGATTGCTTCGAGACCAGTGATTTATTGGTCTTGTAGAAATCTCGCCCCTTGTTTATAAAACCTCATTTTATTAATTAATCTAGTGATTATTGCTCAGGTACTTTCTCCCTTCTTGTGATCCTTGGCATCCACCTCCCAATCTTCTGACAATAAGCCTCATATTCTTTCCCAAAAAGCATGCTCAATTTTGGTTCTTCATAAAAAACAACAAACATATGAACGACCACCCCAACTCCTAAAGCATATACCAGCAGCCACTCACTCGCAAAGATACCTGCCCAACCTGTGATAACCAGCATCACTCCCCAATACATCGGATTACGCGTGAAGCGGTACAGACCACTTACCACCAGGCGCTTGGGAGCGTCGAGAGGTAGCGGAGTGCCCTTTCCAAAGCTGGCAAAATCCCACACCGTCCAAAAGTAAATCACTGCACCCATCAAGAGCAGCAGGATGCCAATTGCTAGATAGATTAAATTTTTGGTAATATCCTGGTCACTCGTGATGACCAATGGCACATAAACCGCTACAGTGCCTGGTACCAGGATTGTGAACAACAGATTCTTCAGGAATAGCTTCATTATGCTGGCTCGATTTCGCTCCACTTATCATAATGCACCAGCTCCTTTAAATCCTTACGTGTACGCATGGATAAACGTTCGCTTGAAGCTTCATCATAGCTGGCTTCTCGAGGGTACGCCAGCGGCGTTGCCACAACTGCCCTCACATCTTCGGGGATATGTAAGATTTGCTTCACCTGGGTTTCATCGAAAGCAGTCATCAGGTGTGTCACCAGCCCCAGGTCAGTGGCTGCCAGAACCATATTTCCCACTGCCAGACCTACATCGAACAGGAAATATTCCAAGCCGTTTTTTATCACATCATCCTGGGCTCGGGCGCATAAGACCAGGATCACCGGTGCATCTATGATCAAACGGTTGGATTCTGAGAAAGCCTGGGTGAGCTGCTCCACAGTTTGCCTCTCCCGCACAATGATGAAGCGCCAGGGCTGGTAATTGCGTGCTGAGGCTGCCAACTGCCCCGCCTCCAGGATGAGTTTGATTTTATCCATCTCAATTTCCCTTTTAGAAATGTGTGTTTTTAAGCTGCACCGTTTACGAATGGCATCTAAAGTTTCCATACATTCTCCTTTTTATTAGGATGTCTGCTAAACAGGAAATTATATATTCGGAATAATGTCGATACACAGAGTAATTCAATAATACTATTTTACCTTGCCTTGAATAACATGGATTCGTGGTATAATATATACTAATAAGACCGTATTAGTAATATTATAAACAGACAGAGTATTATCAGGAGGCGTGTGAATCTCACACGGGTATAAAAATGGAACGGTACATGATTGAAACCCCTCATACAGCCGAGGATTGCCATATGCTAATCGATCAGATTTATGCGATGGGTTATCTTTATAATTTTGAATGGGGTTGCCCGGATGGAGTTCATTGCGGCTGGGCGATCATTGAAGCTGAAAGTGCGGCTCAGGCTCGGCTGGCAGTACCATCTTTGTTGCGCAATAAGGCGCGCGTGGTCAGGTTATGTAAGTTCACTCCGGATGTCGTGACAGCACACGAGCCGTCGGTAGAACTTGCTTGATGACGATACCAGCGAAGCGTTACCCGGCTGCCTCGTAGGCTTTTCGTACCCAGCTTACCACCTGTTCAGTCACCTGGCTGTCCTCAGTGAGGCGTACCTTGTAATTGCATATGCTACCAACCGGCTGTTCAATCAGGAGTTCGTTAGCCTCCAGGTTTTTGACATTGATTCCCAGCTCAAAGCGCGTATTGGTAGCCGGACCAAGTGTAGCGAACTGGCGCTTACGCCGTAAAGACACGTACCCCTTTTTGGGGGCGATCTCAAACTCACCGAATTGATTGATGGCGTCCATCAGCTTCTCATGGATGGGGCGCAGACTAGCTTTTGGACCGCTGTAGATCTCATCCAGGATATCTTCCGTTGTTAGTCCCTTCTCTTGAACCACAAGCTGCACATCTGTCTTAAGGACATGCTGTACCAGCATGCTGGCATCACCATATCCCAATCCTAATTTTTCTATCAGCATGCTGCGGATCTCGCCGTGTTTGCTCAACCCGCTGCTTCTGATCAACTCGGTCAGCTCCTCCATTGATTTGCCTGTTTTCTTCTGAATGTTAGCCAGCTGGGTCGCCTTCGCTCGTTCCACACTGCTCATATATTCACTCCTTAGTATCAGTTATCCATTACGATAATATTTTTATCTCTTATTTTACCAAGACTAACCCCCTGATAGTTTCCATAACGTCTTTGAGATTTTTAATTGTTTTTGTTCAAGGCTCGGTTGGAGCAAGGCTCGAAATCCAACAAGCAAGACCGTCATTCTCGCGTAGGTTAGGTTGAGAGCAAGGCTCGAAATCGTACAAGCAAGACCATCATTCTCGCGTAGGTTGGGTTGAGAGCAAGGCTCGAAACCCAACTCTTTAGGTTATTGATGTTATGTTTTGCGCCTTCATGTTGGGTTTTGCACACATCGCCTAGCTCGTGAAGAACACTCGCGATGTTTCGTCGCAATGAACGCTCCTCACTCAACCCAACCTACAAGAAAATTAATACATGGGCAGGTTTCTGCAATTATGCTAGGGCCGCAGGGGAGAATTTTGGGATTAAAAATTTTCCCCACTCCTGCGCCCCTACGCTTGGCTTTATCGCTCAACCCAATCTACACTCCGATTAATGCCGTAAATCCACGGCTTAAAGCCTTACACTGATTTCTAATTACTAGCTTTTCCTGTAAACGTATTTCAGGACTTGACACTAATAACTAATAACTAATAACTAATCTCTATTCTCTTTATAACAGCGCCTTCAACAACAGCTCAAAAGTCAGGTTTCCCGCCACCCCAAATGAAACTTCTTTCAGAATGGTTGCTAGTAACGGCCAGTATTGCTTCTTGACCTTCGCCATTAAGTCTTTCTCAGGCTCATCCAAAGTGATTCGCCCGGTTTGTAACCATTCGCTCACGCTTACTTGCGAAGCTTCTTCGTCAGGTCCGGCTGCCATCTCTCGTGTGATCCACGTCTCTAGGCTGCTCGAAAGCAAGGCATAACAGCCGGAATCGCCGTCATGTTCTCGTAGCAAGCCTCGCTTGATGAGATGCTCAGCATCCATGGCCGCGCGTGGGTAAAGCTTGACCAGGCGCTCCATGAAGGGGAGCTCTTTGTTGGTTGGCTTACTATGGCAGAGCATGATGGTGGCAAGCAGGGTGATTTTCTCACTCTCGGTACACCGTTGCCACAGATAGCTAAAATGAGGTCCAGCCTGTTGCTCAAATTGGGCTGTTACCCATTTCTCCAACTTTTCGGAGGGTAAGCCCTGGCCGCTTGCTTCGCTGCGCTTGCCTTGCTGGATGCCATCGAAGATATAGTAGCCTGCCATCTGGGTGAAGAGTGGGTGCCCGCCACCCAACCGCCAGGCTAGCTCGTGTTCATTGGTTTCAAACGTCAAGCCAGATTCAAGCGTATAACTATCCAGAAGCTCATTCACCTCTTTGCGCTTAAACAGGCGCAGGACGATATTGGCGAAGATGTTGAAGAATGGCGAGCCTTTGATCTCCTCCGAGTGGCACAGGTCGATCAACTCCCGGCGGGTGGCGGGGATCAGCGGTAAATTGTGGTGGATAGCCAGGGCACGCAATCCGCCGAAGAAATCCGCTTTAAAATTGGGGTTCTGAGTGACATATTCGAACTCATCCAGCATCAGCACCACGCATAAGCCCGCCTCAGCGATGGCTTCGCACAGGTCTTCCAGGTCGAACAACTCAATGTCTTCCTGTTTTTGAAGGGCTTCGATTTGTGAACGCACCTTAGGGTCGGAGATGGAGCGCCCCATGCGGGTGAGCACACGACCCCAGAAGCGCTGAGGTGTAATGTCGACCAGCCCCTGGAAGTCAATATAGATCAGGCAGAAGCGCTCGGGCACCAACCCCAACCTGCTGGCAGCCGATTTATCCGCCAGGTGCATCAGCAGGGAAGTCTTACCGATACGCCGCTCGCCTACGATGGAGGTGCTCTCGTGGGCACTGGAAAGCAACCGGTTGACCACCTGGCGTAGCTCTTCCTGTCGTCCGATGAAGCGCTCGGGCTCGCGGATTGGGTTGCCAAAGGTAAATGGGTTTTGGGTCATATATTAATCATCCAATTTCCAGAAGGTAATTTTTGTTATATCAACCTGCGAGAGAGTTTCTGCTTCATCAGCAAGCCCAATTTGATTCAATGCTCCAAAACATGAGCTGGTTGTCGTCGCGGTCCCGAAGAATACACCATTATAGAAGGCGCTGATATGCTCGCCATCCGTAGCTACCAAGATCCTGGCGCTACTTCCCACCGGCACAGTCTGAGTGGATCCGTCTCCTAGATCCTCAGAAGAATGATAATTAAATCTTCCGAAACTCCAGGTACCTGTTGTTGGAAAATATGTAAGGCTGATTTCACACCAATCCGTGTAATTGACCCTCAGTACCCATAGTAGGCGGGCAGTATCACTGAGTGTTCGAGGAATGAATGTCACTTCCAATGCTAACTTTACCCCCTGTAGCCCTGTCTGGGTCAATGCGGTGGTTGGTGTGGATTTCCCTCCATTGGTGGTCAAAATTGCATTGCCACCTTCATATTTTTCCATTTCTGCTGGGTCGAAGATCCAACCCTCTCCCTTGGTAAAATTATCATCAACAAATGTCGGTTCTCCTGAGGTCAGAAGATCATAATTCGACCATTTCAAGGTGTTAAGATCCCAGAACCTGATAGCTGATACGTCCACCTGAGCATATCCAGCCTCATTACTCCGGATTACCAGCTCATTCCAGGTTCCTGCTACAGAGTTAATAATTTCAGCATACCCCAGGAATGTGTCTCCATAAAATGCACTCACCCGGTCTCCATCCACGAGCACCATGATCCTGCCTAAACTATCTTGTGAAGTTGGCTGAGTCCAACCGGACGCAAGCTCCAGATTATTTTTGTTTTCCGCCCAATTTATTTGCCAGAAACCTGTTGTGGGGATATATATAAATTCGAGTGATTCTTCAGTGGATGTATCTTTTCTAAGGAACCATACCAGGGAAGCAGAATCTGGCATGTCACGCGGGCTGAAAGTCACATCCATGGCAAAATTGGTTCCAAGGATATCTTCTCGGGTCAGTCCGGTTTCACCACCATTCGTGTAAAGTAATGCCATATTATTCTGGTATTTCTCGTTTTCCTTAGGACTGAACTGCCAACCTTCACCTGCAATAAAATTATCTTCAAGGACGGTTGGAGCAGCTTCGGTAATCCAATCGTTACTCATGGATGCGGGTGTTACCAGGTCCCACGAGCGCCAGTTATCAATTTCCAGCGTAGCCTCACCCGAACTATCATCCGTCAACCCAAAATGATTACTCAGGCCAAATAGATTGACGCCTTCCTGAGTGAGAACCTCCATATTATCCCAGTACACCCATAATGAATCATTATTCACCACGATCCCTAACTCATACCAGCGATCCTCATCGACGGGTTCCATCTTTCCATTTTGGAGTGTTATTCCCTGTGACTGAGGGTCGGAAGATAGACCTAGAAACCACTCACCCGTCGATGGGTGAATACCAAATTGGTATCTCGTGTCTTGGGGTTCTAATGGTGTACCTCGTATTTCATAGTCCAAATTCTCATCCCCGGAGAGACTTCCGAAGCGTAAATCGACTTGCAGGATGTAATTTATTAATTGAATGGGTTCACCGACCCGATTTTCAATGCGCAGGGCACCATCCTGGAGAGTACCTGCTGGAACACCTTCATCATCCAACCAATATTCTTGAAGGGTATCGTCCAGAAAAATCGTCCTGGAAATCGGGTGGCCTGCCACCGGTCATTGTGCTGATCGTTTCTGAAAATGAGCTGCTTCCCTGTGCGCTTACGCCCTCCCCAGTACCCAGGTCCCAGGAGCGGATCAGCGAGATATCAGCGCGTGCATACAGGTTTTCTTTGGATCGCAGCAGCAGCTCATTCCGGCTGCCGGCTCCCGAGCGGTCAACTTGCGCGCTGCCGAGGTAGTTCTGGTTCAGGTAAACGTCCACATGGTCACTATATGTAACGACCATGATCGTCACACCCGTCCCTTCCGGGGTGGGTTGCGTCATTCCTGATGATAGTATCTCCCATTGTCGATTGACCACCTTATTGATCTGCCACTCACCGGTGTTGGAGAAATAGTTAAACTCAACGCAATCCAGAGTGGAGCTATCTTTTCCCATCTCTATAACCATCGAGGCAGTATCTGGCATCATACGGGGTTCGAACGAGGCTTCCAGAGCAGTATTTTTCCCTTGCAGGTCATCCCTGCTCAGGCTGGTTTCACCAGCTTTCGTGAAGAGCACTGCCTTGCCATCCACGTAAGTTTCATTTTCCTGCGGGTAGAACACTAAGCCTTCATCACCTGTAAAACTGTCGATTAAGACTGTCTCTGGCCGGGCGGTGATCCAATCAGTCCCCAACCACTCCACCGTATCCAGGTTCCAGAACCGGATTTTGGTAATATCCGCCTGAGCAAATTGAGATGAATTATCCCTGATTGCCAGCAAATTCTCCCCACCTGTTGAGCCATGGCTCATAATTACGCTATTCAAGAAAGAGTCTCCATAGAATGCACTCACCAGTTCTCCGTCAACAACGAACATGATCGTCGCAGGAGTATCCACCGGCGTGGGATATGTTATCCCTGTGACCAGCTTATTCCAATCCTTATTTTTACCCTCGATAATGCTCCAGATGCCAGTACTGGGAGAATATTCAAATGCGAAGTGGTCACCGGTAGTGTTATTCTTCCCCAGGAACCAGATCAGCGTCGCAGAATCAGGCATTTCACGCGGTATGAAAGTCACCTCCAGGGCGACATTGGTACCTTGTAAATCATCTCGAGATAAGTATGTATCCCCTCCATTCGTGAACAGCTCGACCTTGCCATCCTGGTAGCTCTCATTTTCCACCGGATTAAACTTCCAACCTTCTCCCTGAACAAAATTGTCGTCTTCAACCGTTGTAGGATGAGCAGTGATCCAATCGTTTCTCATATAAGATGGCGTTTCCAGCTTCCACAAACGCCAGTTGTCAATGTCCAGCGTCGCCTCCGCACTTGACGTGCTTAATCCAAAGTGATTGATCAGCCCAAATAACTCGACTTTGTCATGGTTGAGGATTTCCTTGTCATCCCAAAACACCCCAATCGTTTGCTCAGTTACGATGATGCCTAGCTCGTACCAGCGACCAGCCTCGATCTCACCGAGGTTTCCCCCCTGTAGACCGGTGTATTGTCCATAAGGGTCTGTGATTGACTTCAATCCCCACCCGTCATTGGATGGGTTGATTGAAAATTGATACTCTGAGGCGTATTTCCCATTATCGAAATTTGTCAATCGTATTCCATAAACAAAAAACTCATTTTCTGTGATCTTATCGAAGCGAACGTCAACCTGAAGAATGTAATTCATTGAAGTTAAGGTTTCGTCACCGATCAGGAATTCATTATTTAGACGTAGGGCACCATCCTGTAGGGTTGCATTCATGGCACCCTTATCATTTAACCAATATTCACCTAGAGCTGCGTTTGAAAAATCATCCTGGAAATCGGGCGGTTTGTCACCTACCATTTTTCCCTTCATTTCCGTGAATGAGTTCGTCTCCTGGCTGGCTGCAGTGGCAGTGGCTGGCGGATTATCCCCTGCAGGAAGTGTAGCAGGAGCAGTATTACCAGCTGCCTGCGTTGCTATTGGCACTTTTGGCTGCCCGATACCAGCCACCAACGGGCTCAAATGTGACCACTGGGTGACTATTCCAACAATCGCTGCAATCAGCAGTACTATCAGGAGTGTCCAGCGCATCCATCTTGCCGGTAGCTTCAGCATCTGCTCTGGGCGCTTCTTCAGGCAATCTACCAGCAGCTTTGCCGTATCCTTGTATGTAGCATCCTGGGCGATCACACCCTGCAACAGCGGGATTGCCTGGCTATAATGGCCTTCCTTGATCGCAGATTGGGCAAGGTTGTAATCACTGGCGATCTTTTGCATACGGTGGGCATGTTCCAGTGATTTCTCTACAGCTGCTTCATCTTCCGGGTGCAGCTTCAAGCAGCTCTCCCAATCGTGGATCGCCTCGTCCCAGTGTTCAAGTCCTTCCATTTCCTGGGCGTGCAGGCGCAGGCTGGAAATCTGTGCCAGGCGCGAGGTTTCTTTCAATGTTGCCAAACGATTCAACAGGGCAAGATCATTCGGAGCCAACTGCAACGCCCTCTGGACGGTATCCAGGGCAGCTTCCCAATTCTGCTTATCTTCAGCCAGTTTGGATTGCTCGAGTAGCTCATCGATGAGCCGCCTGGTATGAACTTCTGTTGCTTGTTTATAACGCTCAGCCAGTTGGCTGTCTTCCGGGGCATGTTCCAGCGCACACGGGTAATATCGTAAGGCTAGTTCCGCATCACCTGAAGCCAGGGCTGCATCAGCCTGTTGGGTATACAACCCTGCCAGGCGCATGTGTACCTCAGGGTGGTCGGGGTTAATGGTCAGGATACGCTCGTAGTATCCCTCTGCTTCTTTAAATATCCCCGCTGCAACTGCAGCTTCTCCCAATGCCAATAAGACCGTGCAAAGCCCACTGCGTGCGGTGATGTCATCATCATCGATGCGCAGCGCGGCTTCATATCCCTGCATTGCCTGGTCATAATTGCCTCCTTCCCGGTGCAGGTTAGCGATGCTCACCTGAGCGCGCAAGTTGGACGGGTCGGTGGCTAACGCCTGCTGGAAGCTCTCCATGGCCTTAACCGGTTGACCGAGGGAGTGGAATTCGTCACCGATCTCGTTGTAGCGGTTGGCAATCGGGTTGACCTGTACCAGCTCCTCCCTCACCCGATCCAATGGCCGATTCTTCAACAGCCAGATGCACAACAGCTCAACCACGAAGCGGTTTTCTTGGGTCAACACGTCTTTCTCGCGCAGGTGAACCAGCGCTGTGTTCAGGTCATTCTCGCTGTAGC
The DNA here is from genome assembly GCA_963777935.1 of uncultured Chloroflexia bacterium. Taxonomy (GTDB): domain Bacteria; phylum Chloroflexota; class Anaerolineae; order Anaerolineales; family UBA4823; genus FEB-25. The sequence goes on from CAVZSL010000001.1 coordinate 328,574, forward strand.
GTACGTGCTGGTTGTGCAGGGCAGATGCCAGTTGCCTGTCAGTGCATACCGGCGGGCTATGAATCCCATGCGCTTGTTGCTCAAGCCTTTGTGCCTGTAGCTCATGCGCCAGGCTGGAGAGTACCCATTTTTCCAGATCGGAGGCTTCATCCCAAACAAACTTGAGGTTGACTGTCCCACGCTCGATCACGTCTTCCAGTACTGACTCCACATCTTCGCGGGTGAGGGTTCTCCTTCCGGTCTTTTGGCTGAGCGAGAAGAGCTCGTGGCAGATGAGCTGGGTAAAATACGGATGACCGGAGGTGATGGCATAGACGCGTTCCACCGCTGCAGGCTCGTATGTCAACACTCCTTCCACCGGGCGGGTAATTAGGTGGGAGCAATCTTCCTGCTTTAGAAAGCTGATTTTGCGATACAGGGCGGTTTTGAAGAATTCGGTGTAGGAAGCCTGCATGTTCTCCAGCTTGTGTCCGGATGAGCCAATGGAGAATATGAAATTCAGGTTGGGCAGGTCAAACAGGCGGCGTAGATATTCGATTAAGGGCTTTGTGAGACTCTGCTGGATCTCGGGCTCGGAGAGTGTGTCAAACTCATCAAAGGTCAGCAACAGGATCGATTGCCCCAACTTGGATAGCACCTCGGGCAGAAAGGTGGCTGCCAGGTACTCGCCGTCTTGTACAAACAGATCATGCTCAGGGACGGGGATGGATTCTTCGCGCCGTTGGTTGACCGCGCGGCAGATCTCTCGTGCCAGCCACCACTGGAACCGATCCAGGCTGGTATGTGTGCGACCTTGTAGGTCGAAGAAAACATTGATGAAATTTGATGGCAGGTGGTTTGGGATCTGTTTAAGAACGGATGTCTTACCAACTCGGCGCTGGCCATGGATGACTAGGATATGGTTGACGAAACGACCGCTTAGATTCTGTTCAATCCAATCAAATATGTCCTGTCGGCCGAAGAACATGCTTGGTTCTACGACTGGTGCTCCAGCTATATATGGATTGAGAAAATCGTTCATCACTCGATCTGGATTACAACCAAGGGATTACCTCTGAGTTTATGTGCTTAATAATTATACATCGGCTTACATGCTGAGCAAAAAATTCTCCTAGTGTTCCTTTGCCCAGTATTCATCCGCTTCATCTTCCATCTTTGCAAGACGGGTGTAGTAATCTGGGAACTCTTTCAAATGCGCCAGTGCGATCTTGCCTGTCTGGATCTCATCATCATTCGTTACATTTGTCTCCGGGTCTCGCGCGCCATGCTCCAGCTCGACCCCCAGGCCAGCCTGGAATTCCTCCAACCTGACCTGTTCCCAATTGATGCCCAGGGCATCTCCGATCCGTCTTGCATCCTGCTGTGTGAATATCCGTTTTGGTGACATCTTTTCTGCTCCTATTTTATGGGTTTTGCCTGTTCCAAAAATCCTCCCGCCTCTGCGCTCCTCAACACATCTTGGATCACATCTACAAGCCTGTGCGCAGACGCTGCATCCAGCTCAATTGCCACGCGTGCTCCTGGTCCACCTGCCTGGCTGGTAAAATCGAGAATTCAGCGCATACTCTAGCGGCATGTCGAATGGATGGTCGTAGCTCACACTTGCCTGATCCACCCTAAACCAGCCTGTTCCTGCCTTGCCACTCCCAGAAATTTTCGCCTGTTGGGCGATCATCGTGCACATATTTAGCCTTCCTTGAGTGTGCGATCTAAAAATGCAAATACCTTATTCCAGCCGTCCACCGCCTGCTCCTGGCGGTAGTTCGGGCGGTTGTGGTAGAAAAAGCCGTGCCCAGCGCCGTCGTAATGGTGGAACTCATAAGCCTTGCCGTGTTGTTTTAGTGCTCCTTCAAGCTGGTCCACCTGTGCAGGGGTGGGGCTCTGGTCATCGTTGCCGAAAATTCCCAGCACCGGGCAGGACAGGTCCGCCGTGTAATCCACCGGTGATACCGGCTGTTTGGTGGTCAGCTCCTCTTGGGTCATCACCACCCGCCCACCCCAGCAGTCCACCGCCGCCGAGAACCCCGGGATGCGGCAGGCGCACAGGTAAGCATGTCTACCACCCGAACAAGTGCCAAATATTCCTACTTTATTACTCACGTAAGGGATTGCCAGCAACATCTCCAGCCCTGCGCCTACATCCCCTAACACCTGCTCATCAGAGACGCCTCCTGCTCCGCGCACCTTGGCTGCCACATCCTCCGGCGTGCCATGACCCTCCCGGAAATACAGATTTGGGCATAAGGTGGCGTAACCATGCGCGGCGAATTTACGCGTCGTCTCACGGTACCATTCATCCCAGCCCGGCAGGTGGTGGACGAGCACCATTCCCGGGAATGGTCCTGCACCGAGCGGACGGGCATAATAGGCATTGATCAGGTCAGCGTGGTATCCAGGAATTACCACCGTCTCAGCCAGCATGCCTTCATATTGATCGGTTGTGTACATGTAATCCTCCTGATGATATCAATCGTGTTATACCACAATGTCGGCCCTGAGCTCTTCTCTCTGAGTTTCCTATTCCTACCTTTTCCTGTAAACGTATTTCAGGACTTGACACACTAATTACTAATTACTAATTACTAATAGCTAATGGCTTTATTCTTCAGCACCTCCTCCGGTTGGTCGAGATATTCTTCGATGTGTTCATAAAATTTCCCCATGTGAATACCGTCCATCAGCGCATGGTGCCCCTGCACGCTAAGCGGCATTTTCAGGCTGTCCTCCGTCTTCGAAATATTTTCCCCAGGCGAAGCGTGGGATGGAATCCGCTGGGTGTAGCCGCATCGGGTGGGCAAAACTGGTGAATGAGACCCACGGGATGGCGGTCATATATAACAGATCGTCCCGGCCTGGGGGGTCTTTGAGGGTGGGGGTTTCTTTCACCCTTGCGATCATCCGGCTAGCCCTGCTGGCGAATTCGCTGAAATCCTCGTTGTAGTCGATAGTACAAAAGCTGAATAGCTCGTCCTCCACCAATATCGTTACCGATGGGCTGACGAGCTCATGTTCCACCACTTCCCCATCCCGCAAGCGCTGGCGAAACTCCGGGATGGCATTGGCAGCGCGTGAGATCAAGTAGATGACCGTTGAAGTCAAAGAATACCCATGTGCCTTGGTGTACGGATGGAGCTTTGTCAGATCCACGTTTGCACAGATGTTGAAGTGGGGGTGGTTAAAGGTGTTGAAGAACTCGAAGTGTTCCCGCCTTACCCATGTCTGCTTGTCGATCTTACGCATGGTTCACCTCTATGATAATCTGTAAACCAAATATGATTCGCAATTCTCTCATGCTGTTGCTTTCTCTGCACACTATGGCTTGATCCCCCAGATTTTTAAAACTCCCTGGTAACACCAGGTGACCAGCAGGCTTCCATTGGGTGAGAATTTCACCTCGCATTCATCGGGTAGGTTCAACAACTCCTTCCCACTATCTGGCACCAGAAACCGGATGTTATACCTGTCCTCGATTGCTAGCAGGTCGCCATCGTGCGAGAATCCCCTTGGAGACGGATCCACATAGGGGTCAGAAAATCCATACGACGCTAGGTAGGTCATCTCATCGGTAGATAAAAGGGTTATCTGGCCATCTTTCGCACTGGCTGCCAGGCTGCCATCGGGAGAGAATAGTAAACCGGTTTCATAATTGATCAAATCTACCAGCTCCGCGCCCGTGTGAGATTTCCCAAACCTTATTAACATAATTATTCCCGACCTGGAATCCTCCGACCAACAGGCGACCGTCCGGTGAGAATTCGAGATGCATGACCATGCCTGGATGTGTGAGTGAAAATACTTCTTTTTGTGATTCAGTGTCGACGAGTTTGATTGTTGATTCGTCCCTGGCACCCAGGGTATCGCCTGTGGCATAGGTTTTTCCATCCGGAGAGAAAGCCTGTGGTGCCACTTCTAGAGTATGGATTACTTCCCCCGATGCCAGGTCATAGACACGGTTGTCTGCGTAAAGCTTGGTCTCGTCGGGCGGAAAAAATAATCCGCTGGGTGAATCCCATTTATCGACGGCCAGGATTTGACTGCCTGTCGTCAATTCCCATACATTCATATAATCGTTGAAGCGGTCATCCCACGGTTCAGAGTAAGTCGCTACCAAATTCCCGCTTGGTGAGAATGCCAGGTCATATATCTCCTTGACTGGCAAACTGGCCAATAATTCTAATCTGGTGATGTTCTCAGCACCAATTTGCTGAAGGCTTTCTGGCAGGAAAGGTTCCGGGATGGGGGTTGGAGGGATCGGTGTTGGTAAGGGTGTTTGGGTAGGTTGCAGGGTGGGGGTCACTGTTATCGGGATTGGGGTATTTGTGGCTGGTACTTTGGCCATTATGGCAGTGTTGCCTGCCTGGGTCAGCGAGGGGGCAGGTAATTTCGTGCCACTTTCGCAGGCTGATAACGTAACCAGCGATAAGGCGATTAGGATATAGAGCCACTTCTGCATTGAAAAAATTCCCCTCCGTATCCATCAACTTACGTGCGATTAACCATGCGTTAATGTGGAGCACTGCATGGGGTGTGAGTTTTTCCTTTATGTTATACCACAGCCTGTTGAATTCATGCTGGCGATTAGATTTAGCTTTCTTTACCACCCTGCGGTACGATCCTTGACACCTGCCTCCCTCCCATGTATAGTCCTGCAAGTGACTACCCCCTCTGCTTCACAGCAAGGTAAGATCCGCCGGCTCTACCTCGTCATTGCCATTGGCTGCGCTATATTTATCGTCCTCACCTTCATCGCCATGCTGCTCTACCCGGGCGGCTCGGTCGATAACCACACTTCTCGTGGCTACTCCTTCACCCACAGCTTCCTCAGCAACCTGGGAATGCCCACTTCCCTCTCCGGCGAACCAAATTGGGCGTCTGCTGCCTTATTCTTTATCTCTCTGAGCCTCGCTGGTGTCAGCCTGGTGATTTTCTTTATCCTTTTCCCGCGGTTGTTCCAGGGTAGCCGCTCACAACGGGTGTTGTGCCTGATCGGCTCAGTCTTTGGCGTTCTCGCGGGCATCAGTTTCGTCGGTGTTGCCTTTGCCCCTGCAGATATCGCCCGACCAGCGCATGTATTCTTCGTCATGTGGGCTTTCCGTCTCTTCCCCCTGGCGGTGTTGTTCTACGTCCCCGTCCTGTTCATGGATAAACACTACCCCAAAGCCTATGCCTGGGTATTTGCTGCCTTCTGCCTGATGTTGATCGGCTACTACCTGCTGATGACCCAAGGACCAAGCTTCACATCCCCTGAGGGACTGGTCATCCAGGTTGTTGGGCAAAAGGTCATTGCATATGCCTCCATCCTCATCATCGGCATCCAATCCCTGGGGGCATATCGGTATCTCGGAATTAGACAGGAGCTACGAGCTATAAGCTTCGAGCGATGAACCGCGAGCTATGAGCCTCGAGGGACGAGCTCTAGAATATCTGTTTCAGGGTACATGACTGAGAAGCAGTTGATAAATCTCAGTTACCACACTTAGAATTTATTTTCTATTTTTTTAACCCGCAACCATTCTTCAAGGTGTGTGCTTGGTAAAGCTTATTTCAATCTCATTTGCGTTTGGATCAATCCAAGATCCATGGGATATGTCTGATGATTCCGTCGAAAGGACTTTCTCCTTACAGCTCAATGGAACCACTCTAAAATTATCATAACGAACGTCGATGTCAGGATAATCATAGCCAAAATTGATCATACCAAGGTAAAGCGATCCAGAGAAATAGGAGTCTGAAACGCTGGCTAGTTGCTGACCATTGGCATAAGCAGTGATTAAATCTGCATTCCGCTCTATTTTAATCAGATTGGTAGCTGTACCGATTTTAATGGCCGGAGAGAATGCCTCTGCAAGGACTGCTCCACCATAATTGTCATATCGGTAGATTCCGAACCATCCATCAGGATAGATTTCCAAGGTGTACCAGCCTGATAAATCTGGCATCAGACCAAAAACGATCCCATAAGACGCAAAAGCACCCGTGATATTATGCAAATCCACGCTAAATTTATAATCCTGGGCATGAAATCCTGAGTAGACCACTGTGAAAAACTCTGGAGTTTTTATCAGTATACGGTATTCTCCACTCTGATATCCGAACGATGTTTCATCATAATCGCCGCTCGGCCAACCACTATTCGGATTGCTGAAATCATCAGAGTAAAGTACAGGGCAGGCAATTCCAACACAAGGTAGAAAATATATGCGGGATGGATTATCCGGATCGTACTCATATGCACCTATATCACAGATAGACGATCCATCATTGTCACCATCCAAGGGTCTTGGCGAACCTCGCTGGTCATCCAAGATCGGATTACCAAGATCATCCAAGCAGCCATCTGGATTTCCAGCATCAATAGCCGGACTGGAAGAGAATAGCGCGTAGGTGTTATTGAAACGTATGCCACCCGGATGAATGTTGAGCAAATCACCCGTGGAAGGAACGAAATTACAATCCATGGTATTGCTGATCAGATTATATCCAGCGCTGTTGACCGTGCCATGGCAGTCGGATGGAGATCCTGGATCTAATCCCAACAGATTATCCGCCAGGAGTGAGTTTTGCATGGTAACGGTTCCAGAATTCTGAACATCAATTCCTCCGGACTGAACGGAGGCTAAATTATGCGTGATCGTACTGTTATATAGTTTTAATACCCCTGCGGAGGATGTGTCAATTCCACCCCCCGTATGCCCGGCTGAGTTATCACGAACTGTGGAATTTACGAGGATTACCTCTCCATCCCAGTTATATATGCCTGCTCCGAAATAACCCTGGTTATTCAATACGGCTGAATTGATCAGGGTTAGCTTACCATAATTTAAAATGCCTCCACCTTCATATGCCTCGGAGTTGTTGCTGACGACTGTTCGTACAAGAGTAAGTTCGTATGCGTAGGCGTTTATAATGCCGTGCGGTTTACTATCTTTGATCACAGAATCTTGGAGTAATAATGTCCCTTGATTGATTAAACCCGCATCCCCACCGGAAACGCAATTTTGAAGGATTAACCGAATCACTGTCACCGGGGTAGCAGAAATATTCATCATGCACATTTCAAGCCTTCGACCATCAAAGGTGGAATACCCTTCCTGGGAGGTAAAGGCGGTGTTCCAGCCCCCTGAAAGAGTTAAGCCTTTATCGATCCAAATTGAAATATAACCACCACCACTTGTATATATCCCAATCGCAATGTAGATTATGTCTCCCTCGGAGGCTTTATCAATCGCCGCCATAATCGTGGCGCATGGGGTAGTTGGATCTGTACAGTTATTGCTGTCATTTCCACTTGGAGCAACATACCATTGCCCTGCAGTTATATCTGACTTGGAGATGCTTGAACCAATTTCATCAGCCTTCGCCACAGTCACAATCGCCCCCATGGAGATCATCAGCGCAACCATAAGCAATGATAACACCCGTCGATTCATCGTACCCTCCTGTTTTTAGATGATACTGCCTTGAATGTGTATAGCAGGTTTAAACTTCAATATTGCAACAGGTTGAACCTGATTATGCTCACTCCGGTTCGGCTTTATTTATAAGTAATTCCGCATCACCACCCTTCACATGATTGACTCAGATTGATATTGGTTGACATGTATACTATACATGATTTTTCAATATTGTCAAAATAATTTTAGAGAATCAGGATGAAGGCTGGCGGATGGGAGCCTTGAGCTGGGAGTCATGAGGTGATGAACCTAATCTCGTGGTTCGTAGCTGATCACAAAATTTTTACAGTTTGTAGATTGCCTCATAGCGCCTGAAAATGAGTTTCTGGCACTGCCCTCCACAAAGTTTAATTAAGCATGTTCCACTATGGTCTTCAATACCACTTTTTTTCCGTGCATCCAAATCGCTCGCTTAAAACAAACCGCCTTACACCATCAGTAAGATATAGCTTGCACAGCAGGTCGGAATAGTCCATTCCCCATATATGCTCCCAATCCAATTGAACTGGTTTTTTACGCCACACATTATAAATCTCCAGGCTGTTCAATCCGCAGACGATCTTCTGAGAATACATGCGGGGATTAAATGGGACATCATTTAGAGAAAACAGCCTACGATAAATCCCAGGACATATATCCACTGCAGGAGAGGGGAATCATGATGGATGGCATTAGCGATCAGAAGAAGGATCATCACAAATGTAAAAATGATCAGGAAGAAGTAACGACCCAACAGTTTCCTTCTGTTGAATCGAAACTCAGCTGGTCAAAGCTCGGCACAACCTGTGCCAATGGATCGGTTTCGACTATAAAGCCTTTGTTTATAACGAAGAATGGTATGCGTATGATCTACAAGCCAACCCCAACCCATGCTTACAAATTCCACTGGCTGTTTCCATTGCATGTCTCTGAGGCTTGTCTCCAGGAGCTTCATGTTTCCCTGTGCGGTGAACTGAACCAGAATGATACCCGATTCGGTTGTGATCACCTGGCTAACCTTGTATAAGATCCTAGGATGCAGACGAAGGAGGATCTTTTCCATCTCCACTTTCAAGGCATCCGTGGTGACCTCAGGGCTAAGAATGGTGAACTTCAGTGTATAACGTTCATGAACTATCTACCGGTCCGTTCCCGCCAGTCATTTAGGAATTATTAACATCATTTTCTCCTCACCACCAACCCCGGCAAAGCCCCCGTGTGTTCCTCTCCATTCACCACCATGGCACCATTCACAAACACATAATCAATCCCTTCCGGATACTGGTGTGGATAATTCTTAAAGGGATAGCTATGCGGGTACAGATTGGTAGCCCGGTCACGTACCCTCTCCAGGTCAAACACAACCACGTCAGCCCATGCGCCTGGTCGCAGAATTCCTCGATCCTGTAAGCCAAGCCGTTGGGCGGGGAAGGAGGTCATCTTTCGTATCGCCTCTTGCAGGGTCAGCACCGGTTCATCCCGAACGTACCTCTCCAGCACGCCCGGGAATTCACCGTAGCTGCATGGTTGGTAGGGAGGTGGGTCGTTTAAGAAACCATACGGAGCCAGCACCTCTCCATCGGATGAGATCATCACTGCGGGATGTTTTAGCAGGATGCGAATATTAGCTTCATCGATATAGTCAAAGATGGCCTCAGCCTCATACCCATTGGTCACGATCAGGTCAAAGTACGTGTCAAATGGATGCTTGGCTCGCGCTTCGGCAATCACCTGGATGGTCTTACCGACCACTTCAGGATTCTTGGGTGCGTGCAGCATGGTGATGCGCTGCCATTGTCCATGCTTGAGCAAGCCTGTTGGGCCAAAAGCCGGCTTACGGTCCTCAATGATTTCCCTGCGGATTTCAGCACGCCTGATTGGGTCATTGAGCTGAGCGGCGAGTTCTGCTTCCGGCAGGTCTTGTATGGGTTGAGGCAGACCATGAGCCAGCGCAGGTGCCAGGTCGGTATGCACATCATTATCAACAGTCACATCCTGGCCTCGGAGACGTGCTTCTTCCACCAGGTGTAAATTGGCACTCGCATCATGCCGCGCGCCGAACTTCGGCGCGTTGTGCGAGATCTGCACTGGGATACCCGCCTCTCTTCCGATGTGGATAGCTTCCTTTACGGCCTCCAGGATGGTTTCCCGCTCGCCGCGAATATGCGAGGTGTATATTCCATGGTGTTTAGAAGCCACCCTGGCTAATGCGATGATCTCGTCAGTGCTGGCATAACACCCGGGCGGGTATACCAGGCCGGTCGAAAGTCCAAATGCTCCAGCTTGCATGGCTTCATCCAGCAGTGCTTTCATACGCTCGAGCTCTATGGGTGTGGCTGAGCTCTCATCCAACCCCTTCACCGCCATGCGCAGTGCCCCATGCCCCGCCAGGGGAGCAATATTGATCCCCAGGCCACCTTTCTGTAAAGCTTGTAAATAATCTTCAAAGGTCCGCCACTCCCAGCTCACTTCCGGCTGGTCGGAGATGGTTCCCCATTGGTTTTTTAATTCAGCCAGGTGGGTTTCATCCACCGGCGCAGGACTCATCCCACAATTACCGATCACATGGGTGGTGGCACCCTGCCTGACAGCACTCTCCGCCTTTCGGTTGACCAGGATGGTCAGGTCCGAATGGGTGTGGATGTCGATGAATCCCGGCGAGACGAATCGTCCCCCTAGTTCGACCATCTGCTTTCCGCGCAACGTCCCAACCGGCCCGATTTCAGCGATCCGCTCCCCAAGGATTGCCAGGTCACCCCAAAACCACGGGTTCCCGCACCCGTCCAGGATCCGCCCGTTTACCAGCACAATATTGAATGTTGTCATATTGCCTCCTTCATCATATGAATTTAACTGTATTATAAGTCAGCACATCTACTCCCCCAAATTGGTTCTTATTTGGTGTGAGGCTAAGCGAAACCAGCGTTCCCTTCAGCCCGCAGTGTCTTCATGCCTTCACTGCTGGAAAGGGTGTTCTGTAGCCGGGATCGTTGATCCCGGATAAATTGTCATCTGGTATCGCGAATTGTTTTTGAGCGATATTCGAGTGAGCATCTTTTGCGAACCGCCAGCACCGAGTGCAGCGATGGGAAGTAATCTCCCTCAGTTGTTGAGTTGAGTGTGGAGCGTTTTTTACAACCTTAACCCTGAGCGTCGCCAGGTTGAAACCTGGCCAACGCAGTGAGCGAGGCAGCGATTCATTTGCGAGAGTCAACACATCCCATCTGAGCCATAATCCTACCGAACCAGAATCAATATTATGGTCTCACATCCGGGCCCACCAAATACCGAATATCCATTTTCGACGCCAACGTGCGATAAGGAAATATAAGGTAGATTATTAACTCACCACAAGGCTTGCACCTGTGCCCGAATACGGCGGTCATAAACTGCACAAATCTTATCCATGGTGGAAACTGAAAGCGGGGGCATGTCGGCAGCCCGGATATTATCCTCAGCCTGTGATGGGCGCTTGGCTCCTGGGACAGCACAGGTCACCGTGTCGAACATGAGAATCCAGCGCAGAGCCATTTGAGACTTGCTCATGTTGGGTGGAACCAGCGCACGTAACTCCTCCACTGCTTCAAGCCCGATTTCGAAATCCACGCCAGAAAAAGTCTCCCCCCGGTCAAACGCCTGACCTTGTCGATTATATGTGCGATGGTCATTACGCGAAAAAGTGGTGCTGGATGTCATCTTGCCTGTGAGCATTCCGGAAGCCAGCAGCACACGCACAAGAATCCCTACATTTCGGCGTTTGGCTTCCTGGAAAAAGACTTCGGCGGGTCGCTGGCGGAAGATATTGAAAATGATCATTACGGATTGGACGCCGGGGAATTCGATTGCCCGTTCAGCTTCCGCAATACGTTCTACGCTGACCCCATAATAGCGGATTTTTCCCTGCTTCACAAAATCATCCAGGACGCCAAATACTTCAGGATTATAAACTTCGATTGGCGGGCAGTGCAGCTGCATGAGATCGATCGTCTCAACACCCAGGTTGTATAGGCTATTTTCGACGAATGTAGTTAAATTCTTACGATTGTAGAGGCGCATCTGGATTAACTTGCATTCCCATTTTGGTAGCAATGTAGAACGGCTCGCCTCGTTGCCGCTTGAGCTGACCCAATAATGGCTCGCTGCCATAGGCATCCGATGTGTCGAAGAAATTGACGCCAAGATCCAAAGCCCGGTTTAGGGTGTTTAGTGATTCGCGATCAGCTACTGGCCCCCACGAGCCACCCATCGCCCAAGTGCCAAGACTGATCGTTGATACTTTCCAACCAGTCCGACCGAGGTCACGATATTCCATTTTTTCCTTCTTCCTTAATTGTTGGCAAATGCCCCTAACATGTGTCTTAATTGTGTCGCGCTACATCAGATTCATCTGACATAGCGCAAGCTTAATACTGGTATATTAAGACCTATTTTATCGCAATATCGGAATTTGTGATCCTCCTTTTATGCTCTATGTACAATTAGCTATCTATTTGCTTTTCCATTAACTCACTCCTGGTTGGGGATGGTTGAGAGGGAAGGCAATTCATCTCGCCTGGTTATTAATTTACATATTTAGTTGAACGTAAATGCGTTTGTTGATAAAATCACCTTATGGATCCCCAACTACTCTCCTCCGTTTGTCCGCTCTATGCTACCTCTCCCGAACAGCTGATTCCACTAACAGGCGGGTATTCTAATGCCGTCTATAAATTCCCATTACAGCAGACCTCACAGGTTTCCGCGGTCTTAAAGCATGGCGTCCTGCGCATCGGTGTGGAGGACTGCCCTCCCGAGCAGACACTTGGCATGCTCGAGTGGGTGCGCTACCTCAGTGAACAGGGTGCCCCGGTCACTGCACCCCTGCCATCCATCAACAGTTGCTTGTTGGAACACCTCGATTACGAGAGCAAGCGCTACGTGATCACAGCATTTGAGGAAGCCGAAGGCACCTTGGCCGAAAGGATTCCTCCCAATGAATGGACCGATGACCTGTTTCAGAGAATTGGCATGACCGCCGGGAAATTTCACCGCATCTCACGCGGTTACCAACCTTCAAGCCCCATCCTTACCCGCCCAATGTGGTTCGATTCATATGAGATCCACGAGGCGACCAATCTGCTCGCTTCCTCCTCCGACCCCGCGCTTAAAAAACTTACCTCATTGGTCAGCGAGCTTAAGCTTCTTCCCACACAGCCGGCTGATTTCGGTCTAATCCACGATGACCTGCACTTCGCCAATTTCCTCATCTATCCGGATGGACAGGCCATCATCATTGACTTCGATGATTGCTGTTACGGCTGGTGTGCAATTGACGTTGCCATGGCGCTGTTCGACATCCTGGTGCTGTACAACCCATCCAGTGAATCGGAAAAACAAACCTTTGCTCACCGTTTCCTCTACAATTATCTATCAGGTTACCGCCAGGAGCACAGCCTGTCTCTTACCTGGCAGTGCCAGATTCCCCATTTTCTCAAGCTCAAGGAATTATGTATCTATGCTACCTTGATCGGTCACGCCGACATCGCCATGTCCGATTCGTGGGGAGGCCGCTTCATGCGCGGCCACGCGGAGCGCATCGCCAATGATATTCCATATGTTGATATCGACTTTGAATAACCTGTAAATCATTTACCGCTGAGTCCAGGGAGTTTTATCAATTTTATTCTCTGTGATCTCAGCGCTCTCCGTGGTGAATGGATTTTTATTTCGCAGTAAAATTATCTGATGAATTCCTATATCCGTTCCCCCGACGATGTCTACTGGCATTTCAGGCGTCTTAAGACTGCCAACCAGGTCGGTGCGGAATACACCAGCTGGGAGGATGGTTGCCTGTACCGGGTCAACCTCCAGCGCCGTATCTGCCGGGTGGTGGATGGCTTTGAGCAGGCCACCATCGATAGCTTGCCTACCAGGTTGCCTGCCGGGGCACATGTCCTCACCGGTTCGGGCTGGGGCTTTCACATGCACATTTCCACTTTTTACCAGCAGATCATCGCCCGTTCGGAAGATAAATCGAGAGAATAAATCGATAGACAAAGACCTGACAGGTTTTTAGGGCCTGCCTGGTCTTTTTACCTCACCGGTCTTATCTTGCAGTTTTTTTAACATCTCCTGGGTAGATGGGGCGGTTTGACGGTAAAAAAATGGTTGCATGCTCGGATCCACTGAATCGTGAATTCTTTGGATATGTTTAGGGTTGGTGTTGATTGGAAGGTTATCCACCTCGAAATATTGGCACACACTGGCTTCATCTTCGATAGATGGGGGCTCCCCGATGGGGTGGCAGATGAAGGAAAAGTCCAGTTCATCTTTGTTAATTTTGCCATACACTCCGACCAGACGTCCTACCTCCACTTCCAGGCCACTTTCTTCCATCACCTCACGCAAAACAGCATCTGTTGGCATCTCACCACTGTCAACTCGCCCACCAGGAAGATTCCACACATCGAGATCTTCCCGGTGGCATAATAGAACCCGTCTTTGTTCATCGAAAATAATTCCAAATGCACCAATACTGAACATGAAAACCTCCTACAATATAGGTAAACACGGATGATCCCACTGTGATACCATCCGTGAGACCTCACAAAGACTTTACTTGCATTCCCTCTTCCCAATCGCCAGGAGCTCTCCATCTTCCACCCGCCACACGCGTATCTCCTGATCATCTGCAGAAACCAGTGTGGAGCTGTCTGGTGAGAATAACAATTCGAAGATGGGTGCCTGGTGCCCGGGGATAGTGCGGATCATTTTTGACCCATCCGGAGAGCTTAATATCACGTTGTTGATCTCCGCATACGCCAGGAATTTCCCATCTGGTGAGTATGCCACCGCCATGCTGTAGATGGGAGGATCACCGCCCAATAATTCCTTCCCATCTGCAAGGCTCCACACACGCAACCCCGTAGCGAGGTCAACCGCCAGATATTGCCCGTCCGGCGAAAATGCGACGTCAGACGTATCGTAACCTCCACTGCTATCGAATTCCTTGACCAGGCTATAATTATCTAATCGATATAAGTATACCGAACCTTCAGACGGAATGACCGCGATCATTCTTCCATCGGGTGATATGCCAAAATTCATTAATTCATCAACCGGTCGCATAGCATCCGCTTGGCTACCGTTCAGATTCCAATAGTTGATCCAACCATCTTGGGAACCTGAATATAATTTATCATTAGTTCGAGAATATTCTAGCTTTACGGGACCCGCATGTCCACTCCCGGTCGTACTTATCAGTTCCAGATCCGGCAGCCTAATCTGTTGAATTGTGCCATCCTCAAATCCCCAGGCGAGGATACCTGCTGGAGAAAGGTCGACCGCTGGTCCATTAATGATTGACGGAGCCTGGATGAATTTTACCGTCTGCATTGTTTCCAGGTTGAACAGTTGCACACCCATCTCCGCCCTCACCAGAAGGTTTAAGCTATTGGGTAGAAAGGCAAATGGATCGTAATAGGTCTCGAAACACGGCACAGCTGGAACGGGTGTTGCTGATGGTGGCGGAGTAGCGGTAAATGTTGCTGTAGCGGATGAAGTTGGTACAGGCGTATCGCTGGGGTTAGCTGTCTGGGCGGGAGGTGAGGCTGAGGCACATGCAGCTGCCACCCACAGGATGGTCAATCCAACTATCACTAAAAGCATGTGCTTGCTCGGATTAATGCGCATAGTATTTTGTCCCCAATCCATAACAACATTGCATCATATGGTAACCTGACCTCATCCAGCCTGGATCTTTCGGCAAACGATCAGCATATGCTCACTCATTCCCACCACCGATGGGTGAGTGCAGGTCTGGAGATGTGTCTCCAGCCAGATTCTATATCGTTTTTCGTCCTTTGCCAGCTGGTTTAGCTGCCTGGAATGATGTGTGCTGATGCCTTCCAATCCTGCCATCTCCAATATCTGGATATTCAATTGGATAAATGCCTGCCGAAACTCTTCCGGCAAGAAGAAGTGACACGCAGTGAAGCCATGCCCTCCTAGATAATCGCCCGTTTCACGAACCAGTTTGAAATCATTCAGCTCAATTTCGCCCTGGTCGAACAACAAGAAGTAGCCCAGGAGACTGACGCGTCCCATCACCGAGACGAAGATGGGTGCACCAGGTTTAGTAACCCGGATGAGCTCTGAAATTGCTCGCCTCCTGTCATTCTCATCTAAGACGTGTGAAAGTGGTCCACCTGAACATAAAATAGCATCAAATGATCCCTCAGAGAACTGCGTCAGATCCACAATACTCCCTTGCAGGATATGTTTTACCTGATGCTGCATCTGATACCG
Source organism: uncultured Chloroflexia bacterium (assembly GCA_963777935.1). Classification (GTDB taxonomy): domain Bacteria; phylum Chloroflexota; class Anaerolineae; order Anaerolineales; family UBA4823; genus FEB-25. The sequence goes on from CAVZSL010000001.1 coordinate 344,293, forward strand.
TCTGAGCATGCGCCGAGCAAAGTCCAGGTTTGCCTGGGTCGCGTCCAGCAGGGTGACCTCGTATCCTTTTTTCGCCAGCTCAAGCGTGTAGCGACCAGGACCACCCCCCGCATCCAACACAGAGCCGTGCGGAGGCAGGTACTTATCCAAGAAATGCAGTGTGGTAGTGAATTCCAACCGGTGATAAGCGTCCTTAACCAGCCGGCGCCACTCGCTGTGGACGTTCTTCGTGTAATATTCTTTCACCAGCATATCAGCCATGGATTTGTATTTCCTGTGATTGTGCAGGTTTTGTAGATAAGCAGGCGTGAAATGGAAATTTATTTAGCGAGAATTATCGATGCCCCGAACATTAAAACAAAGGAAGGCAGTGGAAACCTCGCCTGCCTTCCAGTGATCACATAGCTTCATTTACAGGGCGCGTTGAAACATGGAAAGCGTTATTTGCTTTGCATCACCCTGGTCATGTTTTCCGTGCTAGCCAGCCTTATCCGGCGAGACCGGTGGATGGGTTCTTCTTCTCTTGTTTTAGCTTGCGTTTTTCTTTCAATGTGTGTTGCGGTTTTTTCTTTTGTTGTTTTCTGCCTTTATCTGCTTTTCCAGAACCAGCCATCTTTGTGTCTCCTTGTTCTTGTGAAGATAAACGGAATTATAGCATGCCTGTAGATTTATGTCAGGCGCCAGATTTCATTTGTTCTTTAACTTCTGCCCATAATTGCCAGACGAGAATGGCTTCAGCCACCTTGGATATTGGAGCCAGAGGCACCGACCAGACGCCCGATGTCGCACCGATGAAGAGGTACAACCCGATGGTGACCAGGATATAACCAACGAAAACAAATCGAACTAAACTGTGCAACCCGTCTGAGAGCTTGAGCGGCAGGTAAAGCAAACCCAACAAACCCAGGTAACCCAATCCGTTCAACAGGAACATAGTGAAGAGCAGACCGCTACCCGTGGTAAAGAAGTAAAAGTGTATCCCTGCGGTAATCAGGGTGAGTAAGATGATCAGTGTACGTCGCATTTTTTTAATCTCCTTAGTAAATGGATAGGCTTCGTTATTAATTTTGAAATAGTTTTTAGCTATATCTACCCTGCAACACGATATGAATTGGTGACAGTAAAAACATCTCCACATCGATCCTGAATGGGTATAACTACGAGCATATCCTCTAGATAAAGATGTATCTATTATTAAATACGTAATTCTACGGATATTAGATGTATTATCATCCGAATTGTCGCATAATTTCGAGCATGGTTTAGAGGAGTTGCACCTGGTCCGGCTTGGACAGAAGCCGGAATAAAACCATGGTATGTTTACACAATAGATTTTCCGGGTTTTAGAATTTACCAGGTCTGACTTTGAAACCGGGATCGTTGATCCCGGACTGCTCTGATTTCGTAATCAGTTCCTCTCTGTTAGGGGTGCAGGGGTGCTGGCTAAGACCTGGTGTGTAAATCCACCCCTGCGCCCCTTCTCTCCTCGTTGTCCTGGATTTGGAGGTGGGTGGGGGTTGTCATCTGGTATCGCGAATATTTTTTTGAGCGATATGCGAGAGAGCGTACTTTGCGAACGCCTGCACCGAGTGCCGCGAGTGGGAAACAATCCCCAACCAGTCTGTAATTGTAGCCGGGATCGTTGATCCCGGACTGCTCTGATTTCGTAATCAGTTCCTCTCTGTTAGGGGCGCAGGGGTGCTGGTGTAGTGGTCCCCAATGCAGCTTCGGGATGCAGCGATTTTGCAGGTAAAAATTTTTCACTTAGTTGACTCGCTCAATTTTTTCTTCTATAATGAAATAAGAATATCCCCCTGTAACAAACGTTGTAGTTATACATCATGCATTTTTCGGATCTTGTTTCCGTCTCGGAGGTCAGAATCGCCATTTCATCGAGCTGCCGATTTTTTGTTGTATCTCATTATGAAACGATCTAGCAAGAACATGTGGATCTATATGTCAGCGAGACTTCCAACGGATGAGGGGGGACGATGTGGTGGTAACAGGCAAATTCAAGTTATGAATGGAGAAAACACGCAATGAAATACCTGGTAATTGCTCACCCAAATACAACCCAAATTCCAACGGCAATGGCAGTAAATATTTATCAAGCTGCTACAGCCTGGGTCGATGCTAGGCTTAAAAATGGAAAGATCGATTGTCACTACATTTTCGTCGGAGGTGGTGGCTTTTCCATTGGAAATGTAAACTCCCAAGAGGAGCTTTTCGATGAGCTTCTTTCGTATCCGCTGTATGGTTTTTTTAGTTGGGAGGTATTCGCATTGGTAGATTGGAAGCATGGCTACAATTCAGTCATCGAACTTCATAAGAAATTGGGGGCAATGTAATCTGAAAAGCATCCTGATCGACAACCGCATATAGAAAAAATCATAGTTACCACCATATCAACAGGGTTGCCAGTTGAACTTCTCAAATAGGCTGGCAACCCTGGATTGCGAAATAAAAACAACTTTATGTGAGTTTGTTCCAGATTTCCATATTGTTCATTTATTCTAAAATTCCTTATTGCTTTTTCCAAAATTTGCTCTACAATGTGATTGTATAAATTCTCACATAGCGCCGGTTTGTCGAGGGCAATCAGAAACAATCCCTGCCAGTCATTCATCTGGGCACTTGAAGTTTGCTGCTAACATTTTGTTCAATCAACATTGGGGAGGGTTATTAATGCATAAGGTTTTGCGTTTTTCCATTCCGTTCATTATTGCTTTTCTTCTGATTGGTGTACTTTTTTATTTTGTGGGGTCATCTAGTCAGGCGATGGCCTCTAATAAATCAAGCTTGAAATGGTCGTCTAGAGAAGCGTATGCTATAAAATCAGTCCGTTCCCAATCCTCCCTGATCGTTACTACCCTGGATGATGAGCTCAACAGCGATGGTGACTGCTCCTTACGCGAAGCCATTACCGCCGCGAACGATAACACCACCGTGGATGAATGTCCGGCGGGGGATGGGGTGATCACTGATACCATCACCTTCGATGTAGACGGCATCATCACCGTCACCACCCAGCTTTCGGTGACTTCCGGTGGCCCGTTGGTAGTCGACGGGGCTGATATCATAACAATTAACGGTGACGATAGCGTTCGAGTATTCTACATAAATAATGGCTCTGAGGTCACATTGAATAACTTGACCATTTCAAATGGTTATGTAAGCAATTATGGTTATGGCGGTGGCATCTACAATGATTATGGCACATTGATAATTACCCACAGTACCCTGTCAGACAACAACGCCTACGGCTGCGGTGGAATCTACAATCTCGGCACGCTAATAATTGCCAATGGCACCCTAACGGGTAATAGCGGAGGGGATGATGGCGGTGGCATTTGTAACTCTTCCAGCACGCTGACCATCACTAATAGCACCTTGTCTGGCAACAGCGCTGGGGAATGGGGTGGCGGCATTTTCAACGAATTTGGAACGCTTACCATTATAAATAGCACGCTATCGGGTAATAGCGCTTATGGCGGCGGCGGAATCGCCAACTGGTACAGTACAATGACCCTCACCAACAGTACCCTTTCGGGAAACAGCGCAACTGATTTCGGCGGCGGTATCTTCGCTAGTGGTGGCGCGGTGGCGATTGTAAATGGTAGCATCATTGCCTACAGCTCATCCGGGGGCAACTGCATTGGTTGGATCACTGATGGTGGGCACAACCTCTCCTCCGATGATACCTGTGGGTTCGACCCCGCCAACGGCTCCATTCCCGATGCCGATCCCCTGCTCGGCCCCTTGTATGATAACGGCGGTCCTACCCTCACTCATGCCCTGCTTTGGAACAGCCCCGCCATCGACGCTGGTAACGCTGCTCAATGCCCAGCTACCGACCAGCGTGGCATGCCCCGCCCCTTGGATGGGGATAATGACGGAGTTGCCGTATGTGATATCGGCTCCTACGAGCGGGAGTATCAACCCGTTCCTCCTGCCCTGGTCACCATTGCTGGTCCTGACGAGGCTCGTCCTGGTCCAGTGGTCTACTTCACCGCCATGGTCGAGCCCATCTCGGCAACCCTTCCAATCACCTACACCTGGCATGCCACCGATCATCCACCCATCACCGAGACCAGGGGACTGACGGATACGGTCGGCTGGGCTTGGGAGATGACCGGCACCTATGCCATCACTGTCACAGCCAGCAACCTGCTGGGTTCGGTCTCCGATAGCCATGTGATCAACATCAAGTTCATCCCTCCCGAGTACGATATCTATCTGCCTCTGATATCCAGGTCTGGCCAACCACCCCTTGGCTCAATCCCCGTTTTTCCAGTGGCGGGAAGCGGGATGGTTCTAGGATTGGCTCTTGTTATGATCCATAAAAGGAAAAAGAAATAGCAGTCGTAAGGACGGGTCTCAAACCCGCCCCAACAGCCATAGTTTACCTGAGAAGCTACTGTATTTTTCTGCTTCGTCATTTCAGTTCAAATGAGAGAGGCAGGAGGGGGAAATTCAGTCTATGCCGAGATCAAACCTCACCGGTTTCCAAAACCCGTGCGGTCTGTGGTTGATGGTGACTTCGGTAGCAAATTTATTTAATACTCAAAATCATTTGTATACCTTTGTGTCCCTCTTTTACTTAATCTACCCAGGTGTAAAATAAAATAGTCTGATATTTTTCCTATGACCTCCTCTTCTCCCATCCACCCTACCGCATCAATAACCAGGTCTCCCATCTGGCTCAGCCTCTTCCTACTCTCTGCTGCGGCACTCACCTTTGAGATCAACCTCACCCGCCTCTTCTCGGTCGCTCAGTTCTATCACTTTGCCTTCATGATCGTCAGCATCGCTTTGCTTGGGTACGGCGCCAGTGGTACTGCCCTGGCGATCTTCCCCGCTTTGCAGCGAAGAGAATCTGCCCAAAGCCTGGGTTGGCTGTCTTTGGGCACCGGCGTCAGCATCCTGTTTGCCTACCTGCTCACCAACTGGCTCCCGTTTGACTCCTACACCCTTATCATCGACAGCCGCCAGGTTTTCATCCTGGCATTACATTATATCGCTCTGGCGCTGCCCTTCTTTTTCAGTGGAATGGCGCTGGGGACCTTGCTGTCTAAATACCCCAGCCAGGCTGGTACCACATATGCGGTTAACCTGTTTGGTTCAGCCATTGGTTGTGTCCTCGCACTACTGATGCCTGTATTTCTGGGTGGTGAGGGTATGGTCACCCTGAGCGCTTTGCTCGCCGCAGTTGCTGCACTCTGTGCCACCCAGTTAAAGCCGATTAAAAACGCACTCAGACTGGGTACCATTGCCTTGCTCATCCTCACCATGATTGACCTCAGCTTGCGGCTCTCTTCCCAGTCCGGTCTGCCTGCCTTCGATTTGCATATCTCACCCTACAAGAGCCTATCCTATGCTCTGCAGTACCCCGGTTCTAGGCTTACTACCAGCCGGTGGAATGCCTTCTCCCGCCTCGATGTGGTAGAAAGCCTGGGTATCCATTCCATCCCTGGGTTGAGCTATCGCTACCTGGAGCCACTCCCTCAGCTGGACGGGCTATTCGTGGATGGCGATGACCTGAATCCGGTCGTCCAGTCTTCGACCGACCCGGCCTTCACCGCCTACATTCCATACGCAGTCGCCTATCAGCTCCATCCACATAGCAATTCCCTGCTCCTTGAGCCTCGGGGCGGGTTGGATATCCTGACTGCCTTCAGCCAGGCTACCGGTCGAGTGACGGCTGTCGAATCAAACCCGCTGATTGTCAACGCAACCCCAGCCTACGCTGACCAGCGCCTGTTCCTCCAGGTGATATCGGAGCGCAGCTTCCTGCAACGATCCCAGGAGCAATTTGATGTGATCCTGCTCTCGCTGATTTCATCCTTCCATCCCATCCAATCAGGCGCTTACTCTCTGGCTGAAGATTACCGCTACACGCTTGAGTCTTTTATCGAAATGTTGGATCATCTGGCACCCGGTGGAGTCTTGGTCACTACCCGCTGGTTGCAGGACCCGCCCAGTGAAGACCTGCGTTTGTTCGCCCTGGCGGTCGAAGCTGTTGAGGCATCCGGTGGCCATCCCGCTCAGCAGATTGTTGCTTTCCGTGGATATAACACTGCCACGCTATTGGTTAAGAATGGCTCATTTACACTCGAGGAGCTCGCCATCATCCGCCAATTTACTGCCCAGCGCGCCTATGACCTGACCTATGCGCCGGGTATCCGCCCAGACGAAACTAATCAATATAACATTCTGCCGGCTTCGATCTATTACCAAACCTACCTGGATCTGCTGGAATCAGATCCCCGTAAAGCATTCTATGATTCCTATCCCTATGATGTTCGCCCACCCACCGATGATCATCCCTTTTTCGGTCATTATTTCAAGTGGGCGCAATCACCCCAAATCCTGGCTGAATTCGGCAAAGCATGGTTGCCTTTTGGTGGAGGTGGATACTTTGTCATCCTGGCGTTGCTCCTCCTGGCTATTTTGCTGGCCGGATTCCTGATTCTCCTGCCGGTGGGGGTTTGGAAGCTGGGCAGGCGCGATTCCCATTGGGATACTTCCCCGTTCAAGCTAAGCAACCTGGTCTACTTTGGCTTATTGGGCTTTGCTTTCCTGTTTGTAGAGATCCCCCTGATCCAACGCTTTATTCACTATCTGGGAAATCCAGCCTATGCTCTCACTGCGGTGCTTTTCAGTCTACTGTTCTTCTCGGGGATGGGCAGCCGTTATAGCCGGCGTATTTCGCTGCCGCTCTCGCTCGCAGCTGTTGCCCTTTTTATCCTGTGCTTGCCTTTGCTTCTTCCCCGCCTTTTCGAAGGGACCCTTGGTTTACCGCTGGCAGCTCGTCTGGGATTTACGCTGATCGCCCTCGCTCCACTCGGTTTCTTGATGGGCATTCCCTTTCCGGGGGGCATCTTCAGGCTGACCGGTGGGCAGACGCAAGCTAGCTCACCCGAGGGAGAGAGCACCCCCCGCACCGACATCCCCTGGATCTGGGCAGTCAACGGAGCCGCCTCCGTCGTGTCACCCATCTTGGCAGCCCTGATCGCGCTTTCTTTCGGATTTAGCGTGGTGTTATGGCTGGGAGCAGTGTGTTATGCGCTGGCCTTGCTCACGGTATGGGTGTACCTTCATCCGCGTGCAATTCGGCGCCCGCCCCAGTAAATGGCACAAATTGCACCCCACCGAGATTGTATCCTTTTAACTCTCCATTTTCCATAACGAACTTCCACAAGGTCTGCACCCATCCCGGTGGACCAATCGGGATGACCAACCGACCGTCCTCGGAGAGCTGCTCCACGAGAGGGGCGGGTAAATGGTCTGGAGCAGCGGTCACGATGATGGCGTCAAAAGGAGCATATTCCTCCCAACCGTAGTAGCCATCGTCTTGCTTGGTGTAAATATTGGTATAACCCAATTCTTGCAGGAGCTCACCTGACCTTTCTGCAAGCTCAGGTACGATTTCAATGCTATACACCTCCACACCATTCAATTCAGCCAGCACGGCTGCCTGATAACCTGAGCCGGTGCCAATTTCCAGCACCTTCTCACCAGGCTGCAGTTCCAACAGCTCTGTCATCCAGGCGACGATGTAGGGCTGTGATATCGTCTGCCCGTAACCGATGGGGAGTGGGTGGTCATCATAAGCCTGGTCCAGGTATTTGGGTGGGACGAATTCATGGCGGGGGACGGAATACATAATGCGCAGGATTTCCGGGTTCTCAACCCCCAGTGCTTCAATCTCATCCACCAGCTGCTGCCGTGCATCATAATAAACATCCTCCGTTGGGGTGGGTGCGTTAGTGATCAGGGCTGGTGTGGTTGTTTCAGAGGATGCCCGCGAACAGGCAAGCAGCAGGAAGAAAAGCAGTAGAAGGATGAGTGATCTCTTCATTTATAAATCTCCTCCTCTCCCATAAGAGAAAACGTCGCACTATTATCATACCATGTTGATCTAATTGTAGCCGGGATCGTTGATCCCGGACTGCTCTGATTTCTTAATCAGTTCCCCTCTGTTAGCGGCGCAGGGGTGCTGGCTAAAACCTGTTGTGTAAATCCACCCCTGCGTCCCTTCTCTCCCCGTCTTCCTGGATTTGGAGGTGGGTGGGGGTCGTCATCTGGTATCGCGAATATTTTTTTGAGCGATATGCGAGAGAGCGGTCTATGCGAACGCCTGTACCGAGTGAAGCGAGTGGGAAGCAATCTCCAGCCTGAACAAAAGATCGCTGACCCTCTTGTGTTCCAACCGCCATCACCGATGGCGGCTACAAAAACCGGATCTGTTGTTGGGTTGACTAAGGAGCGGTCTATGCGAACGCCTGCACCGAGTGAAGCGAGTGTGAAGCAATCGCCAACCTGCCCCTACCTAAATTAATAAATCATGTAGTTACGCCCCGTCGAAGTGTTTCTACACGTGATCATTCTCAGGGTTGCACCAGATTTAGTTGAAACGAGTATATATTCTCATACTCTCCACCCAAAGCTACATTGACCTCACCACTGCTCATATCATATACTGCCGACCATTGAGTCATGTCCTGGCTGACATCCTTAAGCAGCTGCATACCGCTTTCAACGTCAAGCTGACCATTCGTTGCACTGAGTTGTTCTTCTAAGGTGTGGTAGCGCGGGCAACCTCCATCCCCCTCGGCGATGCAGCGGAAGTGGTTGGTCGCCATGTGCCAGGGCGCTTCGTTGGGCATCAGGAACATCTCCTTTTGGTAAAATTCGATCAGCACAGCCTTCCCGCCCGGGTCAGCGAGCAGGTAATGGATGAGCGGGCCACCCCTGAAGTCGATGTTGTATTGCTCGAAGAGTGCCACTGCCTCGTCCACATTCCGGGCATGGTCCAACACCTGCCGGATGATGCCGATCGAACCTATCGTGGGCTTGGACGGGTCGTATGGAGCGTGATCCTGATAATTTTCTGGTAAGGCAGCCATACCCACGGTCAACCCATACTCGTTCATTCCATCGAAGGGCATGGATGGCGCGCTCAGCAAGGCGGTTCGTTCAACTAGAGGCAGGTCGGTCAGGTTCTTGGAATCCTCGGGGTCGATTCCCAAGAATTCCAGGTCGACCATTGAAACCGAGGCATACCCATCCGCTGGCTCGGTAAAAAGCAGCAGGGCAGGGCTGATACTCCAGTCGAAATTGCGACCATAGAACATGTCGGCTACCCGCACCCATGGAAGCAAACAGCGAGCACGCGAAATCCACCTCCTCTGGCCAGACGGATCCAATTTGTGGGTAATCGTAATTACCGGCATAATGCATGCTATAGAATGGGTAGTCGTCCAGCTTTTCCAGGCTGCGTAAGGTGGTGATTTTCTCAAGGGATAAGCCTGCCAGATTTTCTGTGGGAGCACCAGTAATAGTCGGTGAAACCGTCGCCGCGGGCAAACCTCCACCGCAGCTGATGAGCAGGATTGGGACGATGAATGTAATGATTATGTAGGTGATCGTTTTCTGGTGGTGAGGATTCATCTTTTCCTCTGATTGGTTATCTATCGGATAATCTTGCCAGGGTCACTGATATGGATACCAAGTTTATATAATAATATTCTTTGGCGCTTAAAAAGTTCATTCCTTAAAAACCTGGTAGTTTTCAAAAATCTGCCAGGTTTGATGTCCGAAATGACCTCACAGGTTTCTGAAACCTGTGAGCTCTGAAGGGTTGCGTATAGGTGAGTCGCCACTCGCCCATACTAGTCTCCTGCAAAGAGCTTGACCATATATATCACTCCCATCTGAATGTCTTGACGGAGACGATTACCCCCAGCACCATCATACCCACCAGTACAACTACCTCGGTCAGATGCTGGCTCCACGGATCACCGATCCATAAACCGCGTAACAAAGTAACCACGTATGTAAGTGGCAGGAAAGCGGAGATTTTGAGGATGGCTTCAGGCAAGAGCTCGCGTGGGAACCCAGCACCCGAGAGGAATAGCATCGGGTAGAGTACCACCATCCCCACCACCTGGGCGGTGCGGGCGTTTGGCATTATCCCGGCCAGCACAAAGCCGAGAGCAAAAAAACTACCACAGCATAGGATGAATCCAACCACCACGCTGGCAGCATTCCCATCAAAGCGCATGCCATAGACCAGCTTGCCAGCTACCACCAACAAGAGCATTCCAATGGCTGTCATGATAAAAAGCACAATCACCTGTGCTACCAGCACCACGAACGGGCTGACGGGGGTGGTGCGCAGCCGGCGCAGGACGCCTTTTTCGCGGTAGGCTGCCATGGTGATGGTCAATCCCACCAGGCTGGTTGTGGCGATGATCATGGCGGTGTAGGCAGGCACAGAAACATCCACGGTGCCCCGTCCGTTGAAATATTGGGTCGGGATGTTACCGTAGATTGAGCCAAACAGGAATAGCATCATCAATGGGAAGATCAGGGTGAAGAATGCCCCCACAGGTTCCCGCAGGAACAGCTTGGTTTCTATCCAGGTCATTTTCAACAGGCTTTTCATGGCACACCTCAATCTTTCATTTCGCGTCCGGTCAGTTTTAAAAACACATCTTCCAGGGTGGGCTGTTCGGTACGCAGGTTGCGGAAGCGGATAACGTGTTTTGCTAACAAAGAGACAACCTCATAAACAAAAGAAGCCTGCCCGGTGCCACCCTCGATGGAGACTCTCTCACCCTGGATTGTCAATTGTCCGATCTTCTGAATGGAACTTGTAAATTCCTGTGGCAGGGGTTGGTCTACAATGAATGTGATCCGTTCCTCTCCACCAAATTTACGTACCAATTCAGCCGGACTGTCCATGGCGACGATCCGGCCATGGTCGAGGATCGCCACCCGGTCGCACAGCCGCTCGGCCTCCTCCATGTAATGAGTGGTCAGCAGGATGGTCTTGCCTTTTGAGCGCACATCGCGCACCAGGTCCCAGATGGTATGCCGGGCTTGAGGGTCGAGACCGGTGGTCAGCTCATCCAGGAAGATCATTTGTGGGTCAGGGAGCAATGCCAGGGCAATGAACAGGCGCTGCTTTTGCCCGCCGGAGAGCTTGGCAAATGGCGTGTTGCGTTTCTCCTCCAGGCCAAGCTGTGCCAGCAGTTCCTCCCAGCGGATGGCATTCGGATAGAAAGAGCCATATAAGTCCAGCGCTTCCCACACCTTCATCCTCTCCGGCAGGTTGGATTGTTGCAGCTGCATTCCTGTGTGGGTGTGCAGATAATGCCCATCCTTATGCGGATCCACTCCAAGGATGGTCACCAGCCCTTGGTCAGGCTTGCGTAAGCCCTCCAGGCACTCGATGGTGGTGGTCTTGCCGGCACCGTTTGGTCCCACCATGCCAAAAATCTCATTTTCCTGAACATCGAAGCTGACATCGTCCACAGCAATGGTAGTTTTGTACGTTTTTCGCAATCCTTCAACTTTCACGACCGCGTTCACAATTACACCTCACTTCTTGTTTTTCAAGATCGATTCAAGGGCTGCCACATGTTCGGAGAACACTTTCCTTCCATCTGCGCTTGCAGATACATATGTGCGCGGCTTGCGCTCTACGAAGGCTTTGTTGATGCGGATATAGCCGGCATCCTCCAATTTCCGCAAGTGTGCTCCCAGATTACCATCAGTAACCTCCAGTAGCTCTCGCAGGTAAGTGAACTCAACCTCTTCATTGGGTGCGAGGGTTACCAATGCAGCCATAATACGTAATCGCACGGTTTGATGGATGGTTTCATTTAACTCAGCCATGCTTACCACCTGTTCCGCACGTAAATTCCCAGGGCGATCATCCCGCCACCTCCCACAATAGCCATGATGAGGTAAAAGTAGTCATTCAGCAGGAAGTAACTGACCAGAGACAGGCCTAGCAAGGCCAATGCCCACCATACGGATGCAAAGGAAAGTAACAAGCTCATCGCGATCCAACCCACGGTGATAAACAGGATGATGAACATGGCGAGTTGCTTCCCATCCACCGGCCAGGCTACACATACAGCCGCAAAACAATAGAAGAAAAGCAGCAGCCAGAATATTCCGATCCTTTTTCCGGAGGCTGTAGGGGCAGACGTGCGCACACCGCGATTCATCCTGACTCCGATGACCGCGGACAGGATCCCACCCAGGATATCCAGCCCGATCCAGACATAGCCGGCGGTCTCCTTGGGAAGGAATTGAGAGCCCAAAAAACCGACCATCCAGATAGCGCCCCAAAGGATCAGAAATTTATACGCTCCGCTACTGGAAATCGCCCGGCGGGTTTTTTGCATCATCGCCTGGATTGCGGTTAAGGCTTCTTCAGCTTCAGTAGGGGAGATATTCATGGGTTTACTCCTGTAGAGTGGTATATAACATAAAGTACTCTGTAATATAGAGTATTATATACCATTTGTTGGAAATGTCAATAGTTAAAAAATGCCTGTCAGGTCTAGAATCAGAACAGAGCTCACAGGTTTCAGAAACCTGTGAGCTCTGTTAGCGTAATTGTTGTTATCCTTATCGGAGCAGGATATTGAACATCCGAACGGATGCTGTTTTCCCAGTAGGGGCACGATATTGAACATTCGAACGGATGCTGTTATCCATGTGAGGGCACGATAATGAACATCCGAAAGGATGCGTTATCCTTGAGGATGATCGTGCCCCTACCACAGCTGCCAGTTATTGAACATCCAAACTGCTGCTGTTATCCCAGAGGTTGATCGTGCCTTTACTGACCTCTACCTCAAAACCTGTTCAATGGGAGAGGAGGGTCTCGAACTCGCCCATACTGTAAGGTCGTAGCTCTACCCGGCTTCATCCACGCAGTTTAACAAAATTGTAAACGCTGCTTTCTCAAAACCTGCAATCTCAGCGAATCCGTTGGCTGCTTCCGATAAATTGCCATCTTTTATAGCGTTAGCAATCCTGGGAAGAACTCCCATGCCAGCTTGAAGTTGTTTGATTGCCTCAGAAAGATCCAAACCAGCTATCAATCCGGCTTGCTCCAGGAAGCTGATATAGATATCCCGCCCGGCAGTCAGGTGATCACCCAGGATATCGGGTGGTGTGTTCAGGTATTCGCGCACCTGCTGCAAGCTTTTCTCTGTAGCTTCCTGGCCCAACTCCTGTGGCCATTTTGCTATTTCACGTGATAATTTCTCCATGGCAGGGACTCCCACCATGCTGACGGGAGGTTTCAACATGGTCTTGCACTCATCCCTAATGGATTTGCGGATCAGCACCTCCGTGGGCGGGATCTGCTGCGCAATGTCCAGGATTGCCAATCGGTTTCGCTTCCCTAAACCGGGTACATTAACATTCCAGGCTTGTTCCAGCTCGGCCAGTGGGACAGATTGAACTTCCTCCGTCCCGGTATCATGCACATAGGCGTTATGGTCATCAAAACCCACCAGCAGCAGGTAGTGGATGGGAATATGTCGTTGGTGATAGATCCCCACGTAGAAGTGCAGGTGGTACATGTCCAGCGGTCCGAGGATGGGAGGCGTCGCGGCTTGCACGGCTTCCTGTGCCTTCGACCAGGTATACTTGAATGACCTGTTTTCAATCTCGCTGTAAGAAGCCTCAAACAATTCAGCCAGGTATTTGTGCTGCCTTGGGCTGGAGGCGCCCCAATAGGCCTGTCGCGGTGGGTCGGCGAAATTGAAGCGCAAATATGCGAATCCTCCCCCCTGTCCAAGGCCGAACAGGAACTCGTTTGTCCAGTCCCTTCCTGTGCGCCATTGCACCAGGTCACGGATGCCATTCACCGGGCACAAACCATGTGCCAGGCGGTGTGGGATGCTGATCATATTTTCCATGTGCGCCCTCCGTTTTATTCACCAGCTATTAAAAAATGATCCAATCACGCAACAACCCATTTAAATCGTTTTTAAAATAATTTTGTTTCCTTTTCACGACAATATAATCAGGAAGTGCAGGCAAGCATTGTTATCTCAAATGTTTGGTTCCAGTCAGATATTTAAGCCTGCTAAGCAATTAAGGTGGTGGGTGACTACGTACAGGATTCTATTCAAGAATCAAATGGGATTACGACGTATGTGACCACATGCCGCTTACGCTGCGGGGCCGGCTCATTATGCCCGGCTTCCAGCATGATCTTTTGCATGCGCTCGTTCATTGCCTGATTCTCCTCCCTGCTCAGGAACAACTCGATCCTGCTGACCACCACACCATCCTGGATGAGATGGATTTCTTCACTATCGGATTTTCCATCCAGGTAACGCCTGGCATCGCTCATCAGGGTGGAGAGATATGTGGTGAAGGCTTGCTCACAATCTGCCTTGGACATGCCGCGTAGATCTTCATCGGTGAGAGATGGAATACCGGATAGAATGTACACACGTTCGACTGTTCCGCGCACCTTGTTTTCTTCCACCACCTGGATGATCCCACCCTCGGCCAGGGCGTTGATGTTCCGGTAAAGGGTTGTCAGGGGGATATCGGGCATAAGTTGGGCGATTTGTTTGGCGGTCATCCGGTGGGTGGATATGGCTGTGATGATGCGCAAGCGGATGGGGTGTAAGAAAAGGTTGGCTTTAGAAGTGGGCATAAGACTCCCTTTACATTATTATCAATATTGGATATAATACCAATAATGGAAATATAACCACATCTGGTATCAACTTATGATACTCTAAATGTGGAAGTTTTGCAAGCTTTGAGAGGAGAATAAAATGAATAACACATTCTTATCCCATATCTGGATGTCGCTCAAAAACCGCCAATGCCAAAAGGATCGAAGCTCACTGATCAAGCGCTTCTTTTGCTGGTTGATCCCTTGCTGCCCGGATGAATCCAGTTCTGGTGGGTGAAAAAATCTGGCGGTTGAAATACACATCCTGATGGCAGGCCTCCTGATGCTCTCCGCCCGTAATCTTTGCCTCATCTTCCAGGCAGATTATTCATTATTGTAGCAACATTGTGTAAATTAAAAAGGCAATGAAGGCGAAGCTGAACAAGTAAGGAATAATCAATGGTCTGATTGTCCGCCAGGAATAAGTTTTCAACATTTCCCCCTTGCTCAGGTTGCTTATCACCAACGGGGTGATCGAGCCACCGGAAATCGAGATCATCTCGGGGTTTTTTTGAAACTTGCCCAGCACCAGGATTTCCTCTCCAGGGGCGATCAACTGTTCGTAGACGCGTAGCTTTTTTTTGAATCCCAGAAATCCTTTGGTCTTGATACCAATGCTTTCCAGCTTTGCTTTTGTTGGATCATCTAGATTTTCTATGGCGGCTTCATTGTTCAGCACAAGGTCGGCGTTTCCCGTCGTTTGGATATTGATTCTGCCGGTCATGTCGTCCACCTCAAACGGACCGGACGACTCTTTATGCACCGTTTTCCATCGCCCTCCGCCTCGTCCACCGCTTTGATACTCTTTCACTTCCAGCTGCCAGTAGGCACATTCGGAATTTTTCAGCCAGCTTTTAACTGCTTCCCCTTTGATCCTGCCGACGATTTGAACCCACCCCTGGCTTGGTAATGCGCTGATCCATGTGGTGGGAATTCGCCAGCCAAGCAGGATATTCCAGATGGACCGTGCCGAGAAGAGCAATGGACTCAGGATGCCCCCGATGATAAACAGCCAAAATATCCAATTATTCATATTTTCCCTCCAGGCACTCCCCACCATGAAACCCGATATTACCAGGTTGGATTCAGTCAACTGAAAAATATACTAAATTATATTAGGTTGTGAAATTCATTATAGCATGTTGTCCAATTTGAAAATTTTATGTAAAGTTTAGTGGGGTCGGTAAGTATCCCCTTGATTACAATGGGGTTATATTCACAGCTTCATCCTAACCATATGGATGAAAGGATGATAAATCATTCTATAATTTGGCGTTTATTGATCGTTAAACCATTGGTTTTTGTAGAATTTTAATATCTGGATGGTGCGATATAAAGGACGCAATGAATAACTATTACAAGGCTACCAAGGCAATCATCAAAGCATTCCATTTATTATTCAGGCAGGATTGCCGGGTGTACGGAGAGCGTAATCTTTCACCCGGAGCAAAGATCATCGCCGGTAACCACCCCAATGCCACCGATGGCTTATTTTTACCATTTATAATAAAAGAGCATCTGCATTTTTTCGCTCAAGGGGACCTGTTTGATATCTTTTTTGTAGGCTGGATGCTTGCTAAAAGCGAGCAAATACCAGTTCTTCCAGGTCAAAAACAGCAGGCCATGGATCAAGCCTTAAAATATCTACGGGAAGATAAGGTGGTGGCTATCTTCCCCGAAGCCCGCCTGAACCCTGACGGGCAACCGCTGAAAAGTTTCACTGGGGCGATCCGACTGGCGTTAATGACGAAAGCTCCCATCATCCCCATTGGTTTTTACGTTCCCCCGCAGAATCTCCATCACATCAAGCGAATGAAACAAGGGCGGGTTTCGCAGGGGCATTGGCAAACCCATGGGCACTGTTATCTGCATTTTGGTTCTCCCTGGTTAATTGGTGAAGAATTCGGTGAATCAGTCGAGCAGGCAAACCTGCAAGGATTGACTGAACAGCTGATGGAAAAGATCAATGATCAAGCCCAGCTGGCCATGCGGGAGTACGCCAAAGAGACTGGTCTGCCAGTAGATTTGGCGTCTTTTAATGGCTCTTGATCACCATTGATGTTTAGCAAATATTTGACCAGTATCAGAAGGTGATGTTCCTTTTGTCTACATAGTTACTTGCCTTAGAAAAGGAATATAAAATGAATGACAAAAGCATGTTTATTGAAGAGCTGTTGATCAATCTAAAAAGTCCGGAAGCAAGCATAAGATATGATGCATGTGAGGGATTACGGAGTGCCGTGGAGATAACTCCGGAAGCAATCAAAGCCCTCGAGGAGGCTGTCAACGATCCTGATCCGGGGGTTGCAGATGCCGCTCGCAGGGCATTGGAAGTCCAATTGCCATCGATGCCCTCGCCAGAGCCTACCAAACCCGGAGTCACTAATAGGTTCGCTTACCGAGCCACTAGGGAGCAAACCTTCCCTGGTAAGCACATTAGCTGGCTTAGAGTATGGATCAAAGCGATCACTGCAACCATCCACTGCCAGTTTCCAGGAGATCCTGAACGATCCAAGCGCCAGCAGGAGACGTGGTCTGACTTGGATTTTCATCGCAGGTCTCTTTTATGCATTAAGGGCTTTTTTAGTCCTGATGTATACACCAGTGTATGGTGATAGTTATACAATAGGTGCCTTTAGCTACTTTTTAGTATGCTTGGTGCCGATTATAGCTACAATATTGTTGCTGGTTTTTTATCTCGGTGTGGGAATAATTAGCATAATCGCCAAGATCATGGGTGGTAAGGGTAATTTTAACCACTTTCTGTATATCACCTCAGCCTTTTTTGTCCCCTTACTTCTTATTGATTTGATAATCTTCTATATTCCTTATGTCAATCTCCTGGCTTATCTTATCCTTATTTATGCTTGGGTGTTAATGGTAATCGCAGTTATGACGGAATATAAATTCAAAGTGGGTAAAGCCATCATTACACTGATTATTCCAACAATCCTCTTTGGTATTGCAAATGCCTCTTATTTTATATATATATTTTCCTCACGGGCGACCTCTTTACCCTAATAAATATCTTGAAGTTGGATTCTAAGGTGATTGTTGAATCAACAAGCTCAAAATTCCAAAAGGGTTTATGAGTACAAGTTGATGTTCATGGTTTGATTCCCGGGCGGTTCACAATCTAATCTCGGTTGCGCTTTTTATCATTTCACTATCAATCGCATTCTTTCTTTTTCCCTGGCCTGTAAGTTTGACAGATATAGTGCAAGTCAGCTAACGGAATGGCTCAGCGGCAGCGGCGGGGTGGGGAAAATTGGCTTGCATTATCGCGCCACTTCAGGAAATGAGCCGCAATCAGCTGCGCAGCCGCTGTCCGCTGGAGCCGGTGTTGGGCAGCCCTAGTTATGATCGAGATACCGATTGTAACCAATCTATGACGCTTGATGCTGGCAAAACCTTTACCTCATATCTTGGAAGAATCAGGTTTTCCCACATCCAATTGTGGTGAACGATAATCGATTTTGCATCCAAGTGCGACTTATCCTTGGTTGTGTGCCCGTCTTTTACAACCACTACTTCGTAGTTTCTGCTTGCAGAAGCATGGATGGTGGTATCTACACAAAAATCAGTTGCACAGCCTGTAATGATTATCTCCTGCGCCTCATGCTGTTCGAGGACATCGGGCACCTCTGTTTCATAGAACGAGTTCACAAGCCTGTTTGGGTAACAAAAAATCTGTATCCACACGATCAAGAGACGGTAGGATTTCCCAGCCTTCAGATCCTGGCGTAAGGCTGCCATCGTCTTCATGCTGGATAAATATCACGATACCACCGGTAGTGCGTACTGCCTTGGCGATCTCATTTACCCGCCGGATAACACCATCCGCATCTTGTCGTGGTGGGTCTCCTTCAAACAATCCTACTTGCATATCAATAACTACCAGAGCTATCGTCATAAAACCTTCCTTCAACAGCTTTGCCTGCCTAACAGACCACGGATGAGCCGCCTTGCAGCTCATGCTGTGTTACTCCTCTAGTAGTCAACTTGCAGAACGCCAAATACTCTCACTTGATCGATGGTATAGCAAGGGCGGCTCCATCCGCTTGTTGGGCTGCCAACAAACGGCAAATTACTTCAGCAACAAGGTGATGGGAATATTGAGGCCTATGCGCTCCGCCTGACAAACCATATACCGGCTGTCACACCGGAACCAAACCCTGATGCAAAGAACCCGATTTTGGCCGCCAACGAAACGTCTGCCCAAAACAACAATGAAAAGGCAACTGCCAAAACGAAGAACAGGATCGATAGACCAATCAAATAGTTGTTTGACTTCATCGCAAGACCTCCTTTAGGCATTCTGAACTTGTAATCAGACCAGAACTCAAACCGGGCAACCCAACGCCCTGCGCCTCAGCTGCCCGCCCCCCCGAACGCCAACCGTTGAAAATGACGCCTGACTCACGCAGCTGGTGGGCCGGCTGCATGTCATTGTTAGGCGGCAGGAAAACTCGCTACCGTCTGGAGAGTGGCACTACAACGCCACGCCTCTTCTTTCAAAATCGCCCAGAGTTCGGGCGGCGGGATAATAGGTCGTTGCTAAAACATCGTGTTGTTGTTCGCTGACGTTTCGGGAACTTCTTGCACGACATCCCAGTGTTCAACGATCTTGCCGTTTTCAAGACGGAAGATATCCACGATCGCCTGACCGCGGTCGCCGGGTTTGCGGATCAAGTGACTATGCAGGACCACGTAATCGCCTTCCGCGATGATCCTTTTTGTTTCGAAGCGAAAATCTGGATAGGTTTCCGCGATCCATTTCACAATCCTAATAAAAGGATCGCCACCATCTGCTGCACCGGGATTGTGCTGCCGATGGTGCGGTCCAAGATACTTGGCAACCGCTTCTTCGGGCTTGCGCTGGTTAATGGCGAGGTCATGCCACTCGCGCACGATTCTCTTGTTCGCTTCCAACTGTTCGTCCATAGATCCTCCATAAAGGATTTTTTTATTGAAGCGGGAAATCAATTCTCGCTCCCGTCTGCATACTACAACGCCACACTCTTCTCCTTCAACACTGCCCATACCTTCGGCGCGGTGATCAGGATGTCAATGTTGGTGACGCCGAGATACGCGAATGTGTCCGCCACCGCGTTCGCAATCGTGCGCACCGCACTTGCAATAAATTCCGTCCCGGCCGTGCCATTGTCCCGGCTATCGTCACCGATGATCGCGGGGTTTCGGCTCTTTGGTAGCCAATATATTCGGATGCCCGTCGCCATTGCATCGAGCCGCCTAACAATTAATTATCCGGAATCCTGTTATATAGCAAATTCGCAGGATAGAATAGCGATTTTGGTAACCTATACTGCATCATACCTTGATGATCACGGTGATTTGATTGATTTATACAGATCAATACAAATATTATACATCAATGATAAAAAGATATTTCCTTATGGGCGGACGGTCCTTATCCAATCCTAGAAAACTTCTTGACCAACTACGCGATGCCATCCGCATCAGACACTATTAGTTTTCCACCGAAAAAACGTATGTCCATTGGGCAAAGCGCTATATTCTCTTCCATAACAAACGCCACCCAGCTGAAATGGGTGCATTGGAGATTGAAGCCTTTCTTTCTCACCTGGCCCAGCTGGCCATGCGGGAGTACGCCAAAGAAACTGGTCTGCCAGTAGATTTAGCTTCCTTTAATGAAAATTGATCAACGATTTTGAAATAAACTTGCAACCGCGAATATCTGTGTTTGCTTGACCTGTACTTGGTGCAATCATTTTCTCATTCAAAATCGATTAAGGGTTATATTTCATTCTCCCAGGAATTGCTTGAGCTGCTGGCGATAATTCTCGAATGCCACCATGCCCGTATCAGTAAGGCTGCATAAAGTGAGGGGTAGTTTGCCGCGATAGGTTTTTTCGATTTTGATGTATTCAGCTGCCTCAAGCTTGGAAAGGTGTACGGTCAGGTTCCCCTTGGTCAAGCCCGTCTCCCTCTGCAGGTAAAGGAAGTCAGCACACTTAACGGTAGACAATACCGCAAGGATGGCGCTGCGGGAAGGCTCGTGGATTAAGCGGTCCACACCCACGAGCGAAGGTGTCGGTTGGACATCAGGGTTCATCATGTTGCTCCACACTTGTGCTGGTGTGTTTGATATAGGTCATCCGGGTGAGGATGCCGAATGCCAACAAAACCAGACTGGTGCAGAATGAGAGCAGGGCTGTTCCCCAGAAATCACCCAATCCAGAGAGTGCCAGGAAGATACCCAACACCAGGCAGAACCCTGCCAGAAAATAAAACCTTACCAGTTTCGTCCGGAAGCCGGTTAAAGCGAAGATAAAGGCGTAGATCACCCCGCCAATGACCGGCATCCAGACAATCGTCTGTATGCCACGCATGATCGTGAAAAGCATGAAGCCAAGTAACAAGACGCTGAATCCGATGGTAATGGCCAGGAATCGCCGATCTTCGCGTTCCTTCCTGATTTCTACATATCCAGTGCGTGGGTAGGTTCTACGCTCACGATACCACATCATCAGCTTACGGATCCCAAAAGCAGCCACGAAAACCAGCAGGAACAACAATGCAAATCCAGCCTGCGAGGCAGGTGCAATTTTCATGATCATGAAATAGATCCCCAACACCAGGCATATGGCCGCGCCACTCAACTCCATCAATCCATCTGCGAACAAGTACTGCATCGCCCGTGTATGGGAGGCTTTGATATTATTCTCCATACAAGTATCCTCCTTTAGTAGACTGGTCTATATTGTAGACTTGTCTATATCATACATTATTTATATGGAGTTGTCAAGGGGGAAATTCCCCGTGAGTTATTCCCCTTTCACGGGTTCTGTATTGCTCTTCAACAAGCCTGGGAGGTAAAACCCGATGATTCCGGTAAACACGGAAGCCTGCGCCATGATGGGCTGCCAGTTATTGGTCACCAGGTCATAGTACTGCGTGCCCTCAGCTCTCATTGGCACGCTAAATCCGATCGGTATCAGGATCAGAAGTGGGATGATTGCTCCCAACGCCGTGCCAATCAGCCGTTGAGCTACCAGCAGCTTATCAGATTTCCAAACCCATCGCAATGCAACCTGGCCGACCAGGTTTATCCCGATCATATAGCTCACCCACACTACAAATAGTATTGCCAGCCATCCCAACCGGGATTCGATTTCAACCCATCCAAACAATAAGGAGAACAGGAAGGTGGTCAGGAATGAGCCTGCCACCTGGAAAATGATGGTTGCCAGCCAGCCGATGATCCGCAGGATGAACTTAATCGCGCCCATATAATCCTCCACCTTTACCCATTATTTATTGGTATAAACCGTCCACTGGTAGAATAAATTCTGGAAGTTCACCAATCCACCCTCTGGAGAACAATAATTTTCCGCCTTGATCACCGGGCAGATCAAGCGAGGAAAATCGATGGTCAACAGGACAGGCTCTCGCCTGACCTGGAAGATTTCTTTCCAATCGCCAAGTTTATATGCTAAGAGTGAATTCCAAATTTCCAGGGTATGGTCAATGAGTCCCATGCGGACCGTCATTTGCGGTTGGTTTTTCATTTCTGCAGCCAGGATCAAGACTTCTGGATATTGTTCAGCAAGCTTTGCTAAATCCTGGTCGTGATAATATTCAAAATGTAGGTCGGATCTGCCGTAATCGTATTTCAAAAGCAGCTCCATTTGTTCAACGTACTCGTTGGTAAACTGGATATTAACCAGCACAGCACTTCCAATCGGTGCATTTTTAGCCACATATTCCATGACGCTTGTGTTAGCTGCATCCTGAGCAAGTTGAACGGCTGCATCAGTAAAACTATTCGCCTGAGTTGCCAGGAAGATCAAACAGGTAAGTCCCAATGTGAACGCTCCCGTTACTTTCCAAATTCGCCCTCGTTCCCCAATCATCTCGATAGTTTCAACCAATAAAACCCCCGAAAGAATTGCCACTCCTGCAGTGAAGGGCATTAGGTAATATTCTGCCCCGAAATACCAGGGTATGTAGATACCCAACCATGCCATCATCCAAACTCCAGCGTATATCCACAATCCAGATCGTGGTGTATGTCTTTTCACGACACACCAGATGAGCACGACCAGCATCATAGGCACCAGCCAGATGAAATCTCGCATCAGCCACCCACCCCAGCGCACCAGACCGCTGAGAATTTGGCTGCCTTCAAAACTGAAGCTGGATCCTTGCCCGACCCCGATGATTTTTGACGAGATGAAAATAGATCGGGCAAGATAATACACCCCTCCACTCAGCAGACTGATCAGGGTGATCCATCTTGCCACCTTTTCAGCGAATGTTGCTGTGCTAAAATGCCTTAATTTTCCTAACCAGGCGATTAACCACCAGGTTATGCTGATAGGGATCATCAGCAAGGTGCTCTCTTTGGTAAAGCATGCCGTCTGGATGAGTAAAAATGCCCCAACCAGGCTTGCCCAATATTTATGACTTCGACCGCCTTTGACGGCAATTACGACCATCCATATCGCCGTACAAAGCAAAAATAGCTGGAGATTTTCAGCTTTGGATAGCGTGTATACATTTTCAATCACCGGGGGGCTCAGGGCAAATATCATCCCGCTTGCCCAGGCTTGTAGCAGGGTTCCGCCAAGCTCAACCACCAGACGGATCAGCACCAATGTTGTCGCTGAAAAAACGATCAGATTACCCAAAAAATACCAAAAAGCATGCCCATCTGCGAGCAAATACCAAAACGCAAATCCAGCCCAATAAACTGGGCGTAAACGCCCGGCCTCGATATCCCAGCTCAGGTCCAAGTTGCCTTGCATGATTTCCTTGGATATGATTACGCCGCGCCCATCATCCATCAGGCCAAATTGGGGAGAAAGCAGGCGCGGCAGCATGATCAATACACACACCAGTAGCGGGCTATATAACAAGAGTGAAGAGTATTTCTTTAGTTTAATGAACGCGTTCGTAAACATTCCAATCCCAAATAGTGGATGCTAACTTATAGTTCGATTCAATATAATTTTTAAGCTCCAGCATTTTTTGCCGTATATCTGGGTCACAGCCTGGGCAGATGCTCTCCTCCTGAAGACCAAAAAATGGCAAGCCTGCGGATGAGTCAGGTTGAGCAACGATGAGTGCAGGTGGGTCGGTCTTTAATTCTCCCAAAAATTCGTTAAAACCGTTTTGACCAGACGGGGTTGGTGTGAATAAATGTTGTAAAAAGATATATCGTGTGGGTGAACGGCGGTTGGTAAGAAAGTTCATGCTTGGATGTCCCCCCCAAATAAGTACGCTCTCCGATGGCTGGCTGTGGTCTATGATATATTGTTCGAGCTCATTCGGCTCATATTGAGTATAACCAGTAGACTGCCAGAAGGTTTTTAATTCATTCATGCTCGGTGCTTCTTTTACCGTAATTTCCAACAAGCCTGCCAGGCTGATGATCAGCACACCTGAGCATGCAATCACCAACAGGCTACGATCACCGGCTTTTTGACGGATTGAGCTAATCAGTTTGTCGAATAAGTACAATGTGCTGGCAATCATGGTAGGTAAAAGCACCTGAAGATAATGACCAAAATTCTTGCCTGAGGAAGCTAGAAATATTATATCCAGGACAAAAGCCAGTCCCAAACCAGCCTGCCACCAAACCAGCGTTTGAGGTTGATCGATCTTGCCGTTATCGAACCCATTGGGATGCTCCTGGTTTGATTTGCGTAGTGGTAATAATTCTCTTAGATGCCTGTACAGGAAAATACAGTAGGACATGATCACCAATGCGGTAAGGCTTGCCATGGGCTGGACGATGAGGAACATGCGCACGCTACCATATAAGCTGCGTAATGAGAACCCACTCTCCACATATCCTATGTTGTGTTTGAAAACGGCAAACCACAGTTCATAAAGATCGTGCTGAAAGACCCAATATAATGACACCATGGTCAACGGCAATAAAGCGGTAATGAAGAGCAGTGCAATTTTTCCAATAAGCGACTTATATTTGCGTTTGCGTAATTCCAAATACGAGATGACGACTCCTGCAGCCAAACCCATGGATATATATGTGGGTTTTAGTAGAAATCCTGCTGCGACGAGCAAGCCTAGAACTGCCACCCAAAGGTTCTTTTCGGTGCGTAAATAAGCCCAAAAGGCACCGATGGAAAGGACCACGGGTAGGATGGCATAGGTCTCTGTAAAATTCCCACCTTCAAAGATATCAGGGTATAACACCCAAAATATTAACATAAAGGCTGCCAGGGTTGCCAATCCCAAACCCCATATCTTTCGCAGAATCAAAAAATACGCCTGGATGGCAATCGTTAGCCAGACAGCTTGAAATAGCCAGATGGAAAAAGGATTTGGACCGCCCAGAAGAATTGCTGCTGAATTAAGATAATAAACACCCGGTGGCTTATTATCCCAACAATCGCGATACAGCAAGCCACCGTCAAGAATCACCTTGCCACAGTAGGCAAATGTCCCGCTATCTGTACCCATATTCTTATAGCTGGGATCAACACCAATTTGAATGGTAAAAATTGTGATCAGGATTCCGAGTAATACGACTACAGTCAATATTGAAGACTTACCCCATCGATATTTGTCCATCAGCACCCTTCTCTGGTACTAATCAAATAACCCTGACCTAACAAATAACCAAACCCGAGCATCGGTTTACTATACCATATCTTCTCACGCCTCAATATTTGTCTTATCGTGAATGGTTTATTGGGGATCAGATCATCAAAAGTCAGCCAAAATCATCCCTGAACAATCAAGACGTCCATATCGATTACTTCCCCCAAACGGACTCAGCAAACTCACCAATATGATGGATCGCCTGCCTGGCTTCGGGCAGGAAACTGGCAGTATATTGCCAAACGTGCTGCATGCCATCCCATACTTCCAGGGTAACTGGCACCTCGGTATCTTTTGCTTTATCTGCAAAGTTTATACAATCCGAGAGCAGCACCTCATCGGAGCCAACCTGGATAAGCATGGGGGGTAATCCACGCAGATCCGCGAATAGGGGTGAAACGAGGGGAGAATGCAGGTCTGCTCCGCGCAGGTAGATATTTCCCGAAGTGCGGATGTTTTTAAAGTTGAGCATGAAGTCTTTCTTGCGGTTGAATATCCATGATTCCCCCGTCATGGTGAAATCGGTGGCGGGCGATAAACAGGCTGCCAGTGCTGGTAGTGGGCTTGCCTTCCTGCCTGAGCTGCAAGAGTAGTGTTAGCGTTAGTGTCCCACCCGCAGAATCCCCCATCACCGCGATCTGGTCAGCGGCGATTCCTTCTGCCAGCAGCCAGTCGTAGGCTGCCCGGCTGTCTTCCAAGGCGGCGGGATACGGGAATTCTGGAGCCAGGCGATAGTCGATGACCAGTGCACGTGCTTTGCAGGCTAGAGCGATGTTAGCTGCCAGTGGGCGGTGGCTGATGATCGACCCGGAATTGAATGAGCCGCCGTGGATATATAGGATGACCCGCTCCGTCGTGATGCCTTGAGGAGTGATCCACTCTGCCGGAACGTTATTTGCGACCACCGCTGAGCATTCTATCGGTACTAAAGGTTTGAACAGTTTAGACATCGATTCAAGCTCTCGGCGGTCTTTATCGACGTTGAGCTCTCCTGAGCGATCAAACAGGTTCCGCTTCATACGGAAAATGAAGAGAAGGATATAGCCTTGCCAGCTGTGCATTTTTCACTCCGATAATAAAAGCATGGATGATCAAGAACCCGACTGATTGCCTTATTAGAATCTTTGATCCTGAGTTATCAGAAGATTTTTACATATTAATCGAACGAGAAAACTAAACCCTAAATTGATTGTAGCATAAATCAGCCGTAGCTTGGATTGATCGTCAGTGTTAACCCAACACATTCCTGATGTATCCAAATGAAGATTTATGCATCCAAAGAAAATATGGGTCTAATTTATCCGGATATATTCGGTTTAAGCCATCCACTGGATAATCCCTGGGAAACACACCCACATAAACTCTGTTTGTGTGGAGAAATAGAAAAATAAGTAAATGAAAACCAGCCGTTTGATCAATATTTTCCTTGTCGTCTTCGTGGACATGCTTGGCTTTGGACTGATCCTGCCTCTGTTACCTTATTATGCAGAGACTTTTGGCGCTACACCGATCATAATTGGCTTAATCGTCGCTTCTTTTGCGGCTGCCTCACTGATTGGCGCTCCCCTGATGGGTCGCCTTTCAGACCGATATGGCAGGCGCCCTATCCTTTTGCTAAGCGTTGCCGGGACCTTCATCGGCTATCTTCTGTTGGGTTTCGCTCAACCTATCGGCAGTTTTTTCGCAAGTCTGTTCGCCCCCCAGGCTGTGAACGCATTCATCATCGCCGTATTGTTTGCCAGTCGTATGCTCGATGGATTTACGGGTGGTAATATCACGGTTGCCCAGGCATACATCAGCGATGTGACTGACGAAAAGAACCGCTCGCGTGGTCTTGGTGTGATCGGCTCTGCCTTTGGCCTGGGATTCATCATTGGTCCTGCAGTAGGTGGGTTGCTCAGCCGTTGGGGTTTTAGCGTCCCCGCATTTGCCGCAGCTGGCTTCGCTTTCCTTAATCTCATCTCCATTTTCTTCTTCCTGCCTGAATCACTGACTGTTGAACGCCGGGAAGCAATGTCGAATCATCAACGCTCCACCCATCACATTAAATGCTCTCATCGCAGCACTTAAGCAACCTAAAGTTGGTCCCCTACTGATGGTACGTTTCTTCGTCATGATGGGGTTTGCCTTATTTCAGTCTATCTTTGCCCTCTTTGCCCTCGACAAGCTGAATCTTAACGCTCAAGCCACCGGCTTGGTGTTGACTTTCATCGGATTTTATTCTGTGTTAGTACAGGGGGTTGGTATTGGGTTGTTGACCAAACGCTTTAATGAGAACAAAATTATCATCGGGGCATTATGGCTGATGTTTCTTGGATTTATCGGTTGGTCACTCACTCCCAACTTACCGGTTATGCTACTCGTTATCCTACCTTTAGCTGGTGGTGGGTGGGTTGCGAATACGATCCTCACCAGCGGTATCACCAAAGCAGTCGCCCCTGAGGAGATTGGTGGGATGCTCGGTTTTTCTACTTCTTTGGAGAGTATCACCCGTGTAATCTCACCCATCATTGGGGGAATCCTGTTTGCTAAGATCGGGATGGGGGAACCTGCAATGTTCAGTGCCGTCATGCTGCTCTGCGCAATATGGTTGGCTTATCGGCGCATCATCCTGGTGAAGCCGATTGTGGAAGCACCACCCATTGAAGGCGCTTGTACGTGATCCAAAACACTTTATTTTTGTTCTTTAAGCAATCCAAGACCAATCGCCAGTGAAGTAGCTGCGAACGCGGCAAGCACAGCACCCAGCAATCTTTTTCGTTTCTTCAAAACCAACCCTGTGGCCACTCCCAACCCGCTTCCCATGGCAAGATTCACCTTCTTCACGGTCTCGTCAGCCTGCTGCCGGCTTTGCCCAGTCTCTACCAATGACCACTTGAGGATGGGTCCTCCGTCGATGCCAGGGATGGGCAATAAAGCAATGGTTGCGATGAAGAAATTCGTTCCTAAAGCAAAATTAGCGACGTAATTGGAAAAAGTTCCTTCCCTTGTGAATTGTCTGGCAAGCCAACAAATGGGCACCATCAATGCGTTGAAAATCGGTCCGCCGGAAGCGCGCTGGATATGTTGGCGAGGGCTCACATCCTGGTCATTGATGTCGTAATAGATCAACAATGGTGTCCCCCAAAAGATGCGCATGGCATTCACCGGTTTCCCAATATGATGTGCGACTGCCGTATGTGCCAGGTTGTGACCCCACTCGGAGGCGAACAGGATGGTTGCGGTCAATGCACCAGCAGCTATTTTCCTGGAACGAGACCACTCTGGCTTTTTTTTGTCTGCAACCCAGGATAAGAGACCCCATGCAGCCAGCTCCAGCATTGGCAGCCCGGTGACGCCTTTGACAACTACGGGTGTGTCGTATACATGCACAATGGTGGTCGGTTGGTCGTCAGAACTCAGGAAAGCTGGTTTGATCATCAGTTTCTATGGATCTCCGATAAAAATATATTTCATGTCATGCGTAGGTTGGGTAGAGGGCGCATGCCCGAAACCCAACAGAATTCTCTTCACCATGACGTATATACCCGGCGTGCGCACATAACCCAGCTTGGTATCGATGGCGATCATGGCCTCATTTTCCGAGTTGTGGTTGGTGCGCACCACTTTCACCCCGAAGGCACGCGCCCGCCGTAGTGCCAGTGTCTTGACCGCCTGAGCCAGCTTACGGCCGCGGTAGCGAACCTCGGTGCCAGTGAACAGGTTGTAGGCATGGTCGGAGCCCTCAAACACAGTGATGGCACTCACAGCTGCCCATTCACCATTATGCGAATCGATGGCCACGATTTGCGCATCCGGATGGTACCAGTAGCTGGTACAGACATCCCGCTCGAATTCCTCGAACGATGCCCAGGGAGATACGCCATCCGAACCTGGGTCGCTGGCCGCGGCATCATTGTTCAGGGAAAACAACTTGCGACGTGCCTCCTGCGTGTCTCCCAGTTCCGCCATGCTGGTGAATAGGAATCCCTGCTCCTTGAGAGACTGGAGGGTGGGTTCATACCGGACGTCATCCCAGTTCAGCAGGTCAAACATCATCTCGATGCTGTGCTTCTTGACCTCAAATCCACGCCGGGAGGCAAAGTGGATGCCTTCATCACAGGTGTCGCGTACCCTTGCTCTTAAGCTGCGGGCACCCATCTCGGAAGCTTGCGTCAGCAGATTGTCGAACAGAAGGCTGCCAATACCGCATTCTCTCAGCGCCGGCTCGACGATCAGGTAGATCCCGAAGTTACCCTCCAGGTTGGTGAAGGCGCGGTAGATCCCGCTGAAACCTGATACCTCTCCCGTTGGAGAGACTGCCACCGTAAACTGGATGCGATCCTCAATGCTGTTTGCCATACCACTCAGCCAGAGTCTCAGCCGTGTTTGGTTCGCTGTCCTGGGTGTTCATCAGCTGTGCGATGGCAGCGAAATGCTGCTTAGGTTCGGCGGGTTTTATGCTGATTGGATTTAAATGCAAGGTTGTAACCTTTTTGGTGCGGTGTAGGGGCGAGTCGCGACTCGCCCCTACGTATATTCCAATTATAATCTCCGTAGGATCCATTATGCCAGCTTTCGTCGAAACCTGGAAATCACGCGCCCATCAGCTCAAGACCGAGGTATACGCCTTATACCTGGCGTACAAAGACCCGCGCACACCCTGGTACGGGCGCCTTTTTGCCGCGCTGGTGGTGGCGTATGCTTTTAGCCCCATCGACCTGATCCCCGATCCTATTCCCGTGCTTGGGTATCTCGATGACCTTGTGCTGATCCCTTTAGGTGTCTACCTCGCCCTAAGGATGATCCCTGCCGAGGTGATGGCAGACAGCCGCCAACAGGCACGGGTAGTGATGGCACAGGGCAAGCCGGTGAATAAGGTGGCCGCTGCGGTTATCGTGCTGATTTGGATTGGGCTGGCTGTTCTGGTGGGGCTGTTTTTCTATCGGTGGCTGATTAGGAAGTAGCAAGTATAAAACGGACATCCTGCCAACCATACAGGGTTGCTATACGGAATTGTAGCCGCCATCGTTGATGGCGGTTAGAACAAACCTGGATCAGCGGTCCCAACTATCTACCTCTAGGTATTGAATAGATAGATTAAGTAGGTTGGGTTGAGCGATTTTTGCGAAAACCAACTTTGCTGTTTGTTGAGTTTCGAGCGGTGGAACACCACCGTTAACCTTATCTAATTTACGAAATAAGATGAGGACATATCCAAAATCGTACAGGCGCAGCGGCCTGTCCAGTCTGGTTATTGACCGGATCGCTACGCATCTTTGGAATCCTCATCGATCCATCCGGCGGATACGCCAGACCACTACCCCGCAAATGATGATCGTGCTGCCAACCAGCAGCAGTATCCCCTTCCAAATGGGGTCAGCCGGCACCTTGCTCAGCATGGATAACACCGTCAGGTTGTATACTACTGTGGAAGGCAGCCAGGACAAAACTTCCCGTATTGCAGCAGGGATCTTTCCCCAGCCCATGGATTGCAGCAAGGGAGATACCAGCAGCACGATGGTGAGCAGGCTGGTCCACAGTCCCAGGGATGCGGCATTCTCAAATAGCATACCCATTAGCAATCCAACTGCCACTGCAAATGCGGTCCCTAACAAAACGGTGGAAAACATCAATTCCCAGTGAATCACGATACGATAGTTGAGAATCAAGACGATGGCTGCAGCGATCAGGCAATAAACTGCGCCAGCGAGTAATTTGCCAGCCACCAGCTGCCAGAAGCGTGCCGGTGAAACCAGCAACGCTTCCAGCGTGTGGTTTTCCTTTTCCTCGATGAATAGGTATGGCACCAGTGCCAGTCCCATCAGCAGGATCATGGTGGTTAGAGATATCGCAATCATGGTGAACTGGGAGCTATCGTCCAATGAGGGGTAAAGTCGGTCGTCGTCGATATCAATGCGTACGGTTTCTCCACTGGTTTCACTCATCGCATCTTCGAAAAAAGCTACCCGCTCATCCATTCTTGATTCGGTCACCCAGTGAGCAGTGTAACCATCCAGGACGAGTTCGTCACCCGGATCCGCTCCTGCCACCGCCGGTACAACGACACCGATGATCGTTTCGTGTGGTTGTAGGATGATTCGCTTCCATCTGTCTCTGTGAATCAACCTGTACCAGTCGCAAGTCATCCCGTTCTTCCATTGCCTGGAAGATACCTGTATCTGCCGGGTCATAAATAACGAGCACGGGTTGATTGCGGCTGATCAACATGGATAATACCGGACCAGTCAGCATCAGCATCAGCACGCCTAAAGTGATAACCAGCAGGGTGCGGTTTTTTAAAGCCTCGGTGACATCCTTTCGGGCGACTGCCAGGATGATCCTGACGGATTGTCGGATGGTTTTCCAATTCATGAGCTTCTCACACCCGGTCCGAGCGCCGGAGCCTCCAGGTTACCAATCCTAAAAGGATGAAGATGAACAGAAGTAATACAGATATTCGTGTGGCAACAAATGCGAGGTCGCTATAGGGCGTGAAAGACAAACGCAGCAGGTCAAAAGCCATCGTTGTGGGTACCCAGCGCGATATCGTACCCAGCCATGCCGGGATAAATTCACTCTCAATACTTAAGAAAACCGCGATCAATAATGGAAAGATGAGCAAGTTAGCCGTCACCAGTAGCTGCTGGCGTTTATTCACCATCGCCCCCAGGAATAATCCAAGAGACACGCTGAACAAGGCTGCGCTTATGCCCGCCACGAGCACCAGCCACCATTGCATGATCAGTGAGGTATTGAATAGGGTAGCCAGACATAAACCCAAGAAACAGAAGAACAATCCGGTGAGGGCTTTAGCCATGGTGATCTGGCCTGCACTGGCGGGTGACACCAGTAGGGCGTCCATTGTGCGTGAGCGCTTCTCCTCGAGTATTAAATTAGGTACGAGCAACATGCCGGTCATCATGATCAGCAACAGGCTTCCCACTCCCCGATTGAGACCGGTGCCAGTTTGACTCTGGCAGCATGAACAATCGTTCCACGCTGATCTCAACCGGTGCACCAACCACGGCAGAAATCTGCCTTTCTGCCTGGGAGACTAGCTTTGAGACTTGATTTTGATGGATCCAATTTAACAAATAACCCTGCAGTTGAACTGGACCACCCGTCGCTACTGCCTGGTCAAAGTCTTTCGGCAGAACCAATCCAAGCTCCTGTTCACCACGGCGTGAGACGCGATATTGCATCGCCTCTTGCGTGGTATAGTCGTTTATTTTAAAGGCGTTGCTGTCTTCCAGGGCAGGCATCCAGGCTGATCTACCAGCATCGTATATATCTAGGATGTCTTCCTGTTCGAAGACGGGCATGAACGTGTAAAAAAAGAACAGGAACAAGGCAGAGATCAACACCGAGATGGTGGTCTTATTTTTTACGGCATCCAGGATGTCCTTACCGGCAATGGATAGTATGATCCTGATATTCTTGGGAAGTGTTACTTTGGTCATCGTAGTTTCACTTTCTTCTAGGCATCATTGGTTGTTCAACGATCTGCCCGGCATAATATCCAGATTTCTTATTCATGTCAGGCTCTCTCCTCCCATGACAGCACCCAGGATTATCGTTCCGCTCGTTGGATCAGCCAGGCGGAAATGCCAAACAGGATCACGAAGTAAATCGCCAGTGCACCAAGGCGGGTCAGGGTTATATTGGGATCGGATTGGTTCGAAAAAGAGATGCGTAACAGGTCGAACATCACCGCCGAAGGCATCCACCGGGCGAAAGTTGTCAGCCAACCTGGAAGCTGTTCGCCAAAGATGCGTAGCAAGATCGGCAAAATCAGCGGGATCAACAACACCTGGGTTGTGATGGTTAAATGCTGGCGGTTACCAATCAATATCCCCAGTAAAAGCCCAATCGATACAGCTACCAGAATCGTGAACAGGATACTCCAGATGACCAAACCCCACTGTAAGACAAGATAACCATTTGCCAGTACGACCAGCAAGGCGAAAATAGACACGTAGATAAAACCTGTCAGAGTTTTTGAGATGGCAATCTGGCCACCACTGGCAGGAGATACCAACAACGCATCCAGCGTGCGGGTTCGTTTTTCCTCCAGCATCAGGTTCGGCACCAAAATCATACCGGTTGTTAAAAGGATGACGACGATGCCGGTGGCTTCAAGAAAACCACCGTTGGACTCCGGTAGCATATATAATTTCTCGCTCTCCATATCGATCTGTATCTGACTTCCAATAATTTCGCCGAGCCTGGCTTCGATATTTTCTGTTTTATCAGCAATTGTCTTCGCGCTGACCCAATTAAGCGCGTATCCTTGGAGGTGGGGGATGTCCCCATTGTTCAGAACCTGGTCGAAATTAGCCGGTAGGACCACGGCAAGCTGGTTATCCGCTCGTTGGATGAAGTCAGCTTTCATCTCATTCACCGAGTGGTACAGGCGGAGGCGTAATAAGTCACTGCTTGTGATGAGCTTTTTATAGGAAGAATTTCCTTCATCGGCAAGGAAAACAAGGGGTGTGCCGGTGTCACTCAGCCTTGGCATGATTGTGAAGAATGCTGAAAGGAACAATGCAGAGATAAGCAGGCTGAGTATGGTCCGGTTTCTGAGTGCATCAAGAAGGTCCTTGCGGGTGATGGCAAGTATGATGCTCAGGTTACGGCTGAATTTCGCTTTGGTTTGCATTTCTGCTATCATCTATTTTACACTTTCTTCGTCTATATAAAGGGATGAGCCAGTCACTTCCAGGAATACATCCTCCAGCGTGGTTTCTGCGCCACCGTGGGCAGCTTTCAGGTGGCTGGGTGTATCGAGTGCCATAATACGTCCGTGATCGATGATCGCCACGCGGTTACACAATCGGTCAGCCTCCTCCATGTAGTGCGTGGTCAGGAAAATGGTGGTTCCGGATTCGGCTAATGCGGAGATGATCTGGCGAATACCCCGCGCCATTTGAGGGTCCAATCCGCGCGTCGGCTCATCGAGGAACAAGATCTTAGGCTGTGGCAACAATGCCCGAGCGATCAGCAGGCGTTGCTTCATGCCATTGGAGTATTTTCTAACCAATTCATGGGAACGTTCCGCCAGTCCAACTTGCTCCAGCACCGTCGAAACGCGTTGTTTAGGAATTCCATACAGGCGGGCAGTAAATACCAGGTTATCCCAGGCAGTCAGCCTCTCATACACATTCTGGTATTCGAAAACCACCCCAATCTGGGGTTTGAGTGCCTCACGTTCATGCACCACGTCACATCCAGCCACACGCGCTGTCCCTGAGCTGGGGCGCAATTGACCGGTGAGTATACGCAGAGTTGTGGTTTTGCCGGCGCCATTCGGCCCCAGAAAGCCGAATATCTCGCCACTCTCGACGGAAAAGCTGATGTTATCCACAGCACAATGGCTATTGAAGTGGCGGGTGAGGCAATTGACCTCGATGGAGAGCATAGTGATTTCCTTTCTTTTCTCTGCCATAAGTATATAAATATTAAATAGCAAGTGCAACAAAAAAGCGCCGGAAGGCGCTTTAGGGGGGGCGAATGGCGGTAACCAGGGGGTGAATGGAGTAGCAGTAAGGCTTTAATATCCGAGCAAGGTGCGTAATTCTGTCGCCGCTGACTTGCTGAGTGGGATTTGGGTCGCTGCTGGATCGTCCAGACGCAGGGTGAAAGCATTGCGGGTGAACGGGATGACCTCTTTAACATGCTGGAGGTTTACCAGGTAGGAGCGGTGAGCCCGGAAAAATCCACTGCGCACAAGTCGCTTTTCCAGCTCTGTAAGCGTGTATTGGGTAGGTAGGCGACCCTCAGCAGTTACCAGGTAGGCACGATCACCACTGGCATCTGCATACAGAATGTCTGCCGGGTTGAGCAATACTACTTTATCATCGACCTTAACCGGGATCTTGAATGGCTGCCCGTGGACTTCTTCTCCCACAGGACTTTCAACCTTGGTGATATGCCCTTCTTGCAGCTCATATAACTGATCACAGACGATTGTCAGTCCAGTGGAATCACTGGATAGAATCAGGATAGCAACTCCTCCCTCTGTTTGAAGATGTATCTGGGATATGAGCAGGTTAACCGTCGCCTCATCGCAGCGACCGAATGGCTCAACTAGAAGCAGGAATTTTGGTGCATGCAGGATGGCACACCCAAATGCCAGTCGGCGAAGCAGGCTGGGGGAGAGTTTACCCGCAGGAAGGCTTGCCTGGTCTGCCAGGCCAACCTGGGCAAGGGTGTCTTCAGCGTTCTTTTTGGGCAATCCGTGCAGCCGCGTAAGGAAAGTCAGGTTTGCTAGCACTGCCAGGTTCTTGTAAACGGTGTCATCTGCAAACATTACCCCGAGAACCTGGCTGAGTGCAGTCCGTTCTGCATACGGGTCCACACCCGTAATGCGTACTGTCCCCGCAGAGGGTTGGGTGCGACCGGTGAGCAGACTGACCAGCATTTCTACTCCGCTGCCTGAACGGGCGATCAAGCCGGCGATCTGTCCATCCATCACCGCGAATGAGTGAACATCCAGCACCGTCTTTCCATCCTGGACCTTCTGCAGGTTGTGTATCTCGAGCATGAGAATATTGTACACCGAATGATGAAATTGCACGGTACGCCGCTCGTCTGGGAATATCCAGGACGAAACCTGAATTGCTAGTTCGGGTGGCTAGCGACCTGACCCTACCGAACTGGTTTTGTCCTTGAAGGGCGGGCTTACATCAGTCATAAATGCTAATATCATAAAAAAGTAGGGGCACGAAATTTCGTGTACCAACAAGTATTGCTTGTCGAGTATCCTATCTGTCATATACTTAAATTAAGTAGGATCGAATCTTAAGCTTCAGGTTACGCGTAAATTAGTAAGCCTTGAAGATTACGCGGCTATCCGTCACTGCCTGCGAAAGGTAATCCACACTACATGTGTTTTGTAGCCGCCATCGATGATGGCGGTGTGTCTATCCAGGATCGTCTGCATTCAATCCCCAAAGGTGGATCTCTTGATCTGATGTAATTTATTTTATTCGTTGATAAGCCTCCAGGTGCTGCAAATATTAAATTAAAAACCGCCCACCATGCAAATTAGCGGACGGTCATTGAATTATTAGATGCTATCGGCCTTAGACTGGTTTTATAACTGTTACAATCTCAGGCTCAGCAATCGCCCCAGCTTTTTTCCTCAATTCAGCTAACTTAGGATCAATGGCGAATTTTTGTGCATTTTCAGCTTTGTCCCACTCCATAACTAACGTAATCATATCGGGATCTTTTGCATCGCGATAAATTTGCTTGACTCCTGTGGCACCAAAGGAGCGTCGTAACAACTCGTTCTGGTCAAATAACGGGCGCCATTTTCCATAATCAGTCACTTTTTGTCGAATTATTAGGTCTACCATTTTCACGATCTCCTATCTATTTATTTCCTTAACTAATCCTGCACAGTTGGTTATCTCACGACCCGCCATGCACCTTGTCTCGTAGAGGATGCGCCGGACTAATAATTGGCAATAATATACCAAATTCGACCGGAATAGTATTATTATATCACGGAGATTAAAGGATGTCAACTAGCCTGTGTAATAGTGGGTGAGGTGAAACAAAAAATGAGGCACACTACCAGTCCTATTTACCGACCTCCAATCAAGAATTGATTACAACCTCCTCACAAGGGATGAGTCGTGACTGCCCCTGCAATGGATTATTTCGCCCAAATAAAAGTATAATAACCTCATCAATCTTTAAAAATAAACGATATGCCCACCAACCAATTCTGCGTATATATCATGACCGACCTCCAGCACAGCCTGTTGTACACGGGTCGCACAGGCAACCTTAAACGACGAATTGCTGCACACCGCCATGGTTATGGGGGCGTCTACACCCGCCGAAAGAATCTGATCAAGCTGGTTTACTATGAGAGCGTGGAGGATGCCACAGCAGCCAAACTGCGCGAGAGGCAGATCAAACGCAGCTCGAAAAAAAAGCGCCTGAGCCTGATCGAGGCGATGAACCCGGAGTGGGCTGACCTTTATGAAAAAATCTGAGTAATTGCTGCCGGAGCTTCTCATGACATCAGACCCTTCTACCCGTGCCCGCGAATTATTTGGCACCACCGGCTTTTACTGAGCAGAGAGTGTTCTGCTGGCGGTCGCCGAGCACTTGAACATCCAGTCGGATATCATCCCCCGCATAGCCACCGGCTTCTGCAGCGGTATGGCACGCACCGGCGGAATGTGCGGTGCGGTTTCCGGTGGGATCATGGCTATTGGGCTTTCCTTAGGCCGAAATACCCCCAGCGATCCTATCGACCCATGTTACCAGGCGGTACGAACTTTCATGGACAGGTTTACCTCCCGCTACCAGGCACTCACCTGCCTGGAACTGACTGGGGTCCACCTCGGCACACCAGAAGGTCAGGCTGCTTTCCGCCAGAAGGGGCAGATCAATCTTTGCTATGACTACGTGACTGAAGCAACCCGTCTGGTGGTGGAGATTGTAGAACATCGATCTGATCCGTAAGTTGGGTTGAGTGAGGAGCGTTCTTTGCGAAGATACATTGAGGGCTGAATTTGCCCAATACATCGCGAGTGGTGTGTACGAGCGATGCGCCAGTGTTCTAAACGAGGAATGCGATTTTTTCGAAACCCAACTTTGATAATCGTTGGGTTTCAGGTGAAAGACCAAGCCCCAACCCATCCTAAGTTTGGTCATTCTAGGCAATGCTCCATCGCAATGACAATAGAGATAAAGGAAATATATGCCACATCCATCCCAAACCCAAGACCATATCCTTACCCGTTATGCTGCCGGACCCGACCTGCTGACCTCCTCCATTCACGGATTGGTGGATACCCAGCTCGACCTGACCCTCACCGCCGATAGCTGGTCCATCCGCCAGCTCATCCATCACATCGCCGATGGTGACTACCTATGGAAGGAATTCCTCCTCCGGGCAGCCGGTGATTCAGAGAGCGAATTCAGTCTGGAGTGGTACTGGTGCCTGCCCCAGGACGAGTGGGTCAAGCGTTGGTCTTATGCCGAGCGTGACATTTCCCATTCCCTGGCGCTGCTCACTGCCAACCGCCAGCACACCCTCGACCTGCTAAAGCAAGTGCCCTGGCTGTGGGAGAAGGGCTTACGCATTCCCACCCGCCAGGGTGGGCAGGAACGCGTCACCGTGGGGGAGGTGGTGGAGATGCAAGCCCGTCATGTGGAGGGCCATGTGGAAGATATCCGCAAGATCCGCCAGGTGCACGAGGTGTAAAAGAAGGTTCGATACGCGCACAAGCTCCAATATCCTCTATCCCATATTTTAAGGAAATGATTGCCAAAATTTCTGTATAATCGTCTTGTAGTGGGATTGTATATCACAAGGTTCATTGATCAAGAAGAGGATTGAAAATGAACGCCAAACGGTTTTCCCTGATTTTTTTATCATTCATTTCCGGTACATTACTGGTTGTCATCCTTTTCCTATTAATATCATTCCAGGCTTCAATCGTAATAGCAGCCCCCGAAGGTGTCGCGCGCTATGTTTCTCTCACGGGGAATGATAGCGCAAACGACTGCACAGATAAGGTTTTACCCTGCCGTACGGTTAAACACGTCGTTACCATCGCCCAGGAAGGTGATGAAATCCTCGTGTCTGTTGGAACTTATACCGACACGATGTTTGACCCACGCATCTCCATGGGTGTCTCTGCCACAGTGATCATTACCAAAAATATATCCAATATTTCCGGGGGATACTCGCCTGATTTCGAAAGCCGAAACACATTGGATTATGAGACCATTTTGAGTGCAAAATACTCCCCTGGTGCGCACGTGCTGGTCCTTTCGGATACCAACGTCGTTGTGGATGGTTTTACGCTCACCGGGGTCTTGGGTGCCCGCCCACCGGATCCAAAGTTCGTATACTACGGCGGCGCGGTCCATGTGCGTGGAGGGTCACCCACTATCAGCCACAATCGCATTACGGAAAATCAGGCTTTCGGCAAGGGCGGTGGAATTTATGTTGGTTCAGGAGCATCCCCGTTAATTTTCGGCAATACGATCATTTCCAACACGATCATCCATGAGCCAGGGAATGCGACCAGCGATGGTGGCGGTATTTCCGTTGACTCTGGACCAACGATGATCACCGGGAACTCAATTGTCTCCAACACCGCTCAGTTCGAAGGAGGCGGTATTTATGTAGGTTGGAATGTGCCAGTTTCAATCGTCGCCAATTCGATCGGTTATAACCAGGCTCTCGATCCTGACTATGGGCGTGGTGGCGGTATTCGCACCATTGGGGACCGGACACCGGTCTTGATCCAATACAATAAGATTTATGGGAATTCCCTGGTAATGGGAATCGATGGCAGTGGGCTGGATATCGCTTCCCCCGCCATCATTGATAACAACTATATCTATGAAAATTATGGGCTGGATTGGCGCTCAGCCTTGTGCACAGACGGGATAACCTTGCCGATAACCATCACCAACAATGTCATCGCCAATAATCATGGCTCTGGGGTAAAAGCCATCAACGTGCGCGATATCAGGGTTAATAACAACACCATCGTCGGGAACACGTGGATGGGTATGTATACTATGAATTGGCCGTTCACATCCACAGTGCCGTATACCCTCACCATGTTCAATAATATCGTGGTGGATAATGTTCAGTGTGGAATCAACAGTCAGGATGACTTCACCCTGTGGATTGACTACAACGATGTATATGGCAACGGAAATGATTATTGTAGTTCATTCGCCTCTCCCGGGGCACATGATATCAATGCCGACCCTCTGTTCCTGAATCCTTCCATCGCCGATTACCGCCTGTCACCCGGCTCACCGGCTATTAATTCCGGTAATAACGCTTACGCACCACCGAATGATTTCGAAGGTGTTCTCAGACCTCAGGGTATGATCGTGGATATGGGTGCGTATGAATATAAATTAAGCTTGAAATTTCTTCCACTCGCACTCAAGTAATTCCATTCAAAAAAAGTCACTCCAGAAAGGAGTATTTCATGCGTATAGCTGATTATATCCAATGCATCGATTTTCCTTGCGCCGAAGCTCGCCAGGAGAGCTACCTTGTCCCTCGCCTCGACCTTGCCCCACCGTCCATCAGGCTCATGCTCATCTCGGAGACTGCCCCAGCCGACCCAGTCGATGATTACTATGCTTCGGGTGATGCCTTGTTTGCCCGTACAACATTACAGGCTTTCCGGGAGGCAGGGTTAAAGGTGGACAGCATCCAGGAGCTGATTTCCAGGGGCATCTACCTGACCACGGCAGTCAAATGTGGCAAGTACGATTACGCGGTCGCCACCAGCACCATCAGCCACTGCAGCACCCTTCTGGAGCGTGAAATTAAGCTCTTTCCCAACCTCAAAGCCTTTCTTCTGATGGGTGACGTCGCTATCAAAGCCATCAATGCCGTCGCCAGGCGTCAGGGTGAGCCACGTGTCATCCCGGCTGGTTCCACCTACAAGATTCGCGGTGGAGAGTTTACTTTCCATGGTATCCGCGCTTTTCCGTCCTACTTGCAGGCAGGTCCAAGCTTTGGCATCGAGAAATCCAAGCAGCGTATGATCGCCCAAGATATTGCTGCAGGGTTGAACGTCGCTGGAATTAAATGATCACCACCATGTACACAACGGACACGAAGGGAATTAACCAGAGAGACACCATAAAGTATACTTGTTGTATATAATATATTAGCATTATTTGTAATTTAATATATCACCTTAATAAATATTTTCCATTGTGTCCTTCGTGTCCATTGTGTTGTTCTTTATTTAAAATAGAAATGCCCACCTGTATCTTCTGTGATATCCTCGCTGGCCTCGCTCCTGCAAATTTCGTCTACCGCGACGACCTGTGCGCGGCATTCATGGACATCCACCCGGTGAATCCGGGTCATGTGTTGGTGGTGCCGCATAAGCATGCAGCCCTGCTGATCGACCTGGATGAGACCTCGGCTGGACGTTTGCTGCAGGTAGCTCAAAAGGTGGATACTTCTTTACGTGGAAGTGGGCTCAAGTGCGAGGCTGTCAACCTGTTCCTGGCGGACGGGCGAGTTGCTGGTCAAGAGGTGATGCATGTCCACCTGCACGTCATCCCGCGTTTCCTGGGGATGGGCATCATCTGCGCATTCACCCGGCTTCTTTCACCCTCCCATCCTCCAACGAGCTTGAAAAGAATGCTGCGCTGATCCGCATGCATATGGGAGGCATATCTTGATCCGTTCAACCTTCATCTTGTTTTGTATTGGGCTATTCCTGACCGCCTGTTCCACCCCACCGACCGCCACGCCTACCATCAGCACATCACCGACCTTCATCCCACCTTCCCCAACCCCGCGCATACTCATGCTGCCTACCTGGACGCCTGCTCCTACCACTACACCCAAACCTACACCCACACCACGGCCAACCTCCACGCCCATTGTTGTTCTCGGACCCGATGCCTTCCTCATTCCTGGTCAATCTACCGGCTTGCTGCTTGACCGCCCTACCTATTCCACGCTGGATAAGCCTGCCAGCCTGGTATCGATGCAATACGACTCTTCCCTTTGGTCGCTGAATACTGCCTACTCCGGTCCGTACATGGCTTACGCGCTCACCCACACTTCCAATTATGGCTGTGCGCTCGATCCCACCACGGAGACGGGTACTGAAGGCTACCAGGTAGAAAATTTTTCGCGACCTCTTGGGTCGACTGAGTACGAGATTTCCCGGGTGAGCCAGGCTGGTGTTCTGATATTTACAAATTATTGCACAGGTGTTGGTGAGCAGGCTACCTGCTACCAGATGACCCCAGGCACCGATCATGAAGCATGCACCCGTGCTTCTGAGGCGGTGCTTGCCACATACCAGCTGGATCCCAATCCTTTTTTTGGACCACTGCTATCTTCAGATAACCAATGGTCCTGCCAGGATCAGTCTGGAACACAGGGCTTGTGTTTGATCTCCTATTCCGTCCCCATGAATGCGCTGGCTTTCACCTCATTTGGTGAAGGTTGGATAGCCGGGGACGATGGGGTAATATTTCACCTCACCAACCAGGTTTGGTCTGAAGTTGATTCACCATCCACCCATCCAATCTACGACCTGAGCTTCTCCAGCCCGACAGATGGCTGGGCAGTGGGGGCGGGTGCGCAGGTGCTGCACTGGGATGGAAATGCCTGGACAGAAATGCTTCCCTTCCATGGGCCTGGAGAAGGTCCAGGTGGTTCGACACAGATGCTGTATGGCGTGGATGCCACGTCTGCAAAGGATGCCTGGATGGTCGGTAATATGAAAGGCATTGATGGGAAGACACAGCCGTATGCGCTCCAATGGGATGGCACCGACTTGATTGAACAAAACACGATTCCGGAATGCAATTGCAGCTTAAATGCGGTAGTGATCCTTGGAAGGGATAATGTCTTGGCTGTGGGTGGCTCCGATTTAGGCGCCCTCGCTTTGCATTGGGATGGCAAGCAATGGACGAGCACACCCCTCCAGGGCGCTGACAATCTTTTCGCTCTCAGAAAGTTTGCTGACGGCACGGTCTGGGCAGCTGGGATTGAGGTGGCCCCCGACCAGTCGGATGCACGTGGCGCTCTGTTCAGATGGGACGGCACCATATGGCAGCGATTCGCCCTGCCACCCCTTACGGGTGGTATCTATGCCCTCTCCGTTCCACCCACCGGCGAGGTCATCCTGGGTGGTGACTTTACCACCCTGGGATCCAATCTCGCCTGGGAGCCCATCACCACCGGCATCGCTGGCTATGGCTATATTGCAGATATCGAAATCGACGCGCAGGGTATCATCTGGGCTCTCACTCACTCTGGTAATTTATTTAAGCTGGAAACCAGTGGTTAGCTATTAGCTCTTAGAAATTAGTTAAACGCTAACCGCCAATTGCTAATTGCTATAAGAAATTCCGGCACAATTCCTGCACTTGAACTTGCATACTTGTAAGGTATCCATTGTTGTATTTCCGTTATACTGCAGCGGATAAATCCCTATTTATAAGGAGCGTTGAAATATGAAATTATTTAAATCGATCGTTCGTATAATATCAGTTTTGACCATTATCATCCTGATACTGGTCGCCTTGCCAGCCTCTCAGGCTCTGGCGTATTCAGATGGACCCAGAATTGCTGGAGAAGGTGATGACGTGGCAGATATTGGTTCAGAAACCTGGCAAAATCCAGGGAATATCACCGCTGCTGGTTCACCCTATGCAACGGTTTCACTTTACCAGGGGCACCGCTTCTCCCATTATCTGGAAGGCACGCTGTATACTTTTAATATCCCCGCTGATGCAGCTATCGTAGGCATCGAGGTTATGGTCAATCGCTATGCCAACCCTCCCAGCACCAGTATTTCTGATTATGAGCTCCGTGTGCTCAAAGCTGGTGTGCCGGAAGGAGACAATAAAGCTGTTGCGACTCCCTGGCCGAATACACTCACGCCTGCTACTTACGGTGGTCCCACCGACCTGTGGGGTACCACCTGGACGCCTGCGGATATCAATTCAAGTAATTTTGGGGTAGCCCTGTCTGCCCAGAGGGATAACAATGGAAATAATTCCCGCACCGCAGTCGTGGACACCATGAAGGTCACCGTGTACTATTCATTTACCTCCTCGACCGAGGTTGCCTGTGGAACCGGAACGCCCATTACATATGGTGACAGCCTGACCTGCATAGCCACCGTGACCGCCACCACTGGCACAACCACTCCGACCGGTACAGTAGCTTGGACCTCAGATGGCAGCGGTACTTTCGACCCGAACCCCTGCACCTTATCCGGTACAGGTAATGTCGCCAGCTGCTCAGCAACCTACACACCCAGTGAGGTCGGCGACGGATCTCATTTGGTTACAGCCACATATAGCGGTGATTCTTTCTACACATCCAATAATGCCTCCCAAACAGTGATGGTCGATACCCGCCCGGTCACCGTTACCGCCGATCCGCAGACCAAGACGTATGGCGACCCAGATCCGGTACTCACTTACCAGGTGACCTCCGGCTCGCTGGTGTTCTCCGATACCTTCACCGGAACGTTGACACGCGATCCCGGAGAGGATGTCGGTTCTTATGCCATCCTGCAGGGTAGCCTGGCATTGTCAGATAACTATGACCTGACCTATGTCGGAAATTATCTGACGATCGGCCTGTATAACATCACAGTTACTGCCGATGCACAATCCAAGGTCTATGGGGAGGTTGATCCTCAACTCACGTATCAAATTACCAGTGGAGAATTGCTTCCCGGAGATTCCTTCAGTGGTGCATTGGATCGTGCCTCAGGTGAAGACGTGGGTCCCTATGCCATTACCCAGGGTAGTCTGTCTCTACCGGATTATTATGCATTAAGTTTCATAAGCGATGATCTGACTATCACCCCCCGTGCACTTGAGGTGACTGCCGATGCCAAGACCAAGCAATATGGAGATCCGGACCCGGAGTTTACCTACCAGGTTACTTCTGGAACACTGGTGCCAGGCGATGACTTCACCGGTGAGTTAACCCGTGATCCCGGTGAGAATGTGGGTACCTATGCCATCCTGAAAGGCACCCTGGCATCTATC
Organism: uncultured Chloroflexia bacterium; assembly: GCA_963777935.1. GTDB lineage: Bacteria > Chloroflexota > Anaerolineae > Anaerolineales > UBA4823 > FEB-25. The sequence continues at coordinate 388,949 of CAVZSL010000001.1, forward strand.
CGACAACTATGATCTATCCTTTGTCAGCCATAACCTGACTGTTACCCTGCGGTTCATCACGGTCACTGCAGATGCCAAGAGCAAAGATTATGGCCAGCCCAACCCCGCTCTCACTTACCATATCACCGCCGGCTCGTTGCTGTCTGGTGATGCTTTCAGTGGCGCTCTGACCCGCCGACCTGGTGAGCGAATTGGGACGTATCCCATCCTTCAAGGCACTCTCTCGCTGCCAAACTATTACCAGCTCACTTATGTGGGTGCCGCTTTCACCATTAATGGTTTCGAGTTGCTTTTCCCCTTGATGTACAAAATTCCGTAAATACATACTAACGACAAAGCGACTGGCTCGGGGCCAGTCGCTTTTTTTTAATTCACCAGCGAATCGAATGGTCTGCAACCCACTTTTGTACTAGAATATTGTATGTGATCCTATGTGTGAATTTGTTTCTCATTCCGTTTAGCTCAATGCTCAAAGCTCAAAGCTCAAGGCTCAAGGCTAACAGCTACTAATCACTAATTACTAATTCACTAATTTCTAACTCCCATGCCTAATCTTCTCACCTCTCTCGAGGTCGATCTCCACTGGTTATGTGCTGTTGCCGGTCTTGCCACGCTCGCCTACTCGTTGTATAACTTGCTGCTTGCCCAATCCCGTCCATCCGGGCACCATACAGGTTCTGCCCATCAGGTGCTGCGCACGCGTTACCTGGTCGTTGCTACCCTGCTCTTCCTTTTCTTAGGATATTTATTGTGGAAGCCTTTACCGCTGCGGCTCCCCTGGTTACTTCAGCTGGTCATTAGCCTCCTGGGGGCGCTGGTCTTTTTAGCCAGCCTGGTCTTATATCTTTGGGGATTGCGCACCCTGGGCGAAAACTTCAACGCCTCCAGTGGTTTTGGTGTGCGCCTCCACCAGGCTCACCAGCTGGTCACCAGTGGCCCTTACGCCTATGTCCGTCACCCAATGTATCTGGCAGTTATCCTGGTGGGCTGGAGTGGTTTGCTGCTCTACCGGACGTGGACGATGCTGTTCTTTGCGATCATCATGCTCGGTCTGATCATCCGTGCTCGTAAGGAAGAGCAAGCTCTGGCACAGGTGTTTGGACGGCAATGGGAAATGTACCAAAAGCATGTACCGGGATGGTTCCCCCGCTTAGAAAACCTGCTCGGAAAAAAACGATACTAAGGCATTGAGGGTTCCAATGGACACCGACCCGACCATCATCGACGCAGCCACTCAAAAACAGATCATTGACCACCTCTCTGCAAAGTTGAGCGCTTGTTACATATTCCCGGATGTGGCAGATCAAATCTGCATCCGCCTGCAAGGGTATTTGCAAAGCGGTGAGTATAAAGACCTTACTGAGGGCAATCTATTCGCCCTTGCCCTGACCTTGCACCTGCAGGAAGGGAGCGACGACGAACACCTGTGGGTCAGGTGGCATGCTGAATCCCTGCCGGATGATGAAGGCCAGCTGCGCCTTAATCCAGACTGGCAGGAGCATCGGCAGCTTGAAGCCAGGCTAGCCAATTATGGTTTTTACAAGCTGGAGAGGCTTCCAGGCAACGTAGGTTACCTGGATATCCATTATTTCCACCGTCCGGAGTGGGGTGGCGATGTTGTGGTGAGCGCGATGAATTTTTTATCGCATACTCATGCGCTGATCATCGACCTGCGGCAATGTGCAGGTGGCTACCCCGGCATGGTCGCCCTGGTGTGCAGCTACCTATTCGAGGAACAACCCATACACCTGGCGAGTATTTACTGGCGCGATGAGAATAGCACCCAGGAATTTTGGACCCACACCTCCCTTGAAGGTCAGCGTTACGTTGAAAAGACGGTATATGTGCTCACCAGCAAGGTCACTTTCTCGGGTGGGGAGATGCTTGCGGATATCCTGCAATCCCGGAAGCGTGCCACCATTATCGGGGAGAAGACCGATGGAGGTGCCCATGCAGGGGCATCCTACCGCATCCATCCCCATTTTGAAGCCTTCATCCCCATTGGGCGCACCACTAACCCGCTGACCGGCACCAACTGGGAGGGTCGTGGGGTCACACCGGATATATGCGTCCCGAAAGAGGCAGCGCTTAATGTCGCTTACAAACTTGCCCTCCAATCCATCCTGGCTGAGATTGGCACACCAGGCTCTGCTCCGCTGCTTGACCTTGTGGCTGAAGCCCAGACCGCTCTTAAGCACTTGGATGAAAATAGTTAAATTCATGCCAGCCTGACAGTTAGTTGCTGGAAAGGGTCCGTATATACTCATCCACTCAAGGGATGACGAAGCAGTCCCATTCACCTGCAGGCAAAATGCAGTTGATCGTCTGGGAAGCAGTCAAGAGCAATTTCTTGCCCTGGATGGCATGGACTATTCGCTCGTCCGCGACCCCCAGTGTCAGCAATTGTTTGAATCTGTGGTTAAATTTTTGAATAAGTTGGCATCACAATAAGGGTAGGAGTACCGGCTGGAATAATCTCAACCGTTTGGGGCGCAAGGGTGGAAATACACTCCAAAATACCAACCAATATCCTTACGCCCCAACACAAGGGAATTTTCGCTTCATTAGGATATGACTGCTAAATTGCTCAGCGGATACGCATTCAATTCTCCCCGGCAGGCTGCTGGAGCAATCTACCGTGTTCTGTATTCGACTTTAACGGAAGACTGTCTGGCGTTTAGGAGTATCACAGCGAATAGGATCAACGGAGTAGCGATCAATACCTGGGTTGTCAACGTTTCCTGGACCAGCATGCTCCCCAGAACCAACGCTACCAGCGGATTAACATACGCATAGGTAACGACCAGGGTAGTAGGAGCAACCTGCAACAACCATGTGTAACACACGAATCCCACCAGTGATCCCACGATCGTTAGGTAGGCCAGTCCAGCCATTGAGCTGAGCGTGATCCTGGAAACTTCAATCCTGCCAGTTTCGCCCGTCACCAACCCGAGTATGAATGCTCCTGCACTCCCTGCCAGTAATTCCATCCCCGTACTAAGTAAGGCGGATTTTGGGAGATTGGCTTCGTGTGAATGAACCGATCCAACTGCCCAGGATAGTGCCGCAAGTAACAGGATAACTTCCATCCAAAGATTGTTATCCTGAGGCTGGCTGTTTAATTTCAGTGGGTTGATCAGGATAAAGATACCACACAGACCCATCAACACGCCTAGTGTAGTAAGCCTGGTGGGGAGGCTGCCGCCTCGCCTGATTGCTCCGAGCAGCACCACCCAGAGCGGTGTTGCCGCAACGATCAAGGCGGCAATTCCCGAAGGTACATATTGCTCCACCCAGGTTAGAACTCCAATTCCGCCCACCAGAAGCAGATTGCCGATGATCACCGCAGAACGCCAGTTTTCACGCGTTGGCGCAGGATCACCTGCGGAACGACGCCAGATGTATAATATCAACCCGGCAACCAGGAACCGAACTCCCGACATCAAAAACGGGGGTATGCTCTGCACTGCAAAATGGATTGCCATGTAGGTGGACCCCCAGGCAAGATATAAAGTAAATAATGCTATCCAGACCCTTGTTTTCATGATTTCTCCCTGTTACGGCAATCTTCCCAGATTGCTCTGCCGGTTCAATGCTGGGCTACTTTCAGGCTGCGTACTTGCGGGTTCAGTTCGTTCAGAAATGCTGCGTGCCAGACTTTTTCGGATCCAGGTAAGAATATTAAGTTTGTTGTTGTTTTTGGGTTTATAGACCTGGCATAATCTTTGGCTAGCTTTTCTTTTCTTAATCCCTCGATATAATCCTCCTTTTCTCGTTTGAGGACCATGAGCAGATAGGGGTCGTTACTGATTTGATACATTTTTACCTCCATAAACTTGACAACTAGCATATAACCAGCTATAATACTTATGATGGTTATATATTATCAAATAAATTGTAACCTGTCAAGTGGTTTTAGAAGGTTATAATAGAGAATTAATCTGAGGTAGTTTTATGTATGATTTTGATGCTGGTGACATAAGTCTGGATTTTGCAAACACGAATAACTGGCATGCTAGTGCAACCCCTCAGGATTATCTGCACAACTATGCTGATTTGGTTGAATGGGGGGTAAAGGCCGGTTTGATATCCGTGGATGTCGCTAATCAACTGAATCAGATTGCGGAAGAACATCCCGATGATACTGCCAACACTTATGAACGAGCTATTCAAGTAAGAGAAGCCATCTACCGCATCTTTTCCAGTCAGTATGCAGGTAAGCCGATCCCTGAAGTAGATTTAACCTTGCTAAATTCCATGGCTTGTGACGCAATGTCACATTTACAATTAATTCATCGTGGTAGTAAGGTTCATTGGCAATTTCCTGCCAACTTCGAAGGTGCCAACTTCATCCTTTGGCCTGTTACCCGTGCAGCAGCTGATCTTCTCACCTCCGACAGAGTCTCGCGGGTGCGGGAGTGCGAGGATGACAGGGGATGCGGTTACCTGTTTATTGATCAGACAAAGAATCATAGCCGTCGGTGGTGTTCGATGGAATCCTGTGGCAATCGAGCCAAGGCACGCCGTCACTACTCTCGCCTCCAGGCTGCCTGAGCCTGATAATGAAATTCTTAGGAAGATTGATACCTTGCGAGTCATTCTTTTGAAAGTTGGATTGATGGTGATGTATTTACGCCCGAAATCCGACACTTAATGATATTGGGTTTCGTCGTGGATCTTGATCTATCTGAGGTGGGCATCCCTACCCGTTAAAATACACCTCCCCCAAATGCGAAGCATTTGGGGGAGGTGGGAGGGGGTGGATAGTTCAATTAATCGATGATCCACTCTTGCTTTTAAACTCTAATTAGCATCCACCTGGGTTGCTTTGCTGATTCAATGTTGTAGTTGTCGCAGGTTGCATACCGTAGCGTACTTCGAGACCAGTACCTAAACTAGTCAGGCGTTTTCCAATCGTCGCCAGCACTTTAGACGGTTTTCGCTTCCCGGATAAATTTTCTATTTGTTCTTCATCAAACTGATGAGGCTCATTTTCCTTCATCTGTTCTGCCCTAAGTTGCATAAATGCTAATATGATCCATGCGTGTATACCTGGTTGGTTCATTGTGACCTCCATTGACTTGACACTTTATTAATAACCTTCTATAATGGTCTTCATGGTTATAGAGTAACAGGAAATTAATAACCTGTCAAGTATAACTAGATGGTTATAATGAAACCTTAATGAGGGATAGTTTGATGTATGATTTTAAATCAGGGAATCTAGGTTTAGATTTTGCGAACACCAAAGATTGGCATGCAAGTCAAAATCCTGTAGAAAGTATAAAAAGTTACCCAGATCTGGTGAATTGGGGTGAGCAGGCTGGTCTGATCTCGGAAAAGGATGCAAGCCAGTTAATCCAGCTTGTCCAAGAAAGTCCGCAAAAGGCTGCCGATGATTATGAATTTGCTATTCAAGTCAGGGAAGCCATCTACCGAATTTTCTCGAACAACTATGCAGGCAAGCCCATCTCAGAAGCCGATTTATCATTATTAAATTCTGTCGCCTGTGAAGCAATGTCACATTTACAGATCACCCAAGCGGGGCACGCATATCAATGGAAGCTACCAGCAAATCACGAGGATGCCATTCTTATCCTCTGGAATGTCACCCGTGCTGCAGTAGATTTACTGACTTCCGCTAAAGTAAGCAGAGTGCGTGAGTGTGATGACGACCGGGGTTGTGGTTATCTGTTCATTGACCAGACCAGGAACCATAGCCGCCGATGGTGTTCAATGGAATCCTGTGGGAACCGGGCTAAAGCCCGTCGCCATTATTCACGGTTACAAGCTGGTTGAATTAATTAATAAACAATAATATTTTTGTAGGGTAGGCATAGCGCGCCTTACCTTCCTCTACTTGCGTCGGCCACCTGGACGTTGTGGGGCATTATCTGGATTGAACAGCTCCGCGCTGAGCCGGTACCCAACTGCCTCGAGGCGCGGAGAGAACATCGGCCGGATGCCGGTCGGTTTGAACTGGCCAATGATTTCCCCTTCCGGTGAGACACCCGTCTGTTCAAACTTGAATATATCGGTCATCACGATCGTATCCCCTTCCATGCCCGCCACTTCGGAAATGGCGGTGATCTTGCGGGGTCCATTTTTTAAGCGCGACTGGTGCACAACCAAATCCACTGCTGAAGCGATTTGCTGCCGGATCACTTTCAATGGCAATTCCATCCCTGCCATCAACACCATCGTTTCCAGGCGTGAGAGTGCATCGCGGGGTGAGTTGGCGTGCAGGGTGGTCAACGAGCCGTCATGTCCGGTGTTCATCGCCTGCAGCATGTCAAGGGCTTCACCTCCACGGCACTCGCCTACGATGATCCGGTCCGGGCGCATACGCAGGCAGTTCCGCACCATGTCTCGAATGGTCACCTGCCCGTGGCCATCGATGTCGGGGGGTCTGGCTTCCATGCGTACCACATGATCCTGGTGTAGGCGAAGCTCAGCCGAATCTTCGATGGTCACCACGCGCTCTGTCTCAGGTATAAAGCTGGAAAGCACGTTGAGTAAAGTCGTCTTTCCCGAGCCTGTTCCTCCTGATATGACAGTATTCAGCCTGCCCATCACACAGGCGCGCAGGAAATCAGCCATCGTTCGCGTCAGCGAATCGAACTCAATCAGCTGCTCAATCGTATATTTGCTCTTGCTGAACTTGCGGATGGTGAGTAAAGGACCATCGATAGCGACTGGAGGGATGACCGCATTGACGCGCGAGCCATCTGGCAAGCGTGCGTCCACCATCGGGCTGTCTGTGTCGACCCGGCGGCCAAGTGGTGCGACGATCCTCTCAATGACGCGCATGATATGGTCATCATTTTCAAACTTAACCTTTGTATCCAGTAGCTTACCTTTACGCTCAATGTAAATCTGGTTGTGGCGATTGACCATTACCTCGGTGACATCCGCGTCATCGAGCAAATATTGGATCGGGCCAAAGCCGATCATCTCATCCAAAATTTCATGAAAAAGCCCTATTCGCACGCTCTCGGGTAGCTTGAGGCCTGGTCTGTTCATAGATCTTATTCAGTTTTTCTTTGACGATTTCTTCCCGTTCAGCCGGTGTTGCTGCCACCTGGCTAAACTCGCGGGCTACAGTGTTCATCAGATAAGCTTTCAGCTTGATCATGTTTGGATCTTGGGAGCTATATTTAGTGGGCTCAATAGGCTGGTCCATGCTTGGTCTCCTGATTATTGTGGCTAGTCTTGTGGTTCATCGATGGGCATCAGCCAGACGATGTGGCTACGATTGACAGCTAAAAATTTACAGGTATATAGGATTTCCCCTTCCTGGTTGATAATTTCTGCATTGGTCACCGCTAAAAATCCATTCGAGCCATTCAGCTCATCGCTTAACCGTTCACCTTTGCGAACGTGCACGTAGCCGCGGATATGGTCGGTGCGCGTCTGGATACTGGATAGGATCATATCCTTAGAGATGACATCGGTAAAGAACTTGCCTTTCTCATCATATTCGACGACCATGGGTAATCTCCTTCACTGCTTTTTCACCACCAGTAAGTATGCATTGCAACCCTCGTGCCAGTTTGTTTGTTCAATAGATTTTATCTCCCCTAAATCTTATAATATGAGGGAGACGGAGAGGGAAGTTAGGATCGTTATCTGGATCGCTAGATATTTTTATCGAGCGATCCACTGGCGAGGAGTGGGGAGCTGCTAAATCATCTGCGACCTACAAGCACCACCTTCCTGATATATTGGTTGGGGGAGCGGGTTGTCATCTGGTATCGCGAATATTTTTGAGCGATATGCGAGACGCTGCTCTTCCGTCCACAAGTCCCGAGTGACTTTCGAGGGGTGCAATCTCCAACCCCCCATTTATTGTGATAAGCCCCCGTCTAATTCGAATTACCCCTCCCCCAAAAGTGATAATTACCTGGGTGTTGTAGCCGTAATCGTTGATCCCGGACCGCCATCACCAATGGCGGCTACAATGATGTTGCCAGCCTCCTCTCGCTTGCCACTATGAGAAAAATGTTGTAAAATTACATAATTCTGCATAATATACTGTAATATCAATTTTATTTGGTTCTTTGAGAATGTCATACCCGGCATGATTGTTGCATACAATGGATAGACCAGTTTGATGTACTTAAATTGGAGATATTTCGTTTTGTTGGTATCGAACAGGAGTTGACCGGATGCCCGAAAAAATTCTTCCGCTGAAAAGCGGCAGGAACGCTCAGGGTCGAAGAAAGGCAGTCAAAGGACCAAAGAGCATCGAATCGACATTGGGGGTACGTTACCGCGCCCTGGTGGAGCAAGTGCCAGCGGTCATTTACACCGACTCGGCCGAGAATATTTATGAGACTTTATATATCAGCCCTCAGCTTAAATCACTCACAGGCTACGAACCAGAAGAGTGGCTGGCTGATATTGACTTATGGAAGCGTATGATTTTCCCGGAAGATCGGGAACGAGTGTTTGAAGAATATACCCGCACCTATAATGCTATGGAGCCATCCATTTCACAGTACCGGATTATCACCCGCGATGGCAGGATCATCTGGGTCAGTGATGAAACAAGATTGGTGCGCGATCGCAAGGGCAAGCCTCTTTTCTGGCAGGGGATCATCGTCGATATCACTGCCCAAAAGCGTGCAGAACAGATCCAGGGGATGACTTATCGAATCTCTCACGCCGTTGTTTCCACCACCAGCCTGGATGAGCTCTACACATCCATTCACTCTATCCTGGGTGAGCTGGCACCGGTTGATAATTTCTATATCGCCTTATATGATGCAGCTAATGACCTTATCAGCTTCCCATATTATGTCGACCAATTTGACGAACCACCCCCACCTGGTAAACCTGAGCATGGTTTGACGGAGTACGTTATGCGCACCAAAAAACCGCTCTGGGCTTCTCATACGGTATTTACCGAGCTTGAAGAGCAAGGGGAAGTTGAGATCATCGGTACGGATTCCATCGAATGGGTCGGCGTTCCATTGATGGTGGGTGAACGCCTGACCGGGGTGATGGTCACACAGAGCTACATGGAGGGTGTGGTTTATGCCAAGGAGCATGTGGACATGATGGAATTCGCCTCCACACAGGTGGCGATGGCAATTGAGCGCAAACTTGACCAACAACGTATCGCCGATGCCCTTGAATACAACAAAACCCTGATCAACTCCTCCAACCTTGGCCTGGGCACCTATGATGCCTCAGGACAATGCATTCTTGCCAATGAATCCCTCCTGAAGATCTTTGGTACAACCCGCGAACAGATCCTGGGGGAGAATTACAACCAGATAAAATCCTGGAAGAAATCGGGGCTGCTTGAGTCAGCTCATGAAGCAGTTTCCAGTGGTAATGAGACCCGCCGGGAAATCCATATGAAGACCCAACGTGGAAAGGAAATCTGGATGGATTGCAGGTTCACTCCATTTTCATCGCATGGGGAGCCACATCTGCTGCTTTCGGTGGATGACATCACCATTTCCAAACAAGCCGAGGTAAATCTGAAAATCTATGCCGCCAGGCTTGAGCAGAGTAACCGCGACTTGCAGGAGTTTGCCTACATCGCCTCACACGACCTGCAGGAACCGCTGCGCAAGGTTTTAGCTTTTGGTGACCGCCTGGCGAGTAAATATGGTGATCTGCTCGACGAGACCGGACGCGACTACCTGAAGCGTATGCGGGATGCCAGCCAGCGTATGCAGATCCTCATCAATGACCTGTTGAGCTTCTCACGCGTGACCACGCGTGCCCAACCTTTCGCCGAGGTCGACTTGAATATCGTAGCTCAGGAAGTAGTTTCCGATCTGGAATTCCAGATCGATCGCACCCATGGCTATGTTGTGATCGAAAAATTACCGGTTATAGAAGCTGACCAAACCCAGATGCACCAGCTACTGCAAAACCTGATCACCAACGCGCTAAAGTTTCACCGGGATGGCACCCCACCAACCATCCATGTAACTGCGCAAATCCTGGATAGTAAGTGCCAGATCCAGGTGATCGATAACGGCATTGGATTCGATGAGCAGTATCTCGACCGCATCTTCAAGCCTTTCCAGCGCCTGCACAGTCGCCAGGAATACGAGGGCAGTGGTATGGGGCTGGCGATATGCAGGCGTATCGTCGAGCGCCATAGTGGGAAGATTACCGCTAGCAGCATACCTGGAGAGGGATCAAATTTCATCGTAACTTTACCCATCCATCAATCGATAGGAGAGAGTGCATATGTTTAATAATGCCAAACCAGTTACATTTCTGATCGCCGAAGATGATCCCGACGATCGGCTGTTGATCCACGAAGCCTTTCAGGAGAGCCTCGTGTCCAATAGCATTTATTTCGTTCACGATGGGGTTGAGCTGCTGGATTACCTGCGCCGGCAGGATAAATTTGCCGACCCGGCTGTCTCGCCCACCCCCGACCTGATTCTGCTTGATCTGAACATGCCGCGCAAGGACGGCCGAGAAGCTCTGGCAGAAATAAAAAGCGATCTACAACTGCGCTATATCCCGGTGGTGGTCCTCACCACATCCAAGGCAGAGGAGGATATCATGCGCAGTTATGATATCGGTGCTGCCAGCTATATCACCAAGCCAGTCACCTTCGATGGCCTGGTGGAAGCCATTAGAGGCTTTAAGCAATATTGGGTGCAGATCGTCTGTTTGCCTGCTATGGATGCCACTTAAAAGAGTGATTTTATGAACGACCAAAACAATTTTTTTAACATACTCATCGCAGAAGATGATTCGGATGACACTGTCATGGTTCAAAGTGCCTTTCAGGAGTTCGATTCGGCGTATAACATTTTCTCTGTTCAAGATGGGGTGGAATTATTGGATTATCTCCGCAACCAGCGGGGATATCTTGACTCAACCTCTGCTCCAAGACCAGACTTGATCCTGCTCGACCTGAACATGCCCCGTATGGATGGCCGCCAGGCTTTGGCTGAGATCAAAGCCGATCCATACCTGCGCAGCATCCCCGTTGTGGTGTTATCCAATTCTGATTTACAGGAAGATATCCTGCGTACCTATGACCTGGGTGGGGCTGGTTTCATTGTAAAACCGCAGACTTTTGAAGATATGTTAGAAGTGGTAAAGGCAATCAATCAATATTGGTTTGAAATTGTCCAGCTTGCTGGTGGTGTGCGCCTCAAAAACGGGAAAAGTAATGGCTCCGTTCATATTTATACTGGTTAAACCATGGTTTATTGGAAAAGATTCAGGAACGAACCACAGCAACCAGGCACTGACCGATGGAGACTTGATGCATAATGGAAAATGAGCCCAAAACCATTAAAATTTTACTCATAGATGATGACCAGGATGATTATTTGATCCTGCACGATGACCTCATGCAGATCAGTGGCCCATTAAAATACGACCTGGATTGGGCTGATTCCTATCAGGCTGGCGTCGAACAGATCCAAAAGGATGAGCACGACATTTACCTGGTGGATTATTACCTGGGGGTGGAATCGGGTCTGGATTTATTGCAGGATGCCATCCGGGCGGGTTGCCAGAAGCCGATCATCATGATCACTGGAAGATCCGACCCGGATACGGACCAGGCTGCCTTGATGGCGGGAGCCACCGATTACCTGGTGAAAGGGCAGATCAACGGTCAGCTGCTGGAACGCTCCATCCGCTATGCCCTGGAACGAAACCGCCTGCTTAATAAGATTCGCAATCTTGCTTTGCGGGATGCGCTAACCAATTTATTCAATCTGCGTGAGCTGAATCGTTTCCTGGATTATGAAATTATGAAAAGCCGGCGTTACAGCCATACATTTTCACTTCTGATGGTCGATGTCGACCATTTTAAAGGTATTAATGATAAATTTGGTCATCGCATCGGCGATGAAATTCTTCATCAAGTAGCAGACGTAATTTTGCAAAATGTCAGGGGCTGCGACCTGGCAGCTCGATATGGAGGGGATGAGTTCACTATAGTGTTTCCCGAGACCCCCGGTCGCCAGGCGTGCATCGGTGCTGAGCGTTTGAGAAAGGCGATTGAAAATTTATCCGTACAGATAACCAGTAAACATGATGTGGTTGAAACGATTACCACAACGATAAGCATCGGTGTGGCAGAATATCCCTACGATGCCAATACGGCAGAAGAGCTGATTGAGTTGGCAGATCATGCCCTCTATCAAGCCAAACAGCAGGGATGTAACCGGGTGGTGCGATATTTTGCTGAGTAGATAACAGGAGGGGTATTAAAATGGCAACTGATTTGATGAGTGTCTTGCTGATCGAGGATGATCCCGATGATGTCCTGTTGGTGAAGGAATTGCTTGCTGATGTCAGTTTGGGAAAGATTAAACTTGAATACACCGGCCGGCTTTCCCGAGGCCTGATCGAGCTTTCTTCGCACTTCTATGATGTCATCCTGCTGGACTTAAATCTGCCTGACAGTCGAGGGTTGGAAACAGTAAAGACCATCGTCAAAAGCTATCCCAAGATCCCGGTCGTGGTGCTGAGTGGTCTGGCTGACGAAGTGATCACCCTCGAAGCGGTCCGCAGAGGAGCTCAGGATTACCTGGTGAAAGGCGAGATCAGTGGACCGATGCTCGTGCGCGTTTTACGCTATGCCATCGAGCGTAAGCAGGCGGAAGCGGTTTTGCGCGAAAGTGAAGCCAGGTACCGCGCCTTGGTTGAAACCACACCCAACGGCATCACCCTGACAGACTTGGATGGCAAATTGTTGCTGTGTAACCAGCAGACTGCTGCTCTTCATGGTTATGAAAACCCCGAAGATTTGCTTGGTATGAATGTCTTCGATCTCGTCCAGCCGTCTGACCGGCAGCTGGCGGCGATGAATGCCCAGAAAACGCTCAATGAAGGTAGGGTCATCAATGCAGAATACACCCTCGTCCGCAAGGATGGCAGCCGTTTTCCGGCGGAGATCAGTGCAGCGCTTCTACGCGACGCTACTGGTGCTCCTGCTGGTTTTATTGGCATTACACGCGACACCACCGAGCGATTACGTGCACTTGAAGCAGAGAAGCGCTTGATAAAACTCAGGGAAGAGTTTATCGCCAGTGTGTCGAATGACCTGCGCAATCCCTTATTTAGCCTGATGGGATATGTAGACTTGTTACGCAACGGGAAAATGCAGGATTTTGACCTGCTGAATGAATACCTGTTTCGTGCTTCCAAGGATGCCAACCGGCTGCTTGGCATGGTGAATGAATTACTGGATTTTTCATTATCCGAAAACCAGGACCTGGCGCTTGAACTATACCCGGGTAGACCTGGTCGCCCTCGTTCAGGATGTAGTGGCATCTTTTCGGGAGCTGGCCGAAGCGCGACGGGTCTCATTAAGGTATTCCCCCAAGGATCCAGAATTAATTGCTGATATGGACTTATCCCGCATGCGCCGTGTGCTGATCAACCTGGTGGAGAATGCGATCAAATTCTCGGAGATGGACGATAAAATCTTGGTCAAAGTGGAGTCTGTGAACGGAAACGCCCTGATCAGTGTGATCGACCAGGGGTGTGGCATCCCAAAGGATGATTTCTCCAGGATATTTGAAAAATACTACCAGGTGAATCAAAGTCCGAACAAGAACACCTTTGGTATGGGTCTGGGACTGTACATTGCCAGACAGATCGTGGATGCGCATGGGGGATCCATTGCTGTTGAAAGCAAATTGAACGCTGGCAGCAAATTCACCGTCACCATCCCCATTAATAAACCAGAGTAAAATTCATTTTGTTGTTTTTAGCAGGCTGGGGCTGTCATCTGGTATCAGCGAACAATTTTTTTGAGCGATATGCGAGTGAGTAGTGCATCTCTCCGATGCCTAAAGCTCCACGTTCTGTCACCGAGGCAACTCGCAACCTGCATTTTTGAGCGATATGCCGCAGATCCGGGGCCCTGCCCCGTCCGGCAAGTACCCGAGTGACTTTCGGGAGCGTCAATGCGACCACTCCAACCCAGCATTTATTAGCGAGCGGTGGGAAGTCCCATCGTCTGAATCCAATTCACGCCCTTCTCCCAAATGCGATGATTACCTGGGTGTTGTAGCCGGGATCGTTGATCCCGAACCTTTCTGGAAGATCAGGATGCCTGCTGGTCAGATCCTGGATGTCATTGCGAACGAGCGTATTGTGCGAGCCGTGCTCCGAGTAAAATGAGTGCGTGGATTGAGCTGCAGCAAAGCATACTGACGTTCATTTACTGGCAGCAGCGCAACCCAACAAATCTCTGCCCCCAAATTTTCTTAATTTGGGGGAGGCTGGAGTGGGCATTCCATGCAAACCAACAATCCTTTCATTCCTTGAATGTTATACTCAGGGAACATTTGTTCTTAAGTTGCGTTAATATATGTGGGAGGTGGCAATATGAAAAACCTTCTTCAAAAACCAACTATTTATCTTGTGACCGGATTTATCCTTACGGTCTCAATTCTCGTCTTGTTGATCCCATCATCAGCCCGCGCTGATGTCGGTGTCCGTCCGATACTTCCAGGTGGCAGTAACATCCAGCCCGAAGACGAAACCCCAATCCAGATGGCCGGTGAGGTCGTCACCATGGACGTCCGCTCGGCGACTGAAGCCGATAATGCCATCATTCTGCTCAATCCAAATGCCTACGGGTTACAAATCCAGCCTGTCTGGTACCCCATGGTCGCTGAGGTGCAGGCAGTTTTTACGATGACAAATCCCACCTCAGACGACGTAAGCCTGACTGCCTGGTTCCCATTGGCATCTGCCCTTGAAAACCTCAATTGGGAGCTCAACCCTGATGAGACTGTCCCACGCATCGCTAGCTTCCATGTGACGATGGACGGTCAACCAATCGACTACTCAGCTCAGTGAGCTACCTAACCCGAAAGGCACCGACAAGCCCTCCGTTGCCGTGGGCTAGCTTCCCGGTCGCCTTTCGCGCCGGGCAGGATACCAGCATCCAGGTCAGCTATTTGCTTCCCCTGCAGACCTCTGTGAAAGGCAGTGAGCTGGCTTTATACTACATCTTCCAGACCGGAGCGGGTTGGGCAGGTCCCATCGGCTCAGCTGAGCTGATCCTCAACCTTCCTTACCCAGCTTCTTCCGAGACACTGACACGGATGGATCCAGGCAATTTGGACTTGCCTTATTTTAATTCCAATCCACGTGCCAACCTGCCCTTGGACGGAACCATGGAAGGCAATCAGGTGCGCTGGGCATGGACCGATTTTGAGCCTGGTCCGCAGGATGATTTTTCCATCTGGCTGGTCGACCCTGGCATGTACCAACAGCTCTCAGCAGCCCGCGCTCACTGTCCAGGCAAATCCAAACGATGGTCAGGCATGGCTGGACCTGGCATCGATCTACCGGATGCTGGCGACCAAGGCATGGAATTACCCATCGATATTTGCTTCGTCCTATCTTACCCCCGGCATCGAGGCATACCAGAAGGCAGCCGAATTGTTGCCCGAACACCCTGAGCCGCATGTTGGGCTGGCAATGCTCTCCCTGGCGCCTTACATGGCTGATACGAATGCACCATCGGAGGTGATGGGTGCGGTTCAGGAGCACCTGCGTATCGCCCGGGAGCTGGAGGCCGCCCATCCGAACCTGGCTGAGCAATCCGATATATCAAGTTGGATGCTGGACGATTCTATGTCTATGTATTTCGACCATATCACCGCCACGGCAATATCTGGTGCCACCAGCACCGCTTGGGCTCGAGAAACCCAGGCTGCTGCCTTGTTATTAATCCAATCCAGCACGCCTTCCCCTCATCCAAGCATGACCGCCACCCTGCTCCCATCACGCACCCCCGGACCATTACCACCCACCCAAACCGCACCTGCTGCTCCTCATCCTGCTGATAATAACGCCAGTAGCCTGCCCACCGGCCTTATCCTGGTGGTCGAGATCATCATTTTTTCGATCGTGGGTTTTATCGTGTATAGACGGTTGCTCCGTAACCCCAACAAATAATGAATCCAGGGATGCAGTTGTGGCCGGTGAACCTCAGTTAGGGGCGCAGGGGCCCTGGGTAAACCCTATCATGTAAATCCACCCCTGCGCCCGTTTATCATAAAGAGGCCTGGCAGGTTTCCTAACCTTGCCAGGTCTACCGGCACTCCTTTGCATTAGGCATACGCCCTCCGCACCATGTCCTTCGACCCGAACCGTTTAAAATAAATGAGCGTTTCAAGGCAAATGAACCACCAGCATTGAGCATCATGTGCGCGATTTACGAGCTAAGTTAATTATCCCAAAACCAATACACCTACCAGTCAAATAATCGGGCTTCCCGTACCCCTAAGAACAGGAAGGTAGATTCTACTCAGATTTTGTGCAGTGAATGTAGGTTTTATGAATATTGATAACTACTCAAGAGACAACCACTGATTAATCCAAAATGGTTAAGATAATTACCCTTATAATAAGAAAATGATCATCAAAGAAATCCAGTCAAAGTCCATTCTATCAGCCTCCAAGGTCTACCCGTATGTCATCAATCCCTACACGGGGTGCCAGCATAATTGTGTATACTGCTACGCTCATTTTATGAAAAGATTCACTGGGCACAAGGAACCTTGGGGTCAATTTGTTGACGTAAAGATGAATGCACCCGGTTTATTGGGCCGGGAGATTACCAGGAAAAAGAAAGACAGGGTTTGGATCAGCGGTGTATGTGATCCATACCAACCGCTGGAGGCAAAATATACACTCACCCGCCAATGTCTGGAAATACTGGCAGCAAACGACTGGCCGGTCACAGTCCAGACTCGTTCGCCTTTAGTCCTCCGCGATATGGATATTTTACAAAAAGGGGTGGATTTTGATGTCGGTTTGAGCATCACCACCGCCGACGATGATATCCGGAAACTATTTGAGCCCTATGCTCCTCCCATCAGGGAGAGGGTTCGAGCTCTTGACGAATTGCATCGGGCCGGGATTCGTACTTTCGTCATGATCGCACCAATCCTTCCTAAGGCCGAAAGCCTCGCTGAAATCCTTGTTGGTAAAGTGGATACCGTGATATTGGATCGCATGAACTATCACTACGCCGATTGGGTGTATCGCAAACATGGTCTGGAGGAATTCTTGACGGATGATTATTTTTCCGAGACTGAACAGGCACTATCATCGGCATTCGCAAAAATGGGAATTCAGTGCCAATAAATGTTTAAAATGCTAAAAGCAAATGAATGCTGTAAATTTTGATTTAAGTTGTTCTAGTTGACATAATTTGGAGAATTTAAATCTATATCGAAAGTACCCGGTATCGACGGTATCTTTTTTAAACAGATGATCCCAAAGGCACTACGATTGTGTTTTGTAATAATTTGGACTCTGGGTTGACCTTGATCTACGGAGAGAAGCAAGTGTTATTAACTGAGAAATACATCGACCAGATTGCCTTTTGGCCAAAATCAGGCAGGCATATCCTCGCCCAGGCTGATTCCAATTCAGTCATTGTCTATCAAGCCTTTCGACCATCGATTGGGAAATATGCAGTTGCTCATGGCTATTTCGGTGGCGATTTCAGCTTCTCACGTATGAGCTGGATTAAACCCAATTTCTTATGGATGATGTACCGTTCTGGCTGGGGTACAAAGCCTGGACAGGAAACAACGCTTGCCATCAGGATCCACCGGCAATTCTTTGATTATTTACTTTCGCAAGCGGTTCCATCCTCCTTTACAGACAACCAAAACACCACGTATGACGATTGGCAGAAAGCTATTACTGCTTCATCTGTCCGTGTCCAATGGGACCCCGACCATCATCCACGCGGTGCTGCTTTGCCTCGACGAGCACTCCAACTCGGTTTGCGTGGTCGTGCTTTGAAAGATTATAGTAAGCAAGAGATCATTGAAATTTTCGATTTGACCACATTTGTCGCCGAACAACGTAATAATCTTATTTCTACTCGAATTATGGAGCTAATCACACCAGTAGAGCGGGTTTACATTCCTAATGATCCTGATATTCACGTCAAACTCAATCTTGATGAATACCAACCGGAATAACTGTGTAACTGATTAGGGTATGATAAGAAATCGATTTTTGTTCTGTAAAGGAGGTATTTACTCGATGTCCCCCATTCGTATGGATCGATTTGAAGCAGGTGTCCGACAGGTCATGGCGTTCAATGAGGCCTTTAACCGCCACGACGTTGCAGGGATGATGGCATTAATCAGCGAGGATAGCGTCTTTGAAAACACAGCTCCGGCTCCCGACGGGACCGTTTACGAGGGAAAGGAGGCCGTAACCCAATTCTGGCAGAGATTTTTCACCCAATCAGCTGAGGCGAACATCAAGATCGAGGAAATTTTCGGCTTTGGCTATCGCGTGGTCATGCGTTGGAGGTATGATTGGGTAGATAGGGAGGGTAATCAGGGGCATGTGCGTGGTGTGGACTTGTTCCGCATACAGAACGGGCTGATTTGCGAGAAGCTCTCGTATGTGAAGGGGTAATGTTAAAATGACATTACGATAAAATGAAAATTTCACGCGCAAACAATTCCATCTCTCGTGTAAATACCTTATTATCTCGCCCTGGGTTAGCCATCACCGTGGTTTTGTGCATCTTCCTGCTGATTGGTATATATGTGGTCCCTGATTATGGAGAATCTTGGGATGAACAGGCGCGCTACGAATACGCCAAACATTCGCTCGTTGCATACGAAGGTAAATATCGCACTCTGGAAGATGAGAAGGGTCCTTTTTTTGTGATGGTAGCCTTGCTTGGGGCAAGAATCATCACATCCATTACGAAAGCCTGGCGTCAAGTGGATGCCTTGCATTTCATGATTTTTTTATCCTATTTGATGGGACTGGCGTTTTTTTATCGTTTATGCAGACGGCTTGTAAATTCCAGGTCCGCCCTTGGTGCCACCCTGTTATTTGGTACCCAGCCCCTTTTATGGGGACATGCTTTTATTAACCCTAAAGATATTCCTTTTATGTCATTTTTCCTTGGCAGCATGACGCTGGGTTTGGAGATGGTGGATTCGTTTGTCCGGCGAAATTCAGAGGCAATTCATCAAAAGCACAGTTCCAGACAATACCATTTTTGGAAATACTTATTCAGAGATTGGAGAGAAGCGGCCTTATTTCATAAAATCCTGCTCATCCTGTCAGGATGTTTTCTCATTTTCCTGGTATTCGGTAGAAATGCAATTCTCGAAGGAATCGCATCGATTATTTATCAAGCTTATTCAAATCCGTCTACTGGCGGCTTGTCTGGCTTGTTCAGCCTGCTCGCTCAAAACGCAAGCCAGATCTCTGTTGATGCCTATATTCAAAAAGGACAAGTTTTTTTCAACCGCCTGGCATTACCCGTAACGGTTGGGCTTGTGTTGATAGTCGCATTCGAAATTAATAAGATTTTTAATAATACAATTCGCTGGATTTTTTATGGAAGGGTCACACCACAAACCATTTTAGCTGGAATTTTCCTGGGTTTAACATCGGCTGTCAGAGCGCTTGGACCTGCCTCCGGTTTATTAGTCGGGGTGTATTTTCTATGGAAGTCACGTATAAAAGCCATATCTACTTTACTTTTGTATTTCAGCCTCGCTGCCATGGTAACTTACCTTGCCTGGCCTGGATTATGGGGCGCGCCTGCGAATAATTTCATCGACTCATTTCGACAGACCGGTGATTTTGCGTATGCGAACAAAGTTTTATTCAACGGACAAGAATACTTACCGAAAGATCTTCCAGGGAGCTATTTGCCCACTTTAATGGGATTGCAATTCACAGAAACCGCCCTTGTATTAATCATTGCAGGTGTTGTACTGGCTGTTTTAATGGTGATTAAGCATGTAGATAAACGTTTAGACTTTTTGATCCTGAGTATATGGTTTCTTACCCCGATACTGCAGGCAATTATCTTCCATACCACAATTTATGATAACTTCCGCCAGCTGCTCTTCGTGATCCCACCTTTGTTCGTTTTCAGCAGTTTGAGCTTTCAAAGATTATCCGATTTTTTGAAGAACAAGGCAATTTATTTACTTATCACCCTTGTTTTAATTTTCCCTGGTGTGTATTGGATTATCCAGCTTCATCCTTACCAATATGTTTACTATAATAACCTGATTGGAGGGACAAAAGGTGCATTTCGCCGATTTGAGATGGATTACTGGGCAACTTCATATAAGGAAGATACAGAATATTTGAACCAGGTTGCAGCTGAGAATGCATTTATTTTGGTCCGTGGTCCCGCTCAAATCGTACGCACTTATGCCCGTCCCGATCTGATCATCGAAGAATATCCCAGGCAAGGTAGTCCTGAAACCTTACCTGATTATCTTGTGGTCACTTCCAGGTACAACGAGGATTTGACCCTATTTCCTGAAATTGAACCTGTCTATGAAATAACTCGTGCTGGGGCTATCCTATCGGTAGTGAAACAAATACCGCCGTAAATATCGGAACCTCCATAGATGAATAAATAGAAATTCCTCTATTGAAGGTTGAGCGCTTACCAGCATCTTTGATCCATTACAACCCCTCCCCCAAAATTTCCTAGATTTGTGGGAGGCGGGAGCGGGTTGTCATCTGGTATCGCGAATATTTTTTTGAGCGATATGCGAGCGAGCGGTCTTTGCGAAGCGCAGCAAACTCCAACCTATTGGGGCGATCACTGGTTATGGAAAGATTATTGTAGCCGGGATCGTTGATCCCGGACCCCTCCCCAAACCTCTGAATTTGGTGGCAGCGGGAGCGGGTTGTCATCTGGTATCGCGAATATTTTTTTGAGCGATATGCGAGCGAGTGGTCTTTGCGAAGCGCAGCAAACTCCAACCTATTGGGTTGATCACTGGTTATGGAAAGATTATTGTAGCCGGGATCGTTGATCCCGGTCCCCTCCCCCAAATTTCTGAATTTGGGGGAGGCGGGAGGGGGTCATTATATATTCTATAATCTCTTCCCCTTTAACTTGTTAATCCTGTGCAACAACTTGATCACAACCACCATATAAATCGGGATGATTACCATATAACACAGCGCTCCGAATAGGTAAATGGCATTGATCAAAGGAGCGTTGTCAAACTCGTTCCAAGGTCGGTTTATCAACATGTTCATGCTGATAAACACCAGAATAAACAGAAAAAAAGCCATATAACCGAGTAGGCGTTGATATTTCTTGATTTTCGACTCATTATCCGTGAAAATCTCGGCTGCTTCACCATTCTCGATTCGCTTGCGCCAATAGCGCCAGTTTGACATCTCACCGATATATTCCCACCCGGCATCCTGGAATAATTGTAGGTATTCATCCAGCTTATCCTTTTTCATCATCATATAATCCAGGCGGTAGGCATTCCGGCCAGGTTCACCCTTATCAAAGAAATATACACACGGTAGCCTCACAGATTTCAGGTGCCATCCTGATGTAGACATTTCTTCCAGCCAGGCTTCTTCCTTTTCATCCTGCCATGGAAAGAACCATTTGGTCCGTTTCATCGTAGTAAAGTTCATTCTTCCTCACTTTCCAGATCAAATCGCCGACCCACTCCGTACCATGATCGCTAAGCGGTTGACTTGCTGTTTCAATACTTCACGGCCTTTAGCCGTAAGTACATAGATCTTCCGGCGTTCTTCCTCTCCAACCTTGACGATCAGGGCTTCCTTCTCCAATGCCTGGAATGCTCCATACAAGGTACCCGGGCCGATATTCACCGTCCCTTCGCTCAGGATCTCCACTTTTTGCATCACACCATACCCGTGCATGGGTTCAACCAGGGCGAGCAGGATGTAAAAGGTGCTCTCCGTCAGGGGGAGATATTTTTTAACTTCATCATGTTCGCGCATGCCTGCCTCCAAGTTCATCTCTATCGTTCTGACTGGTGCTATATCGCTTGATGCTGTAACGTGATACGATATATCGCGTAACGCTATATTACCATGCGATATATCGGCTGTCAAGATATATTTTTAGAATATTTTAAACAAGAAGGGGTACAGGAGGCACGCTTTAGCACACTTGGCAGAAATCAATTCATAAAAATTCCTTCTTCACAGGATACAAATTGGATTTATAATTATTGTTCACAAGGGAAATTTGAAAGCACGCTTCGTTGTTGGTAAGCTAATTCTATACGCTTTTGCTTATATACCAGACATGGTATAAAAATGACCAGTATACGTAGCTATTTATTCAGAACGATCATTTCGGTAACCTCACCGCGGATTACCTCCACCACCTCTATCCCCGAATTGCGGGCGAAGATGGGCCTCGCATCTGGCAAGCCGTTCCTGCCGCGTGGAGTAACCATTACCCCCATCAAGCTGGATGGTGTTTCAGCTGAATGGATATACCCGTCCAATGTGTCACCGCAGTCCATCATTCTCTATCTCCATGGAGGTGGATGGACCTTAGGCTGGTCGAATACCGGACGCCGGATGTTGGCTTATATCTGCCAGGCTGCCCGATGTCGTGCTTTGGCAGTGGATTACCGCCTTGCTCCTGAATACCATTTTCCGGCTGCCCTTTCGGATTGCTTCTCTGCCTATTGTTGGTTGTTGGGCACGGGTGTTTCACCACAAAAGATTGTGATTGCTGGTGACTCAGCTGGTGGAAATCTGGCGCTCTCCACCCTGTTGGCTTTGCGCGATGCTGGCGAGCCGTTACCAGGCGCAGCTGTTTGTATCTCCGCAATAACCGACCTTGAATGTTCGGGCGAGTCGTTTAACACCAAAAAAGACCCCCTCCTCACCACCAGCTTTGTCAAAGCCATGATCCATCATTATATAGGTGGGCAGAACCCGCACCTGCCCTTGATCTCTCCACATTTTGGCAACCTGGTGGGCTTTCCACCCTTGCTAATTCAAGTTGGTGGGGACGAGATCCTGCTGAGTGATGCGGTGCGCTTGGCAGATAACGCCAGAATTGCTGGTGTTGATGTGCAGCTGGCTATTTGGCCGAAAATGTGGCACGTCTGGCATACCTTAGTTCCCATTTTGCCCGAAGCAAAGCAGGCGATCCGTGAAATTGGCGCATTCATTCAACAGCACCTGGAAATAGCTTAGATTGGGTCATCCTTCTACTGCGAAGGCTATAAAATCCCTTTCCTCGTAAGGTGTTAATCCTGTTTATCATCCGGCTGTGTCATCTGGTATCGCGAATATTTTTGAGCGATATGCGAGCGAGCGGTGCTTTACGAAGTGCAGCAATCTCCAACCGATTCAGGGCGATGCACTGGTTATGGAAAGATTATTGTAGCCGGGATCGTTGATCCACGATGACCCCTCCCCCAAATTCAAAAATTTGGGGGAGGCGGAGGGGATTGTCATTTGGTATCGCGAATATTTTTGAGCGATATGCGAGACAGTGCTCTTCCGTCCACAAGTCCCGAGTGACTTTCGAGGGAGGCAATCTCCACCTTCTGTCATCTGGTATCGCGAATATTTTTGAGCGATATGCGATACAGTGCTCTTCCGTCGAGGCAATCTCCAATCTGTCGAGGGAGATTGCTGGATTTGTTCCAGCCACCATCCCCGATGAAGCTATAAAACCTTCATCGACTGTTCATCCTGCCCAGCAAAAATACTACTTCCTCAAATCTGCCAGGTGCTCCTCCACTGCTTGCACCTCTAGCTTCAGCTCGCTCAGGTAAGCCTCCAGCTCAACGATCTTCTCAGCTTTGGTCTGGTAACGCCGCTCGAAATGCTCTTGATGGCAACCGCACTCACAAGTGTCACCGCATTCACCTTCACATCCGCATCCACATTCTTTACACATGTCATTTACTCCTATATTTAAGTTGATATCTAATTATGAATTATATCCACAAATATTATTCATTTGCTGTGATTCGAACCATCCAAAGGTTTCATCCCGCACTTTTTAATGCATGGCCACGGCTGTCCTTCTGTCAGTAGTTTCACCTTATCCTGCTTTCACATATTTCCAATTTCCCTGCTATCCGCGATTTGCTAACCGCTAACGGCTAATAATTGCGCTTTTATTTGAATCTTAAAAAATCCATAAACCCCTTGTAGACTAGAACAAATGTGCTATAATCTATTCGTGAAACTCCTACCCATTTTTCCAGACCCTATTCTGACCAACTTATCATCGTAATAATATTTGTTTCGATTTGTTTTTATAATTCAATTCCAATGACACCTTCGTTGACCTTTTACCCTCATTGGACATGCATTCCACCTTCATGGCTCGACCCTTGCTGCCCCCTCGCGGTGTCTTTGTACCCGCCCGTTTGATCTATGACCACCAGTTGAACCCAACAGTTATTCTTAGTTGGATCCAACTGCGCGGCTTGGTTTGTTGGGGAAGGTCATGCCTCCCCTCCGCAGGCAGGGGATTACTGCCTTCACCTGGCAGCTGAGCTGCGCCAGAAAGCCTGTCACATCCATTCAAGGGAAGCAGCCTGTCAACGTGGGGAGCAGTATCCACCCCCGGAGGCACGCCTGCGTAGCAGACTGGGAAACCATCATTGCCGAACAGGCAGATTGAATTCTCCGCCAATGTCAAATCAACAAAGACTCGCATGAAAGGGATATCAAGCCCTGAGCGTACTGTTCAGGTAAAGCGCGTTGGTCTACGCCCTCGCTTACACTCACACAAGCCGCGTATGTTGAAACATCGCCGGCTACGCTGCGATTGTGGGCGAATGGCTGTGAAGGTGCTCTTGGTGCGAGTGGGTAGTGACCCGCAATACACCGTACACCTGCCCCTTTGCCGTGATTGTCTCGAATTGGAACACAGCATGCATGAGGCAGACTAGCCTTACTTTTCAAGCTCCTGGCTGCCTGGGTGATATGCCTGCCAGATCAGGTATCCTAAATATCCCCAGATTAGCACGACCACCAACACTACTGCGGTGATTAAATAGGGATTGGTCTCTTCCTTCATCATAACGAACGAGCTGGTTTTATCCTTGAAAAAATTGTTGACTTCGTTTTTGATTTTTATCTGTTGATCGTAGTTGGAAGTGTATTTCTCGTTAACCGGCACCAATTCCTGGTTCGCATAGATTTCGAGCCGGTAGGTACATTCCAAACCAGGGCACTGTTGACCTATGGAAATCGCCTGGGCGTTGGGCATTGATTTTTCATTCAAGGTGATCACGCCCAAGATGCTGTGTTTTACCACACAATCCACCTCTCCCGTTGCCAGGCGGTCACAACGCAGGGTCTGTTGCTTACCGGCTGTGGCAAGCGTCACCAGCAGGATGACCAGGGTGAGTGCAGCGATGGCGAGGTAGATGCGGGTTTTATGCTTTGTTTCGGTAGCACGTATGGCTTTTGAAGGCATAGTAGATCTCCAGGGATGGTATAGCGCTGGAATTATACTCTAATTAGCATGTCGTAATTAGTAATTACTCGAAGGGCCGGCTACC
Organism: uncultured Chloroflexia bacterium; assembly: GCA_963777935.1. GTDB lineage: Bacteria > Chloroflexota > Anaerolineae > Anaerolineales > UBA4823 > FEB-25. The sequence goes on from CAVZSL010000001.1 coordinate 414,265, forward strand.
TGCCCACTGTGCACAATCCTTCAAACCCCTGTATAATTCGGCTGGAGGTAGAGTTATGAAATCCATTCTGATCTATGATTCCCAATACGGGAACACTGAAAAAATCGCCCAATCGATCCGAGACTCGCTGGCAGAACAGGTAGAGGTCAGCCTTATACGGGTGGCTGATTTCAGACCGGAGATGTTGGAAGGTGTGGAGTTATTGATCGTTGGCTCTCCCACCCAGAAATTCAAACCCACGGCTGCCATCAAGGAATTTCTGAAAGGTATCTCCACCAGTCAGCTGAAAGGCATGCGCGTGGCAGCTTTCGATACACGCTTAACCCAAAAGAATATTGACAACACGCCGGTTCTGCCATTTTTTGTAAAGATGTTTGGCTATGCTGCAGATCCGATTGCTAAAGCTCTGCAAAAGGGTGGGGGACAATTGGCAATCCCCCCGCAAGGATTCTATGTGGTGGATACAGAAGGCCCACTTGTTGAGGGTGAGCTGGACCGTGCTGCTGCTTGGGCGCGAAAGTTATGCGTATAGTCGTAGGTTGGGTTGAGCAAGGAGTGGTTTTTACGACCAATGTCTCGAACAGAGTGAGGGAGAAACATCGCGAGTGTTCTTTACGAGCTTTGCGAAACTGTGCGAAACCCAACGTGCTTATAACAACCAATGTATGAATCAGGAAGCAGATGTAGGTTGGGTTGAGCGCAATTTGCGAAACCCAACGTGCTTATAACAACCAATGTATGAGACAGGAAGCAGATGTAGGCTGGGTTCAACGCAATTTGCGAAACCCAATGTGTCTCTAACAACTTTGATTCTTCATCCTTCCAATCCAAATAAAACCGATATGGAGAGTTTTCGATGACAAACCAAATCCTTGCTCTTGAGCAAGCCGCCATGGAACGCTGGCGTAATGGTGACCCTACAGGTTTTATCGATCTAAGTGCCGAGGATATCCTGTACGTGGATGTGGGGCAAACCAAACCCATCCAGGGTTTAGAAGCGTTCCGGATGTACATGAAACAGTTTGAGGGGAAGATGTTCTACCAGAAGTCAGAATTCATTTCTCCGAAGGTCATAACGGTTGGAGATGCTGCTCTTCTAACCTACAACTATCGCTCTTCCGTGCTAACACCGCAGGGTGTTGTCAGATCGCAAACTCCCTGGAATGCCACCGAGGTGTACAATCAAGGTGAAGATGGGTGGAAGATTATTCACACCCATTGGTCGTTTATCAGGCATAGGGTCCCAGATAAGATGGAAGTTCCACTACCTGTGCCATCCACACCGTTAGAATATGATGGCGTGTTGGGGGAGCTGATGAGGCTTGAGTGTGCGGCGATGGCCCGTTGGCGTAAGGGCGACCCATGGGGATTTGTCGATCTATATGCCCCCGATGTGACCTACTTTGATACCGGCACACCTTGGCGAATCGATGGCAGGCAGGCATTATCTGATGAGTATAAAAAGAGGCAAGGGAAGATATTCTATGATGTGATGGACTTCATTGAGCCGCAGGTTCAGGTATGTGGTGACATGGCTGTGCTTTTCTATCGGTTCCTATCCACCTGGCTGAACTCAGATGGCTCGGTATCGAAGCGAACGCCGTGGAACTGCACTGAAGTCTACCAACTTCTGGAAGGCAGCTGGAAGATCATCCATAACCATTGGTCCTATATTCACGGCGAAAGGTACTGACACAAACACCGGAGCAGAAATGTTGCGCCTTCACCTGTTTGAGTTCACCGACCAGGCCTGGTATCCACCCATATTCCGGCGTATCCAGACGGATTATCTGGAGTTCGTCACCACGCGTGGAGCCGGTCACCAGAATCTCATCCCGCTGTTTGCCAGAGCCCTCCAGCACGCAGGGACGAATGAGGTCTTAGACTTGTGTTCCGGTGGGGCAGGACCGTGGAAGCGATTGCACGCTCAGCTTTTACAGGCTGGTATCCTGGTGAACGTTACACTGACCGATAAGTATCCCAATTTCGAAGTGATCCAAAAATGGTCAAGGCTCAAGCACGCTGGTATCACCTTTCTGCCTGAGCCAGTGGATGCGCTGTGTATTCCTTCCAGCTTGATGGGCATGCGTACCATGTTCGAAGGGTTCCACCATTTCAAGCCCGAGCAAGCCCGGCTCATCCTGGAGGATGCGGTTGGTAAACGGCTGGCAGTCGGTATCTTTGAAGCCAGCCTGAAGCCACCCCAGGGACCGGTTATCTTCCTGCTGTCTCCCTTGATGACCATCCTGGGGTATATATTTGCAACACCGTTCATCCTACCTCGTACCTGGAGCAGATTCATATGGACTTATCTGCTGCCGATTGTTCCTTTTGCAACCTGCTGGGATGGAATGGTATCTTTTTTACGGGTGTACTCTCCAAAGCATTTAGAAAAGCTGATTGGACCGTTCCGACGTGAGGATTATCGCTGGGAGATCGGACAGGCTTCCACGGGCACTCCTTTGTTTGTCTTCACCTATCTAGTCGGGTATCCGGTGTAATATATATTTTGAGTACCTAAGAATGAACACGTTACCAGAAACCAGGTTTGAGATGACTGCAGAAGATGTGCTGGAGCTGGTCATCCTGTTTGAGCAAAACGGGATCGAGGTGATCCTGGATGGAGGCTGGGGAGTGGATGCCCTGCTGGGTGTCCAGACCCGCCCGCATGAAGACCTGGACGTCACCATGCCGCATAAATATGTTCCCCTCGCCAGGTCATTATTGGAAGCCAGGGGCTTTACCGATGTGCCTCGACCAGACACGCGTGATTGTAATTTCGTCCTGGGTGATGAGCTTGGTCACCTTGTTGATTTTCACACCTACACCTTTGATGAGCTGGGGTACCTGGTTTTCGGGCTGGCATACCCGCCAGATTCGTTGACCGGAGCCGGCTCAATGCTCGGGCACCCGGTCAGGTGCATCACTGCGCAGTGGCTGGTCCAATTCCATACCGGCTATGACTTCGACGAAAATGATGTTCGCGATGTCAGCGCCCTGTGCCAGCGTTTTCATCTTGAAATGCCTGTGGAATACCAGGCATTTGAGCTGGATAAAGGAATGCAAAACCGACAGGCAGAGCAGCAGTCGAGTTAGGACTTGCTTGACGAAACTGAAAATCGCTGTATAGTATATGTGTCTGACCAGGTAGTCTTCTTCACTGGTTTACAGGAATTCATTCGTCAACGATAACCGGACGTTTATTCCAGGAGGGAAATCGAATGGCATCACCAATCGTGATCCTTACTGCGGTTGAATCGGGTTTTGGAACGCTTTTAACCGGCACAGTGCTTTATCTGGTGCTCTCCCGTGGAAGGAAGGCATACCATTACCTGTTCGCCGCCTTCTTATTAATCTGCTTTATCTGGGATCTGGGCACCTTCCTGCTCATGGTCAGGAACGCTCATCTGGAAGAGCTACCTGTCATCGGAAAGGTAGCCATCCTGCCATGTATTTTTATACCGGCGTTGATCTTTCACTTTGCCAACCTGTACACTGGGCGACCGATAAAATGGGCGATCATCCTTGTGTGGGCAGTTACCGCACTTGCCTGGGTGCCCATCCTGGCAGGATATTTATATCAAATCGATGGCAACTATACCTATGGTTGGGGCAACATATTCCGGGTGAAATCTACCATCTTTGACCCAATGGTATTCGTCTTCTGGTTCTCGATTAACCTGAGTGCAATCTGGCTGTTATATAAGGGCTATAAAAATGTAACCACTCACTTAGAAAGGCGGCATTACATATATTTAATTTCTGGATTCCTGGTGGTCACATTTTCAGTCCTCAAGGCTATGGTTACCATGGGGATCGATGCCGCTTTTCTTTTGCCGATGGGGATGTTGTTCAATGATATCTTCGTGTGTATTATCGGGGTGGCGATCATCAAGGACAGGTTATTGGATATCACCGTCATTGTAAAAAAGGGGACTATCTATTCCATCCTGGCGGGATTGTTGATCTTCATTTACAGTTTGATAGAACACCTCCTGGTCACTTTCGTCGGTGAACGGATTGGAGAGCAATCTACCTGGCTGCACATCATATCCATTGCAGTGGGTATTGCCGTCTTGATGCCGGTGAAGTCGCGCACCGAAAAAGCAGTCGAGCGATATTTTGCACACCGCAAGCTGGAATTTTAGCAGCCAGCACTACGCTGGCATCCTTACCGCCACGATGTTTTGTAGGTTGGGTTGAGTGATCTGTACGAAACCCAACAACTAGAAGATTATCTTAGAGTGGGCATTTCGCCTGCCGTAATAATCTGAATTGAAATATCCGATTGTGTGTCAAAGGAGAGCGCCATATGATAGGGATTTGGAATGCTTACGCAGATATTTACCTGATCGTCGCTGGAGTGGCGATGCTGGCTGTTTTCGGCTTACCTCTCATGCTCGTCCCCCTGCGTTGGGCAAAACTGTTACGCTGGGATGTGTCCCAGCCTGGAGATTGGGGTATCTTCATGGGTCGTTCTTTGGGAGTAATGATCACCGTACTTGCCCTATACGCCATCAAAACGTCCCAGACTCCGTCAGCGATGCCTTTCTACTTCCAGCTGATGCTGTGGACTTTTGTGGGAATGATCCTCCTGCACATCTATGGAGCTATTCGGAAAACTCAGCCCATCACCGAGACCATCGAGATTGGATTATGGGTCATCTTGTTCCTGGTGACACTATGTTTCTACCCAGTATAAATTGGAACCATTATAATTGGGTGTTCATTGTTAAAAAATCCTTGTCATTACGAGGAGGGTGTAAGCACCCAACGAAGTAATCTCCACATTTATCCATATGGCAGTGCGATTGAAAGAAAATCAAATGGATCCATTCTTATTATCAGGTATCATGACCTATTATCAATTTTTACATGATTTATAATACTAATGACAAGGTATTGCATAAAAAATCTTTGAATACTGATTGATTACGTTACCTTTTTGATTAACGTCTCGGTTTATCAAGAAATCCTATGAACTATAACGAATTTGTAAACATTATTGCTGATATTTTAAAAAAGTTTGATTCTGAAAAGCCGATTCATAAATCCTTCCAACCAGGAATCGGACCTTTCGGTGAACCACAAATTGTTAAAATAATTGCTGAACGATTGCAAGAATTTGGGGTATTGGCTAAAACTAAACGTATTCCGGATTTAGTTGTTCAGAATGAATGGGCTATTGAATTTAAAATAGTTCGTCCTTTTGGTGATAACGGAAAAGAGGCAGAAAATTGGTCGGTTAATATGCTGCATCCCTATCCAGGAAATGTGAGTTTGATCAGTGATGCAATAAAACTAATTCAGCTGGAGAACTATTCGAAAAAAGGACTGTTTGTAATTGGTTTCGAACACAATCCCGCAAGGATTAGTTTGGATCCGCTGATTAATTCGTTTGAATCAATAGCAAAATATGTGATGCAATTACATTTAGGGGACAGGATAGAACAAAGAAGGGGTAGTTTAGTTCATCCAGAGCATCAGGTACTTCGTTGTTTCGGTTGGGAAATTTTTTAATTGCCCTTATCTATGTAACAATGTTCTTTATTTCCGCCAAAACTTTTTCACAAATCAAGTTCAGATAAAATAAACCAACAGTGAAAACAAGAATAATGATTTCAATTCTAGATTTTCCGTTGTTGGTTGGGATGAGGAAGGAGCGTTCTTTGCGACCTGAGTCCCGAGCTATGCGAGGGAGAAACATCGCCAATGCAATGAGCATGGCGGTCATTCATTTGCGAAACCCAACGATAAACTGATAATTGAGATGTTCAAGGCTTATCATGACAAAAATCGCAGAATATCAAGATACTTTACGAAAGCTGACGAATTGGGATGAATATCTCTTGCAAGAGTCTGGCTTGCCAGGACCGCGCGGCAACATTGAGTTAGCTCAGGCAGTGGCAAACGAAGGCGATCGGGACCTCTTCCTGCGTTATCTCTCCTATACTGAGGAAATCGCCCCAGTAAACTCGCCCTACGAGTTTCTCGCCTTTTGTGGTGCGGTTGGATTGGGAAGACTGCTCGCTGAAGGTGACCTGAGCTTATTGCAGACCTTGCGAAACCTCGCTGCAGACCATCGTTGGCGGATGCGGGAAGCAGTTGCCATGGCTCTCCAGAGACTGGGTGACGCGAACACTCCGCAGCTGATCAATGAGATGCAGACTTGGTGCCTGGGGACACCATTTGAGCAAAGGGCAGCCGCTGCAGCGATTTGCGAGCCTCGTCTTTTGCGAGAGCGCTGATATTGCCAGGCAGGCATTGAATATCCTCGACCAGATTACAACTTCAATCGAACAATGCGGTGATCGCCGTAGTGAAGGTTTTATTGCCTTGCGTAAGGGATTAGGTTATTGCTGGAGTGTGGCAGTGGTTGCGCTGCCCGAGGAGGGTAAACATCTGATGGAAAAGTGGCTGATGAATCCCGATAAGGATATCCAGTGGATCATGCAGGAGAATCTCAAAAAAGCACGCTGGAACGCATGGATGCTAGTTGGGTGAAGCGATGGCAGAGAACGGGGTAGATTGGTCTTCGTTCATTTCCACTCCTTAAAACAACCCTCTTAGTAATTCCTGGTTGAAGCCTGCGAATACCTATTTTGGAATGATCAGTTGTACAACCTCAAACATGGAAAGCTGAGCTTCTGAATATGCCTGGCGGAACATCAACACCCCACGCGGCGTCTCGTTTGACCGACGCATTGCATCCAATGCTTCCCGGCTGCTCCACAGGGTCACGATACGCCACAGGTCAGTTTCCTTCGTGCTGTGTATGAGGAAGGACTGCACCAATCCAGGCTCGTTCTGCTGGCTTCCTTCTTGATATGCCTGCTCGAGCCTGGACCAATTCTGCTTTTCAACCCGACCTTCCAGGATAGTCATCACCATTTTCTCAATCCTCCTGAGAGCTTACTTAGGATGGAATTTTCGTGTCCCAGTGCTCTTAGATAATAATGATAAATGATATCATTAATATCTAAATATAATATTAATCAAGATATAAGCTATACGGGACGGTAATGTAGCCGGGATCGTTGATCCCGGTCTGTTTTCAGTAGAGTGGGATGCAAACCCATCACACGCGTATGTGTCATTGTGAACCCAGCGTTCTATGCTGGGTGAAACAATCTCCGACCCTGCATTTATGGTTACAAGCCTCCTGTCATCCGAATACCCCTCCCCCAAATCCTGGATTTGGAGGATGCGGGTGGGGGCTATCATCTGGTATCGCGAATTATTTTGAGCGATATGCAAGTGAGCAGTATTTGCATACGCCTGCATCGAGTGAAGCGAGTGGGAATCAATCTCCAACCTATCCTCGAGATCGCTGGGACTGGTCTGTTCTAACCGCCATCAGCAATAACGCCTACAAAACCATCATCAGGCAAGCATCCTGCCCGGCGGAATGATTAATGTTTCTGGCTGTAATAAACCCTCCCCCAATGCATCTGGGGGAGGGTTATGTGTTTCGTGATTAGGGTTAATGACTATGAACCAATTTATGGTTTGTTTACGGTCTCATGCAGGATTTTGAATTACTTAGGACACCCAGGCAGCTTAAAGCTGGCGATGCGGGTCTGCCAGCCAGCTAGGCTGGATTGTTGCCCTGCTAGAGTATAGTACTCATTGACATACCAGAAGGTGCAGTCATCGACAGGATCGACATTCAGGGAGGTGTAGTCACCCCAGCGTGAGTTTGTGGTCAATTGTACACCGCTTCCAGCGATGACAGTGCCTTCACCCAGCGTCATCTGACCCAGTGGATCGCCCACCAGCCGGCCGGTATAGCGGATACCCGGGTAGACATCCACCCCGTTGACCACGCTGTAGCCCAGAGCCATATTCCCCTTCCGATCCTGGGCGATGCTACCCATCCAGCGATGGACCCCATCTCCGGGAGCATAGGTTCCTTGCTGGAAGAGGGTGTATACGCCCTACCCGCCGGAGCTCATACCAGCGCACACCAGCCACACCTGGAGCAGCCTCCACCGATTGGTTGGTTACCAGGCTCTCGTACTTACCAAAGTTGCGGTAAGCCAGGCGGTAAGTGGGTCGCTGGCGATAGGACAGGATGTCGAGATACTGGTTCGGGATCAGATAATTCCTGGTTGTGGTAGGCAGTCGCGCGAAGTTGGTGCGCACGGGAAGATCGAGTCGAAGGAAGCCACGGGAAGTTGAGCTGCTAGTGTGAGCGAAGCCACCGGAGTTGATTTCCATTTGACTAACAGATCCCATATATTCAAGGCATCGAAAGTCGCTCCATATCCTGCACCGTCATCCTGGGTACCCACGATTGGTGCTGGTTTACCGTCGAGCGGTCGGCGAGTGCCATCGATATCCGGCGGTAAAAGACCATCCCCCATCAGCTCGAGTGGGACCACAGCCGAATCGAGGAAGAACTGCACCGCGCGGGCATTTGGATTGCCCTCCAGCATCTTATTCTTCTCCAGGGCATACACGCTGATGCCATAACCAGTTACCAATCCAAAATCGCGGGTGGTCATGATATACGAATTCGTCCACACGCCGTACTTGGGATAATCGGGGAAGAATGTTCCACCTGGCAGCTCCGGATCGGGCTGAGTAATGAAGGCGTAGCGGTAGTATGCGCCGGTTGGGTCACCGGTCTGTGAGATCGCCACACAGTCGTAGTAAACCGGATCACGGGTAGTGAACTGGCTCAGCAGCCAGCGGTCTTCGAGCTGGTCATACAGCACCACCGGGTCACCGGAGGGATCGGTGCAGTCCTCAACTGCAAAGCCTGCCCAGATATCACCAATCGCGACTGGTCCCATCAACAAGTTTCCTTGCTTGTCGTAAATACCCAATGCCAGGTTGATCAGCTCGACGTAGTGGTTTGGTCCAACATCACCCATCGGGTCGGGGGGGTTCACCCGGAAGCCGAATAGGTTGAAGTTATCCTGATTGGATAATCCCTCGAAATTTGCCAGTGTTGCAGGGATACTGGTCAAATTCATCTGCCCAAGCTGCCGGTTGGTTGCCTGTAACGCACCATCGCCGGAAAATCCCGCATCAGGTACATTAGGCCCACGGTCGGGCCGGATCTCAACGGGTTCTCCTTCGGGATTATTTGCCAGTGATTGACCCCGGGCAGGCTGCGCCATTTCACTAAGTGCCATGGAAACATCAAAAGCCACCGGTGATGAAAATGTTGGTTTTATATCGACGGTCGGGGTGGATTTAGCAGCTTGTGCAGGTCCTACGGTGGGTAAGAGCAGGATTGCAACTACAAGAATCGTGAGTATTTGCTCAAAATACTTCCTTTGAACTCTACTATTCATAAATTCCTCCTGTATTTAATTTGGCTAAGTTGGGATTATTCACGTTGCACGACGGTTGTCGTGAAATTCTTCTTCCTAGTCCTTTGTTTTGGACCCCTGAAATGTGGTGGACGATGTATTCTGAAAACGATTGTATATGTCAGATTTAGAAGAATTAGTCTATTTATACTGTAAGTAAGCAATCGTGTCAATGCTTTTGATCTAAATTGGAGAATTCATCTCGAATTTAGCTACTAAATTGGGGTTGATAATAAAACCTACCCTGCATATTTTCTGAAGGTTTATTTATTGGAAATAGACTTGAAGTATTTCTTGGATGGGTGATCCCGGATTAATTGTCATTACGGGTGAGTATTTTTGAAAAAGAAGCAATCTCCAATATAAACCTATAAATACTGATTGCCAAAAACCACAATTTACGTTGGTGCTTCCAATCTGGCAGGGGCGCAGGTGTGCTGTTATATTTTGGTGCCAATATTCAACCCTGCGCCCATCCGCCGGGTGATCAATCTCCAGCACTATTTTTTAGATGCCATTGGCCAAAATCCACCATTTACGTTGGAGCTTTCAATCTGGTAGGAGCGCAGGGGTGCTGTTATATTTTGGTGCCAATATTCAACCCTGCGCCCATCCACTGTGTGATCAATCTTTTATTGGACGGACAGAACGGCTTCCACATACATCCTCTACTACATTCAACGGTTTTCTCAATGTGGGGGAGGCGGGCGAATCCAGCGTTCCTTTCAGCCCGCAGTGTCTTAACTTTTAGTGTCATAGTGGTTTCACTATGTTATAGTGTCTTAGCGGTTTCACTATGTTATAGTGTCTTAGTGGTTTCACTATGTTATAGTGTCTTAGTGGTTTCACTATGTTATAGTGTCTTAGTGGTTTCACTATGCCTTCACTGCTGGAAGGGTGTTCTTTCGTATCCTTTGAGCCTTCAGTGGTGATCTTTATTTTAATGTTCAAAGCTCAAGGCTGACCGCTCACTTCTCAAATCATGGCGTGGAGGTTGTTTCTGGGGTGGGCGTGGGGCCACCCGGGAATGGTGCCAGCACTTCGATCTCCCTCCAGGAGACCCATGAAGGGCTTTCGGTAGTGTCGATGCGCACGTAGCGTATATTTTGCAGCGGAGTGGCTGGTACGAAGCTCAACACGTCGAAATCAAACTCCTGCCCGCTGAATTCAGTTACCAGGCGCATGGCGTCACGCGAGCTGCCGATCCATAGCTGGTGAACAGTCTCACCTGCCGGCCACATTCCCACGGTCAGTCGGATCTCACCGATGGAATACGGGGCACCCAGATCGATCTCGATCCATTGGGTGGGGAAAGCACCTGCACTCCATTGGGTGTTTGGATCACCATCCACCGCCATGGCTGGGGTTTGATCCGGTAGGGCAGCTGAAACCGTGACCGGTTTCCCACGCGCAAGGTTGCGCCCGGGCAGCACTGTAGTGGTACAGGCGTCAGGCTGCCTCCCTGGTGAAAGTGCATTCAAGATTACATTCCCTTCATCCACCATGCCCCAGGTGGCATCCCACAGACCCGCTGGTGAAGGATAGTATCCCCAATAAAGCCAGCCAGAGAAGCCCTGTGCACATGAGGCTGCGATCCAATCCTGGACGACGATCGCTGCGTCTGAGATTTCCGGATAGATCCAGGTATTGGCACCCACTTCACCCATCAAGACAGGTTTGGTGATGTGCCCATCCAGGCCGAAGTTCTGGGCAAGCTCAAGCATGCTGAGTCCGGCACCGGGGTAGGCGTGGAAGTCGTAGAAGTCCAGGGACGAATCTTCCAGCAGGGATTTTGTCTCCACGTAACGTGGGTCTTCCTCCCGCCAGGTGTTGGGAGAATCGGGGGCGAAGAATCCCATAGTCACCAGGGCGGTCGGGTCTTGCGTAAGGATGGTCTGGCGCAGCTCATCGATATAGTAACGTAGTCCATCCGCAGCCAAGGCTTGTTTTTGAGCCGCATCCGACATGTCGTATGTCTTGCCATTGGCTGGTGTGACCTTTCCTTCTTCAAGTGAAAATGGTGCCTGGTCTGAGGAATAATACTGCTCACCCTGCAGTTCCCATCCAAGGACGATGTCGAGGGGTGCGTTCCGTGCAATTAGTCCCGTCAATAAATCGCTCCAATATTTCTTCGCCGCCTGGATTCCAGCCGGCGTAAGATACTCTGCATTATGCCCTTCTTCAAAGGATTGGTTGGCGTCTTGGTTGGCAAGTGCTTTATATCCACCCAGCTCGGGCAGGCTTTCCGAAGCCAACAGCAGGAAGATACCATTTTCCTCTGCCAGGTTCATCAAGTCCACCATATTATCCAGATAGGCAGGGTTCAATCCCTCACCATTCTCCACCCCAATGCAACCATCCCCGCTGGTACACCTGTCCAGCAGGATGCGAACCGTGTTATAGCCTGCCATTGATATTGTTTTGAAGTCTGCCTGAGTACGGTCGTGGTCGTACACGCCTACACCAAACAGGCGGTCTTCATAATGGTCGAAAACCGGAACAAGATTGGAATAATTCGCCCCACGAGGGATGAAGCTTTGCGAATTCTCCCGCTCATAGAAACCAGCAATACCATAGACGCGATGGGTGGCGATGCGATGATCCGCCACGCTTGGTGGTGAGGTGGGGTGTGGTGGAGGGGTGGTGGAAGTGACCGGAGCTGAGATAGACACCGTTGCCGTACTGGTGCGAATGGTGGCCGGTGTGATCGGAAGGTTGGTGGGAGTGGCTACCGTGCTCTGTGGAACCTGGCAAGCCAATATACTCAGGAAGAGCACGATCAAGGTGCTGACGATAGGTTTATGATGATGTGAGATCATTCTTTGGGGTGGAAGTTTATCGGGTAGTCAGGTGATTTAAGATGAAAAGCAGGCTACCACCGAGAATTGCCAATCCAAAAATCGCACCTGCCAGGTTCAGGCGTTTATCCTTTGTGCTGAGCAGGGCTCCGACCAGGATGACAGGCAGGCTGGATAGAAGGACCATCGTGCGCCAATTATAAATAGCTGCGTCCACCCAGGGGATGTGGATTTTAAAGAATGAAAGAACCTCCATGATGAAAAATCCTGGCGCCACCATTCCAAGCAGCAGGATTTGGATGAATGAAAGAGACTCAGGCACACTCGTGTACATTTGTAAAGTTGAAGGTGCCCCCCATAGGTTGTACAGACGCAGGTGCAAAAAGCTGAGTGTGATCGCATAAGCCAGCCATGCACCTGCACCACCGATCAACCAGTTGGGAATTCGAATGTGATATTGCATATCATCGATGTGGTATTTTCAGGATGGCTTAATTATAGCGCAGATGATTGCCAACCTTTGAAGCAGCTTTTATTGGGATTGGAAATTGGGGGGCTATCCAGTGGCGATATTTTTGATTAGGTATAAAATATTAAGCATATCCAGGCTATGGAATTTGTGAATTATTAAGCACATTTGCGTGAAATCAATTTGCCTTATGCAGTTGGTGATTGATATACATGGTGCTTGGCATATTGGCAAAATGACCGGCTGATAAGGGAATGATTCGAATACCACAAAAAAGGAGCATGCATAAAATGACAACCGATATTATTCAACCAGGTAAGCCAAGAAAATGGTACGAGATTTGGTGGGACGTATGGATCCACCCAGGAATCGCACCCTTCAGAACGATCCTGAACGAGCCCGGTCATGACGTTACCCGCGCATTTATCTGGGTTGGTGTAACCTCATTTATTGTTACCTTGGTAAGTTATTTATTTTCAGTCCTGGTGATGCGTAACTTGATGGCGAATGCGTTTGGCGGGGACCTATTCAGGAATTACGGTGGTTACGCCTTTTTCTATATTTGTGGGATCATTCTCTCGCCACTTTTCGCCATTATTGGGATAGCCATCTCAGGCGCAATCTACCATTTATTTGCCAAGATCTTTAAAGGACATGGAAATTGGAATGACCTGGTTTTCTGCCTGTCTGCTGTGTCAGCGCCAGGCACGTTGGTCGGGGGTGTGGTCGGGCTGTTCTCACTTCTTTTTTTCCAAACACCGATCCTCATATTCCTTCCAACCATGGTGGGGTTGGCGTTCGGATTCTATATGATTGTATTGAATGTGAACGCCATCCGGGCTGCTGAGGACATTGGTACCTGGGAAGCCATCGGTACCATGTTTATTCCGACGATCATTATTGTGGTGCTTGTCACTTGCTGTACATTCGCTCTCCTGATACCGGTAGTTGCCACGGCGGTGAACGGCCAGTAAGCTGGGACAGGCATATACGAATATAAAAAATCGCCTTACACTGGTGATGAAGTAGACCGCGATTTGGTCGGCTTGCGACACCTGGTATCATTTGTTTAGATAACTCATTTCATAAGATGGGAGGCTAGGGGCGGGTCTCGGACCTACATACATGCATACCTTCAGGCGTTCATCCATTAATCCATTAATCCGTATCAACCATATCCCGGTAGGGGCGGGTCTCGGACGTACGTACGTGCATACCTTCAGACGTTCATCCATTAATCCATTAATCCATATTAACCATCTCCCGGTATGGGTGGGTCTCTGAACCTCCCTGACTCGTATGGGTGGGTCTCTGTCACCTCCCTGACTCGTATGGGTGGGTCTCTGTCCCTCCCTGGCTCGTAAGGGCGTGTCTCTGACCCTGCCTGTGCATTAAATAAAATTCTCACGTAGGGGTGGAGCGAGGTCACTGAGTCGTTCCCTTCAGCTGGATCTCAGACCCACCCCACCATGGATATTAAATCAATAATGGAGAACCATTTCATCTGATATGGGGTTAATAAGCATGTAATAAAAATTTCTTTATAAGGAGTGAAAACCATGGTCGTATTCGCATTAATTATTATTGTTCTTGGTCTGATGTTGTTGGGCTTTGGAAAGCGCATGTGGTTGTTTGGGGCAGGGGTCGGAGCAGTGGTCGGGCTTGCCATCCTTCGTTTCTTACCGGGTGCGCAGGATAATTGGTTCGGGTTTCTGGTGGTTATTGGACTGGCAATCTTGTTCGCAATCGGTTCAGGGATTGCCAAGGGGTTAATTGGGCTGATCACCCTGGCGCTTGGTGCACTGGCAGGGGGTGCGATCGTGTTGCTTGTGCTGGATATGTTCGGATTGGATTGGGGGCTGGTGAATTGGGTGTTAGCTCTGGTTGGTGCTGTGGTCGGGGCTGGGGTGATGTCTCGCTTCAAGGATTGGGCGATCATCATCCTGGCAGCAGTCGTTGGTGCTCTGTTGTTCGTAGATGGGCTGACGATGTTAATTCCTTCACTAACTGGTTTTATCGCCAGTTTGATTACCTTGGTTCTGGTGGTAGCCAGTGTTGTTTATCAGGGCGGATTGTTGGGAAAGGGCAAAGCTTCTAGTTAGGATTCTTACCTGGATGTCTGCCAGCCAGGATTCTTACGTAGGGGTCGAGCGTCGCTCGACCCCTACTCCTTTTTCAAAACACTATTTATACCGGGTAAGCGGTTCCTTTGATTTGTCATTCTCTCTGGCATATTGCGAACAACCAACTGCAAACTACTAACTACTAACTACTTCTCTGATTAATTCCACTCCTGACCACCAACAACAGCAAGAGCGCTGTCGATTGTCTGCCATGTGCCCTCGAACTCAGCTGGGCACTCCAGCCTGATTTGGCCGTTAGGGTCTTCTTTCAACTTAAGCAGGCCATCCTCCCACAGCTGTAGCAGGTCAAAGCCACCCCGCTCGCGCAGGTCGCTGATCAGCACTTTGAGCAGGCAATTCCAAACTCCCGTCTGATGCCAGCGATGGTATCGTTGGTAACAGGTCTGCCACGATGGAGAATCCATCGGCAGGTCGTACCAGGGTATGCCAGAGCTGATCTTGAGCAGGACCAGCTCGAGAATGAGCCGGTCATCCAGCGCTGGGCGCCCGCGTGAGCTTGAGCGGGCGAAGTGAGGCTGAAGCAGCAGCCATTGTTGGTCGGAGAGCAGCATGCGATCGTTATTTCCCCAACCATTATAGCACAATTGTTCTATTTTACAAGGGTGATTAGGGAACAGGGGATATACGGATGTGTTCGTTTCGTGTGGTGAAAGCAGATTGCTTTGAGTTATAATCGGAAGATGCACCGAAAAACCACGCAATGAGTGAAGATGGTTAACGAATGACTTATTTGTGTCATCAGATGCAGCACTGGCTAACGTCTCTGTAAGCTGATTGCCTGCAAGGGATCTCTTTGGGACAAGGGGTAGTATGTGGGTATCCCCACTCACAATTCCCACTTGGTTTTATGATTGTAACCGTTGGAACAAGTGTGATTACTATGTCTAAATCGTAGAGTCGGGTTCGAATTTGAAAAATACTCGGTTCCGAATGGCTCATTATACTGTTGGGTTAAGTGTAGATTTGATTGAATCCTTTCGATATATGCTTACCTCTGTTATCTGCACAGGATATTTCGTGTAGAGTGCTAGCAGGTGCTGATCTTCGTCGGCGCAGCAATTAGATGATTTCACCGTAAGTGACGAAGGTTCAATTGTAAGGTCTATTCCCTGATCGTGTAAGTATTCGTAAAGGTCAAGTGCGAGAGACTTTTCGGCATGGCGGAATTATGCTGTATCATTGCCCATAATCTTGCACGATGAAACCATTCACAGCGATGTTTGTAACGGAATATATAGCTAACATGGCGCGTTGATCACCAAGGCTTTCATCTAAATATTAGTGAAAAAGGCTCAAGAAAAGCGTCTCGAAATGTTTCAAGCGCTTCATTTAGCTTATCTGTAGGTCCGTAATGTCTTGCAAGGCTATAAAATATCGCATTATTGTCATAAGTCGAAACACGTTTCAGTACCGAATATCCAATCGCAGCTGCTTCTTCTTCAGTTACACCTACAATTCCTTCTCCTTTAAATATTTTCTCTACGGTCTCATTAAGGTTTACAAATCGTGAAATCAACGTTTTAATATCCCGATAAACAGTGGATTGGCTGTCAAAAAATACCCAAAATTGACGGAGTGATGGAATAAACAATAATCGGCTCAACTGAGTTCAATCTTCGTATTCGTTTTTGAAGTTTGTATCGAGTATTTTGTATAATTTGTGGACCATAGTTCAGGCCTTATAATCGGATTTAAATATATTGATTTTCGTAAATTGCTCTTCGAGTTCCCGAAATGCTCGATTTACTGACCTAACAGCTTTGCTGTTCATTCATATAATCATCAAGATTTATCACACTTACAACCACGGCAAATTATTGCGTTACGAAGACGTATCTGCTTATTGCTATAGGATTATAAAGTGGCAAATCGCAAGGAAATTCAAGAGATTGATTATCTAGGTTTACCATAAATATGTTGACCTACACAATATTGGTTCCCTGTAGTGATTTTTTTATCTTTTGACAATTGATTATCAATATTAATATCAGATATTAGTCTAGAACCATAATTTTCCACTTCTCGTCCAGCTAAATTGCAAAACGTAGGATATCTCTGGAATCAAATGACAGACGTAGATGAAAGGATGAGTTCGAGATTTGTCTTCTTATGCGGAATCATTAAAAGAGAGTTATTCTAACTTTTTCAATTACTGCTTCAGATTAGTTGCCCGTATGGAAGGATTTTCGCCAAAAACGGCCATTATTCTTAAGCGTCCACCAAATCCACCGTTTTGTTTGGGGGAGAAGGGTCTGTACGGGATACGTTGATCCGGATCACTCATGAATTCTATTAAACAATCCCACATCTGTAGGCGCATAACTTCCACCACACATCCTGTCAAATGTGTAAATCCGACCCTGCGCTCGGAGATGGATGAATCAGCCATTGGGCAAGCATCATTCGCTCCCTGCATCAAGTCGTGCGAACCCAGTGTTTTACTCGGAATCGACGGCACGTACGGCGGGTCCTGCCGTAGACCCGTCCGTAATAGGGTCAGGCGGGCATCCTTCACATCGTCTGCATCTATGTCATTGCGAACGAGCGTATTGTGCTAGCACATGCACCGAGTGAAATGAGTGTGTGAAGCAATCCCCAACACTTCATTTCACATTATTTACTGCATTAACCCTCTACCACATGCGAATTACCCCTTCCTAAAATCGGTTTTTATCCATGATGGATACCCATGCGACGCAGCCTCGTGTTTATTCTTTATATACGATGTTGCGAGAGGCAGCGCGTTGAGCGTTCCTTTCAGCCCGCAGTATCTTAACTTTTATTATCATAGTGGTTTCACTATGCCTTCACTGCTGGAAGAGGGTCCATACGATTTACTAATCATTTGTTGCTCAAATCTGATGGCTCATGGCTCGAAGCTAAAAAGATGAGAAATCTTAAAATATTGGCCACTTTGCCTAACCCTCTTGTGGAATAGAACATTTGTGCTATAATATATCTGCCATGCTTAAGTTCAGCTACCCTATTTTGATCCTTAAACATGTCGTTCGTCGCACCTTAACAACCGCATAGATCATGTCACCCATTGCCAAAGGAGATTTGTTTCGTTTTGTTTCTCACTTTTTTTATTAAATATTCCCTACTTGCCATCCTTGCGCCCACACAATGCCATGCAGGGTATGTAGCATGTCAGGATACCCACCCTCCAATCTTACCCTCCTGATCTTTGGTTGATGTAGGGGCGGTTCGCCAACCGCCCCTATGGGGATATTAATTCTTCCCACGCGAAAGGCTCGCCATGTCCGGGATACACTATCTTAATCGGCAAGGATTTCAACCTTTCCAGGCTGGCGGCTCCAGCCACTTTATCATACATCATCGAGTTTAACATCGGCTTACCTCTGGAGCTGGTGAGCAGATCCCCACAGAAAAGCTCACCCGAAGTCGTTAATACGCACACGGAACCTGATGAATGCCCGGGAGTGTTGTATACAGTGCCTTCCAGTCCAAATTTGGATAAGGAAACCTCATCTTCTAGAAAAATATCTGGCGATCCTCGATTTTCCTTTTTTAAAGGCAAGAATTTCTTCATCAGCCCCCGGATCACCCGGTTATCGAACTTGCGATGGTAGAACATGTCTCCATTTTCTAGCATGCCCATATCTTCAGGATGCATGCCAATCTGTGAACCAAATTTCTGGCGCAGATACACCGCGTTACCTGTATGGTCAAAATCACCGTGGGTCAGCACGATCAGCTTGAGATCGCCGGGGCGGCAACCCAATTCTGCCAGCTTTGCTTCAATCTGACCTCGTGCATTGGTCATTCCGGTGTCGATCAGGAAAAAGCCATTTTCGTTTTTCACCAGGAAGCTGTTCACCTGGGTGAAATTTAAAGGTAGAGGTAAGGTGATGTGAGTGATTTGTAGTGACATTCCAGTCTCCGTGATTGTTCAGGTCCAAGTAAATTCTATGTAATTTTATCCTAAACCTATCAGAAGTTTTGAAAACATAGTTGATTTAGTTGTAGATCATGATTTTTTTGCCTATAAAATTTTTATATTGCTCGCTGGCTTTTTCGACCATTTTGAGGGTGCGGTTGTCTTGATTGGTAAAATATTTCAGGTTTAGTAATATCTGTTCTTTCTTGATCGTCTTTTTCCAAATTCCCACCACCTGCCCGTTGACCACGATGATGGGTCTGAACACACCCCGGTCAGATATCTCGGTCATATGGCTTTCCAACTCTGGTGATATGGATGCGCTACGATCCGTATAACTAAGCGTGAATTCATCATAGGTGGGCAATAAAATAACAGAATTAAGGTTGGATTGTGGGATGGAAAAGTCAGAGCTGAACCAATAGGTTTTTCCGTCGATCGTATCAGGGTTAAAATCCGTTTTCACCAGTTCCAATGCCTGCCGGGCATCCCCTGCAGGCAATCCCGACCACCAGATAAAATCCTGCAATGTGGCTGGGCACCGGCTTACAAAATAGCGCCTGGCGAGCTGTGCCAGAGCTACCTCCCTGGTCAGTTCCTTTGTCTGTGGCACCCTGTTAGAAAAAAGGGCGTAGGTTGGTTTGTTATTCCTGGTTGCGCCACTGCAGATGATTTTCTCTAGTTCGGCCCTGGCTAACAAATGAGCGGATCGGTTTTGGTCGGTCGCAATATTCGCCTTGTTCAGTTCTACAAGGAGTTCTTCTCTGGTGAGATGCCCTCCAGTGCTCAAGGCATTTTCAATAATGGTGTTACTTCTTGTATAAACTGCTTCGGTTAGTTCCAATTGCCTGTCACGCGACCTCTTGGGCAGCTTTAATCTGTGCGCGGGTGAGATCAACCAGCCAGGAAACATCTTCTGCAGAGACGAAATGCCAGGTAGGCCGCAGCAGGTGAGTGCGGATGATGCCTCCAGTATCAACGGAGGCTTCAATGTCCTGGTCGGTTGAACCAGGAAGCCGAACCCCGATTGCCCACTTTGCCATGCGGTAATCTTGTGCTTGCATGGCAACCATCCATGCGACGATCTCCTTGGGGGTGGTGAGTTTTGTTCCAGACAGTTGTTGGCTGACCAGGCGGATAGGTGCGATATCGGATTGGTTCATTTTTTACTTGCACACTTTATATAACATGTATTGTTACTCAACAAAAAGTCAAGCTCCTTTAAATAAAGGCAAGCGTGAGTGGTCTGTATCCTCGGCTAATCCTCGATATGCCATTTATGGTGCACCGGATGTTCGCTGGGTGAACCCTGGTTCTCCAGCCGGGTGTACATCGCCCGGTCAAAGAGCAATTCAAATAGCACCTCATTCTCCTCCACCTGGATGGTGGTATCTGTGATCAATGCCTGGCGAAAGTTTACATCTTTTATGGATACCGCACATCCGGAGAGAAAGAATTCTTCATTCTGCTCGTTCTGTGGGGGAGGAAAGGCTTGCATGGCAAACCTGCCATCATGCAGCAAGTCAGCACACTTGGGCGAATGGGTTGGAATCAAGACATATAAACGATCATTCCATAAAATGATGCTGACTGGATGCAAGCGTGGGGCACCATCCTTGCGCAGCGTTGCCAGAAACGCATAGCCAACATTGGGGTGTGATTGGACGAGCAATCTCCTGCCGATCATCGCCAGCTCAGGATTCTCATGCTTAAATTCAACCCACGATTTCATAGAAATCCCTCCTGTTTAATGTTCTTATGTCCGGAAGCCAGTTTTTTACATTTGTAAGCATCACTAGCGGAGTCACAGGTATAATGCGTCGCCATGCCTCAATCAAACATCCTCTTAAATATTCGGCAAATTGCCAGGCTCACCCACAACTTCATTTCCTTTATTTTCGGGTTGTCTTTTTCCAGCTCATCGGGTTTCATATAAGACACCTTCCACAATCCACTTGCTTCCTGATGGTCCTTGAACCAATCCAACGCCAGCTTGATCTGCGGATCTTCCCTGGTGAATCCCATCCTTGAGAGCGAGTCCATGGCTGACACCAGGTTATTCCACCAGAAAGGATATTCGAACCTGACCCAATAATCCGCCGATTGGTAGGAAGTATACGCATGTTCCTGGAAGAATCTGGACTTGAGCAGGTTCCCAGCAAGGATGCGCTGCTTCAGAGTATTCGATAGGTTGGATGCACAGCAAAGGCACGCAGGATCATACCTGTTGCGTAAATGGGAGAACGGCTTGGAGCGGTCCGGTTCAAGCGGCTCGGCATACTCGCTGGACAGGCGATATTGAGTCTCACGGTCCAGCTTGTGGGTGATCATCGGGACAGACCAGCCCTGGTCAGATTGGCGCATGCTCAGCAGCCAGTGGAAGCATTTTTCCACCCGTGGGTCATTCTCATAGCCAGCCTGGATGAGAAGTGCCAGGATCGCTCCTGAATAATAGGTGGCATATTGATTAGCGAGAATACCTCTGAAATCACCTTCTTTTGTCTGGCATGAGAAAAGAAATTCACCAGCAAGCCTTGCCTGAGGGTTTTGGAGGGTGAATCCATATTGTTCAACCAGGTACCTGAACCAGCGCCAGGTCTCGATGAGCTGATAATTAATGGCTGGGTGCTTATGTTCACCACTGCGAGGCCAGCTGCCATCCGGGAGCTGCTTTTTGAGGATTTTTTGGGCGTCTGGTAGCTGCCACAGGCGATCAATGGGTCCAACATCTTCGTCCAGGAGGTCACGCCGGGCAAAATAGATCAGCGCCTCTTTTCCAGAAGATAGAAGTGGTGTCAATGGATCATAAATCAGATGGGATGGCCAGCTATTCATAGGATGCGTTCAGTTTATTCAACCATTCGCTTCTTGAGAAAGTACTTGCTATGCCCGGGCGGATAATCTTCCAGGGTGGCGAAGAGCTCGTATCCATGTTTCTCATAAAAAGGTCTGGCTTCGAAACTGTAGGTATCCACGTGGGCATGCTTGTACCCCATTTGGATGGCTTCAGTTTCTGCGAGCTGCAACAATTGGGTACCATACCCGAGGTTGCGTAGTGATTTTTCAACCCACAATAAGGAGATGTACATCCACCCGCCAAAGCAATCGGCGATCGCTCCACCCACCACTTTGCCAGCCTGGTCCTGGATGAATATTCGGATAGGCCGCCCCAGCTCTACATTCCCGAGATGTTCCAGGATGTTATTGCCCAAGCCATCCAATACTGCCATCTCAGCCTGTTGGGCAAACTTGAATTCTTCTGGAGTTTTACAGATGAGATATGATATACCATTTTCGTCCATTAAATATCCTCTAAATATCCTCTGATTACTCAATTATGGCTGTCCTGGTAATTTTTATTACGATCCCGGAGGCCGTGGGGTCAGGGCAACGGACATACTCGGTGGTCACCCCATCCGGGTCAATCACCTTTTCATAGGGAGTGTCTCTATATTTCCATGAAAGTGTCCCCCCATGCTCGAGTACGCGGATCATCCCCGTCAGGCTGTCCACCAGCCAGGGGCAAAGCAGCCCGAGGTCATCCGGATAACGGAACTTCTGACCCACCTGGAGGCTTTTTTCACCCCCCGTAAAATACATCCAGGCACAAATACCTTCTTTCGCAAAGTCTGGGTAAGTGTCATCGGTGCGTAGCTGCCCGCCATTGCCTTCAAATATCTCAAATTCGATTAGATATTCTCGCATTTTCTTCTCGCCCTATTCGGTTAGTTTGGGGAGCTTAGCTCGAATGACAATTGCTTCTATCTCCCCAAAAGCCAATTTACTCAGTTTCAAGCCATCTGTGATGAACCATCATTTCGTAAATAACCGTCTTACGTTGATAAGTCGTTCAATATATGTGCAATCCCAAACGGCAGGTTGTGCTTCACGCAGTACTCCGGCAGTGCCTGGATGGTTTGTTCCACCATCTCCGGTCGTATATGGTCGAGAGGGATGTGGCAGGCTTTCATGGCAGCTTCAACTTCATGGGTATCTTGCCCCTGTAGCCTGGCGATGTGCAGGATGCCCGGTCCAAGCAAATCTGCGTGTGGCCATGCAGGACCGGTAAATTGCTCGGCGCAGTAGGCAAAATAATGCTCCGAGCCTTCCTCAGGACGGGCGTGCCCCACCTGGTTGCACAATTGCACTTCCATGCACAGGCAGTCGAGCAGCTGCTTCAATCCGGTATAGTCGCCGCGACCAGCTGCCTCAGCACAGTCCATTACCCCATGCAGGATGGTTTGGGCATTCTCGTAGACCCATGGATTAAACTCCATCCCTGCTGGGTTCATACCCTTCTGGTGGGCGAGCTGCCAATCCCAGCTACCTGTCATAATGGCTAGCACATCGGTAATACCTGCAGCCCGGATTTGGGCTGGCGCTGCTGCGATGGTGTCAAAGTCGATCACCACCTGGTCCGGTGGTCTCGCCTCGATATATTTAACCGTGCCACTTTCACGGATACAAGCTGTCGCGGTGAAGAACGCATCCACTGAGAGCGCAGTGGGAAGAACCACCAATGGAAGCCCCAGCCTGAAAGCCATATATTTACCCGCATCCGCTACGAGCCCACCTCCAACCGCATACACCACCTCGGATAAAGCTGGTTGGGGGGTGATAAGCGTGTCCCAATGCTGAATGGTGGCTTTCATCGGCTCAGGTTGAGCATCGATGGATAGATGCAGTTTGTCTTTGACTGCCTCCCAGGCGGGAGTCGAGGTAATAAGCAGGATAGGACGCTTCTCGTCGATTTCAGAGAAAGGTAAAATTTGAATTGCCGGTAGATTGTGGATTTGCTTCATGGCTTATAAATCCCTCCTTATTTCAGATTCTCGATCAAAGAACAACAAACCTGTTGGATCGAATTCCACCTGGAGGTTCTCCTTCACCTTTAGATGAGATACGCCATTGACCCGTGCAGTCACGCTTCCACCTTGCCAACCCACTGTGACATAGGTGAACGGACCCACAGGCTGGACCAGACGAACTGAGGCTGAGAACCCGCTACTCCCAAGCAACACAAATTCCGGCCGTACGCCCATATCCACATGTTGGTTGGGAGGGATGATATCCTTAGGCAGAGGTATGATGGCCTCTCCAATTCGATATGCCAAATTTCCATCGAAGGCTTCAAAATCACCGCTGAATATGTCCATTTGAGGGCTGCCAATGAATCGAGCAACGTATTTGCTGGCAGGTTTTGAATAGATTTCCTCCGGTGAGCCGAGCTGCTCCAGCTTACCTGTACTGAGCACAGCAATATGGTCAGAAAGGGATAGGGCTTCCTCCTGGTCGTGGGTCACGAAGATGGATGTGACTCCCAGGCGTTGGTGCAATTCTTTGATTTCCCCGCGGGTTTTTACCCGTAGTGCTGCATCCAGATTGGAGAAAGGCTCATCAAAGAGGAAGATGGATGGCTCACGGATCACCGCTCGTCCGATGGCAACCCGCTGTTGCTGCCCACCTGACAGCTCGCGAGGTAGTCGGTGCAACAGGTGCCCGAGTTCAAGCATATTTGCCACACCCTTCACCCGGCTCGAGATCTCTTCCTTGGGCCGTTTTCGCAGGCGCATGGAAAAACCGATATTCTCTTCCACGGTCATATGTGGATAAAGGGCATAATTCTGGAAAACCATGGCTACATCTCGCTCGTAAGGCCCAAGCTGGTTGACAACTTTCCCGTTCATTTGGATCTCACCCTCGGTGACGTCCTCCAGGCCAGAAATCATATTGAGCAGGGTGGATTTTCCACAACCGGAGGGTCCGAGCAAGGTGACGAATTCGCTTTCTTCCACGCGCAAGGATATGTCGTTGATGGCGGTAAATTCTCCAAATTTCTTAACCAGATGGATCAGCTCGAGAGTGGCCATTAAGCTTTAATTGCTCCTTCCACGAAGCCTTCCAGGATAAACCGGCGGAAGATAATTGCTAAAATCACTACAGGTATGCTTGCCAGCACCGCGGAAGCCAGCATCTGACCATAAAGTGTGGTGTACTGGCCAGAAAATTCTGCGATGGCGATGGGTGCGGTTTTAACGTTGATGCGCGTCAGGATGATGGCGAAGAAAAACTCATTCCAGGATTCTATGAAAGCGAACACCCCTGTAGCAAATAACGGTGGTAGTGAAATGGGCAGGACGACAAATTGAAAAGTCTGCAACGGAGTGGCACCATCCACTGCCGCGGCTCGTTCCAGCTCCATCGGCACACTTTCAAAGAAACCTTTCAGGATCCAGATAACGATTGGTAGTATGAATGAGAGATAAACCATGATAAGTCCAAAATGGGTATCAACCAGGTCAAGCCGGCTCATCACCAGGAAAAGTGGGATGGCAATTACAATTCCGGGGAACATTTGGGTGGCCAGGATCATCATCAAGATCAGGTTACTGCCAGGCATGTTCAAGCGTGCCAGGGCATATGCCGCGGCAGAACCGACCGCTAATGCCACTGCGCTGGTGAAAAATGCGATGATGAAGGAATTGATCAAGCCGGAAAATAAACCGCGACTGGTGTCGAACACCAGAATGTAATTATCGATGGTCATATTTACCAGGTTTAGGTCAGGTGGGCGTGAGGTGAGAGAAGAAAGCGGGAATAGGCTGGTGACCACACCCCACAGGACCGGACCCAAGGCAAGCAAGGTAAAGGTTACCAATCCAAAGCGTATGAAGAGGCGATTTAGATAGCGTCTATTTAGTGCCACTTCGTTTTTCCTTCACCTGGCGTGGGCGTAAAGCCCGGATGTATAGGAGTGCCAGGATGAACATGATCACAAACAGCACGTTGGCAATTGCTGCCCCGTAACCAATGTCAAGATTGCTGAAGGTTTCGCGCCATGAGAGATAATTAAGTAACACGGTGCTATCTGCAGGACTTCCGTGGGTCAGTACATAAATTAAATCGAAAACTTTAAGCGCCCAGATGCTCTGTAATACGATGGAGATCACGATGGAGGTCTTTAGCCCGGGTAATGTTACATGTACGAACTGCTGCCAGGTATTGGCGCCATCCAGGCGGGCAGCTTTATACAAATGGGGTGGGATACTCTGCAACCCGGCAAGTAACAATAAAGCTATGAAAGGGATGGCCTTCCATACATCTGCAAGCAAGATCATATTCAGTGCCAGCCAAGGAGTGCCAAGCCAGACGATGGGTTTATCGATGATATTTAACCCGATCAGGATCGCGTTGAGCACCCCGTAATTGGTGTTGAAGATCCATTTCCATAACACCGCGTTAGCCACAGGTGCTAAAGCCCATGGCACGAGCAGCACCACACGGAAAAAGGCATGCCGACCGAGAGGGGTATTCAGCATGAGAGCGACCAGCAGAGCGAAAACACTTACTGCAAGGACTTCCATCACTGTGAAGTAGACCGACCGGAATAAGGCTTCACGGAACAGCTGGTTGCTGATTAATTCCGCATAGTTGTTCAGGCCGATAAACTGGTGGCTGAGTCCGTTACCGGCAAAGCGGATACGCTGAAAAGAAAGCACAAAGGATGCAATGATGGGGTAAGCCAGGACTGTCAGCAAAATGAGCAGAGCAGGAGTGATGAACCATATCCCCATTCGGAACCTTTTACGGTTGTAATCACTGGTGGATTGCATTATTTGCTCTAAGATGTTGGTTGGAACAATCCGGCTGACACGGAGAATCCCTGATCAGGGATTCTCCATGTCAATATTTATATTTTTACTGGCGTTTCTTTACGATCTCAACGACCTGATCGGACGCATTTTGGATCGCTTCAGCCGCACTTTGGGAGCCGGCTAATGCTTTTTGGATTTCGACCCCAATGGTTGTCGTCACTTCGTTGTAGTCGGGAGTGACGAAACTATCATATGGATAATTGGCCTGCTCAAGAATGACAGCTGCATTCGGAGCGGCTGCTTGCACCTCAGGATCATTTAGCACGGACAGCCGAATTGGCAACCAGCCTGTATCCAATACCTGGCGCTTCTGCACTTCTTTGTCTAGATAGAATTCGATCAGTTGACGTGCCAGATCGGGATTGGGTGAGTTTTTAGCAATAGTATAGGCGTCTGTGCCATCAATGGATGCGGATGTGACTGGTCCGGAGGGTAAAATGGCTGTGCCAATCTTCCCCACCACCTTGGAGGAGGCCGGGTCACTGGCAGGTTTCAACATGAATGGCCAGTTCATCATCATGGCGGCATTCCCAGCAGTGAATACATTCGTAGCGTCGTTGATGCCAACATAGCTGATGGAGCCTGGGTCGGTATACGGCATTAAATCCACCATAGTTTGCAGCGCCGATACCCCCATGTCATTATTGAAATCAGGTTCCCCCTTGTCATTGTACACTTTTCCACCTGCCTGTTGCAGGAACGTCATCCAATAAGAAGCTACACCACCGATGCCTTCCGGTGCTCCGTAATTCAGCACCCAGCCATATTGTCCACCACCGGTCAGCTCTTTAGCCATATTCTTGAGCTCGTCCCAGGTTTTGGGTGGAGCGGTGATTCCGGCATTCTGGAACAGCTCGGTGTTATAGAACAGGGTGAGCAGGGAAAGTGTGAAGACTACCCCAAGCCGCTTACCATCCCAGGTGACCGTGCTGAAGGATGATTTTGGCAGGTCGGCAATCAAATCAGCCGGCAGCTTATCGACGAAGTCGACCAGATAGGAGGCAAACTCTGGTACCCATCCGCAGTTATACATCACATCATGGACATATTGCCCGGAGGCGAAATTTGCTGCCATCTTGTCGTGTAATTGAGGCCAGGGTGGAGCTTCGTAGACTACTGTAGCATTATTGTCAGTCTGCCATTTAGCAAAAGCTTCTTCACTGAATTTAGCTACTCCGGGGGGAGCAGGGTCGGGTGCTGCAGGGACAAGAACGTTAAGTGTAACTGGTCCTGTTTCCTTTGGCGTGCAGCTGGCAAGGAAATTACCCATGGTCAGCCCGGCTGCACTCATCCCGGCCAGCTTGAGAAAATTCCTACGAGAAATGTTTACAGGTTTTTGGTTCATGGCATCTCCTCTAGATAATATTCTGATTATTCGGGAAATATCGGGCATTGCATCAGGTACTTTATTTTATTATGAACACCTCCTTTGATCGCCTCATTGTCCGAATTGATTATCCAGGTCCATGGCGAGGGCAATCCCACCCAGCACGCCTGATCGATGACCTAAAGCAGGTGGGACGATATATTCGTCCATGGCACTGGTTAGAATGGGATGATTTAAATAATTATTCAATAGCTTAGATACCCTCTTCCTTATTTCCTCATATAAAAAAGCCCTACGCATCACCCCACCCCCAAGGACGATCCGCATTGGCGGCAAGGTGAAGATGAAATTTGCCAGTGCGTTGGCGATGTATCCTGCTTCTAGCTCCCAAATTGGATCATCGTCCTCGAGAATTTCACCAGGTTTTCCATAACGAGCCTGTATGGCTGGACCGGAGGCAAGTCCTTCGAAGCAATCCCCATGATATGGGCACGATCCATGGTATAGGTCGAGTCTTAGGTCATGCGGGATCCGCACGTGCCCCATTTCAAGGCTGACGAGACCCCGCAAAGGTTTGCCGTTCAGAATATAACTTCCCCCAATCCCTGTGCCGACGGTGAGATATAAGGATGGATCGAACCCTTTATTTGCACCCCAGGTGGATTCACCCATGGCTGAGGCAACCACATCCATGTCCATTCGGATGGGTACATTTAATTCCTGTTGCAATATCTTAAAAATATTCGTGTAAGCCCAATTTGGCTTGGGGGTGGTGGTGATATAACCGAAAGTTGCAGAAAGCGGATCAATATCCACAGGACCAAACGAACCCAGACCAATGCACTTGACCCGTCCTTCCCTCAAGTATGGAGCGAAGAAAAGACACACTCTGTCCAGGGTTTCCTGTGGGCTGGTGGTGGGGAAACGTATTTCATCGACGATCTCATCACGTCCTTTGCCCACCGCGCAGATGAACTTAGTTCCACCGCCTTCAATTCCACCGTAAAGTTGATTTTCACTCATTGGATTTCTTTTTCATCTCTGCCACAGTTTCGCGAGCTGCTTTACGTAACAATTTAACAGCAGTTTTGAGTGTCTCGTCGTCATGCATGGCTGAAACGGTAAAGTCGGTATGGAAGTATAGACCTTTCTCAATACATTTGTTAAAAAACAGTGTGCGTAACTCGGGATTAGTCTTTTCTGCGATGTCGTGATAATTGCGTACCGGTTGGCGCGTTCCTACGTAAATGCCAAAAGTACAACCAAGGTGTTGGATGATGGCTGGGAAGCCTACCTCATCAAAACCAGTTTGCACTAGGGCGAGAAAAGCATCCACACGCGCGAGCCACTTCTCAAAGAATCCAGGCTGCTCCATGATCTCCATGGCAGCGATGCCTGCCGCACATCCCATCAAATTGCCCGAAAAAGTACCTCCCGCCACCACTGGATCTTTAGGATCCATGATCTTTTCCATGATCTTCTCTTTACCAGCGATGGCTGCCAAAGGGACACCATTGGTCAATGCCTTGCCGAGCAAACACAGATCGGGTGTTACATTATAGTAACCCTGTGCGCAAGAAATCCCAGTCCGGAAGCCGGCCAGGATCTCATCAATGATGAACACGATACGATAACGATCGCAGATGTCGCGGATAGCTTGCAGGTATTCGCTGGTGGTAGTGATGCAGCCATTGTTATAATCGATCGGGTTCATGATGATGGCTGCAATCTCCTGCCCTTTTAGACGGGCAAGTTCTTCAAATACCTGGGCGTTATTCCAGGGGATGAGATAGATTGTATTACGGATGGCATCAGGGATACCCGCACTCAGGTTTGTGATCTGGGAAAGCCGGTTGCCTGGATTGGTCAGGTCTACGAAGGCTGCCAGGTTGTTGGGCAGGGCGTAATCATGCCCCCCGTGAAAGTGCCCGTCAATGCGAACGATCTTTTGCTTGCCGGTGTAACCGCGGGCCAGCCGCAAGGAAAGCAAGGTGGCTTCACTTCCGGAATTCACATAGCGTACGCTCTCCGCACATGGAATGTGTTCTACAATTTTTTCAGCCAGCTCGGCAGTCAGGGGGTGATCATACTCTGCGAAAAATCCTAAATCGAACACCTTTTGCATGGCAGCTTTGATCTCCGGGCGGTTATGTCCCAATGTACAGGCACCGTGCCCCATGAAGAAGTCGATATAGCGCTTTCCATCCACACCATAGATATATGCGCCATCTGCATGGCTGAGATACATGGGCACGTTTGTGAATGGATTTATCCGAAAACTTGAAGATACCCCCCCGACGAGGTATTTTTGAGCTTTCTTCCAGTATTTGGTATATTCTTGCGTCAGATCAGCCATAGAGATCCTTTCTAGGTAAGGGTATGAGAGATAATTGTCCCCCAAAAAGTTATCTGACATGGATCTGGATGCATATATTGAAGTCTGGAGCTCCTACCCAGCTGAAGTGACATTGCTATGTGTGAGCATGTTGCGATTTCATTTACCGAAAATACTTAACTCATCGAAATGATAGTTTTCCCGGTAATGGAGCAGGTTTTATATGATTAAATATTATAACCCACTTGGTTAGAATAGTTTCATTGTACAATCGAGGCGCAGAGGTAATTTTCAAGTTATCTCTAGATTTCACTTTGCGTTCTTAACAGTAATTGGAAGGCTACACCTGGTATATTTTCCCGAGCAGGTATTGGAATATCCCTGTAACTTTGGAAAGGAAAGGAATAAACCTCACCGAACGTATATATGCCAGGCGTGGATCTGGGTACAGGAAGGGGTACCGCTCGCTCGCGTAAAAGTATAGTGGCGGGACAAGGATTAAGAGACGCAATTTAGATCTCGACCAGAATACTCAAAAGTATTCATCCGATTTTAGGGTTCCGTATATTGGCAGAATGGTTTTCTTAATTTTGAGGCTTTGTTTGGAGATACCACACCCGATCTTTGACGAGCAAAATGATGGGGATCAGGCTGATGATTAGAAAAGCAATATCGGATAATCCAACGTCATCGAAAATGCCCAGGATGGAGGTGATCCCGAAGAACGCCAGGGTCAGGTAAAATGCAGTCCGGCTGCTTTTACAGAGGAAGAAGGTCAATCCTAATAAGATACCGGCAATGACGATGGATAATACAGCCAGGATGTATTTCATTTGGGGCAGGTCGGGAAGCCCAGGGAGTACATTGGCAGCGATAATGATGCCGAGTATCAACCAGATGAGGGCATTTATTAGAATGATGATCAAGTTTATGGTGACTGTGATTGGGCGATTGGACATAACACTCCCTTTTAAAAAATCCAAAATGGATTTCAAGCCTCGGAATTCATGCCTACCACCAGCTTAATGAAAACAACAGGACATTAGCGTCCGGTCATATTACCAATTATTCTACTGATCTGGTCTGCAAGTGCCCCACCGATATCACTTAAACTACCCATTATATTAGAGATTACATTACCCACACGATCAGGCACCTGTGAGAGTGTTTTAAAGCTATTCTCCACGCCTTTAGCCAGCCCGGATTGGCAGCCCGGAATCCCAATAAGGATGGTCAGAAGCAGGATGGAGAGGATGATTTTCTGCCAGGGGAGGTTTCGCATAGTTTCCTCCTTCCATATTCGCCGCGTATGCCGATTGAGAGATTTCTCATCAATACTTATAAGACTTCACCCAGTAAAAAAACCTCATTTCTGAAATTGATTATAGCATCGAAATTTTATACATTTTTATATGACTTCCTTTACAATATGAGCAATCCGACAAATGGTTACATCAGCACAACTTAACTTTTGCCGAGGAGGAGGCCTATCATTGATTTTTTCCGGCTTTGGTTCACTGGTTATCTTAGTCCGAGCAAGCTCATAGATAGGTTGCAAGGTAAGCCAGCACCACTTTGGGGGTTCTACGGGCAACTCCTACGGGCCCTGATGGATTCTTTGTTGATCTTCTTGCCAGCCTACCTGTTGGGTCGAACCCCACCTATTGATTCTTGCCTGACCATATTTCCTACCCGCAATTATTATGCGACCCTGATCTGGCTGGCACCGCTGGTATTCTTTATCCAATGGATATTGGAATGTGGAATGATTCATGTCGCCCTGCGTCTGATGAATCAACCGAGCAATTTCGACCTGCTCCTGAACATAAGCGGAATGACCACACTGGTGGTTGGCTTCATTCTTTTGGTGCGGGTTGGGTTTGGATCGCACTGGGTGGAATGGACCAGTACACACTGGGTACAAGCCACCTGGTAATTGACCTGTATGGGATCTTGATTGGAGTAATGGCGTTTAAGCGGCTGTTAGGGATACCCGTATGGCTGGCTATTCTGCTTCCCTTGATGGTCTTCCTGATCGCCATACCGATTGGGGCATTATTCATCCGTCCTCTTTTGTAACAATGCCATATGAAAGTTGCAGATATCGTTTATTGCTACCAATGAACATCGATATTGAGCCAAATCCGTTGGTGTTTTCTCCTTTTATCATGGCTATGTGCTCATGAGTCAAAGCTAAATGCTCAAAGCTGAAAGTTCATCGCTTGTGGCTTTTCAAACGATTAATGACTAACTACTAACTAGTAATTACTAATCGCAAACCGCTGCGCTCACTTCACCTCCACGTTGATAGTTAATGTTTTCTCGGGGGCTGTATCAGTCTCCCAGCCCCGCTTATAGTCCAGAGTCAGAGTCGAAGTCCCAGAACCGGTAGCCTCAAAATATAGGATTTCTGTCCCTGCAGCGCCAAGAACCGGCTCTGAAGAGTTGGATGAAGGTTCCTGATACTGTGCGACTCCCACCTGGGATACCACATCTGGGTCAGACGAGGTAGCGTGCCATGCATACCCGGTGGAGGGATTGGATTCTAGAGTGACAGCCATCACATCACCGACCTTCATCTGTTGGGTCGTTCCATTCGCCTCTGCACCAAGCTCAATGTTAGCTTCTATGCCTGAAATAATTGGCAAATTTTCCTGGTTTCCAACCGGATTTGTCTCAGTTATTGTATTTCCCTGGCTTTCTTGCGCTTCATTTTCCGCGACAGGTGTTTGAGCCTCGGGCACAGGGTCATTACTACAGCCGGTCATTGATGCGAGCAGTAGGATGCTGATTAGGATAAGGGTGATTTTCTTGAACATTTAAACCTGCCTTTCATTTATCGTTATTCATCCCTAAGACGCATGAATGGACAGCATTGTTCCATCCAGATGGCAGGTAGGTTAAGGTGGGCGGGATTGAATCCAGCCAGCAACTATCAGTAAATGACCGAAATTTGGCTGCATGTCTTATTATTAGTGGGGAAGAGCAATTATTAATGCTACCGGTATATTTCAATTCTGGATGCTATAAGAATATATAATTCTAGACCCATATTTACGAAACCCCACAATCGCTTTTCTCGTAGATTGGAGTGATTGATATAACAATTCTCAATCCTTGTCTGGGATGTATAATGGTTTACTCGTCATTCGAAGTCAGGTAGAGATCTGGGAGGTAAGTATGCAGCCAAAACAAAAAACCTTCTTATTCTGGAAGCTAGTGCAGCGAGAGAACGCTACCCGGTATATGCTAATTTCTCTATTAAGCTCCGTGGCGACTGTGATTATTGTGCGCAGTTTTCTGGCTGTCACCGGCTACCCCCAGATTGGGAGCGGTACCCTGCATATCGCCCATGTTCTGTGGGGAGGCCTGATCCTGTACATCGCGGCTATCCTGCCTTTGATATACCTAAACCCACGCCTGCATATCATCGGGGCGGTTCTTTCAGGGGTGGGTGTGGGCTTATTCATTGATGAAGTGGGTAAATTTATCACCCGCCAGTACGATTACTTTTTCCCCGCTGCTGCACCGATCATATATGTGTTCTTTTTATTCGTGGTCATCCTGTTGATCATAATTCGCCGCCCTCCGGCTGTGGATGGTCGTGCTGAGTTGGTGCAGACGTTGGAGATCGTGCGTGAACAGCTCTACCGTCCCTTAGATCAGGTGGAAAGGGCTCACATAGAGCGGGATATGAATCGGGTGATGGAGACTGATCAGAATATTCTGCATAAAGACCTGGCGCGCCACTTGTTGGAGCTGGTCCGTGCAGATACGCGCAGAATGCTGGAAAAGTCTCCGACCTGGTGGCTGCGCATAGCCAAACGTTTCGAGACGTGGCTCACCGAGCAGCGCTTGAGCTGGCTATTGGGAGTGGGGATGGCGCTATTAGGATTGTTCACTCTAAAAAATCCGCTGCAGATATGGCTGGAGCAGGGTATGCCCGGCTCTGCCCTGGTGGCTTTCCTGCAAGCGCATTCCGGCAGGCAAATTCCTCCGATTGAAGCGCAGGGGTTATTCAACCTGAGATTGGGGCTCGAAGTGGTGGTAGGTCTCATGTTATTGGTTTGTGTAATCTTGCTGATTGTGGGGAAGAAAAGGCTGGCATTAAACCTGGGCTACTTGAATCTCCTTCTCTCAATCGCCGTGCTGGACATGCTGCTTTTCTACTTCGAGCAATTCTCGACAATTTTGGTTGTCGTATTTCAATTCATTGTACTGATTGGTATGATGTATTACCGCCAAAAGTATTTAAAACCGGAAAACAGGCTTTAACTTTGTCGTTCAGATAATCGTCAAGATGGTTGCCTGAATATATTAACAGCACACCTTAAATTTCTAAAACAACATACTTAATCTATCACGGTTTCGGTGTGCGAGATGGATCCGGATTGTGATTACCATTTCCCGGGTTGGGATTACCCTCACCAGGGCTTGATTCTTCATGTTCAGGTGACTGGGTAGGATGCCTGTTATTATGATTTTCTCCCTCATCGGTTGTGAAAGGAGTTGTAGAGGCACTGGATGGAGTTGAAGATCTATCATGTGATGCAGGCGTTGACTTATGCTTCTGTGAGTTGCCGTTTTGCCGCTCGCGCATAGCTAGCCGAAATGTTCGCGGGTCATGCTCCCCGATCATGCTCAGCTCAACCTGCTCATACAAACGCGCTTGTAACCGCAAGATAGCAGGATCAGCCTGCTCGGGAAGCTGGTTGATTAATTGCTCGATGGTCATTCCCTGGTTTTCAGCATGGCTTTTGATTTTTTCCAGTGCATTAACCATGCGGGTGTCTTCCATCTGCGAAGCAAGCAAGAGAGCACCCTCCAGCTCACCCTGGAAGCGTTCCGACGCCTGCATAGGCATGGATTTTCCTGCCGCTAGTAATTGAGAGATTTCGTCCACTCTCCGATTGGTATAATCCAGGGTAATGTCCAACCTGGCTTGTTGAGAATGAGTTACTGATAATCGTATATCTTCGCTTATCGCTTTGAGCGTGTATAGTGATTCACCAGGCAGGCTATCCTGGGCAGCATAAACCGTCAGGCTGCTGCCAACCAGGATAATCAGAGCAAACAGTACAGCTGCCAGGCCTCTTAGTAGGGTGTAGTGTTGTTTCCTGCGGTGCACTGAAAATACGTCTTCGGCTACCCGCGCATCATCCATGTCTGATCCAGGAATGAACCCCTGGCGGATGCTTTCAACCTGGAGAAGATATTTGTTCCTTTCTTCCGCAACTATCTTCGGATCTAAGGAAGGAGTCGGTTGCAGAGGAGCAAGAATGCGCTTCCCAAATTCATCTTCAGTTTTTTTCATACGGTGAAGTCCTCATCCCTGCTCAGGATTCGGTATAGTGCCTCAAGAGCACGGTGTTGCAATGCTTTAATCGCTCCAACAGGTTTATTCATGCTCAGGGCAATGGCATCGTTTTTCCATTCTTCCAGATATTTTAAGGTGATTACCTGACGCTGGTCGGGGGTGAGAAAAGCAAGCGCATCTCTCACTTGCTTCGCAGACATCTGGTCTGCGACGATTCGGTGTGGTTCAGCTTTTAAATCTGAAAGGGTCACCGATTCTATCGGCAGGGTAGGTGGGGTTCTACGGCGATAATAGTCGGTGATCCAGTTATGGGCAATCCGGTACAGGTATGCCTGCAAATATTCATTTGGACCTCCATCCTGCTTTAGGGCAGTTAAAAATCGACTGAACGTTTCCGACATGCATTCCCTCGCCAATTCCGCATCACCCAACAGGCGGTAAGCGTAGCGATAAATTCCTGGGCTGAAGCAATCGAAGATTTCTTCTAGCGCCTGGGATTCAAAGCGTCTTGCTCGCACCAATATCGCCTGATCTGGACTTTTTTTCATATATTATGACGTGAAGCAACACTTTTAGAAACGGGTAATTGGTATTACCAATTCTCCATATTGTAACGCACAGTTCTACACAAAAAACCAGCGGTGCTGGATTTAGCCGCACCGCTGGACATGCATTGTGATATACAAACTACCTATGGCTCCGGGTAAGGCTCACCATCGGGTGCCCTGACATAAACAGTGATCAATCTGGCTGTTAATATACTGTCGACCAGGTTACCGTGGATGGCTACTCTCTTGCCAACTTGGAGGTCCTCAAAGGGGATTGGGACCCTGTTGGCAGGTGTTCCGTCATTGCTAACATCACTTACTGCACTTGTGTCTGTTCCAACCGTCCCAGAGATTTCACCACCCTGGGTGATCTGGAAAATTTGGGTACTTTCATTGGTCTGTATCTCTAGATCTTTGCCGAGACTCTGTTTGACCTGAGCATTGCCATGGGTAAGAGTTACTGTGATTGTTCCATCCCCAAGAGCAGAAATGGTCCCCTGCAGGTAGAAGGGAGTGCGCATCCGGGTGTGTCTCCTGGTGACCGTTGTGGGATGAGCTCCTACTCGTATCATGAAGCTGATCTTGATCTCGATCTCGATCTTGGGCTTTTCTTTATCTTGATTTTTCTGTTTTTCTTGATTTCCATTTCCCCCATTATTTCCCTGTCCTGCATTCACTGCGATTACCCTCGACCATTGTTCGATGTCCATCACCCGCCATCACAGGTACCACCGAGACAGCCAGCAGAATCAGGACAAGGCTAAGAAGTGCTACTTTTTTCATTTTTATCTCCTTTCAATTGAATAATTGGATATGTGGGAATTTCACACTCCTGTTCTTTATGACGAAAAATTTTTAAATGAGATATGGCTGAAGCGGAATTTTAATTTGTGATTAATAAATTCGTGGATTATTGATAAAATACCCATAACAGGGCAGTCAAATTCAATTCATTATATTAGGTGCAACCACCAGGATGGTGGCGTATACAAACCATGGATATAATTAATTTATGAAAATTATGGCGGGTCACTGCTGCCCAATTACATTGGTAGTGAACATAATTTGGCCATTTTGTGCTCTACAGGATAAAAATGATACCCTGGCATAACCTGAGCGGTGAAGATGTTTTCAAACAACTGGATTCCAACCCGGATGGGTTGACTGAGACCGATGCAACCGATCGACTTAATCGGTGGGGTAGCAACCAGCTCAAACCGCGTAAACCGATCTCGCCCTTCAAGATATTCATCAGGCAATTTGCCAGTTATTTCATCCTGGTCTTGTTGTTTGCTGCTGGGTTGGCGTATGGGGTCAGTTATATGCCTGGTCAGGCAGAGCGCCGGCTGACGGCTTATTTCATTCTGGTCATCATCTTTCTCTCTGTGTTGCTCAGCTTCTTTGAGGAGTATCGCTCTCATAGAGAGCTGGAGGCATTGAGCAGGTTGCTGGTGTTTCATACCACGGTTTTGCGGGCAGGTGTCAGGAAGGAGATTGAAGCTTCGCAGGTCGTCCCTGGGGATGTGATGGTGCTATCTCAGGGTCAGAAAGTACCCGCTGATGGGCGTGTCATTGAGGCTCATAGCTTGCGGGCTGATGAATCCGCCCTGACCGGGGAGAGTCTCGGAGTGGATAAAGGCACTGATACCTTGGCGGTCGATACCCCATTGGCAGAACGGTCAAACATGGTGTATGGCTCCACTTTCATCACCCATGGCAATGGATTAGCATTGGTAGTAAATACGGGTAGCAACAGCGAAGTCGGTCAAATTGCAGTTACACTGGGAAGCATGTCAGAGCACCCCACACCTTTCCAGGTGGAAGTTCATAAGATGGCGCGCCAGATGACCGTGATCATCGGTATATTGACCGTAATCGTAGCCCTCATTTTGTACTTTGTTCTGCAAGAGCCGTTGGTGGATGTTGCGCTCAATACCCTCAGTCTGGCTGTTGCTACCATCCCAGCCAGCTTGCCTATTGTGTTGACCTTTGCATTAGCATTGGGTGCCAGAGAGATGGCGCGTGAGGGTGCGGTGGTACGCAACCTGTCTGTTGTGGAATCTCTTGGCTCTGTAGATACAATTTGCACAGATAAAACTGGCACGCTCACCCAGAATCGGATGGTTGTCAAGCAGCTTTTCGCTGGAGGTAACCTGGAGAATCTCACCCAAGAGATTAGTGACCGGGACGATTTCCAAAAGCTGATGCGAGCAGCTGTTTTATGTAATGAAGCCACCATTGAGGATGGTGATAATCCCAAGATCCTGGGTGACCCCGTGGATACCGCTTTATTGAAGGCAGCCCAGCAGGTTGGCCTGGATATTGAGCAGATTCGCACGGATTACCCACTGCTGAACACAATCCCGTTTAGCTCAGAACGCAAGATGATGACCACCATTCACCAGATGAAAGCAGGCAGTCTTGCCTTCACGAAAGGGGCACCGGGGATCGTTCTGGGGCATTGCACAGCCTGTGAGCAAAATGAGCAGCAATTTTCACTAACTGATCCACACTGCCAAATCGTCCGGCAGACTACCCAAAATCTGCAAAGTGGGGGGATGTACGTGCTTGGACTGGCGAGCAAGGTTCTAACATCATCTGAGGTTTCTGAGAAGGTTGAGCAGGGAATGACCTTTATGGGATTGTTGGTTTTAATGGACCCACCCCGACCTCAAGCTGCTGAAGCCATCCGCATTACACAGAAAGCCGGCATCCGTGTCTTGATGATCACGGGTGATAACGGGTTGACCGCTCAAGCTGTGGCAGGCGAGCTGGGGATTGGGCAGGAAGTATTGGATGCGCGTGAATTGGAGGGGGTAAGTAATGCTGAGCTTTTTGAAAAAGTCAAGCATGTGGATATTATTGCGCGTGCCACCCCTCAGGTGAAGCAAGTTGTGCTTCAGGAGCTTCAGGAAGACGGTCATTTTGTAGCCATGACCGGGGATGGGGTGAATGACGCCACAGCATTAAAACAATCGGATGTAGGCGTTGCGATGGGATTGCGTGGAACCGATATTGCCAAGGAATCATCTCAGATGGTACTTTTGGATGATAATTTTGCTACGATTGTGGTGGCCATTAAAGAAGGACGGCGAATCTTCGATAATATCCGAAAATTCACCAACTACTTGCTCAGCACCAGCTTGGGGGAGGTGTTTGTGGTGCTGATGCTATCC
Organism: uncultured Chloroflexia bacterium; assembly: GCA_963777935.1. Classification (GTDB taxonomy): domain Bacteria; phylum Chloroflexota; class Anaerolineae; order Anaerolineales; family UBA4823; genus FEB-25. The sequence goes on from CAVZSL010000001.1 coordinate 453,258, forward strand.
ATCGCTGGATATTTTCCGCTATCAGCCATCATGCTGTTATGGATCAATGTCATCACCGACCTAGTACCGGCCAGTGCCCTGGCAGCTGACCCGGCAGTGAGCCATGTGATGAACCGCCGTCCGCGCCGGCATGATGAGCCTATCCTAAATAAAGCAATCTATGCAACCATTGCAGGGAGTATCTTTCGCACCTTGATTGCATATGGATTTATCTTTTGGGCGGGGTTGCAGCTGGGAGGGATAGATTATGCCCGCACCATGCTTTTCACCAGCATCGTCCTGCATGCTTTTACGCGTGTCATGGTGGTCAGGCAGCTTGACGACTTGTCTATCTGGTCGAACAAGGCTCTGTTAGCCAGTTATGCTGTGGCGGTGGGCTTGCAGCTGTTGGCGTTGTACACACCCCTACGGAACTTGTTTGGGGTCGTACCGTTGGATTGGCGCGCCTGGCTGGTCATGATACCAGTGACTGCTGGATCGTCTGTCTTTGGAGTATATATGACGCGTTGGATCCTGAAACTAGTGCCGTTATGGGGTGAACTATCCCCCGCAGGTACAAACTGAAATCTTCGGATATAATTTCCGATATCCAACGAACTCAAGGAATGGATCTAATCTATGTTGCCTCTCGAACGCGCAACGAAACTGAGACAGGAAGCGAACGTCGTGCTGGGTTTGATCAGGCTATATGACATCTTGCGGCTATATGGCAAGGTATTCCCAACAGGCAGCTTCTTTTTGGACGTGATGACTTATCCTGATATTGACCTGTATATCACAAAAGTCAACCTGGAGCAATTATTCCATATTGGTGCGAAGCTGGCGCGCTGCGACCTGGTAATCCAAGTGGTATTTGAGAAATCAGACGACCCCGTGAATACGCCGAATGGTTTGTATTTGAAGCCACGCGTTAATTATGGGGATTGGGGTCGACCCTGGAAGATCGACATTTGGTCATTGGATGAGAAGGTCATCATGGAAAAAATGGCAGTCATGCGCCACTTCCAATCCAAGATGACGGCTGAGCTGCGTGAGCAGATCATCAATTACAAGATTTCTGTGATGACATCACAAAACCGCACACCTGCCTACAGCGGGTATTTCGTATACAAAGCTTTTCTGGATGAAGGGCTAATGGATTTTGAAAAAGTGACCCAATATTTGCTGTCTCATGGCATCCATATGCAAGGCCAGGAGGGAAATTCGTAGTCCTACGTGTGGGTGATTCAAGCGGGTCATTATTCCGATATTCATCTTTTGTGGATTGATTACATTAATAGCTATTTGGAGGACGAAATGCCTATTTCAGATACCGTCATTCTCATCACCCGCAATGGTATGGGTGAGGCTGACCAACCATTACAGCTTAAGCTGATGGGCACCTACCTAAGGCTGCTTGATGAACACGATATACTCCCCGGGGCGATCTGTTTTTATGCTGATGGGGTACGCCTCTCCGTGGAAGGTTCTCCGGTTTTGGAGACATTGCAATCGCTCGAACGAAAGGGTGTTCACCTTATCCTGTGCTCCACCTGTCTGAATTATTTTGACCTTCTTGATAAAGTGAAAGTAGGTATCGTGGGCGGGATGGGTGACATTCTCGAAGCTCAGCAATTAGCAGCAAAGGTGATTACAGTATAAATTGCTTTCCCATAAGGTGTATATCAGGGGTTAGAGCGCTCCAATAGATCTACTAGCACAGCGATAGCCTTATATGACCAGTGTCATATCTGCGAAAACCAAGAAGCCTCCATCACAGGTGACGAATTATTGGAATAACAATAGCCGGGATCGCCGATCCCGGCTATTGTAAATAATTGGTTCCTGTAAGCCTATGTATTAGATGGTAGGAGTTTCTGCCCCTCCGCCATGTGGATTTCCATCAGCGTTCGGGTCTGCTCGATCATCCCGTCCAACATGTGTGGACTCATACTGGACAGGTCTTCGGTAGTCAGTGGATTCGAAAAAGTAACCCGAGGAGCGACCTGGTTGATATTTGGTAGTATGATCGATTGGATTACCTGTAGAAGCTCAGCCACAGTGCGCTGTTTGAGCTCATCGCCCATCAGGCGGACAAATGGATTCCAGCGCCAGTTAGCCGAGACAACATTACTGACCACGGTGAGCAAGACCTGGGTTTGAGGTACTTGCTTCAACATTAATTCAACACTATGCGACCACCTACCCAGGTCAGTGGCTTCTTCGGGGGATAATGCTGGATCAGGGTCGATGCGACCGCTCGGGAATATCAACACCGCGCCACCTTCCTTAAGATGATTAACAGCTTCACGCACCACCATCATGCGCTCGTGGACACCTTTTCGTGGGGTGTAGATCAGATGCTCCGCAGCATTTCGTAAACCCTGTAAAAATGGAATCCCGGTGGCTACAAGTTTTAAATCAGGACGGGGCACGATGGCAGAGATGACCAATGAATCGATGGTGCCTGGATGGTTAGAGGTGATCAGCAAAGGTCCTTCGGCTGGGATATTTCCAACATTGCTCGCCTCAAAAGGCTGTATATATTTCGAGATAATACGCCTGGCCGCCTCACGGAATCCGAAATCAGCTACATAATTGTCAAATGTCGCCGCTAGTGAGGCGAATCGATGGGCAGGCAGCCACAGAGCTGGACCAAAGGAGCGCCTGATCCAGGATTCTGGGGATTGTTTGAATACTCGAAAAACCTCGTCCAGGATATAGTGTGTCAGAAAGTCAACGTCGGTGTATTTATCCATATTTTCCGTTTTTGTGGTGATGCAGTTATCTATGCTTCTACTACCTTATATTGTATCAAATCAGTGAAAAAAATCAATTGCTGAATAATGCCTTACACAATTGTAAAGGAAACTCCACAAAATGTGTGAACAATGAGTACTTGAATATCAAGATTGTTTCCTCGCTGTAATGGCGATTAATTCCGCAGGGGAATCGTTTCCGGGTAATCCAGGTAATAGTTGGATGTCCGTAAATCCGTGAGATGATAATAACGCATGATACTCCTCATTCTCGTATGCCTGCATGCTCTGGGCAAACCTGGTGACTTGCCTCGTTTGGGAATCAAGGACGAAATATCGATTCGTACAGGTGTTAGATGAAGCTTCCCAGAAGTTCTCCTGCAAGACCAGGTGCGGGTTTTCTGAGAACAAACCACCCGGTGAGGAGTACCACGAAGCAGGCGCATTCCCCAATCGTTGTATCAGCGGATAAGGGTGGGGTTCCAAAAGTATGATGCCTCCCGGGTTAAGCGCCTGCCAGGCTTTATCCAGGATTATGGTTGCATCCGTAGGCTTGAAAACATTGAATTCACCGTAGATTAGCATCACCAGACCGACGCCGTTGGGAAATTGAGCCTGGCGGATATCCAAGCTGACATATTTAATGGCAAGCTTTTCAGCCAAGGCATTGAGGATGGCGTACTCGATGGATGCCGGGGAATAATCGATGCCATAGCAGGTGTGACCCAGGTGTGCCAGGCGTTGCATGTAAAAGCCAGGACCGCAGCATAGGTCGAGAATGCTGGTGGTTTGGTAAGCGAGCAGAGTGGTGTGGATCCAATCCACGTGCCTGTCGATGATGGAGAAGCGACGGGAGGCGGCATCGTGTTCCTGGGATAGGTGCTCCCGGAGCATGCGCCGGGAGAAGCCGGGCTCGTTCCAGGGGATGTTGTCTCCCTCTTGCCAGGGGATGGGTGGTGAGGTGCGGTTGATCAGATCAATGAGATCCATTTAATTTGTTATTCCTTTGGTGATGATAGTATGCTTTAGGTTTAGGAATTAGATCATAATTTGCTATTAGTATCGTTCCCCGCAATGACAATTTTGCATGCAAGGGAGGGTCTCTAGCCACCCCAACGAATAATTCTATCCCAAAAGGTGTGTGATCAATACACGTAAGCCGATTCCGATCAGGATGACCCCACCGATCACCTCCATCGTCTTGCCGAAGCGTATCCCAAGCTGGTTGCCGACAGTTAACCCCACTAGTGAAAGTGCAGCTGACACCCCGCCGATGAGCAAAGCGGACCAAAATACATTCACGTCAAGCAGCGCAAGGCTGAGTCCAACTGCAAGGGCATCGATACTGGTGGCGATGCTTAACATCACCAGGGTCATGCCACGCGAGGGGTCGGGGATGGCTGGCTCTACACCTTCCTTGCGCAAGCCCCCGCGGATCATGCGTACGCCTACGAATGCCAACAAGCCAAATGCCACCCAATGGTCTACGGCGGAAATATAGGTGACCACGGTCTTGCCTGCCAAGTAACCAAGGAGAGTCATCCCCGCCTGGAACAAGCCAAAGTGAAAGAACAGGCGGAAGGTAGGTCGTGGACCTGTAGCGGTGCCTGCAGTGCCAACCCCAAGGGAGACAGCGAAGCAGTCCATAGCGAGCCCGATGGCGATGAGGAAGATAGTCCAGAATGGCATGCCAGATCTCTACAAAGGAAGGATTATATCATGCGGGGATTTTAGCTGTTAGAAATTAACAATTAGTTATTAGTTGTCAATGAATAGAGCCTTGCTTTAAAAGAAATACTTAAATTTCTTCCTAGGTCCATAATATATGGTGTTGAACATTCATGTGGTAATCGTAGTGTCCTGTTGTGAGCAATGCATTATCAACACCACTGCTTGATTTATTTTGTACGAATCGCGTTTTTATTGACGCTTATATTCCACCGAGAACTTAGGATAAAAAAATCCTCCTCCGGGTCACACCCAGAGGAGGGTAAAAGAATTAAACGAGATATATTATGGTGACTTTAGTGCGAGTGGCAAGGTGAACTTGTAGAGGACGGTTGATAGCAGGTATTCGAAGCTGTTGTTGGCAGGATTGGCTTCAATATCCGTCGGGCTGTCACCCCAGGCTTCGATCTGGTTGAGAAGCTCCGTCCCAGGAAGGACATCTTCGTCGATCTGCACCACCAGGTCGAAGGTCCAGGTCTGTTCCGCCCACATGGTACCCCATTCCCAGACGAGCTGTTGGCCATTGACCTGCGGATCAAAGGTGGACTCCGGGTCGAAATAACCGATTTCTCTTATGAAAGTCATGCTAACAGACAGGGTGTCTGTGATGTAAACCTCAGAACTGGAAGGCGATCTTTGGAATAATCCAGGTAAGTGCCCAAGGGGAAAACCTTTCCCATAATTAAACAAAATATATAAAACCTCGATATTGGTATAATGACCACTACCTAGCATGGTTAATGATTTTTTCATTATTAATTAAATTCCGCTTTTAGGATTAGCATATGACGAATGAGACCCCGATTATTACCCGCGATTCCACTGTCTCCTTGCGTGAGGTGACCGCAGAATCCGTACGCGAAATTTGCTACCTGGAGGTAAGCGAGGCACAGAAACATTTCGTTGCCCCTAATGCCCATTCGATTGCCCAGGCGTATTTTGAGCCCAAAGCCTGGTTCCGCGCTATTTATGCTGACGAGTCTCCGGTGGGTTTCGTGATGCTGTACGATGACGCAGATGTACCCGAATATTTCCTGTGGCGGTATATGATCGACGCCCGTTACCAGAAGCTGGGCTTCGGTAAGCGTGCCATGGACCTGCTGTTGGAGCACGTGCGTGCCCGCCCGGGAGCCCGCGAGATGAAACTGAGCTGCCATCCGGGTGAGGATGGTCCTGAGCCGTTCTACCGAAATTATGGCTTCACCCTCACCGGTGAGTGGAGGGAGAATGAGGCGGTGATGAGGATTGATTTGTAGGTACTTGAATCGCGAACAGTAAAATGCTATAATCTTTTCAGTCATCAACATCCAAAATTACATTCGACACTAACGGGAAACAGGCGGGGTATTGAAAAAGCCTGGAAATCACAACGAAGCATCATTAAAGCCGTAGATGGAACTCTGCGGGTTTTTCTATTAATCGCATACAGGAGGTGCAAAATGAAAGGCAGACTATTAGCAAGTGCGGTGGTCTTGTTTCTATTCCTGGCGTTGGGTGTGAGCGGGGCTCGAGCGGATCAAGCTGGTGCCCATGGTATGTCACAGGCGCCGATCGGGCAGGGATTTACCTATCAAGGTCAGCTCAAGGATAATGCCGGCAATCCCATCAATGACAGCTGTGATTTTCTGTTCAGCTTATATGATGCTGAGTCAGGTAGTGGGCAGGTGGGGCCGCAACAGGAGAAGAGCGCCGTGAGCGTGGTGGAGGGTTACTTCACGGTGGTGCTGGATTTTGGCTCTGTTTTTCAAGGCGAAGCTCGCTGGCTGGAGGTTGGGGTACGCTGCCCGAGTGGGGGTGGAAATTATTCCACGCTCAGTCCACGCCAGCCACTCACCCCGGCTCCCTACGCTAACTATGCTTCCAGTGCACCGTGGAGCGGCTTGACTGCCATCCCGGCCGGCTTTGCGGATGGCATCGACAACGACACGCTGTATACAGCTGGATATGGATTGACTTTATCCGGTACACAATTCAGTGTGGATACTGTGCTTATTCAAAAGCGGGTGAGTGGCACCTGTGGGGGAGGATATGCCATCCGCCTGGTGAACGCGGACGGGACGGTGGTATGCGAGCCGGTGGCAGGCGGTGCCGGGGATATCACTGCGGTATATGCAGGGAACGGCCTGACAGGCGGAGGTGATATCGGGAATGTGACCCTGGCGGTCAACTTTGCTGGAAGTGGCAGTGCCAACACAGTATCGCGTTCGGATCACAACCACACTGGCGTGTACGCTTCTGTCGCGCATACGCATGCAGGTGAGGACATCACCAGTGGGACAGTGGCGGATGCACGCATCGCCAGCACCATTTCTCGGGATAGTGAAGTGATCTCCCTGGTACTGGCATCTGACGGCTCGGGCAGCACATTGGATGCGGACTTGCTAGATGGGCAACACGGCAGCTTCTACCAGAATGCCTCAAATATCAATGCCGGGAGTCTGGGGACATCGTTTTACTCTGCCTACTCTGACCTGGGAGTGGAGGGATACCTGGACCTGAGTGCGGGAGGTGATCTGCTGACGCGTGATCAGGGGGATGGGCGCTACATCATGGGATCGCACAACCATTGGGGGCAGGCCTGGAGTGGCTCGGGGATTGGTCTGACCCTATCCGGAGGAACTTACGGGTTCTTGGGCAGCGGATCGACCGCAGGAGTTTATGGCAGCTCAAGCGCCAGCACTGGTATTGGTGTTTCCGGTTACGCCAGCGCAATCAGCGGAGATAACATTGGGGTCAACGGTAGATCAGATTCAACCTCGGGGACAGGGGTAGCGGGATATCGCCTCCAGCACCACGGGAACGACCTACGGGATCGGTGGGAGATCGGATTCAAGTCTTGGCACTGGGGCTTTAGGCTATGCTTCCAGCACCAGTGGAACAACAGTTGGGGTTTCTGGGAGGTCAGATTCCACCACTGGGACTGGTGTAAACGGGTATGCTGCTGCCACCAGTGGGCAGACCCGTGGAGTTACAGGGAGGTCGGATTCCACTACTGGGAGAGGGGTGTGGGGTTTCGCTTCCGCAACGAGTGGAACAACCTATGGGGTATATGGGGAAACAGCCTCTATTGCGGGAACTGGTGTATATGGATATGCGAGTGCTGCCAGTGGAGATACTAACGGGATCTTTGGTTATACTGAATCTCCGGAGGGATACGGAGCTTATGGTGTTTCAAATGCTCCTCATGCTGGACGGGGTGTTTACGGCCTTGTCATTCGTTCACTCAATGGAGTGGGTGTAGAAGGGTTGAATCCCAATAACACTGGTTTTGGAGTTGGGGTTTCTGGTACGAGTAATTCAGTAGATGGAACAGGTGTGTTGGGGGTGGTGGTGCTTATGGAGTGTATGGTGCTACCAACTCGGGTACTGGAGTATTTGGCTATGGATGGGGCTATGGCGTGCAAGGTAAAGCTGGTTCGGATACTGGAAAAGGGGTATACGGCTATTCCAATGCCACGAGCGGAAATACAGTTGGTGTGTCTGGTCAAAGTGATTCAACCAGCGGGGTTGGGACGATGGGTTACACCTCAAACACCACCGGACCAAATGTTGGTGTTTATGGTCAAGCCCGTGGAAATGGTACATCCGGGGATAATCGGTCCTGGGGTACTGTTGGCCATCACTATTGGTATGGGGTTGGTGTGGGTGCCTGGAGTTATGGTGGCAGACTTATTGAAGCTTACAGCGGAGATTATCCTGGAGGCACCCTACGCTTCTATATCGATGGAAGTGGTAATGTTTGGGCTGACGGTACATATAATACTTATGCAACGAGCAACCTGGATGGCGAGACTCATGCCACTACCTCTGTGCAGAGCACGGAAGCTTGGCTGGAAGACTTCGGGCGCGGAGAGCTGGTGGATGGTGTGGCGGTGATCACAATCGCCGCGGATTTTGGTGGGATTGCAGCCCTGACCCAGGAGTACATGGTCTTCGTCACCCTGGAAGGGGATTGTCAGGGAGTGTATATCAATAACAAGACCCCCACCACTTTCGAAGTGCACGAGCTGAACGGGGGTAGATCCAGCCTACCATTCGGGTACCGCATCGTCGCCAGGCCAGCAGGTGCGGAAACAACCCGCCTGCCTGTGGTGTATGTCCCTGCGACGGTCGAAGTGCCACGTGAGGCACCTGCCTCGGATCAGCCAATGGAGGTTGGAAAGCCATGAAACCAAAACCTTTGCTCATTCTTATGGTTCTTCTCCTTTTGCTGGTCTCGACAACTGCGGTGTACGCATATGTAGCTGATTATTCGCAGCCTTGGTGGACGGTGGATGCGGGAGGAGGTACTGCTGCCAATGATCATTACACGTTGGATGGAAGCATCGGTCAAGCGGATACCAGAAGTCTTACGTAGTGGTGAATATTTCCTGGCGGGAGGTTTTTGGGGTGCAGGCTGGCAATCGGTAATTCAACATTACCTGCCCCTCATCAACAGGTGATTTGCACATGATGTAGAACATTTTTAATTTCGTTCTAAATCAAGGTGTTTTTTTGTCGGGCCATGATCATCATCATGGATAATTGTATTCATTCGGATGCCCTATATAGTGCCCCTTCGACGATTGCTTGAGGTTAGCATTTTCATAGAAATGGATTGGGTTAAGCGATGGCAAATTTTGCCTGCCACCACCGGGTACAGTAAGGTGTTTTCGCAAGCATTAATAATGAGCGATGTGAATGAGCGATAGATCCCTCCGAATGAGCGGATTCATTCGACACCTTTTTCTAATCATGATCTATAAAATTTGGAGGATACCTGCAGCACATTCATTAAGTATAAATCCCTCTTCCAGGCAAGAAGAGGGATTTGACCTCACGCAACTTAAATCCTTGCTTTTACCTTATGGATTTTCCATCTTTCCATCTATGGTCATCCCGTCCGCTTCTACACGCACCTGATCATCCGTAAAGGTAAATGTGCGATTGCTCATTCCCACATCGAAAACCTCGACTACAAACGTCTGGGCATCCTCCCAATATCCGCGTTGTAAGGATCCTTCAGGCGACCGGCGATATTGACCATCCAGCCCAACTTTCCAGGTTACTTCATTGCCCAGAAGCTTGAGGGATATTGCCACCTCAGCAGGATCGTTGAAATCCAGGGTGGCGCGCTCCAGCATGGCTGGATTTGGCTCAAAAATAAAGGTTTTTCCAGAAATATGCTGAACGGTTTCAGGGGCATCTACTCCGGGGAGCGTGGGCAAGTCCTTCACCAGGGCAACCAGGGTGGCTTCGAGCCTGGCGACACCTGCAGGGTTGGCAGGCAAAGGATTGGCTGGATCGATGACTGTGGCAGATAGATATGGATCGATTTGATCATATTCAAAACCACCACCCGTTGTGACCACGATGGCGTTCAAGGATGAGACGACAAATATATGTTGCCCGCCACGCCCTCTGGCTGCATAGCTGGAATCTGAAATCCACCAACCATAGCCATAATCATCCTCACCTGCATTGACCTGCGGTTTAACTGCCTGCTCCACCCAATCCGCCGGGACGATCTGCTCTCCATCCCATTTGCCTTGATTTTGGAACAGGAAACCAATCTTGGCTGCATCCTGTGGATAGAGGTGCAGGTCTCCCCACCCACGCGTGTACCCCTGCGGATCACCTTCCCAGATTGCCTCTTTTATTCCCAGAGGTTCAAAAAGGTATTGACGGGCGAATTCTAGGGCAGTCATCCCGGTAGCTTCCTGCAGGATCGCCGAGAGCAGGTGCATGCCGGGGCTGTCGTAGCAGAAGGTTTTACCTGGTTCCTGGACCATCTTGCGGTCAAGTGCGTGCTGCACCCAGTCGGATGTGGATATCATGGCCCTAATGGTTGGCTCATCTCCGGGCAGGCAGCCTGACTCCATGCCATTCACATTGCCTGCCAGATTTCTGACAGTGATATGTTCCTTGCGCTCATCAATGTTGGCAATGGTCCGGTCTGAAAAATAGGACAGCATGGGCTTGTCGAGGTCGATTTTTCCTTGTCCAGCAGCAATACCGATCAGGGTAGTCATGATACTCTTGGTCACCGAAGCCATATCATGTGGATATGATCCGTCATACGGGTTATAGAAGTAAGCATCCAACAGTAGCATACCATTTCGAATGACCAGAAGGCTGTTGATAGGGATGTTTTGTTTCTGAATTTGTTCGATCGCCTCGGTCAGTTTGACCGAGTTGAAGTCCTTGTTCCTCGGGGGTGCTGGTCTGCCAACCTTCGGTCGGCCAATAAGTAGGATTGAAGGTTTGTTCCGGTTTGTTCAATCTGGGTACGAGCACGATCGCTAAAACCACCACGATAATTACCACAATCAGACTAACCACAATTATTTTTGTACGCATTGTATCCTCCTTACACTGATTCAGTAAACCTGTCTTGCTGGCTACATCTTTGATAAAATCTCAGCTTTCTTTTTCTCGTAATCGTCCTTTGAGATCAGGTCATCGTCCAGCATCTTCTTGAGATTCTCAAGCTTTGTTTTTGCATCTTCCGTTCCAACAACGCTGGGTGCTTGAACAACCTGCGCTTTCTTTTTAGATTGCCTGCCCAACCAGGTGCCCAAAGCAAGGATAATGATGATGAGAAGGGCGATTGGCAGCACGCAATACAGGAGAAAGCCTTTAGTGACCATTCCAATCGCAAACGGAGCAATATCGGTAGTGGTGTTGCCTTCCACGGTTGCCCCAGGAGCCTGGTGCACACCGATATCGGAGCTGGAAAGGATCAAGTCACCGTGGATGACTGATCCAGCTTCCATAAAAACATCTCCGGAGGTAAGTACCACATCCCTGCCCACCTGAGTATTTTTACCCATGTGTAATTCCCCGCTGGTGAGCATGATCGTTCCAGTTACACGCGGCTGTTCTCTTCCATCGTTACCGACCCCGAGGTGACGAACAGGTTTCCATGCAAGATTTTTCCTTCCGTCAATACGTAATTCCCTGAGAAGGAAGCCGATGTGCAGCCAGTTAACAATAACGCTGCCAGTACCATGATGATGATTAAGATTTTTCGGTTCATTTTCTTCTCTCCACTACTGCTTTTGCTGATGTCTATTGGATCTGAACTATCCCTTTTCCACAGAGTATCTAGGATTGAATTTGCGTTTGCGTCTTATCCTTGAAGATTAGTGCACCGATGTAACCCGCAATGGCGCCAACGAGGATGTCGAAGATCACTCCGATTAAGGTTCCAACAATATTGAAGATTCCACCTTCCAATCCACCCATATCAATTTGGTCCTCTGCTGGCATCACCGTATTGATCTGGTTGACGAGTCCTGCAATTCCTGCTGCACCGACGAAACTGAGCAGAAGGCCAATCACGCCTGCGATTGCACCTGCAGTCACTCCCACCCAAATGCCTTCCTTGGTGCTTAGCGTGCCAGACATACGCTTATACAGCCAGGTGGCGAAAAGTGGTCCTAACCAGAAGCCGGCGCAGATCAAGCAATTCACCAGGTTCACGAACGGGATATTGGTCAACAAAAGTGTGATGATTGCTCCGACCAGGCCAGTGATAAACAAGTTTTTCGTATTCATTTCTTCTCTCCTTTTATGTTTTGTTTTGAGTAATCGATTCAATTAAGCTATTGTAAGGGCCGCCTTTTTGCACGAATGCATCCGCACCTGACTGCATAGCACGTGCAATATCCTCCGGCTGTGAATGTACACTGAGGATAACGACTCGTTTTGCCAATTTACGTTGCTTGATTTGAGCGGTTGCTTGCGCGCCATCCATGATCGGCATTTCCAGGTCCATGATGACCACATCGGGATGGAGCAGTTCAGCCTGCCTGATCGCTTCTTTCCCATTGGCTGCTTCTCCGACAACTTCAATCTCATCAGTGAGTTGTAAGAGAACTCGCAGATCTTCCCTCACCTGGGGCATATCATCTACGGTCAACACACGGATGACTGATTTATCAGATTTAGACGTTGGGTTGGATGGTTGCATTCAAAACTCCAGGGTATTTACATCATCATCATACCGGAGGCGACTGTGATTTACATCCTACCAGGGTTGGAATGAAGATTTCACGACGGATGGATTAATTAATACGCAATAAGACGGACGTTTCTAAGCAAGAAGACCTAGGTCTTAAAGAGTATCCCCCGTTGAATAGCTTCTTATTCTTTTTGTGGGCGTAATTGAGCTATCAGGCTGCGCATTTCAGCCAGCGCTTCCTGGGTAAGTATCTGCAGATTCTCCAGCTGTGGACGTACCCGCTCGGGCTGCTTGTCCAGGAGGATCTGGGTGGAGCGGGTGTTCAGCACGATACTGAAAATGGTCTGCGAAACCGAGTCATGTAACTCTCTAGCTAGCCGGTTGCGTTCTTCGATGGCTGCGATTTGCTCGACTTGAGTTGTATAAGCTCGTAGCTGCGAGTTTTTCTCCTGTAGCTCTCTCAGGATTACCTCGCTTTGTAGATTTGCCCGTTCCACCTCGCGGTGGGCAATTACATAGGTCAAAAAAATTATATTTCCAGCAATTGGGGTCATCGAGAGTGCTAAGCCAAGACTCAATCCAAGCCAGTATATCAGGCTGATTAAAATGAGTATGCAAAAGACACCACACCACACCCAACGACTTTTTCCTGGCAAGACCAGTGCCATCTGATAACTAAGCAAAACGTATTGTGCTGTTAAAAAATCCAGGTGAGGGGGAATGGCAATCAGTCCAAGAATAATGATTGATTGAACCAAAAAAATGACGTGGAGCAACCATTTGGGTAAGGAAGGGTGCAGCATTACCAGGATGAACAGGAGCAGAAAAGCCAGCTCCAGCCCTGCATACCAGCGAAACATGCCAGGTAGATCAATGTAGATCAAGGTTAATGTGCGTACGATGATAGCGCCACAAAATACATATAAGGCGATCACACCAACCTGAATGGATCGTGGGGAATGTGATGGAGGTTTTACGTTTTCCATCTTATCCACTTGCCACCATTAAGGAACCTCCACCAGGTTGTTCTTGATGGCGTAAATTGCCAGTTGGGTGCGGTGTTTCAGGTTCAGCTTTCCAAGGATATTGCTGATATGCGTTTTTACGGTTTTCTCGCTGATGAACAGCTCCTGGGCGATCTCACGGTTATTTCTTCCCATTGCCACCAGGCGTACTACGTCCAGCTCACGTGCTGTGAGATTCTCCACAGGTGTTTCCTGTGATAAGCTCTTCACCTGCGAAACCTGCTCCATCAGCCTACGGGTGATATCCGGGTGCAAACGTGCTTCTCCATGGTAAACCGCGCGGATCGCATCAACCAGATCATCTGGAGAGACGTCCTTCAACAAGTAGCTACTTGCCCCGGCTTGAATGGCTGGAAAGACCTTATCGTCTTCCGAAAAACTGGTCAGTGCAATGATTTTAACCGGTGACCCCGAGGTATGGATTTTTTGGGTGGCGGTGATTCCATCCATTTGGGGCATGACCAGATCCATTAAAACAATATCGGGTTGAAGCTGTTGCACCATCTCGATTGCCTTGAGGCCATCCTCTGCTTCTCCAATCACAGCAATATCCTCATGCAGCTCAAGGAAGGTCCGCAATCCCTGGCGCACCACCTGATGATCATCCACGATCAATACTTTGATGATTTCCTTTTCTTCCATCAATTCCTCTTTCCTGAAGGGTTTTATTTCTCTACCCGGATGTGCGTGCCCGTTCCGGGCGCGGACTGTATCGACAGTTTCCATCTGATCTCTATGGCACGTTCCTGCATGCCTGCCAAACCCAACCGCCCACTACCCATTGCCTGATTCAGGTCAAATCCCTGTCCATTATCTGCTATTTCGATCCAATATGGCTCCTCCAAATGCAAATGGATCCATACTTTGGATGCCTGAGAGTGCTTAATCACATTGTTCAGCGCCTCCTGGGATATGCGAAAGAGACCCTGTTCTTCTTGTGCAGTTAACCGACTATCACCATCAATTTCTAAAGATACTGCCAGTCCATCAGGAATTTGCCTGCTTTTTAAGTGCTGCCTTAATTCCACCACCAGTCCACCCCCAGGCTGTTGCTCTGGGCGCAGCTCAGAAATGAGGGTGTGCATCTCCGTCAATGCATTCTGGGCGAGCTGGTTTAATCGCTCGAGCTGTACAGCCACACGGGAGGGGTCACGCTCCAGTAGAAGCAACGCAGATTGAGTAGTGAGGGTCATGCTGAAAATAGTTTGTGTGACCGAATCGTGCAGCTCACGCGCCAAGTGCTGGCGTTCATGCGCTACACCCAGTTGTTTTAGTGTATCTGAATGGGATTGCAATTGGAGATTGGCCTCCTGTAGCTGCAGCATCAGGGACTGGTTTTGGCTGTGCGCTTCCTGAGCTCGTCGGCTCGACCACGAATATGCGCTCAGAAATATGATTATCGACCCGAATAAAACCACCCGGATCACACCTTCTAAAAGCCCTTCGAAAGTGATGAATGGAACTGCAAAAAGCACGAAAAAGACCGCGATCCACATTATCCCACTCCTGATGCCGGAACGCTGCATCGCTTGCATTCCCAAGATAGCAAATAGGAGAGACATATAATCATAATCTTCATGGTTCGAATTTATAATCAGCAGGAAAATCAGGAAGGATTGCAAACCCAGGTAGAGGTGGATCCATCTCCCCGTGCGATTGGAAATAATACTTTCCACCAGGAACAAGAGCAGGAAACAAAGCTCCAGGCCAAGGATTGTTCCCAGATAGCGGGTGCCCTGATAAAAAAGGATCGATCGCAGCAAGACAGCGGTGTAGATCAATCCGCTTGAAAGGTAATACACACTCTGGTAGATCTGCTTGTTGGGTTCGTTGTCTCTCATCCGGAGCCTGCATCAAGGAATGCCAAAAGTATGCTAAATCATAGCATGGAAATAAATATTCGATAACATGCATGTCCTCCCTTATCAGCCATGTGCTGAAATTGTGAGCGATCATATCTAGGGGTTGAAGCAATCATCCACCTTGCATTCCTCCAATTTGAAATATGGTGATCCGCTGAATCATGGGTAGAGATGAGAAATTGCGGATTGCATTCTTTGCGGTCGAAGCATCGCGAGCGCACTTTGCGAGCTATGCGGTTTTTACTAAATCAACACCGAGCATCAGTTATGATATACTGCGTTCAACTCTTATCAGATGATATGCCTCTGCCAGGGGTGACACCATCGAATCCACGCACAGCGCCATGGCAAGGGATATAAGGGTCCTATCATGCTCGAATACGATCTTTGTGTTGCCTGGAATTGGGAATACGATAGCGATTTTATTGCCCTGTTGGAAGCAGGCTGCAGATCCAAAGGCTTTTCCTTGTTACAAATCACTCCATGGAACCTGGCTGCAGAGTTGCACGCGTTGGCGGAAAAGGAGATAACCTGCCGGATTTTTTTCGACCGAGCCTCTGATCTTGACCCCCAGTTCATGCCTCTCGTCCAATGGATGCACGAGAACCGCATCTACACTATCAACTCATTCGAACGCGCCTCCCTTACCTGGGACAAAGCCCAAATGCATTCCCTGCTGGTTAATGCCGGTTTGGAAGTACCCCATACCATCATCCTACCGCCTTATCTTGAGCAGCCTGATCTGCCCTCTCTAGACTTGCTTTCCCTCGGAGAGCATTTCACTATCAAGCCCGCACATGGCAGTGGGGGAGTGGGTGTGTTCACCCATGCTACCACATGGGAGCAAGTGCTCACCATTCGCCAGGAGCATGCCACCGATAAATACCTGCTACAAGCTCAAATTGTCCCCAAAACGTATGATATTCGTCCAGCCTGGTTCCGAGTGATTTACTGCATCTCTCAAATTTATCCGTGCTGGTGGGATCCGGCCAACCATGTGTATACGCCTCTTACCCAGGAAGAGAAGCTTTGCCATAGCTTGGATAAATTGGATGAAAGTGTGCTTGCCATCTCCCGGCTATGTGGATTGGATCTTTTTTCGACCGAGATCGCCATCACTCAGGCGGATCAATTCATGGTGGTGGATTATGTGAATGACCAGATCGACCTGCGACTGCAATCCAAAGCTTATGAAGGAGTCCCGGATGCCATCGTGTGGAATATTACCGAACAGCTTGTGAGCCAATTGGTGAATCGTGGATAATCCTACGATGGGATCAAGCTGCAGAGGCGAACTTAACCTCGGTTCTACTTAATAAATAAAGGGCACAGCGTCGCTGTGCCCCTACCGGTATAATCATCCCCTTATAATTAAGTTCGTTACGGAGTTGGTGTGGGAACCTCCACCGGTCCGAGGTTACCGATTATCCTTAGTTCATCTGGGCCTTCAATAAAGCATGTAAAGTAGAATGGACCTTTGCTGGTATCAATTTCACCACCCGATATTGTCCTGCTCATAGGATTTACTGCATTAATTCTAATCACATTGATATAAGGTGGGGGGGCATCGACACCGTATGGCCAAGCTTCCAAATCCTTGATTGAATACCCCGGCAATAAGGTTTCTACGATGATCATATAATTTTGGTACGTTTCGTCATTGACCACGATCTCATAATTCAACCAGGGTTCAATGACTGTATTAACCATCTCCATGGAGCATTGATCGCCAGGGTTAAATGTGATAACGACGTGCGCTTCATTTGACAATCCCCATCGGAATGTATCTAAAGCAGGGAGAGACTGCTGTTCTAATGTTGGGCAAGCTTGTGGTTCACTGGTTGGACAGGGTGTCGTTGCGGGTGTTGTACAGGCACTAAGCAGAAGAGCCAATACCAGCATGATTCCGCGGGTGAGAAATAGTTTGTGGTTCATTTGATTTACCTCCTTTGGGTTTCTGAACCTGGTTTAAGTTTTATGGGATTGCACAAGAATTTGTGCTCCCTTTTTGTGTCTTAACCATAGCATAAAGGGATGTACTTATTATTAAATGACGCTGCGATAATTGGTCACAAACAACCTGCTTTGTGGAATATTGTTCAAGGTAAAGTTACACGGACTTACGTTGGTTTTGATGGAGTCATTAACCCGGGTGCAGTTAAAATCAGCCCGGACAACCGTTTTGTCGCTGCAGCGGGATATCAGGTGGGTATTGGTACATCAGCTGTGATGCTCTGGGACTTGGAAAAAGGAAAAGTAAAATGTCAATTTGAAGGCTATCAAGCAGTCGGTATGGCTGTGGAATTTAGCCCTGAAAGTCTATACCTGCTTGGTGGTTTTCAAGATATGGCTAATAAATCCGGTCAGTTGATCCTGTGGGATGTCCAGATGTGTCTGCGTGTACGCCAATTTGATACCAACCAGGATATTACCAGTATCACCTTCAGTGCAGATGGGTCGCGCGCTATCACTGGAACAGCTTATTTTGGCAACGTCATCCTTTGGGATGTGGCCACCGGGAAAGTGATCAAACGCTTCACCTACTCGGATTATGGACCTGTATTTGGTGTAACTTTTGGACCAGGCGAATCTACGATCATGGGTTCTGGCCTGGCCGATCTGTATCTGTGGGATGTTGAAACGGGGAATATCATCCGCCGTTACTCAGGACATAAAACATTTCCATACAGTGTAGCCATCAGTTCAGATGGCAAGTATGTCTTATCCAGTACATTAGATGGTGATGTGATCCTGTGGGATTTCTTATCCGGGGAGGAACTTCACCTTATTAATGCTCATGCTGGGGTTTACACTGTCCTGTTCAGCCCCGATGGCAGGACTGCTTATGCAGCTTCACTGGATGGAAAGCTGATTGAATGGCACATCGCCGAGAAATCCCTGCCTGAGCTGCTCAACTGGATCGACTCAAACCGCTATGTGCGTGAGCTCACCTGTGAGGAACGCCAACAATACCACGTGGATCCGTTATGTAAACCTTAAAAAGGATTCTTGTTATTTGAGGGTCTACAACAAATTATGTTCTCGCCTCCGATCCTACTACCCTCATCTCCCACCTTTTAAATACCGGTCAAAGAACTCAAGCGTTCGTTTCATTGCAAGGTTGAAATAATTTCCTAAATTGTGGTTATCCCCTTCATATTCATAATATTCCACTACTACTCCAGCAGTCTGAGCCTGCACGAACAGGTCTTGTGAGAATTTGATTGGCACCTCTGAATCGCCAGTGCCATGGTGCAGTTGGATGGGTCCTGAAAGCTCATTTAGATATGAATTGGCGGAGATCCCTGACCAGAAATCAGGATTTTCAGCCGGGGAGCCATACGTATTCTGCCAACGCGTCCGCCAGCCGGAACGGAAATTGGGATTGGGTGTGGGAGTCGGCACTCCTGGTGTTGGCTGACGCCAACAGCACAGCAGGTCCGGGTAAGATCCCACCACACCTGCCCAAATCACCCCAGCTTTGATATCATTCGAAATAGTCATTGCCCGTAAAGTCAAAAAACCTCCCATGGAATGTCCCCACATGCCAATCCGTTGTCCATCCACCTGGGGGAAGGTTTTCAAGGCTGCAACCGCGTTCAGCACATCCACAGTGTATCCAGGGTCGCCATAAGCTCCGGTCGCTTCACCTTCAGACCGGTCATGACCGCGATAATCGATCTTGTAGACGATGTAGCCGTTTTTTGCTAGTTGATCCACATAAGCTATATACCTTTCATCTGTTTTATAAATTTCTGGAGGGATATATCCATGGTTGAAGACGATTGCCGGCCATCCAGAAGCAGGCATTTCCCCATTTGGGACGGTTAATAATCCATATATTCTTAACCCTTCCGATTTGTACCAGGCAATATAGCGAGAATAATTTCCACCGGGCTCCAATGTTTCTTCGATGGTAATTTCGCTACCAGGATACGGTGTTTCCCTGGCTGCCAGGATGTTCATCGGATGTAAGGTAGAAGTACTGGTTGGGGTTATAGTCGCTACCGCAGTTGCGGTTGGTTCTGGAGTATTGCTAGGAGCTGTGGTTCTTGTGGGATTATTGGTAGCCGTGAGTACAATGATCGGTGTCTTTGCGGGGGTGTTTGAAGCCCCAATTATAACCTCATCTCCCACGTGGCTACATCCACTGATCAAGAAGACCAGGATCCATCCCAGGGTAAACCTTTTGAGTGGATAGTTTGTAAGTTTGTTCTTACCAGTAAATAGCTTCATCATGAATAACAACCTATAAGCTTTTTATTATAGTCAGTTTATATCTAATATATTTAATAAATTGGTTAGACTTATCAGCGATCTTCAAGAAAAAGCTCATCAGGTTACAGTAAAGACTAAATCTTGCGTAAAACAAAGCTGATATAAATCGTATCCCCGGAGGCAAGGGCATTTGCCAGATGCGAACCGTCAACGCCAACCATATGAATCGCCAGCCAGGTGAGATTTCGCGGTAGCAGGTTTTGTATCATGTCGATCCGTTTTGCTCTTTGCAATCGGATGGACTGTAGTACATTCGCGCTGATGTCGTGCTCGCATATAACTTGAAATCCGCTGATTAAAATTTGTCGACGTAATAAGTGGAGTTCTACCAAGGTCCGTTTATCGGCTATAAGCAAGTATCCGCCCTGGCGTAAAACCCTATGTACTTCACCTAAGAAGACATCCACATGCCCGTATAAGTGGGAAGCTTCAACGTTTAAGACTACGTCAAAACACTCACCCCCAAAGTCAATAGCTTCTGCATCACCCTGCAGAAAAGTGAGGCAAGATTGGCAGTGTTTTCGTCGACAGTAGGTAATGGCTCGTTGCGTCCAATCAATTCCCACCAACGATCGTGGATGGTGATAACGGTTTATAAAAGCAGCTCCACCCCCGCGCCCACAACTAACCTCAAGAACATCCTTACCCTCCAAATTTATTGTAGATGCAAGATGGTGATACATCTGGATCGGCATCCGATTTGGCTCATCAGTTTCGTCTAACGTGATTGTCTGCGGACTCTCGCCCAGTTTTGCATATCCATAATCCATGAACGATACTTCCGCATTGCCAAGAAATCGTGAAACAAGCTGGTAATAGTACTTTGTAACGAATTTGCGGGAAAAAGCTGAATTGTCGATGAAGGACTGGTACATGTTTATCGGATTCATATTTATCTCCTTTTTTCCAACCTGACGTTATGGCTAACTGTTCTATAAAGGAGTATATTTTTTTGAATCCGCCACTTCCAGACCCTGGACTGCCATTAACTGCCATGTGCCTTTCAAAAAACTGTAAGAGAAAAACAAGCCTGGTAATTCTTTCCACCCAGTAAAACCCGCTGTTTTAGGATTATTTATTGCGATAAAATTGAAAGCATCAAAACATCCACGTTTGTTTTTTATATATATTAAATTGAATAAAAAAAACTATTGGTGATTTGGTGGGTAATCGCATATGGTTTATGGGTAAAATACCACAAACCAGAATCAAGCGAGAAGATTAACAAATAAATCAGGAGATAATTAGCATGAGTGGATTATTATCTGATTTAACGCTTTACACCACGTTCATCTGCCTGGGGCTTACGCTTTGGTTTGCCATCTATTTGCTCTCGAGGAGTCGGGCAAATCCATTAGCATTTCGTGCGGTTATTGTCTTAGTTTCCCTGGCTATCTACTTTATTTATCTTCTAAATGCTCTGGTAACCAGCACCTCTGGAAATTACTCGGTGCGATTGTTCGCGATGACAATTGCCTTAATTGCTGCTCACGACCTGACGTATTATCTGCTCAATCCACAGCAGCGGAAAAAACGTTATCCGCTAGCACGTGGTGTTGTCCTGTGCGGTGTGATTATCATCATTTTGATTTTTACTGCTCCACAAGCCAAACCTTGTGCTCCAACCACGATTTGCCCAACCAACTCAGAATTCCCATACCTGCTCATCGAGGTTTTTAATTTTTTAGTTTTCAGCTCAATTTTGTATAACCTTTGGTTGATCAAAAGGATTGAAGGTAAGCTATACAACGTAGCATTTTATCTTGCCATCCTCATTGGAATAGGTGCCGTGATTTTTGGTTTTATCAGTACTGTATTGAATATTCCTATGCTACGCATCCTGCCTAATTTGTTTATTCTTTCTGCGCTGATACTTTTAGCATATTCCGTGGTGCGCGACCGGACCTTCGTAACCCAGCGAACATCAGCTTATGACTTACCTGTCTCGTTATTAACCATTATTGTGATTTTAGTAGTTTACATCCTGACCGGTCGACAGCTTAAATTATCAGGGAGCGATCTATTAATCATAGCAATCCTTGTTGTGTTCACTCACTCAGCTTATGATTTTGTACGCGATTTACTGGATCAGCTGGTCCACCGCCAACAACGACAGATGCATCGAGAGTTGGCTACCCTCGGGCAGGCTATTTCAACATTTGAATCCCTACAGCGTTATCTAAGCCGCGGCCTGGCTATTCTGTGTAAGAATTTAAATGCCCTTTGTGGTTTCATTGCCATCCGTCAGACAGATCATTTTACGGTTGTGGCATCATTCCACTCCCTTCGTATCGGTGAGGTTTATTCATCAAAAGAGGTCGCGTTGGAGGGAATTGCTCAACCGACCGTATCCATTTTTCCACAGATTGCCTGGCTTGCTCCGGGATATGCGGGCAACGAGCAGATAGTATTAATTGGTATTGGTCAGCGCAAAGATAAAATCCCCTACGATGAACAGGATTTGGATTGGTTGGAGGATATTGCCAACGAAATTAGCCGAATCGTCTATATTTATTTACAGGCAGGAACACTTATATTACCAAGCACCCAGGTGGATGACAGTTTGCCTGGGATTAAGACTGCCCAATCCATCAATGAAGATGGCTTGTTTTCAGCTTTGGCGTACAAGCCAGACTTGGAGCTCGTTAAATGTGTCGAAACTGGTTATCAACATCTTAGTGACTACGATGAGTTAGGAAAATCACCACTGGTTGCGTTGTTTGGTATTCAAGCTGGTGACCATCTTGAAAAAGGGAAATTGGTACACGATAAATTAATCCAAATGTTGGAGAAATTAAAGCCAGCTGGTCAACCACCTCCCGAACCTTTACCCAGAGAATGGTACTCATACACGATCCTTTATGATTCGTATGTGAACGATCGCCTCTCACGGGACATTATGGGTAAATTGTATATTGGTGAGGGAACATACTATCGCATTCGTCGTCAAGCGCTTCGCGCCATCACCAGGGCAGTGCAGGAAATTGGAATAGTAGCTGGGCGATATGAATCAGATGCCGAAGCAGGTCTTCGAAACCTTTAGTTGCATTAGGGGCTTGGTGCATAATATGGATAAAATAATATGACAGGAGGAGGACGAGGGTGGCGGCATTTGAAACCTTCATGGGTGTTGTTTTACTCGCCGCTTTTATTAAGTCAGGTGAGTTTTATAATGATACGTTGTATATCCCATTGTTCAATCAAATAACTTTACTGGTCACCTGATCTGATCTAACCTTCGACTGGAGCGTTGCTGTGTCCGTACAGCTGAATCTGCCATTGTATGTGGGTGTCCTTATTTCTGGTACCGCATCAGCACCACACCCGAGCTGAACTTCTTCGCCGCCACCAGCTTCAAATCGATTCTCTTATACCCTGCGAATAAGTGCTTCCCGCTCCAGAATACGTCTGGCCAGTTTCATCTCGCTCTCTCTTTCTAGAATGCACCCAGGCGATTAGGTGACTCTATCGGTATTGTCTGGGCGATGTCCCACATCTCGATGATTTTACCTTTATCAAATCGAAAGATATGGACAACTGCCATCCCCGGTTCGCCTGGTTTAAGGATAAGATTTGAGTGAACTGCTACCAGGTTTGCATCCCCGAGCACATTTTTGACCATTAACCGCTTGTTCGGAAATTGAGCATGATTCTCGATCATCCCATGTTTGAGGGAAGCGAACTCTGCTGAGTAGTAGACATTATGGTGCTTTCCATGCATATTTATATAATTATCATATGCTTCATCGATGGACCCTGCCACAATCAGCTGCAGGAAATCCACTGCGATCTCTTTTTGCGTCTGGAGACTGCTCTTATTGGTCATTTAGTTCCCTCCTTTAATTCTTAAATCAAGCGAAGTATATAGGTTATACCAGAATTTCGAGGTATTGATCATCTCTCATATCCACTTCCGTTGCATTGACATACAATCGTGGAAATTATTGTAAGTGACAAAGAAGTAAGCGCTGGAATCTTAATTGCCTTATTGTCTAGGGGTTTGGTAATAAAGCAGAACATTCCCGTTTTGGAATATTTTTGTTTTGAGTAACCTCAGCTTGACCAATTCATGATTATCCTTAAATAATGGCACACCTGAGCCAAGCAAGATCGGGTTCACCAGCAGCCGATATTCATCGATCAATCCATATCTGATGAATGTAGACGCGAGATCGGCGCTTCCGAAAATAAACAGGTCTTTGCCATTTCCTTGTTTCAGTTTAATCAATTCCTCGACAGATTCACCTTTTAGTAACGTAGTGTTATTCCACTCCACTTTCTCGAGTGTTCTGGAGAAGACATATTTTGGGAGTGAATTCATTAGTTTCGCAGTTGCAGGTTCTCCATCAAGTCCAGCAGGTGTTGGCCAGAAATTTGCCATGAGCTGGTAGGTTACCCGCCCGAAGATAAGACCATCGGTTGAGCTGAGTTGCTCAATGGCAAATTCATTGAACTCGTCATCCACTTGGTGCCAGCTAATATCATTTCCGGGTCCTTCAAAGTAACCATCCAGGGTTATCAAGTTGAACAGGATTACATTTCGCATTGTTTCCTCCCATCACATACAAATGGTAGATCAAATCCTCATAATTATTAATTCATAAATAATAACAACGGCAGCCAATGCATCGCTGATAATATCTCATCAAACTCACTATTAACGAAATTTGTGTTGTCCTTGCCCTCTGTTCGATTTCATCGATCGCATTTTAAACCATTGATTTGTGATCATGCTGAAAATTAGCACTCAATCTGCGTTCTCGAGGTGGAGTGTGGGTTTCGAGTGAGGCAAGTAGCCTGGTCGAAATTAATGAAACCTCATCCACTGCAATCTGGAATGCATCCTGATTGGCTTTCGACGGCTTGGTAAAACCGCTGATTTTGCGGACATACTGCAAAGCAGCTGCACGGATCTCCTCCTCGTTGACTGGTGGATCAATATTATATAGGGTATGGATGCTCCGGCACATAATTCATCCTAAGCACTCTACCAGCTTATCAAAGGATTCGTTCCATCCAATCTTGGTCATCTCGAGCATTTCTCCTTCTGGTAAACCACAATGCTCCAGGGTCATTCTGGTTTTATCGCCAATATCTTCAAGGGTTAAATAAACTTCCATCTCCAGAGGTAATTCGGAGGTCATGCCATAGTAGGTTGCAGGGACCACATTTCCGTGTTCGTCAGCAAAAGAATCACTGTAGACAATACGGTTAGGTTCGCTGATTTCCTTATAAATGCCGGTACCCCAATAATCCTTGCCATCAGGACCGCGCATACAGTATAGGTACTTCCCACCGATGCGTAAGTCTATTTGCGTGTAAGGAGCAGTAAAATCCTTTGGTCCCCACCAGCAGCTGAGTTTTTCAGCTTCAGTCCAGTATCGCCACATGCGTTCACGTTGGATATCAAATATCCGCGTGATGATCAAGCTACCCTTGTTTCCTTCATGGTGTGTCATTCTAACTCCGCTTCTATCTCGAACTCATTTTGGAATTCGTACTTCTCGATTAGCTCGTTCAAGCGATTGGTTGTTTCGATCGTGCCTTCTTCCATCTTCCATTGCAGCATCTGATCGCGGTCTTCAATGGATTGGAAGAGGGTTTTGGACGTCATGATGGTGGTGCCATCTTGGTCGGTGAATTTATCAATAACGAGGGTGGCATGACTGGGCATCCCTTCATACTCCATCGTATATACCAGCCGTTCGGGGATAACCACATCGTGATATACCCCGTGGAATCCATACTCTTTGCCATTTTGATCCCACTGAAGGATACGCCATGATCCTCCTGGTGTCACCACCATTTTGTGAACCTTCGTGGTCAACCAGCGTGGGCCCCACCATTGGGGTATTAGCAATGGATCAGTAACTATTTTATATACAACCCCATGAGGTGCAGCAAAATTCCTGGTGACGATAACCTCCTGTCTTCCTGGAGGAGCAAAAAAATCAGTGTGTCCCATTTTAGAAACTCCTTTCGTATATCTACTAATATTTCAAAACATGTCTCCAATAAATTCGGGGTAATGTTGGAGCCAAAGCCAAACCCCTCAGGGGCATGTGGACAAATATAATTTGGTATATATCAAAATCTTATATAGATCTGTTAGACATCTCCCTTGGCTATTATATTCAGTGTCATGATTTAAATAATTAATATATGATAATAATTATCCAAAATAAACCTATTTATGGCAGTTGGTCTTTGTGACTTCCAAAGGTGCGACATCAGTTACTGCTTATATTTTGTGGTTTCCGTAATAAATTGTTCGTCAAATAAATGATATGAAATAAGCCCTCCCCAAATTGGATGGGGAGGGTAATTGTGGGGGATCATCAGGGCGGCTTAATCTATCCACATGTTGACATTTACTACCAGGTTGCATAAATGGTCTGTAAGCAGTCCCGGAATAGGTTACCCTTCTGGAACCTTATCACCCAGTACAAATGCATACCTGGCAGACTTCTGCCTAGCCAGATATCACCAATCTGGTGAACCACACCAGGAGCATTCTCTTAATCTGCCACAAATAAACCAATGGGAAAATGTCAAAAATGATATACTGACATCTGATTTTTCAATGATTTATTCCCCGGCCAAGCTTTTTAAGGGCAAAATTTTGCTTATAGATGTAATACAAAATGACAAATAAGTTATTCAAAGGAAAAATTAAGCGAATTCATCAACTGCTACTGTTGATTCTCCTTTCCATCTGCATCTTCCAATTCGTAATGGTCATTAATGGATATGCATTTCTTATGAGTAAGCGGATTTGGCGGAACCGCTCGTTGGATTCATATGGAAGAAGTGCAGTATTTTTCCTTGGCAGTACAGGTGCAGACTTCATGAGGTTTATCGCAAAAAATACACCTGTCGATAAATCTGTAGTTGTTGCAGAACGCTCAGCATCTTTTGCTTCCCAAAATGTCCTTCAATTTTACCTATTACCTCGTGCGATAGTGTCTTGTGATTGTGGAATTCTGGGTGGAAAATGTAATTCATGCCTACAGTCTCCTGATAGTTATATTCCAGTGACAAAGAATTTTCCTCCGCCAGGATCCGTTGGAACAGAAAAGGTATTTACCAAATTTTCTCCAGAATCGGGTAAGGATTCTGATTATTTTTTAGGCATCTATGGACCAACGCAAGTTGACCAGCTATCTCCCGAAGTAGAAGGAAAATGGGATTTTCGCCTTTTTATTAAGACTCTTTTTATCGATATCATTGTCTTATTTTGTTTAGGTTTCCTTGGATTTATGGGAACTCACCTAGTTTTTTCTGAAATCAATTTCCTTGATGCATTAAGCCTTGCAATACCAGCGGGTGCAGCCATATTTTCATGGTCAATTTTCATAACCTCATGGGCTGGACTATCCATAACTCTAAACAATATAATAATTCTCTATCTATTAAGTATATTTTTGTTCTTGATATTTTCCAAACTTTTTAGCAAATGTCGGATTTTCCCAATAAAATTTAGCGAGCGGTATAACTATTTCTTTCAGTTACGTAACCGTGATTGGCCATCCCTTGTGCTTGTCGTCGGTATTATTGCCATGGTTATGCTTGCGTTTTTTGTCTCAGTCGGAAGAGGGTATTCGAATTACGATGACATCGCCATCTGGAGCTTGAAAGGATATGGTATTGCTGCTAAAAATTCAATATTTGCGGATCATTTGTTGGGAGGGCATGGACTTGCTTATCCTCTTTCACTACCGCTGTCCATAACCATTTTTAAACTTGCAAGTGGAGATATGTTACCTGGCTCAAAATTATTAATCCCCATTTATACTGTTGCTCTTCTTTGGGGATGTTTCAGATTTTTAAAGCGCCATGGAGTAAATTCTCGAATAGCATTAATTAGTTTATTCTTACTGATCACTGTACCCCAAATTTTTTACTATACTACCCTTGGATACGCAAATATTCCGTTCACAGCTTGCCTCATATTGGGTATTCTGTGGGGCATTAATGGATTATTGGATGGCAATAAAGGAGAATTATTAATAAGTAGTTTTCTATTTGGTTTTGCCGGTTGGATGCGCCCTGAAGGAATACTGTTTGCAGGAATTCTTATATTGGTTTTGCTTGCCTGGTACTTCCTTGTGAAGGGATGGAAAGCAAGGAGGATTGGTTTTTGGCTTACACCCGGTCTGATCATTCCTTTCGTCTGGTTGATATTCGCACGGAATTATGTTCTGGAAGATCAGGCTGGTGGCGCGCTTAAAGCCCTGTTGAATCAGACACAGGATAATCATTTTGTTAATCTCGAACCGCTTATCATGACTGCTCGTTATGGGATCGATACCTTTTTTAATCCAAAAATTTGGGGGCTAATCCTACCATTAGTTCTGATTTTATTCATCATTGCCTTACCAGGATTAATGCGGGGACCTAACCGCGTAGATTTGCCTCTATTCCTGACTACCCTGGTATCTTTTCTCATGCCTGTAGCACTTTTTTTTGTTGAATCGACCACCGAAGGTAATTTCAGTACTTTCTTATCGATGAGTTTCGATCGGGCATACCTTCCGGCAATGATTTTAAGCGTCGTAACGATATTGATTATATTTTGTTCAAACCCCTATACAGCATTGTCTGATGTGAGCAACTCAGTTAATCACGAAAATAAGTAAAATCAATTTGCCTCGATCATGCGCATAGCTACATTTATTTATCACTAACAGCTATTTGATGATCACTATCAGGCAATTCCCACCTTCTGCGGATACCACAGTTTTCGATCCACCAGATCTCATCTGCGATTTGTTGGATAAAGTAGCGGTCGTGCACAACCGCCAAAACCGCTCCTTTATACTGGCTGAGGGCTTGCTCAAATTGGATCCGACTGGGGATGTCAAGGTGGTTGATCGGCTCATCCAACAGCAGGCAATTACAACCATTTGCCACAAGTTTCGCCAGGAGTAAACGAGTGCGCTGACCGTAGCTAAGCAATGCCATCGGTTTGATAAATTCATCGCCAACGAAGAGAAAATAAGCCAAAAAGTTTCGTGCAGCGGTTTCATTTGGGAAATATTCCTGGATGGTGTCAACGGCAGAGAAGTCGGGGTCAAGTCCAGCCTGATCCTGGGTGAGGTAGCCCATTTTCACTGTGCTATTGAGATGAATGGCTCCCGTCAGGGGCTGGAGCTCACCGGCAATGGTGCGCAGCAGAGTGGTCTTTCCGCAGCCATTGGGTCCGGTGAGGACGACGCGCTGTCCTGCATGCAGGTCGAGGTTTAACCGGCTGAGTAGCGGGTGGTCCTGATCATAGCCGATGCTTAAATCCTCCAGCCATAGGACTGAATGGCTGAGGTGCTGGTTGGTTCCAAACTCCAACTTGAGCTTGCGGGTTTCCTTCGGTTTTTCTACCCGCTGATCCGAGTCCAAGTAGCGATCCAGCTTCTTCTGCCGCGAATTGGCCTTTTTAGCCACCTTTTTAGCAAGGCGTCGCTGGTGGTCATTGGCACCTTTCTGCTTGTATACAACCCCACGGATGCGCATAAAGGACGACTCGTGTTCGGTATGTAATGCCTGATCCTGGGTTCGGATGATGTCTTGGCGCATACGTTGGATCTCCGCTTGCTGGTCGAGATATGCAGACCACTGCTGTTCTACCTCAGCCTGCTTTTGGCTGACATAGTCGGAGTAATTGCCGGTATATTCGCGCACCCTGTGATTGAGCGGGTCCATCTCGAGGATATGGGTGACAGTGTGCTCCAAGAAAGCACGATCGTGTGAAATGATCAGCGACCCACAAGGCGAATGGTTCAGCCAATCCTCCAGCCACTCCAGCATGGCTATGTCCAGGTGGTTGGTGGGTTCATCCAGCAAAAGCAATTGCGGGTCATCCAGCAGCACCAGTGCCAGCGAGAGCCTAGTTTGCTGTCCTCCACTGAGCTTGCCTGTGGGGAGCTGTGGGTCGATGACATCCAATCCCAAACCTGCCAGGATACGTTTCGTGTATCCCGTATCGCATAATTGTATACGTCTGAGCGAATCGTCATACTTTGCTTGTAAGGATAGGTCAGATGGTTGGTGTGTTAATGCCTGGGCAATCGCAGCAAGCTCGCCCTCCAGGACATTAATATCCCCGGAATGCCAGCTGATGATCTCATTCAGAGTGAGGTTAGGGTCTAGCTCGAATCCCTGAGGAAGGTAGCCAATACGCAGGCGTGGGTCACGGCTCACAACCCCGTTGCTGGGTGGTTCAAGCCCTGCCAGGATGCGCATCAGGGTGGTTTTTCCACATCCGTTCGGGCCGACCAACCCGGTGCGCTTGCCCGGGTTTAAGCTGAAGGATGCATTTTCAAATAGGATTTGTAATTCGAAGGTTTTACTTAAACGATGTGCGGTAAGCATACTTGCCTCGGTTCTGATCTGGGTAAAAAATAGACGAGCCCCGCCTAGCATAGCTGCCGGATTTGGGAGGTGAGGAAGATCAGTGAGAGGGGCTTACCGCGTCATGTTCGTTGAGTACCTGTGCCTTATTGTATGAGGGGATAATATCTCAAAGGCTGGGTGGCGTCAAGTGGAGGTTGCGAAGTCCTCATAGGTTTCTCAAACTTGTGCGGTCTGTACCTGATATTATGATCATGAATGGTTGTGATGTGGGACGAGGGAAGCTATTGGGATAGACCTTATATCATTTAACAGGTATGATATGTGAATTAATTATCTTGATTTTAGCATCTTGGAGCTAAGGAGCGTGAATCATGGCTGATTATTCAGAAAAAACCTATGGAGAGCGTATTGCAGGTGTTTATGACCAGTGGTATTCCGAGTTCGATACTGCTGCCATTGACATCCTGTTCAGACTTTCTCGCGGTGGCAGGGTGCTGGAGCTTGGTATCGGGACTGGGCGGATAGCCTTGCCTCTTTCGCGCTCTGGGGTGGCTGTGGAGGGGATTGATGCTTCGGAAGCCATGGTTGCCAGGTTGCGTGCCAAGCCTGGGGGGGATATCATCCCGGTAAAGATAGGTAACTTTGCAGATTTACCCATGGATGGGCAATATTCTCTGATCTATGTGGTATTCAACACCTTTTATGCCCTGCTGACTCAGGAGGAGCAAATTCGATGTTTCCAAAATGTCGCCAGGCACCTGGCATCAGATGGTGTTTTCGTCATCGAAGCTTTCGTTCCGGACCTAACGCGTTTCACAGGGAATCAAGCCACGCGCACCGTGCGTATTGAAGATCATGAAGTTCAAATGGATGTTTCTCAGATAGAACTTGACAAGCAGCTGATTACCAACCAGCATGTAGTTCTCACTGAGAAGGGTACCCGCTTCTACCCAGTGAAGCTTCGGTACGTCTGGCCTTCCGAGATGGATCTCATGGCGCGGCTGTCTATGCTTCAACTGCGGGAACGGTGGAGTGATTGGAAGAAGAATCCTTTTACTGCTGGAAGTGGAAAACATATCTCTTTGTACCAGCCTTGTAAATAAGAAAAATTTACCAAAACTAATCCATGCAGAATAAATTGAATTTTCCATCTATCCAATCTTGACTGGATTATTTCACGGTATTATAATTAATCAGACTAAATCAGTCCTAATATAAATAAGAGGTGAAAAATGATCCATAATATTGTGCACATCGAAATATCCGCCAAAGATCGTAAGGCATTGAGTAAATTTTATGCAGACGTGTTTGGCTGGGGAATAGCCCACACGGATGAATTAAATTACACAACTTTTGAAACAGGTGAGGGGGTCGGAGGAGGTTTCAATCCAGTAACCGAGCAAAATCCAGCCGGAACAGTCACTTTTTATATCCAGACGGATAATGTTACTGCATCTCTCAAGGATGTAGAGAAAGCTGGGGGTACCATTTTATCGCCTGAAATGGAGATTCCCAAGATGGGTAAGTTCGGCTTATTTCGCGACCCACAAGGCAATCAGGTAGGCTTATTTATGCCATTTCCGATGGTGTAACCAGGCATACCTCGTGTCCGTGCTATCGAAGTGAAGCATGAACAAGGTGCCTCACTAACTCCGAAGGACACCTCATGGGCTGTTCCGCAGCAGGTAGCTGCTTCAATTGAGCAGCTATGCTCCGATATAACAGGAGCGATAAACGGGGTGCGAATCCCATTATGTGGCAGCACGTAAGGAAGGCATTCGATCGGTGTATTCTTTATTAGTAGATACATTGATGGGATATGTAATGGTTGGTTTCTGTAGGGGCACGATCATCCTCAAGGAAAAAACCCTTTCGGATGTTCAACAGCGTGCCCCTGATATTGTTATATAGCAGTGGATAGGTTTTTAATACCAGACCTGTCGGACGGGAATATGATCAAGTTGATCTATGGTAGGATACCATCTCACCCTACTCCCTGGGCTTGCGCGCTTTAACCAGAATACGATGGTCGTGCACTTGAAGTGGACCATGTGCGAGGATATCCTGGTGGATGGCGTAGAGCTTGTGACGGTATTTTTCCACGCTGAAATCAGCCACCTGCCAGGGGATGATATGTAGATAAAACGCCACCACACCAATATCGGCAAACTCTGCGAGGGGGAATTCCTCCTCTACTTTATGTAGCTCGAAACCTGCCTCTCCCAATCGCTGGGTAATCAGCTCTTTGGTCCAGTAGGAATACTCAAATTGCGGCTGATCTTGCAAGAGCTCGTTCAGCCGAAAGCAGTTCTGCCCACCTACCTGCTCGGTGAGGAAGACTGCACCAGGCTTCAGTAATCGCATCAACTCAGCCTCGGAGTACGAGCCATGACGGTCGAGCACCAGGTCAAGGCACGCGCTTGGAAGGGGGATGGCCGCATCGGTATAGTCGGAGATGACCTGCACACCCATCGGTTCCAGGCGTTGCCTGGCGATGGGGATGTTGGGTGGAAAGCTCTCCGTTGCCCAAGTAAATGGTGGGAAGGGAGCAAGGGAGGAAAAGAGCTCACCACCGCCGGTGTCGAGATCGATCATCGATTGGATACCCTGCATGTGATGGCGTGCCAGGGCGGGGTAATCCCAGGAAGGCTCATTGGTCTTCCAGCGGTCACCCAGGAGCGAGAAATCCCACCCGGAAAAAGACAGGGAGAGCGCATCCTCGATTAAGTCATTGAAAAGAATCTGATCGGACATTATTTGCCTCATACTGGCGGTTTATAAAGACGGGGATTACCCTTACAGGAACTGTGGGGGATATAATCCTATCTTAAGTATTCTGGGCTGAAGGGAGTCCCGCCGCCAGGTGACGGCTGACACGCTCGCCAACATCATGGCACACGCGCATACAAGCGCGAGTAGATGTTGAAGATCTCATAAATACTCATCAGGTACTTGCGGGTCTCGTCAAAGCGAACGACTTCCACAAACAAGTCGGGGTCACCATTCGCAAGTGATTGCCAGATAGCGGCATTTCCCGGACCACCATTATAAGCAGCCAGGGCAGCAGACAAATCTCCACCCAGGTTGTCGCGTTGAGTGGCGAGGTAATCCGTCCCCAGAGTCAGGTTTACATCGGGGCGGAGTAAATCCGACTGGGAATAGTCGGGTGGCCAACCCATACGCGAGACGATCTCTTCACCAGTGGCTGGCATGATCTGCATCAATCCCATAGCGCCAGCACTGGAGTTGATGCTGGCATCAAACAGGCTTTCCTGCCGCACTGTGGACCAGATAAATAATGGATCAAAGCCGTACTTCTGAGCCACCTGGGACCACCAGGTCTGAGTAATATGAACCAAAACGGATATGGTTAAAGAGCAGTGGGGCAGTAAGGGTGCCGGCATCGTCCAGACCAGCCAGATCAAGCACCTGGCGGGCAGAAAGGATTGCCTGGCGGTACATGCCTAAATCGGTGAGAAAGACTGCCAGGCGGTAAGAGGTGAGTGGGTCAGCAGCTGCTGATTCACGCAGATCACTGAACTCAGCTTCTGCCTGGTCTTGCAAGCCCAAATCCCACAAAGCCTGGCCGCGAATAAAGCGCGGATCACCGGCCAGCGGGCCAGGCACTGAAAAATCGGTGGTGGAGGGGTAATTAAAGGTCGTGCGCATCCATAATTCCGCCTGCCGTTGCTCTGACTGGCGGTCAATCCCAAAGTCAGCCAGCTGGGGAGGGGTGAATGGAAGGCGATCACTCAGCAAATCGCGCGAGCGCTCGGAGTAATATCCGGTGGGGTCGAGAGGAGCAGCCTGCTGCCAGGTGGCATTCGCAGCGGCTTCATCCCCCTGGGCAGCTTGAGATTTTCCCGTCCAGAAGTATGCAGCGGCACGCTCAGCAGGAGTGGAGGCGAGGGCTTGAGCCTGCCAAAATACTTCCTGCGCCGAGGGATAATCTCCCAGGCGGTAGTAGCAGACAGCTGCCTGGAATAGGGCTCGGTACACATACTCGGTGTTTGGATATTCTACTGGGATGCGCTGCCAGAGTTGGGCAGCCTGCTCCAGGCGACCATCACGCTCAGCCACACGGCCGGCATCGAATAGGAACTCTGCGGCGCGGAGATGCGTGGGGGCAGCCGCAACAAAATCCAGCAAGGTTTGTTCCCCAGCTGCATAATCATCCTGGTATGCCCATTGCGTATACGCCTTCTGCTCCCAGGCAGCATCCCACAGCTCAGTTGCCGGATCACCTTGAATGACGGTGTCCCACATCGAGATTGCTCCGGGCAAATCCTGCTGGTCACGCAGGATCAACCCTGAGTAGTAGAGGGCAGTAGTTGGGTCGGGAGGATTGGCAGCGAGATAGCGTTCAAATGCAGCCAGGGCAACGTTTCCCTGGCCAGCATAGTAATCCACCAATCCACGCTGCAGCTCATCAATCGGATAACCGGCATTGACCAGCTCAACCAGACTCAAATATGAATAATAGGTTTGAGGATAGTTGAAGACCGCATCCAGGTAAGCTGTAGTTGCTTGCTCTGGTAGTCCCTGGGAAATGTACATCTGGCCAAGGGAATAGTCCACCTGAGCCTTAATTGCCTCAGAGCCGGTGCGCGAATTGATGTCTTCATATACAACCTGGGCGGTGGCGTAATCACCGAGAAGGACATAGGTCTGTGCCAGCTTGAGCTCGAGGAGGAAATTGGTGGGCAGGCGGGGTGATTGAACGGCGTTGGTGTAAGCTGCCAGAGCAGCATTGTAATCTCCAGATGCTACCAAAGCATCACCGCGACGCTCGTTGATGAATGCATCCAGCACCCCTGGCCTTACCGAAAGGTAACTCGCATAGGCGTCTGCTGCCTCCGTGTAGCGGTCCAGCAACATATACGTTTCACCCATGAAGTAATAGGCATCAGCGACTTGAGATGATTGAGGGTACTCCTCGACGATTGCACGAAACTCGTCCAGAGCATTGGGGTAGACACCCGTAAGGTAATTAATCCGTCCCTGACCAAGTGTAGCAGAGGAGAGGATTTGAGGGTCGATGGAGGTGTCGAAAGCAGAGCCGTATTCGCTGAATGCTGCCTGGTAATCACCATTGAAAAGAGCAACGTCAGCATTGGCAATGCGTACCTCAGGTACCGGCGTGGGGGTGGGTGTTGGTATGGAGGTGGGTGTACTGGTGGGGGTGAGGGTTGGGGAGGGAATAGGTGTTGTTGAGGGAGTAGAGGTAGGTGTGGTAGCAGGATCCACCGTAAATTTCTTGGGCAGGTTGCAAGCTAGGATTGCGAAAACCAGCAGCAAAAAAGGAGGCCATAATTTCATAATAAAAGGACTATACACGGTAGGCAGAGCGGTGTCAAGGACAGAACAGTGTTTAGCGATGTCGATAAATTCGTCTAATCCGGGAAAGTAATAAGCGATAGCTTTTCGTGATCCGATAAAAAAACAATCAGGAAGTTTAATAAGATTAATTTTTTATCATCGCCCAGACTATCCGGGTAAAAAACACTTAAAAAACATTCGTTGATGGGTCAATAAGGTAAAAAGAAATTCATGCAGCAAGGGCAGGCACATTAATAAAAAAAAGAAAAACGAAGAGGAACAACTGATTCTTTAAAATGTAGTTGGTAAGGTGCAATAACCCCTCAGCGAGCTCCAAAAGTAAAGCCTGCTTTTGGAGAAAGGGGAGTATACCGATTTGAACAATTGATGTAGAAACCCACTACTATGATTATAGCACAATAATGTTCTAATTCTACAAGGGATTTATGCATAGTTCGCAATATTTTAAGATTTCTAATGATAAAAATCTCTTACTGAAGATACAATAATTATTGGAAAAGAAACTTGAGTACTATCCAATGAAAAGTGAGGTAAGTGTGAAAACCACGCTATCCATCCTAATGGTTATTTCGTTTGGGTTATTCCTGGCTTCATGCAATGCCAGGAAAACAGAACCTCCTGCTGACAAAGCAGGTGAAGATGCCACTCGCGCTCAACGATCATTGATTACTTTCCTGGAAAATCTGCATGCCGGGCGATATGAAGAAGCTGCCAGGTTATATGGGGGAACCTATGAAATCATGATCGATCACAACCCCAATCTTGATCCCAATGACTATATCGGATTACTCCGTAATGCCTGCACCATTAATGGGGCAGCATGCCTGGAATTGAAAAGCATAACGCTTGAGAAAGAAGCAGCTGCAAATGAATTCGATTTCAAGGTTGAATTTATGAATGAAGATGGCTCACTCTTTGTGCTTGGCCCATGTTGTGGGGGTAATGAGACGGACACGCCACCGCAGTCAGTATTTACTTTTACAGTGATCGAGAAAGACAATGGCGATTTTGTAGTGATAGAAATGCCACCATATGTGCCCTGATTATTTGTTGAAGGTAAGGGATAACGCATAGACGATAATCTTACCGAATTGAGTGCGATAGATAATGCCGAACCAGAATTCCCATATCTCCCAGGTTGCTGGGCACATCAGCTTAGAAATTATCTGCAGAGTTGAAAATCCACCATCCTGTGGAGCGTGTATAATATTCCATGTGAGGTAAGACTGATTAGCACCTGGTTAACAACATCTATGACTTGGTGAGCGGGATCAGTCTCATGATGAAGGATAAAAATAAAAATTGATCTTCGGAGATACGAATTATGAAAGCCAGGACCCTGGACGAGCAAGTGAAAGTATACAGCAGCATGGACGAGAACTCAGTTTCGTTAGCGACTCTCAATCAGGGCAGCGAGATCGAGTTTGGCGCAACAAAAAGGAAAGCAGGCAAGCTGTGGGTTCCGATCACTCTTTCAACCGGGCAGCAAGCATTCATCCCAGGTGAGTCGCGCATCTATGTAATCCGTCAGGGGGCTTTGATGCAGAACAATGTGGATTTACTTGCAGAACCAGCGGAGGGGGCGTTGGTGAAGCAGCAGCTTGCCAGGAATACAAAAGTGGAGATCCTGCAAGTGATAAAAGTGGAGGGGAAGGATTGGGTCAAAATACGGGATGAACATCGAGCTGAAGGCTATATTGCTGGCAACACGCGCGTCCGGGTGACCCAGCAGAAAACCAAGGCAACTGGCAGGAAGAATGCTCTTACCGGTGCGATGTGGCTGATCGCTGGCCTGGTGATCATTTTTTCCAACAGCTCAGCCTCGTCTGGGGGCGGTTTTCTTGTTTTTGGATATGGGGCAATCCTGTTCGGAGCCGTTATGTTGATCTCGGGATTGGTGCAATTCTTCACCGCACCCACGTAACTGGCAACTGTAATCAGATCGTTGAATGGAATTCGGTAGGGAATAATCTATGATGCCAGTCTTAACCCGCTGTGGTTATCGTTGTGACCTATGCCTGGCATACCGTCCGAACGTCGAAAAAAATCCTTCGAACCAGAAGAAATTAAGTGATGGCTGGTTCAAGTACTTCGGATTTCGGATAGCGCCAGCGGATATTCTTTGTGATGGATGCATGACAGAGCAAGCGAAGCTGCTTGACCTTAGCTGCAAGGTGAGGCCTTGTGTGCTCGAAAAAGGATTGGAAAATTGCGCTGCCTGCGACGAGTTTATCTGCGAGAAACTGAAAGAACGCATCGTTTCCTATGAGGAAGTAAGAAGCCGGATTGGCGGGAATATCCTGCAGGATGATTACTATTGTTTCATCCATCCGTATGAGAATAAACGACGGCTGGATATCTACCGGAAGACCGGTGAGGTCATCAAGTAGTTGGTCAGCCATAACCACCCCGCATAAACATAATCTTTGGTTGTTGATATAGAAAATATATGGAACTTATCACACCCCGATTAAAATTGAGGGAGTTCGTGGAGGGGGATTATTCATCTTTACGGGAGATGGATAGCAGGCCTGAGATGTACACCTACGAGCGGGACCTACCGAGTGAAGCTGAAACACGTAAGGCGTTGGACGAATACATCGCCAATCAGCTGGAAGTACAGAGAACGACCTACAGGTTCGCCATCACCATCCCGCCACAAGATACCGCCATCGGCTTATTGAAATTATCCAGGCAATGGGAAGCCATCCGCGAGTGGGAGGTGGGGTGGGCAATCCAACTGCATAAATGGGGCAAAGGATATGCTACTGAAGCTGCCTGGCAGGTGATGGATTGGGCGTTCAGGGAGCTGAATGTGCACCGTATTGTGGCATTCTGCCATGCTGATAATGCTGCCTCCGTGAGGGTGATGGAGAAGCTAGGCATGCACCAAGATGGCCGGCTGCGGGAGACCAGATGGTTACGAGGTCAATGGTGGGATGAGTATGTGTATTCGATTTGGAGAGGGAGTGGAAGAGTGATTAAGATTTGGCAGGTTTATCTTTAGACCTGGCAGGTTTTAAAAACCTGCCCAGGTCTTGGAATTACTCTAACCGGCCCTTTCTAATTTTTTAGCTCAGCAAGCTCCAGATAGTGAGAATAGGCAGCTTGTCTTTGGTTCATCAAATCAGCAAACTCTTTAGCTAACTTGTCTATATCATTACTCTTATCGGCTACTGCATTTTGATATGCTTTCAGAGTATTAAGTTCTTTTCTAGCAAGATCTGCGATCTCAAGAGATACCCTCATAAGGTCACCATCGTTTTTGGTTAACGAAGATATCCTTATGGATGCTTGTGAATTCAGTACGATTAGAGTCTCATCAGCTTTTTGTTCTAAGGTGTCAGTAGTGGATGCATTTTCAGGATTGGATGCCAGGACAGCGTTGTAAAAATCTGAAACAGCTTGATCATAATTTTTATAAGCAACAGGAAAATCCGCAAGTACTTTCGCATCGTTTGTACCCATACGGTAAAAAAAGAAGAAAAAGATACCTGTCACTACGATCAGAGCAATCACAGGCAGTGATGTATATTTTTTCATAATTTCCGTATCCATTTACCTATATTTATCAGTTCTACTATTAGGGCGCACAAACTTTAGCAATTTATCTGACGTAATAGTCTCTTGGACGCTTTATTATTGTACCTTGGATTGAGGGATAGGTTTATTCACAGAGACTAATTTTAGCCCCACAGATAACAGTAATTCAGACCTGGCAGGTCTCGAAGACCTGCCAGGTCCACTGTCAAACTTGCACAGACTCTACCATGCGGTTATAATGTGAGCCTATGAAATTTGGGCGCGTAGCTCAGTTGGTTAGAGCGCACGGTTCACATCCGTGAGGTTCGGAGGTTCGAGCCCTCTCGCGCCCACTTTTTTTAGTAATTAACGGTTAGCAGTTAGCGATTAGAAAAATAAAGATAGCCTTACATCAAATCGATGGCGGCTATCTTTTTTATCTATTTTGTAGACCTGGCAGGTTTTGATATATTTTATTTGAATTTACGGGGAAAGAACTGACCGTTATCTGTGGTCGAGGATGCTGGGAAGATACCCGCCTGTGTCGAGCGCAGGTCTTCGATGGTTAAAAATGCATTCGGGTGGGTCTGATGGATGATACTCAATACCCTGGCCATGTCTTTTCGTTTGACGACGGTGTAAACCAGGGTCACCGCACCAGTGGCACCCTGCCCATCCACGCAGGTGAGCCCATAACCGGCATTATGCAGGTTATCGATCAACACTTGCTGATTGTTTTGCACAAATACTCGGAGAATCTGGGTGCCAATCGCCAAGCGGTCTTCAATGTACATGCCCACATAGTTCCCGGCGGCAAAACCAGCTGCATACGCCAGATAGGCAATAACGTTATGAGCATGGCTGACGATCTGTGAGACGACCGTGATCCAGATGAATACTTCGATAAAACCAAGAATGGGGGCAAGGTTTCTTTTCCCCCGTGAGATGAAGATAATGCGAAGCGTGCCCAGGCTTACATCTACCACACGGGCAATGAAAACCATGATCGGGATCAGCACATAGATATAAATGTTGGAATCCAGAATGCTCATCCTTCAGTCTTTTCCCTGTTCAATAATTCCCGGTTCATCTTCCAACGGCTCTCCCGGATTGAGCAACAGGTTTTTTACAGGTGCGATGGATTCACGCTCGCACAGCGTGGTGACCACATCACCAGCATGCACCAGGGTATCTCCACGCGGGATGATGGTCTCGTCGCCACGTTGGATGGACACCAGCACGGCAGCACGCGGGATACCCAGCTCAGCGATGGTTTTCCCGATGGCGAAAGAATCATCCGGGACGGTAATTTCGAGAAATTGGGTGCGCGTCTCGGCTTCCTCAGGCAGGGATGGATAGCCTTCACTCAATTGTGCGTCTACTTCGGTGGATAATTGCTCAAATACATCATCGGAGATGACCCCATCATGGCGCAAGTCAAACAGGGACGAGCGTTGGGCGCGTAGTAGCTCACGCCAGCCTGTTTCCAATTCTTCGGCTTCCAGAACCGGGTCTGCCAGGAGTATTCCCCGCACCTTGTCTGCTAATATGGAAGCTTCTCCGGTGACAGAACGCTTGAGCTTTTCCCAGGTATGGCTGGAGAGCATGCCATCATTATGCAGACGGTCCAGGCGTGAATCAGCACTTCGCAGGGCAGTGAGGCGCGCATGCTGAAGCTCGTATTCGATCTGGGCATCTGAACGAGTGATAATCTTCAGTCTCTTGATGAGAGGTGCCATGGTGGTACCTTGTACCAGCAGGGAAAATAAAACCACACCAAAAGCCATCACACGCAATAATTCGCGTTGCGGGCCCAAGGCGTCCGTCAAACTCAACACCAACGCCAGGCTGACAGCACCGCGCAAATCACCCCAGGTGAGGACATGTTGCCAGCGAATTGGAATTGGAGTGGAAACACGGTTGATCACCCAGCTCAGACCATAAACGACAATAATGCGAGCGATAAAAACCGCCAGGATAGCCCATAAGATGGGCTGCCAGGCAGCGAGCATACCGGTAATGTTGATTTGCAATCCAATTAACAGGAAGACCAGCGAGTTGGTAAGGAAAACCACATACTCCCAGAAATTGAAAATCACGATACGGCTGGTGGGACTCATTCCTTTCGGGCTGATATTTCCATTCACGAGCCCTGCAACCAACACTGCCAGAACTCCGCTCATGCCCAGTTTTTCAGCAACCAGGTAGGATCCAAATGCCAATACAGTCGTCAGTGTGGTTTCGATCAGGTAGTTATCCACACGTGCGATCAGCTGAGCAACCAGCCAGCCAAGTCCAAGTCCGACGGTGATGCCACCCACCGAAACAATAAAAAAATTAATTATGCCTTCAATGGGCTTGAACTGGTTGGTGAGGGCAACTGCCAGCATAAGATTGAACAGGACAATGGCGGTGCCATCATTGAACAGACTTTCACCTTCGATGAGCACCGACAGTCGTTTTGGAACACCCAGGGTGCGGAACAATGCCACCACGGCAACCGGATCGGTGGCAGAGATCAAGGCGCCAAAAACCAGGGCAAGAGGCAGGCTGAGCCTGGTACCCAGCACCAGGATACCTCCGACAATGAGGCTGGTCAGGATCACGCCAGGGACTGCTAGAAGCACGATGGCAGGTAGATTACGGCGCAACTCCTGAAGGTTCAGGTGAAATGCGGCTTCAAACACCAGGGGAGGGACGAACAATGCCAGGATCAGCTCAGGCGTGAGCTCAAATTTAACCGTGGTCTGAAAGGTGATCAGGAAACCGACTACGACCAGCGCGACGGTGTAGGGTATGCGCAGGCGTCGCACAACAATGGCGACGATGGATACAACCAATAACAGCTCAATGATCAATGTCTCAGTAGCAAGGAATTGCTCCATGCTGATTCAAGCTCCATGAAGTGGATATTCTATCTTGTCGAACTCGTTATTATCCAGATGATAATACCCTAAATCCTAAAGGTGGGCAAGCGGGTGGTAGCGTTAGAAGGAATATTATAAGTTGAATTGGTATTAGCAGATAAAATCCTAATGATAAAAGTAGAAACAACGGAATGATATAATCCCAATTGGGAGAGTACCAAGATGAATTACGCAGACCAATTCCGGATAAAAACAAACAACCAGGTGAACCTGGGTGAGATCGATGCGGACTTTCACGGAGAGTATGATGGTGAGGAGGCCGTAATTGGCGTGCAGGAAAAGTTAAACCCAGCACTTGTCTGAGCTGCAAGCTTTGATGTTTGCTGAGAATAAACATTCCCTGCTGGTGGTACTGCAGGCGATGGACGGGGGCGGAAAGGATGGAACCATCCGGCATGTGATGGAAGCCTGGAACCCTCAAAGTTGTAATGTGGTGAGCTTCAAAGTTCCCACCACCGAAGAGCTAGCACACGATTACCTGTGGCGCATTCACAAGATGACCCCGCGCAAAGGGTGCATCACAGTGTTCAACCGCTCGCATTACGAGGACGTGCTGGTGGTGCGGGTGCACAACCTGGTGCCCAGGGAGGTGTGGTCCAGGCGATACAACGAGATCAACAATTTTGAACGCAGCCTGGCGAACAGTGGAACTACCATCATGAAGTTTTTTCTTCACATCGACAAGGAGGAACAGCTCAGGCGATTTGGTGACCGTTTGAATGAGCCAGATAAGCAGTGGAAGATCAGCGAGGCAGATTACACAGAGCGCGAGTATTGGGACGACTACCAGCAAGCCTATGAGGAGGCACTCAGCAAGTGCAGCTTCAATTATGCCCCTTGGTACGTCATCCCTGCCAACCACAAGTGGTTCCGCAACCTGGCGATATCCCAGATCCTGGTAGAGAGCATGGAAAACTGGAGGATGAAATATCCCGATCCAACTGTTGATCTGGCAGAGATCCGGAAGAAGTACCACTCCGAGATGGCGCAGGAAGAAGGGCAATCAGTTGCGGAGTCTCAAGGTGAACAAAAACTGCCGAAGGAAAATAAAGGCAAGAAGAAGGGGAAAAAGAAGAAGAAAAAATAGATTATTATTGTAAAGCCCTCCCCATTTACGGGGAGGGCTTTTATCATTACGGTCAGATGGATTATCTATGAAGTACGGATTGATTTGGATAATTTGTTTTACACTTAAGTGAGGCTACTTTTTGCATTCATGCTTTGCTGCAACTCGTCGACGAAGCGCTCTGCAAATACCTCAGCGTCTAAATACCAGCGGGAAGTGACCAGATTACCATCGGAAACGACATATGGAGCAAGTATGCCTGGTCCAGGTGAATAATCATCGGGATGCTCCAAGCATGCGCATACTTCATCTGCCACACAGCTTGAATACATGATATAGCCACGTTTAAGGAACCAGCGGTCGAATCGATAGGCGAGCAGATCGAGCGATTTTGGTACAGTGGTGACTTTATGCCCATAGAGCACACTTCGTCCAGTCTGTGGAACGATCGTACGAGCAAGAACCAACAGCCCATGACAAAGTGCGCCAATCAGCTTCTCCTGTTGCCAGAATTGGAGGACTTTATTCTGCAAAACTGGACTTTCCAGGTACTGACGCACACCGGGAGCATCTCCGCCTGGTAAAAGCAATGCTACAAATTGATCAGGATCGATTTCTGCGTATGGAATTGGGTGCTGAAAATATTGGTCTTGGGTCATTTGCTGGTAAGCAGCCTGAGCTTTTTTGCTCGCACTAAGCAAACCAGGCAGTGGACCTTTCAGCCTATTCAGATCGGTCTTTGGTATATTTCCGTGTTCAGTGCTAAATGCTACCTTCCATCCATTCGAAGTGCATACCTTCCAGGGGATGGCTGATTCGGAGGGATCGAAATCCTGGTCAGGAAGGGGCATCAGTATGCTGGCAGTAATTCTGCTAGCATTATTGCCTGTTATATTGGTTTGCATCATGGCCTAACCTCCTAAGGACATGATCTATATGTAGTTTAAATAATTCTTTTATCGCATCGGCCAGAAAGAAGGTAAGGCGATGCGCAGGATGGTGTCAAAGATGAGCGCCAGGATGAACAACCCGCCGAACATGCGGTTGTGATTAAAGTTGAAAGCTGAGAAGTAAGTTGGCCAGAAGGGGTAGTTCGGTGGTGCTTCTTCAGGGCGTGGCCTGGATAGGATCTTTACCGCCAGGATCAGGCGCTTGATGGCAAAAAAGATGATCAGCATCAGGGGGGTAAAGTAGCGTGGGACAATGACCAGGTAGACTACCACCAAGTAAATGAGGACCAGGACGGATATATTTATATACCTTGCAGCCTTCTCACCAATCCGTACCGGTAATGTGCCCACCCCTTTGGCTTTGTCATCCTTCATCTTATCGATGTGCTTGCCGACGTTGATACTGGCGACGCTCAAGCCAAAAGGCACTGCTGCCAGGGCGACGTTGCATATATTTTCTGTAGCTCCCTGCGAGAGCACGACATACACCCCGACCACCATAATTGGACCCCAGATCAGGAAGATGGCCAATTCACCCAGGGCGAGGTACTTGAGTGGGTAGGTGTAAAACAACAGCACCAGGGCACCCAGGGCGAATAATCCGATCACGAGTGGGTCAAAGTGGCTGTAGAATAAGGCATACACCCCGGAGAGGAATGCGATCACC
Organism: uncultured Chloroflexia bacterium; assembly: GCA_963777935.1. Lineage (GTDB taxonomy): Bacteria > Chloroflexota > Anaerolineae > Anaerolineales > UBA4823 > FEB-25. The sequence continues at coordinate 497,653 of CAVZSL010000001.1, forward strand.
CCACTCACCCTGAACCAACGTAACTGGGTCTTTTTGTCCCAGAAACCCTGCACCAGCGGGTGGACACCGTACTGTGTGCGGAAGTAATTGTCCTTGTCCACCCCGCGGCTGAAATCGGTATAGTCGTTGAGCAGGTTGTTGGTGCCGTGGGCGATGAACAGCCCCAAGGTGAGGATTATCCAGGGGACGACCGAGAAGTAATTATCGCGCCATGCCAGCAGCCCGGCGATGACGCAAGTGTAGACGGTCACCAGGGTTACACCAGAGCGGGTGGCAATCAACCACTTCGAGACGACGTCGAGTTTATCCCACTCGTCCTTGTTATCCATCTTGACCAGGGTCCACAAGGCGGTTTTCCACATAGCAAAGTTGATGTTCATGGCATAACTCTCCTTTGGCAAAGGTATTTATTTGTCTCGATAAATAACTATAAGGAAAACGGTAAAAGAACTTGATGATAATTATACGAGATATCATCATTCCTGGTGGATCATTTTTACTTTTGTAGCACAAGAATGGTGCAGGCTTGTGTACCTTAAAGTGAGTTTTATGTTGCAAGTGTATAATTATTCTACTTCTCAATGACTGAAACTTTGATAAAAATTGGATTGATGTATGACTGAATCCCAGAGTTATCCAACGATTAATGGATCCAGCATTGATTTCAATAAGCTGTGGGTAGGTCAGACTATATCGCTGATCGGCTCAAAGGTGACATTGCTGGCGATACCCATCACTGCGGCTGTCAACCTAGGTGCCAGCTCACTTCAAATGGGTATCCTGAGCGCCCTCGGGGCAGCACCTGTATTGATCTTTGGGCTATTTGCAGGAGTGTGGGTAGACCATCACAAACGCCGCTTGGTGCTGATTAGCTCGGATATTGGGCGGGCGTTAGTCCTGTCTGTCATCCCCCTGTCAGCACTTCTGGGCACATTGAGCGTGGAAGTCTTGTACATCGTCGGATTCCTAGCAGGAACGATGGGATTGTTTTTCAATGTAGCCTATCGTTCCTATTTGCCTGGATTAGTGGGGCGTGAAAAGTTGGTGAAAGCCAACAGTCGCTTGGAATTGAGCAATTCTGTGGCTGAGATCATCGGTCCCGGTCTTGCCGGAGGCCTGGTACAGCTCATTGGAGCGCCAATTGCCATTGCTGTGGATGCATTTTCGTTCCTGGTATCAGCTTTTTCAATCGGTCTGATCCATACTCCTGAACCCAGTCCTACACCGGCTGGAACCAGCACCCGTCTGTGGAGTGATATCAAGGATGGGCTACACCACGTGATTAGTGAAAATCGGTTGAGAGCCCTAGCAGGTTGTATCACTTCCCTAAGCTTTTTCAATGCCATATTCGAAGCTGTCCAGATTTTGTACCTTACTCGCCAGCTTGGTTTATCCGCTGGCTGGTTGGGTGTAATCTTTGCCAGTGGGAGCATAGGTTTCCTGCTGGGTGCAATTGTAACTGAAAGCGTGGATCGGAGAATTGGCTTGGGTAGAAGCCTGCTGCTCGGAGTGCTCCTCACTGGTGGTAGTGATCTGCTCTTCCCAATTGCTGGGAGAATCCACAATCAATGGCAGGTAATCGGGCTGTTGATCCTAGCCCAGTTCTTCTTTGGGATTGGGCTGACCATATTCCAGATTGGGCAGGTCAGCTTGCGCCAATCATTAACACCGGACCATATGCAGGGCAGAATGAATGCAACTTTGAGCATGCTAAACTGGGGTGTCGCCCCCCTGGGAGGCTTGCTGGGTGGGGCGTTGGGGTTGGTGATCGGTTTGAGCCAAACACTGTTCCTGGCAGCGCTTGGGGAAATGGCAGCAGTGCTGTGGTTGGTATTTTCACCATTACGAATTGCCCCTCAGAAAGGAGCTGCATGAGCCTTGAAGATATCTCCACCACACCCGTGACTTGCTTCCTGGATGAAAGAGGTATCCCTTACCGGTTCTTCCGGCATCCCGGTCAGGTGCATTCTCTCGAGCAGGCAGCCGAGGAACGTGGGCAACGTCCAGATCAGATCATCCGCAGCATCCTGTTCCGGTTGTCAAGGGGCGGATTTGTGATGGTGCTGGTAGCAGGACCCAGGCAGGTAGCCTGGCCGGCACTCCGTAAACACCTGGGCACTTCGCGCATCAGCATGGCGACTGATGCTGAGGTGTTAGAAGTCACCGGTTATGCAGTGGGGGCAGTCTCGCCATTTGGAACGCCTCAACCGCTGCGGGTGCTGATGGACAAGGGAATCCTAAAAGACGATGAGATTTCGGTCGGCTCGGGAGTGCGATATTCCACCGTGATCATGAAACGGGAGGATTTTATTCGTGCGTTGGGGGTGGTGGAAGTGGGGGATTTTGCATTAGACGAAAAGAATCAACTCTACCAATAATAAGAAGCTTCCCAATCTTTGTGTGAAGGAAGGAATACCTTTCACAGACATTGGTTGTGATAATAAACTTATAGCTTCGGTTTGTCACCAAGCTGGTAGTGAAAAATACCCACACCCCTAGCAAGCAAGGGTAGATACCGCATGAAACGTGCTGAACCCAGACGTGGTTCGGGATAGTCAAAATAGAACCACTCGCTTAGCATCTTGATACCACTTCTCCAGCTTTCTGGTTGGCGTCCGTTTTTTAAATTCCAATGCAAACGTACATCAAGCTTGGAGGTGGTTAGCTTAAGATTGTGCAAATGTACCATAGCAGGGGTCATCCCATCACACACCAACTCACAGCCCGGAAATTTATCCATAAGCGTTAGAAACAAACCTTTCACTTGCGTTTCAGTAAAATATGGAAATACACCTTCCGCCAGGAACAAATATGCCATTGTGGGGTGATTTTCCACATGTGTAATCCATTGCTGATCAAATACTGAATACGGCAACGTCTGACACCGATCTTGTATAGTGATCAGTTTGCTACGAAACTCAATTACTTCAGGCAGGTCGAGGTCATACCATTTGACCAAACCGTTATCGACCCGTTCGAAACGGGTATCCAGACCACATCCGATATGCACCACAACCGAGTGTGGATGGAGGTTTAGAAAAAACTGCGTAATTCTGTCAAACTCTCGCAGTCGCATGATCGTCGTAACTTGATCGTGCCCGTTAAGTTTCAATCTGGAAAAATCATAGTCGATCTGCTCAACCAGATGTTGCGCCATCTTGTCATGCAGCAGGGGTTCATGAATCCGTCCTTCGACTGCACGTGCGTATAAAGCAATGAGTAAAGTCTCAGCTATTTTATCCTGGGACATAAGAATTACTTTGATCATATTCAAAAAATCCCATTTCTATAATTATATAGCAATAAAAAAAGACCGAGGCCAAGATGTTTAACAATTTCGAGTAAAATATTAAATATATAATAGTTTATATTTTGATATCGTTAATAAGGCGATCAGGCTATCTCAGAGGAAAATCAACACTTTTCGTACAACCAAATCCAATCCAAGGAGTTCATTCAATGATGCGAAAAATGTTGTCGTCAAGCCGGTATATCATCCTTATCGCAGTGTTGTGTGCGTTCATCGCATCGGTGACCTTGCTGGTTGTTACTGGTATTGCGACTGTACGAATTGTACTCTATTCATTTACGGCACAGCTTGATGGTAAGTCTGTCAAACTGCTTGCCATCACGTTCATTGAAATCATTGACGTTTTATTGCTCGGAACCATTTTTTACATCACTTCCTTAGGATTATATGAATTATTTATCGATGAGCAATTGGTCACACCAAGCTGGTTACACATCACAGACCTGGATGACTTAAAATCAAAATTATTGGGTGTTATTGTCGTGATCCTTGCTGTGCTGTTCCTAGGACAGGTAGTCGATTGGAATGGAGGAAGCGATATATTCTTCCTGGGCACAGCCATTGCTGTAGTGATTCTGGCGATTACGATTTTCTTGGGTTGGCGGTCAAAAAAGGAATAATTGATTACCTGTACTAACATTATATAAGCACAATTCTTGCATCACACTCATGGAGTCAAAATTATACGGACGGAGGAAGTATGTTTATGAATCTGATTAATCTAGTCCTGGGAATTGTCCTGTTGACCACAGGCAAGAAGCTTTATTGGCTTTTCGTGGGTGTGGTTGGATTTGTGATTGGGATGGGGCTGGCAACTCAGCTTGTTCTCAACCCACCCTGGCTTGTGTATATTGTTGCGTTAGGTGCAGGTATCCTTGGGGCAATTATGGCCTACTTCCTGCAGCACCTGGCACTCTCGCTGGTCGGTTTTATTGCGGGAGCGTATGGCGCTTTACGCCTGGCAGGGTTCCTTGGGGTCACCTCCGAACCAAGTGGGTGGATGGCATTTATCATTGGTGGCATCGTCGGGTTGCTGATCGTTTCCAGTGCGTTCGATTGGTCGCTTTATATCTTATCCTCCTGGGCAGGCGCGACTTTGGTCACAGAAGCCATTGGATTACAAGCAACTGTCGGAACGGTAGTATTTTTTGCCCTGTTTGTGCTTGGGATGATCATCCAGGTAGGATTATTTAGGGATCAAACGAAGAAAAAACCTGCCGAAGTTAAACCGGAAAATCCACCCGCACCCAACGTCTAAATCGCTCAACGTTTTGTTAAGCGATTGATCTACTATCGCTCACGGCTTAATTTTTAACCTGATCCCATGAGGTGGAATCTCAGCCCGGCATAGAATGCCGTGTTGATCATTCCGCCTAAGCATTTTATATTAAACAAAAACCCAACCTGACCTTTGGGGCTGGTTGGATTTTTTATCACCCGTCATTGTGGATGTGTTTTGGGGTGTTGGTAGATCGTTCCTGGATTGCGCTCTAGAGCAAGGTAAAACGGACGTACATCGAGAAAATCATCTGAATCAATCCTTGCGAGATCTCTGACCAGTAGCGGCAGACTACCGACAGGATGATCACTATGAAAAGCAGGATGATCGCAACAAATGTCACCACCTGGCTGGTTTGAAAGCGTTTGGGTTTGGATATTTTTTGCGTGATTGAGTTTTGATTTGAAGCTGTTTTTTCAGATTTGGCCGGTGGAGCAGTTGGTTTGACTTCAGCTGGTGGCATCAGATCTGTTCCACAGAATCCACAGTATCTGGCATCTTTTCGAACTGGATGATTGCAATTTGGGCAGGTGGTGGACATGTTTGAGCTCCTATCGATCTGTAATTTCCGGATTAATTATCGGTCGGATGAAATATTAGTAGAAGATAGCTGATGGGAATCGATCCATTTGATGAGTGGTAGTTTCATGGCTGCTGGACGATGAAATTGTCATATAGGATATCCGTTCCGGGTGTCTCGTATGTACCAATGATCAAGCCTACATTGCCTTGAGCATAATCTGCATCAGTCTGTTGCACGAGCTGTTGCCCGTTGACGTACAAAGTCAACACATCACCGTTACAATCCATGCGGATATGATTAGTGGCACTACCCTGGGTGATAAAATCGCTGGATTCAAGGTAATCTGACCCGATGACATTGAATTCTCCATCCACCATCTTTATAATGCCGTAATAACCATCACTGGTAATAAGTCCGAAATAAAAGTGGTCATCATCCTGTAAACGGCAGATCACGCCCATATCATTTTCATCAGGACCGCCGTTCTGTGTGGCATCCACTTCAATGCTTACATCAGCAAACGAGTACTCGCTCGGATAAACCCATGATGTCGTATTTTCTACATTTTCAATCATACGATAAGCATTATTGTAGTAATCATCCACATAATCAGGCTCGTTAAAGCTTGGCCAACCTGAGTCAGGATTGGAGAAATCGTCATAGAAAAGCAAACTAGGCGTTGGAGAAGGTATTGGGGTTGGAGTTGCGGGCTTGAGGAAATCCAATACGCTGCTAAAGTTGAAGAATCCCCAAAAAAGTGCGACACAGCTAAGGGTCAAGCACAGTATCACGAAACAACCAAGGAGCCATAAGAGATATTTGTCACAGCCTCGCTTTGAGCTCTTGGCAGGGATTTGAGGTGACTCAATAGTAGCCATCTCATCCTGAGCAGGGGGTTGGTCAACTACACCATCAGGTTTTACAGTTGATAGCTCGGGTTCGGGGGATGATTGCTCAACTTCATGCTCAGACTCTAAAGTTGATTGCCCGGGTTCGGTTATGTATTCGGGTGGCAAGTTTTTTAGAAGATTTTGGTCATCTGTTTCAAATAATCTTCCACCACAGAAGGCACACAGGCTGGCAGTTTCAGGATTTTCTTTACCACAATAGGGGCAGATCATTGTTTCCTCACGTTTATTTAGGATATTTCATTGCTGGTCATATGATTATATAACTTATCGATATTTTTCCATTATAAGAATTGCTATGGTTGAGGCCATGGGATTTCAACCCAATTGGTATAGCCATGTTTTTCCACACCATAGACCCTGGCATGGGAAGGCTCGGAGCAACCAGATTCATCCTGGACGGTCACGATATTTACCCAGGAGCCGATGGGGGTAAACATTAGCTGTCCATCCTGGCAAAGCCAGGCTTCAACAAGATAGGGGTACTGTAATGAGTCGTCTCCAGCTTTAAGGAGCATTGGACTCCAGGATATGGCCACGGAATCCCCTGACCGCTGAGCATTCGCGCCGGTGAGGGGACCATAAAAGGGTGAGTGTGGCAGGGGTAGTGAAGCCGGTGCCAGACTCATCACCTCCCCTTTGATATTCAACAGGGAAGCTTTGACCCAGCATGGATTGCTGCCACCGATAGCCTGGATCACGATCCAGGTACCCAGGTCATTACGCCCGATGATCTCAATGTTGTTCCCGGGATAAAGCCCGTACTTGTACAAGTAGGCTGCCCCGGGACCGTACCTGCAATTAGCTTGCTCAAGTACAGTGCCTCTCAGGATAGCATAGGTTGGGGTGAGCGTAGGCGATGAGGTCTGTGAGGGTACCAGGGTAGATGTGGCTGTGGAAGTGGAGGAAACTGTCGGAGTGATGGTTGACCTGGGTGTCTGAGATGGCACGATAGTCTGGCTTGGTGTGTCTGGGATGAGGGTATTCGTCGGCCGTTTGGAAGTAATAGTAGGTTTTGCGTGATTATCCATCCCGTTCGTGCTCACTGGATTGTCTTCTTCAGCAGGAGTTGAAGAGCTACAAGCAGGTATAAAAACTCCTACAGCGGTAAGGATGGTGAACAGAAGAAACAGGGTGGAAAAATGAATTCTCATAAACAAGATTTTTCGATGATGGTACCGGTCAAGCTAAAATAACCTCAACAATGATGATCGAAATATTATCCACGCCGCCAGCAAGGTTGGCAGTATCGACCAGATAATCGCATGCCATCTGTGGTGATGCGGATTTGTTATTAATGATTTGGATCTGCATGTCATCTAGCATCCCGGAGAGGCCATCCGAGCAAAATAAGAGCCTGTCGAGGGGTAGGAGATCCTGGGTGTACACATCCAATTCGACTTGATCCTTCTCACCCAGGCAGCGCAGGATCACATTTCGCTGCGGGTGAAGACGGGCTTCTTCCTGGCTGATCTCTCCTTTCGAGACAAGCTGTTGGACAAGAGAATGGTCGGTGGAAAGCTGCTGGATGGTTTTATCCCTGAGCAGGTAAACGCGACTGTCGCCCAGGTTAGTAAGATAAGCCTGGTTGCCAATCAGAAGCCCACATACCAGGGTTGATCCCATATCACTATCTTCTTTTTTACGGGCTTCGTAGACAGCGTGGTTAGCTGCTTGGATGGTTTGCTTCAGCCAGGTGGTAATTTCATCTTTAGAATTATTTTGGATACCAGCCAGCTCAACAATGGCTTTTTGGAGGATGGTTTGTATGGTCAGGCTACTGGCAAGCTCACCTCTCGCATGCCCCCCCATGCCATCAGCGACGGTAAAAATTCCCACTGGTTGGGAGAGACTTTGTTGTACGCGACTCAGGTTGAGACACAGCAAGCTATCTTCATTAACCACGCGGATCCTACCAGCATGGGTACGCCGGCCAACATGATAATCCAGGTTTAGGGGTGATAGGCCTGCTTTGATCGTTTGGTTGATTTGGTGCGCAAGTTTGGCACCACTGGTAAAGCCTTCACCAACCAATGCCTGCTGGAATAATCGGTTCAGGCTGGGGGTGAGGGAGGAATCAGGCGTGTATGTAGCTTTTCCGGTGATCCATGAATACAGGCTAAGTGCCAGCAGGCGTACGTTATTGATCTTTTCTCTATCCGTTAGCATCGGGAGTACGCGTGAGTCGCAATAATTTCGCCACACGATCCTGTCTTCTACCATTCCAAAACTAGAAGTTTGGAGACCTTCCCCTAATACCACACCGTGCGCATGAAGGTAATCAAGGCCATCAGCAAGCTGTAAGCCCCATTCCAAAACCTTCGACGCTTCAGGATGCGCCGGTATCTCCTGCGAACATGGTGTAACCAGGTAAAAACGAGTGCCACCCGGATGCTCTTGCTGGAAAATCGCGATGGGCGGGTGGACATTTGGGTGTACCAGGTGAAGGTCGATCAACTGAACCTGGTTCGAAAAACGGTCCGTATCGGCTTCCTGAAGCACCAGCAAAGGTGAAAGCTGATCCATTGGATACCCACAACGAGTACAAAATCTTTCCTGCTCGGTGCCGGTGGGCACATGGATTGTCCGGCACAAGGGATTGGAACAAATGGATACGCGAGGGGCTGACAGCTCGCAGATTTCCATAACGGTGTAAACGTGCTCGTGTTCACTCTGATACACCAAGGTGTCAAATTGGAAACGCTCGCCGAAAATTGATCCTTCCGGTTGTGGAGCAAAATCAGGCATAGACTCTGGTAGCACAGCGGGTTGGATTTGGGTGGTTTCAGGTAGCGCCACCTCAGTGATGATGGGTTCGGGCGGGAGTGATTCGGGTGCTAAAAGCTCGATCACGGTTGGCTCGGATGGTTGTAGATCAGGCTCAGGAATATTTATTGGGTGCGGTTTGGTTGAACTCGGTTGAGCCAACAAAATAGTCCCACAGTTAGCACAAAATGCAGCTTCGGAGCGGTTTTCAGCGTTACATTTTGGACAAATCGTCATGGTCATCTCCTCGGAGAAGTTCGTTCAGGTAATTTCCTTTGATATTTTCGGGTGCTTAACGACGGAACCTTTTAGATGGTGCCTTCGGGTCGCATTTTCTGTAGCATCGATTTATTCGGCGTTTCAAACCATATTCGCCAGCATATCATGGATGGCGTTCTTTTGGAAACGCCAAACTTTACCCAGCTTTATTGCGGGTAGCTCTCCACGGCGAGCCATGGAGCGGACAGTTTCTGGCTGCAACTTTAGATAGCTGGCAACCTCATCAACCGTCCATAATGGGGAGGCAGTGTCGACGGCAGAATTTTCCAATAGAAGGTTTGAAAATGAGACAATACCTTCTGGGTTGTTTGGATTATTCATCTTATTCTAGCTCCATATATCCAATATCAATGATTGCGGGAATGGCAGGATTATTTTGCATGAGTTTGTACTGGTTTGTGGATGGATGCATTGGTATTTGTATGGATGCATGAAGCGTGCCACAGGAGCATGAACCATACACAGGCAGTGCTGACCTGCTCAACATTTATAAGGATTGCTTCCCAGTGAATTTTATGATGGTAGGTGAAGGTGGGCTTGTGTTCTTAAATCCCGTGAAAAGTACTGGAGAACTCATGAAACAGGTGGATTATCGACACCAAACGATTCAACCAGTTTTAGGGTTGCCGCGGCTGCCTGTTGCTCACCTTGGCGCGGAATCGGATAATCCCACTTCGTGGCGGTTTCATCTTCTAACCAGCGGTATAAATCCATCGTCGCTAATAAAGCACGCGCAATTTCCTCCGCATCATAATGAGCAAACGTAGTCTTTAACTGATCTACCGCACGCGGGTCTGCCCATTCTTCCAGGAAGCGACCGCGCATCCAGGTGTCGTACCGGTCACCTTTTAAAGCATGGGCATGCCATTCCAGCATCTGTCGGAGTAATCCTTTCAAATAATTGTCCACGCAGGATTTTGCCCACCACAGCTCTCCCCGCCGTAGGTGCTTGGCGCTCCATAGCGTATGGTACCAAAAGTCACTGACGGCATTGATAAAAGTATGCTGAGAGGGTCTTTCAAATGGACTTGCTTCAGGCAGCGGCATGTTTAGGATATTTCCCAGCTTACCGTCTTTGTCTACTAATACCTTCACACCGCGGCGGATAATATCGACCATAATGGGTGGGATATTATCATGGATGCCATCCAGCCACTCAGCTGGGTTGAATGCCACGTCTACATCCAGTCCGCCTGCAAAGAGGGTGCGCCTCTCCCAGCTTTCACCATCGCCTGCTCGTTCGACAAAGGTTAACCATGTCGGTGCGATCGTTTTAACCCATTCTGACGATTGGATGAATTGATCGGGGTCAACGGCAAATACCAGCACATCCAGGTCGGACCATTCATCGGCGGGGTGGTCTGTACGGGCACGTGACCCAAGGAGGAGTGCAGCGCGCACGTTGGATTGAGATACTGCCCAGGCTGTGATACGATGAATAAGGTCATCATAATTTAACATAAAGATCAATCCCATTCATTTCCACTTTTTCATTCGGGTCTTATGGCCGAGATTCAATCCGATCACTTTCCAGGGAGGAGAAGCCTGATAAAAAGACTGATTTTTATGTTATACAATCGCCAACGGCAGGTTATTAGACTGAAATACCATGGGTAATTACTATTTAGAAAGATTTGGTCAACAAATAAATCCCATGCGTCTTGGTAGCGAAATATATATAATTGGGAAGGATCGGATCAAAATTTATGGATTGAATGGTGTGACCATTTAATCGTTGATCCACAGGCACCCAGGAACTACCACCATCACTGGAGTAAAATGCACCGCTGCTACTTGTACCTGCAAAGATCCGCTCAGGGTGAAGGGGGTCAATTGTAATGGCAGTGACTTCCTGATCAGCCAAAGCCAATTGGGTCCAGGTGCCCGCCTCGTATCGATAGAGACCGCTGCTTGTTCCCGCGAAAAGTATACCGGGCATGGACGTTGATGTTACCAAGGTGTAAAAGGTTACGGGTAGGCTGGCATCCGTCCAGATGATGCCACCATCCAGACTGATTTTCAGGCTACCCGGTGTGGCAGGAGCGGCATAAATGAGGTTTGAATCTGCTGAATCAACCGCCAGGCTTTGGACCGATTCTCCACTCAAGCCAGCGGGTGACCAGGTGAGTCGCACCATCGACAGATTTATATACTCCGCTACCCCCCGTACCCAAGTATGCTATTAGTGGGGCAGATGGAGCGAATGCCATTGTAAGCAGATTTTCGCTGGCAGCTTGTATTGCAGAGATGTCTGGTTCCGGATTGGTGTCCACATCCTTCATCTCAAGAGTGGCAAATGGATGGTCCTCTGGGTATGCAGGCTGGGAATCCTGTGCCAGTGGCAATCCCTGACCCATACTGACCCAGCCATTGCCGTTGTTTGTATCATTCTTGAAAAGCCCGGCAGTATCGGTAAGGGCATAGATCACTCCTGGATGGGTGGGATCCTGCACCAGGGTGTGCACGAATTTATCCAACAGGCCAGTGTTCATCTCACTCCAGATACTCCCTCGATTGTTCGATTGGAAAACCCCGGCACCATAAAGACTGGTAAACAAGCCTTTCGGATTGGACGGTGAAAGGATGATCGAGGTCGTCATGGCGTTATCGATGCCAGAATTCGCAGGCAGCCAATCGATCCCATAATAGGTGCTCTTTTGCAGCCCATCCCCGGCAGTACCCGCGTATAATATTCCTGAATGGGCAGGATTGATGGCAACGATAGAGATGTGGTCACCCTGCAAACCCATATCATGCCAGTGATAACCGCCATCCTGAGAATTTAAGATCCCTCGATTAGTTGTTGCCAGGTAGACGCTATCCGAATTTTCGGGAGAAATGGTTATGCTGGAGATCTTGGCATATTTGATGGCACTATTGGCCGGAATCCAATTACTGCCTTGATCATAAGACTTATAGACTGCATCGGTCGTGCCAAACCCCATAATAGAGAATGTCGTCGGATGCCGGGTTTATGGCGATGGCTCTACCCGAAAAATCCTGGATACCATTCGGCAATGGGTACCAGCTATCCCCATTGTTCGGACTGAAATATGGACCATGCTCGTGGGCGGCAGCAAACACGTTTTTAGTATCATGGGGACCTACGGCAAGCGAATAGACCCAATCCTGTGCACTTTCACCACCCACATTTGAGAGCACCGGATCCCACGTCTGACCGGCATTCGTCGATCGATAAACGACCCCATTCCAGGGAGGAGCGCCGTTATTGGAAATACCCCGCGTAGCAGCGTACACAATGCTTGTGTTAACGGGATTAATGGCGATGGAATAGACAATTGCCTGGTCCTGCATACCAGTGCCGGACCATATCCAGGTATTCCCACCATCGGTTGACTTGTATATCTGGTTTTTATAGGTGCCTGCATAAAGGGTGGAAGAGTTTTTCGGATCGATAGCCATGGAATTAATATATAGGTTACCCAGTCCGAGATTTGCAGACAGCCACTTTTGCCCACTATCCTGGGTCTTGAATACACCTGCACCCCAGGAGCCTGCATACACTACCTGTGGATTGTATCTGTCAATGACAACAGTTGTGATGTACCCACCATAGGGTCCAATCCAGCCTGTCAGATTAATGCTGACCAATGGCAGGTAGGTGATATTGGTTATGGCCTGTGCAGCTGACGAGAAATAGCTGCCAATTAAAAATAAACCGGTGATAAGGGTTGGGATAAGAATACGCTTAGTTTTTAAATGCATAGTTGAATATTATATACGCAAAAATGAAAATGTTCGTTATACTAGCTTTAAAATTCTGTGTGATTTTACCATGATGAGGGAAGCGTGTCGAAACATATCCTGATCGTTGATGATGATGCTCTGATGAGGCGTAGCCTGGCGTTCAATCTGGAGCAGGCGGGTTATCACACCAGCACCGCGGAAAGCGCTGAAACCGCACTCTCAAAAGTGCACCTGGAAAAGCCTGACCTGGTATTGTTGGATATTGGTTTACCTGGCATGGATGGGTTAGATGCCTTGCGCGAGCTTAAATTGCAATTTGATCTGCCAGTGATTTTTCTCACCGCCCGTCGACGTGAGCTTGATGAAGCCTTGGGATTGGAAATGGGTGGCGATGATTACATCACCAAGCCTTTCGATCTTAATGTTCTTGTGGCGCATATCAAAGCCGTCTTGCGGCGCTTTGAACGGAGCACACGCGTTCCAACCGATCAGGTGGCCTTGAATCATCAGCCTCTGGTAGCTGGAGATCTCGTTATCGATCCGCTCACCCATATGGTGACTGTTGCCAGCAAGCAGGTTGACCTACCTCGCAGGGAATTCGACCTGTTACACGCCCTGGCGCTTCAACCCGGACGGGTGTACACCGTGGATGAGCTGTTGGGCATGGTGTGGGGGGCGGAGTTCATTGGACAACCTCAGGTGGTGTATGTGCACATACGCTGGTTACGCGAAAAAATTGAAGATGAACCAAGCCGTCCGCGCCGCATCGTGACCGTGCGCGGCGTCGGTTATAAGCTGATGGTGGAGGCAGAATAATGTTGCGGAGTTTGCGTTCACGGTTGATCCTTAGCCAGGTGATTCCCCTTCTGGTGATCATACCAATCATGGGTGTTGCCCTGGTGAAACTCATCGAGACCCGCGTTCTGTTACCAAGCATATCAAGGGCTTTGATGAATAATGCAGTGCTACTGGCGAATCTTGCCGGGAACGAGCAGGAGATGTGGTCCAATCCAGCGTACGCAGAATACTACCTGACCCACTTAAGGCAAAGTGTTACTGCTCAAGTGATGTTCCTGACCCCGGGAGGGCAGCTGATCGCATCGTCTGACCCATCAGACACAGGCTTGCTCGGGCTTGTTTTTGATGTTGAAGGGGTTTCCAAGGCACGGGCCGGGCAGGTGGCAAGTTACATATATTCCAACATCTCCTCACCATCGGAAGTGATTGACGTGTTTGTACCGGTGATCAATCCGAATCAGCAGATGGTGGGTATATTACGTATGTCGTACACCTACAACACCATCTATTCTGAGCTCCTGCAATCACGCTATGTCATTTATGGCATCCTGGCAGTTGGACTCCTGGTGGGAATTATCCTGGGTTGGAGTCTGGCTCTGAATTTAAGCAGACCCATTCGCCAGGTCACCCAGGCGATCAATGACCTGACACTGGGTAACAGGCAGGCACAGGTGATCGCGCGAGGACCTGAGGAAATCCAGCTGCTGGCACAATCTTTTAATTTACTCAGTGAGCGTTTGAGCAACCTGGAAAAAGCCCGACGGCAGCTGCTGGCTAACCTGGTGCATGAACTTGGGCGGCCTCTGGGTGCTATCCGCTCTGCCATCCAAGCCCTGGCGGGAGGGGCTGGGGATGATCCTCAGCTCCTGCAAGACCTGACTACTGGGATGGACGACCAGGCTGCCAGGTTGCAACACCTGGTGGATGACCTGGCACACCTGCATGACCAGGTTTTGGGAACGCTTGAGCTGGATTATCAGCCGATATCGTTAAGTGACTGGCTCCCCAAACTGCTTCGCCCCTGGCAGGAGGCAGCTCAAGCCAAGCACCTCATCTGGAGTATGGTTATTCCATCGGGTCTGCCTGAGATCTCTATTGACCCGATGCGCATAGCTTCGGCAGTGGAAAACTTGGTGAGCAACGCCATCAAATACACACCATCTGGCGGTGAAGTCACGGTCAGTTCGTCGGTTGAAGGACCTGAAATCTTGATCCGGGTATCCGATAATGGTTCAGGGATTGGAATCGACGAGCAGGGTAAGATCTTCGATCCGTTTTATCGTGGCAATCAAGGGAAACGCTTCAAGCAGGGAATGGGGTTGGGTCTAAGCATCGCTCGTGACGTGGTGGAAGCCCATGGTGGCAAGATCAGCTTGGAGAGCGAAACAGGTAAGGGCAGCACATTTACCATACACCTGCAATTGGTGAGGAGCGAGCCTGCGATTACAACAACTTTATAGGAGTCCAAAAACCCCAATGATATCGTAGGGGCTGGTCGCGACCAGCCCCTACTTTTATATCGAAAAATGGTTATTTTCACATAAGGTTTTCTTAAGCTGTGCATAGGATGGAGATAAAGACGCAGCCTTCCTGGGGGACTATGATAGTGGTGTAAGTAAATCAAGGAATTTCAAATACAACTAAATCGGAAGGAAAAAATGAAAAAACAGCTAATCGGTATAACAAGTATTTTATTGGTGTCAGTTTTTGTTTTATCTGCCTGCAGTGGAATCTCGAATATTAGTTCCATTGTTACTCAATTGGAACACGCTCAGGCTGCTGTAGAAACATTGACCCAAGCTGCTCCTGCTGCATCAAATGCAGACACCTCCGCAAGTTCGTCGAAATCCAAAGAGAATACGACGGTCGCTTCACCTGAACTTGCGTCGGGCTCAGATTTGCTGGCGGCCTATGAAGCAGCCCTCGAAAATGTCTATGAAACCGTCAGCCCACAGGTAGTCAACATCCATGTGATGATGCCAACCAACCTGGCTGATTTACAAAATATCCCTGGACTTGAAAATATCCCTGGTTTAAACAATGACCAGCAACAACAGATTCCCCAATTCAGCCCTGCGTTGGGTTCCGGGTTTATTTGGGATACCGAAGGTCATATTGTGACCAATAACCATGTCGTTGATGGTGCAACCGATATCCAGGTCACCTTCTCTGATGGCACGACCGTCCCGGCAACTGTGGTGGGCACAGACCCCTACAGTGACCTGGCGGTAATAAAGGTGGATGCCTCTACAGACAAGCTCAACCCTGTGACCATGGCCGACTCAACCCAGGTGAAGGTAGGAGAGATTGCTATCGCCATCGGAAATCCTTATGGCCTGGAAGGCACCATGACCGTTGGTAATGTCAGTGCCATTGGACGTAATTTACCATCCAGCCGGGTGGATCAGAATAGTGGTGCAACTTATTCCATCCCACTGGTAATCCAAACCGACGCTTCCGTCAATCCAGGGAACTCGGGTGGTGTGCTGGTCAATGATCAGGGTGAGGTGATCGGCGTACCGTCTGCGATTGAATCATCCACTGGTGCGAGCGCTGGCATTGGTTTTGCCATCCCGGCAGAGATCGTTGTAAAAGTGGTTCCGTCATTAATATCGGATGGCAAGTATGAACATCCCTACCTGGGTATCAGTGGTAACGATATGACACCCGATATCGCCAAGGCGATGGATCTGCCAGCTGACACACGTGGTGCCCTCGTCCAGCAGGTATCTGCCGATGGTCCATCAGAAAAAGCTGGTTTACAACCCAGCACTACCACAGTGACCATCAATGGGACCGAAGGTAGCGTGGGTGGCGATGTGATCATCGCCATCGATGGACAGCCTATCAAAGACATGTCGGACATCATTGCTTACCTTGCGGTCCACACCCAGGTTGGACAGACCGTGCAACTTGACAGTCCTGCGTGATGGGCAAACCAAGACCGTTGATGTGACTTTGGGTAGCCGTCCGACTCAGTAATTCAGATCATACTATCATCCCTGTCTCCCATGAATCCAAAAGATACAGGGAGACAGGGATTAAAAAGAGGTTTTCAAATGTTCATCCGCCGCAGTGTACGCGTTCTGATCATTCTGTTCTTCCTGTCAGCATTTTTAATGGCAGGGTTTACCGGTGGCGTACTGGTGGATCGCTTCCTCATTCCACCAACCGCCGCCTCCGCCAGTACCTCAACTCAGGGTAGTGAGCTGAATTTAATTGATCAGGCATACCAGATCATCCAACAGAACTATGTGGATCGTACGGCCACCGATCAAACTCAGCTTGAATATGGTGCCATCAGCGGGATGGTCGACGCGCTTGGAGATACCGGTCACAGCCGCTTTTTATCTCCAGAAATGGTCAAGGAGGAAAACAACTTCACCCGGGGTGCATTTGAAGGTATCGGGGCTGAGGTGACTACAAAGGATGGACAGGTGGTCATCGTTGCAGCCATGGATGGCTCTCCCGCCCAGGCAGCGGGGGTCAAAGCGGGGGATATCTTTGTGAAAGTGGATGGGGTCGATGTGACAGGTCTGCCCATTAATGATGTTGTCAGCAAGGTATTGGGTCCAGCCGGTACGAATGTCACCATCACCTTCCAGGATCCTCAGACGGGTGAACTCAGGGATGTGACCATCACCAGGGCGAGGATCAATCTCCAAAACGTCACCTGGAATATGATACCAGGTACGACCCTGGCTCACGTGAAAATATCTGCCTTCAGCAGCGGAGTGACTAAAAATCTACAAACTGCATTGACGCAAGTCAAAACGCAGGGTGTAACAGGTATCGTGCTCGACCTACGCAATGACCCGGGTGGCTTGCTGGATGAATCCATCGGTGTAGCCAGCCAATTCCTGGATAGTGGTAATGTCTTGTTGGTTAAAGATGCCCAGGGGCAGGAAAAAGCCCTGGCAGTTAAACCAGGTGGATTGGCTGTGACCATCCCATTGGTGGTGCTCATCAATCAGGGTACTGCCAGTGCAGCTGAGATTGTCGCTGGAGCAATTCAGGATGCCCATCGGGCAGCCTTGATTGGTGAAACCACCTTCGGCACCGGGACAGTGCTGAATAATTTTGATCTCTGCCGATGGTTCTGAAATCTTATTGGCCACCCAGGAATGGCTCACTCCCAATGGGCGGGTCATCTGGCACCAGGGTATTGCTCCGGATACAAGTGTGAGTATGCCAGCAGATGTGCTTGCACTGACGCCTTCCAGCGAAAAATCTATGACAGCAGCTCAACTTCAAAACAGCCAGGATGCTCAGCTGTTGAAGGCGATCGAGATGCTTTCACAGGTGGGTGGAGAAGGCTAAAAATAAGTAAGCTCGAAATGTGGTAAGTCCATCCTCCCTGGAAGCCTCTACTCCCTTTCGGGGAGGGTGTTTTTAAGGACTTTGAGGAAAAATCACAAATTTTGCTGCATTTCCCCCGAAAATTGGCTCAAATATAGCAATATTGGCACTTTCAGTTAAATTTCCCGCATTTTTTATTGCCCCGGTGCAGATTCCGGTGCAAATGATGATACTTCTATAGGTATAATCAATTTCTCGATCAACTCCTTGGAATAGCCAATAATTGATCTATGTCTTCGCCAATTTTAGCCACCAAACTTTATGTCCCCCCACCTCGGCCTAAAGTAGTCGTCCGCCCGCGCCTGATCGAGCGGTTGAACGAGGGCATGCACTGTAAACTAACCCTCATATCTGCCCCCGCTGGCTTTGGTAAAACCACGGTAGTCAGCGAATGGATTACAAGTTGTGGAAGGCCGGTGGCCTGGTCACCGCTCCGAGTGGTCACACACTGCGGAGCGATTAATTTCAATATGTCTATCATATCACAAAATAGAACATATATTCTAAAAAGAATCGTGCTCGATTGGGTATGATCAATCTGGGATATTGGTGCGGTTGAAACCGATTTTTTACTATCCGTGCAGGAAATAGTCTCGATAAAATTTATTAATAGTATTTATAGATCTGTGTGCATACATAATGGACCAAAATGATATTACGGCGACGATTTCATCGATCCATATCGTTTGGTGTAAACCCGGGTAACTACGGCACCCAATAAAAATATCTGTGCGAAGTAGTAGATCGAGATCATCAAAACAGCAAACGCTCCAGCCGCCTCAAATGCGGAGCTGATACCACCATACTTGAAATATATCCCAATCACCAGTCCACCTATGCACATCAGGAGGGCTGCCAGTACCGACCCTGGCCAGACGTCCCGCCAGGTGATTTTCACATCCGGCAGCACCTTATACACAAATGCATTCGCCAGGGTAATGAGGCATAAGATTGCAAGAATATCCACGACAGCAAGCAAGGTAGCGTGATTAATAAATACCTTTATAACAGTACCAAACCAGGCAAGTGCAAGGCCTACCACCGAGCCAAGGATGATCAATAAACCCAAAGCAACAACCATGAGAAAGGCAAACCAATACCGCCGAATAAGGCCCAGCCGCTGTCCTCTCTGTATCAGTGGGACCCGCCAAATCCGATTGAGTACATATTTCAGTTGTAGAAACAGTCCTATCGCTGCGAAGAGCAGCGAAACCGAGCTGATGATCGTTATTATGGGCGACCCACCGGTGTCTACAGCTGAAATGGCAGATACTGTACTCTGGATAAAACTTGCTGTCGCTGAACCAAGAATCGCTTCAATTCGCGCATAAAATCTCTCTGCCGCAGCAGCCTCGTTGATAAATATGCCAGCGATGCGAAAGGCAAGATAGATTATCGCTGTAAATGAGAACATCCCGAAATATGCCAATGCTGCTGCTAGTTGATCGGGTTTTTCGTCGATCCATATACGGTAAACTTCTTTTGCGAAGTCAACAATCGAAGGATGTTTATCCATTCGGAACTTCTTTTTCCTCAATCAGCTGACTCTCGGATGATTTCTCGACAAGCCATTCATTTGCAGCGCGCAGCGCGGCATTACCTGCTTCGCCAATGGTCTTGGTGGCGGGGAAAATATTTTCCTTACCGATCAAACTCAGCATGCCGGTGCGCTGAAGCTGGGCACGTAATGCAGGTGAAACTCCAGCCAGGATCAATTTGCCACCACTGGCTTGCAAGGCTTGTGTATAGCGGTGTAAAACCTCGTTCACAGTGCTGCCAACATCTTCATAACCGCGTAAAAGCAGGATAACAACCGCTTGTCTTGCGTTCTCAACTTCCGGTAGGCTTTTCTCAAATGCATCCGCGGCGGCATAAAAAAGATTTCCGTATGTATACAGCACTGTTACTCTTCTGGATTTTAACTTCTTCGGGGCAGGATGTTCAACCGGCCAACCGCTCTCCCCGACCACCCATTCAACGACTCGGATTGTGTTCGACTGTTGAAAAACCATCAGCAGGATTGAGATTGCCACACCTACAAGAACAGCATACTGCAACGGCATCATCAATGTGGAGCCAAAAGTGACTAACATGATGGTGCGGGATATCCGGTTTGTCTGCCATACCGTCTGGATGGCACTCACGTTAATCATCTGGATGCCCGCGACGATCACCAACCCAGCCAGAGCAGGCATAGCGACCAGCTCAACCAGGTTGGCGAACAATAACACCACGATAGCGACGGATATTCCACCAAATATGTTTGCCCAGCGGGATCGGGCGCCTGCACTCATCATCAGCGCTGAGCCAGAGCTGGATCCGCCAGCTGGAATACCTCCAAAGAAACCCGCAGCCACGTTGGCGGCTCCTTGACCGAAAAAATCTCGGGATACATTTGAGAATTTGCCATCTGGGTTGGGGAAGGTCTGGCTGACACCTGCGCCCTGCACCAGACCGATGATGCCGATGGCTATGGCTGGAACGATCAGAGCTAATATCAGCGATGGAGATGGTAGTACCAGGCTAGGAAGTGAGCGCGGGACTTCAGAGATATCTTTCACTAATTTAATGTTTGCAGTAAAGAAATAGTTCAATAGGAGAGCCAGGCCTGAAGAGATCACGAGAGCGAAGATCAAGGAAAACTTGGAGATACGCGTTTTGGCTAATCCATAGATCAGCACAATGGTCAACACTCCAATGGCTAATGTTGACCATATGATGGCTTGACGGTGCACAATCAGATCAGCGTAATTGGACAATCTTTCCCGAGTATGAGCTGTAATAACCGGTGAAATCTCCAAGCTGACCAATGATGATCATTGCGGCGACACCGGTCATAAAACCGGTCATCACTGAAAATGGGATGAAAACGCGTGATCCACCCCAGGCGAAAGACACCTAAGAGGATCTGGAAAATGCCGATCATGACTACCAGCGTTACCAGGACAGTAATTTTGGAGCTCTCTGGATAGAGTTTCAGGGTGTCGCCTGAAGCGACTGCCAGAGCACTGGTCGTCGATACATTCATAAATATGGCGCTGGTGAAAAGTGCCCCGATCGGTGTTGCCAGCATTAAAGTATACAGGCCATATACAGGGTTGACAGCAGCCAGCAAGGCATGAGCCATCGATTGAGGAATATTTACCAGGGCAAAGGTTATTCCAGCAACCAGGTCACTCGGTAAATTGGATTTGTTGATTTTCAGCTGCATCCTTATGCCTTTCTGTCTTATATATCACCAATGCCATAGAATTCACTCCACCAAACCTTTCATCCTTTCCTGCGTCAGGATGCTCATCACCTCGTCGGCATAATGACCACTGCGCAGTAATTGCGCCATGATGCGCATCGCATGATCAATATGGTTGAAGAAAAGTTTATAGCCAGCACACAAATAGTTTAAGCCCGGCTCACCATCAGGTGTGCTGACGAAACGATTGCGCGGACATTCTCCATAACAGGCAAACAATACCTCACACTGCTGGCAGTAGCTTGGGGAGTGTGTCGAATTTGGCTTGACCAAATTTATGCTGCTGGTCAGAAGAAACCAGATCGATCATATGTGTCTTTTTGATATTACCCAGCAAGTAATCAGGCTCCACAAAGTGGTCACAAGAGTAAAGATCACCGTTGTGCTCCAAAACCAGTGATTCACCACAGGTGCGCTGAAAGATACATAGACTGGGTTGACCTAACCAATTAGCAAGTGCCGCATCAAAGGACTGCACGAAAACCTTGCCTACATCACGATTTACCCACTCATCGAAAATAGCAATCAAGAATCGACCGAATTGTTCTGGTTTTACTGAGCGCTCGGTAACCAGCTCACCCTTTTGAGTGTACAACGGGCGGTGTGTGCCCGGACGGTCACCCCAACCTTGATTAGCCAGCTCAAGCAGCTCTGCAGTTGCCCGTTCAACAATGGGAATAAACTGCATATATTGCGCTTTCAGCTCATCTCGAAAAAATGGTAAACCTCCAATGGATGCTCTTCGTTAGCAGCATTGATCGTGCATAAGATGTTGACCTCCACACCATGTTGCACCAATAACTCCCAGGCATTCAATACCTGATCAAAGCTGCCCTGCCCACCCTTATTGATCCGGTAAGTATCATGAATTTCCTTTGGCCCGTCCATACTTAAGCCGACAAGGAAGTTATGCTGCTTGAAAAATGCCGCCCAATCACGGTCGATTTTTGTGCCATTGGTTTGGATCGTATAAAGCACCTTTTGACCTGGGTTTTTATACTTTTCTGCGTATTCCACAGAACGCTGGAAGAAATCTAAGCCCATCAGCGTGGGCTCACCACCTTGCCAGTTAATGCTAACCTCAGGTGTTTGTTGGGCTTCAAGCAGCTGGCGGATATAATTTTTTAATTGCTCATCCGTCATTCGAAAGTGGCTTCCAGGGTAGAGCACTTCTTTCGAAAGGAAGAAGCAATATTGGCAATCCAAATTACACACAGCCCCTGTGGGCTTTACCAGCAGGTTGAACGCTGGGGGTGTCTTTGATGAATCCATCTTTACGCGTGCTATTTTCGTTGGCCTGGTTCTTTTCACAGTTCAATTAACCCTTACAAAGAATTATTCGTTCGAATAGGAGTCGACAGAATAAAAAAACTCCGGTTTTATCACACTGGCGATCATATATCTCCTACCCTGCGCTCACGCTTGACTCAGAAATCTTCGAGTTGTAGTAATCCACCATTTTGGCACAATGATTGGAAATTCGTTCCCTATCTGGATCAATTATCGCACCAGCATGACTCTCCTTCTGAATGAGACTTACATGACGAAGCAGCTCCTGGTGTACTGCGACTGATCGGGCTTCCTTTCCGATAGCTTCGATCACATCCAACATATGAAGCAGGACAGTCGCATTGTCGCAGCTGGCATGGCGGAGCATATCAAATGCTCCATCGAGCAACTTATCGATGGTTACTGGCTCCAGAACCAAACGCAGCTTGTTCTCTTGGTCATAATAACAGCAACCTTTTTCGCCATGCCTGATGAAGAGAGCCAATCCTTCACCGATATAATTCAAGCAGGTCATGGCTGTGAAGGGGTCATTGATTGCTGGAGACATAGCCCGCACCGCCATTTCAACCAGCTGATTGACCCCATAAAGAACATCCTGGGTTGGCGTCCGGGTATTTCCAATTCGAAAAGCATTCCGAATTTGACTATCTACATCTTTATCGACCACATTAGCAGGCCAGACCAAAGCGATGCGCTCATCCCGCCAAACGATATCACCCGGTTTACGTAAAAGGCGGATCACCAGGTCATGTTCCCGGGCTATTGTCAACAGGTAATGCGGATCGATATACTGGATAGAGCCTGCTTGCTTCCCCCGCACAAGGTAACCGTCCTTCTCCGCCAAAAAAGTGGGTAGGTTCTTTGCCTCATCTTTACGATCATCACCACTGGTGACATTTTCTGGCATTTCAGCGAGGACAACATCTCGCAGCTCATCACCGGCTGCAGCGGCAATATTAGGGGCCTGCAGCATGGTGCTGATATGCTGGACAAGTAGAATCAGCGAGGCAAACGAGGCCATCATTAAGAACAGCGCAAATGTTACAGTGAGCTGGGGCCCATTTGGCTCTACTTGCGTCGGCAGGATGGAAAGGGCAGCTGTAACGCAATAGACAAATGTTGCCACAAACGTTCCCAGAACCAGCTGGGTGGTACGATCACCCAGGAACACACGCAGCAAGCGCGAGCCATATTGTGCAGCAACAGTGGATAACGGTAGTGTGAGCAATGTGAAAACCACCCCAGCAGTTGCCAGGACGGAGGAAGCTACCCCTAATAGTGCAGAACGCATTTCACCGGGAGTTCCTGAGAGAACAATCCGGCTGTTCTGCAAGATTTCATTGGGAATCAGACCATCAATATAATACATCAACCAGGCTAATAGTACTGCTGCAACGCCCATGACCACTGGGGCAAACCAAAAGCTTACCCTAAGGCGGTCCCATTGGTAACGGGCTATTACTCTTCTCACTTTACGAGTCTTCATTTGATACTCCTCAAGCGCCAATCGCCTAACTGTTATGCATCAAATCTCCAGAGAGCCTATGTGAATAGATTAACTGGTTTCACTCAGCAGTGTCCTCTGTTTTTTCCTTAGAACTGATCGTCTC
The DNA here is from genome assembly GCA_963777935.1 of uncultured Chloroflexia bacterium. Lineage (GTDB taxonomy): Bacteria > Chloroflexota > Anaerolineae > Anaerolineales > UBA4823 > FEB-25. The sequence continues at coordinate 521,733 of CAVZSL010000001.1, forward strand.
TTTTGCTTTTCCCCATAGGCCTTTCACATGTTTCGCTGCTTCTTCCCTTTCCTCTTTCTTCTCCTCTCCGGTGTAGCGCATCAGGATCGCGATGGGGCGCGTGCCTTCGAAATTCTCCATGATGATAATCACCAGCATGGTCATGGGTACTGCCAGGATGGCGCCAATTCCACCCAACAGGTATCCCCAAATAAACAGCCCGACAAAAACGATCAAAGGGGAGACTGATAACTTTTGCCCCATGACCTTGGGCTTGTAGAAATTCTCCACACCACCATTGATGAGGATATATCCTACTAATACAAACAATGCCTTTTGTAAGCCGTATTGTGCATAAGTCATCAGCACTGGAGGGATCAAGGCGATGATGAAGCCAATCGATGGGATATACCCCATGAACCAGGCCAGCAATCCCCAAAGGAGGGCGAAATCTACCCCCAGCACCCAGAGGAAAACTGTATCAACTATGCCAACAATAAAATTGACCCCAGTCAGGACGGTCATATATTTGCGTACATCTTCAGTGAGAGCTGATATTCGACTGATGACCGATGAACCTGGATCCAATCCCATGCGGGAGGGTGTAGGTAAGGCAAGAGCAGCGCTGATCATAAAAAAGAAGATCACCAGAGCTAATCCAAATGTAACCAATACATCCAAGACAGCCGCTAGCGCGCCCTGTGCGATCGGACCTATGGCTCTGGTCACCTCATCTATCTGAATACTCGTTGTTGTCGTACTCGTCGAAGAAAGATCCTCGGTAGCCTGTGCAGAACCTTCCGCCAGATAAACAGGTAGTTCGGTGGACAGCTTGGCGACTGAGAAGAAAACTGTCACAATAACCAACAGCAATATCAAAACAACCAACAAGATGGTCAGCACAAGCGAGAGCCAACCCGGCAAGCCGCGCTTCTTCAGGCGGCCAGGGATCGGCAGGACCGTGATGGTGATCACAGCAGCCAGCAGAATCGGGTTGATGATGGAAGCAGAACCGCGGATACCAAACAAAATTACAAAGATAGCGGCACCTGCGACCAGATAAATTACCAATTGCCCGGATTTATTATTCATGCTATTTTCTCCTCATAATCGAAATTGTTTCCTTCAAGGATTAACCGTCTACATTTCTCATATCAGCCTGTGCCGTACCTGCCACTTGTCTGGCTTCCCGCAACGCCAGCAGGGCAACCAGCAGTGCACTGATTAAAACTGCGACCGCAACTATCGGTGCCGTTTCAGCTTGCACCAATGATAAGGTGAACAGGGCGGCAAATAATGGTGCCCTCAGAGCCGCCACGAGTGCACCTGCCAGCGTGGCAGCCACAGTTACCGCAATGGGAGTATTAGGAAACACGAGATGGCCCGCCATTCCCAGGGCAACCCCGGCAAACATGATCGGAAAGACATATCCACCTTTCCAACCAGTCGCCAGCAGTAATGAGGTGGCGAAAAGTTTCGCGAAGGCCAGTACGACCAACATCAGAATACCAATCTCAGCCGCTTGCGCGATCAGCTCGCTGGTCTGTTCTTCGCCGGAGAAAAGGGTTAATGGTAAGAGCACTCCGATGATACCCATACCCACCCCGCCGATCAACCCACGCCACACCACGTGAGATTTCATCGGCTGCATCACCGTTCTCAGCCATTTAAACACCAGAGTAAAGAGCACGCCAGCTATACCGCCGACCAAGGCGAATGGCACAGCGACCAGAAGATCTTTAACAACGGGTACATATTGGGGAAACGAGTATAGGGGGCTCATAAAACTGCCGGCTAAGGCAACAAAAACGGTGGTAGCTACCGCTGACGCCAGCAGGGTGGGAAACAACGTCCAGAAATATAGCATTGCACCGGTGACACCACCCTGGGCTGACTCCAAACTAAGCAACGCCCCGCCGAACGGGTTGGTGATAAAAGCAGCCAGCATGGCACTCAGACCACCGAAACTCGCTGTGCGTGTCTCTTGCTCGTTGAGCTTGAGTTTATCTGCTGTGTACGTCCCCAAACCACCACAAGCATCCGCAAGTGCCGCTTCAGGACCCAGGGCAGCACCGGAGATGAGGGAGACAAATGATGTAACCACGATCCCCGGTGCGTGGTGGTAGTCAAAGCGGCCGGATTTACCGAATTCCTGCATCAGCTCGGAGAAAATGGCGTTATGGTCACCGAATAGCTTGACCAGCAGCCCAACCAGAAGTCCGCCGATCTACGCATACAATAAATGTGAACAGGCGGGGATCCATTCCAATAGCGAACGGGGCTTGGTCCCAGATTAAGCTAGTAATCTTATTCACAAAGGTAATAAATATAAACGTAATGACTGCACTCACAGCGCCTAAAATGACAACCAGTGCCAACAGGCGCAGGTAACTCATTAATTTTGCATGCGGATCAATCATGACTCCCTCCAATATACCATGTAGGTTGGGTACACCGATGTCCTGTTTATTCTTTTGTATCTTTTTCTAAAAGTATTTTTTCCGCAAGTAGGCGCAACGAAGCCAGCTCTTTTTTTATGGAAATTAATTCATTTTCGACCGTGGGCACTAGGACTTCATTGGTTACCTCCTCATCTTCAGGTTCAGACGGAGAGCTGACCAGGAGGCTGGCAAGAATACTGGCCAGAGCACCGATGATCCCAACACCAGCGAACATGATGAACATAGCAGTGATCCGCCCACCCGACGTAACTGGATAGTAATCGCCATAACCAACCGTGGTGATTGTCACCATAGCATACCAGAACGCATCTCTTCCGGTAAGTATCTTTGCATCCGGGGAAGCACTTTCAAATTGGAGCACAAGCACACTGGCAACAGTCAGAACGATGAGTGCTAAGAGTATGGTGATAAAGGTCGCATACTGGCCACGATTCTCCAGAACATCCTTAATCAATTTTTTCTTGTTTTCCCCCTGTAGCAATTTGGCTATACGGGCAAACCGGCTCAGGCGGGCCAGGCGTAGCAGACCGCCATATTTCGTTATCCCGAATGAAGGGATCGAACCAAGCAAATCGAGCCAACCCCTTTGACGGATAAAATAATCCGATTTCTTGGGTGTCCTAATCAAGTTGTAGGAGAAATCAATCAGGAAAATGATGCAAATCAAAGTATCATAAAATGAAAGCAGTTTGATGGTTTGCTCCGATAGAGGCAGGAGCATCACTATCATCACTAACAGAGAGAGGACCGTGAGTATAAGAATAAAGATATTGTATGAATTGCCGTGTGGGCGGGGGGAAGATGATTCTTCCATCATGATATTCCTCCTAAAAGTTTATCCTTATGAACATACCTTTAGAGATGTCGGAATTAGAAAATCCATGGGTGTTAATAAAGTGTCTCCATCCACATACCCATGCAGCTACACATTAACCCTGACTTGCGGGAATTGGTTCGTTCTTTGATTTGCGGAGATTTGCCAGGAGGATATGCACGCTGATCAGCAGCACCCACAGCGGGAATACCAGCGGAGCCCAATAAACGAAACCAAGGCTAAGCAGGAGAAACAGCGCCAGAGCAATGCCAAGAAATGCCATCCAACGTGGGAATATCCCGGTGCGCAGCGATAGGGTGCAAGTCGACATCATGAATACCCCCGCCATCTTCATTGCATAAACATTCATAATCTCATACGACACGAGTCGACCGTATGTGTAGATACCGACTTCAGTGAGCTTGCCCGGGGTAGCTCCAAAATAGCTGATAATGCCACCAGCCATTGCCGCAGAGGCAAACAACATGGCGAGAAAAAGGAGCCCGCTGCCGAGGAAAACAGTGGCAAAGAAGCGATCTTCGTGCTCCCCAAGCCGGTCGCGCACCACACCGATGAACCATAAAAAGGCAATGCCAGCGAACGGCACCAGGTTCAAGGCAAGATTAACGTTTCTCCAGCCCTCGGAAAGCCAGGTCCCAGCTTCCTGCGGGTTGGCGGGGACAGAAAGCCGGATGAGCACCAGGCTGGTGATGAGTAATACCGAAAATAAAATGCCTGCAATGGCTGCGGCGCGCGGGGTCGTTGCTTTTGCCCTGATTATCTTGGTGTCACTATTCATAGTATCGTCCCCGATCGCACAATGAAAGTCTCGAGAAACTGATCCGTGGAGGTGTGCACCGGAGATGCACACCTCCCCAGTTGAACAATTTACTGCCGCATCATGGCGATCTTCATATCAGTTTCACTATCCGGGATCAGCTCGCCGGACAGATCCATGGTGACACGCTTGAGGGTACCGGTGAAGGTGAACGCATCGCTGTAATCATCCGGTGCCACACGATCGCCGCCGTCATAGCCGCAGGTCAGACCTTCGTTCCCCACATGTTCAGGATCGAGAAGGGCATGTCGATGCTAGCGACCAATTTGCGGTTGATGTAGAGCTGGCTCCGTTCCCCACATGTTCAGGATCGAGAAGGGCATGTCGATGCTGGCGACCAATTTGCGGTTGATGTAGAGCTGGCCGCGAGCAGGTACCCCTTTTCCCTGGGCAACGTCGGGCTTGCCGGTCGGCTCGAACTCATAGCGCAGCTCGACTTCGCCTTCCGGAATCGTTTCGCCGGAATGCAGCCAGAACCTGTCCCGGCCCAGGTGATTATAAAGGAAGTGAAGCCGGTTATCCTTGACGAAGAAGGTATATCCACCAGTGTTGCCGCCCTGAGCCAGCAGGATGCCCTCTGCACCACCCGCTGGGATCACTGCCTCGGCAGTAATGCTCCAAGGGCGGTTGTAGGTCTTGGGCGAAGCGGTGAAGGGAATCCCCGACCCACCCGGATAATAGACGAATTTGTTCCTCGGCGTGGCGATGGTCGGTCGCTCCACGTTGAGGCGTTGCAGGGCGCTGCCATCGATCGGCAGCACCTGGTACTTGCCCGCTTCTGCCCACCAGCGTCCGATCAGCTCGATCAGCTTGTCGCGATGCTCAGCAGCCAGGTTGTGGGTTTCGGAATAGTCCGTGTCGAGGTGGTACAGCTCCCAGTCGTGGGACTCGATGTCCAGGAGTACCTGGTTATCGATTGGGGTACCAAACCGGCGGTCCTTCTTGGCAGCCTCGGTGAAGCTGGTACCCGGCCAGGGACAGACCGCCCGCCAACCGTCGTGGTAGATCGAGCGATGACCAAACATCTCAAAGTACTGGGTGTGGTGATGGCTGGGTACTTTTCCATCATTGAAGGTGTGGGCAAAACTGATCCCATCGATGGGTGCCTGGGTCACGCCACGGATGCTCAAAGGTGCTTCAATCCCCAACAATTCAAGGACTGTCGGGACGAAATCGATGATATGCCCGTACTGTTGGCGAAGCTCTCCTTGCACCTGGATACCCTTGGGCCAGGACACGATGCACGGATCGGTGGTGCCGCCCCGGTAGGTCTCCCGCTTCCAGCGGCGGAAGGGCGTGTTGCCGGCATTGGTCCAGCCCCATGGGTAGTGGTTGTTAGTCTCAACACCGCCCAGCTTATCGAGCATCTTGAAGTTGTCCTCGAGCGATTCCTTGACGTTGTTAAAGAAGAACATCTCATTGAGCGAGCCAACCGGACCGCCCTCGGAGCTGGCACCGTTATCGGAGACGACGATGATCAGCGTGTTATCGCGCTCGCCGATCTCCTCCAGGAACTTTAGGATGCGCCCGAAGTGGTGATCGGTGAAGCTGACAAAGCCGGCATAGACCTCCATAAAGCGGCTAAACAACCGCTTGGTATCGTCCGGGAGCGTGTCCCAAACTGGTACATCCGGGTCGTGCGCAGAAAGCTCGGTGCCTGGAGGAATAATACCCATCTCGAGCTGGCGTTGGTGGACGATCTCGCGGTATTTGTCCCAACCCATATCGAACTTGCCCTTGTATTTATCCGCCCATTCTTTGGGCACATGGTGCGGAGCGTGCCCGGCACCGGTGGCGTAATACAGGAAGAAAGGCTTGTCTGGAGCATTAACGTGCGCATCTTGAATGAACTCGATGGCTTTGTCGGCCAGATCGATGCTCAAGTGGTAGCCTTCTTCTGGCCGCATGGGCGCTTCGATCACATGATTATCGTAAGTCAGTTCTGGAAACCACTGGTTGGTTTCGCCGCCCAAGAAGCCGTAGAATCGTTCAAAGCCACGTCCGAGTGGCCAACGGTCGTAAGGACCGGCTGCGGTGGTGTGTTCGGGCGGTGTAAGGTGCCATTTGCCGACGCAGAAAGTGTTGTAGCCCTGTGGTAGCAGCATCTCGCTCAGCATGCCCCTATCAAAGGGCAGGATGCCATTATAGCCAGGGTAGCCGGTGGAAGTCTCGGTGATCGAGGCCAACCCAATTGAGTGATGGTTTCGTCCGGTAAGGATGCAACCCCGTGAAGGAGAGCATAAAGCGGTGGTATGCATGTTGGTGTAACGCAGGCCGTTATCAGCCAGGCTGTCCAGTACGGGTGTCTCTACCAATCCGCCAAAGCTGGATAACTGCCCGTAACCGACGTCATCCAACACGAAGAAAATCACATTGGGTGCACCCTCTGGCGGGCGAGGTGGCTCCGGCCAGGCAGGCGACGATTCTTCTGTCGTACGGCCGATTACACCTGTAAACGGGGTTCCTTCTTTGTAAATCTTAAGTGCCATATTCATTCTCCTTTTAATTCGATTTTGTTGTAATAAAGCGGATACGATAGGCAAGGACGGCTGCCCGTACGGATGGGTAAATGTTTTCCTCGCCAATCTTATTAGTTAACCCTGTCACTTGCAGGAGGTCACGCAGCGGTGCATTCGCGCGGGCGATCCATAATTCAACTTCTACGCCGTTCCAAATCCGCATCCAGAGTCTCCAGTGCCTCCGCGGCGGTTGAATCGAAATCGCTAATGGGTTCTGCATCCAGGATGACACATTTCAAGCCTTCACCGGCGTTGGTGATCAGCTCTTCCAGACGCTCGGTAAAGTAGGCGGCATTTGGAAACACGAGCGGTGCATCGAAGCGGTAGACGATCAGTCCCGGCTCGGTCAGGGCGGTCTCTTTATCGGCAACACCTCGATACACCGTGCCGCCGCTCGCATCTACGTCATCCAGCAGTGCGTCGTGCGGCCGCGAGATGTGATAGATGACGTTGACCAGTGACAATACCACTGCCACGAGGATGCCCTGTAAAACGCCAACCGTCAGCACACCGAAGGCGGTTACCACGGCCAACCAAAATTCGGTCCGGCGAACCGTGCGTAGATAACGAAAGGCAGGGATGTCAATCAACCCGATGGAAGCCACGATGATGATCGCCCCCAGAGCGACGGTGGGCAAGGGAGCCAACAGTGGGGTTAAGAATAATAAGAAAATGATGGTGAGTGCGGCAGCAAACAGGCTGACCCATTGCGATTTGGCACCCATCTGATCGTTAACCGCCGTGCGTGAAGCGCTTAATGCTGCTGGAAACCCGGTGAGGAAACCTGCCCCGATGTTGGCCATTCCGATAGCGACGAATTCCTGGTTAGAAGTCAATCTTTTGACCGTGTTTTGCTGCGAAAACGCGTGCAGTCAGGATTTCATCCGCATAGATCAAAATCATAAGCGCAATCGCAGCAGGTAGAAGGGAAAGGATATCTTGCACCGGTAACAGCTGGAATCGCTAAATGGGGTAATCCAGCCGGTACCGCGCCCACCACCGCCACACCCTTCGCTTGCCAGCCCAGGACAGCCGAGAGGATGATCGCTATAACGACAACGACCAGAGGACCGGGAAGTTTCTTACTGATGCGGCGCATAATGAACAGGGCTGCCATGCAAACAATGCCGATGGCAAATGTGAGCAGGTGTGTTTCGCCAAGGCGGCTGATGAGCTCGGCGACCTGACGGAAGAATTGGTCGCTCTCCAGCTTGATGCCGAACATCTTGCCAAGCTGGCTGCCGATCACAATCAGCGTCGCTCCAAAGATATAGCCAACCAGGATGGGCTTGGAAAGGAAGTCGGTGATGAACCCCAGCTTAGCCACCCGGGCAAGGAGTGCAATCACACCCACCAGCAAAGCCGTCATGGCGGCCAGTGCCGCATAGCGCACGGGGTCGCCGGCTGCTAGAGGTGCGACGGCTGTAGCGGTCAGGATGGCGGTGGTGGCTTCAGGTCCAGTGATCACCTGCTTGGATGTGCCGAAAAGGGCATACATCACCATCGCACCCAGGGCAACATACAGGCCGGCAACGGGGGTGACTCCTGCCAGATCACCAAAAGCCATCGAGGATGGCACGAGCACTGCAAATACAGTGATCGCCACAATGAACTCGGTGCGTAGTAGCGTGGGAGTCAGGTTGGTAAAGAGGGCGAGGCCAGGGATGAAGCGCCTGATCCCGTTTGTTGGAGTTGTTGGTTTTTGGATGGTTCACCTTCCTTTCGATATCTGTGGACCCAGAAGGGAGACGATGTTATGGGTGGGTCAGCTTTATCAAATCAACGTTATTAGCCTGTCGATACATTTCTCTGAGAGCCTACTTAAGCACTGGTATGCTCCGGCATATATATTGTGTTTCTTCCATCCGCTGAATAGTAAGGAGATCTGTCACTCTTCCTTCAATTCGTTGTTTTTCATCTCTTTATCCAGGCTCTCGCTGATTTCACCGAGAGCAGCCTGGCGGTCAAGCGGGGTAGTAGCGAGGCTCGCACGCAGCAGACTGCGTACTGAATCTGCTCCACTCCGTAGCAGCTCCTGGATACCGGCGTCATCGGATTGGCTGGAAAGATAATCCAGGACGGCTTCTACTGGACCGATAAATACATCCTGCGGATTGATCTTCTCCATCACACCGGCAAGCTCAAGCATCTGGCGTACGGGCATGATCATGCGCATCAACATAAAGCGCACATTGCGACTGGATAGATCTTCATGGAGCGTGTCCAGCATATCTGCGCTGGGCACGTCCAGGTCGGTGGTGGCACCCAAATCCAGCAGCACTGCCTTAACTGGCACAGTGGCAGACTGCAATTCTGCCGAGTATCGCTTCCCTTATCCCGGCAGCATTGGCGAAGAATAAGCCGTTTTCCGGTCGCACGATCAGCAGACCCGGCACCGATTTTACTTTCCGGGTGCCGCCGAATGTTGTTGAAATCTAGCCGGTTCGGTGCACGGCCCAACATTGCCAGGTTGGGATGGCTGGCGCGCAATACCAGGGCAAATATGGAGACGACCACTGCAATGAGCAGCGCTTCAAGAGTTTCAAAGGTAAGTACAGCTACTAACGCAACGATTGCCAGGATGAAATCGGAGCGGCGTACCTTATATAGATGCTGCAGCTTCCCAATTTTGACCATTCCCGATACTGCCATGATAACGATTGCCCCCAGCGCTGCTTCAGGCAAGGCGTAAAAGAATTGGGTAAAAAACAACGCCACGATGATGGTCACACCAGCCGCAATGATGCTCGACATCTGGCTGCGTGCCCCCGCCCGGTCATTGGCTGCGGATTTTGACAGGCTGGAGCCGATGGGGAAGCCCTGGAATAACCCTGCCCCAAGGTTCGCCGCACCCAATCCAATCAGCTCCTGATTGGCATTGACTTCATACTTATGAGCGGCAGCAAAGGCCGCGCGTCGGGCCGATGGCTTCGGCGAAATTGACCAGAGCCAGCCCGAGGGCACCTGGAAATAGAAGCCACCAATTTTGCAAGCCGACTGCCGGCCAATGAGGTGGCGCCAAGCCTGCCGGAATCTCGCCTACGATCTCTACACCACGCGCTTCCAGCCCAAATATGACTGAAAAGGCAATACCGAAGATCAAGGCGACCAATGCCGCGGGGATTTTATGGAAAAAGTGCTCCAAGGCAAAAAGCAGGATCAGGCATACCAGACCGGTGATCAGGGTTGGGAGATGGGTTTCCGCCAGGTGGATGATGATATCGTAAAGTCGCTCCCAGAAGTTGCCACTGCCGCCTTCGATGCCCAGGATCTTGGGCAGCTGCTTCACCATAATGACGAGCGCCAGGCCGGTAATAAAACCTACCATGACTGACTCTGAGAAGAACTGCGCTACCCGCCCAAGTTTTAGTAACCCGGCAAGGATCGCAATCAGACCAGCCAACACTGCCAGGGCGGCGGTCAGCAGATAGAATTCGGTCGTGTTTGGCGGCGCGATCAGGCTGACGGTAGCAAATGACATGGTGGCGATGATGGCAGAAACAGCCACCACCAGCTGGCGCGAGGTGCCAAAAATGGCAAAAGCCAGCAAGCCAATCGGGGCGGCATAGAAGGCGGTTTGGGGTGGCATCCCGGCGATCTGGGCATAAGCCATGCCTTCAGGGATCAATAACGCCACAACCGTCAACCCCGCGATCAGGTCAAAACGCAGCCAGGTACGTTGATATTTGGGCAGCCAACCTAGTATTGGAAAGAAGCGTGCCAGCGATTTCGATTGCGGTTTGGATACATTCTCCATATCGACTCCTTGCCTTCTATCCCATTCAACCGTGTATGCGTCTGGATCTCAGCCAAGACAATTTTAAGAATCTTGTGCAAATTCGCAACTTTAGGGCATAACACAAGCTCGGTTACCCTGGTCGTGTCTATGCCCTATTAAAAACCATATTTGATTTTAACACAAGGCAAGCTACTGCCGGGCTGTGTTCCTCAGGCAGCAGGCGGTGTAACCGGCGCTTCTACCGGTGCCGGTGCCACAGCGCGGCTGCCCAGCCAGCGTCCGAGAGGTAGCAAGATCAATGGGATGAGGATAGCCGCCACCAGCACATACGGGACTGCAGTGGTGCCAGAAAAGTTTTGCAACGTAATGAGAATGGCAGCCGACACATTACGCTGCGCGGTACCCAGCCCCATCACATTGCGGACACCTGGCTCGCGGCCACCGACCACAAAACCGATCAATAGGCTACCTGCTATGAAGAGTAACAATGCCAGGAACCCGCCAGTACCGATCAGGCTGATGACGTTAGCTAGATTCAATCCCAACCCCACCACCAGCAGGGTCACGATTACCCCAGGCGCCAATCTTGTTCATCGTCGGTGCCCAGTCTTTGGCTGTGTCGGGCGAATGGGCTTTGATCAGCAAACCGAGGATCAGTGGTATCAGCATCAGCACGATCAGCGATTGGGCAATCGCCCCGCATCCACTTCAACGCCGGTGAGCAGCAGGGGCAATACCAACGGCAGGTAGAAAATGGTCACGACCATCAGGAGGGTCATCACACCCAACCGCAACAGCCATATTGGCCTTAGCGCCTTTCGCCTCCAATACCAGGAACGGTGCACCTGCGCAGGTGGCCAGGACAATCAACCCGATTTTTAGCGGTTCATCCAGCGGGATGACCCGTGAGATACCGTAGGCGAGCGCAGGCACCAGCACGAAGTTCGCCAGCAGTGCCAGCACCACCAGACGAACATTTTTCAACGGCTGGAGAATCTGGGCAAGGGTCAGGCCCAAACCCATTGCCAGCATGCTACAAACAATGCCGAGCAGACCGGATATCTGGGCGATAATGGTAAATAAATCATTGGCTGTCATTGACTTGTCTCCTTTTGAGAAACATTCATTCGGAGTCTGA
>CAVZSL010000002.1:0-938778 GCA_963777935.1 uncultured Chloroflexia bacterium
TGGGATGAGGGGTAGCAGCTGCTTGGGACATGGTACACCTCCTTACTTATTTATCCCTTCTACCATTCCTTTAGGGATAATCGACGAAAGAATATGAGGGTGTATTGGTGCTATCAACTTCATTACTTCCATGATAGGTGTATTAACCCTGGCTTGCTGGGATTGGTGTGTTTTTAGGATTCCGCAAATTCGCCAGCAGGATGTATATGCTGATTAATAGCACCCACAATGGGAATAATAACGGGGCGATAGGAATCAAGGTAATGGTTAGCAAAAGAATCAAGGCCAAGACCATGCCCAGGTATGCCATCCAGCGCGGGAAGATCCCGGTGCGTAATGAAAGGGTGCAGGTCGAGATCATGAACACGCCCGCCATTTTCATTGTATAAACCGTCATGAGCTCGTAGGTCAGGGTGCGACCGAAAGTGTATACGCCGGAAGATATCAGGTTACTGGGGGAAGAACCATAGATGCTGATTATGCCACCCGTTACCGCCGCAGAGGAGAACAGCATGGCCAGGAAAAGGAGCCCACTGCCCAGGAACACGGTGGCAAAGAAACGGTCTTCAGACTCACCCAGCCGGTCGCGTACCACCCCGATAAACCATAAAAAGAAAATTCCGGCGAACGGGACCAGGTTTAAGGCAAGGGTAACAGTTTCTGAATAGCGAGAAAGCCACTCTCCAGCGTCCAGCGGGTTGGCAGGGACAGATATTCGCACGAGCACCAGGCTGGTAATCAGCAATAGGGAAAATAATATTCCAGCGATGGCTGCAGCGCGTGGGGTCGTTAACCTTGACCTGGTCGGAGTAGTGTCACCGTACATATAAATACCTCTCAACAAAAGAGCGAGTCACAAGAAAATTATCCAGTGGGGGGCTGTCCCAAAAGTAGTTGGGGCAGCCCCCTTGGCGTAATTGAGACCAAAACTATGATTTATTGTCGCATCATGGCGATCTTCATCTCAGCTTCACTATCTGGGATGAGCTCGCCAGACAGGTCCATCGTGACGCGTTTGATGGTCCCGGTGAAGGTAAACAGATCGCTATAGTCTTCTGCAGCCACGCGGTCGCCACCATCGTAGCCGCAGGTCAGCCCCTCTGTTCCCCACATGTTCAAAATCGAGAAGGGCATGTCAATGCTGGCGACCAATTTGCGGTTGATGTAGAGCTGCCCACGCGCCGGCACGCCTTTCCCCTCAGCCACATTGGGTTTCCCAGCGGGTTCGAACTCGTAGCGTAACTCAACTTCACCCTCCGGAATAGTCTCATTGGAATGTAACCAGAATTTGTCATGACCGAGCCAGTTGTAAAGGAAGTGCAGCTTCCCGTCCTTGACAAAAAATGTGTATCCACCGGTGAAGCCGCCCTGGGCCAGCAATACCCCCTCTGCCCCGCCTTTCGGGATCACCACCTCCGCCGTGATGCTCCAAGGGCGATTGTAAGTCCTGGGTGCAGCGGTAAATGGAACCGGTGACCCTCCGGGGTAAAAGACATACTTATTCCTTGGTCTGGCGATCGTCGGGCGTTCTACGTTGAGGCGTTCGAGGGCACTGCCATCGATCGGCAGCACCTGGTACTTACCCGCCTCAGCCCACCAGCGGCCGATCATTTCGATCAACTTGTCGCGATTCTCAGCGGCCAGGTTGTGGGTCTCGGAATAATCTGCATCAATGTTGTATAGCTCCCAATCGTGGGATTCGATATCGATAAGTACCTGGTTGTTGATCGGGGAACCGAATCTGCGTCCTTTCTTAGCGGCTTCGGTAAAGCTCGTACCCGGCCATGGGCAAACTGCCCGCCAACCATCGTGGTAGATCGAGCGGTGGCCGAACATCTCAAAGTACTGGGTGTGGTGATTGCTGGGAGCTTTGGCATCATTGAATGTGTGGGCGAAACTGATCCCATCGATGGGTGCCTGAGTTACGCCACGGATGCTCTGCGGTGGCTCAACCCCGAGTGCTTCCAGTACTGTCGGGACGAAGTCGATGACGTGCCCGTAATGGGTCCTGATCTCACCTTTTGCCTGGATACCTTTTGGCCAAGACACGATGCATGGATCGGTGGTGCCACCCCGGTAGGTTTCGCGCTTCCAGCGTCGGAAAGGCGTGTTGCCGGCATTGGTCCAGCCCCAGGGATAGTGGTTACAGGTCTCAACGCCACCCAGCTTGTCAATCATCTTGAGATTATCTTCCATCAATTCCTTTACATTGTTGAAGAAGAACATCTCATTGAGCGAGCCTACGGGTCCACCTTCGGAGCTGGCGCCGTTGTCGGAGATGACGATGATCAGGGTATTCTCCAGCTCGCCAATCTCTTTGAGGAAATCGAGGATACGTCCGAAGTGATAATCGGTGAAACTGATGAAACCGGCATAGACTTCCATGAATCGTGTATACAACCGCTTGGTGTCGTCCGGTAGTGTTTCCCAGATGGGAACGTCGGGATCGTGTGCTGAAAGCTCAGTGCCGGGAGGAATGATGCCCATCTCGAGCTGGCGCTGGTGGACGATCTCGCGGAACTTGTCCCAGCCCATGTCGAATTTACCCTTATACTTATCCGCCCATTCCTTCGGCACGTGATGCGGTGCGTGCCCGGCACCGGTGGCGTAGTATAGGAAAAACGGCTTATCCGGGGCGGTAACGTGCGCATCCTGGATAAACTCGATGGCCTTATCCGCCAGGTCGATGCTAAGATGATAGCCTTCCTCGGGTTGCTTGGGTTGTTCGACGGCGTGGTTGTCGTAGGTCAGCTCTGGAAACCACTGGTTGGTCTCGCCACCCATAAAGCCGTAGTAACGCTCGAAGCCACGCCCCAGCGGCCAGCGATCATATGGCCCGGCTGCCGTGGTATGTTCTGGGGGTGTCAGGTGCCACTTGCCGATGCAGAAAGTGTTGTAACCTTTCTGCTGCAGCATCTCACTGAGCATACCCTTATCGAAGGGTAGGATGCCGTTATAGCCTGGATAGCCGGTGGAGGTCTCGGTGATCGAGGCTAAACCGATCGAATGGTGGTTGCGCCCAGTGATGATGCAGCCTCGCGATGGTGAGCATAACGCCGTGGTATGCATATTGTTGTAGCGCAAGCCGTTTGCAGCCAGGCTATCCAGCACGGGCGTCTCAACCAGCCCGCCGAAACTGGATAGCTGGCCATAACCGACGTCGTCCAGCACGAAGAAGAGCACATTGGGTGCACCTTCTGGTGGTCGGGGTGCCTCCGGCCAGGCTGGCGATGACTCTTCTGTGGTGCGTCCAATGACGCCTGTAAACGGTGTTCCATCTTTGTAAATCTTTAGTGCCATAATCATTCTCCTTTTAATTAGATTTTGTTATATTAAAGCGGGTACGATAGGCAAGTACGGCTGCCCGTACGGATGGGTAGATGTTTTCCACGCCAATCTTATTAGTTAACCCTGTCACTTGCAGGAGGTCACGCAGCGGTGCATTCGCCCGGGCAACCCAAAACTCAACGCCTCTCCGTTCCAAATCCGCGTCCAGAGTCTCCAGTGCCTCCGCCGCGGTTGAATCGAAATCGCTAATGGGTTCGGCATCCAGGATGACACATTTTAAGCCCTCACCAGCGTTGGTGATCAGCTCTTCCAGACGCTCTGTAAAGTAGGCGGCATTCGGAAAGACGAGTGGTGCATCGAAGCGGTAGACGATCAGTCCCGGCTCGGTAAGCGAGGTCTCTTTATCGGTAACGCCTCGATACACCGTGCCACCGCTCGCATCTACATCATCCAGCAGCGCGTCATGCGGCCGCGAGATGTGATAGATGACATTGACCAGTGACAATACCACTGCTACAAGGATGCCCTGTAAAACGCCAACCGTCAGCACACCGAAGGCGGTTATCACGGCCAACCAAAATTCAGTCCGGCGAACTGTGCGTAGATAACGAAAGGCAGGGATGTCAATCAACCCGATCGAAGCGACGATGATGATCGCTCCCAGAGCCACAGTGGGCAGGGGAGCCAACAGTGGGGTTAAGAATAATAAGAAAATGATGGTGAGTGCGGCAGCAAACAGGCTGACCCACTGTGATTTGGCACCCATCTGATCGTTCACCGCCGTGCGTGAAGCGCTGAGTGCTGCTGGAAACCCGGTGAGGAAACCTGCCCCGATATTGGCCATTCCGATGGCCACAAATTCCTGGTTAGAGTCAATCTTCTGACCGTGTTTGGCTGCGAAAACGCGTGCAGTCAGGATTTCATCCGCATAGATCAAAATCATAAGCGCAATCGCAGCAGGTAGAAGGGCAAGGATATCTTGCCCGGTAACACCTGGTATCGCTAAATGAGGCAATCCAGCCGGCACCGCGCCCACCACCGCTACACCCTTCGCTTGCCAGCCCAGGACAGCCGAGAGTATGATCGCTATAACGACAACGACCAGTGGACCGGGAAGTTTCTTACTGATGCGGCGCATAATGAACAGGGCTGCCATGCAAACAATGCCGATGGCAAAGGTAAGCAGGTGTGTCTCATCAAGACGGCTGATGAGCTCGGAGACCTGGCGGAAAAATTGGTCACTCTCCAGCTTGATGCCAAACATCTTGCCAAGCTGGCTGCCGATCACAATCAGCGTCGCTCCAAAGATATAGCCAACCAGGATGGGCTTGGAAAGGAAGTCGGTGATGAACCCCAGCTTCGCTACCCGGGCAAGCAATGCGATGACGCCCACCAGGAGAGCGGTCATCGCCGCTAGTGCCGCATAGCGTACGGGGTCACCACCAGCCAGCGGTGCAACTGCTGCAGCGGTCAGGATGGCGGTGGTGGCTTCAGGTCCGGTAATCACCTGCTTGGACGTGCCAAACAAGGCATACATCACCATCGCACCCAGGGCAACATACAGGCCGGCAACGGGTGTGACCCCTGCCAGATCACCGAAGGCCATGGATGATGGCACGAGCACCGCAAATACGGTGATCGCTACGATGAACTCTGTGCGGAGTAACGTGGGAGTCAGGTTGGAAAAAAGGGAGAGGCCAGGGATGAAGCGCCTGATCCCGTTTGTTGGAGAAGTCGGTTTTTGGATGGTTCACCTTCCTTTCGATATCTGTGGACCCAGAAGGGAGACGATGTTATGTGTGGGTCAGCTTTATCAAATCAACAGTTATTAGCCATCATTACATTTCTCTGAGAGCCTACTTAAGCACTGGTATGCTCCGGCATATAGATTGTGTTTCTTCCATCCGCTGAATAGTATGGAGATCTGTCATTCTTCCTTTAATTCGTTGTTTTTCATCGCTTTGTCCAGATTCTCGCTGATTTCACCGAGAGCAGCCTGGCGGTCAAGGGGGGTTGTAGCGAGGCTCGCACGCAGCAGACTGCGTACAGAATCTGCTCCACTCCGAAGCAGCTCCTGGATACTGGCGTCATCGGATTGGCTAGACAGATAATCCAAGACGGCTTCTACTGGACCGATAAATATATCCTGCGGATTAATCTTTTCCATCACACCGGCAAGCTCGAGCATCTGGCGTACGGGCATGATCATGCGCATCAACATAAAGCGCACATCACGACTGGACAGGTCTTCATGGAGCGTGTCCAGCATATCGGCGCTGGGTACATCCAGGTCGGTCGTGGCACCCAAATCCAGCAACACTGCCTTAACTGGCACAGTGGCCGACTGCAATTCTGCAAGTATCGCTTCTCTTATCCCAGCAACATTAGCGAAGAATAAGCCGTTTTCCGGTCGCACGATCAGCAAACCCGGCACTGTTTTGTTATCGGGATGGCGGTGAACGTCACTGAACTCCAATCTACTGGGGGCGCGTCCTAAAATGGCAAGCCTGGGATGGCTGGCGCGCAATACCAGGGCAAATATGGAGACGACCACCGCAATCAGCAGTGCTTCGAGTGTTTCAAAGGTCAATACAGCCAATAATGCCACGATTGCCAGGATGAAATCAGAACGGCGTACCTTATATAAATGCTGCAGCTTCCCAATTTTGACCATGCCCGATACTGCCATGATCACAATTGCCCCCAGCGCTGCTTCAGGCAAGGCGTAAAAGAATTGGGTAAAAAACAACGCCACGATGATGGTCACGCCTGCCGCAATGATGCTCGACATCTGGCTGCGTGCCCCTGCCCGGTCATTGGCTGCGGATTTTGACAGGCTCGAGCCGATGGGGAAGCCCTGGAATAGCCCTGCCCCAAGGTTCGCCGCACCGAGACCGATCAGCTCCTGATTGACGTTGACTTCATACTTATGAGCGGCAGCAAAGGCCCGCGTCGGGCCGATGGCTTCGGCAAAATTGACCAGGGCCAGTCCGAGTGCACCGGGAAATAGAAGCCACCAGTTTTGCAAGCCGACTGCTGGCCAATGAGGTGGTGCCAAGCCTGCCGGAATCGCTCCCACGATTTCGACACCACGTGCTTCCAGCCCAAATATGACTGAAAAGGCGATACCGAAAATCAAGGCGACTAATGCAGCGGGAATTTTATGGAAAAAATGCTCCAGGGCAAAGAGCAGGATCAGGCATACCACACCGGTGATCAGGGTTGGGAGATGGGTTTCCGCCAGGTGGATGATGATATCGTAGAGTCGCTCCCAGAAGTTTCCACTCCCGCCTTCGATGCCCAGGATCTTGGGCAGCTGCTTCACCATAATGACGAGCGCCAGGCCGGTTATAAAACCTACCATGACTGACTCGGAGAAGAACTGCGCTACCCGCCCAAGTTTTAGTAACCCGGCAATAATCGCAATCAGACCAGCTAAAACTGCAAGGGCGGCGGTTAGCAGATAGAATTCAGTCGTGTTTGGCGGTGCGATCAGGCTGACCGTCGCAAACGACATTGTGGCGATGATGGCAGAAACAGCCACCACCAGCTGGCGCGAGGTGCCAAAAATGGCAAATGCCAGCAGGCCAATCGGGGCTGCATAGAAAGCGGTTTGGGGAGGCATCCCTGCGATCTGGGCGTAGGCCATGCCTTCAGGGATCAATAACGCTACTACCGTCAACCCCGCAATTAGATCAAAACGCAGCCAGGAACGCTCATATTTTGGCAGCCACCCTAAAATCGGAAAGAAGCTAACCAGGGATTTCGATTGTGGCTTTGGATTTACTCTCCATATCGACTCCTTGTCTTCAATCACATTCAACCATGGATGCGTCTGGATCTCAGCCAAGACGATATTACGAAGCTTGTACGAATTTACAACTGTAAGGGCATAGACACTTATAGTTTTTCATGTCGTGTCTATGCCCCAATTAAAAACCACATTTGATATATAACGCAAGGCAAGCTGCTGGCGGGATTGAGTTCCTCAGGCAGCAGGCGGTGTAGCTGGTGCTTCTGCTGGTGCCTGTGCCGCAACGCGGCTGCCCAGCCTGCGCCCGAGCGGTAGTAAGATCAATGGGATAAGGATCGCCGCCACCAGCACATACGGGACTGCAGTCGTGCCAGAAAAGTTTTGGAGCGTGATGAGAATAGCAGCCGACACATTACGCTGAGCGGTACCCAATCCCATCACATTGCGGACACCTGTGTCGCGGCCACCGACCACAAAACCGATCAATAGGCTACCTGCTATGAAGAGGAACAATGCCAGGAAGCCACCGGTACCGATCAGGCTGATGACGTTGGCTACATTCAATCCCAGCCCAACCACCAGCAGGATCACGATTCCCAGGGCGCCAATCTTGTTCATCGTCGGTGCCCAGTTTTTGGCTGTGTCGGGCGAGTGGGCCTTGATCAGCAAACCGAGGATCAGTGGTATCAGCATCAGCACAATCAGCGATTGGGCAATCGCCCCCGCATCCACTTCAACGCCGGTCAGCAGCAGCGGCAATACCACCGGCAGGTAGAAAATGGTCACGACCATCAGGAGGGTCATCACACCCACCGCAACAGCCATGTTGGCCTTAGCGCCTTTCGCCTCCAGGACCAGGAACGGCGCTCCTGCACAGGTGGCCAGGACAATCAACCCGATTTTTAGCGGTTCATCCAGCGGGATGATCCGTGTGATACCGTAGGCGAGCGCAGGCACCAGCACGAAGTTCGCCAGCAGTGCCAGCACCACCAGGCGAACATTTTTCAACGGCTGGATAATCTGGGCAAGGGTCAGTCCCAAACCCATTGCCAGCATGCTGCAAACAATGCCCAGCAGACCGGATATCTGGGCGATAATGGTAAATAATTCATTGGCAGTCATTGATTTGTCTCCTTCTGATTGAAACTATCATTCGGAGTCCGAGCCGTGTAAGCCTGACTGAGGCTTACACGGCTCAATAACGGAAAACAGAACCCGATTTAAATATCCAGGGTGCTGCGCAGTTTTTCCAGCTCTTCTCCCGTGGGAATCCAGACGATGGCTGGATCGAGATCATAGGTCCAGGGAGCAGAGTTCTTCCAGCCGTTCTTCATGCGCTTGCCGTGATAGACGCTCTCAGGATCGTTGACCGTATCGCCTTCAAAGCCATCGATGATGTTATATATCTTGGTAAAGCCCGCCTTGGCAAGCATGTTAATTGCAAAGGCGCTGCGCCCGCCGGAGCGGCACATGGCAACGACGGTATCGTCGGGCTTGAATACTGCCTTGACGTGGTCAATAAAATCAGGGTTCATCTCAAAGCCGTACTTGCGCTTGTCAGCCTGCCATTGGTATTTTGGAAAGGCCACCGGAATATTGTACGCTCCTTCGGCGTGGCCGAGAAATACGTACTCTTCGACCATGCGCACGTCGAGCACCTTGACCAACTCAGGGTTGGCTTTCCACATCTCATAGGCTTCTTTTGATGTCACATACAGTCCAAGAGAAGTTTGCTTTGCCTTGGGCACCTGGATCCCCTGATGAATGATTATCCCTTCTCTGCAGCCATAAGTTCATCTCCTTATCTACCGAAACGATTGGTTAATTGGATTGGGCGGTCGTACCGCCCAATCCAATTCAAAGGGATTACTATCCAAGCCGCCCTGTCATGACTTCTTCTAGGGAAGACCCTTGTGGAAGTTTGGCCATGCTGCGCTTCTTCCACTCTTCCTCGAGCAGCTCTGCAGCCGCCTTCTCCAGGAATTCTGGCGCAGCCCACTCGAACACGTCGAAGTCGTTCTCGATGTAGCCGTGGCTGAGCATGAAGTCCTTGTTGATCTGAAGCGTTTGCAGGTTAATGGGCGACAGGACCGGCACAAACTCGACGCGCCGGATGTTTTCATACGTATCTTCTTCATCCCGGTAATAGGTCTGTTTGTTGAGGATGGCCGCCGCGGCGTGCCTGTGCTCGTTGGCCCAGCGCCCCACCTTGATCAGGCCCTTCAGGAGCGCGACGATCAGCTCCGGGTGCTCCTGGCACGCCACATCGGTGACCGTGAGGGTCGCCGGGACATTCGCCGCCCCTTGCAGCGTCCAGTCCGGGTACCGGGAGAGGTCCTCGATGGACTTGAACTTGCCGGTTGTCTCCGAGAGCACGCTCAGGACCTTGCTTTGACTATACATGGCATCAATGACGCCCTTTTCCAGCGCCGTTTCCAGCGGGCGGAACGCCAGGTCATGCTTGTGGTCGCGCTTCAGTTGGTACTCATTGGGGTTCTCCATCGGGGTGAGCATCTCGGGCTTGTCGTACCAGTCGTCCGGGTAGGGGAACTCCACGATCTCCACATCGTCGCGGGTCATGTCGTTGAGCATGAGCATCAGCTCGATGCCATGCTCTTCCTGCACACGCCACCAGTCGTTCTTGATCACGTTCAGGCTCTTGGAAAGGCCGATCTTCTTGCCCTTGAGGTGCGACATTTTGTAGATGGGGTCGCGGGCGCGCACCATCATGACGCCGCCTTCGTAAACCTGCGTCGTCCCAATCAGACGGGTGCGGCGGACGTCAGCCTGGACGTGGATAGCCGGGTGGCAGCCGCCATAGCGCATCAGGTTGTCGAGGTTGTGGACGTAGTGCGGGTACCAGTCGTTTTCGACGGTGGAACGAAGGTACTTGTAGGCGACGCCGATCTTCTTGAACTCCTCCTTCACCCAGCCGAGCTCCTGATCGACGTTGCTCGGGGATATGAGCGGACAGTTGGTGTAGTAGAACTCGTTCCAGTCGACATCTACGGAACGCATGGTCTTGCCTTTAAAAGTCATTGTACCCATAGCTTATTTCTCCTTTTTCTTGTGAGTGTCCTAAGAAAGCAGGCGGTTAATTCACCGTAAAAAAGTGCCTTCTCCGTTTATTTTTTTGTCCTTTTCTTGCTCATCACCTGACCGGTGTTTGTTGTAGCTTGCTTTTTGCTAAGTCCGGTCGGTCCAGCAGCTGTCAGTTAGTTTCACTCTCGTCGGTTCTTTCGTATAACACATTCTCCTTTCTGAAATCAGGGCGATATTTTGAGATTCTTAGTTTTTTTCAATAATTTCTAAATCTTGATGCTTTTGCATGCAGATGATTGTGTGGTTTGAAATCTAAATATCAGACAGACGGATTCTTATCTTCTTCCGCCTCAAGCGCCGCTATCTCCTGATCGGAGGGTTCCTGACCTTCGATGCCCAGGTCTGCCATAGCGGTATCTAGTTGTTCTTCTGACAAATTCTCAACTTTCTGACCAGTTTGCGCCTCAACTTGCTGTACCTCAGATTGGCTCATCTTTACCGCACTGGTTCCAGCAGCGACGAGCACTGCGCCACCAATGATCATTCTTCGACGCATTCGCCGACGCATCCGGCGATGCCTGCGTACCACCATCCTTCTACCTGGACCTCTTCCTGGCCCACCTCTTCCTGGACCACCTATTCCTCGTCTTCGCATAACAGTTCTCCTTTCATTTTCGGTTAATTTATGAAATTTCTACTACTTTGATGCGCGCAAAATTGCACGCGCGGGTGCCCCATCCGCACTGACTATCCGGAGGGGTAAACATACCAGCTCGTAGACACCAGGCAATACTGAAGACAGGTTGAGCCCTTCAATGAGCCATATCCCTGCACCGAGCAGAATTTGGTGCGTTTCGACGCCATCGTACACATAACCACCGACTGACAAGTAATCAATCCCGACGGTGCGCACGTGTTTATCGGCCAGGAATTGCGCCGCCGCGGCGCTGATATAGACAAAATCCTCTATAAATTGGTCGCTTTTCCAACAACGCACGGAGTTCCGGGTGCGAAACAGCACGCGCTCCCCGGCTTGTAGGTTGTGTGCTTCGAGCTCTGCGGGAAGTATTACGTTTGGGTGCTCGATTTGGATCACCCGCACCGGTCCGATCGCTGCCTCGAGCGGCATTTCATCCAGTCCTGCTCCATCCGCAAGGAAGTGCCGAGGTGCATCCATATGTGTGCCGGTATGAGCACCAAGCTCCAACTTGGAAACGTTGGCGGCATCGCCGCGCTCCAGGTCCATCATGCGTTCAATTTGTACAGGTGGGTTGTCTGGCCAGTGAACCATACCTGAGTAAATTGGCACCGAAATATCAATCCAGGCTCGACCTATATTAGTCTCTATATCAGTGAGCATGTCTTTTCCGGGGAGTTTAGATCCGTTTGAGCTTTCCATTAGACCTCACTAAATTGAATAATGACCTTAACGTCGCTCGGCTCTCGTTCCAGAGCATGTTTGAAGTTCTCCGGCTTTTCGCGCCGCGTGATCAGCCGGCTTAGCCACGCCGGGTCTGCATGAGCCAGGTTTTCGCCCGCTCTGTACCAGTGTCGCTTATTGGCATTGACACTGCCAACAATCACATTATTCTTCAGGACAGCTGCGGAGGCCATATCTGCGACAACCCGACCAGTGGCTCCACCAGCTCCGATTCCCGTCAGACAAATGATCCCACCCGAGCCCAATTGCTGGATTGAGTCGGCGATCACCGATCCAACCCCTGTACACTCTATAATAACATCGGGATTGAATCCAAGGTCCAAAACACTCCCGGTATGGAAGCTCGCACCCAGATCGCGTACCAGTTCTGGTTTCGGTCCATTATCGATGCGGTCAAGTACGTGCACCTCAAGGTTTCGCGTACACAAGCGCAGAGCTGCCAAAAGACCGATCGGCCCTGCACCGGTTACCAAGGCGGTCCTGGGTTCCCAGTATGCACGCTGGCCGACCATTTGCACCTGTTCCAACGCCTTCGTAATCACGGTCATCGGTTCGAGCAACACGCCCAGGATTCCCAGGGATGGGTCTACCTTGATAGCGTATTCAGGCTCGGTGCGCCAGCGTTCCGACATAAACCCGTGGATTTCTTTAATGCCACGCTCTGTATATTGACCGTTGGTGCACATGTCCCACTCACCCACCGCACAATTAGGGCATGGTACGGGGTCTGGACGGCGGACGATACCAACCACCAGGTCGCCCTTTTTTAGCGATTTGCTTGAGCCTGGATCGATGACTCGGCCAAGGGATTCATGCCCGAGCACCAGGCGTTTCTTACCTGGAGGCGCCCAGCCATATTTCCCCTCCACAATCTCGACATCTGTGCCGCACACACCCACCGCGATGGCTTCAACCAGCACCGAGCCCTCGTTGATGTCAGGTTCAGGAAAATCTTCAAATTGAGCAGTTCCGGGCTTTTTAGGTTCGACTGTTATCGCTTTCATTTCTAGTCATCTTCCTATACACGTCAACTTGGCTCCAACATCGAGCGTGATAACATTCCCCCAGCCAGGGTCCGGGCTTTGAACCCATTCTGCAGCAGGATACGCGTTGCATAGTAGGCGCGTTGCCCCGAGCGGCATATGACGAGAATCTCCTGGTCACGGGGCAATTCTCCCAGGCGGGTTCGCAGCTGAGGCAGGGGGATGTTGATTGCACCGGGAACTGTCTCCACGGCAAGCTCCTGGGGATTACGGACATCGAGTAGGAAATTATGATCCGTAGAGTCCCACTGGCAGAGTGGCATATCGCCACGCAGAATATCCGCAGCGACCATCCCGGCGAAGTTCACCGGGTCCTTTGCACTTCCGAACGGGGGTGCATAACAAAGCTCAGATTCTTCCAGGTCAAAAATGGTACAGCCCATTTGGACCGCCACGGCAAAAGCATTGACCCGCTCAGCGACACCGGATTCTCCTAACACCTGTGCACCCAGCAGGCGTCCATCGGATTTCCGGAACAGTACTTTGATCGCCAGCATCTTGGCATTGGGGTAATACCCGGCGTGCGAATTCGGGTAGAGGTAGATTTTTTCGAAATCTGTTACACCGTACCTGGTTAAGAGCTTCTCCGTGGTGCCGGTTTGAGCGATCGCCGCTTCGAAGATCTGGCAGATCGATGTACCCTGAGTACCTCTGTAGCTGCTCTCGCGCCCGGCAATCACATCAGCTGCAATGCGACCTTGCCGGTTTGCTGGTCCGGCCAGCGCCACCAGGGTCCACTGCCCGGTGACGAAGTCTTTGACCTCGACCGCGTCACCAACGGCGAAGATGTCTGCGTCGCTCGTACGCATGTGCTCGTCTACCCGGATGCCACCACGCTGACCGATCTCGATTCCAGCCATTTTTGCCAATGCTGTTTCTGGACGCACGCCAATGGCCAGAATTACGATATCTGCGGGAAGTTTTTTGCCTGAGCTGGTGAGTACTTCCAGTGGACCATTCGCAGATTGTTGGAATCCGGCCACGCTGTCATTGAGCTCGAGGTGAACGCCATGCTTGACCATGTAGCGTCCGACGAGATGCGCCATTTCCGTGTCGAGCGGGTTCATTACCTGATCATCCTTCTCGATCAACGTCACATCCAACCCTCGGTGGATCAGGTTTTCCGCCATTTCAAGGCCAATGAATCCCCCACCGATGATCACAGCGTTCTGCGGTTTCACCACTGTCTGGTAGCCCGTATATGAGTTCATCCCAGATTGATCTGATATATCCCGGTCAAGCCAATCGCGTATACTCCTGGCATCTGGCACGGTTCGCACGGAAAAGATGCCCGGAAAGTCAATTCCAGGAAGCGGTGGTCGAATTGGTGCTGCACCGGGAGATAGCACGAGTTTATCGTAATGTTCTGTTGTAACCTCCCCGGTTGTGTGATTCTTGAGATCCACAGTTTTCTTTTCTGCTGAAATCCCTATCACCTCGCAGCGCGTCCGGCAATCGATGGCGAATTGGTCACGGAAAGTTTGTTCCGTCGCAACCAGCAGGTTAGATTCTTTTTCTATCACCCCTCCCACATGGTATGGCAGTCCGCAATTGGCGTACGAAACATACGGCCCGCGTTCCACCATCAGGATTTCTGCATTTTCATCCAACCTACGTAAACGAGCTGCACAGCTCGCACCCCCAGCCACACCACCCACGATAATGACCTTCATGTTTATTCCTTTTTTTCCGATTTTTCGATGATCAGCTAGCCAGTAGTTTTTGCTTGGCCGCCGCAAACTCTTCATCGGTTAGCACGCCCGAAGCATGCAGGTCAGCTAGCTGTTGTAGTTTCTCGGATAAACCCAGCTCAGGTGAGACCGGAGCTGGTGCTGCATATTGAACGGGCGGCGGGGCATACTGTGGCTGTTGTGTCTGGGCATCAGCTGCACCCTGCTGGTAGGCTTGATCATACGCAGCCTGTTGATCTGCTTGCTGGCCAGCGTATTTTTGCTGTTGGTGGTGATGTACTGCCCCAGCAGTCCCGGCAACCACGGCCGTACCTACCGCCACTCTTGCTACACTTCTTCCAACCATTCTTCTTCGCATCATTTTGACCTCCTGATCATTGTTTTAATTTTGGATTACTATCCTCTTATCCTTCGTTTTTGGAAAATATCTCCATGACTTCATTCACGACCTCAAAGGGGATCCGTTCGTGCATCACCATCCGGCCATTCGCCTTGAGCACGGCTTCACCGAACTTTATCGCCCACAGGTTTTCGACCATCAGCAATGCAGCCGTCGTGTTATCTTCCAATTCCTGGCTGATCATCTGGATATCTTCGACCTGGATCATTCCGCTGATTTCGACCTCCAGCGGGTCGAACAAGGCAATCATTGTGGAATCCATCTGTTGCAGCTCGAGGGTCTGATATTTACCATCCTGGACGATGACGATGACCAGGTCGATCACCCGCACGATTTTGTTCTCAACCAGCTCTCGAAGTGCTGGCAGTATCTCTCCAGTAAACTTATTGCCCTTGAATTCAAGAGCCAGAAAATCGATTGGACCGTATGTCATTAGATTTCTCCTTTAGCAAAAATAATGTCTACTCTTGTGGTGAGGAGATTGGGGGTGTGCAGATGCTTCCAGCACACCAGCCCAACCTCACCCATATCATTGTTTCTTCAACTCCCACTGGGTGCCACTGTACCCAACTCATTGACCGTTGTCAGTCGGAGCGTAAATCTTCCGGAGATTACGCAACCGGTTGGGCAGGGGGCGGTGTGTAACCGGGGATGGCATTACGGTTGTTATAGGCGGTATGGCCATAGTGACCAAGGTCAAGGACGACTGCCAGAATCAACCAGAACCAGTCCCAACCATATATTCCGCCCACACCCCAGGCTAAGATCAAATACATCAGGGTGGTGAATGGCAGGAAGATGATCCCCAAGGCACCCCACCACCATTTATCGTTGAACGCATTACTAAACTGGGTTGGACGGGCGATCCAGATGAAGATATCCGCCAAACGTGGGAACATTCCTGCAAATAGTGCAAATAGACAAGGCATTTTATTCTCTCCTTAAAACAGATTTAGATTTGGAATACACTTTCGGATGCATAACGCTAGCATCCACAATAACATTTGATTGGTGACCAAACTGCCTTACCGCGCAATATTCAAACATTCCACCGAAAGTACGAGCAGATGCAGCTCATAGATCGTATTGAGCACACCCGCCAGGGCAGCCTGATCGCTTAGTTCGCCTTCCAGGGTTGTTATCGGATTATTCTTTTCCGGAGGTCCTACGCGAATGGACATACCCTCCAATCGGTCAGACAACTCTGGAGCGATCCTACCTTGTACAATAATCCGGTAGGTTGCTGGGTGATCGAAATAAATTGTTTCTCTTGGGGGTGGAATCGGCATACTCAGATAATAGAGCATTATCGAGTGAACTGATACCACCTAAAGGTGTACTTTAGGTGTGTTTTAGGTGTAGAACTAGCTAAGTATAGTAAAGCTGAGGGAGATTATTTCGGTGGCAGAATATTCAATTCTTCTGCCCTGGCAACTGCATTCCAGCGCTGATTCGCACCAAGTTTGGCATAAATGTTTATGGAATGCCGTTTGGCAGTTGCGTAGGAAATATGGAGTTTTAAGGCTATTTCTTTGATGCTGGCTGGTCCACGTAATAAGTTCAACACTTCCAGCTCGCGTGGAGTAAGTGCCTCCACCAAGTTAGAATTGGCAGATGCTGGCTGGCGCATCATCTGATCCAGTCGTTTGCTCCCCGCCAGGGTTTTACCTTCATCTTGAAATGCCTCAAGCAAATTATGAATGTTCTCCAAGGACTGACCTTGAGTTGCTAGTCGTTGGAGTATTTTATGCATGGGTCCGCCCAGATTAACGAAAATCCGGATAAATCCCCCCGACTGTGCCAGGTTAACTGCCTTGATCAGCTCGGTATCGGCATCGTTCGTTTTGCCTAAGGCGTCCAGCGCCAGAGCGCGTAATGCCAGGATCTCAATCGTATAACGAGTGTTGCAAGTGCGCACTACAATCTCGTATAGATTATCTAAAAGTTCCAGTGCAAGATGCTGGTCGTGTTCAGAATCACTGGCAATCAGTATTTGTGCCCGCGTTACCTGCAATTCCTCCAGCCACATTAAAGGTTGGTCGGGTGGGGGACCAGTGATTGCACTAATAAAATTATTCGCACCTTTAATATCCCCTTGGAGTAGTAGTAGTTTGGCACTCAGCGACCGCGTCCGGCTATCTTCGGTTCCGCTTAATTCCAGATCATGCTGGCTGATCGATTCAAGCATCCGTTGGGCTTCATGATTCTCCCCCTTGATCTGGTGGATCAGTGCCAGGCCTGCAACAGCATCGCGATAGGGAGAGACTTGGGCAATAAACCGATTTTCAAAGATATGGGTAAAGTACTGTTCGGCTGCCTCCAACTCATTCCGGTGATAACATACCAGACCAAGAAACCACTCCCCCCATAGCTTCATCAGCCCCAATCCGCTACTGGTCGCACCATGAATCAGTACCTCGATAATATGTCTGGTTTTATCTAGCTGACCTGTATTGAGATAGATGAACCCCAAGGTTTGTAACACAAAGAGAGCGAACGTATCGCTCTTGTCTCTGTGACGTTCGTATTCATCAATCAACATCTGTTCTGCCTCCGATGCCTGACCGCTGGCTTGCATAGCCAGACCGAGGTAGATCATGGCTCCACCACGTACAAATGTCCATGAAGGAGGCATGAGCGTCAGTGCCTGTCGGCATAAGTCCATTGCTAGAGTATGGTGGTTGGTGAAATACGCCTGCTGTGCCTTTGGCAGCAGGATCTGCCCGTGCAGCATCTTCACTTCATTTTCCGATAATCGTCCGTCTTCCTGTGTATTCAATAGCTCTTCAACCTGATGGAGCACTGTCATCTGAAGGTTTAGTCGCCATGCAAACTGGAGTGACCAGGCTCTCAGCATTAATAATTCGGGCCTTTTTTGGATCATCTCTTCAGGGATTAAGTGCAGCCAACGATCGAGCGTCGGTCGATCCTCTCTGTTGATCACATCCCTCAACCCGGCACTCATCTGGTGCGCAGCCAGTTCGAGATCCCCAGCTTTGATTGCGTGCTGCATAGCTTCATCCAGAAATCCATGCGCTTCAAACCAGGCTGAAGCCAGGCGATGTAAGTCATTTACCTGATCAGACGATATCTCAGTAAATAATCTTTGTTGCAGCAACTCCTGGAATAAATGGTGATAACGGTACCATTCCCTGTGGTCATCGAGGGGGGTAATGAACATCTCAGAGCGCTCGATCCAATCCAGACATACGCGTGCATTCCAGGCATCCTCAATGTTACCAATAATGGCTTCAGACAATGAGGCACTGAAACGATCGAGGATTGACGTACGCAATAAAAATGCCTGGACCTGTGGAACCTGCTGATTTAGCACTTCTTCCACCATGTACCTGGTGATATTTGGATTCTCACTTGCTAAAGCCTTCAAAACTGATTCCTGGTTGCGTGCTGAACGCATTGAGAGGGCAGCCAAATGCAAACCAGCCGGCCAACCTTCGAAATACTTTTCCAGAAGGGGCACGGCATCCTGACCCATTAGCGCAAATTGAGTTCGACTCAGGTAGGCAAAAATTTCATTGTGCGAAAAACGTAAGTCTCCAGTACGGATCTCATTGAGCATACCCTTGGCGCGAAATTGATCCAAAGGTAAGGGTGGGCTGATACGTGAGATCAGAATTAGATGCAGCTTACTAGGCCAGAACCGGACAAATTCACCCAGCAGGTTGTGAACTTCCATGTTATGGATGGTGTGGTAGTCATCCAGAACAAGAATGAACTCTTTGGGAAGCTTTTCGAGCTCATTGCTCAATGTGGTGAATAAAACTGCCAGGGGTGGTTGCTCCCTTGCCTGAAGTAAAGCCAGGGTTTCTTGGCAGGCATTGTCGAATATTGTTTGGAGTGCAGCAATGAAATAGCGTAAGAATTGGTTTAAGTCGCTATCGTTACCATCTAGCGATAGCCATGCGGAAGGCAAGCGCGTTTCCAGCTGTCCTTGACTTGTTACCATTCGCTCGATCCAGGTTGCGATCAGTGTGGTTTTTCCAAAACCAGCCGGCGCACAAACCAATGTAAGAGGTCGGTCTGCATCGCGGTCAAGCCACTCCGTAAGCCGCTCGCGAAGAACAAGGTCATGTGGGAGGCGGGGTCGGTGTAGTTTAGTTTCAAGAAGAGGTTGATACTGGTAGGACATAACACCCTTATCGTACCTATATATTCTACCAAAAAAAAGAATGATAAATATATAATGAGTGAAATTGATAGTACTCATTCAATGCCAATAAACACTGAATATATACTTCAGGGGATTTAATCTGTTAAAAAAACGCTGAGAAGAGTCATACGAGGAAGAGGTTGCATACTTAGGATCACTCGATTCGGATTTTACTTAACCATATTATTCATTGGGCACATCTGGCAGCTCAGAGTCTGGCAGTTTAGATTTTTTAGCAGAGCATCCAAACCAAAAATGAAACTGGATAATTATTCGATTATTACTCCATATATAAGAAATGGTAAAAATTGGTTATTGGTTTTTCTCTCCCCATTTGGGTAGGGCTGCTAATCAGCTCTCCTTGCTTCATGCAGTTGTGTCCGTGTAATTCGGATAACACTGCATGGAAATAATGGACATGTTGGATAATTTAACCCCCCACCATAGGACATAATAGACTTCATAGCACCATCGGTACTGGTTGGGCATTGGTGACCGCCCCTCTTTATCAGTAGGTTGGAAGTAGACAGAATTATGCGCCAGTATAGATTTCTTTCAAGAACACTTATATAAAGTAATGCTTGACTTCTTCACTCAATAGCGATACTACACACCAATCATTCTCCTGCTACAGTATTATCAGCAAACAGAAACCAACGTTCAAAGGTTTGGCTTATTTGCACTAGTCGCTCTGCAAATGGCACAGATTCAAGAGAATAACTCATCACCCAGAGATCGATAGTTCAAATCCACTCGCTGCTACTTGCGCCAGCCGATCGGTCTGAAGTATTGATCATTCGTGACCCGAGTTTTCGCTTTCGGGACTGTAGCCCGCTGATGGAGGTAGTAAGAAAAGACGTCTTAATAGAATAAAAACAAAACCGATTTCAGAGCGCATCCGTGGCTAAAGTGGTACATTTTTGCTGAATATCGTTGGCGCACTGTTGCCGACTGCGGCTGTCACATTTACATCCGAATATTGACAGCGAGGTAGTGTAGGTTGAAAACTGCTTCAATCATTTTGTGGCAGCGACTCCTTTAGTACGTACTTACGCATCAAAGACATGAGCAAATGCGCGATCACAACGGAAATGGTAATTGGAGCCAGCGCCTCCGCGCCTATGCTGACTGTACCGGCCGCGATAATCAGGAGGGCAAGCGGTGCACTCAGGAAAGCACCCGGTGTCGCAGCTAGCATGGCCCCTACACAAAGCGCAATAGGTATACTTGGAAAGAGGCTGTGCACCAGGAGACCCGCTGTCCCGCCAAGAAAGATGGAGGGGAAAACAATGCCACCCAAGAAACCGCTTGATTGGCTGATTGCAATGGCAAACATTTTGCCAATCAAGATCGCAATGATAAAACCCGCCCCGATGGTCTCTGAGATCTGAAGCTCGGTCGCCAGTTGACCGCTTCCAGAAGTCGCAGCAAGAGGAAGAGCAAATGAGATCAGGCCGACCAGTGCACCGCCGGCAACACCAAGCACATAAGGGTTGTTGATCCGTGCCATTACTGTAAAGACCAGCTTGCTGATGAGAGTAAAGAGAATGAGCACGCACACAGCCGTAACACCCAGCAGGACGCCGATGATAAGATATTTTAAGCTGAGCTCATAGGTCGGAAGTTTGTAGCTGCCCAGCATTGAGTGGCCTGTCACGCCAAAGTAGATGACGAAACCGATTGTGGAGGAAAAAAGCTCGGGGATGAAAGCAGCAACATAGTTGCGCTTTGAGGTCGGGGATAGTTCCGAAGCCAGAACTGCGGCAAACAGAGGGGCACTGAAGCCACCTCCCATGCCTCCTGCCATACCCGTCAACGTGTACCCCTGTTTTGCCTCCTCGTCATCGTGAATTCCCAGACGGGTCACCAACCATGAGCCGACAACTCCACCCAGGACCACGAGGCCGAATGATGGTCCCAGACTGGCACCCGTTATGAGTGAAACCGTTGTTATTGCGACCCAATACAATGCTTGAGAAGGATCAACCCACGCTTGCTGGGCTAATGCGACGGATCCGGGGACAACTTTTGGGATCTTCCAGGCTTTTCGCAATACGGATACGATCAGCCCTCCGAAGGCCGTTAACGGAATCCACCACCATCTGCCGGCCCACCAGCCAGTGTCAGTTCCACCAAAGAAAAAACCGCTGGCAGTACCGGTTATTCGCATAAAAATAAGAGCCAGCACGCCAGCAGCTGCACCAATTACTGGGGCAAGTATTAGAAGTTTACGATACCACTGTTTTTCAAATGGCAGCATGGTAGAAATCCTTAATCAATTAATGCTCATGATCATAACAACCAAAGATGCTGTAGCACTTTCTATGCGAGCGCTAACTACTGAGTAGACCGAACTATTTCTGCCCATCGACCTGGCTCCCCGGGCTGAATGGAGTCCGCATAGCACACCCAAAAGGCTGACTTATGCTGAGTCTCAGCTACATTACCGGAAGCACTGATGGGTGATCTATTTGCTATGCAATTCAGATAATGACATGCATTGTACAAACGGAATCCATTTTTGTCAAATTGAGGAGTTAGCCCATTGACGAGCATTGCCCCAAGAAGCTATTGGATCAAGTCCGTGGAGCCATCCACCTTAAACACTATTCCTATCGTACGGCGCAGGCCTACGTTGGTTGGATCAGGTGCTACATTTCCTATCCTCCATCAAACTTACTCAGCCAGTATAAGAGCGCCACCGCAAGGTGCTGCGGGTCAATTTGTGCTGCATCAACCGGGTCGGCTATGACGCGCGCCAGCAATGTCTTGCCAGCTCCCGGAGGACCACTAATAGCATGAAATGAACGAATGACCGTTGAATTCTCCTAGGCCATGGCCAACGTGTTGTTCGTGAAGATCATCGTGAAATCGCGTATCCAAATATAGTTTTTGCCTGGATATAATTTCACCGGGAATAGAGACCCACGCCTGAGCGAGCAGGCTATTACCATTGTTAGAATCAAGAAAAGTGACTCTGAATGTTTATGGTTTATCGCCCTTCGGACAGGGCTGCTAATCTCCTCTCCTTGCTTCATGCTGCGGGTACAGATCGGGAACAATTCGAGAACAAATGTGCTCAAACAGTTTTGTGATATTGGGACATTCCAGACGTAATAGACAGCATTTTCCCCTACCTGCTTATCTATCGCACCGAATAAGTCGCGGGTTCGAATCCCGCAAGTACCATCCGTTTACAGAGATGATTAAATCAGATCCCTCTCCTGACAGTGTTATGGGTCGTCTTTCAATACTCCATACTGTGGTGCAGTTATTTTGTAGAGACCAAGACCAGATGGTATTGGTCCAGGTAACTTTCAAAAAAGTTGAGAAAGTTGAAAAAGGAGAGGAGTCCTAAAGCGAGTTCTGTATTTGATAATGACGATTAGTAACCCAAAATTTTCTTGGTTAGTTAGATTCTAATTGCTATCATCTAGATCTTGCTCGGCTCTACTTTGCTGACTATGCCATTTCCTCCATGCCTCATTTTCTTTTCTATACATCTCACGGTTATCAATTCGTGGGCAAAGCTGATTTATAAAAGGAATTTGTTTGTGTGCAAATATCATACGATGAGCGCCTTTGGCAATGGACCGTTGGATTTGATATGTATGCAAATCCGAAGCTGTAAATCTCTTGGGTAGATCCTTTCCAACCTCCGTAAATAGAAGGTACTTTGGTGAGAGCGGCATGAAGATATCGGTTCCGTCCCTGCCCCATCCACCTTTAAAATCGTAACTACCATCAGCATAATAATTGAGTCGAGTAACAGGATCATCACTCGTAATCCATTCAACGTTGTTCGCTGCTTCTACTACACTCCAATTATGGGCGGCGAGCACATTTACAACGCCAGTCAGTATGTGACGTTGACCATCTAACCATAGGCGACGGCCAGCGAGAACCGTGATACTCACTTCCGCCTCGTTAGTCGCGGGTCTTGCATAAGGGTCGATTTTTACCTTGATTACATCTTCATAAGGATTCTTAATAGGGGTATCTTCCGCGATAAGTTTTTTGCCCGCGCGTTTAGCTTCAGCATATTCACGCATAGAATCGTCTAAGGTCTTCTGAATTAATTCTGGAATCTGGTCATTCCATCGATTAATGGACTCATTATAGTTCTGGGGAGTTCTGACTTGTTGCGCCGCCATGTAACGTATCAAATGCTCCCAGTCTGATGAGCTGAGAATATCTCCATGAATGGCTCGATTAATTGCACTATGAGCTGGAGTCTCGAATTCCGTTTCGAGCCAACGTTCGAATTCATCGATATCCTTCCCACCCATAGAGGCCGTGTAGAGATCACGATGATAAGCAACCCCATGCACTGGTTTAAGGACCCATTCGGGGGCTTTATTATTCGGAACTAATATTCTATAACACCAAACATGGTGTCCATCGTCAGACCAGCGCCTTAGATATGATTGAGGGACAAAGTGATTATGGTGGGTGATCTGCATCTCACTACTCTTTTAGCTCGAAGAGCCTATTTACCGTTTTTGCTCACCTGCCACTGATTCTATCATTTCCTATCTGGGTCGCCTTACCTCGCTTCACACCGATGAAAATCGGGTGCAATTCGGTGCAATTACGGTGCAGTTGCGGTGCAAATATCCCGATACAGTATGGTGATCGTGGACATAATGGACTAAATTATCGTCAATTTAGTCGCATTCTTGGACGGATAAGCACCAAAAATAGGTGCTGGACATGCTGGAAAGCCCCTGATACTCCCTTCCGGGGAGGGTGTTTTATCGCTTCAAACATCTCGTGGGGAAATCGGAGCAATCACTCATATTTTTATATTGTGGCTAGATCATCAGGTATTAATTTCTAATCTAAACCAACCTATGGTATAAATTAACCTAACCATGGCTAAGGAAAAACCCACTCCTATTGAGCTGAGTAGCACCGAAAAGGCTGCTGCGCTCATTCTTTCAGGCAAAAGCAAAAAGCGTGGGCTGGCACGCCTGATGCCATTCATGGGACCTGCTTTCATTGCCAGTGTCGCGTACATGGACCCTGGCAACTTTGCCACCAATATTCAAGCCGGCGCTAAATTTGGATATTTGCTGTTATGGGTGGTGGTTGCCACCAACCTGATGGCGATGTTGATCCAGACCCTGTCTGCCAAGCTGGGGATCGCAACGGGAAAGAACCTGGCAGAGTTGTGCCGGGAAAGCTTCCCACGCCCGGTGGTGTTATTGATGTGGGTACTGATGGAAATTGTCGCCATGGCAACCGACCTGGCGGAATTCCTCGGGGCTGCATTGGGGTTTTACCTGCTACTGGGCATTCCATTATGGGTGGCTGGTATCCTGACTGCCATCATTACCTTTGTCATCTTAGGCCTGGAACGTTATGGGTTCAGACCGCTTGAAGCAGTGATCACCGCCATGATTGGCGTGATCTCGCTTTGCTATCTGATTGAAATCATCCTGGTAAAACCAGTCTGGGGTGAGGTGTTGTACCATGCTGTGGTTCCCCAGTTTGCCGGACCGGAAAGCGTCCTGTTGGCGGCGGGTATTTTGGGTGCGACCGTCATGCCGCACGTGATCTTCCTTCATTCCTCGCTGACTCAAAAACGCATTGTGGTGCGCACGCCTGCCAAGCTACGTAAACTGTTCAGGTTTGAGGTTGTGGATGTGGTCGTTGCCTTGGGACTGGCAGGGTTGATCAACGCTGCCATGCTGATGACAGCCGCTTCAACTTTTTACCGCGAGGGAATGACCAGCGTAGCAACAATACAAGATGCCCATCTTACCCTTGCGCCATTATTGGGAAAAGCGTCAAGCTTCTTTTTCGCCCTCTCATTACTGGCATCTGGGTTATCTTCCTCGTCGGTGGGTACGATGGCTGGGCAGGTGATCATGCAGGGATTTTTAAAGGTGGAGATTCCGGTGTGGATTCGCAGGGTGGTAACCATGGTGCCTTCATTGCTCGTCATCTTCATCGGGTTCGACCCGACCCGAACATTGGTCATCAGCCAGGTGGTGTTGAGTTTTGGGTTGCCATTTGCCGTTATCCCGCTGGTAATGTTCACTTCTCGGCGCAAGCTGATGAAAACTTTGGTCAATAAGAGCATCACCATGCTTGCGGCTGGTGTGGTGACAGTATTGATCGTCAGCTTGAACATATACTTACTCATACAGGTTTTTACAGGACATTGATATGACCCTGAAAAATTTCCTCATCCCCTTGGATGGCTCCCGGCTGGCAGAGTCAGTACTTCCTCTTGTTTTGTTGCTAGCCAGATGCAGCCAAGCGCGGCTGATATTGTTCCATGTTATTGAGCAAAACGCTCCTGAACAGGTGCATGGAGAGCATCACCTGACTTACCAGGCGGAAGCCTATGAGTATCTTTCAAAGGTCGCGCAATCCCTGCCCCCTGAGCTCGAAATCGAACAACATGTCCATTCGACAGCTGAGAAAGATGTAGCATCAAGCATCGTCGACCATTGTAAGGAATTGAGTGTGGATTTGATCGTGATGTGCGCGCATGGCCAAACTGGACTCCAAACCAGAATTTTTGGCAGCATTGCCCAGAAGGTGCTATCCGCTGGTGAAGTACCTGTGCTGCTACTCTCACCGGAAAAGACTCACATACCGGGGTCGTACAAATGCAATTGCATCCTGGTGCCACTGGATGGTGACCCAGACCATGAAGCTGGTCTGGAAATGGCCATGGAGCTGGCTCAAATCTGCCAGGCAAAATTGCACCTGGTGATGGTTATCTATGAGCTGTCTACCCTGCCTGGCGAGCAAGCAGCATCCGCGGTGATGCTACCGAATGTCACCTCCGCTCTTTTAGAGCTGGATTGTGAGGCGGCTGAGTTATACCTGGTTGAGCTGATGGGCAAAATCCTTGATAAGAACATCCGGGTAACGGGTGAAGTGCAACGCGGAGACCCAGCCAGGCAAATTACCCGTATTGCCATTGATGTTCAGGCAGATATGATCGTACTTGGAACACATGGTAAGACCGCCATGGATGCTTTCTGGTCGGGGAGTGTCACACCAAAACTCGCTACCCAATCGCATTTGCCGTTATTATTGGTGCCTGTGCATGATCATTAAAGGATCATAGATGACTTCTTGTCAGGTGACAGGTTGGAAATATTGAGGTAAAAAACTTAGACTACCCGTAATGAGGTGAAAGATGAGTGGAAATACATCAGTTTCACCTGCATATATGTAGATGAGGTGTTCATCCAGCGGCCACATCGCTGGGATGTGAGCTTCATCCGTCGGTTCATGTTGGTGTTTGGTCCTTTAAGCTCGGTGTTTGACTTGCTTACTTTTGGCTTGCTCTTGTGGATCATCCATGCTGATGAGGCAACTTTTCATACCGGATGGTTCATCGAATTGGTGTTATCGGCCAGCGTGGTGGTGTTTTCAATCCGTTCCCGCCTGCCATTCTATCGCAGCCATCCTAGCCGGCTTATGATTTTGGTCACTCTGATGGTAGCTTTTGTCGCACTCGTGTTGCCGTATTCACCTTTGGTTGATATATTGGGGTTCAAGCCTGTTGGGGTACAGACCCTGGAATTGATCGGTGGAATAAGTATTTTATATTTCATCTCAGCGGAGATCGTCAAGCACTGGTTCTACCGCCACTTCAGCGCATAAATGCTTCTATTACATTCTCGATAAGGAGGAATTACTCATGGTAACTGAATTAACTGCAGATAAAGCTTATAAGGAATGTGAATCGGATAATGTGGGCTGCGATTCCAGCGAGGAGCTGGCTGCCCTGGAATCGATTGTCGGACAGGATCGCGCTATCCGTGCCATGCAGTTTGGATTGGGTATTAAAGAAAAAGGCTTCAACATTTATGTATCCGGCATGCCAGGCACAGGGCGCACTACCGCAGTCCGAAAATACCTGGAGGAAATGGCAGCAACAAAGCCAGTTCCAAACGATTGGTGCTATGTGAACAATTTCCAGGATCCCTATCGACCAAACGCGCTCAGCTTGCCTGCCGGGAGGGCGGTAGAACTGCAAAAGGGCATGGAAAATCTCACCAAGGCGATCTTCCAGGATGTACGTAACGTCTTCGAAAGTGAGGAATATGCCAAGCAAAAGGAAGAAACACTGAATAGTATCCAGCAACGTAAGCAGGAAATCCTGGAAGCAGTCAACCAGATGGCGGTAGAAGAGGGCTTTTCTTTGCAGCCAACACCCATGGGGGTTATCACCGTACCAACTCGCAATGGAAAGCCAATGAGTGAGGAAGATTTTCTGAAGCTTTCTAAAAAGGATAAGGAGTCGCTGGTACAAAAACAGCAAAAAGTACAGAACGCATTGGAAGCCTCTATTCGGCAAGCGAAAAGCCTGGATAAGGATGCACGGGATGCGGTCGATAAGCTTGACCGAGAAATTACTCTCTATACCATGAGGAATTGGGACGAGGATATGAAAACGAAGTTCCAGGATCTTCCTGAAGTCTTGGCATTTATTCAGGATGTCCAGGCTGATCTGCTGGAGCAGGTGGAGCTTTTTAAAACGGATGGACAAGAAGATTCACCAGCTGGACCATTTGCACCCGCACCGAAGAGTTTACCCCTAAAAAAATACGCAATTAACATCCTGGTGGATAATTCCAGGTGTAAAGGTGCACCTGTGATATTAGAGACGAATCCCACTCACGATAACCTGTTCGGGCGCATTGAGCAGGAAGCACGTTTTGGTGCCCTTTTGACCGACTTCACACTGATAAGGGGTGGTGCCATGCACCGGGCGAATGGTGGCTACCTGGTGCTGCCCGTTGAAGATGTGATCCGCAATGCCTTTTCCTGGGAGGACTTAACCCATGCACTGGAAAATGCAAGGATTACTATCGAAGATGCCAGTGAAAAGTTCGGTTTTTCCACAAAAAGCCTCAAACCAGAGCCGATCCCATTGGATATCAAGGTTATTTTGATTGGGAAGCCGGATATTTTCCAGCTTTTACTGAGTTATGAAGCCCATTTTGCCGAACTGTTCAAAGTAAAAGCTGAGTTTGACACGTCCATGACCCGCAGCACCGAGCATACCCATGAATATGCCGCCTTCGCCACGATGCTGTGCGCGACGGAGGGACTAAAACACCTGGATCGTTCAGCTATTGCCCGCCTGGTGGAGCATGGCTCACGGTTGGCGGATGACCAGGAGAAGCTGACTGCCCATTTTGGAGCAATCTCAGATGTTATCCGTGAAGCGAGCTTCTATGCTGGTTTGGAAGGATCGGAGCTGATCACCGCCAAGCATATCCGCAAGACCATAGAAGAACGCTATTACCGCTCGAACCTGATCCAGGAGCGTTTGCGGGAGATGATCGCCCGCGGTGTGATCAAGATCGATATCAAAGGCAAAAAGGTAGGGCAGATAAACGGGCTGTCGGTGCTTGGGTTGGGCGACATAAGCTTTGGTCAGCCCAATCGCATCACAGTCAGTCTCAGCCTGGGGCGCGAAGGCGTAGTCAACATCGAGCGAGAAGCCAAGCTGAGCGGTCCGATCCACACCAAGGGCGTGTTGATCCTGGCTGGTTTTCTCGCCAGTCGCTATGCCCAGGAAAAACCCCTCAGCCTATCAGCCCGTTTGGTGTTTGAGCAGAGCTACGGCGGCATTGAGGGGGATAGTGCCTCGAGTACCGAACTCTACGCCATCCTGTCTGCTCTCTCAGGTTTGCCTGTGAACCAGGCATTTGCGGTGACAGGTTCGGTTAACCAAAACGGGGAAGTACAGGCGATCGGTGGCGTAAATGAAAAGGTCGAGGGATACTTTGAGGTGTGCACCTCGCTAGGTCTGACCGGTGAACAGGGTGTGATTCTTCCCGAGAGTAACGTGTCCAATTTGATGCTCAAGGAAAGTGTGGTGGAGGCCATCCACCAAGGAAAGTTCCACCTGTGGCCGGTACGGACGATCGATGAAGGCATCGAGATCCTCACCGGGGTTAAAGCCGGTGAGCGGCTTTCAGACGGCAGCTTTGAACCAGGGAGTGTCAATGCGCTCGTAGATAAACGCCTGCATGAGATGGCGGAGGCTTTGCAGCGCTTTGGCAAGGAAGACAGCCAAAAAGTTGAAAAGACCGAGCATAACAACGAGGCTGGCTAACTAACCAGGAAGGTTGTGGTTCCCACCGAAATCTTGGATGAGAGCCCTACCTCGTATGTTTAATCAATGATTGAAATCATCCTCCAACACCTGCACTGGTACCCCTTAATGGGACCGCGCGATATATACAAACTCATCTACCAGGGTGTAATGGGTTCCGAACATCTGATATCCTCACCGGAAGGCTTTTCCAGCTACCTGGCTGAGGAGTTTGCTCCGCTCCTTCCAGACCCGGACGGGCGACTGCTGGAGCCCCTAAGACCTGACCAGACGATCATGCGTATTAACCTGCGTCCGTACAAAGTCCTGCAGAAGCCCGTGGATAAGCTCACCCCTGCCTTGTTGGAGACAGCCCGGTTGTTTAAGGGTGACTCTATTGAATTACGGGATACCTGGAGAAGTTTCGTCCAGGCTTGCGAGCAGGGCTCGGTATCTGGTTTTAAACCTGGCGAGCTACACCAATTCACTTCCTGGCTGGAAGGATTGAATTTCCCGGCAGTGCACCATTCAGAAGCCTACATGCGAGCATACCAGCCAGCCTATCGACTGATCTCAGCCCAGTTAGCCGCTCAATCGGGGTTAGGCGAAGTACGCTAAGCTGATTCCAAGTACGATGAGACAAGGATTATTGTGATTACCTGCAAGTTCACCAACAAGGCAAGCGTGGAGGTGGGGATGCTGATGGGGGAAACTAATTATTAACTGCTAATACACCATCGTCACGAAGTACACGCAGCCAGGTGTCAATGGGAGAACCAAGCGCCTCGAATTGGGAAGCCAAGTGGAATATTATGGCTTATATTGCGGGGGAAACCTTGTGACCGAACTTAAAACCCTATCTTATCAAACTCGAGCAGGTAACGTTGATGATTTGTCGATCAGTTGTTGATTATGCTTGGTCAGCCATACATCTACGATCATCCATGCAAACCTGGGATGACGGTCCACCATTGTCTCAGCCAAATCCTTTAATTCATGCGAGTCTTGATGCCAAATTTCCGCATCAATGATCGTATCGGCCGGGTCAGGTAATACTTCTCGTAAGGATTTTGTTGAGTCCAATGCGTGCCTCCATTTGGGATGTAGTTGGTGATAGATTAACTGTGGTCGATGAGTATTGTTACAGTTTTTAATCGCAATAATACGACCAATTCACTCAAGGGATACTTTGTGGTTATTCTTTCCCCCGAAATCCCCTCATCCATGCGGTACAATTGGTCGAGAGGTGATCCTATGAACCAACTCGATGATCAGCTAAATCTCCGCCTTGAACTGTCCAGATCGCTACTGCCCTACGAGCTGCAACATCCTGCAGTGCTCTCGCTGCTTGTGCTTGCTTTGTCGGAAGACCTTTCCGAGAGCGCCAACCTGGCTGAGTACAGGGGTCACCTGGCGGATGGGGATATAACCAGTATGGCGACCATTCCGACGTCCAACCCTCTCAGCAGCTACATCCGCGCCAAGTCGAATGGTGTGATTTCTGGGATACCGTTGGCTGAAGTGGTATTCAACCTGGTCGATCCGACCATCTCCTTCCGGAGCGCGATCAAGGATGGCGGAGTGGTGCAGAAGGGACAGGTACTTGCACAGGTGCAGGGGGACGGCAGGGCACTGCTGGCAGGTGAACGGACCGCACTCAACTTCCTGGGCAGGCTTTCTGGCATCGCCACGTTGACCTATATGTTTGTGCAGGCAGTTAAGGGCACGAAGGCGGTCATCCTAGATACGCGCAAGACCGCACCAGGACTACGCTATTTGGATAAGTACGCCGTCCGTTGCGGGGGCGGGCAGAACCACCGAGCCGGGTTGTTCGACATGGTGCTGATCAAGGATAATCACATCGCCGGGGCAGGTGGTATCACGCCCGCGGTGCAGCGAGTGAGAGAGATGCATGGGCAACAATACACCATCGAGGTGGAGGTGATGAACCTGAGCGAATTGGAAGAAGCCATCAACCTGAAGGTCGACCGGATCATGCTGGACAATATGGACCTGGAAAACATGCGCCGGGCTGTGCAGGTGGCTAACGGGCGCGTCCCGCTTGAGGCTTCTGGTAACGTCAGCCTGAACAACGTACGCCAAATTGCCGAAACAGGCGTGGATTTCATCTCATCGGGCGCCCTCACACACTCGGCTCCTACACTTGACATCAGCATGAAAATAGGATAGATTAAGTCCAGAATCTGTAATCACCATGCAGGTTTGGAAATTGGAGTAAGTAAAATGTCAGTTGAAAGTATGTATGAAGATATGAAAAGCAAGCTCAGCCGGGTGGTGCCGGATGTTGAGCTACGTTATAAAGCTGAACTGGCTGAAGAGATCAACCAGCTTAAGAAGGAGAAGAACGCCATCATCCTGGGTCACAATTATATGGAACCGGCGCTGTTTTATTCCATCCCCGATTTCCGGGGTGATTCGCTGGACCTGAGCCGCAAGGCTGCCCAGACGGATAAGGACATTATCGTCTTCTGCGGGGTGCGCTTTATGGCAGAGACAGCCAAGCTGCTCAATCCCACCAAGACGGTATTGCTGCCATCTGAAAAAGCCGGTTGCAGCCTGGCAGCTAGCATCACTGCCGAGGATGTGCGCCAGCTGAGAGCCCAGTTCCCGGGTGTACCAGCAGTGGCATATGTGAATACCTACGCAGATGTGAAAGCCGAGGTGGATATCTGCTGCACCTCCAGTAATGCCAATGCGGTGGTTGAATCGCTGCATTCGGATACGGTCATCTTCTTGCCGGATGAATACCTTGCTCGTAATGTGGCAATTGAGACCGGCAGGCATATCATCTTTCCCACCCTGGGAGAAGTAGATGGCAAGCCATCCACCACATTGGATTACCAGTCGGTGAGTAAGGGAGAAACACTGATCGGTTGGCACGGGCGATGTGAGGTGCATGAGAAGTTCACTGTTCAGGATATCCAGGCGGTGCGTCAACAATTCCCCGAGGTGGTGGTGCTCACCCACCCAGAGAGCAGACCGGATGTTGTGGCTGCATCTGATTTCTCCGGCGGCACAAACGCTATGATACGCTATGTGAAAGAGAGTAATGCCCCAAAATACCTTGTTCTTACCGAGTGCGCCATGGGCGATAATATCGCCGCAGCCAACCCGGATAAGGAAATGCTACGCCTGTGCATGGTACGCTGCCCGCATATGAACCAAATCACCCTGGAAGACACGCTCAAGAGCCTGCAGCTGAACCGGTATGCGATCGACATCCCCGAAGAGATCCGCGTGCGTGCTGCCCGCTCCGTGGAACGCATGATCGCCATCGGTTAATGGTGCAGATATAGATGCAAACTGACGTACTCATCATCGGCTGTGGAATCGCTGGAGCCAGCGCGGCACTGACCCTTGCCAGGGACACCCAGCGTCAGATCACCCTGATCACCCGGGCAGAAGAAGCCTCAGATAGCAATTCAAATTATGCCCAGGGGGGTATCGTGGGGCGTGGGTTGGATGACAGCGCCTTACTGCTTGAAGAGGATATCCTGGCAGCCGGTGCGGGTCTTTCGTACCCACCCGCAGTCAGGCTGCTAGCAGAGCGCGGCCCACAATTGCTCAATGAAGTCATTATCAATCAAGCAGGATTGCATTTTGACCATGACGAGCAAGGTCACCTGATGATGGGTTTGGAGGCAGCCCATTCCACCCGACGCATTCTGCACGTCGGTGATGGC
Organism: uncultured Chloroflexia bacterium; assembly: GCA_963777935.1. Lineage (GTDB taxonomy): Bacteria > Chloroflexota > Anaerolineae > Anaerolineales > UBA4823 > FEB-25. The sequence continues at coordinate 32,613 of CAVZSL010000002.1, forward strand.
ACAGGGGCTGCCATAATGAAGGCACTGCTGCGCAAATTGCAGGAGATACCGAACATCACCCTGCTTGAGCAGCACACCGTTGTTGACCTGATCACTTTCCCACATCATGCTATCGACCCGCTGGCAGTGTACCAATCCCTCGCATGCCATGGTGCATATGTATTTAACCAGGAATCACACCAGGTGCTGCCAATACTGGCACGCCAGACCGTCCTGGCGACCGGTGGAGTTGGGCAAATCTACCTGAATACCACCAACCCTGTCGGCGCCCGTGGAGATGGGGTCGCAATGGCGTACCGCGCCGGGGCGAATATCATCAACGCCGAGTATGTGCAGTTCCATCCAACGGCATTAAACTCCACTGACACGACCAAGTTCCTGATCAGCGAAGCTGTGCGTGGTGAGGGGGGCATCTTACTCACTCCACAGGGCAAGCCATTCATGCAACGCTATTCGCCCGAGTGGAAGGACCTGGCACCACGTGATATCGTTGCCCGGGCGATATATTCTGAAATGGTTGATAAAGGTTATCCCTACGTACTGCTGGATATTGCCTCACACCGACCGGCTGAATATATCCGCGAACGCTTCCCGCACATTTACGCCCACTGCCTGGATCAGAACATCGATATAACCCACCAACCCATCCCAGTAGTGCCTGCAGCCCATTACTTTTGTGGAGGCGTGCAGGTAGACTTGTATGGTCGGACCAGCATCCCAAACCTGTATGCGGTGGGTGAGGTGAGCTGTACGGGGGTGCATGGCGCTAATCGCCTGGCAAGTACCTCCCTCCTGGAGGGGTTAACCTGGGGAGTACGAGCTGGTGAGGATATCCTCGCCCAGTCACCCGGGTTATTATTGAGCGAATTTGATGTTCCTCAATGGAACGATAGTGGAATGATTTATGAAGGCGACCCGAATTTGATCCAAGGGGACATGCACAGCGTGCGCAACCTGATGTGGCATTACGTCGGACTGGTGCGAAGCGAGTACCGCCTGAATCGGGCGATCCGCGACCTGCGTCAATTATGGCTCGATATCGAGGAGTTTTATCGGAAAACACGCTTGAGTGATAGCCTGATCGGCTTACGCAACAGCGTCCAGACAGCCCTGATCGTGGCATATGCTGCTCACCGCAACCGGGTGAGCCGGGGATGCCATTATCGCGAAGATGAAGCAGCCCAGGCGAAAAATGGCACATCATCAGAGGTTGCCAACGTGAAACTCAGTGGGGGATTACAGTAACATCTTTGGCACTGCGTGGAATGTTCTTTGCGACAAAGCAGTCTGCAGCACTGGGATAAGAAAATTAGAATTTAGCAGGCATCATCGCCATTAAGGATTTATCTGCTGGCTGGAGATTGCTTCAAACCTGGGAAATCACCAGGTTCCCGCAATGACATCCAGGTTGGGTATCCAGCCATGACCTATAATTATGGTTTTAACGTTATTGTGTGAATATTTCGCCCGGCACCCGGCCAATACAGCAACAGCTGTTGTGAACGTTTGATCTCATACCGGCCATCACTCACTCTGATGGTGTAGCCGTGTGGGTACTGGAAATTGGGCACGAATATCTCGGTGGGAGCTGAGATAGCCGGATCGGACCGGAATTTCATCTTAAAGATACGCCTGAACGGGTTGAAGTTGGCCTGAAAAAGCTCACCGGAGGTTAGCATGGGATATGGACGGATGACAGCCTGGAGTGCACGCCCGCCAGAGTTTATATCGCGCGGATTAGAGCGTTGGTCAGCGCTGTAGATGGACAGGTCCTCATCATTCCACAGGTCACCGTGTAGATTGGTATTATCGGTGGTGTAATTCCACAAGGTGTAATTTAACAGGTTGTCCTCAACGGCGCGCAAGCTACGCTGAAGGGCTTTCACCTGGATGCGGAAGTCGCCAGTCTGATATGCCTTTTTCTCATGCATGTCAAAGGGGATGCCGAACTCACCTAGCACAAATGGTACCCCGCCCAGCTGATGGTCAGCATGGCCTTTGAGCGTGGCAAGCTGCTTATAGTATGAGTGGCGGATGCCAGGACTGAAAACAACCTTGCGGGTTTGGCTATTCACCCCAATAAATGGGATATATTCCTTCTTCACCAACACGAAAGCATCATACCAATGCGCCGAATAGACGATGTTATTAATATCGCTTTTTCCAAGGTCATAAGGTGGGACGTCCTGCTCAGCTTCTATGAAGATCAATGCTTCGGGGTGGACACTATTGATCGTCACGCCGAAGCGGTTGTTGAATGCCCGATAGTAATCCCGTGTGAAGTCAATCGGTCTGCCGTTGACCTGGGTGAAATAATCCGGTTTGAGTAGTTGGGGAGTGTCTGAGGCGTCTAGGTCCCAAACACCGTGTTGCCTCCAGATGCAGTCAAACCCGGGCAGCCATACCCGTTGACGGGCTTCATTCAAGCGGCGTTTGCCACTCACTTTAATGCGGGTCAGGCCTAGGGAATAAAAATCGACATCCTGAGGGAAGCCTGCCCCGAGTAGCATGGACTGGTATGGCGTGGGACTCATGTCCAAGTTTACGTGATCTGCTGTAGAATCGAGGCACTTCCAGCCGATATAACCGCTGGAAGGCTCGTTTAGCGTATCATAGCCGACTACATTCGGTTGATCCTTAAGGCGCATAGCAACCTGTTTGATGGCATCCAGGTAATGCCTTAGCAGGTACTCCTGGGCAGGTTCGCCTTCGATCATGGTATTCGGGGCGAAGTCGTTCCCGGCGAAAAACAAGGTGAACATAGTGGCGCTGGCAAGTTTGTTAGCATTGGAAGCCCATATCATCCTCGGATATGGACCGGGATGGGTGGCATGCACGATGGCTGCACCTGTCTCGGCGAAACGGCTGATATCGAATCCGACTGTTTCGAACGTCCAGCCTGGAGCACCATCCCCTCCGGAGAAACGGCTCCACACATCCTGGTGCGGGTCGATGAACAGGTTGAAACCATATTCACCGGCTTTCATGACCACCTTGACGATATAATCGAGGTACTGCTCATCATAGATGCCTGGTCCGGCATGCTCGATAGCTTCCCATGTGACCAGGAGACGCAGGAAATTAAAACCCCATTCTCTAAGGCGACCCAGGTGTTCATCTGCTTGATCTAAGGGAAATGGACGCCCAACGAAGGAAACATCGCGGTGGTTGAAGAAGCCATCACGGATATAGGTGGCTCCATCGGGTTTAGAGGGGATCTTGCTGCTTCCGCTCAGGTTGACCCCGCGCAGCATCACGCGGCGGCCAAGGTCTTCTAAAAAATGAGAGTCGCTGGCATGGATGTTCATAATTGCACCAGATTTTATCTTGAAAATAGATTTCTATAATTTCTCGATTATTCGATCTAATCCATTATAAGGAATTAACTCCATTAGCTCGAAGTCAATCATCTTGTTTTTGACAAGTGGTAGTGAATCGATTAATTCTCTTGCTTCGATCATATCCTTTACTTCAAAAATTATAACTGCGGTATGATTCTGCTTTTGAAAATATATCTCTCGGATTTTATCCTGTTTATATAATTCGTAAACCCTTTCGGCTTCATTCACCATTAACTCTGTATTGTTATATTGATTATTTAATTCCTTCTCTATGGCTAATACTTTCATGGTAAACCTCGATCAGTGATGCTCAATAAACCTTCTTAGAGGTTGAATATGCAGTTTACTTCTTGTCGCGGATAAAAAGGTTGAAAACAAATGAGACTATGCTAACAATGATCGAGCCCAAGAAAGCACCCCACGGAAATTGGACATAGAAGCCGATACCCATTAACTGACAGATCCATGAAGAGAACCAGAGTAAAAAAGCGTTAATAACCAGGGTAAAAAGACCCAGGGTAATGACGATAAGACCACAGGAGAGAAACTTGAGGATGGGCCGGATGAAAATGTTGACCAGACCGAGTACGGCTGCCATGACCGTAAATGCCAGCCAGGCATCTGAGCCTTGAACCGACATCAGATTATCCGGCAAGATGATTGTTGCCACATACAAGGAGATGACAATGATGAGCCAGTGGATGAAAAGTTTCATGGACCACCTCTTTAAATTTTTCTGATTCTTATAGACAGGACAAAGAATAAATAACAGGTTCTTTGGATTATGTCAAGGAGACCCTTGAATGTTTCGCAATCGCCTCATGTGTGGGCTACAACAGCCAAATAACCTGTATAATCAATTTGGAGTGGAAGTTCACAAACGGTGGAACCTATTCAAAGGCATACTCCTTGGGAGGCGAATATGAAAGCAGCACGAGATCCAGATGGGGCAGAATTAAGTCACCTGATTAATACATGCGAGCTAAAAGGCAAGAATGTATTGGAAATTGGATGTGGTGATGGGAAATTTATCAGACAGTATGCATCTAAGCCCAGGAGATTGGTTGGTCTGGATCCAGAGCTTTCCGATCTATATACCGCCAAGAGTAATAAAACTGATTCCATAAAACTGCCATATTTCATCCAAGCTGTTGGTGAAAAGTTACCCTTTCCGCCCCATTCATTTGATATTGTCATCTTTGCGTCGTCGCTTTGATGAATCCAAGTTGAGGGCATGGTCCATGCCCTGAATGAAGCTCACCGAATCCTGATTCCACAAGGGATCATGATCGATCTCCGCCCTCTTTCAGTGGATGTTCCTCTAGAGATTATATATCAAGGTGGCGGGGAATCGGCCGGGATGATCGATATGAGCCCGGATATTGAGCTTGATAGAGCAGCGGATCGAGCAATTGAAACAATACTGGCAGATCAGTTATTTCGAGAATTGTGGGTGGAGAGTTTTGATTTTCCATATTACTGGAAGACTTTCAGAGATATGAAAGCGGACCTGAAAGAATATTGGATGACGGATGTGATCGTTCCTGACGAAGTTCTCCAACGAGCACGCATCCTGTTCAGGAAACGGCGACCTCAAACCCAAATCCTGGTTAGAGTTCGGATGAAATTGGGCAAGTATGAGAAACAGAAATAAGTTATTGTGGGGTGAGACTTAGAAAATCTGGTTGTGATTGGATTTAGGTTATCGAAATGAGTTGCAAAGTTCAAGATGTCTCCACGATCGGATAAGTGAGATATTGTAAAACAAAAATCCGTTCTATTGAGAAAGGATTTGGATTGACAACGCTCGCAAGAACTGCTCGCGTTGTTTCGGGCTGCAAAGAACGCAAAACGCCCTCAGTAGCGGGGCTTGGATCGAATGCCTCCACGGGGACCAAGGACCTACTGGATAATAAAAATCCGTTCTATTGAGAACGGATTTGGATTGACAACGCTCGCAAGAACTGCTCACGTTGTTTCGGGCTGCAAAGAACGCAAAACGCCCTCAGTAGCGGGGCTTTGATTCGAATATATCCCCTCCACGGGGACCAAGGACCCACCGGATAATAAAAATCCGTTCTATTGAGAACGGATTTGGATTGACAACGCTCGCAAGAACTGCTCGCGTTGTTTCGGGCTGCAAAGAACGCAAAACGCCCTCAGTAGCGGGGCTTGGATTCGAACCAAGGACCTCCGGGTTATGAGCCCGACGAGCTGCCACTGCTCCACCCCGCATCGTTTGTTTGCTCCTTTTTCGAGCGGGCGGTATTATAGCACGCACAGTCTATGGCGTCAAGGAGCATACTATAGTTGTGTTGTTAGGAGCTTACTATGGTTGGTCAGCCAAAAGGGATAGCCAAACCTGCCAGTTTTGGATTACTTCAGGCGTGATTTCAGGCGTAGGTGTGGGTTGGGGTTGGCTGCCTTCCACCTGGATGGGTACTACCAACACATCACCTTCCTCGCCAAGGTGCTCAAAGTTGTATGCGTAGTAGTATACTGCTGCTTCAGAGGTGGCATAAGCCACCTGGGTCTCCAGTGATGCCTGCGTCTGAACCAGGCTGGTTACCCGTGCACCCACAACTTCCTTCTCCGCTGTAAGGCGTCTTAATTCTGCCATGCGATTGTTAAAATCCATGACGAGAAGGATCAGGACGGCAAAACCGATCAGGATTAATGCAGGCTTCCAAACTCTACCCAATTTACTCATAACGCTATCTTACTCCAGCCTCAACGTTCGTGCAAGGGAAAATAAAAACCCTGCAGGTATGATGCAGGGAATATGCCAGTGCCGAAGGTGGGATTTGAACCCACATGAGCGTAATGCCCACTACGCCCTGAACGTAGCGCGTCTGCCAATTCCGCCACTCCGGCTTGGGTATTGCTTATACAGGGTGACCAAAATTTTACCCGGATTTTTAGTTTTGTCAACCTTGAGTAGCATGCTATAATTTCGTAAAGCAGGAATGGCTCCGATAGTTGATAAAATATTGAGTTTATTTGCCACACCACAAGGAAATGTGATCATTTTTCTTGTATTGGTGTTATTTTCATTTGGAGCTTTTCAAGCCTGTGCCTATACCAATGGGAACCAAGAATCAGTAGAAAAGAAACGCATGCGACGGGGATTACTATCCCTGTTGGTGGCGCAAATCCTGCTGTTTCTGGCAGGCTGGTTGGCATGGTTGGGTATGATTGAGGAGCATGCCTTCCTGCCTATCCTTGATCGAGTTGTAGCTTTATTTAGCCTGGTAGTGATTATCTGGCTGTGGGCATTTCCGAAAAGAACACCAGTCGTGGATAGGATCGTACTAATCATAGAAGCGGTCATATTGATGGCAGGGATTCTCAGCTTGATGTGGTGGTTAAGGCAAAATACCGAGCAATTATTCAACACATCTTTCCTTGGAGCGTATGCATATTATGGTGGAATCGCTCTTCTGCTTGCTGGACTAATCCTGCTGATTTGGAAACGACCAAAATCCTGGGGATTGGGGGTCACGATGCTGGTTATTTTCCTTGCCGGGTATTTGGTCCAGTTCATAATTCGCCAGCCGGCAGGCGATTATGCCTGGCTTGTTCGCCTGGGAGAGATGTTCGCTTTTGTGCTATTACTTGAAATGCCCAGACGACTACAAACGGGCACCGAAGAAACACGATTTATAGAAGGAGAAAAATCGATACCCCTCACCATACCGAGAACGAGTGAAAGCTTAATCCAATCCATCGTGAGTCTCAGTCAGGAAAAATCGCCACAGCAGTATTACCTGAAAATGATACATTTCGTTGCTCATCTGATGCAAGCCGAGAGCTGTTTGCTCGTGGTTCCACCGAAATTAGGAGCACAGGTGATTGTACTGATGGGATATAGCTTCCCAGATGTGCGTATGATCGATGGATTTACCATCGACGGGCAAAAGACGCCAGTGTTGATGGATGGGCTCAGGACGGGAAAAATCCTGCGCATTGAAGGTAACAAGCCAGATACAGAGGTGAATTATCTCACGAGTGAGCTTGAGCTCAGCCATACAGGACACCTTTTAACCGTGCCCTTTCGACCAAAGGGTTCAGAAGTCGAAATGGGTCTCATTGTGCTTTCAAAACCCTCCCAGCCAGTGTGGAGTGAGGAGGATGGTTCGCTGTTGATGGAAATTTCCAATGAACTGGCAGCCATGTTCCCCCAACCTGATTACGTGATCAGTCAAAAAGACAGGCAGGGGGAGGGTGAGGAAGAAATCCAACCCTCAACAGAAGGAGCAGAAAATCTAGAACAGGAATACACTCCAAAAGGGAGCAGACCTGTCGCACCGGCAATTGGAGCTGCAATTGGTATTGGTGCGACGGCAGCTTGGGCTGATGATCCACAGAAATTGCAGGAGACCATAGGGCGATTGGAAGAACGTAATCAAGAGCTTGAGTTGTTGGTCGTCAAAGGTAGGCCTTCCATTGAGGAGGTCGAACAGCTGAGGGAAGAATTACGCGCAGCGCTAATTGACCTTGCTCGCATCCCGAGCACATTATCCAAATCTGACCAGAAGATGTTAGAGCTTCAGCTTTCAACAATGAAGCGGTTGGATGATATCGGCCAAACGGAGTTAGTCACCTCCATCGCACAGGAATTTCGGCAACCTTTATCTGCAATCATTGGTTACACTGATCTGCTGCTAGCGGAATCAGCCGGTTTATTAGGAGCGGTGCAACGTAAATTCCTGGAGCGAGTGAAGGCTTCCACCGAACGGCTCGGCATCTTGATGGATGAGCTTGTCCAGGTGTTGATAATTGATACCGGGAAGGTGGATCAGACATTAGACAAGGTGGATCTTGAAGCAGTAGTCGATGAGGCTGTGGGGAATATCATCGCACAGATCAGTGAGAAAAACATTACCATGCGGGTGGATTTACCCGAAAAACTACCTGAGATCCGTGCGAATCAAGAGGCTATAAAGCAAATCCTGGCAAATCTATTGGAAAACGCTTGCATTGTTACCCCAGAAGATGGCGAGATCAGGTTGTTTGCCAGAGTGGAACGAAAAGAAAAAGAGTCCGACTTGCTGCACATTTCTATCACAGATCAGGGGGGTGGCATCGCTATGGCAGACATTCCACGTGTTTTTAGCCGGCGTTATAAGGTGGATAACCCGCTGATCCAGGGGATTGGCGATACAGGTGTGGGATTATCGATTGTAAAATCGTTGGTAGAGCTGCACAAAGGTCGCGTATGGGTAGATACCAGTGAAGGAATCGGGTCCACTTTTAGTATATTAATCCCGCTGGTAAAGAATCAACTTGAAACGGTTAATCCAGCCATTTCCTAACCAATTTATATTGCCCTAATTCAAGCTTTTTTTCCTGGTTCCTCCTATGGAGGTTACCAGAAGTAAGTTTTGTATTTAAGAAATCCAAATTTAATCCCCCATAGGTATGAATATTGCATCATATGCTCATAACTTATTCTTATTACTATGCATTTATGGATTGAAGTGGTAAATCAGATGATTAATTTTTCTATCTCAGCATGGGTAATTCAATGAAAACATCCTTAATAGCCTTCATAATCATGATAGTCATCATCTTGTTTGCGGGTAATATTCCAGAGCAGATATCCTCGGCTGAAGTCAATATTACTGGAAGACGAGATAATATCGTGCTTGCAGCACCAGGTGATACTCCAACGCCAATCCTCTCGCAACTACTCGCACCCACCTCCGACCAGCCATCACCAACCAGCCCCGACCAGCGATTAGAACCCACATCTGACCAGGCAAACCTGCTCCCGTCTGACCAGGCAGGATCGGCTACATCTGACCAGGCAGGTTTGATCCCATCTGACCAGGCAAACCTAAACACATCTGATCAAGAAAATCGAATTATTTCTGTCCAAGAAAGTGGAACCACACCTGAGCAAGAAACACGAACGAATTTTGGTCAGACAGTACGAGACGCGATTACCCAGGTATTAAGAATTAAAACTGATGATACAATACAAACTTTATCTTACCGGGGAATACGAGCCATATCCGGCAAAGATTCGCATCCAAGCTCACTAAATCATATTGTTTATACACCGGGTGTAATGAGGGCTCTTCCACCCCCACCTCCACCTGCCCCTGAGATTCATTTTACAGATGATGAAGGACGGTCATGGAATGATTATGCCGGACCGAGTATCTGGCCGGACATGCAAGCTTACGCACCGGCGGGCATCCTCTCCCATCCAGAAGATCAGATCAATATCCTGCTTTTGGGATCCGATAAACGGCCCAATGATAGTGGTTTTCGAACAGATACGATCCAGCTTATGACGATAAATCCTTCAGCAGGTACGGTAAAGTTGACATCTTTCCCAAGGGACCTGTACGTAAACATCCCGGGATATACGGTTCAGCGCATCAATACCGCTTTCGGCTGGGGTGGCTTCGACGCCTTGGCTGACACGATGGAATATAACTTCGGGGTCAGACCGGAGTATTATGTTCTAATCAACTTCGACGCTTTTATGGATGGAATCAATTCCCTTGGTGGTGTTTTGGTTGACGTTAAGCGTGATTTTTGTGACCACCGAGATGCATTTGGTCAATTTTGTGTGTCACAAAGTAAATATTGGATGGATGGCAAGACAGCTTTGTGGTATGTACGCAGCCGGTACTCGACCAGTGATCTCGATCGGGGCAGGAGACAACAGGAAGTTCTGGAGGGAGTGTTTAACCAGCTGATAAGTATTAATGGACTGAGTCGCATACCGGAGCTCTATGATGTCTATAAAAAGAATGTAGAGACAAATATCGATTTGAATTTGATCACTGACTTACTTCCGGTCGCCCTCCAGCTGGCAGAATCACGCGAAGTTAGCAATTACTCAATCGGGAGGGGGCAGGTGTATGACTGGATAAATTATAGCGGAGCCATGGTCCTGGTACCAGTCCGTGAATCTGTTTTGGATGTGATGCGAGAAGTTATTAGCGAGCCATAGCGGCTTTATTAATAGGTCCGGTAAATCAGGAGATATCGGTATGACGTTAGAGGGAAAAGGATTCTTCACCTGGAAGATTCCCAATTGCGAATACGGTGATGCAAGGCAGATAGCAATTCATGCCAAAGCAGCAGGACTTACCCATTTGGTTTTAAAAGTTGCTGATGGGACCATGATCTATAATGGCACCTGGGGTGATCCAACCGACTATACAACACCCGTTGTAAACGCATTACGCGCAGAAGGGATCAAGGTGTGGGGATGGCATTATATTTATGGGGATTATCCGAACGGGGAAGCCAATGTGGCCATAGCCAGAATACGGCAATATGATCTGGATGGGTATGTGATCGATGTGGAAAAGGAATATAAAGAAAGCGGGAAAAGAGCAGCTGCAAAAAAATTTATGACCCAGGTTCGAACAGCCTGCCCGAATTTGACCATCGCCCTAAGCTCATACCGGTTTCCTTCGCTACATCCACAGGTGCCTTGGGCAGAATTCCTGGATCAATGCGATTTAAACATGCCCCAGGTATATTGGATGAAGGCACATAATCCTGGCGAACAATTGGAAAGGTGCTTAAAAGAGTTCCAGACTAAGAATCCATCCCTTCCGGTCATTCCCACTGGGGCAGCCTTCCGAGAATTCGGTTGGAAGCCTACGGATGCAGAGGTTCTTGAGTTTTGTAATAAAGCCAAAGAGCTGAACATGAATGCAATCAACTTTTGGGAATGGTCGGATGCGCGTTCGGGGAGTGTACCCGGTGTTTGGGATACAATCCAAAATTTTAATTGGTCTGAAAAGGAATCTCCGAAAGATATTTGTGTAGAGCTGATCGATTCTATGAACAGATATGATATCGATTCAATTTTGAAATTGTATGCATTGCCAGCGATACATATCAGTTCCTATCGCTCCACCCAGGGTTTGGACAACCTTCGCGCCTGGTATACGCAATTGTTCAATCAGATCCTGCCAAAGAGCAAGTTCAAATTGGGGAACTACAGTGGGCGGGGAAACGCCCGACATTTTACCTGGTCAGCTTCATCTACCGAGGGTTCTGTCCGAAATGGTAACGACACCCTTGGTATTTCGCATGGTAAAATTAATTATCACTACTCATTCTTCACCGTCACGAAATAAACGGAACATCAAGCTATTATTTGTAGTTTTATTGCTTTGCGGCTGGCTGATCGCCTGCAGTAAACCTAGCTCACTATTCCCAACTCCTGTTTTTACACAATTACCCAGTAAAACGGTTGCTGTTACGCGAACACCTACAAATACTCAACCTCCTACATCGACCATTAAACCCAGCCCGAGCGCTATTTCCACCAAAACACGCACACCCACTGCTTCAGCGACGCTGGCAGCGTTGGAAGGATTCACAACGCGCTTATTGCGGGATTGGGTTCAGCCACAAACGTATTTGGAGGATCAATGCGCATACCTAGAAATGCGCTGGTCAACAAAGAATAGCCCACCTGGAACCGTTGTGGTACCAATCATGTTTCACAGCATTGTCCAGGAAGGTACCCGGTTGGTTGATCCGAACAAGGACATTACTGGTGAACAGTTTGCCAATTTCGTTGCTTATGCTCATTCGCTTGGGTTTGAGACCATTACCACGGACCAATTATTGGATTTTCTGACTAATAATGCTGCGATCCCACCACGATCGATGATCATCATTGTGGATGATCGTCGTCCAAGATTAATCAGGGAGTGGCTGATGCCGGTGTTGGAGCAATATGACTGGACTGCTACATCAGCCTATATTGCGGACCCCAACAGCTTACAATGGGCATGGGCTATCATGGAAGAATTACATGCATCGGGTAGATTGGACGTGCAATCGCATGGCTATACTGGACAGTTGTACATCGTCCCTGAGACTACGGAGGAACAAATACAAAACGAGATCTGGAATTCCACTCCGGTTTTGGAGGAGCATTTTGGTACCCGACCAATTGCTTTTATCTGGCCAGGTGGGAATTTCACACCCCTCAGCGTGCAGGTTGCCCGTGAGGGTGGATATGAGCTGGGCTTCAGCGCTTATTCGCGTGGACCGCTCATGTTTAATTGGGTCCCACTCGGGGAGGAGGAACGGGCGGTGAATGATCCGCTCATGGTTCTACCACGCGCCTGGAGCAGCGCAGTGAATGTCAACCTGGATGAAGCAGTAAAAATCAGTGAGCAGGCCGTCACGTTTGCCGAACAAAATTTCCAGACCGAAGCAGACTGGTATAGAACTTACTGCGGGGGAGAGATTGGTAACAACCGGTAGGCGAGCAAAGAAAACCACAAATTAAATATTAGTTATTTGTTTGTTCGCTTTACATTTCTCTTTAAAGGTGATGCTTTAGTCCGTTTTGGTTTCCATGACGGTGGCAGAATTACCACTGCAGGTGTCGTTGCTGACTTAATTGTGAGCTTTTTCTTACGTGGTTTCCTGGTGGTTGATTTTTTCGTTTCCGGTTTTGCTGACGTTGCATTTCTGGGTTTGGACTGGTCGAGGCTGGTTTTAATAGACTTGGGAGTACTTTGTCCTCCCACCCTGGTTACAGGCTTCTTCACTGTTGTTGCAGTTGATCCACGAATGGCTTTTGTTTTCCCGGTTTTACCAGCGGATCTTTTTCTTGCTGGTGAAGGAGCTTTTACTCCAGGTTTCGCCTTGGTGGTTTTCGTGCTGGTTATCGCTTTTTGTGTTGGGGTAGCCTTAGGTGAAGCTGGTCGACCTCTTTTTGGGGCTTGAGTCTTTTCTGTTCTCGCATCCTTTTTATCAATCAAGGAGGCTTGTACTGCTTTAGCTGAAGTTTTCGCTTTCCTAGTCGTACCAGCTTTGGATGTTTTTGGTCGGCTAGCTTTGGCGGTTGGCGATGCTTTCCTGGTTATCACCGCCTTGGTAGTTAGTGCAGCGTGGGCAGCCCTGGTTGTACTGGTTTTTCGGGGAGGTTGTTTGGTTTTTTGACTGGATTTAGCACGTGGCTTACCAGATTTTGGTTTCGCACTTGATGGAGTTTTCTTGACGACCGGCTCGATCATTCCAAAGCTAAGCTGTTCCACTTCGAGAAGCAGAGGTTCTTCCAGCTCCTCAGGAACTTCAGGCTCCTTTTCAGGGGTAGTTTTTTCTCCAGCCACAGCGCGTGGCACCACCCAGGACACGCTGAGACCCATAACCTGGTAACCTGGCTTCAGCTCGATGATGGTCTTACCGGATGCGGCGCGGGTTTGAATGGGAGCATCATCCAGACGGATGGCTTTTGGGGAGAGCTTATCGATAAGTATGGTGACGCGTGTGTTTGGTTTTCCAGCTGCGATCCCTACAAGCTGAGAAGTACGAGGTAATTTCCACGAGATCACACCTTGACCGTAACGCCCCTGGCGAGGGAATTGATCAACTGCCACCCGTTTTGCCTTCCCGTCGGAAGCGATGAGCAGGATATCTCCTCGTCGGGGAATGAGCTCCATGCCAATGACGATGTCGCGGGTTCCCAACTTAATCCCACTTACACCAGCTGCCACCAAACCCATCGGGCGTACTTCATCTTCAGGAAAACGGATCGCCATACCATCCGCAGTGACCAGAAGGATCTCGGCTCTCCCATCGGTCAGGCGGGTCCATCCAAGCTTATCTTCATCGTTTACTTTAACCAGTGTGAAGCTATGCCCGGTGGGACCGGGAAGATCCTCCAGGGCAGTCTTCTTTAGCATGCCCTGCTGTGTGGCATTAAAAACAAACCAACCTTCAAGGCGTTCTTCCTTGGGTGGCAAAGTGAACAGGGATGCCAGGCTGGCGTCCTCAGATAAAGCAGAGACTTTATGGACTGGCGCACCATCCTGGGGATTTTCAGCTTCCGGCAGGGTTTGAACTGGTATGCCAGCAGCTTCACCTTTATCAGAGACAAGGAACAATGTATCTCGGGTGTTTACCTGCAGCAGGAAGCGCGGTGCCATCGAGCCACTGATGCGAGGAGGTTTCTCGTCGAGGGTGCGTGAGACCAAACCATCGTCGGTGGCGGAGACCCACACCGTCTGCTCGGGCAGCAAATCGGTGGCGGTGAGCACGGGCAGGACGGATTTGGCACCAGCACCCAGACGAGTGATCTGTGTACGGCGCCGGTCGCTAAAGGCTTCTTTCACCTGTCGAAGCTCAGTTGCCACAGTCTGACGGACCTTTAATGGAGAGTGCAGTAACGCCTCAAGAGTTTTGATTTGCGCCATGACTTCCTTATATTCGTCCTCGATCTTTTTACGTTCCAGGGCGGCCAGACGGCGCAATTGCATATCCAATATCGCCTGGGCTTGAATTTCTGACAGGCGATAGCGCTTCATCAGACGATCACGGGCGATATCCGCATCCGGGGATTTCTTGATCAGCTCAATGATCTCGTCCAAATGTTTGAGCGCCACCCGCAGACCTTCCAGGATATGGGCGCGTTGGCGAGCTTTATCCAGCTCGAATTCAGCACGCCGGCGGATGACCGTCAGGCGATGGTCCAAATACACACGCAAAGCCTGTTTGAGTGAGAGCATGCGTGGCTCTCCATCTACAAGCGCCAGCATGATGATGCCAAAGGTGGAGCGCATGGGTGTGCTCTTGTATAATGCTTGAAGCACTTTTTCCGGATCGGCAGTACGAGAGAGCTCGATCACGATACGTAGCCCATGCCGGTCGGATTCATCCCGCAGGTCGGTAATGCCCTCCAGGTGCCCCTCACGGGCTAGCTCGGCAATACGCTCAATGAGTGATGACTTATTGGTCATGTAGGGTAGCTCAGTGACGATTATTCGGTTTCGTCCACGGCTGATCTCCTCAATGTGGCAGCGTGACTGTACAGTCACCCGTCCACGACCGGTCCCGTAAGCTGCTGTCAAATCTTCTTCATGTGTATCCTGGACGATGAGCCCGCCGGTTGGGAAATCTGGTCCCTGGATGAAACGCATCAAATTTTCAATATTGACGTCATCCAGTCGCTCCCAATTTTCCAGCATGTAAATGAGGGCATCCACCACTTCACCCAGGTTGTGGGGAGGTATATTCGTGGACATGCCTACAGCGATTCCGGTGGCACCGTTCACCAACAGATTGGGTATGGCGGCGGGGAGCACGTCAGGCTCCTGCAGGCTGCCATCAAAATTGTCTGAGAAATGGACTGTATCTTTACGGATGTCTGCCAGAAGCTGCATGGCAGGAGCGGTCAGGCGCGCTTCGGTGTAGCGCATGGCGGCTGGTGGGTCACCGTCCACGCTGCCGAAGTTGCCCTGTCCTTCAACTAACAAGCAACGCATGGAGAAATCCTGAGCCATACGGGCCATGGATTCATAAACGGCCATATCACCGTGTGGGTGGTATTTACCCAAAACCTCCCCCACGATACGAGCTGATTTCTTGTAAGCAGCATCAGGACGCAAACTCATATCGAACATGGCGTAGAGAATGCGCCGGTGAACGGGCTTGAGACCGTCACGTGCGTCCGGCAGGGCACGTGCGACGATCACGCTCATGGCATAGTCCATGTATGCCTGCTGCATGGTTTGATCAATATCGATTGTACGGACGAGACCGACTTCCATAGTAGCTCCAAGGAAAGAAGAAATAAGTACTTAGCAATTAGTGATTAGTTTTCAGGCGCTCAGGAATGCCAAATATATGATTGGATAGAGTGTGAGTGCTGATCAACGTCATTATCAACGGTATATTACGGGCAAATAAGGGAAACGTCAAGCAAATTGAGTTTAATAATAATAAAGTATCATTTCCAAGGCATAACGGTCTGGATGATTCATCCACCGGTTATAGACTCAGACATTCTCCCCAAGCTCAACAACACTTTCAACCAGGCTTAACAACTATCATCATAACCAGGTCGGATCCAGCTATTTGTCAGACATCATACAGTAAAGAACTAACGGTGTTGCATGCGGATAGAACCATCTGGCTCAACAATAGCAAGGAAGCTTCGATCCTCGGCACGCCATACTGTCGTCCCATCCGGCCATTCTATTACAAACGACCAGGCACTCATATACCTATCTTCATCATTGGCAATCTTCGCAGCAGCGTCAATCACTGATCGGTACGGGGGCTCATACGGAAGATTGAGCGTATGACAAATAGCCCCAGCACTCTTGCCGACAAGGGTGCGAAGTACATCGACGAGATCCCCGGTTTCTTCGCCTACAGACGAGAGCACGAGTTTGGCAGGGCAGTGGTGGCAAACCCAGAAATCATCTTCATCCAGCTCCATCACGAGTAATCCAAGTGGAGCTTGTGCCAACAAATCAATCTCGGAACGACCGCAGAAATCGCAATAGCGCTGTTCTGACAAGTGCACCTCTCTGCGCGAATTGAACTACTAGGTCCGGCGAGTATCTTCAGCCTGGGTGAGCTACCAAACAATCGCTATAAGGGATTGGTGATAAAGTGTATGACCACAATTTGCACATCCGAATGGAAGCCGCTATCCATAAGGATAATAGTGCTCCCACTTGTTTGGATATATTGTCGTTGGTTAACTATAAATTAAAGTAAAGTTTTAATGGTTTATATTTAGACCGGCTCGAATTTGGCGGTGAAGTGACGCAAGAATTTTGGGGCATAGGTGAATTTATATCCACGCAGCTTGTCTTTATTTTGGGCGATTTCAGCAAGTATCTGTACAACGTAATCCAGGTGTGCCTGGGTATAAACACGCCGTGGGATCGCCAGGCGTACAAGCTCGAGATTCGGGTGTATCATTTTACCGGTGACTTGATCCGGGTGGGCGAACATGACCGAGCCGATCTCACTTGTACGGATGCCTCCTGAACGATATAACTCGATGGATAAAGCCAAACCGGGAAATAGGCGTGGGGGAATGTGGGGAAGGAAACTCCCGGCATCCAGGTAAACCGCATGTCCACCTGGTGGTTCAACGATGGGTATTCCAACTTCTTTAAGCCGTTCTGCCAGGTAAGCGGTCTGACCCAGCCGATAGGCAAGGTAATTTTCATCCAATCCCTCCCACAGACCTGTAGCAATCGCATCCAGGTCGCGCCCTGCCAGTCCACCATAAGTGGGGAAACCCTCCCGCATGATCAGCTCGTTGCAGGCTTGTTGGAAGAGAGCTTCATCGTTCATGCACAGGAAACCGCCGATGTTGACGATGGCATCCTTCTTAGCGCTCATTGTGCAACCATCGGCTAGAGAAAACATTTCGCGGGCAATCTCCAGGGTGGATTTATGGGCATACCCTGGCTCGCGCAATTTAATGAAATAAGCGTTCTCAGCGAAACGGCAGGCGTCGATGTAGAAAGGGATGCCGAATTCACGGTAGGTGGCTGAAACCTGTCGTAAGTTTTCCATCGAAACAGGCTGGCCTCCACCAGCATTGTTAGTGATGGTGATCATTCCCAGAGGGATGTTCTCAGCGCCAGTCTTCTGGATGAATTCACGCAGCTTGCGGATATGCATGTTTCCTTTAAATGGCAAGATGGTTGTGGGGTGATTAGCTTCGTCGATAATCAGATTAATTGGCTGACCACCCCGTCCACGGATATTGGCTTCAGTGGTGTCAAAGTGCATGTTTGATGGAATCAGCTTATCTTTCCCGACTAATAAGGCACACAGGATATTTTCAGCAGCCCGACCCTGATGAGTGGGAACGAAATAGCGAAAGCCAAAAATCTGCTTGATAACTTCGGAAAGCCGGAAGAAAGAACGCGCCCCGGCGTAAGATTCATCACCTTTCATTATTGCGGCCCATTGGTCCTGGCTCATGGCACCCGTGCCAGAATCAGTAAGCAGGTCAATGAAAATATCTTCTGCTTTAAGGCTGAATACGTTGAAACCAGCTGCACATAAAGCTTGTTCGCGTTCAAGGGGACCGATTAATCGAATAGGTTCCACCATTTTGATGCGAAATGGCTCGGGGGGATAGATGGGCATGGTGACCTCCTGGATGATATTATAGTTTAACATGAAAATACTAATTCTATGCAAATAATGCGAGGAGCTGCCATGATCGCTGAACAGGGATTAGTCCGTGTATAATTTGAGCTTGATGTGGAAAAAGAATCGCCTCCTGCTCTCGGTTAGCATTTTGCTATTCTCCATTATTTTGTTGGTATGGTCGTTTCTACCCTCACAAAAGCAGGTTGAAGTGCATATGCTGCAACAGAGCATGATGGCTGTGAAATCAGATGCGGAAGTGCAATCGGCCATACTGGAGAACCGTCGGGTGAGGTTGGAATGGCCTGCATCATTGCGCATAGGCGAAGATGGGATAATCCTGTTGAATTTTGAGGTCGTGAATGGAGATAGCCCTTCATCAAACCCACCAACCAGCTTAGTAGATGTTTACACCAACTATAGTGTCATGGCTGAAGCGAATTTTGAGATAGCAGGAATGCGGTTTGAACCTGCTGAGGTAACCAGAGTGAGCATGCCGCCCGGACAAGCGGTGGTTGTAAAGTGGAAGATCATCGCAGACGATGAAGGATCGTATCACGGTGTTGTGTGGTTGTCACTGCGTTTCCTGCCACTTGATGGAAGTACTCCGATCCAGGTACCTGTTTATGTAAAAGATATTCAGATGAAAGGCACCAGCTTTTTTGGAATGGACGCGACGCTAGCACGCCTGGTTGGAGGGGTGGGGATGCTGGCGAGCCTGGTATTTATTTTGAATGATGTGATCAACTTCATGATAAGGGGGAACAAAAAGATCAATAAGAATGACTCGCTGGACACAAAGGTTATATAATTCAAATATGCTTGATATTGTTCAACTTGTGCTTGGACCTGTAGGGACGAATACCTATCTGGTAGGTGACCCACGAAGCCAATCTGCTGTGGTGGTTGATCCTGCCTGGGATGGAGAGTTCATCCTGGAAGAAGCGAAACGACGTAAGTGGAATATCGAGCAGATCTGGTTGACTCATGCTCACTTCGACCATATTGGTGGAATCGCTGGATTGGTGAATGGCATCCAGCCCACACCCAAGATTGCACTGCATGCAGCAGATTTCCCTTTATATTCAGTCCAGGGAGGTGCAGCATACTTTGGCATGCGCATCGCCAGAGGTCCAGAACCGACGGTACATTTATCGCACGGACAAAAGTTATCCGTGGGCGAAAGAACGTTCGAAGTACGTCATTGCCCCGGGCATACACCGGGACATGTGGTGTTTTATTGTGCAGCAGAAAAGGTGTTATTTTGTGGTGACGTGATCTTCTGGGGCAGTATTGGGCGTACCGATCTGCCGGGCGGTAATTACGATACACTCATCCACAGCA
This sequence comes from uncultured Chloroflexia bacterium, assembly GCA_963777935.1. Classification (GTDB taxonomy): domain Bacteria; phylum Chloroflexota; class Anaerolineae; order Anaerolineales; family UBA4823; genus FEB-25. The sequence goes on from CAVZSL010000002.1 coordinate 52,202, forward strand.
TCAATTCCCAAATACTGACTTTACCGAATGAGACCAGGTTGCTATCGGGGCATGGGGGAGAAACCACAATCGGTATCGAGCGCCGTGAAAACCCGTTTTTATCTTAGGGGTTAAAAATAGAACAAAACAAAAGATTCCAAGGACACAAAGGAAAAAATATATTAAAACTCTTTGTGTCCTTCGTGTCCTTAGTGGTTTTCTTATAATTTATTTGGCGTAGTCGACCGCGCGAGTTTCGCGGATGACGGTCACTTTAATCTGACCCGGGTAATGCATGGTTTCTTCGATATTCTTGGCAATGTCACGTGCCAGTCGGATTGATTCCAGGTCATCTATATCCTCCGGCTTGACGAAAATGCGTACTTCACGACCCGCTTGCAGAGCGAAACTCTGGTTGACGCCTTTAAATGAGTTTGCCAGGTCTTCCAGGGCACGTACACGTTGGATGTACTGTTCGAGGCTTTCACGCCTGGCACCTGGACGGGCACCGGAAATGGCATCTGCAAATTCAGCAATCGCAGCTTCAACAAATTCCTGGTCCACCTCATGGTGATGTGAAGCGATCGCATTAACCACAACCGGATTGATACCATAACGTTTTGCAAATTCCGCCCCTAAACTGGCATGTGTGCCTTCCATGTTATGGTCCATGGCTTTGCCAAGGTCATGTAGCAAACCGGCAACTTTGGCAATCTCAACGTTCGCACCCAGCTCGGAGGCAATCACGGCAGACAGACGGGCAACCTCAACCGCGTGGTCGAGCTGGTTTTGCCCATAGGAGGTTCGGAATTTAAGCCTGCCTAACATCTTGGTTATCTCAGGGTGCAGGCCTGGGACGCCTGCGTCGAAAGCAGCCTGCTCGCCAGCTTCAGCGATAATACGCTCCACTTCTTTTTGTTCGTTCTTCAGCACCTTTTCCACGTGTGCCGGGTGGATGCGTCCATCCAACACCAGCTTAGCCAGTGAGCGACGGGCAATTTCACGACGTACAGGATCGAAACATGAGATGGTGACTGCTTCGGGTGTGTCGTCAACGATCACGTCCACGCCAGCAGCCTGCTCGAAGGCGTGGATGTTGCGACCATTACGTCCGATGATGCGGCCCTTCATCTCATCAGACGGGATAGACACGGTGGAAGTGGTGATCTCACTGACGTGATCGGAAGCAATGCGTTGAATGGCAGAAGTGATAATCTCACGCGCCCGCCGATCGCCATCCTCCTGGGCTTCTGCCTCCACCTGACGGATGATACGCGCCATGTCATCCCGGGCACTCTTCTCCACCTCAGCTAACAGAACCCCACGTGCATCTTCCTGTGTCATTTGAGAGATACGCTCAAGCTCGGTTACCTCATTTTCATACATCTCCTCGACTTCATTGAAGCGTTTATCGACGGCACTTTGACGCTTGTTCAAAGCTGCTTCACGTTTTTCAAGCCGGTCCGTTCGGTTATCCAGCTCTTCCCTGCGTTTGGTAAGGCGGTCTTCTTCGCGGGTGACTTCGCTTCGTCGACGGGATGCTTCAAAGTCTGCCTGCTGGCGGATCTGAATGGCTTTATCTTTCGCTTGAAGCTCGACTTCTTTGGCTTTCTCCTCTGCTTCAAGGAGGATATTCTCAGATTTTATTTGCAACCTGGCCTTTTCTTGCTTGGAGCGATAAAAAAATAATCCATACCCTATCGCGATCCCAGCGATAAGGGCTATCACGGTGATGAAAATTACAATTCCGGTGTTCATGGATAGGCCTCTTGATATGTATTAAAAATATGAATCAACAAGAACGTATTATCCTTCAAGCTGTCCATTCTTTTGTTCCCAAACTCTCGCCACCACCTGCTTGATCACATCATAGGAGAAACCCCGACGTGCCAGGAAGCTGCCAAGTTTGTTGTTAAAATCGCGTAACGGAAGATCTGAGTACCGGCGTGATTGTTTGAGTGCAGCCTGATAAGCCATGGTCTCTTCGTTCAATCCTTCCAATGCTTTCTCAATGGCTGAATCATCCAAGCCTCTCTGGTGAAGCTCATAGGCCAATGCCCTACGACTGCGGGGTCGGAATTCACTGCGGTTTTCTACCCAATCCTGGGCGAAGCGCTCGTCATTTACCAAACCGCTGCGCTCCAATCGTTTAAATACGTCATTAATCACATCGGAAGGGACGGCGTGCCTCTCCATATTCCGCTGAACTTCCGCACGTGAGCGTGGTCGATAATCCAGGAAGCGCAAAGCCTGGATATAGGCTACTTCCCGGGCGTCTTCTGCTTGTAATTTGGCAATCTTGGTTGGGCTTAATTCTTGGCCTACCTGAAGCCAGGCAGCTGTGATACGGGACAAACCGAACGAATATTCATTGTCCAGGTATACGTTGATCCGGTTGGGATGATGTTTTTGTATCTTAAGTGCGGTGACTTTTCCACCAGTGACAGCATCATTCATAACACACTCCAAAATATAAAAGCCGCGCCCTTCCTCCTCGGGTCACGGCTCTGATATGTCGATTAGAGTATTCGATTCAGTTCAGTGTCAATATAGGATTGCTACTCACTGCAATCCATTGTTTGGGATTAAATCCCAAGCATGCCAATCAAGGCGAATGCGGATGGATGTCGGTGCATAACACAGGATTAATGAGAGGGTTTGTCGATTGTATTTCAACCTTCACAAGTTAGATCCTAATAACTTTCCGATTTAACCACCAACCTGTTCTGCCATGCTCAGGCACAGTCCAGGTTATCCAGACACAGAACGTTTCAAATTGCTCAAGTCAGATCAAATCAAAGCTATGGCTGCGTGGAGGATAAACGTTAATAATACTACGCAGTGTTCAGCATATTGCCGGGTCAGAGGTTATACATCCTGTAAGGTCGCTATTTCCTCTTCCAGATACATCTGGAGCCCGACATTTGTAAATTACATTTTGCAGGCTAGCAAAATGTAGATAATTCAGATAACGATGCATGTATTATACATGAAATTGGACAAAATGGTTGGAATTATGATAATTCTTTCAACTAGCCCTAATCTTCTAAGTGATGTGGGAGGTGGGTCACGAAATGTTATCATTTGCAGCTTGCTAGAATTTAACTTTACATATATACTCACTGAGTGAGTATATATGTAAAGCAAACTCGAATTTCACCCGAGTATGTGCTGTTGGGTTTCCTCTATCAACATCCAGGGCATGGCTATGAACTCCATAGAAGGCTTCTAGATGAATTTGGCTATATCTGGCATGTCAGCCAGAGCCAGACCTATAATATTCTCAAAAGATTGGATGCCCAGGGATATATCCAGGCTACTGCGGTTCCACAAGAAAAATTGCCAACCCGACAACTCCTGCAACTCACAGAAAGTGGATTGACGCGATTTAGTACCTGGCTTAAAACTCCAACGCAATGCAGTGTGCACGCCATACGGGTGGAATTTATCACCAGGCTGTATTTCCTACAGAAATATCAGCCTCACCAGATGCAAGAAGCTATTCGAGTGCAAACGAACGAGGTCAAAAAGGGATTACAAAGGCTCGACGAGACACAGAGGAACCTGACCGAAGACCAGGTTTTCAATCACTTAGCCTTGGAGATGCGACTCAGTCTGCTAAGGTCAATCATCAGCTGGTTGGAAGAATGTCGTAAAAAATTCGCTTCAGATGAGTTTAATCAAAATGAATTCGGCTAAAGGCACAATTCTTCTAATCCTGCTCATCCCTGTGATATTGATTGCTTGTGCTCCAGCAATAAATAGATTATTAGTGACCATGGATGTGATAGCTCCTTCCCATCCAGATTCCGCATCGACACAAACACTGACGGTTTTTGCAGCAGCATCCTTGACAGATGCCTTTCAGGAAATAGGGAGGGAATTTGAAACAACCAATCCAGGCATCAAAGTAATTTTTAGTTTTGCAGGTTCGCAGGTGTTACGCACACAAATCGAACAGGGTGCGGTTGCTGATATTTACGCCAGTGCAGACCATAAAAATATGGACGCACTGGCAGCTGAAAGCCTGATAGACATGAATTCTTATCAGGATTTTGCAACTAATCGGTTGGTCGTAATCCTGCCTCCGAGTAACCCCGCAGCATTGGAATCATTGCATGATTTAGCCAGACCCAACCTGAACCTTGTCCTGGCTGATTCATCCGTCCCGGCTGGGAATTACGCCCGACAGGTCCTTTCCAAGATAAGCGAGGATCCAGAGTTTGGTGATGATTTTGCATCAGCTGTGCTGGCGAATGTGGTCTCAAACGAAACCGACGTCAGGCAAGTGGTCACAAAAGTGGAATTAGGTGAAGCAGATGCCGGGATCGTCTACATCAGTGATGCAGTGGCTGTTCCGGACTTGATTACCATTGCTATCGCAGACAGGTTCAATGTTAGCACCAGGTATCCAATAGCTATTCTGAACAATTCTTCTTTTCCCGATTTGGCAGCAAAATTCATTGCCTACATCAATTCGCCGGCTGGTCAGGCAATTATGGAAAAGTGGGGCTTTATAGTGGGAAAATAATCAATGAGCTCTTCACCGCGATTGGTTCAACGTTCAAAAAAAGGTGACTCACCTGGCTGGGTGTTTATCCTGCCAAGTTTAGTATTGATTGGATTAATTGGCTTACCCATCCTGGCTCTTGTGTGGCGTTCAGCGAATATCAGGATATTTCCTTTTGCGTTCACGGCGAGTGCCGTCAATGCACTTAAGCTAAGTCTAATTACCAGCATACTATGTGTGTTCGTGGCTATACTGACTGGCACGCCATTGGCATACATCCAGGCACATTGGTCATTTCGTGGGAAGGCTTTCCTGGATGTGTTGGTAGACCTGCCGATCGTTTTACCACCATCGGTGGCTGGTATCGCCTTGTTAATGGCCTTCGGCAGGCAGGGCTTGTTTGGTGATTGGCTGAATTTTTTCGGAATATCCATTCCTTTTTCAACTTTAGCCGTGGTGATGGCTCAGGTGTTTGTATCCGCACCTTTTTTAGTGCGTTCTGCCAGGATTGGTTTTGCATCGATCGACCCACAGCTGGATGAAGCTGCCAAGGTGGAAGGTGCCAGTAGCTGGCATGTGTTCCAACATATCATGCTCCCACTCGCCAGCCGTGCCTTGATGACTGGTATTATCTTATCCTGGACCCGTGCCTTGGGTGAATTTGGGGCAACTTTATTATTTGCAGGTAACCTGGAAGGTAAGACCCAAACCATGCCTTTAGCGATCTATGTAGGATTTGAACAGGGTTTGGGGATAGCCCTGGTCTTATCGGTGGTGCTGTTGGCAGTCTCGTTTATCTTGTTGGTATTGCTCAGGCGGCTCGAATTACAGAACCAGCACTGATCAATATATCGGTACTATGAATTAAAAAATATTATCATAATAGTAACTATTCATTATGCTTGTGTCCAGCCGGTGTAAAATATCAGGTATATCATTTAGCATATTCCCAATATTATTTCCATATCTATGTAGGAGAAATGACCATGACCAAAGTTACGCGTGAAGAAGCGCTTGAATATCACCATTTGGACGGGAAACCAGGCAAAGTATCGGTGACGCCCACCAAACCAATGGAGACGCAGCGAGACCTCAGCCTGGCATATACCCCCGGAGTAGCGGTGCCGGTTTTGGAGATTGAAAAAGACCCGGAGACTGCATACGAATACACATCCAAGGGGAACCTGGTGGCAGTAATTACCAATGGGACTGCCATCCTTGGTTTGGGTGACCGAGGGGCATTGGCTTCCAAACCGGTCATGGAAGGCAAGGGTGTATTGTTCAAACGCTTTGCCGATGTGGATGTATTCGACATTGAAGTCAATTCACACGACCCGGATGTGATCATCCAGACGGCAGCGGCGATCTCCCCGACCTTTGGAGGGATCAACCTGGAGGATATCAAAGCACCGGAATGTTTTTACATCGAAGAAACACTGAAAGGCATGTTGGACATCCCTGTGTTCCATGATGACCAGCATGGCACAGCCATAATCTCTGGGGCAGCTCTGGTCAACGGGCTGGAAGTAGTGGGGAAAAAGTTGGACGAGGTGCAAATCAGCATCTCCGGGGCAGGTGCATCAGCCATTTCATGCGCTGAGCTGATGATCCGTCTGGGTGCCAAACGCGAAAATATCCTGCTGGTAGACACGCGCGGGGTGGTATACAAAGGTCGCATGGAGGGAATGAACCCGTATAAAGAACGCCTGGCAAGGGTTACCGACAAGCGCACCCTGGCAGACGCGGTTCGAAATGCGGATGTCTTTTATGGCCTTTCAGTGGCAGATATCCTTACACCCGAGATGGTTAAGACCATGGCGGAGCGACCCCTTATATTCGCGATGGCAAATCCTGACCCAGAGATCAAATACGAACTGGCTAAGGAAGCCCGTGCTGACGCGTTGGTAGCCACGGGTCGGTCTGATTATCCCAACCAGATCAACAATGTGCTTGGGTTCCCGTTCATCTTTCGTGGGGCATTGGATGTGCGTGCCAGAGCTATCAATGAGGAAATGAAGGTGGCAGCTTCAAAGGCGTTGGCAGCTCTTACCCGGGAGGATGTGCCAGATAGCGTCTTACGGGCGTATGGATTGGACGCATTAAAATTTGGACCGGAATACATCATTCCCAAACCATTGGACCCACGAGTTATGCTTTGGGAATCACCTGCAGTTGCCGCCGCAGCCATGGAAACCGGTGTAGCGCGCAAATCGATTGATCTAGACGAATACCGGAAACAACTTGCATACAGGCAGGGAATGGGCGAACAGGTTCGATATTACATCATGAGCAAAGCCAAAGCTGCTTCGCCCAAAAAGCGCATCGCTTTCGCTGAAGGTGAAGAAACAAAGATTGTCAGGGCGGCGGCCCAGATCCTGGACGAAGGCATAGGTATCCCGATCCTTATCGGTCGGCAGGGAGTCATCCATAGCAAGCTTGAATCATTTGGTTTTAACGATGAAATGCAGATCGTTGACCCTGAGAACTTCGAACGGTTTGATGCTTATGCCGAGGCATACAGCCAGCTGCGCCAGCGCCATGGTGTGACTATTTACCATGCCCGGCGCAGAATCCTGGAACCCAATGTATTCACTGCTATGATGGTAAGGATGGGTGATGCGGATGCATCTGTATCCGGACTGACGTTTGATTATCCGGATGTCATCCGACCAGCCCTACGCATTCATCATACCCAACCTGGGAAACGGATCGCGGCAGGGGTGTACATCATGATTGTGGGTAAGCGTACTTACCTGTTCACAGATGCCACGGTGAATATTGACCCAAGCGCAGAAGACCTGGCAGATATTGCCTTCCTGGCAGCGGATTTTGCCCGCCAGTTGGAGATAAAACCCAGGGTTGCGTTGCTATCTTTTTCCAATTTTGGCAGCACACCGCACCCACTATCTGAAAAAGTCCAGTTGGCTGTGAAAATAATCCGCGAGCGTGGGGCGAACTTCCCGGTGGATGGGGAGATGCAGGCGGATACTGCGGTGGTGCCTGAGTTGATCGACGAACGATACCCGTTCAGCCAGGTGCGGGATGCCAATGTGCTGGTATTTCCATCGCTTGAAGCCGCCAACATTGCATACAAGCTGATGGCACGGCTTGGGAATGCCCAGGCGATTGGTCCCATCCTTTTGGGGGTTGGGGCACCCATCCATGTGCTGCAGACAGGAGATGATGTACGCAATATCGTCAATATAGCCGCTGTAGCAGTGATGGACGCGGCCAGCAGGTAGAATGTACCCATTAAACTGTTATTGTGAATCGATATAAATACTTAATGTAAGGGCACGATCATCCTCATGGAAAACGCATCCTTTCGGATGTTCAATATCGTGCCCCTACATCGGTACTCCTGGGTATTTGAAAAACAATTTTCATCGAGAATAAAACCTGCCATGTCTTGGGATAACAATAGACCTCACAGGTTTCAATAACCTGTGAGGTTAGATTAATTTGTATGGTTTGAGGTTTAACTATAACGTGAAATACTCTGCAAAATCCGGCTGGTAACCGACTGGGGAATACTCGCCAGATGCTCTATCCTGGATATATTTACCCTGGTAGTCACCCTTCGAGATGTGCGTTAAGGCATCCAGTAATGTATCTACATCCTCAATTGTGTTGTATAACCCGAACGAAGCCCTGATCAAGCCTGGCATATCGGACCGGTCACCAGCCAGCATGCGTTGGCGTACATCGGTTGCTTCCTCCTTGCTTAACCCCAACAAGTGCAGGATATATGGGTGCGCACAGAAACAACCGCTACGCACACCGATCCCAAATTCATAACCCAGGATGGCGGCTGCCAGGAAATGGGGAACATGATTAAGCTGGATGGGAATCACTCCAAGGCGATCCTCTGCGTTCGAAGGGTCATTGTCTCCGAAAACCTGAACGCCGGGGATGCGTTTTAACCCCTCCAGGGCATATTGGGTCAGGATGGCTTCATGGTGGGCCACCTCAGCCATTCCCACTCCCTCAAGCATGCGCATGGCGGCAGCCAGGGCAACCGCCCCGACCGTGTTAGGACTACCAGCTTCCTCACGTTCAGGGGGTTCGGACCATACCACGCTGTCAAGCGTAACAATCTCCACGGTACCTCCACCGGTCATGTCCGGGTCGCCATGCTCAAAAATATCTTTTCGCCCGATGAGCGCGCCTGTGCCAAAAGGAGCATACATTTTGTGAGCTGAGATTGTAATGAAATCGAGATGTTCGGGATGGTCCAGCGGGAGCATGTCAATTTTTCGATGCGGGGCAAGCTGGGCACAGTCTACCAGTAAATGTGCCCCCACGGCATGCGCTTTCTTCGCAAGACGATGAATAGGGTTAATGAAACCGGTCACATTGCTGGCGCCTGTGATGGCCACCAAAGCAACCTTGTCAGCATGCCTGGATAGATGCGTATCGAAATCATCTTCGTCCAGGCGTCCATCTGGGGTTAAACCCACATGGATGACCTGTGCGGCTGCTCTCCAGGGAAGGTCATTTGAATGGTGTTCCATCCCGCTAGTGAGGACGATATTGCGGTTCGGTCGTAAACGGAAAACGCCTGGCAAGCTTGTTGATGGCTTCGGTCGTATTCTTGCCAAAGATGCAGGTGTGATCCTTGGAATTAGCTCCAACAAATTTCAATGCGATGAGCCGGGCTTGTTCATAAGCATGGGTGGATAACTGACTTTTAAAGCCGGTACCGCGATGGACACTGCTGTAATAAACCAAAAAGTCGTCCACGGCTTGCTGGACGGCTTTTAAGGATGGTGTGGAAGCAGCATTATCCAGGTTGGTATAGCTACGACAGGAGCCATCAATCAATGGAGTGAGGGCATCCAAACCGACGAAGAGGGGGCGATGGTCGTTGAGAAGTTGGTTGGGCATCAGAATTTCCTGTTTTTGAGAATTGGTCATTAAATTGGGGTTAAAAATACTTGATTTTTTCTATATACTGGACTATACTAGTGGGGAATTGTGGTATAAAGTGGGTCGAAGTGGGAGCGCCGGATATTCCGGCGTTTCGTGCAAATAAAGGATAAGTAGAACATATGTTTTTAGGTGAGTACCATCATAGCATCGATAATAAAGATCGCCTGACTGTTCCAGCACGTTTCCGCGAGTTAATGGCAGACGGTGCATATATTCTACGTGGTTTTGACCGTAATTTGATGGTTCTGGCACCAAAAACATTTGAATCCATCTCCCATCGCCTCGATCAGATGAGCTTAACTGATCCGCTGGCGCGTTCGCTGCGCAGGTTGATCATTGGATCAGCCAATCGTCTGGAGGTTGATAAAGTTGGTCGCATCCTGATCCCAGATTTTTTATGCCAGAAAGCCGGTATAACCTCAGACCAGGATGCCGTCCTGGTGGGGCAGGGAAGTTATTTTGAAATCTGGTCATCCGAGGAATGGGCACTCCAGCAACAGGAATTGGATCAAGCTGAGGCCAACACTGAACGGTTTAAAGTACTAGATCTTTCCACCAACATTGATTGAAAGTGGGCTGCCAGGATTAGCAAGCAAAGCAGCAGCCCTAAATAACAGGTGATGACACACCTACCAGTTCTTTACAATGAGATTATACACGCGATGCAACCTCATCGGGAAGGGTTATACATCGATGGCACACTGGGCGCAGGTGGGCATGCCTGGGGAATCCTCCAGGCAAGCAATCCGGACGGTCAATTACTTGGCTTGGATGTTGATCAACAAGCTCTAGACCTGGCTCAGACGAAATTAGCTGAATTCGGTGATCGTGCCATCCTTGTACGAGCGTCCTACCGCACTCTGTTACAACAGATGGCAAATCAGGGTTGGCGTTATGTGGATGGAATTCTCTTGGACCTGGGATTGTCTTCGATGCAACTGGATACTCCGGAGAGAGGTTTTTCGTTCCAAACCGAAGCACCATTGGATATGCGCTTCGATCCACAGGGTAAGGTCTGTGCGGCAGACCTGGTGAACAACCTGGATGAGAATGAGTTAGCTGAGCTGCTCTTCCATTATGGTGAGGAGCGTAGGTCCAGGCAGGTAGCCCGGGCAATCGTGAGGGCGAGGCCGCTCCGAACCACCACCCAGCTTGCGCAGGTGGTGGCAGGAGCTACCCATGGAGGTAAAAGTGGTATCCACCCTGCCACTCGTACCTTTCAGGCATTACGCATCGCAGTGAACGGCGAGTTGGAGGCTCTGGAGGAGGTCTTACCTCAGATACTTAAGGCTCTCTCTCAGGGCGGACGGCTGGCAATTATTGCATTCCACTCGCTGGAAGACCGCATGGTCAAGCAGTTTATCCGCACTGAAAGCATGGACTGCATCTGCCCACCACGCCAGCCTGTTTGTACGTGTGGTCATAAAGCAACCCTGCGGGACCTGACGAATAAGCCAGTGCGCCCGACGGATGATGAAACAAGAAATAACCCTCGATCCCGTAGTGCACGATTGAGGATCGCGGAGAGGATATAAGGAATTTGACAGAAAAAATGGCATAAGACTTGCAAGCCTGCACTAGAAACCCGTTTACTTTTGATGATGGTTTGATTAGTAAGAGTAATTCTGAGAAATTAACAAAGGAACATTTCCACGTAATCAAAAGCGGACGGGTTTTTAGATAGGTGAATGACATGGAGAACATACAAAAACTCACGCATGCCTACGAACAGGCACCCTGGCGAAAACAAATGTATATGATCGGAGTGATCCTGCTCATTCTGGTCAGTGCTGCCATCGTTGCCGGGATTTATCTGAATGTCACAGCCCGGGCAGCAGCAATCGGCAGGCAAATCCAGGAAATGCAGGTTCGAGTGTATGGATATCACTACCTGACCAATGAAGCCAGTGATGTTATTGTTCCCATCGAAGAATTGGAGCAGAGGATTGCAAACCTCACCAGCCAGCTGGCTATCCTTACATCGTATCAGACAATGCAGGTACGAGTGAAAGATTTAAATTTGCAACCAATCGATGCTGAGCATATCGAATATATGAAAGTGCCAGGTTATTTCGATAGGCAGACAAGCTCACTTGCACCACCTCCTGAGCCTGTGGTGGTGAACGCATCTGCTATAGACCCACAATTTAAAGAGTCATTATTTGAATGGGTAGTTGAGCAAGCGCAAAAAACTGCCAGATTTATCAGTGAGGCACGACCATGAGAAGATATATGGCTGATCATGCCATTCCAGCAGGGCGCTTACGGCGGAAGCCTCAGGCAAACGAATTCCCTGATATACCACATTCAGCAAGCGAGAAAGCCGGTCAATCTTTGACCGGTTGGCGATTTAATTTATTAGGTATATTATTTTTACTGGCTGGAGCAATGATCATCATCCAGCTGGTGAGATTACAATTCAGCCCCGAGCGGAGTGAATTTGTCTCCCTGGGTGATCAGTATTCGCGCACTCTGCATATTTTTTACCCACCCCGGGGTGATATTTACGATCGCTGGGGACGACTATTGGCTGGAAGCACCCTGGTTTACGAAGTGGGTACTCAGGTGGATAATGTTGAAAATGCAGATACCATTGCCTTTGCTTTGAGTAAAGTATTGTCAGGTCATCCTGAATATGATTATGCGGGGTATTCCAACGATATATTTTCTGTAATCCACCGTGCTGAAATATCGGGAACTGCCTATGTACAGCTGGCGGATTTTGTCACACCCGAAGAATTATCCCAATTACAGGATTGGGCACAAAATTATGCAAACCTGCCGGATGTGGATTACGGGGAAACCGGTCGACCCAGCCTGGACGGGTTGGTTTACCGGCCGCGCCTGCAACGATATTATCCAGAAAACGAGCTGGCTGCAAATGTGATGGGCTTCGTTAACCGGGAGGGGAAGGGGATGTTCGGTGTCGAGGCAGAGTTCAATGACCTCCTGGCAGGAGCACCACAATCTGTGTGGATGTCTTTGGATCCTTACCAGGTATCAGAAATTCCCCAACTTAAAGCCGGGGCTGACCTGGTCTTGACCATTGACCGGGAAATTCAAGCTGCGGCAGAAGATGTGTTGAATAAAGCATTGGATGATAGTGGTGCTGATGGAGGGGTGATCTTGGTGATGGATCCCAATACAGGTGAGATGCTTGCCATCGCCAGCACGCCTCGGCTGAATCCAAACGAATTCTGGAATTACGCAAATGTGTTTAAAGATAGCACCCCGTTTAACCGGGCGGTCAGCCAGGATTATGAGCCAGGATCGGTATTCAAAGTATTAACCATGGCAGCTGCCTTGGATGATGGTGCAGTCACCCCGGATACCGAATTTGTGGATACAGGCTCAATCCAGATTGGTGGAATCACCATCCATAACTGGGATTGGGGTGCCTGGGGTCCACAAAATATGCAAGGCTGTTTGGCACACTCGCTCAATGTTTGTTTGACCTGGGTGGCAACAGAATTAGGTGCCGGCCAATTTTATAAATATATGCAGAATTTTGGTTTTGGAAGGACGACTGGAATTGACCTGGCAGGTGAAGCTCCCGGAAGGTTAAAGCTGCCGGGTGATACCGATTGGTTCGAAGCAGAGCTTGGTACCAATTCTTTTGGGCAAGGTATCGCGGTAACACCTATCCAAATGGTCATGGCAATCTCATCTGTGGCTAATGGCCGAGGTGAGATGATGATGCCTCATGTGATGCGATCTATGGTGCGGGATGGTTTCCAATACACCCCCACTCCGCAGGTGATTGGCAAACCAATTTCAGCAGAAACTGCACATACCCTGACTGACCTGCTTGCCAGATCGCTTGAAGGAGAATCATCCGATGCTCTGATAGACGGCTACCGTGTGGCTGGTAAGACCGGCACGGCAGAAATCGCCACTCCCACCGGATATTCCACCAGCGAAACCAATGCTTCCTTCGTGGGCTGGGGACCGGTGGATCGATCCTCGTTTTTTGGTTTATGTATGGCTTGAAAAACCCCAGAGCTCGCCCTGGGGATCGATTGTTGCTGCTCCAGTTTTTCGGGACATGGTTGAACGCCTGGTAGTGTTGATGGATATTCCACCGGATGATGTTTCACAAAGCCTGGGAGATAACTAAGGGATTTATTCGTGTTAACACTGGCTGATGTTCTCGAAGCTTTGACCGGCATACGCCCAATGATAGCGACTTCTGTGATCACAGAAGGTGCGATTGACTCGCGGGTTGTCATACCCGGTTCGTTATTCATTGCCTTGCCAGGAGAACATCATGATGGTCATGATTATGTGGGTGAAGCTTTTCAAGCTGGAGCAGATTTCGCCCTGATTTACCGCGATTTAGGAAGTCAATTCCCTGTCTTGGATTTACGCAATCCAATTTCGTCCGACGAGCTTGATAAGCAATTATCCAAGCTTGAAGGGACTTTCTGTATACAGGTTCCTGACCCCCTAAAGGCATTGCAGCAAGTGGCGAAATTCTGGCGAAGCAAGCTGGATGTGGAAGTCATTGGAATCACCGGCAGTGTTGGAAAGTCGACGACAAAAGAAGTGATAGCTGAGGTGCTGAGCCAGCGTTATCAGACACTGAAAAACAAGGGCAATCTGAATAATGAAATAGGCCTACCGCTCACGATGCTCAGCCTGACCGAGGAGCATGAACGGGCAGTATTGGAAATGGGCTTTTACGTCCCAGGTGAGATCAAACTGCTGTGTGAGCTCGCCATTCCACGCATAGGCGTGGTGACCAATATCGGAACGGTACATGCCTCACGGGCAGGCTCACAGGAGGAGATAGCCCGGGGTAAGGCTGAGCTGGTCGAGGCGCTTCCCGAAGATGGTTATGCCATCCTTAATTATGATGACCCATTCGTGAGAAAGATGGCTGACCAGACGCATGCCCAGGTTTTTTACTATGGCATGGATGAGGGGGTCGACCTGTGGGCTGACAATGTTGAAAGTGTTGGCCTGGAAGGCATCCGGTTATGGATGCATTACCACCAACAGAAAAATCGCCCGGCTGAAGTGCTACAACTGCGTGTGCCCTTAATCGGGAGGCATTCTGTGCAGACGGTTTTACGGGCTGCGGCTGTCGGTCTGGTGGATGGATTGAGTTGGCAGGAAATTGTTAGCGGTTTGCGGTCTGCGAGCAACGAATTACGCCTTATCGCAGTCCGGACCCAAAACGGTGCATTGATCCTGGATGATACCTACAATGCCTCACCCGAGTCGATGCTGGCAGCACTCAACCTGTTGCACGACCTGGAAGGGCGTAAGGTTGCAGTGCTTGGAGACATGCTCGAGCTCGGTCAGTATGAGCAACGTGGACACCAGATGGTTGGTATCCGTGCAGCTGAAGTGGTGGATGAGTTGGTAACCATAGGAGAACTGGGACGGATCATCGCAGAGGCTGCAAGGGATTCAGGTTTACCCGCATCCAAAATCACCATCCTGGAAGAGGTTGATCAGGCAATCCGATACTTACAACCAGGTTTAAAACCAGATGACGTTGTTTTGGTCAAAGGCTCGAACATGATGAGAATGGACCGTATTGTGTCTGCACTGGAGTACCAATCATGAGAGAAAGCGCACTGGCATTAGCTTTGGCTGGTTTCTCCTTTATGCTGACGGTCATTTGGGGTGAACCGTTGCTGCGAGTACTACGGCATCTTAAAATCGGTGAAACCATCCGTATCGATGGACCTCAGGGACACATCTCTAAACTAGGCACTCCCACGATGGGAGGAGTGCTATTTATCCTGCCAGTGCTTCTTATCACTGTTCTATTCAATGGTGCTTCCTTGCTTGGATTTACCTTGCTGGGACGTTCTATCTTCCTGCCCATTGGAACTATGATCGTTTTTGGGTTATTAGGCGGTCTGGATGATTGGCAAAAGTTACGAGGTAAGCGGGGTGAAGAACGTGGAATGAAAGCCCGTACCAAATTCATTCTGCAGATCCTGTTTGGTATCGTTATAGCCATCGGATTGCAATATGTGCTTCAAGCCCCTCAAATTTACCTGCCATGGATGAATGCAGTGTTCTCGCTCGGAGTATGGTATGTGCCAATTGCCACATTTTTGATCGTAGGATTTTCTAATGCGATTAATTTTACCGATGGTTTAGATGGATTGGCTGGTTTGATTTCTGCCACCTGTTTTGCGGTCTTTGGATTGATCGCATTGATGCAAGGGCAACTCTACCTGGCGCGCTTCTCTTTCACCCTGGTTGGTGCCTTATTCGGATTTCTATGGTTCAACGTGCACCCGGCAATGATGATCATGGGCGATGTTGGTTCACTGCCATTAGGCGCCACCCTGGCAGTAGTGGCGCTGATGACTGGTCAATGGATTTTGTTGCCGTTAATTGCGATCATCCCGGTTAGCGAAATAGTAAGTGTGGTGATGCAAGTGGGTTACTTCAAACTGACCAAGGGCAAGCGCTTATTCAAGATGGCACCTC
Organism: uncultured Chloroflexia bacterium; assembly: GCA_963777935.1. Lineage (GTDB taxonomy): Bacteria > Chloroflexota > Anaerolineae > Anaerolineales > UBA4823 > FEB-25. The sequence goes on from CAVZSL010000002.1 coordinate 68,079, forward strand.
TGCACCACCATTTTGAATTGATTGGATGGAGTGAAACCCAGGTAGTACAACGCTTTTGGTTGATAGGCTTATTGGCTGCGATTATCGGGGCAGCAATTGCGATTGGATGATAGGTAAGAAGCGATGAGAAAATGATGATGGATTGGATGGGTAAACGCGTAATCGTGATAGGAGCAGCCAGGCAGGGAATTGCATTGGTGCGCTATCTGGCATCGCGTGGGGCGCATGTGGTGGTGAATGACCAAAAACCTGTGGAAGAGCTTGAGAATGCGATGGAATTGTTGAGTGATATTGATGAACAAACCTCAGTTCGCATTGAATGGTTGTGCGGAGGCCATCCGATTAGTTTACTTGATGGAGCTGACCTGATCTGCCCTTCAGGTGGTGTGCCTCTCGATTTACCTCTCATCGCTGAAGCCATCAAGCGGGATATCCCACTTTCGAATGATTCACAGATATTTCTGGAAACCTGCCCTTGCCGGACTATCGGCATCACAGGTTCAGCTGGTAAAACCACCACCACCACCTTGGTAGGGAAAATTGCACAGTTTGCGGTTGAATCAGGTATGGGTGTTGTCTATCGAAGAGTGTGGGTAGGTGGAAACATCGGCGTGCCATTGTTATCGATGTTGGATCAGATGCAGACCAGTGATCTGGCAGTGATGGAGCTGTCAAGTTTTCAATTGGAGCTCATGACCAAATCGGTCGATATTGCTTGCGTGTTGAATATCACCCCCAACCACCTGGACCGGCATGCGTCTATGGAAGCTTACATTGCAGCAAAAAGACGCATCCTGGAGTTTCAAGCAGCTAAGGATTCGGCTGTATTGGGACTCGATGACCCGGGTTCCAGGAACCTGCTAGGTGTTGTGAGAGGCAGGAAATATACATTTGGTAAGGAACTTCCTCCGGTGGGAATGCAGGGTACATACATCAATGGTGAGTGGCTGTGTTCATGGGATGGGAAGAAAAGCGTCCAGGTCATGCGGATTGATGAAATCCAACTCCGGGGTTGGCACAACGTGGAAAATGTTTTGGCTGCCTGTGCCATCAGCCAGGCTGCAGACTTGCCATATGCAGCCATGCATGAAGCAGTCCTGGCTTTTACCGGTGTTCCACATCGGCTTGAATGGGTGCAAACCTGGGGAGGGGCAGATTGGTATAACGATTCGATCGCAACTGCACCGGAACGGGTGACTGCGGCCATCCACTCGTTCGATTCTCCCACAGACCGAAGCAGACCGATCGTGCTACTGGCTGGCGGGCGGGACAAAAAATTACCCTGGGATGAGCTGGCTGAGTTGATCCACGCGAGAGTGGAGCATCTGATCCTGTTTGGAGAGGCAGCCGGGATGATTGCTGACGCGGTTGGTGAGATCAAACCAGATCAACTGCCTCATTCCATAGATACTTGTGCTGTCTTAGAACAGGCTGTGAAATTAGCAGCCCGGGTGGTTGAACCAGGCGATATTGTCCTACTGTCACCAGGTGGGACCAGTTTTGATGAATTCCGCGACTTCGAGGAGCGTGGGGAGGCATTTAAACGATGGGTATTCAATCTTTCGTGCATGTGAAAGGTGATTCGAAATATTCCAATCAGGGCTCGGCACAAGCAGGACGTCCGAAGCGCCTGAGCTTTGATGTGCCTCTATTATTGGTGGTGATCTCTCTGATTCTGTTTGGGATATTGATGGTGTACTCCGCTAGCGCAGATTACTCGTACCAGGTTTATGGCTCGCCAGCATATATCTTCATGCGCCAGCTGCGATGGTTAGGACTTGGCAGTCTGGTGATGATTTTTCTTGCCTGGATGGACTATCACTGGTGGAAAAAATTTGCCTTACCGCTCATGGCGCTAACGATCTTTGCACTTGTGGCTGTGCTGATCGTCCAGGATACACGTCTGGGATCTGTACGGAGCCTGTTTCGTGGATCCATCCAGCCCTCGGAGCTGGCAAAATTTGGGATCGTGATTTACCTGTCGATTTGGTTGCATAACCGGCGGGGCATGCTACGCAACATTTACCTGGCGCTGATCCCCCTGGGCATGATCATGGGTATCGTGGGTGGATTGATTGCCTTACAACCCGATCTAAGCGCGGTTATCACCATTGGTTTATTGGGCACAATGATGTTCTTCTTAGCCGGTGGAGAACTGAAACAGTTCCTGTTCATGATGGCGCTCGGTTTCCTGGTCGGGTATATCGTTCTTGCCTCAGGGATTTTCCCAACCGGGCCAGATCGGATGGATAGCTTCCTTGCCGGTCTAAAAGATCCTTTGCAATACTCCGAACACGTTCGCCGTTCTTTGGAGGCTTTTATGCGCGGTGGCTGGATTGGGGTGGGTATCGGTAAATCGCAGACCAAGCTGAATGGACTTCCATTTCCTCATACTGATAGCGTCTTTGCAGTTGTTGGAGAAGAGACTGGCTTGCTTGGATCGGTTTTACTTGTTAGCTTGTACCTGGTATTGATGTGGCGAGGTTGGATCATCGCCCGTAAGGCGCCGGATGGATTGGGCATGCTTCTGGCGGGTGGACTCGCTTTTTGGTTAAGCCTGGAAGCAGTGATTAATATGTTGGTAATGGTGGGTTTGTTGCCTTTTGCTGGAAATGCACTCCCATTCATTAGTGCCGGTGGTTCAAATCTGCTGGTTGTAATGGCATCCGTCGGAATATTACTGAATATTTCACGAGTGTCAGAAAAAACCAAAGTAAATGAGGAGAAAGGGTTCAATGCGGTTGTTAATTTGCGCAGGGGGGACCGGCGGCGGCGTGTATCCCGCCCTGTCAGTCCTCAAACAGATGATGAGCGCGAATCCTGAGCTCGTGCCGGGAAAACCAGCACAAACCAGGACAGCCCCTGCCGATGAGCTCAAAGTGTTGTGGGTGGGTGGTTCAGGCGGCATGGAAGAGGACCTGGTGAAAAGGGAAGGGTTGCGTTTTGAAGCTATCCCCGCAGCAGGTGTTCACGGGGTTAGCTGGCGTACGCTACCAGGTAATTTATGGTTGCTTGGGAGAGGTTTTTTCTCATCCAGGCGCATCCTGCGTAAATTCCGTCCAGATGTGCTGTTTTTTACTGGAGGTTATGTTGCGGTCCCGATGGCACTGGCAGCCAGGCTGTTGCGTCACTCGAAAAGCCTGCTGTATGTACCGGATATTGAACCAGGTCTGGCACTTAAAACGATTGCCCGTTTTAGCGATTGCATCACACTGACAGTGGAGGAATCAGAGCAATTTTTCCCAAAACATCCATCCACAGTTGTTACAGGCTACCCGCTCCGTCCAGGATTGGATCATTGGACTCGTGAGGAAGCAAGGAGCTATTTTGCGCTTCCGGAGCACATGCCTGTCGTATTGGTCTTGGGTGGCAGTAGGGGGGCGCGGTCTATCAACCAGGCAGTGGTTGCTGCACTACCGGAGTTATTACAGGAGATGCAGGTGATCCACGTCACTGGCAAGCTGGATTGGCAAATGGTTGAACAGGCGCGTGCCAGTTTATCTGCTGAGCAGCTTAGTCGCTATCGTCCGTATCCGTTTTTATATGATGAAATCGGTGCTGGCATGTGTTTGGCTGACCTGGCAATAACGCGAGCTGGTGCATCAACTTTAGGTGAGTTACCTATCTTTGGACTCCCTGCAATCCTGGTACCTTATCCATATGCATGGCGCTATCAACGAGTAAATGCCAGCTACCTGGTCCGACAGGGTGCTGCGGTTCAAATTGAAGATTCACAATTGGCAGATCAAATCATCCCGAAAGTACGCGGTTTATTGGCAGATAAGGAGCACTTGGAGAGGATGTCAAAGGCAATGCGTGCGTTGGCACAACCGGCGGGAGCTTCCAGGATTGCTGGCTTACTCAACAAGCTGGCAGCCTCATCGAAGCAACCAGGCTCAGGAAATGTTCCCAATCTGACCGATTAGGAGCGTGTGATGGTTTATTTGAATTTTATCTTCATCTGTTTTGTAGTTTTATTCGCCGTCATTGGTGCTATGCGTGGCTGGGCAAAAGAGATGATGGTGACAGCCAGCGTGATATTGGCATTATTCATCATTACCGTTCTTGAGACTTACGTGAAAGGATTATCCACATCGTTTGCAGAACCTGGTTCCCCGGAGCAATTTTGGATGCGCACAGCAATCATCCTCTTGCTGGCCTTTTTTGGTTATCAAACCCCCAACCTACCCAGAGTGGGCGGGCAACGATTTGCCCGTGAGCGATTTCAAGATTCTTTACTCGGGATATTCTTGGGAGCTTTAAATGGTTACCTGATCGTTGGGTCAATCTGGTACTTCCTGGCACAAGCTGATTACCAGGCTCTCGCATATATCGTACCACCTGATCCCAGCACAATTCAGGGACAGGAGGCAATTAAGATGCTGGCTTGGATGGCACCTGCCTGGCTGGGCATCCCCTTTATTTATTTTGCCATCGCGTTGGCATTTATCTTCGTGATCGTGGTTTTTCTATGAGCGAACGTAAATCGGTGCATTTCATTGGAATTGGTGGAACAGGCATCTCGGCTATTGCCAGGGTGATGTTGGAAAGCGGTTACCAGGTGACCGGCTCTGATCAAAGCCTATCACCTCTGGCGAAAAGCCTGAAGGAAGAGGGCGTGCGGGTAGTGATTGGACACAGACCGGAGAATATCGAAGGCGCCCAACTGGTAGTGCGCTCGTCCGCCATTCCTGATGACAATGTAGAAGTCGTGGCTGCCCGTGCGCTGGGCATCCCAGTGCTCAAGCGGAGTGAATTTTTATCCAGCTTGATGGATGAACGGATGGGTATCGCAGTAGCAGGAACGCATGGGAAAACGACCACCACAGCCATGATCGCATGGATGCTCACCTCGTTAGGTCAGGATCCGACATTTATTGCTGGTGGAGTTTTAAATAACCTTGGCACCAATGCCAGGGCTGGTAAAGGTCTCGCATTTGTCATTGAAGCAGATGAATATGACCATATGTTCCTTGGACTCAAGCCGAAAATCGCGGTGATCACCAATATCGAGCATGATCATCCAGACTGTTATCCCACACCAGAGGATTTCTTTGAGGCATTTGATGAGTTCGCCACTCAAGTGGGCAGTGATGGGACCTTGTTAGTGTGTGTAAATGATAGTGGCGCTGCCAAATTAGGTCAAATTGCAAAAGCCCGCGGACAAAAGGTTCTGTCTTATGCCATCCGCCAATCCAATAATGGTTCACCCAACCAGCCAATCGACTACATTGCCGAATCGCTTACGCCGAATTTACTGGGTGGGATGTCCTTTGAAGTAGTGTGCTCGCTACCTGGTAAAAAATTTGAGCAGCACACCCCGATTAATCTGCGTGTGCCGGGCAAGCACAACGTCCAGAATGCGCTTGCCACACTGGCAGTAGCCCACCAGATGCAGTTGCCTGTTGAACAAGCAACCCTGGCACTTTCCGAATATCGTGGTACAGGTCGAAGGTTTGAAGTATGCGGAGTGATCAATGGGATCACTGTGATCGATGATTATGCCCATCATCCTACGGAAATTCGTGCGACCTTATCGGCAGCTCGTACTCGCTTCCCGAAAAGTAGACTATGGGTGGTATGGCAGCCGCATACATATTCCCGCACCCGTTTATTATTCAATGATTTTGTGGGTGCTTTTGAACAAGCCGACCACGTGTTGGTGACAGATATATATGCTGCACGTGAGCGTCAGCCTGAGGATGGCTTCTCCTCTGAACAAGTTGTAGCAGCAATGGCTTATCCTGAAACCCAATACGTTCCAGATTTTTCCCAGGTAACAAAATTTCTGGTTGAGCATTTGGTGCCTGGAGATGTGTTGATCGTCATGTCTGCGGGTGACGCCGACCAAATCAGCGCACGGGTATTAGCCCAGATGAAAGAAAGGAGTGAATCAGATGACTGACTCAATGAGAACGACGGTGCATCGTTATTCCACCCATATGGTGAGCTCACAGGCATATGACGCCGAGATGGAGCCGTATCTTTCACTTTTTCTAAAGCCTTTAACCAGGAAGAAGAGTGAATTTTCAAAGCAGGAGCTCGCGGATATGTGTAAAGATCCACTCCATTCACCCAGGCTGATTCGATATCTGATCGAATTTGTAAAGAAGATGTGACCATTAACCAGGAAACTCCTGATGAAATCTCTGCCTGACCTCCAGTTACTTCGTGATGCATTCGGTGAACGCTTGCAGGTTGATATCCCCCTCAAGCGCTTCACCGCAGCCCGCATCGGGGGTAATGCGGATGCCATGATCACTGCTGATTCATCCGATGAGCTGGCGGAGACAGCGAAGCAATTATGGAAAATGGAGGCACCCTTCATCATTTTAGGCAGTGGATCGAACGTTCTGGTTTCAGACGCTGGTGTGCGGGAAGTGGTGGTTCTAAACCGGGCCAAGAAGATCCGCTACAACACCCAGGGGCAACCACCAACCGTCTGGGTTGAGTCAGGTGCCAATCTGGGTGCCCTGGCACGCCGTGCCGGAGCGAATGGGTTGGCCGGGTTGGAGTGGGCTGCTGGAATCCCCGGGACGGTCGGTGGTGCAATATATGGAAATGCCGGTGCGCATGGTGCAGACATATCTGGCAACCTGCTGATGGCAGAAATCTTGCATCTTATTCAGAATAATCAAGGAGATAATCACGAAATTTTGCAAGAGCGATGGCCTGTAGAACGATTTGAGTTTGAATATCGGAGCAGCATTTTTAAACGCCGGCCGGGTCGGGAAGTGATCCTGTCAGCAGTGTTAAAACTTGCTGCCAGCACGATTGAACTCATCCAGGCAAAGATGGAAGAATATAAGACAATGCGGCAGAAATCACAACCAATCGGAGCATCCCTGGGTTCGGTATTTAAAAATCCAGCGGGTGACCATGCCGGGAGGTTACTCGAGGCAGCAGGTTTAAAAGGAATGTCACAAGGTAAAGTTGAAATTAGCCAAAAACATGCCAACTTTTTCATTAACCAAGACAGTGCCTCGTCGAGTGATTATGCTGCTTTGATCAGGCTGGCACAGCAAAAGGTGATGGATAAATTTGGTGTGAAGCTGGAGCTTGAGATTGAATTGTTAGGTGATTGGTCAGGTCAGTAGAGGATAGGCATGGAGATGGTTCAAAAGCTGCGGGTTGGTGTCATTTTCGGCGGACGCTCGGGTGAGTACGAGATTTCGCTGATGTCGGCGCGCTCAGTCTTGAGTGTGCTTGATCCACAGCGTTATGATGTGACTCAAATAGGCATCTCTCGGGAGGGAGCCTGGTTGACGGGTAAGAATGTATTGGATGCCATGGAAAAAGACCAATTGGAGAAATTACAGGTTGCAGCATTGTTACCCGATCCCACCTGGGCAGGCATCCATATTATTCAAAACACTGAGCCTGGAATGAAGTTTGAGCTGCTGACCAAACTGGATGTAGTTTTCCCGGTTTTACATGGAACCTATGGCGAAGATGGCACACTGCAAGGTTTGTTGGAAATGGCTGACATGGCATATGTAGGAGCGGGTGTGATTGGCTCCTCGGTAGGCATGGATAAAGGTGTATTTCAAAGTGTGATGCAGGCAAACCAAATACCCGTGTTGGAAACAGTGGTTATTTTGCGTAGCGATCTGGTGAAACATATGGATGAGATTATCACCAGTGCAGAGAAGATGGCACCTTACCCGTTGTTTACAAAACCGGCCAATTTAGGCTCTTCGGTGGGTGTGAGTAAATGCCAAAACCGGGCAGACTTGCTGGAGGGACTGATGGATGCTGCCCGGTATGACCGGCGGATTTTGATCCAGCGCGGCGTGAATGCGCGGGAGATCGAAGTAAGCGTGCTCGGAAATGATGACCCGCAGGCCTCCATGCCTGGAGAGATCCTCCCCAGCCGTGAATATTACTCTTATGAAGCGAAATATGTGGATAACGCATCGCAATTATTAATCCCTGCACCAATACCTGAGACTGTCTCAAAACAAGCTCAACAGCTTGCAGTACGAGCTTTTAAAGCCATTGATTGCCAGGGAATGGCACGGGTAGATTTTCTACTGGACAGGGATCGCGATGAGCTTTATTTGAATGAATTGAACACTATCCCTGGTTTTACCAATATAAGCATGTATCCAAAACTTTGGGAAGCCTGTGGTTTACCCTACCCAAAGCTTGTGGATCGATTAATCGAGCTGGCATTGGAACGAAAAGCCGATAATCAGAAAACAGAACACCGGTATGCGAGATGACCTATGAAAGATTTGGAAAATGAAGTAAACCGGCAAGGAACAAAAACTGAATTAAGCAGGGCGCGCCAGAGAAAACTGAAACGGGAGCGACCAGCGGTTACGCCCTCCCAGGGTGAGTCAGGAACAAGTCACCATCGTTCAACGCGCGGACGAGCAACGAGACACAATGGCCCTTCGGTGAGAGAACGGTTGGCTTCAACGCACATCAACCTTCCATCTCCATCCATTAAATCTATCCAGAGCACCATCAGCTCCAAAATAGGTCGCGCAACACGGAATTCTAAAGTCGGTCAAACCTCCAAGAAACTATTTTTATCCGGTGCGGCATTAGCTACGCATCATGCACGCCGTAAATCAGAAACACAGCGGAGTGAAACCCATTATGAGGCTACACCCCGCGCAGATACTCAGCGCAAAAGCAATGCGAATCACTCATTTATCCCACACAAAAATCGAAGGGTATATGATGCGCGTTCTGAATCTGCTCCACCCGTTATGGTGCGTGGAGGTATGGGCGGGATGGCTTTTGGGCGGGTAGCGACATCACGATTACAAAAGCAGAAGGCACCCAGGCGGCGTTTCGATGTACCCCTAAAGGTACAGGGTGCAGAGATTCGCCTACCATCAATTCCATTCATCCACGTTGGTTGGAGAGCAGTCTCATTGCTATTGGTTATTTTGATGGCAACTGGCTTGTATTTTATTTGGAAAGCACCAGCTTTCCAAATCAAGGCAGTAGAAGCAGAAGGTCTGAAACGTCTGACAGTAGGTGATTTAAACGCCGTTATGGGTACATTTGGTGCTTCAGTTTTTAGCATTAATCCGCAGGGATTGGAGAAAATTCTTGAGCAGGCATTCCCTGAGCTAGAGAAAATCTCGGTGAGGGTCAACCTGCCTGCCGATTTAAAGGTAGCCGTGGTTGAACGGGAACCAGTCATCGCCTGGACACAGGATGGAAGTGAAGTGTGGGTGGATGGACAAGGAGTAGCATTCCCCCCCAGGGGTACTCCCGAAAACTCATTGGTGAGGGTTGAAGGTCATGGCACCCCACCTGGAAATATAACCACCGCACCCACAAATGATCCACAAAACCTGTCTGCAGGGATACCATACTCGCCAGCCAGCAACGTCCCTAATATCAGCTTATCTCCAGACCTGGTCTCGTCCATCCTTGCCCTTGGGGCGAAGATGCCCGCTGATACTTTACTGGTATATGACAGCGAGCACGGCTTGGGCTGGAATGATCCAAATGGTTGGGAAGTATATTTTGGAAAAGAAGATCAGGACATGGAAATGAAATTGAGTGTTTATGAAACTTTGGTGAACCATCTACAAAGTGAAGATATCCAGCCGGTATTGATCAGCGTGGAATTTGTCCACGCACCATATTATAGGATGGAGCGGTGATTAATCCGCGAAGAAGTGCTTATGGACGAACCAATCATAGTTGCAATTGATATTGGCACAACCAAAATCTGCACCCTGGTTGGCCGGGAGGAAGCAGCGGGTCAATTACGAATCCTCGGGGTGGGGATTGAGCCTTCACAGGGCGTTCGTAAAGGGGTGGTTGTGGACATGGTTGCTGCCTCACAGGCGGTTGTGCGATCGGTGGAGAAAGCTGAGCGAACTTGCGGGCTGGAAATTGATTCCGCCCTGGTGAGCCTGGCTGGGTCACATGTATCTTCTGTTAATAGCCGGGGTGTGGTGGGTGTAGCTGGACGAATGATTGATGAGGGTGACATCGCTCGGGCGATTGATGCTGCAAGAGCAGTAAACATCCCCCATAATCGCGAAATTATTCATATCATTCAACGTGGATTCAACATTGATGGTCAGGAAGGCATTCGCAAGCCAATGGGCATGCACGGTTATCGCCTGGAGGTAGAGACGCATATCATCACCGCATCTGCAGCATCGGTGGAAAATCTACGCCAGTGCGTGGGTGCAGCCGGGGTGGAAGTGTCACAGTTTGTGCTCAATCCACTGGCTTCTGCCGAAGTGGTGCTGACGGAAACCGAACGAGAGATGGGTGTGGTGGTATGTGACATAGGTGGTGGAACAACCGACATGGCTATATATATCGGTGGAGATGTGTGGCACACCAATGTCCTGGCAGTTGGTGGTGATCACATTACTTCCGATATTGCGCATGGGTTACGCCTGCCAATCTCACAGGCGGAGGAAATTAAGATTAAACACGGGCACGCATTGCGTGATGAAGTTAATGCAAATGAATCCTTTGACATCAAACCATTCGGTGAAGAGCAATCCGTACAGATTAACCGGCGAGAGCTTGCTCATGTGATTGAAGCCCGTGTCGATGAGATATTTAGCTTGGTCATGCAGGAGATCAAACGCTCGGGATATGATGGATTGTTACCTGCGGGTATGGTCCTTACGGGAGGTTCAAGCGTTCTACCAGGTATGCGTGCATTAGCCAGTCAAACACTCAACCTGCCAGTCCGCATCGCTCAACCTGAAAACTTAATTGGCATGTCAGATAAATTAGAGAACCCAGCTTATTCCACCACCATAGGGTTGTTGAAATGGGCTCTTTTAATGACAGACATCTATGTCCAACCTGCTAAACAAGGGATGCGAATTGGAAGATCCTCCACGGGAGGTATCGATTTGGACTCAGTAAGAGACTTTTTGAGGAGGTTGCTGCCATAAGAGAATCATGCATCCATTCACTCCACAGGCAATTATCTGGAATCGCTAAGAATGTGAAACCAGGGAAATATCAATTCAGTTTAAATATTTTTAGAGGAGGCAGGCATAATGAATCAAAATACTAATTTTTCAAATCAGTTGGAGTCCTTCGCTCATATCAAAGTGGTGGGCGTGGGAGGTGGTGGTTGCAATGCCGTTGAGAGGATGATAAAGGAAGGCCTCCAGGGTGTTGAGTTTATCGCCATCAATACCGATGCTCAGGCTCTGATGCTATCCAGTGCTCCAACCCGCGTACGGATCGGTGAAAAACTCACACGTGGTTTGGGCTCTGGTGGTAACCCAGAACAAGGACGGAAAGCAGCCGAAGAATCGCAGGAAGCCTTGTACAACGTCCTGCGCGGTGCAGACATGGTCTTCGTCACCGCTGGAATGGGTGGCGGTACCGGAACAGGCGCTGCTTCGATCGTTGCCCAGATCGGACGCGAGCTTGGTTCACTTACCATTGGTGTGGTCACTCGGCCTTTTTCCTTTGAAGGATCACGCCGTATCCAGGTGGCAGAATCTGGCATCGAAAAACTAAAGGAACATGCGGATACCTTAATTGTCATCCCCAATGATCGCTTGCTGCAGATCGTGGATAAGCATGTAAATCTTCAGGATTCGTTCAAGATTGCTGACGACGTCCTGCGTCAGGGTGTACAGGGAATCTCTGAGCTCATTACCGTCCCGGGATTGATCAACCTCGACTTTGCTGATGTCCGCACGATCATGTCTGAGGGTGGGGCGGCTTTGATGGCAGTTGGATTGGGGCATGGTGATGAACGCGCTCGCATGGCAGCAGAGCAAGCTATCTCGAGCCAATTGTTGGACATCACTATCGATGGAGCCCGAGGTATCTTATTCAATGTTACCGGTGGTCCCGATCTAACCCTGTTCGAAGTCAACCAGGCGGCTGCTATCATCAAAGAAACTGCCCATCCAGATGTTAACTTAATTTTCGGCGCAGTTATCGACCAGAATATGGGAGATGATGTGCGTGTGACGGTTATCGCAACAGGATTTGAGCGTTCGGGAATTCCAGTCCGCCGTACGGCTGAGGTGCCGAAGGGTCTTTTCCACCAGGAGAAATCCATCATGCCTTCGGAAGATCTGGCGCGAGAGCTGCAAGCTGCAGAGATCGCCAAGTCGGACTTTGCACCGCGTACATTCAATACCGAGGACTTGGATATCCCAACCTTCTTGCGAAACCGCCATCGAAGCTAGAGAACGAATTCGCAATCTGGTTCGGGAAAGGGATCCGTATGCCACGAGCAGCTCCCGGCGCAATCGCCAGGGGGGCATTGCGCTGGATAATCCCAGGAGAGCCAACCATATCTAGCCAAAAATTTGGCAGGTATATGGATGGATATTCCCCTTGGATATGGTGCATGAGTTGCATTCAGCCTGGGTTGCGAAAATATCAACACATGGATTACTTCACCCTGCACTCATCCATTATTATCGTTGAACATGGTCGTTTGGGTGAGGTTGTAAGCATGGAAGGGGATTGCCGGCCTCCTCCTCCCGGCAATCCCCGCCTGCCCTCCACGTTGAATAGTGCGGATCTTTCAAGCGGAGAGTTGCTGAAGGCTCCGTTTAAAGGGGTCAGGTTATTTGGTTTCATTTTCAACCCGCAGAAAAATGGGGGAGAATTTCTGCCATTGTATAAGCATCTTTCATTAAAAATCAGTAAAAATCCCACCAATCTTAAAAAATTCATTCGAACGCAATATTTTAAGAATATCTGCTCATATTTCTCTTGCATAGTGAAACGCACTGTGCTAGAATTTGTCCACTCCCACTGCCACCTATACGGGTTTCGGGTAGTGGGACTCCCGTCTATAGCGATTACAAATGTTCTATTAATCTAGGGTAATCTTTATGCGTTGTCCATATTGCAGACATGATGAATCCAGAGTGATCGATACTTCGCACGACACACGGGGTGGTGTCAGGCGCCGCAGGGAATGTGAACATTGCAGGCAGCGCTTTAGCACGTACGAGCGTCCTGTGCTCGCCACACCGCTTATTGTCAAGCAGGATGGCACGCGGGAAGAGTTCGATCACGAAAAATTAAGCCGCGGGATTCGGATTGCATGCGCCAAACGCCCTGTCCCTGCTGCTGATGTCGACCGGCTGGTAGGTGAGATTGAAGCCACGCTTCAGGCCATGGGACGGGCTGAGGTTTCATCCAGGGTTGTCGGGGATATGGTCATCGCCGGTCTCAAACAAATGGACCAGATTGCATATATTAGATATGCGATTGTCTATCTGGGTCTGGATGATTTACGCTCGATTCGTAAAGAAATAGATCGCTTACTGGAGGGCTAAGTAGTATTGGGTGGTTCGGAGAAAAATTATGACACAGACTTCTCATGAACGAATGGATCGATATGGGCTTTTACCCACACCTGACATCTCACCGAATTTGTCGGAAGTCAACCTGACGGATAATGCACGCCAGGTGCTCATCCGGCGTTATGTACGGCGCAACCGGGAAGGCAAACCGGCTGAAAGCGTTGAGGGAATGTTCTGGAGGGTCGCTTACCATGTCGCAAAAGTTGAGGCGACCTGGAATGGAACCGGATTAAAACGTGCAGAACAGTACTATGAATTACTAACCAGCAAGCAATTCTTTCCCAATTCACCAACATTTACCGGAGCAGGAACGCCTCTGGGTCAGCTGGCAGCTTGCTTTGTACTGCCAGTCTCAGATGATATGGGTCGTCACGAAGCTGGCATATTCCAAACCTTGCGTGATGCCGCTTTGATCCAACAAACCGGAGGTGGAAACGGTTTCTCCTTTTCACAATTAAGGCCAAAGAACACACTGGTCAAATCATCTGCTGGCCAGGCAACAGGCCCTGTTGGTTTCTTGCGTGTATATGACAAGGCTTTTGGAGAGATTGCCCAGGGAGGCACACGTCGCGGTGCCAATATGGCTGTGCTCAGGGTCGATCACCCCGACATTGAGGACTTCATAAATTGTAAGACCGATGAGAATGCTATAACCAACTTTAATATCTCTGTTGGCATTACCGATGCCTTCATGGAAGCAGTCGGAATTGATGCCGAATGGGATTTACGCTTTCCTGATGTTGCAGACCCCAGGTATCATGATTTCCATGGCACATTAGAGATGGCAGAGAAAGCGGGTATTCCTATCCTCACCTACCGGCAAGTGAGTGCACGTGATCTTTATAATAAGATCGTGACCCAAGCCCATCATAATGGGGAACCCGGCATGCTATTTTTGGACACTGCCAATCGTTTTAACCCTGTGCCACACTTATACCAGCTTGAAGCGACCAATCCATGTGGAGAACAATGGCTTGGACCGTATGAGAATTGCTGCTTAGGCTCGTTAAATTTAGCAGAAATGTTTGGCATAGCACACACGCTGGATTGGGAGAAATTACGGCATGCTGTAGAAACATCCACGTTATTTTTAGATGATGTCATACAGGCAAATGCATATGTACCAGCAGTGCCACAATTGAAGAAAGCTGCTGAACAGGCGCGCCGCATTGGATTAGGTGTGATGGGTCTGGCTGACCTGATGTATCACTGCGATATCCGGTATGGCTCGGAAGAAGGACAGGAATTTGCTGCACAGGTGATGGAATTCATCCGTTATCATACTATGCTGACCAGTATCAACCTCGCAGAGAAACGCGGCGCTTTTCCAGCGATAAAGGGATCCATCTATGATCCTGATAATATAACCTGGGTGCCTCCTGAACCAATCAAGCCGTATGAATGTGAATTCAACAGGCCGAATGTTGATTGGGAGAAGGTTGTCCAAGGCATCAAGAGCCATGGAATTCGTAATGCAGCCCAAACAACCATCGCCCCAACCGGTACGATTGCGACTGTTGCAGGCTGTGAAGGTTATGGATGTGAGCCAGTCTTTGCACTTGCCTATGTCAGACATGTCAATGATAACGGACACGACCTGCAATTGACATATACCAGCCCGCAATTTGAAACTGCCCTAATTGAAGCCGATATTGATGAACAAACCCGTAATGCAGTTATCGAGCAGGTCATGGAAAGTGGCACCTGCCAGGGTATCGAAGCAGTTCCTGAGCGAATTCAGCACGTTTTCGTGGTGTCACAGGATATCACTGCTGAAGAGCATGTCCGCACTCAAGCAGCCATGCAGGCATTTGTGGATAACAGCCTGAGCAAGACGGTCAACTTCCCGGTTGGTGCAACCGAAGAGGATGTCGCCACTGCTTATATGCTGGCATGGACCTTAGGTTGCAAAGGAATCACTGTCTATGTTACTGGGTCGCGTCAAAAAGTGGTTTTGGAAACGAAAGCAACATCCAAGGAGAAAGAAGCATTTGCTACCAGTGTAGAAATTAATGAGGGAGTGCCAGCAGAAATAGCTGCAGAAGAAGAACATGTTTGGTCGGCTTCCAAGAAACCACGTCCCCGACGGTTAAGGGGTTATACATACAATATCAGCACCCCAGTAGGTAAGGCTTTTGTAACAATCAATGAAAATGGGGGTGACCATCCTTTTGAAGTATTTGTCAGTACTGCCAAGGCTGGCTCGGAGACTGCCGCTGTATCGGAGGCTATCGGGAGATTGATATCTTACCTGCTCCGTATCGCTTCTCCAGTTCTGCCACGTGAACGGCTCAAGGAGATCGTCAAACAGCTTTCTGGTATTGGAGGCGGGCGTTCACTCGGATATGGACCCAACCGGGTTCGTTCCTTGCCGGATGGAGTTGCCCAGACCCTGGCTGAGTATTTGGATGATTCAGAGGAATATCAAGAAGCTGCAGCGAATGGGGATTATGCATTATATGGTAAGTATCCAATTCGTCCATCAGACCTCCCTGATAAAACTACCTTTGCTGGGCAATCCACATTCCAAATTGGTGACTTATGCCCAGAGTGCGGTCAGGCAGCAGTTGTCAATGAAGAAGGTTGCCGCAAATGCTATGCATGCGGTTATTCTGAATGCTAAATTTCATGAAATAAATTCCAGGGCACCATAACGGTGCCCTGTTTTTATTAATTCGTTGTCTTAGCTTCCAATTTTGAGATTAATACGTCCAGGAGAATGGTATTGACCCGGTTCGCCATCGTGCTGAACCTGGCCTGTGCAGTGGCTTGCATGGAAGGGTCGGGTGTGCCCTGCATCATTGGACCTCCACCTGTGATGGCAGCACCTGCATCTCCACCCGGACCACCGCCAATTATCACCGCTCCACCTCCTGGTGGAAAATTCCTGGTTGTGCCTCCACTTGAATCACCCCGGGTGCCTCCTGAGCCATTTTGAAATTCAAAGCTTGGACCATTATCACCATTAAATCCTCCTGTGGGGAAGTCAAAACCAGGTGTGCCTTGTGGGTTGGGTGTACCACGAGCCATCTGTCCGCCTCCTAGCAACTGCATCAAGTCCATCATGTCGGTATTGGTGAGATTCATTTCGTTAATAGCATTCACTTGGTCTGAGGACATCGTGCTTTGGATTTGATTCAGAAGAGCATCCACCTCTGCCTCTGCGGAAGTCTGGCTGTTGCTTAAGGAACGATACGCCTGCCATAATGACAGGAGCTTAATTGCCTGCTCAGGGGTAATCGCTTGATCAGTATCCTCTAGTTTGAGCGACCCCACCAGAAGATTGTTCACCATTGATAAGCTTGTGTTTCCAGTGGAATCATTAGCATTGGTGGTGACAGAATTCGCCTGGTTGGATGTTGCTTTGCAGGCTGATAAAACCATGGTCACAATCATTAAAATGTATAACGATAAAATACTCTTTTTCTTCATTTTCTTCTCCAATATGTTATTCATGTCGTAAAGCTTCAATAGGATCAAGTTGTGCAGCCTTGTTGGCTGGATAATAGCCGAAAAAGATACCCACAATGGCTGCGGAGAAAAATGCCAGTATGATTGAACTGGGGAGCACTACAGTACGCATGTCTCCAGCGTGGTAAAACAACCAGGCACCTCCCACTCCCACAATGACACCAATCAGCCCACCGGTTAAACTTAGCAGGAGTGCCTCCGTTAAGAATTGACCACGGATATCACCTGGTGTCGCACCGGTTGCCTGGCGGATACCGATCTCGCGCGTACGTTCGGTGACACTGACCAGCATGATGTTCATGATACCAATTCCACCCACAACCAGCGAGACGCCTGCCACCCATGCCAGTAGATCACGGAAGGCAGCAGTGGTGGATTCCTGGGTGGCGATGATATCCTCCTGGGTGCGGACGGTAAACGGTAACTCGTCCACGCTTGTTTCATGGCGCTTAGCAAGCAGGATTTGGATTTGGGTGATTACATTTTCCATGTCATCCATGTTCTCAACCTGAACCAGGATGGTGCCGACCATATTCCCCTGCACTCGCGCAAAGGGTGAAAAAGTATACTTGTCGAACACCAGGGTCAGGGGGATGTAAACCCGCTCATCATAATCCGTGTTGCCGACAACACCTTTTTTATCCATGACCCCGACTACGGTCAGTTTCACATCGCCAACATATATTTTTTCACCCACCGGGTCGGCATCTCCAAACAAGGTTTGTGCAGTATTGTAACCAAGCACGACCACCTTGGCGGAATTGTCAATATCGTTTTGGGTGATGAAGCGACCGGATGCCTGATCAACATCCCTCACCTGTGGGTAGGAGGGCGTGGTCCCAACCACGGATAGACCATCGATTGAGGTCTTGCCATACTTGATCAGCTCGCTGATATCTCGCTCCACCACCACACCTGAGACACCAGAGATTGATTTGCTGATCGCCTGTGCATCATCGTAGGATAGGAAGGTCATATTCATACCTGCATTGCGTGAGACCATCTGTGGTCCCATACTCTGAGTTACAAAGAGCAGGTTGGTGCCCAGATTCTGGATATTCTCAGCGATGGTTGCTTCGGTTCCAGCACTGATGGCGATCATGATGATAACTGCCGCCACACCAATGATGACACCCAGCATGGTCAGAAGGGCGCGCAGCTTATTCCTGGATATGCCTTCCCAGGCAATGCCAAATAATTCGGATAGCTTCATATTGATACTCCTGCCACGATTGGTTTGCTCGAAATTGCCTGGTGATTATCCTCACCAATCTTCCCATCCCGAAGATGGATCACTCGCCCGGCAAATTCAGCATTCCTGGCATCGTGGGTGATCATCACGATCGTCCTTCCTTGGGAATGCAAATTTTGTAGGATTTCCATGATCTCCAGCCCGGAATGGGAATCCAGGTTGCCGGTAGGCTCATCTGCCAGGACCAAAGCAGGAGAATTGATCAATGCCCGGGCAATTGCCACACGTTGCTGTTGGCCTCCCGACATCTCAGTCGGTTTATGGTGATCACGGTCGACCAGTCCAACGGAGCAAAGGGTGTTGTGGGCGAGTTCTATGCGATCTTTGGTTGAGATGTGACCATTTCGCCGGTAAACGATAGGCATCAGCACGTTCTGTAAGGCTGTCGCCTGGGCAAGCAGGTTGTAGGATTGAAAGATAAATCCGATCTTTCGGTTGCGGACGCGTGCCAATTGTTCTCGGCTCATCCGACTGACATCCTCTCCATCTAACAAGTAAGAACCGCTCGTCGGGCGGTCCAGACAGCCAAGGATATTCATCAAGGTGGACTTACCTGAACCGGAGGGACCCATGATGGCGAGGAACTCACCGACCTTGACATTCAAGCTGATCCCATCCAATGCGGTTACCTGG
Source organism: uncultured Chloroflexia bacterium (assembly GCA_963777935.1). Taxonomy (GTDB): domain Bacteria; phylum Chloroflexota; class Anaerolineae; order Anaerolineales; family UBA4823; genus FEB-25. Next base: position 86,730 of record CAVZSL010000002.1, read on the forward strand.
ACGTTTCCCATCTGGTAAATCTTGGTGATTTGATCGATTTGGATAAGAGAAGGATCGCTCATTGGTTTGTCTCTACAATTCCGGTAGTGACTACATCGCCTTCATTCAGGCCGGATTTAATTTCAGCGGAGGTGTAGTCCATCAAGCCAACTTCAACTGTTTTAAGTACCGGGGTACCGTTTTCCATCACAAACACTGCATAACTGCCAGGTGAGAGCTCATGCAATGCCTCTACAGGTACGAGTAGCACATTCTGCGCCTGGTCGCTAATGATCTCAGCAGAGGCACTTAACCCTACGGGCAAGTTTTGAGGTTTGGAAAACGAATTGGCATCCAGCTGAACCATGGAGCTGACTGCGGTGACATTAGACACATTGACCAGGCTGGGATCGATGCTGATCACATGCCCTACAAAAGTCTGATTCGGCAACGCGTCAAATGTCACCTGGACTTCATACCCGACCCCAATATTGTTTAAGTCTGTTTCATCCACCAACACTTCCAGGTAGGGTTGGCTGAGGTCAGCCAGGGAAATAAATGGAGTTGTGCCAACATCATCACCAACCTGAGAGGAGATAGCTAAAATAGTGCCATCAAATGGCGCGGAAATGGTGCTGCTGATGGACTTCTGCTCGACCACCTCCAGCTGCGCCTGGGCATTATCAAGCTTGGCTTGTGCTATAGCGAGATCTAACGAATCAGGACCGGACGAATCCATCAAATCAGTGATTTGAGCCTTATACTCGGTGATCTGTGATTGCATCAGAAAGATCGAAGCCTGGGTAGAGGCAATTTCGGCATCGGCAGAATCCAGCTCAGCCTGGGAATAAGCTGAAGAACACCAATTGAGATTAGCTGCAGCAGTCTGAAGTTGCTGATACTCCTGGCTGTTGGTAAGATGGGCGGAGCGATTCCAACGATCCAGGGCACGATCAAAAGTATCTTGATAATCGGCGATGGTATCATCATCACATCTGGAGCCGTGCATGGTTGCTCGTTTGTTTGTTAGCTCTGTTAGTGTTGATTGGGTATCAATTACATCCAACTGTTTTTGAGCTAAATTTGACTGAGCCTGTGCCAGGGTGACTTCCTCGGTAGTAGAATTTAGATCATCCAAATTTTGTTGAGCTTGCAACACATCCAACTGCGCCGAGGTAAGATTGGCCTGGATAGTGGCTGCTGAATCACTGGGGACTACAATCGCAAGGGTGTCGCCTGCTTTGACTTCATCACCGGCTTCAACATTTAATTGTGCAAGCACCCCGCCGGTATCAAATCCCAATTGGACCTCTTTCTTGGTGATAACCGATCCGGTTCCGCTGGCTGATATTACAAGATTGCCTCTCTTTACAGTAGCGGTCTGAAGTGGTGTGCTGCTGGCTGCTTCAGCTGTGGAAGTTGTTTGGCGGTAGTAGTAGTATCCACCTGCTGCAGCTGCCAGGATAACAACGATCAAGACCCATAATAACGGTTTACGGAACATACGCCTCCTTTTATGATTAAACGATTTTACTTGTATATTGTAGGAAAAGAGTGTAAAGAGCAGGTTTAGAGAATGTTTAGAAATTGTTATGATTTGCACAAACGAGATTATTAATACTGATTTTGATAAAAGACCAATGCGGAATAAAAAAAACCCTGCACGAATCCTAATCCTTTCAAAACAGCTTCTTAATAATTCCTGAATATCTCCTTGTTATCCTACACACAGATCCATGCGGGATCGTATGTTAAGAACACAAATTATAAGGAGATATCTATGCAACATAAAAAAACCATATTTATTTTCGTCTTGGGTGCCCTGGCAGTCACAATGGCTTTTGGAGCCTTTGCTTATCAGTCAGTTTCTGCTGCCACACCCACCACCGTTTCCTACACCACCACAACCCAGTCAGGACTTGGCCGAGAGGTTGGTAGAGGACCCATGGGCGGATATAGTAGTGAAGACCTGGCGAATGCCTTGGGCATCACGGTTGATGAGCTGAACACTGCTTACCAAAGTGCATATTCAGCCGCCATTGCGCAGGCAGTCTCCCAGGATTTGATCACCCAGACGCAGGCTGATCAGCTGACCACGAATGGAAATACCTTTCCATTTGGTAATCGATGGAATGGCTGGTTATCCCAGAATGGGATCGACATGGACAGCTATCTTGCGGATGCTCTAGGGATCAGCGTGGATGAGCTCAAGGCTGCCTACCAGACTGCTTTTTATACTAACATCGATCAGGCAGTGACGGATGGGAATCTCACCCAGGAACAGGCAGATTTGATGAAAGGTCAGTATGCTTTATCCAATGATACTACCTTTCAATCCAGCATGAAAACTGCCTACACCGATGCTGTCAATCAGGCGGTCGCCTCCGGTGTGATCACCCAGGCTCAGGCAGATCAGATCCTGAGTAAAAACAGCAACATGTTCATGCCCGGCATGGGCGATTGGGGTGGCCGTGTAGGACCACACGGGCACGGCGGTGGAGCAATGATTGGTGACTTTCCACCCGATGTACCCTAATTATTGATAAAGCATGGTTCGGGTCATTTCTTCTCCTCCTTGAGCAAAGAGTAGTATCCGGGATCGAAACCCGGGTACTGCTCTATTCTTGACAAGATAGAATAATTTTCTGAAAAATACAAGTAATGATAAAATCACCCTATGGCTAAAAAAATCCTGGTTGTCGACGATAAGCTTGAGCTGCGGAATTTACTAAAATCCTACCTGACCCAGGAAGGATTTGATGTTGTGACTGCCAACGATGGGCAAGAAGCGTTATTCGCTGCCAGGCATGAAAAACCGAACCTGATCATCCTGGACCTGATGATGCCAGAAATGGGTGGATATGAATTTATGCGCTCTTATAACCGGGAAGCAGATACACCCGTAGTTATCCTGACAGCCAAAATTGATGAAAATGACAAGGTGCTAGGACTGGAGCTTGGTGCGGACGACTACGTCACCAAACCTTTCAGCCCGCGTGAGCTGACCGCCCGTGTACGGGCAGTCTTACGCCGGGTTGACAAGCAGTCTTCCAATCGGGAAATTGTGCGCATAGGAGCGATTGAGCTGGATTGGGCCAGTAGAACCACCACGGTGAATGGGCAGGCAGTCGAACTAACTCCCTCCGAGTTCGCGTTACTTGGGACGTTGATGGGCACTCCAGGCAGGGTCTTCTCGCGATTGGAGCTATTGGATCGCATTCAAGGCGCTGCTTATGAAGGCTATGAACGCACAATCGATGTTCATGTGCGAAATTTACGCTCAAAAATCGAGCAGGATGCCTCCAGCCCACATTATATCGAGACGGTTTACGGTGCGGGTTACAGATTTTCAACCTGCGATCAAGGATAATAGCCTGTGTTTCGTTCTCTAGCAGTAAAACTTACCCTAGCATTCCTATTCGTAGGTCTGACTGGATCAATTTTAGTGACGGTGATCATTCAGCAGCGTACACAGGCTGCATTCAGCAATTTCATCCTGAACCGGGAACAGCAAAATTTGGCGGAGAACCTGATCTATTACTACCAGGGGAATGGCTCTTGGATTGGAGTAGCAAATAACCTTGCCAATCTACAAGCTAATATTCCTTTTCAGCCAGGTAGCGTGCGCAGCCCATTTCCGGATGGCAATCCTCTAACGCTTGTAGGAGCGGATCAGATCATTGTATATAGCAACCAGCCAAATGAAATTGGAACAAAAGTAAGTAATCACACCCTGAATGGGGCTGTGGCACTCCAATCGAACGGTCAAACTATTGGCTGGTTGTTGCTGACTCCGGTCAGGCGAACATTTAGTTCCAACACACCGGAGGGGATTTTCCTTCGGAATGTGAACAGCGCCACCTTGTTGAGTGCATTTGTGGCAATTATCCTGGCCTTGCTGTTGGGTGGTCTGCTCGCCTTTACCATGACACGCTCCTTGAGAGATTTAACGGAAGCCACCGTTGAGATTGCCAAAGGGCGATTCGGCAAACAGGTTAAGGTCCGTTCCAAAGATGAAATTGGCGAGCTAGCGATATCCTTTAACCGGATGAGCCTTGACCTCGAGAAAGCTACAAAGGCACGCCAGCAAATGACCGCAGATATAGCCCACGACCTACGCTCCCCTTTGAGTGTCATTACAGGATATGCAGAAGCTTTGAGTGACAATAAGCTAGCCGGAACACAGGAAGTGTATAACATCCTATTGCAAGAGACCAAACACCTCGATCGACTGGTTGATGACCTGCGTTTATTATCCCTGGCAGATACAGGAGAACTTTCACTAAACCTGCAACCCATGTCCCCACTAGTTTTGATCGAAAGGGTCATCGCACGACATTCTGTGGGTGCAGCTCAACTGCAGATAAATCTTCAGCTAGAAGCACCTGATGATCTTCCGTTGGTGAATGTGGATGTAGAGCGCATGTCGCAGGTTTTGGACAACCTGCTCTTGAACGCTTTTCGCTATACTCCTGAAGGGGGAACCGTACGTCTGGGAGCTAATGTGTTGGGTGACAGGGTAGATATTACTATTGCCGACAATGGTAAAGGGATATCAGCTGAAGACTTGCCGCATATTTTTGATCGCTTTTACCGGGGGGATAAATCTCGCCAACATAATGGGGAATCTGGGCTTGGGTTGGCAATTGCCAAGTCAATTGTCGAAGCCCATGGAGGAAGGATAATGGTTGCCAGCGATCCCAATCAAGGAGCAAAATTTACCATTTCGCTTGATTTATACAAACCAGGATAATAGCTTGTTTCTTGGTTTTTAAAAGGCAGCCAATGGTTCTGTCCGACGGATCAACGAACGAACACGTGCCACAAATACCTGCGGGTGGAACACTTCCAGCAGGCATAGGTCTGCTCCAACCTCCAATCCAATTAATGCATCTTCTTCCTGTAAATTTTCCCCCATCAAGATCACCGGTGTCCTTGATTTTACTTCTTCCGACCTCAAAGCGCGGATAATCGCCAGGCTGTTCATCCCGGGTAATTCATTGGACAGGATGATAAGAGCAGGTTTCTCTGTGTAAATGATGTCTACGGCATCAACACCATGAGATCTGTGAACCACCTGATATCCAGCCTCACGTAAAGAGCTAGTTACGACATGCGTCATGGAAGAATCTGCACTGAAAAGCAAGATTTTATTAGAACTCATCCAACATACCTTTCAATTAACTTTGAATTAGTATACGCAGACACTATTCAGAAATGATTAAGGAATGATTTGCACAATATTTGTTTCTCCGTATTAGGATGAAAATAAAGACCCTGGTAGTTGCAACTACCAGGGTCTGTATGAACGAATTGAAAATCATTTATTGATCATTGGTCAAATTCCCAATACTCGACTAAATCGACTGAGACAGTGAAATTTTCAGTATTAGCCGACCCGATGACCAGACCAAACTGTCCTTCATCATAGGTGTCATCCGTGAATTCCGCAATCTGGTGTGCATTCGCGTACACACGCAGTGTTGAGCCTTGCATCCAGAGACCCATCACATTGGTCTGGTTTCCACCTTGTTTTATAGAAGAAGCGGAACGCCATTCCTGAAGTGCGGTGTAGGTCGTACCATCCCATTTATACAGGCGATACCGCCCATCACAGGAGAATTCTAGAACATAGCCTTTATTCGGATCTGGAGCACGCCCTAACAATCCATATCGGTCGGAACCGGAGCAGGTGCTCCCGGTGATAAAGGTAGCTTGCAGGTAATAATCCTTCATGGCTGGCCGGTTGGACAAGCCCCATTCCTCACCAGCTCCGGGCTTTTTGGATACCATCACCAGTTTTCCATCATCCATCGAAAATTTCGTTTGACCGGTATCCAATAGATACCAGTTGGTGGAATTATCCATCGTATCACGCCAGGTGGGGGCACCCAGGTTGAGCTCGGAAACACCTTCGACCACCTTGATCTGGACATAGAAAGGCTGGTTTGAATTCTTCCCGGTTCCAAAATTAGCCCCACCGGGATTACGGAGCTCCCAATTTCCCTTATACCCACCGGTAGTACCAGGTGCCTTCATGTTGACTGAGATATCCACAGTCGCGCCGGGTGCCGTGGAACCGGTCAGCGGGAGGGGGCTGATGCCACTCATCTGGTCACCATCGATAAATACCAGCGCATATTGGTTTGTCCAGGTACAAGTGCCGATATTTTGTAAGCGCCATGTTTTGACAAATTCCTCCCCGACCAATAATTCTGTGTCATCCGGGACGGTCACGTCACTGACGAATTCGATCTGATCAGTGCAGACAGATCCAGAGGTAGTAGCAGTCGGAGTGGCGGTTGGGGAAGTTGTAGGCGTGGCAGTTGGTGAATTGACTGCTGGTAGCGTAGGTGTTACTAAGGTCGCTACCACCGTCGGAATTGCTGTCGGTGGAGGGCTGGTGGGAAGGGCTATCGAAGTTTGAGCAGCCTGAGTAAAAACCAAACCCGGGTCAGGTGTTGGTTCACCAACGATAGGCAGGTTACAGGCAGTAATAGATATTGCTAAGAGAGTTAGAATGGCTAGGGTGAGAATTAATGACGATTTCATATATTTTTCCCTCAAAAAACATGTTTCCGATTGGTCCAGGTTCATTGATAACTAATTAATTATCCTTATGTTTGTTATAACGCAAATTATACGTCAGATGTTCCTGAAAGTAAGGATGTTGGAAAACACTTAAGGATATAATATCTTTTGGAGGTATATCCATGACCAAACGACTGATTATCGTAGCTGGAAACATTGGGGTAGGTAAAACATCACTGGCAGAACGGCTGAGCGAGCGAATGGGCTGGCGCAGTGCATTTGAATCTGTAGCGGATAACCCATACCTGGCAGATTTTTACACAGATATGCACCAGTGGTCTTTTCATTTACAGGTTTTCTTCCTTGGGCACCGTGCCCAGCAGTATCTGGAGATGGCATGTGACTCGCAATCTGTTGTCCTCGACCGCACAATTTATGAGGATGCATACATTTTTGCCAGAGCGTTGCATCACATGGGGAACCTGAATGAGCGCGATTATCTTTCGTACCGGCGGGTTTTTGATCTGGTCACATCCCAATTGCCCCCACCCGATTTGTTGATCTATTTAAAAGCACCTGTTTCTGTGTTGATGGACCGCATCCACAACCGGGCGCGTAGCATTGAAACAGGAATTACGGAAGAGTATTTATCCTTGCTTGAATCTTTTTATGAGGATTGGCTAAAAATCTTTGATGTGTGCCCTGTGCTGACCATCCGGTCGGACGACCTGGATTTCGTGCATAAACCGCAGCACCTAGACATCGTTGTCCAGCGCATTCAAGACCTCCTGGCAGGCAAGGAAGATCTGGTTTTTCCAGTTGGATGACCTGTTCATTTCAACACATACACCTTCAAGATCGAATCTATGATAAGTGCCAGCATGAACCAGATACCGAAGCTACGGTTGTGAATAAAGGCTGCAGCAACAAAATAATTCGGCCACACATCCGGGTAATCAGCTGGTTTTTCCTCAGGCTTGGGGGCTTTAAACATCGGCCAGATCTTACGTATGGTCGGAATCGCCAGTAATACTGCGACCATCACCAGGGTGTAATAGCCCATGATCACCAACACGAAGGTAAGCACATATTGCAGGATAAGCATCACCACCAGGGTGATGCGAGCTGTTCTTTCACCAATCACCACGGGCAGGGTGTGGATTTTTAGCTTTTTATCCATCTCATACTTATCAATATGCTTACCAAAAATCACACCGGTCACACCCAGAGCATAAGGCAAACTGGCCAGCACTACCGTCCAGCTCCATACACCTGTGATGGCGAAATAACCGCCGCCAATCATCAATGGTCCCCAAACTAATAGCACGGAAATCTCACCCAAGGCGATATATTTCAGCGGCCAGGTGTAAAACAGCACAAAGAAAACCCCAAATGCCAGCAGAAGCAGTGTCCACCAATTGGTCATCAGTACCAGGATGATGCCGATGATCAAGGCTATTGCCCCGGTGACCGCTGCATAGGTGAGATGCTGCTTTTTGGTAAACAGACCGTGCACCAAAGGTTGGGGACCATATTGCGAGCGGTAATAATTATCCTGGTCTACACCGCGTTTATAGTCGGTGTAATCGTTCAACAGGTTGTTGGTGGCATGGGAGAAGATCAGCCCAAGGGTCACCAGTACCCATTTCAATAGATCAAATTTACCATCGCGGAATGCAAATATCCCCGCGAAGGCACCCGATAAAAATGTCATGATCAGAACTGCAGCACGAGTGGAGATCAACCACTTGGAAATCACATCTAACTTCTGCCATTCTTCTTTGGATACATGAGGGATAACTTGTAGAGCTTTACGCCACATGGATATATTCATACACTACTCCTTAGATTTAAATGCCGACCAAGTATACCCTTAATTTTTATGGATGCAAGGGATAAATATTATCAGATGTTTTATATTTTGGAGTGGGTTAGGTATGAGGGCAGAATCCCTGAAGTATTATATAAACTCACCTTGGGCGACTATAATGCTTTTTCCACCCACAGAAATATTAATAATTTCATCCCTTTGTTCTGCTTTCAAAAATAATAATGACGGTCTGCCGATTTCAAAACCCTGTTCACTGCGGATATCGATACTGTCTTTTCCGAAATAACGATATTTCACCAAATATCCTGCCAGGCATCCATTACCACTACCTGTCGCCGGGTCTTCGGGAACACCGTAATAATCAACAAATACCCGTACGCTGATATTATTGTTGTGGTTCATGTGCTTCTGGGCAAAATACTAAAATGCCTTTTGCCACGGTATCTTTTATCAGATCAAAATACCTTTCTTTATCAACCTTTACCCTTTTTAAAGTAGTAAGGGTTTTTAAAGGAACTATAAAAAAAGGTAATCCTGTTGATACTTCTTGAATAGGGAAATGCTCGTCAATTTCGGAAACATCTATACCGAGAATACTTGCCAGAATTGCTGGTTTGTGTTGCTGACCAAATGTTGGCTGTATTTGTTTCATCCAGCAATAGCCGTCTTGAGTAAAAGCAACTGGAATCTTTCCAACCTTCAAGTTTAGAATAACATCATTTGACAAGCCCTGAAGAATTTTGCTGTGAATGATATATGCAGTTCCTAAGGTTGGGTGACCAGCAAATGGGACTTCTTCCTTTGGGGTGAATATCCGTACATCATATCCACCGTTGTTTTTTTCATCTGAAAGAATAAATGTCGTTTCGGAGAAATTAATTTCCCTGGCGATGCTCTGCATTTGTTCGCTGGGAATTCCAGCCGCGCGGCGAAAAACAGCGAGTTGATTACCGGCATATTTTTTTTCTGTAAATACATCTAAGATATAAAAAGGAAGTTTTTTCATTTCTTATCTTATGTAGTTTTCTTGGGAAATTAGAATATGACTAACTGCCAGCTACTGGATAACATGCCTGAGAGCCTGGCATACCCTATCCACCTGCCCTTCGGTCATCACCCCTGAGAATGGCAGAGCCAAACCTCGCCTACCCAGATCTTCAGTGACCGGAAATATTCCTTCCGAGTAACCGAAACGCTCCATCATGTATGGCTGCAAGTGAATGGGTAGGAAATAAGGTCGGGCAGGAATACCCATTGCCCCAAGCTTCATCGCAATGCTATCCCGATCCAACCCCCGGGCGAAGCGGACGACATATACAAACCAGCTGACCCGGGTGGTGTAGCTAGCGACGGTTGGAGCTTCAATTCCAGGAATTTCAGAGATACGCTCGTTATACCATTCTGCCACCTGACTACGCTTGGAAACCAGCTCATCCAGTCGTTGCATCTGGGTCACTCCAAGGGCAGCACTCATCTCATCCAGGCGGTAATTGTAACCAAGATGGGTATGCTGCAGCCAGGTATCTCCAGGTGCACGACCCTGGTTACGCAAAGCGCGCATCAGATTGGCTGCATCCGGATCATCTGTAATAATCATGCCTCCTTCACCGGTGGTGATTTGCTTGTTGGGGTAAAAAGCAAATACGCCATAATCTCCCAGTGTACCGGCTGGTCGTCCCTTGTAGCTTGCTCCAAGGGCTTCGCAGGAATCCTCGATCACTTTCAGCTTATACTTCCAGGCAGTGTTCAGGATTGGTTCCAGATCGGCTGGCTGGCCAAATACGTCCACCGGTAGGATTGCTTTAAGTCTTGATTCCACATTGGCACCCTTGGGAGGCAACCAGGCTTTCGTATTCAAACCACCCTGCATGATATCCTGAGCAGCTGCGAAAACCAAATGCGGATCAATATTGCCTGTGCGAGGTTCCACGTCCACATATACAGGCACAGCTCCTTCATATAACAATACATTTGATGAAGCTACAAACGAAAATGGTGTGGTGATGACCAGGTCTCCTGGCTCGATGCCCGCAGCCCTGACACATAAATGCAATCCAGCTGTGCCGGAGCTGACGCCAATGGCATGCTGGCTGCCAGTGTATTCACTAATATTCTTTTCAAATGCTGTGATCTGACTGCCCATGCTCAGGCTGGGGGTTTTAAGCACCCCGGCAACTGCCTGCTGTTCTGCCTCGGTCAGATCGGGGGAAGACATGGGAATGGATGGATTATCAATCATGAGATCAGGTGACATGGTTATTGTGTTATTTCCTTTACTGATTAGGATATTAAAAAATTCTTAGGATGGCCAGATGGTACCGGCGTGGACGATACTACCTGCGGGTACATCCTGTTTGACAGTAGCTCCGTTGCCAATCCGGGCATTCTCCCCAATTTTGACTCGCAGATTCACTGTGACTCCCATCCCGATCAGGGAGGCAGAACCAACACTGACCTCACCTGCGAGGATTGCTCCAGGTGAAAGGTTGACATAATCTGCCAGTCTGCAGTCATGCGAGACGATCGCACCTGTGTTGATGATCGCACCAAAACCAACCTGGGCATCACTGCCTACATATGCATGGGGCATCACCTGCACACCATCCGCCAATTTGGCACTGGCTTCTACGAAAGCGGTGGGATGCACCAATGCTGGGCAGGTAAAATCTGCCATTAATAGTTGTTCGAATACCTTGATCCGGCTCTGAATATTTCCAATACCACCCACCGCATTGACTGCCAGGTGAACACCTCTCTCAACCAGCAATTTTACAATATTGCTTCCCCCTAATACAGGTACACCCATGATGCTTGAGCCTAGAGTTGGATCGTCATCCACGATGCCTGCAATGGGGTAGATGTCAAGAATACGTAAAAGGTCGATCAAGGCTTTCCCATGCCCTCCACCACCATATACAATAATTGAATCTGGATCAAAATCCTGATCTTGCAGGATAGAAGTTGGCTGTGTGGAACGATCGATCAGTTCCTGGATCATTTTTTCAGTGAAAAAAACATCCTCTTGCAGCGAGGTCAAATCCATGTTGTGTTGTTGAGCAAGTAATAGCGCAGGCTTGCTTATACGAATGTCAAAGGGATGCGAATGCTGGTTTACCGGACAACTTATCGGTGATTATGGTAGGTGACCAATCAGGGGAATTTGCCAGGTAACCCAGGATAACTCCTGCCTGGACAGTCTCGCCAACCTTATGTGCTAAGGCAACGAAGAAACCATCAGCTTCAGCTGTCAGCTCTACGGTGGATTTGGTGGTTTCCAATGTACACAGCTTGTCACCAATACGGACATGCTGCCCAGGTGAGACATGCAAGCTGGCTAAAAGTGCCCCCGGTTCATTGGGATTTATGAGTGGGATAGTAATTGGGTAAGGATCTGCCATTATTTATGATTCTTTGATAACATACTTTAAGTTTTTTTGTACCGTCTGGATTATATCCATAAACCACAATTTCACCATTAAAATCCAGGCATTCAATTAACGGGATGCCATCTGGACGACTGCCCCGATAATCTGGTCAATATCCGGTAATACAAGCGCTTCAAGTGGACCAGATGAGGGTACCGGCAGGTCTTTAGCTGCCAAGCGTTTATAGCTAATGGATCGATTTCCAAGCGCTTCTGCCACCTGAGCGACAACCTCCGCACCCCAACCCAGGGTCAGGTTCCCCTCTTCTACGACCAATAGACGGCCGGTATGACTGGCAGAAGTTATGATTGGCTCAACCTGAAATGGAGACAGCTGTGTGGGTATTATCAGCTCTGTGAATATCTCCTGTTCATATGCCAGTCGAGTTGCAGCTTGCTTTACCAACTCTGCCATATAACCATATGCCGCAATTGTTACCCCAGCTGGAGGCGCACCCTGGAGGGACAATAAATAGGTGGGGAACTCTGTTGTAGTACTTCCCTGATGAGTTGAGAGATTGAAATCTTTCAGCTCCGTTTGGCTTTGTACCGGCAGTAAATATTGCAGCTTATTTTCTATGAATATCAATGGGTCATCGTTATGGAGAATTGAATGGTACAGCAATTTCCCCGGGCTAGCTGAGCCATCCTGTAAACACAGGGCAGCCGGGGCTATTACCTGTAGACCGGGTACTCCCAGGAGCAGTTTTTCCAATGTCTGGCTGTGGGTGGGACCATAACCCCGCCTGCCACCCATGGGAGTACGAATGACGATGGGCATTCGTACCTGATCGTTATACATCCAGCGGAATTTAGCGATGTGATTGACCAGCTGATCTGCAGCTAAGGTGATGAAATCCCCAAACATGATCTCCACCACCGAGCGCATTCCCCGCATTGCCATCCCAGCGGCTACGCCCACGATCCCTGCTTCAGAGACGGGTGTGGTCAGCACCCGGTCTGGATAATTTGTCGATAGACCACGTGTAACCTTGAATGCGCCTCCATAAGGATCCAGGATATCTTCACCCAATAAAAAGACATCCGGATTGTCTTTGAAGGCCTGGTGTAATGCTGAATTTAAAGATTCAAGTACAGACGTCATGGAGGCGATAACAGTTCACCCTAAGGTTTGGAGGACTCTTATTCTGCAGGGTGAACTAATCTAGAATCAATCAGATCCGTCTTCCTGGACCCCAGGACGACGGTATACCGGCTTGTTAATCTCGACTTTTAGATCATCTATATTCTTGCGAACTCTGACCTTGTCACTCTCTGTCAGGTGTGTAGAAGCGGTCAAGCTCTCGAGGATTTTCAAGCTATCGCGAGGTCGTCCAATCTGCTTCAGATAGGTTGCCAGGTATTCCTGGGCTTCGAATCGACAATGCGGTTTCTCTAGCTGCACTGCTCGTGCATACCATTCCAGGCATTGCTGCAGATTACCCAACTTATCATATATCACAGCAATATTGAGGCACATCGAGGATTTGTCAATATCGGAAATATCGCTATTGATCAATCCAGTAAATATTTCAAGCGCCGCCTGCAAATTCCCGGAATCAAACATCTGGGTGCCATAATCGACACGGTTTTGGAAATCCTTATAGTCCATATGATTCCTCCTTGGGTTTGTGCAGTAGCGATACCATCAAGAAAAAAGTTAAAATGCCAATATATTACTTTGAGCACAATTTATAATCATATTTTATCTTATTTATATCGAAATTTTACCCCGGGTTGTCTAAAGATATTAGCTGATTCAGGATAGGCAATAACTTCTCCTGCCAGTCACCTGTTTCACTGGATGACATCCAGAATGCATTTTTCCCGGTACGAATGCCATCTCCGAGATCTGGAAGCGGGCGAGTTGTCTCACCCTCTGGTAAAGGTGGATAACGCAGGATGATTTGACCTCCCTCGGTACTGATAGAAGCCAGACCAGCCTGTTCAGCTAATAACTTGACTTTGAGCTGATAGAAGAGGTTGCGGGTCTCCTCGGGTAGGGGACCGAAGCGATCCACAAACTCTTCTGTGAGTGCATCGATTTCATCCTGTGAGCGCATGTCAGCCAAACGCCGGTAAAGGCGAGTGCGTGTCTGGCGCTCGGGAATATACATGGCGGGAAGGCTGACCGGAATAGGCAGGTCTACTGAGACTGCTGATCCTGGAGCTGTCTGTTCCACCTGGAGCGTTTCAGCGAAGGTAGGGATGGATTTACCGCTACGCAATCTTTGAACAGAATCTGAAAGTAGCTTGGTATACAGGTGAAATCCAACGGAAGCAATATAACCATGCTGACGGGTGCCAAGAATGTCACCTGCACCGCGAATCTCAAGATCGCGCATGGCAATCGAATATCCGGCACCAAGCTGGGTATTTTCAGCTATCGTTTCCAATCGTTGCCGCCCCTCCAGGGTGGGCGAGAGATGTTTATGGCGGAAGAAATATGCATAGGCACGTTGCGCACCACGCCCTACCCGTCCTCGCAGCTGGTAGAGCTGAGCCAAACCAAAGGTATCGGCGCGGTCGACGATAAGAGTATTTGCATTGGGGATATCCAGCCCTGACTCGATGATTGATGTGCTTAGCAGGATATCCACATCACCAGCAGCGAAGTTCTCCATCCTCTCGGAGAGCTGGTCTTCCTGCATCTGGCCATGCGCCACAACCACGCGGGCTTCAGGGACCAGCTTTTCCAAATGGCTTCGCATTGCTCCAATAGTCTGGACACGGTTATGTACGAAAAACGTTTGTCCACCGCGTTCCAGCTCACGAAGGATAGCCTGCCGTACCAACCAGGGGGAATATGGTCCCACATGGGTGATTATGGGTAACCGCTCCTCTGGCGGGGTGTTAATCGTTGATATATCTCGCACCCCGGTCAGGGTCATATAGAGGGTGCGTGGGATTGGAGTAGCGGTCAGGGTAAGCACATCCACTTCGGTGCGCATTTTCTTCAGTGTCTCTTTGTGTGACACACCAAAGCGTTGCTCTTCATCAATGATCAGCAAGCCAAGATCTTTGAATTGCACATCACCCTGGAGCAAGCGATGGGTACCGATGATGATATCCACTTTTCCTAGCTCAAGCCGCTGGATAATATCCTTTTGTTGCTGTGGTGTGCGGAAACGGGATAGCATTTCAACTTCCACCGGGAATGGTGCCAGGCGTTGGCAGAATGTGTGGTAATGCTGTTGCGCCAATACAGTGGTTGGCACCAGGATCGCTACCTGCCTGCCATCCATGACTGCTTTAAAAGCTGCCCGTAAAGCCACCTCAGTCTTGCCATAGCCCACATCCCCGCAGATCAGGCGATCCATCGGTTTGGTGGTTTCCATATCCTGTTTGACTTCTGTGATGACTCTCAACTGATCTTGTGTTTCAATATAGGGAAAACTGGCTTCCAGCTCTTTTTGCCATGGTGCATCCTTTGAAAATGCATGCCCTTCCACCACGCTCCGCTTGGCATATAGCTCCAATAAATCCTGCGCTACTTCTTCAACAGCTTCCCTGACGCGTAATTTTGTTGTGCGCCATTCAGGGCTTCCCAATCTTGTGGGAGTGGGAGGATGTGCATTTGGTCCGATATAACGGGTCAACCGGTCTGCTTGATATACGGGGACGAAGAGCTGGTCTCCCTCGGCATATTCCACCGCAAGGTATTCACGCTCAATGCCATCCACCGGCCGCTGTACCAGGCCGGTGAAGCGTCCAACACCATAGTCCACATGTACCACCCAATCACCGGGTTCCAGATCTGCATAGGCAGCTTCGGGAGATTCAATGAGTGGGTGGGGGCGTTGACGTAGCTCAGGACGGCGCCAACCGAAAACTTCCCCATCCGTCAGCAAATGAAGTGGTTTACAGGATGGAGCGTTAAAAGTGAAGCCTTCCGATAAACTGGCATCATAGAACGTGAGAGGTAGATCGGTCGGAGCAAATGGGCTATGTTCATTCCAAAGCTCTTTGAGACGGGCAGACTGGCGCGACACGATAGTCAGCGATTCACCCTGGGAGGTCAGTTTTTCTATATGCTCCATTAATGGTTTAAGCTGCCCTGCAAAGCGTGGTCCTGGTAAAAACTGTGATGAAATATCCATCGAGCCCGTGGAAATGCTATCATACTCGACTGGTTGGCCGAGATCGATGTATTGTTTGCCTGCCAGGGTGTCTTCTATCTCACCCCAGGTTAGATATGGAAGGGGAAAATCATCAGGGAGTTCCTTATCTTTGATGTAATCCTTACGCAGACCCACTGCCTGTTCTTCTACTTCCTGAACGGTATCGCGTACAGTCTGAAGATCGTCAATCAGGATCACTCCTTGATGGGGTAAATAATCTAAAAGGCTACCCGGTGTCGAGTGAAGCAATGGAATATGGAATTCTGACAGACTTGAATACTCCAGATTTTAACTCCTGAAGCCTGTCCGATTCTGGTGTGATGAATTCACGGGCGGGTGCTATTGGCAACCGATCGATTGAACCCGATGTACGCTGAGAAGCCGGGTCGAAGCGACGTAGTGTATCGATCTCATCACCAAAGAATTCAATACGCACAGGTTGGCTGGCTGAGGGCGTCCAGACATCCAAAATGCCTCCGCGGCGAGCGAATTGGCCAGGGCTGACCACGATGTTTGCATGCTCAAATCCCAATGCCACCCAGGTATGTAATAACTCGTCTGGCTGGATGACCTGCCCGACTTTTATGGTACACATGGCTTTCAGGAATTCACGCCTGGGGAGGGTGCGCGCCATCACAGATCTGATCGGGGCGATAATGATGTGCGCTGGGGTGGGTTTTTGCGACCCCGGTATTTGATACTCAACAAGGGTGGATAATACCATCAGACGATCATGTCTGGTATTCAAACCCCAGGGAGCATTTTCATAAAAAAGTGGATTTGGCTCGGGAAAGAAAAGGCGTGGGACGCGCGGTGTCCATAAGGCAAGCTCATCGGCGAGCATGAGGGCATGGTCATTTCGATCGGTAATCAACAGGAATGGCTGTTCAAGGGATTGGTGCAGGGCAGTTAGCCACGGAAGCCGGGCAGAACGGCGTAATCCCAATGCTGGTATGCTTTGCCCATCCATGACCATCTTACGAAGGTCAGAAGAAGCAGCTGCGATGCTTGTTATGATTGTCTTAAGGTCCATAAAGTCATTAACGTTTCGTTTTTTCCATCGAGAATAGTGAAATAAGATTATCCATTGAATGTATTCATGGCATTATCGAGACCATTGCTAATGAAAGCCAGTACAGCATTTACTCCCCGATCTAAGGTATCATTCAATTCCTCGGTCTCCTGTGAAGAGAAATCCTGGAGCACGTAATCAGCTGCGTCCATCCTGCCAGGAGGTCTTCCAGTGCCAATTCGCAAGCGTGGAAATTCTTCCGTTCCTAGGCGTTCAATGATGGATTGCATCCCATTTTGACCACCCGAACCACCGGATGGGCGTATACGTAGCACACCCAGAGGCAGGTCAACATCATCATAAGTCACCAGCAGGTTTTCTAGAGGGATCTGGTAGAAACGCATCAGAGAAGCCACAGACATCCCGGATTTATTCATGTAGGTTTGAGGTTTGACCAAGATGATTCGTTCTCCCTGGTAGCTGGTTTTACAGACCAACGCCTTCGCTTCAATTTTTCCAAAACTTTCACCTAGCTTATTGGATAGGCGGTTAAGCAACATGAATCCAACATTGTGTCGGTTATGCTCGTATTTTCTACCCGGATTACCCAAGCCAGCAATGATGAAGGGTCCCTGGTGGATTTTAGGCTTGATCTCGTTATTCTGACTCGGTTCAATCATGATCACCCTCCTACCTGTATTTTTGAAGAATAGAGCGAAGACCAAGGTAAGCACCTAATATCGCTAACAAGGCAATTGAAACTCCTGCTCCTTTACCTAAGTTAAGGACCATTTGTGAGGAAGTGATCACTGCCGGGTTGGTCGGTAAAGGTGTCGGGCTTGATGGATGAGGGGTAAGAGTAGGTGTGGGCGTGTGCCCTGTGGTTGTGGACGCAATGGGTAAACCTGGAGCAAGGGTGACATAGATTGGGGTAGGAGATGGTGTATCCGTTTCGATGGGAGAGTAATTACGCACTCGCAAATTATTGATCAATAATTTCACCTGGGTACCATCGGTGGATGTAACTAATAAGCGTAGCTTATATTCACCATCAGTGATGGTAGTAGTATCCCAGACTGCGAGGACATCATCCTGAACAGGTGTAGTGCTCTCCTGGATGAGGAACCAGGTGTCAGTGGGATCATCTTCGTAGGCAAAACCCACTTCATAAGATTGAAATTCTTCAGTGGCAGTGCTCCCACGAATAACCAGGCCACCCTGGACTACCTGGCCAGCAACTGGAGCATCAATTCTGGCATTCGCAGTTGTATTTGTCTGCATCAGTGGTGAAGATTTCAGCTTTGCTATTACTGGAATCGGCATAAGAATTATCAAAAAAGAAAAAAGGAGAAACATTTGGCGCATGGCAATCTCTTAATATAACATAAAACTAATCGAGAAGCAATTTTGATGAATCCAAATCCATATAATCAACCTGCCTCCAACTTTTATAAAACTATGGTAAACTCATTTGTTGAAAATCTATCCTCACCCAAGGAAAATGGAAAAGGAATGACGTCAACTCGTACTGAACAAATGGTTTCACGCTTGCGCCAGATGCAGGCAGCCTCTCCGGACATCGAGGCGTCTGCAGTCGTATCGGTGGACGGATTGATCATCGCTTCAGCCCTCCCCAATGATGTAGAAGAGGATCGTGTGTCCGCCATGTCGGCAGCCATGCTGAGCCTTGGTGAGCGTATCTCAGCTGAATTAGGCCGTGGAAGCCTGGAACAGGTATATATCAAAGGTAGCGAAGGTTTTGTGATCCTTACTTCCATTGGATCGGAAGCCGTCCTAACTGCATTGGCACGTAAAAATGCAAAGATTGGACTGATCTTTTTGGAGATGCAGCGAGCTGCTGAAGATCTGGAGCAGGTAGTTGGATGAACCATCCCGACAAGCCGGGAGTGTCAGAAGATTACGGTGGGGAGGTTACCGTCAAACGGACCTCCCCACTGCTTTTAATACCAGCGTAGGGAATAAAAGTGAGAATGAAGGCCGATTTCTTTTAGCGGTGAGAGATAGGAGGACAGCATGACGACCAAATATATTTTCTTCACGGGTGGTGTGGTCAGCTCAGTCGGGAAGGGCGTAACTGCAGCAGCGATTGGCAGATTGCTCAAGGAACGTGGATTTGATGTCACTGCGCAAAAACTGGACCCGTATATTAACGTGGATCCCGGCACAATGAGCCCTTACCAGCACGGTGAAGTCTTTGTTTTGGATGATGGCGCGGAAACAGACCTGGATTTGGGACACTATGAGCGTTTTATTGATACCAGCTTGAACAAGGTATGCAATTTCACCAGTGGTCAGGTTTACGCTGAAGTGATCGCAAAGGAGCGCCGTGGTGATTATCTGGGGGGGACCATTCAAGTCATCCCCCATATTACAAATGAAATAAAACGCCGGATCTTGCTGGTTTCAAAAACCACAGGTGCAGAAATTGTGCTGGTGGAGATCGGTGGCACGGTGGGAGATATTGAGTCGTTACCCTTCCTGGAAGCACTACGCCAGATGCGTTCGGATATCGGACGGGAAAACACGATCTATATTCATGTAACCTGGTTGCCTCACATTGGTGCTACGGATGAACTCAAGACAAAACCCACCCAACACTCAGTGGCAGAGCTGCGCTCGATCGGTATTGCTCCAGATGTCATCGTGGCCCGGTCTGATTATCCAGTAGGTGAAGACCTATGCGATAAAATCGCCCTTTTCTGTGATGTTGAGAAAAAAGCTGTGATTCCAATGGTTACCACACCGATATTATATGAAGTACCACTGATACTAGAGCAGGCTGGTGTGGGCGATTACCTGCTCAAACGAGCAGGATTGGATGCCAGGCGCCATCCCGATTGGACAGCCTGGGAAGCATTGGTAAAAAAGGTCAGCGAAACTCATCCCAAGATAAAAGTTGCACTGGTTGGAAAGTATGTTGAGCTGCATGACGCATACATGAGCGTGCGTGAGGCTCTTAAGCACGCTGGATTAGCATTGGATGTAGATGTGGAAATTCTGTGGGTACATTCTGCTGAGTTGGAGAAAGGACGGGGTTGGGAGGAAATCCAGCAAGCAGATGGGATACTCGTACCTGGAGGGTTCGGTTCCCGCGGTACGGAGGGCAAGTTGCAAGCGGCCCGGTATGCACGTGAAAACAAGGTACCCTACCTGGGTTTATGCCTCGGGATGCAGCTGATGGTGGTCGATTTTGCACGCCTGGTCTATAAAAGCGAGGAACCTAACTCTACCGAGTTCGATCGGTCCACGCCTTATCCGGTAATAGACTTAATGCCTGACCAGCGTGGTGTGGTCGATATGGGTGGCACCATGCGATTGGGCTTATACCCGTGTGTGCTACAGTCTGGCACCCTGGCTGCTGAGGCTTATGGGCAGCCTGTTGTTCAGGAACGTCACAGGCACCGCTTTGAGCTGAATAATGCCTATCGGGATGTTTTGCAGGAGAATGGAATGCGTTTTTCGGGCATATCCCCCGATGGACGCCTGGTGGAAATTGCAGAGTTGGAAAATCATCCCTTTATGGTCGGGACGCAATTCCACCCTGAATTCCTATCACGTCCTAACCGACCACACCCGTTATTTGTTGCCTTTCTCCGGGCAGTCAAACAAAGAGCAGGGATTTCCTAAACTTTAAGCGAAAAAAATGAATGATTGCGGTAAAATAGTGGCTGTTTTCACAATCAGTTTTGTTTTTGAAATAAGTTAAAAAAAAAGAATATACCAAAAGAATAGAGGTCAAGAATGGATAGATTAATTGAATCAGTATTGGGTCGGGAAATCCTGGATTCACGGGGTAACCCAACTGTGGAAGTTGAGGTGGTTTTACTGGATGGCTCGATGGGCAGGGCTGCTGTTCCGTCAGGTGCTTCCACTGGAGTGCATGAAGCGCTCGAGCTCCGCGATGGTGATAAGTCGCGCTTCTTGGGGAAGGGCGTCAGGAAGGCAGTGGAAAATGTCAATAATACCATTGCTGAAGAGCTGAGCGGCTGGGACGCAACAGAACAGAAATTGATCGATACGATCTTGCTTGAGCTCGATGGCACACCGAACAAGTCAAAGCTCGGAGCAAATGCCATGTTAGGTACCAGCCTCGCCGTGGCTAAAGCAGCTGCTGCTTCTGTCAACCTGCCGCTATACCGCTATCTGGGGGGAGTATACGCCCACGTGTTACCTGTGCCGATGATGAACATCTTGAATGGTGGGGCACACACTGGGTGGCAGTCTACCGATGCACAGGAGTTCATGGTCATGCCCTTGGGTGCTGAAAGCTTTGCAGAAGGATTACGATGGAGTGCTGAGATTTATCATGCCTTGAAGTCGGTGCTAAAAGAGCGCGGCTACACCGCTCTGGTCGGTGATGAAGGCGGGTACGCGCCAGCGCTAAAAGCAAACAGCGAAGCTGTAGAAGTGATCCTTATTGCCATCGAAAAAGCCGGGTATAAAGCTGGTGAGCAGGTAGGGATTGCCCTGGACCCGGCTGCATCTGAGTTATTTGATGAAGAGACCCGCCTGTACAATTTACGCAAGGAAGGCCGGAAATTGACTGGCGAGCAGATGGTGGCATTCTGGAAATCATGGGTGGATCAATACCCCATCGTTTCAATCGAAGATGGGCTGGCCCAGGACGATTGGGAAAGCTGGGTGCTCATGACCAGGGAGCTGGGTGGGCGCATCCAGATCGTAGGAGACGACTTGTTGGTTACCAATCCCGAGCGTGTTCGCCGGGCAATTAAGGATAAAGCAGCCAATGCCCTACTGGTAAAGCTGAACCAGATAGGCACACTGACTGAAACAATTGAAGCCGTGGAGACCTGCCATCGGGCAGGATGGCGTGCAGTCACTTCGCATCGCTCCGGAGAGACAGAAGACACCACCATTGCTGATCTGGCGGTTGCGCTCAACATGGGGCAGATCAAAACCGGCGCACCTGCCCGATCGGATCGGGTGGCTAAGTACAATCAATTAATGCGGATAGAAGAAGAATTGGGTGATACAGCAAAATATGCTGGTTGGGATGCATTAAGACGCTAAACAAAAAACGGCGCACTCTAGAGTGCGCCGTTTATTTTTAAGGCATCATCTTCGAAAGTCTCTTCGAGACCTTCAATTTCGTCAGGCAGGATTTCTTCCACCAGAGGAACGTCCTGGATAATTTCGTCAAGGGCTCCATTCTCACGTCTTTTTCCTGGAGACGGTGTTCCGCAGAAGGGGCACAGGTTCCAGGAAAGCTCCATCAACTTGTGACATTGATGACATGCCTTCTTTAACTTTGTGTGGCAATTCGGGCAGACCGTCCAGTCTTCTTTCGTGTGTCGCCCACAACCTGGGCAGAGCGGGATTTCTTCAATCGACTGCAGGAGAGCTTCCTCCTCCAGGGAATGCTGGTATTCATCTTCCAGAGTGCGGGGTGGACGTAAGATTAGATAGATAACAATACCCGGAAGGAATAGTAGCGCCACGATAATGATCGCCAGGATGCGCAGCAGAGGGTCACGTGCTCGTGAGCGAATGTCGCGAAATGTCCAAATGATCAAGCTCAGCCATAATGCCACCAGGAATGCTGCTCCCCAGGCAGCACCTCCCATGATAAGATTGCTTAAAGTCCGTGGATCAAGATTCATATGGCTCTCTGAGGTATGATTATAGCATTGTGTATGCGAATCAATCATCGGTTTTAAAAGGACAAAATAAGGAAAGGTAAGTATGAGCCAATCAAATGCCAGCATCTACACGATAAAAGACATGAGTGAAGAAGAACGTCCCCGGGAGCGATTGGCAAAACTTGGACCGCAGTCTTTGACCAATGCGGAGCTACTGGCAATCCTCCTTCGAGTGGGTGTCGTGGGTGAGTCGGCAGTTCAGGTGGGTCAAAGGTTGTTACAGACCTTTGGGGGAATATCCGGCATTCACCGGGCGTCCATTGACGAATTGAGCAGTCAGAAAGGCATCAAGCTTGCTAAGGCTGCCCAAATTAAAGCCGCAATTGAGCTTGGCAGGCGGCTAATATTAGAGGCTCCGGAAGAACGACCAGCAATCCATAGCCCGGCTGAGGCAGCTGAGCTGGTTCAATATGAGATGAGTGCTTTGGAGCAGGAGGAATTAAGGGTGATATTGCTGGATACCCGCAATCGGGTACGACATATTGAGTCCGTCTACCGGGGATCGGTAAACTCTTCTCAGGTGCGAGTGGCAGAAATCTTCAAATCAGCCATCCGGCGCAACGCTACGAATATCATCGTCATCCATAACCATCCCTCTGGTGATCCCACCCCGAGTCCGGATGATATCGCCATTACACGGGCGATCCTGCAAGCAGGCGAGCTATTAGATGTGAAGCTTTTAGATCACATTATCGTGGGCAGTGGCAGATTTGTATCTTTAAAGGAACGCGGGTTGGGTTTTACTCAAGCTTGAAGGCTGATCAAGCAGTACTTATCGCTTGAAAATCCTTAAATTCTCCGGTGTAAGGAAGCCATTCAAAACAAATGTCATCCACACTGGCCATGGGTGGTCCTTGACGAAGCTCCTGCAATAATATCTCCAGGTTTTGACGGGATCCTTCAGCAGTGACTTCGACTGTGCCGTTCCATTTATTACGCACCCAGCCACATAAGCCAAGCTGGACTGCTTGTTCAATTACGAAGTAGCGGAAGCTCACCCCCTGGACTCGTCCCATCACGGTAGCATTTAAACGGCTATTTACTTCTTCATTCATGAAATCCTCCCGCAATAAAAAGTTGATCCGTTACGCACCAAGAAGTGCCAGTAGTGGGGTTAACGTCAATGGACTGAGCAGGGTGGTGACCAGAACAGCCGTGGTTACAAAGCTGGGTTTTACGTCAAACTCGGTCGCCAGGATGGTGGTGAGAACAGCCACCGGCATGCCAGCTTCCAATACCACGCCTTGTTGCACCGGTCCTGTCATTCCGAACAGCCTGGTCAACCCAAAGGCAATTGCTGGAGCAATGAGAAGACGCATGCTACTGGTAAGTATCAGTGGTTTGATATGTCCATCCAGGCGGATATTTACCAGCTGCATCCCAAGCAAAACCAGCATGCATGGGATGGCAGCATTACTGAGCAAGGTTAGCGAGCGATCTAAGCCGGTTGGTAGTCTCAAATCAAATTGCAGGAAAATAATTCCCAGGCCAAGTGCATAGATGGCAGGGAATTTCACCAATCCTTTTATTGCGTTTATTACGCTCGTTGCCCCGGAGGAAGCAATTACAATACCAACCGTATTTGTGAGCACGGCATTAATGACAAAAAAGATACTGGCGAAAGCGAGAGCCTGGTCGCCGAACGCAAAACTGGTCAAGGGCAACCCGTAATTACCAGCATTCATGAACATTGCCGTGATCAACACAGCTGCTAGAGTGAGCCTATCGAAGCGTAAAATTTTGCCAATAATCCAGGTGAGTGCACCAATAACAAAAAAAAGAATCAGTGCAAATCCAAGTGTACTCAAGATATCCTGGTTGCTCAGCTGGCTGCTCATAATCAATCTAAACACCAATGCAGGACTAAACACATAAAAAACGACCTGTGAAAGAGGTCGTGGATTGATCCCTAACCATTTTGCCAGGATGAAGCCAATACCCGCTATCAGCAAAATTGGGAAGAGATTGTTAAAGAATAATGTGAATAATCCGCTCAAACTTCGTCATCCTCAGAGATCATATCATCAACATCATTATCATCATATTCATCCCCTGAGGATTCGTCACCTTCCTCCGAAATATCAAGTAGGGCGAGATCTTGCATCTCTTCGGTAAAATCCAGGTTTTCGAGGGCGTTTTCGATTTGTTGTGACTCTTCATCGATTTCTGTGGTTTCGAGAAGGTTTTCGAGGGCTTTCCGTACACCCAATCCCCCAATTTGGGAAAGCGCCCATATGGCTGCCATGCGTACATCCATGTCCGAATCTTCCAGTAATTCCAGCAACAAACGCCTGGCAGATTTGATTTCCAACTCCCCGGCAGCACTGGCAGCTTCTGCACGAACACCAGCGTGCGGATGAGTGAGCATTTTTAAAACCTGTGGATACCAATGTGAATTGGCTGAGCGTCCCATGGCAAACAGGGAAGTGATCACCCAATCCATATCTTCAGAGGCGTAGGCTTTTTCAATGAACCCTGGGACTTCCTCGCGTGAGGAGAACCCCATTGATTCAAGGGCACGACGCTTAACCAGGGCAGGTTCCTGGCTCGAGAGCAAGCTCAGCAGGCATTCTTCAACCCGGTGTAATTTTGCAGGTGAGATATCTTCGACTTCACCCATGTAGATATACATACCCAGGGCTGAAACTGCTTCAGCACGAACATCGGTATCTGGGTCACGTTCAGCCATGGTTTGGAAGGTAGGCAAAAGGTCAACCAGCTCGTACTCGCGCAGGATACGGATCGCGCGTAGACGCACACTGGGGTTTTTATCCTTTAAACCTATGCGTGCTACCTCTTCAAAACAAAGCAGGTCGTCAGCCATGTGGATTTCTTCCAAATCTTCAAGCAAGGCTTCGCGACGACGCAGTGATACTTTTAGCCATGCGTCGGCAAATAGCGCTACGTCTTCTGGTCCGAGGTCTGATAACCGGTTCAGGTAACGAGGGTGAAATGGTGTGTCTTCATCCAGTAATGCATCGATCAATTTTGTAATTGGGATTGGTGTTGGAATTGAAAGATCATTCATGATTATGGGAGTGCAGATGTAATCGGGTGGATGAAATCCTGCAAGTTAATAAATAGCATCAAGATTATGAGCAGGGCAAAGCTGACAAAATTCACCACCATTTCGTACTTTTGGGGTATTCGGCGGTGAATGATGAGCTCGGGCAGAGCAAACAGGATCCGACCTCCATCCAATGCAGGAATAGGCAAAAGGTTCATTAAGCCGAGTGAGATGCTGATACTGGCGATGAACACCATTACATTTACGATTTGCGGTACACCAGGCGTGGCGGTAGTTTCACGCACCGAGGAATATAAGTCGAACATGCCTTTGAGACCCACCAGGCGTCCCTCGGAAGGGTTCGCTTGTCCCTGGATGATGCGACCCAGCATGGAGAATAATTCCCTACAGTATTCATACAACGAAGTAAAGCTTTCCGGTATGGCAGCAGATAATGTATAAGGCATCATCGGATAGCTCATGTATATACCGACTGCGCCTGAGTCTCCTGGATTGGTGAGTGGCGTGACTGTGACTTCCTGGGTGACCCCATTCCGTTCGATGGTTATGTCCAGCGGTTTTCCCAGGTTGGCGTAAATCACTGCCCTGACGGTATCCAATGAATGGATTTCCGTGCCACCGACATTTACCAGGACATCTCCCGCTAACAGACCGGCATCAGAAGCAGGAGAGTTTGGAGCAATATCCACTAATTGAACACGATTACGGTCGGGCAGAGATCCAATGATGCCATAGATGGTGATGAACAGGATCAAAGCAGTCAGTAGATTCATGGTGGGACCAGCCAAAAAAACCGCAATACGTTTCCAGGGTTTGTGTGCGGCGAAACTGCCGGGGATGGTAGGATCATTTTCCCCTTTTGGTCGCACAAAGCCGCCTAAGGGAAGCCAGTTTAGGGTGAATTTGGTCCCTCCGCGCTCAAAGAGTGTGAGCACACGGGGTGGGATCCCGAATCCGAACTCCTCGACTTCAATTTTTAGAATCTTGCAAACGATGAAGTGCCCAAACTCATGGATAAAGATCAGTGCCCCTAAGGCAACGATAAATTCAATAATTAACCGTATTGTCATTCTATTCCTTTAGATGTTTAAAAACACATCGACAACTTGTTCTATTTTAGCAATTTATGATTATATCTCTTCCTGGTGGTTGAATCCAGGAAGAATGGGCTTCCTTGCTCGATTCTAACAGAACTTTAAGGGTGGAAGGCTTAAATCAGTTTTAAGAACTCGTGTTTATGGATTGGCAGTGGTATTTTTGATGTATAGTTGGACCCCCTGGGTGCGCTATAAAGACCTGCATTACACCTGGTAGCTGTTGTAATCTATCCACAGTCTCACGCGAAGAGCTTCCGGAACACAGTACGTGTACATTTGGTCCAGCATCAATGGTGTAGCATACTGGAAGCCCTGTTTTACGCCAGGACTGGACCGCCTGGATAACCGTTAAAGTGGCTGGTACCCAATACAACAGGGAAGGAGTGGAGGTGAGCATTACCGCATGCATCAGGTTGCTGTCCAATTCAACCACTTCTGCCAGGGCATCAAAGTCATGGTCGAGGATGGCTTTCCGGCAAATCTTCAAACGCCGGGGAGCATCATCAACCCGAATGGATTGCAACAAGCTGGTTCCAGCCAGCAAATGGCCATGGCGAGAGCTGACTGGTTTTTCCTCCTGGCTGACGACGGCGATACAGTCCACCAGTTCCCAGTGCTCTGCAGGAGCAAGCGTAAAGGCATAACTATCCTGGTCGTTGGTTCCCGCCTGCCATTCGACAAAACCTGTCGGGATAGACCGGCAGGCTGAACCTGAGCCGGTGCGTGCCAAGCAGGATAGGGCTTTTTCGTCCAGATCCAAACCAGCTGCGTTGGAGGCTGCCAGGCTGAGCGCAGCGAAACCAGAGGCGGAAGAGGCGATACCCGTTCCAGAGGGGAAGTTATTATGACTATCCACTAATGCACACAGAGTAATTCCAGCCATTTTCCGCACACGATTTAGGAAATTGCTCACCCTCTCGAGACCAGCGGCTTGTATTTGCCTGCCGTCCAGTGTGAATTGATCGTGCTGCAGGGATGGATCAAAGCTCACACTGGTTTGGGTGAATAACTCGCCCAGGTTCATGGATATGGAGCCATTGGCAGGGATGTGGAGAGATGGGTCAACATCACCCCAGTATTTGATAAAGGCGATATTTGGATGAGCTATTGCTATAGAGGTTTTTATTGTCACTTCTCCTTATCAACATGTCTCTCAAATATCCTGTCCTCCAGCCGCAGGTAACCCCGGATGACCTGGCTGGCAGCCATGCGAATGGGCTCAGGAGGCCAGGGGATCATATGCCGGTTGACGAACCACACCGCTGTCAGGTCGGTTTTACGTTCCAGGGCCAAGTCTGCCAGGGTGCGACCATTTAGGTGGGTCATCGAGACTCCATGTCCTACGCAGCCCAAACTGTACAAAGCCCGTTCATCTCCAAGATAACCAATAGCTGGTGCCATCTGCAGGGGGACAGATACCGGTCCACCCCAACGATGGGTGATTCTGAATACCTTTTAAATGGGGGAACAGCCAGAGAATATCATTCTCAAGCTGGGTGAAGGTATCATTATTCATATCACGTTCCATATCCCCGCCATAAGCCAGGCTGACGTCACTGCCACCCATCGTTAGTCGGTTATCGATGGTCAGGCGAAAGTAATGCACCAGGTTGCGCGCATCTTCGATACCCTGGCGGTTCTTCCAGCCGATCTCATCCAGCTGTGCCTGGCTGAGAGGCTCCGTCACGATCATGTGAGTGAAAGCAGGTATCTGCTTGCGTTTAAGCTGAGGGATCAAATGAGAGTAGGCGTTAGTGGCAAAGATGACCTTTTTAGCGACGATTTTTCCATGGGGAGTGGTTAGCGTAAAATCGTCATTACGCTGGATTTCAAGCACTGGTGTTTCTTCGTAAACTTTGGCACCCAATTGGATGGCGATCCGTTTCAATTCACGCACGTGTTTAGCTGGGTTAAGCAACCCTGATCTTGGCTCCCACCAACCACCAAGGAAACGAGGGGAATTTACTTCTTTTTTGATTTCATCTTGCCTCAATCCAGGATATGCCAGTGATTCCCATGCTGGTTAATAATTCCAGGTCGTGCTGGATACGCTTGACATAGCCTGGGGTGGTGGCAGCCCGCAGGAAACCCGGAAACCAGTAATCGGATTGAAGATCATGCTCCTTGATCAACTCATCCACATAATCGACTGAACGCTCCATGTAGCGGTGTGCCTCGACTGTTTTTTCGTGGCTGAACAATAATTTCGTTACGGCAGGCTCCAAGCCGAACAGGGTCATTGAAAATCCACCATTACGGCCACTGGCTCCAAAGCCCACCACCTCTGCCTCCAACACAGCGACTGACAACCCTGGATCTTCCTTGCATAGGTTATAAGCCGTTGAAAGGCCGGTGAACCCTGCCCCGATAATGGCGATGTCGACTTTTAAGTCACCCTGTAAAGCAGGGTTGGGAATATATTCACCATAAGTGGCTAACCAAAATGATTTATCAGTGTAATCCTTCATGTAGATCCTCCTCGGGCATCTTTATTATTGCACATTATTGGAATATTGACATTAATAAATCTAATCCATCACTCTATCGCTGAAGAATGAAAATAGAATCTCGAAACGAATGATTCCAAAAGTGTAAACGAATAACAATAGCAAAACAGTCAATATTTTTGTTAATCGCTATGCTATAATGATTCCATGACTGTAAAGGATGATTTAAAAGCGTATCAAGCACGTTGGGTTGAAGTAGACGCAGTTATTACTGAGGAGCGACGCACAGCCTCTCTCGAACTACGCTGGCAACAGTTGAATGCTTCATATGCGATGGCTCTTGGTCTAGGATTAAGTCAGGAAAACCCCAACGACACAGGAGTGTTTGAGCGATGGGCAAAGCTAAAAGAAAAAGTAGTCGACCCACCTCCGAGAGTATAACCCCATTTTTAGCGCCCATTCAGGCTTTGCAATATCTGCTCTCAAAGTTCAATGATCAGGGGGTGATTATTGGCGGGGTAGCGGTTAGCCTTTTAGGAACACCGCGTTATACCGTCGACATTGATGCCGTTGTTCTACTCAGCATTGAAGAACTACCGCATTTGATTCAGGAAGCGGCTGCCCAAGGAATTTTTCCGAGGATTGCTGATCCAATTACTTTTGCTCATAAAAATAAGATCCTGCTTCTGCGCCATACAGCCAGTGGAATAGATATTGATTTGTCCCTCGGTATGCTACCATTTGAGTTTGAAATGGTGAAACGCAGTCATCTGATTGAAATTGGTGCGATAACATTACGCTTACCCACTCCCGAAGACCTTATAATTATGAAGTCTGTTGCTCATCGACCAAAAGACCTCATGGATATTGAAGCCATCGCCAATAACCATCCGAACCTGGACAAAGAGTGGATTCGTTTCTGGGTGGAACAGTTTGGTGAGGCGTTGAATAATCCCGAATTATGGAAAGATATTTCGAAATATCTGTAACATTACGAAAATTTCATCTGCCATTATTTTAATCAACGATCCTGTTATAAACGCGCAAGCGATTTGTTAAATTTTTGAACGAATGAAAGTGCAAACATATCGATGGTTTACTTTTCTTGGGATTTAACTATAAACTGCCAGCGATAACAGTCAACTAACCTGCAAGCCTTGCTTAGGAGGATATTACAGTGGAATCACTGCTGCTCAACCCTAAAAAGCATAATCGCTATTACCCGGATGAGCGTTCAAGAGAAGTGATGTTTAAAACGATCCAGTTCTTTGAGAGCAAGGGGAAAATGAAGCTCAAGGCGGATGACCGGGAATGCGTTTGGTATGCAGATTTCTTGGATTTCCAAAAAAAAGAAAAGATCTTCACCACATTGCTAACGCCGTCAACTTATGGGGGGCAGGATTGCCGTTGGGATACCTGGAGAAATTGCGAGTTCAACGAAATCCTGGCATTTTATGGATTGGGATACTGGTATACCTGGCAAGTGTCCATCCTGGGTTTGGGACCCATATGGCAAAGTGAAAATGAGGGAATGAAGCGAAAAGCCGCTAGCTTGCTGGATGGTGGCGAGGTATTTGCCTTTGGCTTATCGGAACGACAGCACGGTGCGGATATTTATTCCACTGAGATGAGCCTGGCTCTCCAACCGGATGGGGCATATTTTGCCAACGGAGAGAAATATTACATCGGGAATGGCAACCTGGCACCGATGGTCTCCACTTTTGGTAAAATCGTTCCTTCCGGAGAATACGTCTTCTTTGTGGCTGACTATCGTCAAACTGGTTATGACCTGATCCGGAATGTTACCCACAGCCAGTCTTATGTGGCAACCTTTACCTTGAAGGATTATCAGATCACTGAAGCGGAAATCCTATCCAAAGGTCAGGCAGCCTGGGATGCTGCGCTGAATACGGTCAATATCGGAAAGTACAACCTGGGCTGGGGGTCAATTGGAATATGCACACACGCCTTTTACGAAGCTATCCACCATGCTGCGTACCGAAAATTGTATGGCATGCCTGTGACGGATTTCCCTCACGTAAAAATGATGTTCACAGAAGCTTACACCCGGCTTGTGGCAATGAAATTGTTTACCTTACGAGCTGCAGATTATATGCGGGCTGCTTCACCAGAAGACCGGCGCTACTTGCTCTATAATCCGGTGGTAAAAATGAAGGTAACAACCCAAGGTGAGCAGGTGATCAACCTGCTTTGGGATGTCATTGCCGCCAGGGGATTCGAGAAAGATATGTATTTTGAAATGGCCACCAGGGATATTCGAGCCCTGCCCAAACTGGAGGGCACCGTACATGTCAACATCGCCCTGATCGTTAAATTCATGGCTAATTATTTCTTTTTCCCCAAGGATTACCCTGAACTTTCACGCCAGGATGCGCCTAAAAACGATGATTTCCTTTTCCGGCAAGGACCAGCCAAGGGTTTAGGGAAAATCCAGTTTCACGATTTCTCAGCTGTATTTGAGCGCCATTCTTTGCCAAATGTCAGGGTATTTGCCGAACAGGTGAATATCTTTAAAGCCATGCTTGCCCAGGCTACTCCCACCGAGGTTCAGGCGAAGGACACGGATTTCCTATTAACCTTGGGTGAAACTTTCACCACGGTAGTCTATGCCCAGCTTATCCTTGAGAATGTGGATATATATTCAATAGGCGATGACTTGGTGGACCAGATATTCGATTTTATGGTGCGCGATTTATCTGGATTTGCGCTGAAACTCTACAGCCAGCCCAGCACAACCAGAGAACAAATGGAATTTTGCCAGAAAATAATAAAACGACCTGAGGTGGATGCTGTGCGTTTTAGCCACGTCTGGGAAGAACAGGTATACCCGCTAAAAGATGAATACGAAATGACGCCATGACCCTATATATGGGGATGGTCAGCCAACAGCGTACGGGCTTGTTCGATGATAGCTGACAGTAATGTGCCTTCTGGGGCATTCTCTCCTCCCAGCTGATCGATCGTCAGGGGAGTTGAAAAACTGACTGTGGGTGTGGATTTTGGCATTTTTCCAGTGATCAATTGTGCTGCGATCTGGAAAATCTCCGCCACTTTTTGACGTTGCTCGTACTTTTTCCAAAGCCTGATTAATGGACTTTTGAACCATCTTTTCGATAAGATTCCACTGGCAATGACGACAGTGGATATTGACTGAGGCACCTTCCGCAGGAATAGCTCAAGGCTGGGTGACCAGCCATTTAGGCTCTGTTCTGCCCCGGGTGATATGGTTGGATCTGGTTCCACATCTCCCCTTGGAAAGATTAACAACGCTCCACCGCTTTTCAGGTGATTGATGGAAGCCCTGACTGTCTGCAGCCTCGAGGAAATTTGATAGGGCACGGGAATGATATGGTTGGCAATGTTTGGCAGTTTTTGGATAAGATCGATATCTGAAGCCAGGGCTTTAAGATCATCCCGGCGGATACAGGCTGCCATAATAATGACATCATAAGCTGCGGGGTGGTTGCAGATGAGTAGGAGCGGTCCCTGTTCAGGGACATTCTCGGCTCCGCGCACGTCAACGTTGGTGACAAAGTAATCCTTGAACCGTATCATTGCCTGGTTGAAGCCTTTTTCGGCAATATTTCGGTCCAATTCCACCAACATGGTGGACATCCTTTTTACAGGCTTTGCTAGGATTAAAAATAGAATCTTCGAGAACCAATTTGGACGTTTCATCCCCATCACATTTAAAAGCTGATCAAATAGGATTTTGTTTATGACATCGACATCGGGTGTTGGGGTGTATGGTAGGTTAGTCATCATTGTGAGCTATGAAGGGTCAATTCCTTGGCCAATTCTACTATGAAAAAGATTGATTTACTTTTTATATGCTCATAGGCATTAACCGTTTCCATGATTGCCTGTTAGAATAGCCTAATTACCCTAAAACCGACACCTTGAAATTGGAGAAACTGATTGCCATTAATTAAGCTTCGCGAAATCCCACCAACTTTAGTCGGTTTTTTCGATGATCGAGAATACTATCGCCGATTAATTAAGATTGGCGTGCCGATTGCGGTTCAACAGCTAATAATGTCTTCCCTTAACATGGTGGGCGTGGTGATGATCGGGCAACTGGGAGCTGCTCCGTTGGCAGCGGTTGGATTAGCGAACCAGATTTTCTTTCTACTAAACCTAGTGCTGTTTGCCATCGGCAGTGGATCTGCGATGTTCACTGCCCAACTGTGGGGTATTCGGGATATTCATAGTATCCGTAAAGTGCTCGGGCTTGCGCTCACGCTGGGTTTGTTTGTAGCCATGTTTTTCCTGGTTATCGCGGAGCTTTTACCAGAGCAAGTTTTGAGCATCTATTCAAAAGACCCGGTTGTCATTACCCTCGGCAGTGACTATTTGCGTATCATCGGTTTTTCATTTCTCTTATATGCGATCTCCTTCTGTTTTTCTTCCGTGTTACGCAGCACAGGGGATGTACAAACACCCCTCATCGTAACAATAACCTCGCTTTCATTCAATGTCCTGCTTTCCTATACGCTCATTTTTGGCATGTTTGGATTCCCAGCCATGGGAGTACACGGAGCAGCCATCGCAGTGATTTGCTCGCGTGTTCTGGAGTGTACATTATTACTAATTCTGACCTATCGTAAACACTCACCTGCAGCTGGTAAGTTAAATGAATTATTCAGTTATGATCGGGTGTTTGCCCTTCGAGTGCTAAAGCCAATTATGCCGGTATTAGGAAATGAGATCCTCTGGTCTTTAGGCGTGACAGCATATAGCGTAATCTATGCGCGCATGGGGACGTATGATATTGCTGCGATGAACATCGTCGCATCTATTGACCAGGTGGCTTTTGTGATCTTTTACGGTATCGGGCATGCCTGTGCCATTATGGTCGGTCATCGCATCGGTGAGGGACTTGAAGAGCTGGCATTCCGATATGCAGCCCGTTCGGAAGTGCTGGCAATGTTGGGTGGTGTTGTAATCGGATCGATTATCCTGCTTAGTAGAAATATGGTCCTCTCCTTGTATAATGTGCCACCAGAGGTGATTTATTATTCCTACTATGTGCTCACCATCGTTGGCTTGGTGATGTGGCTAAGGGCATCCAACATGGTTTTATTTGTAGGGATATTTCGCAGCGGGGGTGATACCCGTTTTGCATTCTTATTGGATGGAGTCATCATCTGGGTGGTGGGTGTACCCCTGGCTTTCATCGCGGCGTTCGTATTGTATCTACCTGTATACTGGGTGTATCTTTTTGTGATGTCTGAAGAAATCGCTAAATGGATATTGGGGATGTACCGTTTCATCTCGCGGAAGTGGATCCACAACCTGGCTCAAACCGTGGGGGATTAACCTGCACCCTGTTCAAAAAGCCTGCTCTCTGATAAGATAACTTTCCATTGAAACCGACCTCGACCTCACCGTCGGGGTTTTTGTATGTATGCAGGAAAATTATTGTGATTACCGAAAGAAAAGACCTACGTAACATTGCCTTAATCGCTCATGTGGACCATGGTAAAACGACCCTTGTGGATGGACTACTCAGGCAGGCATTTGTTTTTCGAGAGAACCAGCAGGTGATTGAGCGTGTCATGGATTCCAATGCCCTCGAACGTGAGCGGGGGATCACCATCCTGGCTAAAAATACCGCCATTGAGATATGGGATGAGCAGATCCAGCAACAGGTAAAGATCAACATCGTGGATACACCCGGTCATGCGGATTTTGGGGGTGAGGTTGAGCGGGTGATGAACATGGTGGATGGCGTTTTACTGCTGGTGGACGCTGCGGAAGGTCCCATGCCGCAGACCCGTTTTGTGCTTAAAAAAGCCCTCGAGATGGGTCACCGGGCAATAGTGGTGATCAATAAAGTAGACCGCAAGGATGCAGAGCCTGGACGGGTGCTTAACCAGACCTTCGATTTGTTCATCGAGCTGGGTGCAACCGATGAACAGGCAGATTTTCCCATTATCTATGCCAATGCCATCACCGCACAGGCAGGGATAACCCCTGAGCTTGGTCCCGATTTACAGCCCCTATTTCAAGCCATCCTCCGGCATATCCCTGCACCGCAGGTGGACCTGGATGCGCCTCTCCAGATGTTGGTAACTACCCTGGGTTATGATGATTACCGGGGTGTGACTGCAGTCGGACGGATCTTTAAAGGGCAGATACAGGTGGGTCAAACACTGGCTCGTATAACTGTCACCGGACAGGTACTTCCTGAACGGGCACGCTACTTATATGTTCATCAGGGCTTAAAACGCGTGGAAGTGGAATCTGCTCAGGCGGGCGAGATTGTAGCGCTAGCAGGCTTGGAAGGTATTGGCATTGGTGAAACACTGGCAGACCCAGACAACCCGATTTCGCTACCCCCGATCAAAGTGGAAGAGCCAACAGTACGTATGACTTTTGGAGTGAACACGTCCCCATTTTCGGGCCGAGAAAGCCGTTGGAACACTTCCCGCAGGCTGCGGGAGCGCCTTTTTGATGAATTACGCTCCAATGTTGCCTTGAAGGTTGCTGAAACAGACAGTCCGGATTCTTTTTTGGTATCCGGGCGGGGTGAGTTGCATCTGGCGATATTAATTGAAACCATGCGCAGGGAAGGATATGAGTTCCAGGTCTCACGTCCAGAAGTCATCCTGCGTGAAGGTGAAGATGGGGAAGTTTTGGAACCTTTCGAAGAAGTGTACATCGAAACCAGCCAGGAGACAGTTGGGGTGGTGGTGGAAATGCTTGGATCACGACGTGGAAATATGTTAGACATGCAGGACACACAGGAGAACAGCGTCCGATTGAAATATCTGGTTCCAACCCGTGGATTATTAGGATTCAGGTACCAATTTCTTACGGCAACCCGTGGGGCAGGGACGATGCATACCATATTTTATGATTACCTGCCCATGGTTGGTGCGATGGAGGGACGCAATTTTGGATCACTCGTATCATGGGAAAATGGTGTTACAACGACTTATGGCTTGAAGAATGCTGAAGAACGCGGAGCCCTGTTTTATGGCCCGGGTGTGGATGTGTATGAAGGCATGGTGGTGGGTGAGCACCAACGACCTGGGGACCTGACCATCAATGTGTGCAAGAAAAAACACATGACCAATGTCCGCGCGGCCCGGGGTGAGATGGAAATCCGACTAACCCCTCCCAGGCAGATGAGCCTGGATGAAGCCATTGAATATTTGTCGGATGATGAGCTGATGGAAGTGACCCCACAGAACTATCGCATCCGCAAGCGTATACTCGAGACCGAAGAACGCGGCAAGCAGACCAAGCTTGCCCGGCTTGAGCGAATGAGTTAAACGCCCCGTATTTTTATTATTTGAGGTTTAGGCGATAGACGCGGTAGCGTTTATACAACCGTGCACCAGCACGTGCTGCCAGGGTTGGTGTATAGGGATTGTCATCTGATGTCAGCGATAGGTCGATCCAGGTGTACCCTTTGGGTAAAGCCCGTTTAGCCATCTCGTCAAAAAGCATCACCGCTACGCCCGTGTCCCAATATTCTGGTAGCACCAGCACACTCTTGATCGCCAGGCACTTGGGTTGTCGCCGTAGATAAGGCATTAATCGAAGATAATCCCATGGGTAACGTAAACCATTGGCATGGATGAGGGTTTCATTTATATTTGGAATGCCCGGGAACCATCCCACGGTTTCTCCTTCCACTTCGGCGAATAAAATCAGCTCAGGGTCAACAATCTGTCGGAATTGTGCTAATGAGGCTTCCAACCCATCACGCGGCCAGGGAATAAAATCTGGAAGGTGCGCCAGGGCTTTGTTTAGAAGGATGTAGATACGCTCTACCTCATCATCCCAATGTTCGAGGTCAGCCGACCTGATCTTGATCCAATTGCGTTTACGCAGCCGTTCCGCCAGATGAGATATGCGCTTAATCTCGTCTGATACCATTTCTTGGGTAATTTCATAAGCCAGGTTATCACCTCGTGCAGGCTGAAAGCCATACCCCTCGAAAAATCCCTGGTAATAAGGTGGGGTATGACCGCATAATAGGACTGGTGGTCTATCCCGTCCATCGATCAACACGCCATATCCATCTTCGTAATCCAGGTTAAAGGGACCATATAACGTTTCAAGACCATGAGCGATTGCCCACATGCGGGAATGATCAAACATTGCGTGTGCCACAGTTTCATCATGGATGCACTCAAAAAAGCCAATTATGCAGTCTTTCATACCACGAGCCGCATTGGTGCCCCGGTCATCGGCACAGCAAATCGTACCTACAAGCTGTCCATCCCTGAATGCCATGAAGAACTCAGCAACCCCACGCTTGAAAAACACTCCAGTAGATGGATTGATGAAATTTAATCGCTCTTTTATCAATGGCGGAACCCAAAGCGGATCGTTTTTATAAATCTGCCATGGAAATGTGACGAAACGGCGTCGCTGAACGGAAGTTCTCTACCCGTTGGATTTCGATATTACTCATGGAACATCTTCGTTAACTGGGGCGCGCTTTTCTTCAAGCTCTAGGGCGATTTGTGTATAACCCTCCCGACCCAAGGGGTATAGAATGGCGAAAACGATACCCAAGGATATCATGACAGCTGGTATTGGACCAGTTACGATACGTATACCTAATACAGCACTGGAAGGTTGTGTGGCACCGTTGGGGATATAACCCGTTGCATCCAATACTTAGCAATGCCAGGGATATGGCGAACGAAGAGGCAACTTTTTGGGAGAGATGATATCAGGCTGTAGAACATACCCTCGTATCTTTTACCGGTCTTCAGCTCGCCATATTCGATGGCATCGGGGATTATTGACCAGGGGATAACATGTGCAGCTGAAATACCAATACCTGCAAGCACACAAAGGACTAAGATCCAGCTCAGTGGTGTTACAGGGGTCAGGTTGACTAGCACCAATAACACTGCAGCTAGAAATGCCATCCCAGCGATATATGCCAGGCGCTTATTCAAACGCCGCGAAATCCCAACCCATAAAGGTAAAGCGCAAATTCCAATCACGAAAATGGTTGCCATGATTACATTACTGTTATCTTCTCGGTTCACCACGTATTTAATAAAATATAGCATGATGGTTTGCAGGATGTCTATCGAAATCCATGTGAACAGATAAATCCCTGCACTGAAAATGAAAGGTTTATTTTGTATGGAAGCCTTCAAGGCTTCTCGCAGGCCTGGTTTTTCTTGCTGCATGAATTCAGGACGTTCACGTGTACCAAAAAATACCATAAATAATGGGATTGACTGAGAAAATTGCAAATGAAAATCCCATCAATAGTACATTGGACGCCTGCTCGGGTGAAAATTTTTCGATGATCATCAGCGGGATGGTGAAGGCAATCAGGCTACCCAGAATTGAGAAAAATGCTCTCACTGAATTCAGATGATGTACGCTCATCATAATCTGAGGTGAGCTCCGGGGTGAGAGCAATAAAAGGCATATAGACGAGTGTAACAACGGCATCATATAATATATATACAAAGGCGTAATATAACACCAGTGCGATGTCCCCCTGAATGGGTGGCTCTCCACCACATTAATGTAAACACAATGGCAAAGGGGATTGGACCAAATAGTAAATATGGACGACTCCTGCCCCAGCGGGTTCGGGTACGGTCGGTGAGATAACCAAACAGGGGATCATTGATGTAATCCCAGGTTCGTCCCAGGAAAATAGCAACCGCGGCGATACGGGCAGGTATCCCTACTACATCGGTGAGGAAAATGGCAAAATATGCCCCAACAATGGTGCTAGTCACGCTGAATCCCAGGTC
Organism: uncultured Chloroflexia bacterium; assembly: GCA_963777935.1. GTDB lineage: Bacteria > Chloroflexota > Anaerolineae > Anaerolineales > UBA4823 > FEB-25. Next base: position 125,651 of record CAVZSL010000002.1, read on the forward strand.
ACCGGAACCATAAATCCACTTTCGCCAAGCTGGTAGTTTATTTTCCAAGAATAGATTCCTTTATGAGATATAACATTGTAATTAACTCCATCCAGCCTGATTAGTTTCGTGAAAATCGGACAGATGGGGTAATAAGTATTGTGTTTAACGTCCAGAATATGCTTATTGTGATTGGAAAGAACAAGGTGCTTCGTTTTTATGATAGGTAGGCGGAGCGAGTCCAGCATACTCTGTAGCTGGACGGACCGGGATCGAATGAAAGGCATTCTGCCCAGCTCAATAACCCCCATGCTATAATCACGGCATGATTCTGGTAACGGGAGGCACGGGTTTTATTGGTAGGGCATTGGTACGCCAACTGGCTGAAGCGGGTTTCCCGGTACGCTTGCTCATCCGCCCTACCAAGAAATCTCCCAACCTGCCCAAGGGTGTGCCTGTAGAAGTGGCGGTATGCAATCTGGTCGATGAACGTAGCCTTCGCTCGGCAATGATGGGTGTGGATACGGTGTATCACCTGGCGGGGGTTGAATGGCATGGTGCGCACGCCAGCTTAATGGATGTTGATATCCAGGGCACGCAGATGATTAGTCGTCTTGCAGCGAATGCTGGAGTGAAGCGTTTCTTCTTTCTCAGCCACCTTGGAGCTGACCGGGCTTCGGCTTTCCCGGTTCTAAAAGCCAAGGCAATTGCTGAGGAGAATATCCGCCGTAGTGGCGTGAGCCATACCATTATCCGCAGTGCACTTGTTTATGGCTTGAACGACCACTTTACCAGCGGTCTCGCTCGTTTGCTGAACGCACTGCCATTTTTCTTTTTCGTCCCAGAAGATGGGAGCACACTGCTCCAACCTATCTGGATTGAAGATCTGGTAACCTGCTTGATTTGGGCGCTGGACAATGACCTGACCATTAACCAGACTTACTCTATCGGCGGTCCTGAATATTTATCGTTTAATCACATCGTTCAATCGGTGTTGGAAACGATTGATATAAAACGCAAGCTTGTGCATGTTTTTCCTCCTTACCTGCGCGCTTCCACCGTTTTATTTGAATCCATGTTCCCCGGCTTACCAGTTTCGGTATATTGGTTAGACTACCTGGCGGTAAATCGTACCTGTAGCCTGGATGCATTACCCAGGGTATTTAATATATTGCCTTCCCGCTTCGATCACCGGCTCGACCATCTTCAAGAGACCAACTGGCGGACGTCATTGTGGCGTAATTTATTCCGCAGGCACTAGCAAATTATGAGTAATCCGTGGACAATCAAAATCATTGAGAATATGGATGAAATGCACCAGGTGGAGGAACTTCAACGCATGGTGTGGAACGAAACGGAAACAGACATCGTGCCGGCGCATTTGATCAACTCGGCAGCCCATAATGGAGGCTTATTGATCGGTGCCTATGTGGACCAGGAGATGGTCGGCTTCGTGTTTGGCTTTCCCGGGATTTATCCAACACCGGATGGTCCGCGCTTGAAACATTATTCGAGCATGCTGGGTGTGAGGGTCGACTTTAGAGGGAAGGGACTCGGTTTTGCGCTTAAGCGAGCCCAATGGCAAGTGGTCCGCCACCAGGGGATCGACCGCATCACCTGGACTTATGATCCATTACTCAGCCGGAATGCCTGGCTGAATATCACCCGTCTGGGGGCGGTGTGCAACACCTATCTGCGAAACTTTTATGGCAAGATGGATGATGACTTGAACCGAGGTCTGCCCTCCGATCGCTTCGAGGTGGATTGGTGGGTGAATTCACAGCGGGTAAACCTGCGTCTCAGCCGAGGGAGGCGGAAGCATCTTGACCTGATGCATTACCTTAGAGGTGGCACACCCATCCTTAATCCAGCGGAAATTAGCCCAATCGGATTCCCTCACCCTGGACCAGATGTTGATCTTAAACAAGGTCAAGAGTTACCCATTGTGTTGGTGGAAATCCCAACGGATTTTCAATCATTGAAAGCAAGTGATCTCAACCTTGCCATGGATTGGCGGTTGCACTCCCGCAGTATTTTTGAAGAGCTGTTCAAGGCAGGGTACCTTGTGACGGATTTTGTGCGTACCGACGAACCATCAACCCGCAGTTACTACGTTTTATGTCACGGAGAGAGCACTTTATGAAGATCAGCCAGATTAATTTATATCATTTGCGTATGCCTTTGGTAAGTGCATTCGAAACCTCATTTGGGCGCATCCACACCCGTGATTGTGTGCTGGTGGAGGCATTTTCGGATGGATTGGTTGGCTATGGGGAATGTCCAGCGGATTGGGACCCGAGCTACTCTTACGAGACAGTGGGCACTGCTATGCACATCCTGCGGGATTTCCTTATCCCTGTTGTTTTGAACCAGGATATCAGCGGTGCTGACGATCTACAAAAATGCATGGCTTTCGCGCGCGGGCATTTAATGGCCAAAGCAGGAGTAGAAATGGCACTCTGGGATTTGTTGGGAAAAGCCCAAGGGAAATCGCTAAGAGATATGCTCGGTGGAAAGCGTCAGAAAGTGGAGGTAGGGGTTTCGGTGGGCTTGCAAGAGGCCCCACAAAGGTTGGTTGAAGCAGTGCATGAATACCTGGATTTAGGCTACCAGCGGGTTAAGATTAAAATTAAACCTGGTCGTGATGTTGGAGATGCCAGCGCTGTGCGCCATGAATTCCCTCACTTACGACTGCAGGTGGATGCCAATTCGGCGTATACGCTTGAAAGTGCCGCTTCGTTGGTGCCTTTAGATGATCTTGGTCTCTTGTTGATAGAGCAACCCCTGGCTGAAGATGATCTGTGGGACCATAGCCAGCTGCAAACAAAATTCAAGACACCCATCTGCCTGGATGAAAGCATCACCTCTCTCAGGCTTGCCCGACAGGCGCTCGAGATGAAATCCTGCCGAGTGATCAACATTAAAGCCGGCCGGGTGGGAGGAATAAGCCAGGGAAAGGCCATCCATGACCTGTGTTTGAGCATGGGTATCCCGGTATGGTGTGGAGGCATGTTGGAAACGGGTGTTGGCAGGGCTTCGAACCTGGCTATTGCCTCTCTGCAGGGGTTCATGTTGCCGGGAGATATTTCTGCGACTGACCGGTATTATGAGCAAGATATAACCAACGAGCGCTTTTTGCTCAACCACGACAGCACGATCACGGTACCTGATGAACCCGGTCTGGGTGTGAGTATGGATCCGACTGCATTGAAACGTTTTACACAAGCAAAGCTTGAAATCGTGTAACCGGGATCGTTGATCCCGGACTCTTCCGCCATCAGCGATGGCGGCTACAAAAGCGATGGTGGCTACAAAAGCGATGGCGGCAACATCTTCTGTAGCCGGGATCGTTGCTCCCGGACTCTTCCGCCATCAGCGATGGCGGCTACAAAAGCGATGGCGGCTACATCTTCTGCAGTAGGGTTCGTTTTGTAGCCGGGATCGTTGATCCCGGAATCTTCCGCCATCAGCGATGGCGGCTACAATAGCGATGGCGGCAACATCTTCTGTAGCCGGGATCGTTGATCCCGGACTCTTCCGCCATCAACGATGGCAGCTATAAAAGCGATGGCGGCAACATCTTCTGTAGCCGGGATCGTTGCTCCCGGACTCCTCCGCCATCAGCGATGGCGGCTACAATAGCGATGGCGGCTATAACTTCTGCAGTAGGGTTCGTTTTGTAGCCGGGATCGTTGATCCCGGTAGGATTTATTACAATTAACTCATCGAAAAAACACATGCCTACTCATAAACACCTCCCACATTTAGCTCGAATTTGGATTTCTAATCCAATTTATTTCATCACTACCTCTACATATCAACGGAAACCAATACTGGCAAACGATAAGGTTGCTAAAATCCTGATCGATGAATGGACTAATGCTTTGGAACTTCATGGTTGGATCGTGGGTCGGTATGTAATTATGCCAGACCATGTTCATTTTTTCAGTTCCTTTTCTGATAATATGGCTGATCACAGTAAAAAAGATCTATCTGGCTTCATGCAACAGTGGAAGCAATGGACTAGCAAAAGAATTTTACGAGATAGCCATGATAGTGAAAAAACGCTCTTACCACCAATCTGGCAGAAGGAATTCTTCGATCATCTTCTCCGATCTGAGGAAAATTACATACAGAAATGGGAGTATGTGCGCCAGAATCCAGTCAGAAAAAACTTGGTCCAGAAGGTCGAAGACTGGTGGTGGCAAGGTGAGATTTTCGATCTAAGTGTGTAGCTCGCAGCGATTTGTAGCCAGGATCGTTTATTCCAGACTCGTCCGCTATCAGCGATGGCAGCTACAACAGCGATGGCGGCTACAACTACTGTAGCCGGGATCGTTGATCCCGGACTCTTCCGCCATCAGCGATGGCGGCTACAAAAGCGATGGCAGCTACAACAGCGATGGCGGCTACAACTTCTGTAGCCGGGATCGTTGATCCCGGACTCTTCCGCCATCAGCGATGGCAGCTACAACAGCGATGGCGGCTACAACTTCTGTAGCCGGGATCGTTGATTCCGGATTCTTCCGCCATCAGCGATGGCGGCTACAAAAGCGATGGCGGCTACAAAAGCGATGGCGGCAACAACTTCTGTAGCCGGGATCGTTGATTTCGGACTCTTCCGCCATCAGCGATGGCGGCTACAAAAGCGATGGCGGCTACAAAAGCGATGGTGGCAACATCTTCTGTAGCCGGGATCGTTGATCCCGGACTTTTCCGCCATCAGCGATGGCGGCTACAAAAGCGATGGCGGCTACAAAAGCGATGGCGGCAACAAAAGCGATGGCGGCTACAAAAGCGATGGCGGCTACAAAAGCGATGGTGGCAACAACTTCTGTAGCCGGGATCGTTGATCCCGGACTTTTCCGCCATCAGCGATGGCGGCTACAAAAGCGATGGCGGCTACAATAGCGATGGGGGTTTCAATGATCGATATTGATTGCTGAAGAAAAATTGGCACGCAGAAAAGTTGCATTATTTGCTACTCTATTCTATACTTTTTATATAATTGGAGGTAACCGATGCGTACCTATGACATTACCCTGACCATTACTCCTGAAATGATCGTATGGCCTGGTGATCCACCGGTGAACATGCAACGCCTCAGCAGCATTGACGCGGGAGATAATGCCAATGTCACCCAGATTTCGATGAGCTGTCACACCGGTACGCATGTGGATGCCCCCGACCATTTCCTGAACAACGGAAAAACGGTAGAAAGCCTGTCACTCGACCTGATGGTTGGCAGGGCGTACGTGCTTCATCTACCCAACGTGAACCTGATCACTGCCTCGATCTTGATGGATGCAGATATCCCGCCGCGCACCCGCCGGCTTCTGTTCAAAACCCGCAATTCAGAATATTGGGCGTCCGGAAACAGGGAGTTTCAGACCGATTTCGTGGGGTTAAGCATCGATGCAGCTGAATTATTGGTAGACCGGAACGTCAAGCTGGTGGGCATCGATTATCTCTCGATTGCGCCCTATAAACAGGGTAAGCCGGTACACACCATCCTGCTGGATGCCGGGATGGTGGTGATCGAAGGCCTGGATTTGTCTAAGGTGTCACAAGGACGCTACACCTTGCATTGCCTGCCGCTCAAGCTGGGTGGTGCAGAAGGTGCCCCGACCCGGGCTATTTTAGTGGGGGTGTGAGCCATTTATTGATCAAAAAAAATATCATCAAGCTGTAAAGACGCCTAAAGAAGCGTCTTTTTTTATTATCAGGCCATTGCAAGAAGGAAATTTTCAACAAAGCAAACTTCTTCAAAGTTGAATGAGCCAACGACTGAAGCGAAACCTAAGCCTTTAATTATTTTCTAACCGTATATTCTTTATGTAAACTTGATTGACAGTTCAGGATTCATCTCACATAAAAAAATTTATAAGAGTATTCCCAAATGAGGAAATGTGTTTATATGCTGATCACAAAATCGGGAATAAAGCCACTAATCTTACCTGGATACCCTCTTGGATTGCATATCATTCTTGTCAATCCAATGAGATACTCTTGCCTCTTGTGTTTATGTCCATGGATCCACAGGCAAGCTTTAGAATTTTCTACGAAATCATCTAGGTTTGATGCATACGCTGCACTCAGCATATCATCTTCATAATCTTCGGGGAGGGATTTGACGCTGGGTATGTGGTGTGTCACGACTACAATTTTGGCTCCTTTGTGCTTATTAAGTTGTTCAGCCAACCAGTACCGTGATCTATAATGGATGCCGGCTGTATCAATGGAGCGTAGCCTGCTATAACTGGGATTAATCCGGATTAGGTGGTAATCCGTCATGTTCTGGGTAGCAAAATAGCCGGCTATTCTCGGATTACCGAATAACTCGAAATCAGTCCAGAAGGTGCAGCCAAGGAATACAACATCACCAAAGATGAAGCTATCGTTCTCAAGAATATGGACATTGGATCCTTGGGTTATTTCCTTAAGCTTTGATATATGCTTTGGGTAGGCTTGACCATAATACTCGTGATTTCCCAGGATGTATATCACTTGGGAATCTCTGAATTTATCCATAGCCCAAACGACACCCTTGATTCCTGGGTGTATGTCACCAGCCAGGATGATCATCTCAACTTCCGTTTTTGGTGGCTCGAAAGGTGCAAATTCAAGATGGATATCGCTAAGGATATGCAGCTGCATTAATTCATGTGTTCCCAATTCCAAGTAATTGGTAAATACACCAATCTTCTTGTTATTCTATCCTTTTTGAATCTCTCATCAATCCACTCAACAATGGTTTTACTATCTCACCGCACTGCCTAGGCTATAATGGTTAAACTATACACGAATCCTGAACCTAGTCAATATTGAAGATTTTCTCATACACCATTTTTAGTTTTTAAGAGGGGAGAAGATAAGGGGTATTCCCAATATACTTTTTCGAGAGGTTTTTCAGCATCCACAAATATCTGCTTACAAGCCTTCCCGACTATGAAATCTTAAAATATTCATAACCCTCTTGTGGAATAGAACATATGTGCTATAATATATACGGGATCTTCCGAACTCGAAGCAATCTGCTTTTTCACCACATCGAATGTAAGGATTTCCCTTATTCTGATCGCTGGTGAGTAATTACATATATACGTAATATTCTTGGTATGTGACTTTTATGTCTGACAAATGATAGATTGATTTCATTGAATCGTATTTGTTTCGATTCGTTTTTTCGAGGAATAAATATGCCTAATGGATATGGACCGTGCAAACTGTATAGTAGTTCATACCAGGTTTTGGTAGGGGCACGAAATTTCGTGCCCCTACAATATGTGGTGTAATCCTGGACAATCGGCTGAATTGAATGCTTTTGTTTTTTTCAATTTAATTCACCTGATCAAAGAGAAAGGTTCTAACACCTGCTCTTATCATCATCATTTTCTTGAATTAGTAATATGTACTAAACAGACATAATATCCGTCAAAATTAAAGTAGAATCAACTGTTGGGCAGCCTGGTCATTGAAACGAATTAACTCACCATATTGCTCAATTTGCTTCGCTGCCCATAGATCGTTTTGGCATAGTTTAGAAAGGACCAGAGAATTCTTATGATTTACAGAAAGATTGCGATGGAACATGATAAGAAGATTGCACTTGTTGCTCACGACAATAAGAAACGGGACCTTGTGGAATGGGCGAAATTTAATCGCGATCTCCTGGCACATCATGACGTATTTGCGACGGGTACCACCGGGGAGATCCTGGAAAACGAACTTGGCTTCACAATCACAAAACTCCAAAGCGGGCCCTTGGGGGGTGATCAACAAGTTGGTGCCAAGATCGCCGGTAACGAGATTGATTTTCTTATTTTTTTCTGGGATCCACTCGAACCAATGCCCCATGATTCGGATGTCAAGGCACTCTTGCGAATGGCTGTTGTATGGAATATCCCAATTGCATGCAATCGAGCATCTGCTGATTTCATGATCTCATCTCCGCTCATGGATGGTGAGTATGATCGTCTGGTACCCGATTATGATGGATACCGAACACGAAAGATAGAAATGGGCGAAGAAGCAGACCAGGAGGCAGGTCAAGAAGCTGACCAAGAAGCAGGTCAAGAGGCAACAGACTCTGACGAAGGCTCGGCATTTTAAAGCGCTCATCTGAGATTGGCAGTACGCAGCGAGTGATTTCGAGACGATGCTCGACCGGAAATTTACCACAAGGGTGATAAATAAGACCTCACAGGTTTTAAAAACCTGTGAGGTCTAGTAACCAACCAGGGGTCTTGATATTTGGAAAAATTTGATATATAGTATTTCCAAGGCGATATCGAATGAAAAAATTGTATAAAATTAGTCGTTGTTTGGTCTGCCTTCTGTGCATATTATTTCTTGCCGGCTGTAAAAGCCAGGAGGCAAGCCTTTCACAAGAAGGAGAGGTTGAGATGAGCATTCAAATCACGAGCAGTGCTTTTAACGAAGGCGACAGGATCCCACGAATTTATACCTGCGATGACAAGAACGTATCCCCACCCCTGGAATGGACGGGAGTTCCAAGCGACACAGTCAGCCTGGCGTTGATCATGGACGACCCAGATGCCTCTGCGGAAACCTGGGTACATTGGGTGCTTTACAACCTCCCAGCCGACCTGAGCGGAGTCGAGCAGGGAATATCCGGCAATGGCACGGAAGGAAAGAATGATTTCAACCGTATGGGTTATGGGGGACCATGCCCGCCCAAAGGTTCAAACCACCGGTATTATATTAAGATTTATGCTTTGGATACGATGTTGGATTTAAAATCGGGCGCTACGAAAGCTCAGGTTGAGAGTGCGATGCGAGGGCACATCCTGGCACAGGGGCAATTGATGGGCAGGTATGGTAGATAGTTTTTAACAAGGGAAATAAAAAAAGACGACAATCAGGAAGATTATCCTGGAAGCGATGTTGATCAAAACCGATTATTCATTGGATAATCAGGGTATCATTTCAAGCCCGGGTGCCAGGAGTGCTGCACCTCCATCCATGGTGATCACCTGACCACGGATCATATTAGCCTCGGGCGAGCACAGGAAAGCCACCAGGCCTGCCACATCCTGAGGGCTCACCAGCCTGCCTGCTGGGGTGATGCTAACCGCCTTTTCCGTCAGGTGGACGTCTGAACGCACCATCTCGAAGTGCTGTAAAGCATCTGTCAATATCATGCCTGGTGAGATGGCGTTGACCACGATATTCTTCGGGGAAAGCTCCACAGCCAGATAGCGGGTGATGGATTCCAAGGCAGCTTTACTGGCACCTACGACCACATAATCGGGCAGCACCCGTCCTGCTCCAGGACTCGAGATGGTAACAATGGCACCGCCACCTCGCTTTTCCATCAACGGTGTAGATCTTTGGGCAGCAAAAAGCAGTGAACGAGCATTGATGTTCATCGTCCAGTCCCATCCCTTGACCTTTTGTTGCATCACCGGGCGGTTATAACCTGAAGCAGCATTGTGTATGTAGAAATCTAATCCACCGAATTCTGCATCGATGAGATCAAACATAGCGGGTGATATCCTCAAGTTCCCCCATGTTAGCTTTTACAAGTAGAGCTTTCCTTCCCAGGTTGCGAATACTTTCCGCAGTTTCGTTTGCTGGCTGTGGATTGCGGAAGTAGTTGACCACCACATCCGCTCCAAGGCTGGCAAAATGCCTGGCAATGGTTGCTCCAATTCCCCGACCAGAGCCTGTGACAAGCGCTACTTTATTCTCGAACATAATTTTTGGAAGGCTGAAGGTGACGGTAGTGCATGCGAATCTCAAAAACCCTTAAAGCCGCTTCGATTTTGATCCCGGAGTCCATTTTGCTTACACCAACGGACCGGTCTTCAAAGTAAATCGGGATTTCCTTGATGCGGTAACCCAGCTTCTCCGCCAAATAACACATTTCAACTGTAAATACATAACCGGTGGAATGAACGCCATCCAGGTCGATGTTTTGCAGGGCTTTTGCCTTCCAGCATTTAAAACCAGCGGTGGCATCCCTGGTCTTCGTCCCAAGGATAATCCGCACCCAAACTGAGTTTGCCCACCAGCTCAGAAGACGGCGGTACCAACTCCAGCTTTCGTCAAGCCGGCCACCTTTTGTATAGCGTGATCCTACTACGACCTCAAAACCCGGGATCAGGGCAAGCATTTGCGGAATATAGCTGGGAGAGTGGGAAAAGTCGGCATCCATATGGATGATATATTGTGCTCCCTGGTCGAACGCCCATTTAAATCCCTGAATATAGGCGGTACCCAAACCTAGTTTCCCAGCCCTGTGTATGACGTGGAAGCGTTCTGGATATTGTAACGCCAGCTGGTCAGCCAGTTGACCAGTGCCATCGGGAGAGGCATCGTCAACGATCAATATCTCAAGACCTTCGATATTAAGGTTAAAGAGTGCTGCAGTAATCTTCGCTAGATTTTCGGCTTCGTTATACGTTGGGATGATCACAATTGTTTTTTGCATAAGTATATTTTACAACTTTTTTGCTTTCTGCCAATATTGCTCCATTTCATCCAAAGAAAGGTCATTGACCGTCTTGCCTAACTCACGCGCTGATCGCTCAATGTAGGCAAAGCGCTTGCGGAAACGGGCGTTGGTTTCACGCAGGGAAGATTTCAGCATCAATTTCATAATGGCGTGCCAGATTAACCACGGAAAAGAGTAGATCGCCAAGCTCATCAGCACGAGAGGCGATGTCTTTAGCACCGAGAAGCTCGACACATTCTTCATTGATTTTATCAACCACCCCACGTGAGTCAGGCCAGTCAAAACCGACCCGGGCAGCACGGCGCTGGATTTCTTGCGCCTGAGACAATGCAGGTAGAGCGATGGCAACACCATCTAGTAGCCCCTTCTCGAAACCACCGTTTTCTTTGTGCTCCTCATAACGCTCAGCCGCTTTGAGTTTTTCCCAATTTTGCAGAACATGCTCAACACCCTCTACTTTCAGATCCGCAAAAACATGTGGATGGCGACGGATGATCTTGTCATGGATGCCTTTAAATACCTGAGCGATGTTGAATTCACCATATTCACTGGCAATCTGGGAATGCAAGGTGATTTGGAGCAACAAATCTCCGAACTCCTCTCGCATATGAACAGCATCATCCTGATCCAGGGCTTCCAGTGTTTCATATGTCTCTTCCAGGAGGTTGTTGCGCAAGGTTTGATGTGTTTGCTCCCGATCCCAGGGGCATCCGTCAGGGGCACGCAGACTTGCGATGATCTCATGAAAGGTTTCAAATGAGGTGCCTTTTTCCAAAGGAGGCAGGTACAGGCCGGTCAGCAATCCAATGTAATTGCTCTGATCGATGGCATGCAAAGGCAGGTCTTCCACACGCTCTTCGGAAGTGCCAGCGGCGTGTACCAATCGGGTGGGATGCTCATCCGGGTAAATTTCCATAAGAGTCAGCTTGACCTCATTTGCCACTGCTCGAGAATGAATCTGAGCAATCAATGCGGGGGAGTCGGGTGGGAAGGGAGGTACATGAGCACTGGCCAGCTCGAGGGCATCAATAATCGCCAAGTGAGGCAGTGGATCGATGCCTAAAGCGGAAAAAGTAGGCTCGATGAAACTCAAACCTTCAATGATGCGAACAGGTATGTCTTCCAGTTTTGCGCGACGGACAATCTCTGGGCAGGTGGTTTCAGCGACATACGGATGACCGGGGACGGCATAGATAACACCTTGAGGACGCTTGGCGAGTTCTAAAATCTGGTCAACGATATGCGCATAGACATAATCGAAGGAAGGAGAAGATTCATACAGGTCATCAAAAGAATGAACCTGCAGAGAGGCAGGAAAACCAGCCACAGTGGGATGCTGCGAAGTTCGTAGATATATCTCTGGGATGCTTTCCAGTAGTTGCAAGGCTTCCACGGTGAGCAGGTTGGGATCGCCAGGACCTAAACCAAGCAAGGTGATCATGGGTGTCATAAGACCTCTGGAATATGTGACTGAATTATTAATCAAAATCCTTTAAATAATAATGCGTAAAACGCAACCCGGAAGCCACGTTTATACGCATTATGTTAGAAGTCGAAAAAATTAACGCTTGGTGTAAGTTGGAGCCTTACGAGCACGCTTGAGGCCGGGTTTCTTGCGTTCTTTTACACGAGCATCCCGGGTAAGAAAGCCACCCTTACGCAAGGTGGACCGGGCATCCGGTTTCATCTCGAGGATAGCACGTGCCAATCCCATCATGATGGCATCCGTCTGACCTGTGACACCGCCACCGTTGACAGTGGCAGTAATATCCAGGGTGTTACGAGCTTCACCAACGGCATGCAGTGGGGCAACGATGGTTTCAACATCACCCGTCCTGCCAAAGTATTCTTCTAGCACCTTCTGATTTACGGTGAAGACACCTGTGCCACTGGAAATCCGCACACGAGCAGTGCTCTCCTTACGACGACCAATTCCTTCATAATACTGATTTGCCATACCTACTCCTTAATCTTGCCCCAAAACCTGATCCAATGGCTTGGGATTTTGCCCAGCATGGGGATGTTCGGGACCTGCATATACTTTCATCTTTTTGATCAATGATCGACCGTACTTGTTATGTGGCAACATTCCCCAGACTGCGTTCCGGATAACGCGATCAGGGTGTTTGGCTAGCTGCTGTCGTAAGCTAACTGATTTGATTCCGCTTGGATATCCAGTGTGATGGTAATAGATCTTATCTTCCATCTTATTACCTGTCGCTTTGATACATTCTGCATTGATCACTACGACAAAGTCACCAGTTTCAACACCTGGTGTGTAGGTCGGTTTATTCTTGCCAAGCAATATGCTGGCTATCCGGGTTGCAAGACGCCCAATATACTTATCCTTGGCGTCAACTAAGACCCATTCGTTGCTTATTTCATCCTTTTTTGGGACGTATGTTTTTTGCACGTCATCTTTCTCCACATTTAGACAGTCAATTTCACCGATCATTTATATAACTGTCTATTCTTTTTTAGAATTTTAAATTTTATCCGCATCCAAACTTGTAGCCTCATACGGGTAATGAACTTCTGCCAGGATTAATCCTTGAGCGGGTGCAAGACCATGGACCAATCCCTTTGTCGAAGCAGTATCTCTCACTTCGGAAACAGCTTTCTGTGTGTCAGGGGTCAGGGTATTGATCAAATCTGAAAGATCCAGCTTTCCCTGAGCAATCCTGATCTGCATAAAGACCAACCGGCGAACCATATGATACAGGAAGGCATGAGCTACGATCTCAAAAATGAGATAGGATGCTTCCTGCTTCCAATCTGATTCCAGCACGCAGCGGACCGTATTGCCTCCGGAGTGGGGTGGGGTGCCAAAGGCGTTAAAGTCGTGTGTACCAATCAGTGGTCGAGCTGCTTCACGCAAGCTAGTAATCGCAACAGCAGGCCAAACACGCCAGGCGTAGGGATCCAGGAAAGGATCTCGCATTGGCTGGCTATATATTCGATAGAAATACTTACGCCAGCTTGCATCATAGCGTGGGTGGAAGGAAGTACGAACCTGGTTTACTTCCCTGGCGACCACATCCATCGGTAACAGGTTGTTCAGGGCTTGCTGTAGATCTCCAGGACCGTGATCCCAAACCAGATCAAAAGCAATCACCTGACCTGTAGCATGCGCACCAGTATCCGTACGCCCTGCTGCCAGGATGGAGTTTCCCTGCCAGTTGAGCTTGTGCAAGGCAGCTTCAACCACGCCTTGTACGCTACGAGCATTTGCCTGCCGTTGGAAGCCCTTAAAGTGAGAGCCGTCGTAGGCGAGGATAACTTGGTAACGTTCCATTGATGGCTGACAGATCCTGTCGTGATCCAGGGAATTCACCCCAAATCACCTGCCATCCATTATTCTTCAATCAACTCAATAAGCACCATTTCTGCATTATCACCCAGGCGTGGACCCAGCTTAAGTATGCGGGTGTAACCACCAGGACGATCAGAATATCGAGGTGCAATATCATCAAACAATTTAATGACAGCATCGGGATTACTCAAGCGAGCAGCTGCCAGGCGACGGGCATGTACCATCTTTTCATCGCCTTCCTTGTTACCACGCTTTGCCAGGGTGATCAAGCGTTCGGTTTGACCTCTGATCGCCAGGGCTTTTGCTTGGGTGGTTTCGATGCGCTCATGTTCAATCAATTGCGCAATCATGACCCTACGTAGAGCAGTGCGTTCATCCTTGCTGCGGCTTAGTTTTTTTCCAGCTACTTGGTGTCGCATATCCAATTACTCCGCTTCTTCTTCGTGTTGATCTCGGAGATAGCCCTTCTCACGCATCTTCAGGCGTAATTCATCCAGGCTTTTCTCACCAAAATTCCTGATGGACATGACAGCTTCTTCACCTTTATCGAGCAGCTCCAAAACTTCTCCAACGGTGGTGATCCCAGTCCGTTTGAGAGAATTAAATACCCGAACTGAAAGATCGAGGTTTTCGATGGGCGTTTCGATCATTTCACTGGTGAGATGATCTTCTGCGCTAATTTCTTCAGTGAGCGATGCTAATGTCTCTTCGCTGATACCTGCCAGATGGCGCAGGTGATCAATCAAGATTTTGGCGGAGGTGCTCAAAGCATGTTCTGGTGTGTTTGTGCCATCCGTCCAGATTTCTAGGATGAGTTTATCGTAATTCGTGCTTTGCCCAACACGGGCAGAGCTTACTTCCCAATTTACCCGGCGGATGGGGCTGTAAATCGCATCTACAGGCAACTCGCCGATCGGTAAACGTCCCGTGCGATCGTCAGCAGGCGAATATCCCCTGCCACGTTCCACGGTCATATCGATATCCAGATTTGCTTTTGGATCATCCACGGTGAACAGATAAAGTTCAGGATTGACGATCTCGACATCTGGATTAACTACAATATCTGCAGCGGTTACAGTACCATCACCTTGAACCGTCAGATGGAGATGGGCAGTATCCACGTCGAGTAAACGCATGCGCAACTGCTTGATTTGCAGCATGACCCGGATAACATCTTCACGGACGCCAGGGATCTCGCTGAATTCATGTTGCACATCTGCGATACGGATAGATGTGACTGCCACTCCGTCTAGGGAGGATAATAATACACGCCGCAAGGCATTACCGAGGGTAATGCCATAGCCATGTTCCAATGGGCTGATAACGAATTTGCCGTAGTTACGAGCTTCTGCTTCACGCTCGATCTTCGGCGTTACCATGTTACTTAATCCTAACACAGTTCACCTCTTCCCCCGGGCCTGGGATTATCTTGAGTAATACTCAACAATGAGTTGCTCGCCAAGGTTGGCATCAATTTCCGAACGTTCCGGCATGCGCACCACGGTCCCTGCAAGCTCTTTGAGATCGCGGCTAAGCCAATTGGGAACGTTGCGGTCTTCAGCCAAATCCGGCAGCTCCTTAAAGTATGTTCGCTTACGAGAGCTGGGGCGAACAGCAACGACATCACCGACAGAAACTGTCATGGAAGGGACGTCTGTGCGTTGTCCGTTGACAATAAAATGTCCATGAGTGACGAGCAAGCGTGCTTTTGATCGGCTGTCTGCATATCCGAGACGGTAGACAACATTATCCAACCGGCTCTCAAGGATTTGCAGCATAGTCAGACCGGTCAAGCCACGTCGCTTGAGGGCGGCGGCATGGTAGCGACGGAACTGGCGTTCCAATACACCATACACACGGCGTGCTTTCTGTTTGGCACGTAACTGACGTGCATAATCAGATTCACGCTTGCGGCGGAACTGGGCGCTCTTGCCATGTAAACCAGGGGGGTATCCACGCCGTTCAAAAGCACATTTGGGCGAGTAACACCGAGCACCCTTAAGAAATAATTTTTCACCTTCTCGCCGGCACAATTTACATACTGGCCCACGATACTTTGCCATAGATTCTTACCTCTTCCTTATATTATTAGTGATTAGACACGGCGCTTCTTTGGAGGCCGGCATCCATTGTGTGGTACAGGGGTCACATCAGTGATTGATGTCACCTTCATGCCTGATGCCTGAACAGCACGGATGGCATTTTCGCGACCAGGTCCTGGACCTTTGACATAGATTTCAACTTCCTGCATGCCTAGCGATTGAGCATTTTTCATCGCCAATTCTGCTGCCACACGGGCTGCATAAGGCGTGCTCTTGCGGGAGCCTTTGAAACCCGATGCTCCGGCGCTTGCAGTGGTAACTGCATTCCCCTGAGTATCGGTGATGGTGACAATGGTATTATTAAAGGTTGCCAGAATATGAACCTGCCCGGTGGACAGGAGGCGCTTTGTTTTACGTGCGGATTTTCGGCGTCCAGTTGTTCCAGTTTGAGCCATAGTACCTCGCTAATGATTATTTCTTGGTTGCACCACGCCGTCTACCACGTCCGGCAACGGTCTTCTTAGGACCTTTACGCGTGCGAGAGTTCGTACGTGTACGTTGCCCACGTACGGGTAAATTACGGCGATGGCGAAGGCCGCGATAGCTACCGATCTCAATCAGACGTTTGATATTCATCTGGACAGAGCGGCGTAAGTCGCCTTCGACTTGATAATGCTGACCGATGAAATCGCGTAATAAACCTACTTCTGCATCGGTCAGATCTTTGACACGGGTATCTGGATTTACGCCTGTGGCATTCAGGATCTGGTGCGCATGTGAATCACCGATGCCTAAGATATAGGTCAGGCCAACTTCAACCCGTTTATTGCGTGGAAGATCAATACCTGAGATACGTGCCATAAGTCCTATCCTTGTCGTTGCTTGTGTTTCGGATTATCGCAAATGATGTATAAACGTCCTTTGCGTTTAACGACCTTACATTTTGAGCAACGCTTTCGTATTGATGATGATACTTTCATAACTTACTCCTAACAACAACCATGTGTATCCGAATAGCCAAAGTTCTGATTATACTCGTCAATGTTTCTTCCGTCCAGACTCATTTATAATAAAGTCAGGATGAGTGGTTCTCCATCGGTAATGGCAACGGAATGTTCCCAATGGGCAGTTAATGAGCTATCAGCCGAAGCGACTGTCCATTGATCTGGGAGCAGGCGAGTTTGAGATGTACCGACCAGAACCATTGGTTCTAATGCGATAGTCATTCCCTGGCGTAGAACCTGGCCCCGTCCAGCGATACCATAATTTGGTACCTGAGGTCCTTCATGCATTTGCCTGCCCACGCCATGACCGGTGTATTCTCGGGTGACATTAAATCCAGCGTGTTCTACAAATGTCTGGATGGCTGCTGATATATCACCAACCCGGTTGCCAACCCGCATCTGGCGTATGCCTTCGTAAAGTGCTTGTTCGGTAACTTTGATCAGCCGTTGGGCTAGGGGAGAAATTTCTCCGACACCAAGGGTGAAGGCAGAGTCTCCAACGAAACCCTCAAAGGTCGAACCACAATCTACTGAAACGATATCACCAGCCTGCAGCTTGCGTTTGCCAGGAATGCCATGCACCAGCTGCTCATTGATGCTCACACATATTGATGCCGGGTACGGGTACGGACCTGGATATCCCTTGAAGGTGGGGGATGCTCCATGCTTGCGAATCACTTGCTCCGCGGCTGCATCCAGCTCTGCGGTAGTAACTCCTGGGCGGATCAACTGCCGTACAGCATCAAGCGCCCTGGCATTGATGCGACCTGCTTCACGTAAGCCGTCAATTTCTTGCGGGCTTTTAATAACTATGTTTCGTTCCCAGCTCATTCGTTTCCGTTTCTCTTAATTACTGCAAGCAAGTCAATCGTAACTTGCTCAATAGACCTGGTACCATCCACTTCAGCTAAGACTCCGCGTTGGTGGTAATACTCAATTAGTGGTTGAGTTTGTTCCAGATAAACCTGAATGCGATGTTTCACTGTCTCAGCCTGATCATCTTCACGTTGGTATAGTTCCGAACCATCATAATCACATTTACCTGGTACATGAGGTGGATTATATTTTTCATGAAAGATATGACCTGCTTTCCGGCAGGTCCAACGACCGCTCAGACGGTCAATCAGCGCTGTTTCAGGAACATATATATACGGCACCGATTTTACCTGCCCATTGATACTCGAAAGCAGGTTGTCGAAGGCGACTGCCTGAGCTGAAGTACGAGGAAAGCCATCTAATAAAGCTCCATTCTGGCAATCTGGTTTGGATAATCTTTCCCGGATCATGGCAATGGTCACATCATCTGGGACGAGCTCACCTTTATTAAAGAACCCAGCAGCCAGTTTTCCTAATTCGGTCTCGTGCTTCAGATTTTCCCTGAAAATATCTCCTGAGGAGATATGTGGCAGGTGCAGCTCAGAAGAAATAGCTTCAGCCTGAGTGCCTTTTCCTGCACCGGGAGGACCGAGAAGAACGATAAAGCTGGCCATGAATATAAACCTACCTCACCAGCAGCGAGTCGTCATAACCATGTAGCTTTAGATCGGCATCGATGCTGAAGAATGTATCACGGACGACACCGACTACGATCAGTAAACCAGAGGAAGAGGTCAATAATAGTCCTGAGCCTTTCCCAAATGGCACGATTAAGCTTAACATCCATGGCAGGACCGCGATAATACCTAAAAAGACTGCTCCAGGCAAGGTGATTCTGCGCAACACACGGGTTAGATATTTCTGGGTTGCCGCGCCACGAGCAACACCCGGGATTTGTGCGCCGACCTTCTTCAGGTTTTCACCATAGTTCTGCTGTGCAAAAAGAACGTCAGTATAGAAGAAGGAGAAAAAGACAACCATAAAGAAATAGATGATCCAATAAGTGTTCCCACCACCACCAAACAGGTTGACAATGCTATTGGCAATATTGGCTACAGTTTGATTCGTCGACGTTGCAAAGAAGCTGGCAATGATCGAAGGGAAGGTCAGCAGTGACTGGGCAAAAATTATTGGGATCATACCTGCCATGTTGACCATCAGAGGCAAGGTGCCTTTGACTGGCATGGACATGCGGCTGCCCACCCTACGACCTGGGTACATAACAGGGACATTTCGACGACCTTGTTGAACAACGACGATGGCAAAAATGGTGAGGACGCTTATCACCAGCATGAAGAACAGGCCAATCCAACGCGTGGATGCATCTGCAACGAGACTTTCGAAAGTTGCCGGGATGCGAGCAACAATACCAGCAAAGATGATCAAAGATAGACCTTGATTGCGTAATCCAAACTCGGAGATCAACTCACCCAGCCATATGGCAAACATCGTTCCGGCAGTCATACTGACCACGATCGTAAGAGAAGGGATAAAATTACTAATCCCAAAATTCTGGATGACTGGATCTAAACCGATTCTAACTGCTGAGTTGTTGAATATATTCACCTGTCCAATTGCCTGTAAGGCAGCCATGGGTACAGCCAAGTAGTAGGTCCATCTTTCCTGCCATTTTTGACCCTCACGTGGATCTTCTTCCATGCGTCTTTGCCAAGAGGGAATGATCGGTGTAAGAAGCTGGAGGATAATTTGTGCGGTGATGTAAGGATAAACACCCATAGCCAACACCGAGAATCGGGAGACTGTACCACCCGAAAGCAGATCCAGGATATTGATCAGATTTCCTGCAGCACCGCCGGCACTCAAAATCTGAGCCATTACATCTTTGTTTGCTCCGGGTACCGGGACATGGCAAGCAAGACGGTAAATCGCCAGAAGGAGCAGGGTGATTAATATCTTCCTGCGAATATCATGTGCTGACCATAGATAACGCCAGGCTGACCGCTTCATGTTATGGGCTCCTTATCATTCACCTTATGATTTAATGATTTCGACACTGCCACCAGCGGCTTCGATTTTTTCTTTAGCAGTGGCGGTGATGCGGTGAACGTTTAGTTTCAGGGCAGTTTTGAGCTCCCCGCGTCCAAGTATTACAACAGGATTTGCTGGGTTACGTAATAGTTGAGCTTCAGCAAGTGAACCAGGAGTAATTTCACTGCCAGCAGGGAATTTAGCCAATTGATCGAGATTAATCTCGTTGTATTTAATCCGATTGAGTGGAGTAAAGCCTTCACCCCGTTTGAAGGGTAATCGGCGGAAGAACGGCAGGTTACCGCCCTGATTATAGAGGCGTACAGGTTTTCCAGCTCGGGCTCCTTGACCTTTCGTGCCTCGACCACCTGTTTTTCCTCGGCGACCAGCAGTTCCACGACCAACACGGATGCCTTCTTTCTTGGCTCCAATTTGTGGTTTAAGCTCATGTAGTTTCATCTATTTTTCCTCCACCACGACCAAATGGGCGACCTTGTAAAGCATACCCCTTAAGGTGGGGGAGTCTACATGTTCCACGGTCTGGTGTAAACGCTTGAAGCCAAGGGCTCGGACAGTAGCTTTATGTTCCTTTGAAAAACCAATTGGGCTGTGGACTAAGGTGACCTGGACGATTTTCTCTTTGGGCTCTTTTTTACTAGGCATTCTTCCTCCGATCCCAGAAGGGTGTCACATCCTTCACATCTTTTCCACGTCGAGCTGCTTCATCCTTGGGGGATTTTAGGGCGTCTAATGCTTGCATTGTGGCATAGACGACATTTAGCACATTACTGCTACGCAGAGATTTGGTCAGGATATCAGACACGCCTACTGCTTCAAGGACGGCGCGTACACCACCAGCAGCGATAACGCCAGTACCTGGTGAGGCTGGTTTCAATAAGACTTCAGCTCCACTAACCCGGCCTAGTACTTCATGCGGGATGGTCTTTCCATATAGGAATACCTTGTGCATGTTGCGATGAGCTTTTTCTGATGCTTTGCGCATCGCATCTGGAACAGTATTGGCTTTACCAACACCAACGCCTACGCTTCCCTTGTTATCACCGACAACAACAGTGACGCGAAATGAGAAACGGCGACCGCCTTGAACAACTTTTGCCACGCGACCAATCTCGATCACGCGCTCATCATATTCTTGTAGCTCAAATTCTGCAGTAGGATAATCTGTCATGCTATTCTCCATAAGCGAAGGATTAGAACTTCAGGCCGCCTTCGCGCGCACCTTCAGCCAATGCTTTAACACGTCCCATGTACTTGTAACCACCTCGGTCAAATGCGACTTCCCGGATGCCTTTACTCAAGGCACGTTCAGCTAATGTTTTTCCAACCAGGTGTGCTTTTTCAGCATGCTTCAGACCTTTAACTTGTTCCCGAAGAGCGGGGTCAATGGTAGAAGCAGAAACCAGGGTGTTACCTGCCTCGTCGTCTATTACCTGAGCATAAATACCGACCTGGCTGCGAAAGACACTAAGTCGGGGGCGTGCAGGTGTTCCAAAGATACTCTGCCTAACGCGCGTATGGCGCCGGTTGCGAGCTGCAGAACGTGTTTTCTGATTACTTGCCATAGTTTTATCCCTTACCTGATTTTCCAGCCTTCCGGCGGATTTTTTCTTCCAGGTATTTAATTCCTTTTCCAAGATAAGGTTCTGGAGGGCGTTGTTTTCGAATGTTATCAGCCATCTGCCCAACTTTTTGCTTATCTGGACCCATAATTTTGATTTGACGTGTTTTTAGGTCAACGTCGAATGCGATGCCTTCAGGAGGCTCGACAACGATGGGATGAGAGTATCCGAGGTTGAGCACTAAATTCTTGCCCTGAACCTCTGCGCGATATCCAACACCATTGATCTCCAGGATCCGCTCGAAGCCAGTGCTAACGCCAGTCACCATATTTTGAATGAGAGCACGGGTTGTACCATGCAATGCACGGTGGGTGCGATCATCTGAAGGGCGTTTGACATTTATGATTCCATTTTCAACGGATAGTGAAATATCCGCAGGAAATTTAAATTCAAGGGTTCCTTTTGGACCTTTAACCTTGATGAATGTGCCTTCAACATTTACATCCACTTGGGGTGGTATAACGACTGGTAAACGACCTATTCTTGACATTTGAGACTCCTTACCAGATCTTGCACAGTATTTCGCCACCCACGCCAAGCTGACGGGCGCGTTGTCCAGTCATGACACCTTTTGGTGTGGAAAGAATGGCAACGCCCATACCAGAGAGAACCCACGGGATCTCCTGCTTACCCGTATAAACCCGGCTGCCAGGGCGGCTAATGCGTTCTAAACCGGTAATGACCGCCCGACGTTCGCGCCGTTCGCCTACATATTTCAGGCGGATGCGTAAGACCTTTTGTGCAGGGTGCTTGCTATCGTCAACGATTTCATATCCACTGATGTAACCTTCATCTTTAAGGATCTGCGCAATGGCAGCCTTCATTTTAGAATTTGGTAGAGCCACCGTGGAATGTTCAGCCATCACGGCATTGCGTATCCGTGTGAGCATATCAGAGATTGGATCTGAAACAGACATATTTTCTCCTCCACCCGTTACCAGGATGCCTTCACAACGCCCGGAATTTTACCTTCCAGAGCCTGTTCGCGGAAACAAATACGGCACAACCCGAATCGACGTATATAACCACGTGGTCGTCCGCATAATTTGCAACGATTGCGCACACGGGTGGGGTATTTGCGGCGCATTTCACGGTATTTCATGCATGTTTTCGCCATTAGATTCCTTCCTTCCGAAACGGCATGCCGAGCATTTGTAGCAGTTGCCTGGATTCGTCATCGTTACGAGCTGTTGTGACGATGGAAATTTCTAAACCGCGTAATTTATCAATCTTGTCATACTCAATCTCTGGGAATACCAGTTGCTCACGTAATCCGAGAGTGTAGTTACCACGACCATCAAAGGCATTTGGTGAGATGCCACGAAAGTCTCGCACACGAGGTAATGCAATATTCATTAGCCGGTCAAGAAAAGACCACATTCTGTCACCACGTAAGGTTACTTTGACACCAATTTGGCGACCTTCACGCAGCTTAAAGTTAGCGATGCTCTTTTTAGCTTTGGTGATGATGGGTTTTTGTCCGGTGATCAATGTTAAATCTGCAACAGCTGCTTCAAGAGCTTTGGCATTGTCCAAGGCTTCTCCGACACCGATATTTACCACTACTTTGGAGATGCGCGGGATTTGCATGACATTGTCCGTACCAATGGCATCTTCGAGAGCAGGTGCAATTTCCTTTTGATATCTTTCTTTTAAATAATGCGTCATTGTAGTTACTCCGCAGCAGTGATCATTCAATCACTGCGCCACAATTTTTACACACACGCTGGCTCTCATTGCCATCACGCTGCACACCCACACGGACGGGATTGTCACATTTAGGACATACCAACATGACATTGCCAATGGCGATTGGGGCTTCGAATTCAATAATCCCGGGTTTGAGTGTACGACCCTTTGACTGGACTTGTTTCTGATGCTTCTTACGCACATTGATATTAGCAATGACCACTTTGCCTTCATCGGGAAGGACTTTGATCACTTTTCCACGCCTGCCCTTGTCAGCTTCGCGACCGCTGATTACTTCAACAGTATCATCCCTACGAATTTTAACTTTCACAGCATATACTCCTGCACCATATCGCTAAAGGACCTCTGGTGCTAATGATACGATCCTCATAAATCCTTTTTCACGTAATTCTCTTGCGACCGGACCAAAAATGCGTGTCCCTTTTGGATTTTGGCCATCTGCATCCAATATTACTGCCGCATTGTCATCAAATCGGATGTAAGAACCATCATCTCTGCGCCATTCTTTGGCGCAACGAACGATGACAGCCTTGACAACTTCACTTTTTTTAACGCTTCCTTGTGGTGAGGCTTCTTTGATTGTTCCAACAACAATATCTCCCACACGACCATAGCGCCTTCGTGATCCACCCATCACATGGATTACCAACAATGAGCGTCCACCAGTATTATCGGCAACTTTAACCACGGTTTCTTGTTGGATCATGGTTAAGCCTCCACAGTTTCTTCCGCACCGCCAACCGAACGACGGATGATCTGTTCAACAACCCAATGCTTGTTTTTTGAAATGGGGCGGCTTTCTACAATTTGTACCTGATCACCCACCTGGCAACCAAGCTCATCATGCACCATTACGCGTTTGCGGCTGTGGACAACTTTTTTGTAAAGTGGATGGCGGAATGTTCTGGATATTTCTACCACCACGGTCTTTTGCATGGCATTACTGGTGACATAACCAGTGATTCTTCGGCGATTATTCATGGTTCTGCTCACTTTCAGGATTGCGGAGGCGCTCATTAAGAACAGTGGAAAGCCGGGCGATTATACGACGTGTATAGCGCAGACGGGTAAAATCGGATAATTCGCCGGAGGTCAACTGAAAGCGTAGTTTCATCAACTCTTCCTTGGTGTCGTTGATCTCAGCTTCAATCGCTTCTGTGGATAAGGCTCGAACTTCATGGATTTTCATGACTCACCTCCAGCAACGCGCTCGTGACGACCGACAACTTTTGTTTTAATCGCCAGCTTGAATTGTGCCAGACGCAATGCCTGCCGGGCTTCATCTTCGGGAAGACCACCACCGACCTCGAACATTATTCTTCCAGGTTTAACGACAGCCACCCAATACTCTACATTCCCCTTACCTTTACCCATGCGGGTTTCAGCTGGTTTTTGGGTGTAGGGTTTATCAGGAAAGATACGAATCCACACCTTTCCACGACGTTTCAGGGCATGCATGATAGCCCTACGGGCAGCTTCAATTTGACGGGCAGTGACCCAACCAGGTTCCAGAGCTTGCAAGCCGAAATCCCCAAAGTGGACATCGGCGCCGCGTAACTCAGTCCCTTTCATGCGCCCGCGCATTTGTTTACGATACTTTACTCTTTTAGGCATGAGCATGGTAAAAAACCTTCCTACTCACTAACATAAACACCCTCGGTCGTTTCGATTTGCTCTTCGACCGCGGGTAATAATTCACCACGATAAATCCAGACTTTAACACCGATGCGACCATATGTAGTCAGTGCTTGCGTCTGGTGGTAGTCAATATCGGCACGCAGCGTAGCACGAGGCACACGACCTTCGCGCATATTCACCACACGTGCCATTTCAGCACCACTCAAGCGACCGCCGACCTCAACACGGATACCCTGGGCACCCTGGCGAATAGCCTGCTGGATCGCTCGTTTCATAGCACGTTGGTAGCTGATACGTCGTTCGAGCTGTTCGGCAATATTGTTTGCTACTAAATATGCATCAAGATCTGGGGCTTTGATCTCTTTTATTTCCAGATCAATTTTCTTACCAACGATGGTTTCAAGGTGCTGACGCAGGTTCTTAACACTTTCACCTTTACGTCCAATCAGCACACCAGGTTTGGCGGTGTTTACGACAATCTTAACTTTACCGGGAAACCGCTCGATTTCGATTCGAGAAACACCGGCACGGGAAGCTTCTTTACGAACGAGATTACGTAAGGCGAAATCCTGATGAAGCTGATCTACGTACTCTTTCCCCTCAGCATACCAGCGCCCTTCCCAGGTTTTGTTGATACCCAGGCGGAAACCAATTGGATTTACTTTTCGACCCATAATAGCTCCTACTTTCCTTCCCGCTCACGAAGGATGACGGTTATGTGAGATGAGCGTCGTAACCAGGGCATAAACCTGCCTCGTGGTCCAAAGCGCCGCCATTTGCGGGTGGTCGCTTCATCTGCAAAGATGCGGTAAACGTAAAGGTCATCACGGCTAACACCAAAGTTTTCTTCAGCGTTGGCAATTGCTGAGCTCAATAATTTGGACACCGGGAGTGCAGCGTTATTGGGTACAAATTTCAGCATGGTTAATGCCTGTACCACGTCTTTACCCCTGACCATATCCACCACCAACCTTGCTTTTTGTGCAGAAATGGGAGTGGTGAGAGCTTGGGCGCGAATATCATGGGTTGGCATAGGCTATTCCCCTTTCTTCACTTTCTTTTCAGCAAGGTGGCCGCGAAATGTGCGCGTGGGCGCAAATTCACCCAGGCGATGCCCGACCATATTTTCAGTGATATAGATAGGAACATGGCGGCGGCCATCATGTACGGCTACGGTATGTCCTACCATCTGAGGAAAGATAGTGCTTGCACGGCTCCAAGTCCGAATAACTTTTTTCTCGCCACGCTCATTCATGACTTCGATTTTCTTGAGCAGTTTTGGTGCCACGAAGGGCCCTTTTTTCAGAGATCGTCCCATTTTCTCAACTCCTGATAACTATGAACTATCTGCGGTTCTTGCCACGCCGGCGGATAATATATTTATCCGAAAGCTTATTTCGGCGGGTCTTATATCCACGGGTTGGTTTACCCCAAGGACTCTTAGGTCCGGGCATACCAGTGGGTTGTCTTCCTTCACCACCACCATGGGGGTGATCACGGGGGCTCATGGCGGTACCACGCACGGTTGGGCGAATACCCATATGGCGTTTTCGACCAGCTTTCCCGAGTTTGATATTGCTATGGTCCAAATTACCCACCTGACCGATGGTGGCATAACAGGTCTGACGGATCAAGCGGACTTCACCGGAGGGCATACGGATTTGAGCAAAATCACCCTCTTTAGCTAACAACTGTGCTGCGCCACCTGCAGACCGTACCAATTGTCCGCCGCGTCCTTCTTTAACTCCAGGTTATGGATCAACGTACCCACTGGAATACTCGAAATTGGCAAGCAATTTCCTGGTCGAACCTCAGCAGTTGGACCGGACATGACAGAATCACCAATTTTTAGATCAATCGGGGCAATAATGTAGCGCTTTTCCCCATCTGTGTAGAATAATAAAGCCAGCCGAGCGGTTCGGTTTGGGTCGTATTCAATCGCGGCGACTTTTGCGGGGACGCCTCGTTTTTCACGCTTAAAATCCACGATACGTATCTGCCTGCGGTTGCCACCACCACGGTGCCTTACGGAAATGTGTCCTGTGGTATCACGGCCAGCTTGGCTGTGTTTGTCAACGATCAAGGATCGCTCTGGTTTGGTTTTGGTAATTTCATCGAAAGTGTATCCGGTCATACCACGTAAGGAGGGTGTCACCGGCTTGTATTTCTTTACGGCCATTATTTCACTCCTTCAAAGATATCAATCGAATCACCCGCGGCCAGAGTAATTATGGCTTTTTTATAGCCACTACGGCGGACCATGAGGCGGCGACTCTTCCAACGACGAGTACGCTTGGGTGATACATTGATCACGTTGACGCGCACAACATTGACATCAAAGAGTGTCTCAACTGCATCCTTGACCATACCTTTGGTTGCATCCGAAGTTACTTCAAAAGTGTATTGATGCAGGTTGGAATTTTGAAAATTCGTTTTCTCAGTCACAATCGGGCGACGCAGGACATCATAAATAGTAGTCATGTTTATCTCCTGTTTATCCTAAATGCGCAGAGATGACATCCAGCGATTGTAATGGCAGGACCAGCTTGTCAAAATTGAGCAGGTCGCGGATGTTGAGGTAACTTGCCAATAGGGTTTTTGTTTTTGGCAGGTTGTTGGCTGAGCGGATAATCGTCTCATACGAAGAATTATTGACAGGGATGAGGAGAATCGCGGTATCATCGCCAACCAACCTGGACATTACCTGAGCCATCAATTTTGTCTTGGGTTCTGAGAGAGACAGGTCGTCCACTACAACAATTGCTTTCTCGGACGCCTTGACCGAAAGAGCTGACCTGAGTGCCGCCAGACGCATTTTATGTGGCATCGGTAAGGAATAATCTCGCGGTTTCGGTGTATGCACTTTACCACCACCCACCCACTGAGCGGCGCGGGATGAACCCTGGCGTGCCCGACCAGTACCTTTTTGTTTCCAGGGTTTCTTGCCACCACCGGATACTTCACCACGTGTTTTTGTGCTGTGTGTACCCAGGCGGGCATTTGCCATTTGGCGAACATAAGCCTGGTGCATCAGGTCGACATTTATTGGGGCTTCAAAAATCCCTGCCGGAAGTTCAACCGTGCGGATTTTCTGCCCTTCCATGTTTAAGACATCAACTTCCATAATCATATTCTCCACATGTGTGAGAATCAGTGTCGGATACCGGCTACTGCTTCCGGGTTTCCTTGATTTCCACAACGCTGCCCTTAGGACCAGGTACAGCACCATTTACGGCGATTAAATTTCGCTCGTTATCAACCAGGACGATTTTTAAATTCTGAGCAGTAATCTGGCGATTTCCCATATGGCCAGGACCACGTGCTCCTCGATAAACACGGCCAGGGGTAGTGGTTGATCCACGCGAACCAGGTGCACGCTCACGATCTGATGTACCGTGGGTTTTGTGTGCGCCTTTAAAGTGGTACCGGCGAACACCACCCTGGAAACCGCGTCCCTTGCTGGTGCCGATAATATCAACAAATTCACCCGTCGAAAAAACCTGAGACACGTTCACCTGATCACCCTCTGAGACCTCCGGGTTCTTCATGCGAAATTCACGTAAAAAGCGCAACGGGGGGAGGGTGTTGCGCTTAAGGTGCCCCAGCTGACCACCGGTCAGTACTTTGGGTCGGACTTCATCGAAACCCAATTGAACGGCTGAATACCCATCTTTAGCAGGCAAACGAACCTGAGTAACGTAACATGGCCCAGCTTCGATTAGAGTGACGGGGAGCGCCCGACCTTCAACGAAAATCTGGGTCATGCCAATTTTCTTTCCAATCAGCCCTTTTAACATCTCAGTTTTCTCCTATCTTTTTTATTATTCGGGACTGTCAGCCTGGGCATGGCTGCATCATCCCTGTTCGCAGTGCAGTCAACCAGTTTACCGTGAAGCCTCGGGTTTGTTCGCTCGCGTGTAAAACTGCTCTTACACTGCCACCATTCCGTGATGGGTGCTTCCCAGCAGATGATTAGATCAGCATTTGGGATGGGGCCCATCCATGGGGTGATTATTCTATATCTTTATTTCAATGTCCACACCCGCAGGAAGGTTCAGTCGCATGAGCATATCGATGGTTTTAGAATCAGGATCCAAAACATCGATCAGGCGGTTGTGTGTGCGGATTTCAAAATGCTCGTGAGAATCTTTATCGATGAATGTCGAGCGCCGAATTGTAAACCTTTCTTTCTTAGTTGGCAAGGGTACAGGACCAACTACTCTGGCACCCGTGCGTTCTGCGGTCTCCACAATACGTTTCGCGGATTGATCCAGAACACGGTGATCATAAGCCTTCAAACGGATACGGATCTTTTGTTTAGCCATATTTCCTATTCCAATAATCTTTGGATCATGCAATAATCTTGGTGATCACACCAGCACCGACGGTGAGGCCGCCTTCGCGGATGGCGAACTTGGAACCTTGCTCCAGCGCCACCGGTACGATCAATTCAATTTCCAGGTTGACATTGTCTCCCGGCATCACCATCTCCACCCCTTCGGGCAGCTTGATGTTCCCGGTCACATCCATCGTGCGGATGAAAAATTGCGGTCGATATCCTGTAAAGAAGGCTTTGTGTCGTCCACCTTCTTCCTTACGCAGCACGTACACTTCGCTCATGAACCTGGTGTGCGGGGTGATCGATGCAGGCTTGGCTACCACCATGCCGCGCTCGACGTCCGTGCGCTCGATGCCGCGCAGCAGGATGCCCGCATTATCTCCGGCTTGCACCTGGTCCAGTTCTTTGTGGAACATCTCTGTTCCCGTGATCACCGAACTCATGGCCTTCTCTCGCAAACCGACGATTTCCACCCCATCGCCCTTCTTGGCTATGCCGCGCTCCACTCTGCCTGTCACCACCGTCCCACGTCCCTTGATCGAGAACACGTCTTCGATCGGCATCATGAACGGCCTGTCTGTCTCGCGCACTGGCTCCGGTATGTACTCGTCCACCACCCGTAATAGCTCCTTGATGCAGGCATACTCGGGCGCATTCACATCCGTGCTCGTGCTCTCCAATGCCAGCAAAGCACTCCCTCGCACGATCGGTGTCGTGTCGCCAGGGAACTCGTACTCGTTCAGCAGGTCACGCAGCTCCATCTCCACCAGTTCCAGCAGCTCCTCATCGTCCATCATGTCCACCTTGTTCAGGAAGACCACGATGGCAGGAACTTCCACCTGGCGCGCTAACAGCACATGCTCGCGCGTCTGTGGCATCGGCCCATCCGGAGCCGCCACCACCAGGATCGCTCCATCCACCTGTGCTGCACCCGTGATCATGTTCTTGATGTAGTCACGGTGTCCAGGCATGTCCACGTGTGCATAGTGCCGCTTGGTGGTCTCGTATTCCACGTGGGCGATGTTGATCGTGATGCCGCGCTCTTTCTCTTCTGGAGCATTATCGATCGTGTAAAACGACCGATACTCCGCCTGCCCTAAAAACGAGCAGTACTTCGTGATGGCAGCCGTCAACGTTGTTTTCCCGTGGTCGATGTGTCCCATCGTCCCTACGTTCATGTGCGGCTTGGTTCGCTCAAATTTTTGCTTTCCCATAAATGTTCTCCTTAATAATCCAGAAGCAATTATGAAGATTATGCCAATATTGCTTTTGCCACATTCTCAGATACCTGAGCATAGTGGTCAAATTCCATTGTAAAAACGCCTCGTCCTTGTGTAGCTGACCTCAGATCGGTGGCGTAACCGAACATTTCTGCCAGCGGCACCATGGCGCTCACCATCTGGGTATTACCCGGACGCATTTCTGTACCGATGATATTACCTCGGCGTGCATTCAGCTGTCCCATTATCTCACCAAGAAACTCCTCAGCTGTTACTACTTCAACCTTCATAACCGGTTCCTGTAGGACTGGTTCTGCCTGATGGATGCCTTCTTTGAAAGCCATTGAGGCAGCCATCTTGAAAGCCATATCACTTGAGTCAACCTCGTGAAAAGAACCGTCAATTAATTTAACCTTGACATCTACCACGGGGTATCCCGCCAGAACTCCTGCTTCCGCAGATTCATGCACACCCTTCTCTACTGCTGGCAAATATTCCTTGGGAATAACACCGCCAACAGTTTTATTCTCATAAACAATCCCGCTTCCTGGTTCTCCAGGTTCCAAGGTGAGGATGACGTGCCCGTATTGTCCACGTCCACCTGTTTGCTTAATATAGCGGTATTCGGCTTTTTCGACAGGACGAGTAATGGTTTCTCGGTAAGCTACCTGTGGTTTGCCGACTCGGGCCTGGACCCTGAACTCGCGCAGCATACGGTCAATGAGAATTTCCAGATGTAACTCACCCATACCTGAAATAATCGTTTGTCCGGTTTCCTCATCCACCCGTACCCTGAAGGTAGGATCTTCCTCTGAGAGCTTGTGTAAAGCCTCAGACATCTTATCCTGGTCAGCTGTCGTGCGTGGTTCAATGGCAACGGAAATGACTGGCTCAGGAAACGAGATGTTTTCCAGGACGATTTGATTTGAGGCATCACACAGGGTATCGCCCGTGAAAGAATCCTTTAGGCCTAGAACTGCTCCGATGTCTCCAGCAAGAATTTCATCGATATCCTCACGCCGATCTGCGTACATCCGCAATAATCTACCGATACGTTCTTTGCGATCCTTGGTTGGATTGAATACCATCGTGCCTTGAGTAAGTTTGCCTGAATACACTCTAATATATGCCAGACGCCCTACATAGGGATCTGATACGATTTTAAAGACCAAAGCACTCATTGAGGCATCATCTTCAGCTGGTCTTTGTACTTCATGACCAGTATGAGGATGGATACCTATTACTGGAGGGATATCTTCCGGTGAGGGCAGATAATCGATTACTCCATCCAATAAGAGCTGTACTCCTTTATTTCTTAAAGAACTACCGCAGAAAACCGGTGTAATTATTCCAGCCAGGGTTGCTTTCCGCAGTGCTGCTTTCAGCTCAGAAACCGTTATTTCATCGCCTTCCAGATACCGTAAAGTCAATAAATCTTCGGTCTCTGCTATCTGTTCAACCAAGCGAGAACGCATTTCTTTAACGTAAGCGACTAAATCTACCGGGATAGCGCTTTCATTCGATTCTGATCCCGGGGTATCATCCCATAGAATGGCTTTCTCAGTGAGTAAATCCACGACACCACTAAAATTTGCCTCAGATCCAATTGGCACTTGCATTGCAGCCGGGTTGGCACCCAAACGGCGACGCATGCTTTCGATGGACCTTTCAAATGATGCCCCAACACGGTCCATCTTGTTGACGAAGCAAATCCGAGGAACGTGGTAACGGTCAGCCTGTCGCCAAACAGTTTCGCTTTGAGGTTCAACACCTTGAACAGCATCAAAGACAACAATTCCACCATCCAGGACACGAAGAGAGCGTTGCACCTCTGCGGTGAAATCAATGTGCCCTGGAGTGTCAATTATATTTACTTGGTAACCTTTCCACTCAGCTGAAACAGCAGCGGAGACTATGGTGATGCCTCGCTCGCGTTCCTGTTCCATCCAATCTGTGACGGTTGTTCCGTCATCAACAGAACCCAGACGATGGGTTTTACCTGTGTAGAAAAGGATGCGCTCGGTGGTAGTAGTCTTGCCGGCGTCGATATGGGCAATAATGCCAATATTGCGATAAAGGTCTAGAGAGTATCGGCGAACCATTCAAGAATCCTACTAACACTCGTAAAATCCCATACGAAAAATAAATGATCTAAATAAAACAATCCTACGCCCGAAAATGGGAGAAGGCACGGTTAGCTTCAGCCATCTTATGAGTCTCTTCACGTTTTCGAATGGCAGAGCCGGTATTATTAGACGCATCGATCAATTCACCTGCCAGCTTTTCAGCAAAAGATTTACCCGTGCGTGCAAGCGCACCTTGAAGTATCCACCGAGATGCCAGTGCAAATCGGCGGTATGGTGGAACTTCCATGGGTATTTGGTAGGTGGCTCCACCAACTCTGCGTGGCTTAACTTCGAGAATCGGCGAGACATTCTTGATCGCTAAGTCAAAAATTTCCAATGGATTTCGCTTGGAGCGATCTTCGATCATATCAAAGGCATCATAAACAATGGTCGTGGCAACACTACGCTTTCCATTGCGGATAACACGATTGATAAAGTTTTGCACATGTTCGCTGTTGTAGCGTACATCTGCGGAAATCTCATGTTTTTCGGGTTTACTACGTCTTGACATACTATGACTCCGGAGGAGCTGGATTATTCTTTAGGACGCTTCGATCCATATTTGGATCGACCTTGCTTTCGATTGTTTACACCACCAGTGTCTAAGGAACCACGAACGATATGATACCGTACACCTGGTAAATCTTTAACACGACCACCACGTACCAAGACGACTGAGTGTTCCTGCAATGCATGTCCTTCGCCCGGGATGTAGGCAGTAACTTCAATGCCATTGGTTAATCTCACGCGGGCGATTTTCCGCAATGCGGAATTGGGTTTCTTGGGTGTCATGGTTTTCACGACTGTGCAAACGCCTCTTTTTTGAGGTGAGCCTTTGCTCTGGCGTATGCGATTTTGGTTCATAAGATTGAGCGTATATAACAGGGCAGGAGCCTTGCTCTTCTCTTTCTTAATTTTGCGTCCTCTACGGACTAGTTGATTAATGGTTGGCACCTTCGCCTCCGAACAAAAGAACTGGCAATCTATAAAAAATTTCATTAAGGGAGGCCATCAACACCATCGATGGCCTCGCCTTACATTCATTGTTATACGGTTCAGATAGGGTTTCTACCTGTGTATGTTAAGGACAACGAAAAAAGATTTTACCATGCGCTTATAGGAGCGTCAAGGATATTATAAATGCTCTCCTAAATCTAATAAACCAGTTTGAATCCTGGGTGGGCGCGAACGTTCTTCGTCCTTCCCGAATTTGATCACTTCACCTGTGTCTGTGACGGCTTCAACGGCAAGCCCTAAGCTTTGTAGCTCTTTTACCAAAACCCGGAATGACGCAGGGATACTCGGCTCTTCGATGGGTTCACCTTTTACGATCGCTTCGTATGTTTTCACGCGTCCCTGGACATCATCTGATTTTACGGTCAACATTTCCTGGAGAGTATACGCAGCTCCATAAGCTTCCAATGCCCAGACTTCCATCTCACCAAAACGCTGTCCACCGAATTGAGCTTTACCACCCAGGGGCTGTTGCGAAACCAGGCTATACGGACCGGTCGAGCGTGCATGGACTTTATCTTCCACCAGATGGTGTAGCTTGAGCATGGTCATAACACCAACCGTAACAGGCCGATCATATTTGATGCCTGTTTTTCCATCACGCACAACTTGTTTTCCAAGGATTGGAATAGGAATCCCAGTCTTTAATGTATATTTTTCTGCTTCGCCTGGAATATCTGCATCTTCAACCTTGGATACGTTTTCACCCTGCTGCCCCAGCCAATGCCGGAGGCAGGTTGCTTTGGAATAAGCATCCATCTTTTCTTGCTGATGGACATCGACTGCGATTCCATCGGATGAGATCACCATGTCGGGGTTATAGCCATATACACGAAGCCATTCTCGCAATACTGACCGCCGGGCATAGAAGTAGTCTGATTTGAACAAAGAAGCATCGTAACCCAACTCGCCTAACCAGTCTTCCAGATAAAGATTACGAACCTCATTATCATCTTCATACTGGGTGGGATCATGTTCCGTCTGGTTCAGCTGTTCCCATGCTTTCAGTCCCGCTTCCTTCCATGCTTCATCAATTAACCAGGCGCGTGCAAGCTCAGCATCGATTTCAACCTCGGTCGCTCCATCAAATACAGGAGTGATGGCACGGAAGCCCAGGCGGCTGGCAGCCCAACCCAAGTGGGTTTCAAGTACTTGACCAAGATTCATACGACCTGGGACACCCGTCGGATTAAGAATGATATCCACTGGAGTACCGTCTTCAAGGAAAGGCATATCTTCTTCTGCTACTACGCGAGAGACCACACCTTTATTTCCATGACGTCCAGCCATCTTGTCTCCGGCTGTGATCTTACGACGCTGTGCCACAGAAACTCTTACCATCGTATCCACACCGGCAGCCAGATCGGTGTTATCTTCACGGGTGAATACTTTTACATCCACCACTTTCCCACGCTCTCCATGAGGCATTCGCAGGGAGGTATCTTTTACGTCACGAGATTTCTCACCAAAGATTGCGCGTAAAAGTCGTTCCTCAGGAGTGAGCTCTTTTTCACCTTTAGGTGAGATTTTACCCACGAGAATATCGTTTGGACCTACTTCTGCACCAATACGAATGATGCCAGTCTCGTCGAGGTCCTTGATGGCCTCCTCACCGACGTTAGGGATATCCCGAGTTATTTCTTCCGGTCCTAGACGAGTGTCACGAGACTCAACTTCATACTTTTCAATGTGCACAGAGGTGAAGCGATCTTCCTGGACAAGGCGCTCGGAGATCACAATTGCATCTTCGAAGTTAGCTCCTTCCCATGATAAGAAAGCCACAACCACATTTTGACCCAAAGCGAGCTCACCGTTCTCAGTGGAGGAAGAGTCTGCAATGACCTCGCCTTTATGAACACGCTGTCCTTTGACAACTGCTGGGCGTTGGTCGATACATGTGCTCTGGTTTGAGCGTTGATATTTACGTAGCTGGTAAGTATGGTCGTCCTTTGGAGTATGAATGACAATCCTGCTACCGGTCACAGAGGTGACTTCGCCATCTTCTTCAGCAATTACCACCTGACCAGAATCCATTGCGGCATGATATTCCATCCCTGTAGAGACGGCTGGAATGTCAGGATTCAGCAGTGGAACTGCCTGTGCCTGCATATTCGAACCCATCAAAGCACGATTGGCATCATCATGCTCGAGGAATGGGATGAGAGCAGCACTGATCCCAACGATCTGGTGGGGAGCGACATCCATATAATCAATATTGTCGTTGGTGGCAAAAATAAAATCAGAATAGTGACGGGATGAGATGCTGGTGCGGATGAACTCATCATACTCATTTAATGGAGTATTTGCTTGAGCGATGACAAAACGGTCTTCCACGTCAGCAGAGAGATACTCCGTTTCATCGGTAACAAATGGTGTTACCAGGATTTCTTTAACCTTAAGCTTTTTTATTTTTTCGGTCAAATCCAATGTCACACGATCACCCAACTTGGCAATCACCTTGCCAGTATCAGGGTTTTTCACATCTTCGCGTAATGTACGACCAACCATGCGTTCATCAGTTGGTGACAAGGCTTTTCGAACCCGTCGGTAGGGTGTCTCAATGAATCCATACTCATTGACACGTGCAAATGAGGCGAGACGACCGATAAGACCAATATTAGGCCCTTCGGGAGTTTCAATGGGGCAAATTCGACCATAATGTGAGTGGTGCACATCACGAACATCAAAGCCAGCACGCTCACGACGCAAACCACCCGGACCAAGGGCAGATAAAGTACGCTTGTGACGTAACTCAGCGAGTGGATTAGTCTGATCCATGAATTGTGACAACTGGCTTGAACCGAAGAATTCACGCAACGCGGCAACCACCGGGCGAATATTGATCAAGGTGATTGGAGTAAGCTGATCCTGGTCACGGATAGACATGCGTTCTTTAATCACACGCTCCATACGACGAAGCCCGATACGAAGCTTGTTCTGGATTAACTCACCCACGGTCTTAGCACGTCGGTTTCCCAAATGGTCAATATCATCGGGTGCCTGTGTGCCATTGTTGATCATGATCATGCGACGTACCAGGCGAACTATATCCCATTTGGTGATCATACGGTGGGTGATCGGTACCCGGTCATGCAACTCGAGTTTTTGGTTAAGTTTATAACGTCCAACACGCTCCAGGTCATAATGGCGTTGATCGAACAGCTGTTCCTGGAGAAAACCGCGTGCATTTTCAAGAGTGGCTGGATCACCAGGTCGCATACGCTTGAAAAATTCCAATAAGGCTGCCTCGGCAATCGTCTGATTATGGGTTGTATCCCATTGAGGTTCCTGTTGGAAACATGAGGCGATGAACATGCGATCAGGATTGTTGTCTACATCTTCAAATAATGCGATCAATTCATCATTTGTGCCAGTATTCAGAGGTGAATCTGGTAATCCATCATTGACAGCGGCAAGTGCGCGGAGGAAAATGGTGATGGGAACGGTGCGCTTACGGTTAAACCGCAGCGTAAGATAATCACTTTTACGCGTTTCGAACTCCATCCAGGCGCCACGATCGGGAATGAGTTTCGCAATCGCCAATGACCTGCCTGTAGCACGGTCCACAGGAGCTTCAAAGTACACCCCCGGGGAACGGATCAATTGTGAAACCACGACACGTTCGGTGCCATTTACAATGAAGGTACCTTTCTCAGTCATTTCAGGGAAATCACCTAAAAAGATATCCTGCTTGATGGGTTGTGGGACTTCTGCTCCAGCAAGTAAAACTGAAACATAAAGAGGGCTGGCGTAAGTCAAATCTCGCTCGACACATTCCTCAAGCGAGTGTTTTGGATCTCCAAACCAGTAGCTTAGTTTCCATTCACTGGATTCCTGGGTTCTGGAGGGAAAGTATAATTTCATCCCCTTGTTATACGATTCGATGGGGGATATTTCATGGAATAGATCAGCAAGACCTTCAGATTTCAAGCGCTGGAAGGATTCAAGCTGAACTTCGATCAAGTCCGGTAGCTTGAGGTCGATTGTAATTCGAGCGTAGGACTTGCTAGGCAGTTTGGATGCCATATAACTCTCCTGTAAAAACGTTTATGTATAAGTTATCTTTGGAGAAAAACAAATAAGGCGTGATGAATATTTATGCACCACGCTTCGAGTTGTTATATCCCTTTAAAATTATCCATTTTCTATCACTAATATCACAGGACGGACATGCAAACGCTCATTATATCATGAGATCGTTATTGGTCAAGATAAAACGGATTAGGGGAAGATGAATTTAGCCATTCATTGTATGATTTTCAATTGCACAAGGCAAGCTTATGCTGATAAAATTTACTTATGGAAAGAGGTGCAGATTTGTACAAAGTAGGTTTTGTGGCAGTGATGGGGAGGCCGAATGTTGGCAAGTCGACTCTGATCAATGCGTTCATTGGACAGAAGGTGGCAGCAGTGTCACCCCGTCCACAAACAACCCGAAGGAGGCAGGAAGGAATCCTGACGACCCAGGATTACCAACTCATTCTGATTGATACCCCGGGTGTACACCAACCACGCAGCAAGCTGGGGGAGCATATGAACATTGAAGCACGCTCTGCAATGGAACATTGTGACCTGGTGTTGTTCATGGTTGATGGAAGTCAGATGCCATCTGACGAGGACAGACAACTGGGGTCCATGCTCAAATCAATGGTCCGTCCTGAAGCGATTTTATTAGTGATAAATAAAATTGACCTGGCAAAAGAAAACCAAATCCCCGAATTGCAAGCAGATTATCAGAAACTGCTTCCGACAGCTGAGCCAGTATTGATTTCAGCAACCCGAGGAGATAACCGGGAAGCGCTGCTCGAAAAGATTGTTACCCATTTACCGATTGGTGAGCCATTTTACCCTGAAGAGCAGGTTACCGATCTATTCGAGCGAGATATCACTGCAGACTTAATCCGTGAAGCTTGTTTAAATAATCTGCGCTATGAGGTTCCTCATGGGGTTGTAGTTCGGATAGATGAGTTCACCGAACGAAATGATCAGGGGGTATATATCGAGGCGACGATTTTTGTAGAGAGGGAATCGCATAAAGGTATCGTGATTGGCCAAAATGGGCAAATGTTGAAGAAAATCGGAACAGCTTCAAGGAAAGAAATAGAAGCCATGAGTGGAAAGAAGGTCTTCCTTCAGCTATATGTGAAAGTACGAAAAAATTGGCGCGATGATGAAAAGCTTGTAAAGCAAATGTTCATTCCGTGACCTTGGAGAAAATAAATGACTTATTTTCCTTTTGTGGTGGCGGTAATTCTGGCCGTTCTGAGCTGGATTGCATCAGACAGGAACCTGAAAACATTAGAATATGTGGCCAAACCAGGAACCATGCTGGCACTGCTATGGTGGATGTGGTCAAGCGTCGGATTGGGAGGTCCGATGTTATGGTTCACGCTTGGGGCGATATTTTGTTTAGCAGGTGATGTTTTCCTGATGCTCCAACGCGACATGTTCATATTTGGTTTATTGGCATTTCTATTGGGTCAAATCTGTTATGTGGTTGGATTTAACAATCAGGCACCTTACTTCAACTTGTGGGGGTTAATCCTGATTCTTGGGTTGGGAATCTATATCGGTTGGCTTTACCCTCGATTAGTCGCTGGGCTTATGAAAAAGGACTTAGCACGTTTAAAAATCCCTGTCTTAATTTACGCAGTGGCAATCAGCCTTATGGTTTATTCAGCGTTAATGACCTGGACACGACCTGGTTGGTCAGTATTTGCTGCATTGTCCGTAAGCATGGGAGCGGTATTGTTTTATACATCTGATTCAGTGCTAGCATGGAATCGTTTTGTTACCCCAATTTCCCATGGTCGTTTGAAGACGATGGTGGCATATCACCTGGGTCAATTTGGGATCATCCTCGGTGCAATCTTATATATTACTTTACTTTAAGAGCTATGGCAGTGGTTTGCCATAGCTCTTGTCTATGATTACCGATTTATATGGGGGTGATGATTAAGAATTCTGACTCATTGAGTTTCTGCAGGTAAAGTGCCGTCTGGGTTTTCATCAGGAAGGCTTGCATTGGGGGCATAAAGCTTCCTGCCGAATTGGGTCAATAAGACGGCCCCCAGGCCAACCAGACCTACGAGGAATTTAGGTATCCAGCCAATGCAGGGGATGAAGGTTTCCAACCCGTTAAGGACCACCATTAACACAAGTGTTCCCAATCCTGCAGTAATGGCGGGATGCCAATCCTGCTTGAACATCGCACTGATACGCTTGCCGAGTTCAAGACCCATTGCAAGCAAACCAAATGCCCAAGCGATAATCATAAGCAATGCGCCGATAAGGGCAACTGGCATGAGGCAGATTGTGATTGCCATGAAGATCAGGACGATGGGAGCGATGATCACGGTTAAACAACCCAGACCTCCTGAGATGAATGGCTGAGTTAAACCAGTCTGAGAGGTGCGAGTGAGGTAGTTGGGGACGAACATCGCCACGATCATGGCGACTAATGCCCAGAGGAATAGACGCACGAAAAAACCACCAACACGAAAGAGCGGATTGAAATTGCTGGTAAAGTCGGGTAGGTGAAACCCGCTCGGGAGAATAATGGATGGATTGTCTTCGCCTGATATCGTTTGGCCAAAAATTTGAGCAGTTGGATCACGATTCACGGATGTTCCGGCGGTGATCAAATCTCCATGCAGGACAAAGGTATTTGCCAGGTTCACGGTCCCACCGAAGACTACAATCTCACCATTCACCGTACCTGCAGCGTCTATACTGCCTCCGAAGAGAACGATATTTCCATTAACGGTGGAACCATTCATCAGGTAAACGTTGCCCCCTAATATTAGGAGGTCGTCGTTTAAAGTCTCACCACTTTCCAATGTATAGTTATTCCCAATAACAACAGCATTTGGTGAGGCTGCATAAGCCGTTATTGGTAGAAAACCTAAAACGAACACAGTCAGAAAAATTGCAGTTACTATTTTCAATCCAGAGCTTTTCATATTATCCTCCGTGCAAAACTAAGTTTTCGATAGGTTGCTAACCAAAGCACACTGATGAAGCTAATGATCCCAACCAGGAAGAATATCCCCACATATGCAAGGTACGGGACGCTCCACGAAAATGAAAGTAATAGATCTTCAAGTGTGTAATATATCGTAACCATGGTGAATAAACGCGTGAACCATGCCACAAGGAATGGACCAGGGGCTTGGATGAGTGACCATAACTGGCTTGTGAGCAGACCAAGTAAAACAATGACGATCACTACATTCAAACCAATTACTATCCAACTGCGGCGTTTGCGTTTATGCTCCAGGTATTCGCTCAGGTGTGTCTGCCAGCGGTTGGTAAAACCAGGTGCTGGCTGCGCCTGAGGTATTTTATGGAAGGTTGTTTCCACCTCCAACCAGGAAATTTCGGTTTGCCTGCAGGATTCGCAAGATTGCAGGTGTTCGTGCAGTGCAAACATCTGATCAGCAGATAATTTTTCCTCGGAGAGTAACCAATCTCTAAAAGGCTGGTGATTCATGGATTTTCCTTTCAGTGGATATATTATTCGCTGCTTGTTTTTGCCATGTCTCGGCCAGGGCAAGCCGGGCTCTGTGTAACCTGCTCTTAACTGCAGAGACAGTGATTGAAAGGCTTTGTGCAATCTCTTCGTACGAAAAATCATACCAGTAATACATGATCACTACTGCCCGATCGTGAGGATTCAGGGATTTAAGTAAATTCTCGACCCTTCTCTGGTCCTCAAGCATGTGAAAAGAAGTTTCCGGTCCAGGAGAGTTGTCGGGCGGGTCGATATATGGGAGCGCATCCATGGAGATAACAACCATTCGTCGCTTCCTTAATTGGTCGATGCAATGATGGGCAGCAATGGAAAGCAGCCAAGTGGAAAATGGACGATTGTGATCATAATTTTTTATATTCTTATAAACTCTAAGAAATGTTTCCTGCGAGGCATCCTCTGCTTCATTTGCATCACCTAACATTCGATAACACAGGTTAAACACGGGTCTCTGGTATGTCTCAACCAGCTGGGTGAATGCTTCCTGATTGCCTTTTTGAACCTGGTTGAGAACTTCAGGCTCTATGGTATTCACTGCATTGCTCCTGTATGGTTATCTGATCCTGTATACGCATTCTTGATGGTTTGGTTGCAGGTATACAGGTTAATATCATTTTCAAACCATTATTTGACCATAATAGTATTGCTCAGGCGCTCATATAATCTCAGGGTTATGGATATATTTGAATAGCATAAAAATCTATGAGAAATGAAGCTTTCTGAATGATTTAATCAAGTAATTTCGAATTTGCCAGTATTTCCAAAACTCCAAGGACTGCAGAATTATCCAGCTCCCCCATACCCATTTCCAGCATGGCATTGAAGAGTTGGGCATCCACAGCGGCGGATGGCAAAGGTATGCCATACTGGTGAGCAGTATCCAGGATGATATTCAGGTCTTTGGCTTGCATGTAGGCTTTGAACCCCGGGTTACGGTTTCCAGAAAATAAGCGCGGTGGTTTGATATCGAGTGTCCAACATTGGGCTGCCCCACCTTTAATTGCTTCCACCACTTTTTGCGGGTCTGCTCCGGCTTTTTTGGAAAAGATCAATAGCTCACCCATCGCCACCATTTGAGCTGCGACCATAATCTGATTGGCAGCTTTTGCAATTTGCCCGGCACCTGAATCGCCTACATGGGTGATCGATTTTCCCATCGCAGCAAAGATTGGTCGAACAGTTTCCAATGCCTCCGCCGGACCTCCAACCATAATGGTGAGGGTTCCTTGACGGGCACCAATGTCACCCCCACTAACCGGTGCATCCAGGCATCGAATGCCTTTCTCTCCCAGAACGGATGCAATGTGCCGGGCAGTAGCTGGTTTGATCGACGAATTGTCCACGTAGATCAATCCTTCATGGGCACCAGCAATAATTCCATTTTCACCGAATACGACCAATTCAACATCCGGAGAGTCGGGGAGGTTGGTAAAGACAACATCCACCTGTGAAGCGACCTCTGCAGGTGATGCAGCCGGTATAG
Organism: uncultured Chloroflexia bacterium; assembly: GCA_963777935.1. Taxonomy (GTDB): domain Bacteria; phylum Chloroflexota; class Anaerolineae; order Anaerolineales; family UBA4823; genus FEB-25. Next base: position 168,035 of record CAVZSL010000002.1, read on the forward strand.
CACCTTCATTCACCAGATCAATCACTGCTGGTTTACTGCGATTGTGAACAACCAGGTGAAATCCTGCTTTGAGAATGTTTAGGGCAATAGATTTCCCCATCAAGCCCAAGCCTATATATCCAACTTTTAAAGTGGTTGACATAAAGATTCCTTTTCAGAAGTTGTTTACTCGTCATTTATGGGTAATTTTTGGAATACAGGTATATTTTTCATATTCGATTCTTCCCGCATATGTTTCTAGACGCACTGGTTAGAATTTCAATCGTGAATCTAAAATATATTTAATCCTTTTGGTACATTTTGCGAATATTTGGTACTAAATATTCAGCAAAAGAACGATTAACATCATAGTCAGGCTGCCATGACCAATTCCGACGGGCAGCACTATCATCCAAATCTGCCGGCCAAGAATCGACGATCGCCTGCCGTTTAACATCCGGCTGGAAAGTAATCTGAGCATCTAGGAAGAATTTCAAGACCCAATCACGGAATTCCGCAGCTGAGAGGCTGAAACTGGTTACATTGTAAACTGAATGCTTCAAAGCTGATTTTTGAGCCTTGGTTAACAATACCAGGGATTTGACTGCATCTGGCATGACCATGAAGGGGATTCGCACGTCTTCTCGAACAAAACAAGTGTAAGGTTTCTTCTGGGCGGCATGATGCAGCATTTCGGGACCATAATCACTGGTGCCTCCACTCGGGACGGTAAATGCACTAATCAGTCCAGGGAAACGAAGACTTCGAAAATCTAACATCACCGGCAACTCAGCCGCTAATTGACGATAATATTTGCTGAAGTAAATACCCAATTGCTCGCAGTACAGCTTATTGCATCCATACATGGTACGAGGATTATTCCACTCCCATTCCCTCACACGTGCATAGGCAACTTTTGTTTCCAAGTCTGGGAGGCCATAGGCAGCGATCGAACTGGGGAATATGAATTTAACTGGCGCATGGCGCCACTCTGATTGTTCAGCAGCCAGGTTCAATAATCCAAGCGTCCCTTCGACATTAACCTTATGGGCAGCTTCAGGTGAAAACTCGCTGCGGGTTGAGAGCAACGCAGCTAAATGGTAAATGGTATCTACTTCGTATTCACTGACCAAGCGTGAGAGTAATGCTCTATCCATAATATCCCCCTGGAATGGAGTAACCATCGGGTGTATCTCGTCCGGCAACGGTGCAATATCAAGCGTGATGATGGGCATCTCATTTTGCTCAGCCAGACTCTTTACCAATGCCTGACCAATTTCACCTGATGCGCCAGTGACTAGGAAGACTTTTTTACGCATAACTTCTCCTATTTATCGTGGATTGAGTTTGGGTTGCGATTATAAGCAAGTATATGCTAGAATGAACATACTAATTTTACAACAGCTTTGATATTATTCGGTATTTATTTCGCAGTTCTCCTGCGGCTTATTTTATTGATCAAAATGAAGAATATTTTATTACTTATGTGCAGTGGGTTAATATTATGGTCGTGTTCGGTAACACCAGCGGTCGAACCAACAGCTATCCTACCTACGGGCACTCCAATACCTGCTGCAACCATAACTCCAACCATCGTGTGGTTCCCACCGACAACAACCCCTACGGCTTTTCCAACTCAAATTATCACTCCCACTGAGGATCTAAGACCAAATATTGGTAGTGTTTTGTATGAGGATGATTTCTCGTCTCCAAGTGGATGGACTACAAGCCAGACTCAAGCCGGAAGTGTTGATTATGGAAAGAATGAATTAACGATTGCTATCGGCGAAACCAACGCATATTTATTCAGCATCCATGACCAACCAACCTTCGGTGATTTTTACCTCGAAATCACCGCCAAACCAAACATGTGTAGAGATCTGGATGAATATGGCGTGTTGTTCCGAGTATCTCCAGCAAACGAATATTACCGATTTTCTCTGTCCTGTAATGGACAGGTTCGATTAGATAGAATCATCGGTGGGCAAGCTTCGTCCCCACAACCGTGGATGTTAAGTGGAGCAGTACCACCCGGAGCACCAAGCTCGTCTCTCCTGGGTATATCAGCAATCGGTGAAGAGATGAATTTTTTTGTTAACGGCCAATACCAATTTTCAATCCACGATCCACAGCTTACCTCTGGTGGAGTGGGAGTATTTGCTCGCTCAGCTAATAACCAGGCGGTAACGGTGAATTTCTCAAACCTTATCGTATATGAGATTGTCCCATAAATGATAACCTCTCCACACGGACATACTATTTTCCGATGACGAAACGCCTTTTAATTAATCGCCTTAATGACCTTTCACCCAAGGATTGGTTAAAATTCCAAAAATCCTGGTTTGTTCATAATCCACCCAGGCGGACACATAGCGTGCTACGGCATCCCGCGAAGTTTCCAGAAACCCTGGCGATGGAATTCATTGGTTTTTTTACAAAGCTTGGTCAAGTCGTTTTGGATCCGATGGCGGGAACAGGCAGCACACTGGTGGCGGCATTGCGAACAGGCAGGCATGCTTACGGGGTTGAATTAAATCCAACCTATGCAGAAATTGCTCGTGATACATTGGTTGATGAGAGGCAGAAATTGGGAGTGGCAGCCGAAGGTTTACAATCGCAAATGGTCGTCGGAGATGCAGCCAGGATCGTGGATATTGCGTCCACCTATCAGATACCCAGCATTGATTACATGCTGACATCACCACCCTATTGGGACATGCTGCATATGCGTGGTGCAGCCACCCAAAAAGAACGGCGAATTTCGCAATCGCTGGACGTGGTCTATTCTGAAGACCCGAACGACCTGGGTAATATCCTGGACTATGAAGAGTTCATCAAGCGCCTTACTTGCATATACACCATGATGAAACCAATCTTTCGTCCAGGAGCCTATCTCACCATTATCGTCAAAAATATAAAAAAAGGCGGCAAAATATATCCATTAGCGTGGGACCTTGCGAGCTGTCTTAAAAATTCTTATGTTCTTAAGGACGAAAAAATTTGGTGCCAGGATAACCAAAAATTGTCACCCTACGGCTTGGGTAATGCCTGGGTAAGCAATACATTTCACCATTATTGCCTGCAATTTAGAAACGAGTGATCATCGGATTACTAATTCCCTATTATTTTTCTGGAAAAAGAGTACAATTGTTCTGAATTGACCGATGAGTGCCTAGAGGTTCTGCCCCGGATGGCGTGCATCCGGAATACTAGACAGACCGCTCATCGAAAAAGGAGATCCCACATGTACCACACTATTATTTTAATTGGAAACCTTGGTCGCGATCCCGAAATGCGTTATACACCCAGCGGCCAGGCGGTTACGAACTTCAGTGTTGCCACGAACCGCCAGTATACAGGTAGTGACGGACAATTAGTAAAGGAAACGATTTGGTTCCGTATATCTACCTGGGGAAAGAATGCTGAGAATTGTAATCAGTTTCTCAAGCGTGGAAGTAAAGTTTTGGTAGAAGGTAGGCTCGTACCAGATGCGAATACTGGTGGACCGAGGATATGGAATCGTCAGGATGGCACACCCAGTGCGTCATTTGAAGTTAGCGCTCAAACCGTAAGGTTCCTATCCACCCGAGGCGAAGATGATGGTGGTGGTGTTCCACCTGGTGAAGCTGCGGGTCAAGCTGAAGATGGTAGCGATATCCCGTTCTGATTCACAATAAAAAAGGTGCAGAGAGAACCTCTGCACCTTTATGATTACGAAGGAAGAAAGAAATGTCCACTCCTGCTCAAAATCGGCCTCCTGCTCCACCAGCTCCTGCCCTGGAAATCCCACCCGACTTGAAGACAGATTATGCCAATGTAGTACGGATTGCCCATTCACCCTCAGAGCTGGTTTTTGATTTTGCACACCTGCTGCCTGGGGTCACTCCCGCTCGTGTATGTACGCGAGTGGTAATGTCTCCATTAGGAGCAAAATTACTTCAGCGGGCGTTAGCAGAAAATTTATCAAGATATGAAACAGCATTTGGAGAAATAAAAATCCCTGGCGAGAATTCACTGGCTGATTTCCTTTTCCGCCCACCTACACCTTCTAAAGAGTGACCTCAATGCCTCAAAAACTAGAAGAAATTGCAGAAAAAATCCACCATTCTTTCGAAATCTGTACAGCAGAACGCGATAGAGCACTAACGCAAGCGCGTACGCTCACACGGCACTGTGCAAACGCGATTCGCGCCATACACAGGGATGAATATACATTAGCTCGCGAGCATCTTGAAGAAGCTCGGCTATTGGTTCAATCTTTGAGGGATAACCTAAAAGACCTACCAGAACTGTTTTATGCTGGCTATACCCAAGATGCCCTCAAGGAATATGGCGAAGCTGCGCTGGTGTATGCTTTGATCGAAAATGGTGAATATCCATCCCCGGAAGAATTGAATTTGGAATCGGCCACTTACCTTCAAGGCCTGGCAGAGGCTGTTGGAGAACTTCGCAGGCGATGCCTGGATATGTTGCTTAAAAATAACCCGGCTGAAGCTGAACGCCTGATGGAAAAGATGGATGATATCTATGCAATTTTAGTGACCATGGATTATCCCGATGCAATTACCGGTGGTTTACGTAGATTGACAGATATTGCGCGCGGTATCATTGAGCGAACACGGGGTGATCTTACATTGAGTTTACGCCAGAGTCGCCTTGAGAACAGCCTGCGGGAATTGGAAACTCATTTGGACGAATACAATCAGACAGAATGAAAATCATCCGGGCTTCGGAGGTAGGTACATATCAGTTTTGTCAACGTGCATGGTGGTACCAACAGCAAGGGTATGAGCCTGATAATAAAGCAGAGCTTGCTGGTGGCAACATGTTCCATGATAGACATGGTCGAGTGGTGTTGGCAAGTAAATTCCTGCAATTTCTTGCATATGGATCATTACTGCTAGCAATCGTTACCGCGATAGCCTGGTTTATCCAATCGATCAGGTAAAGCTTGCTCAAGATGTCGGGTTATTTATCTGGTGCCATATTTATCTCTCCTTTTTTTACTAGTCGGGCTGGTCTTATTAATTGTTGCTTCACGTAAAAAACGTCAGGCAGGTATACCAGCTGGCAGAGTAATATATTCTGATACAAGACGCTGGGGGAAGGTCGAGAAGCCATTATTTGATCCAAGTTTACGATTGACCGGGAAACCAGATTATCTGGTTGAACAAGGGAAACAGATCATCCCGATCGAAGTAAAATCCAGAAGTTCTCCGCGGGTTCCATATGATTCGCATATCCATCAATTGGCAGCTTACTGCCTCCTGGTTGAACACGATTACGGAATTCGACCAAATTATGGCATTATTCAGTATATCAATCGGACCTATGAGATTGATTTCACTCCAAAATTAGAGGAAACAATAAAAGCAACCATCCGTGAGATGCAGGAAAAAGCAAACCAATCTCAAGTGGAGCGTTCACATGACAATCCACAACACTGCCAGTATTGCGGTTATCGTTCTATTTGTGATCAGTCTCTCAGGATATAATAGGCAATTATGAATGACGAAAAAAGATCCATAAAACGTATCGCAATATTTGGTCACCAAAAACTTCCGGACATAGAAAAGGAATCAGTAGCAATCGCTGAATTCCTGAATGAGAAAGGCATTGAAACTCAACACGGGTATCTATATGACGAAACGATATACCGGATGGTCAAACAAGGTGAGTTTGATTTATTAATCGCCCTAGGCGGGGATGGAACCATGTTACGTGCAGGTCATCTCGGGGGACCGTCAGATGTTCCCGTTCTGGGAATCAATTTAGGCCGTTTTGGGTTTCTAACGGAGATAGCCCGTGACCAATGGAAAGATTACCTGGAGCGCATGCTGGCTGGTAATTATTGGCTCGAAAAGCGCATGATGTTATGTGCTGAGCAATGGAGAGCAGATGCATTATTAGGGAAATGGGATGTCCTGAATGAGGTCGCTATCTCGCGAGGTCAGATTATCCGTCCCGTGCATATCACTGCTCACGTGGATGGACGTTTTCTAACTACGTATGTTGCAGATGCATTGATCGCTGCCACACCCACCGGATCGACGGCTTACGCTCTGGCAGCTGGTGGACCAATCCTGGCGCCTGAGCTGCGTAATATATTACTTGTCCCAGTTGCCCCGCATCTATCACTCGACCGAGCTATTGTACTTGCTGAGGGTTCCTCAGTGAGTATCAGCATCGAGGTAAACCACCAGGCTGTTTTTAGTGTGGATGGCCAGGTTCCGGTAGGTCTGACGGATGATGACAGGGTGAATGTGTATGCTTCACCCTATGTTGTTAAATTTATCAGATTTCAAGATCCTGGTTATTTTTATCGTAATCTGACTTCCCACATGAGTCAAAACCCATCAACGGGAAATCATCGTTAGAGGTTGATCATGACCGAATCACCACCACAGATGTACTGTGCCAATCACCCAAATGTCGCGACATCGCTACGCTGCAACAGATGTGAGAAACCGATTTGTGCAAAATGTGCTGTTTTAACACCAACGGGTTACCGTTGCAAAGAATGCATCAAAGAGCAGCAAAAAATATTTGAAACAGCCATGTGGTACGACTATCCACTGGTATTCATAACTGTAGGTGTGCTGGCATATCTGGGAAGCTTAATCGCAGCCCGGATTGGATTCTTTACCATTCTTTTAGCTCCCTTTGCTGGAGGGATCATTGCTGAAGCTGCCCGTCTAGTCACCAGACGCAGGCGTTCAAAAATGTTATTTATTCTAGCAGCGATAGCAGCAGTGATAGCCTGCCTTCCAATTTTGTTAACGTTCATACAGCATTTTATTCTATTTGGGTTTATATACCAATTAATCTACGCAGTCTTGATGACATCGACCATGTATTACCGTCTGGCAGGAATTAGAATCGGTTAGGTATGCTCAGTGAATTACGTATCGAGAATTTTGCCATCATCAGCCAGCTGGAGCTGAGTTTCAACCCAAGCCTGAATATATTCACTGGGGAGACCGGTGCTGGTAAGTCGATCATTATTGACGCAGTCGAGATGATCCTGGGTGGCCGGGCAGATGCTTCAATGGTAAGGGCAGGTGCAGCACGTGCGATGGTTGAAGCCAGGTTTGACCTTTCGGAAGAAATGAGCCATTCTGTTCATGCAATCCTTGAAAGGGAAGCACTTTTGGATGATTCGAATGCACTTACTCTGGGAAGGGAAATTCGCTCAAATGGACGTAGCTTTGCCCGTATAAATGGACGCAATGTGAACAATCATGTGCTGGTCGAGCTTAGTGAATTCCTCGTGGATGTACACGGACAATCGGAACACCTGTCATTGTTACATGTAAAACAGCATCTGGGATTGTTGGATAGATATGCGCATGTCGAAATGGAGCTAGTAGAATTCCAGAAGGCTTATCATCAGCTTACTCATGTTCGCAACCAGCTGAGCGAACTGCGCGTAGCCGAAAAGAATGCTTCCAGACAGATAGATATCCTTGAGTATCAGATCAATGAAATTATCGTTGCTCATCTTCGTGAGGGTGAGGATGATGAATTACGTTCTGAACGCACGCGCCTGGCAAATGCAGAAGGCATAGCTTCTTTAGTGCAGGAAGCCATCCAGATATTAGACGATGGGGCGCCGGATTCACCTAGCATCACAGAGCTAATTGGGCAAGTAACAAACCTATTGAACAACTTAAACCGGCTAGATCCTACCCAGGTGAAACTTGGTGAACGCTCTCAAAATGCTTTGGATGAATTCACCGACCTGGCAACTACATTGCATGATTACCTCGAAACGATCGAGTTTAATCCCACTCGATTGGAACAAGTGGAGGAACGTCTTAACCTAATTCAAAATCTGAAGCGAAAATATGGTGAGACTATACCTTCAGTATTGACATTTGCAGAAACAGCTCGAAAGCAGCTCGATTCGATCACACACGTATCTGAAAGGATTACTGATCTTGAAGATGATGAGAATAAGCTGCTGAGGAAAATAGGTGAAATCGGCGAATCCTTATCAGATAAACGTCATATTGCTGCAAAAAGACTGGAAAAAGCTCTTGAAACCGAGCTTGAGCACCTTAGCTTGATGGAGGCGCACTTTAAAGTTGATTTTTCACAACGCCTGTCGGAAAATGGAGTTTTATTGAAGGATGGACGAAAAGTGGCCTTCGACTCAAGCGGTTTGGAGCAAGTGGAATTTCTGGTAGCGCCAAATCCTGGGGAGGGTTTTAAACCACTGGTAAGAATTGCTTCGGGTGGTGAGACATCCCGCCTGATGCTGGCTATCAAGAACATCCTAGCTCAGGCTGATAGGATCCCAACATTGATTTTTGATGAGATTGATCAGGGGATCGGTGGTCGCGTTGGAATAGTTGTTGGGCGAAAATTATGGGAATTAGCAAGCCAACATCAGGTTCTGTGTGTCACCCATCTTCCGCAGCTGGCTGCATTCGGTGAACAACACTGGAGAGTATCAAAGGAAGTAAGGGAAGGGCGGACCGAAACTCGAGTGGAATCACTTGAAGGAGAAGAACGGTTGATCGAACTGGCTCTGATGATGGGAACGCTAAGCGATGGAACGAGACAGTCTGCGCAGGAATTGCTTGATTCTGTAAATCAAACGGTCAAGCACACAAAAGAATAAATCCTTGATAAATTTCTCTTGATATTTAAAAAAATATTACGTTAAACGTAAAAACATCCCATGCGTACTGTTTCACAAACCATAAAATTTCGTAATCAAAGACGGGTCAAGGAACAACACAACCCATTGATGAGGATCGGCTTGGGTTTTGGCATCCTGCTTTGTTTGGTGGGGGTGATTGGAAGCCTGGCAGGTGTATGGTTTTATTCAAATCTCACCCGAGATTTACCGTCCATTGATACCCTTCCTTCATTACTAGAACCACCTGAAGGTATTTTATTGCATCCCACCCGCTTATTTGATCGGACTCATGAACACGTCATTTCCATATTGGAAAATCCAGCCGTTACCGGCAAACGTTATCTGTCGGTGGATAAAGAGGGTCAGACCAGTCCGGAGCAGTTTTCGAAGTATCTGATTGATGCGACGATCGTTGCATCAGATCCTGGTTTTTGGAATCACCCTGGATTTACATTAGCTGGATGGTCTGATGGCACACATCCCACACTGGCACAAAAACTGGTATCGGATCTGGTTCTAATTGATGAACCAGTCTCACTTCAACGAAATATTCGTGAGCGATTGCTGGCTGCCCAGGTCACTTATAAGTTTGGTCATGAGAAAATATTAGAGTGGTATCTGAACAGTGCTCCATATGGTGATTTTATCTATGGTGCAGATGCAGCAGCACTGGCATATTTCGGAAAATCAGCCTCGATGCTCGATCTGGGTGAAGCTGCCATGCTTGCAGTAATATCTAAATCCCCAGCGATAAATCCAAACCCTGGCTCACAAGTGCTAAAGCTCCAACAGCAACAAGTTATACAAGCTATGCTGAATCAAGGATTGATCGCTACGAGCGATGCTCAAAAAGCTATAAAGGAAGACCTACAGTTTCAAATTGAACCGGAGAGGAATTCAATTGCTCCAGCTTTTACCGATCAAGTGCTGGAGCAGCTAGGCTCACAATTAAATTTGGACCGCATCCGGCGGGGTGGATTCGACATTGTGACCACTCTTGATTATGAATTGCAGATGCAAGTCAAATGTGCCACGGATATCCAGCTTGCTCGGATTCAAGGTGCCGAGGAAGCCGCAATAAATATGGATATTGAGGATTGTGAGGCTGCAAAGTTGCTTCCCAATTTACAGTTGAGCAATGAAAACCAATTTGAAGATATAAATGCTAATGTGGTGGTTCTCGATCCTAGCTCTGGACAAATCCTGGCTTTTGTTGGAGATAATGCTTCAGAAGGAACCCCCGTCCATTCTACTGAGCATTCAGCGGGGACGATATTATCACCTTTTTTATATTTATCCGCTTTTGCGCGCGGTATGAACCCAGCAACCTTATTATGGGATATTCCAAATACGACTGTACTTGAGGACGAGAAATCTGATCAAAATAATCTGACGCAGGGATCATCCACAATCTTTCATGGTCCGGTCCGCGCACGAATAGCCATGGTGAATGATTATCTAGCCGCAACAGCTGAGGTGTTAAAGCTGGTTAGAGTTGAAAATATATTATTAACAGAAAAACGATTTGGTATCGAAAATTCTGAGGTGCTACCAGTCCCTGCCATTACTGTCGAAGATTTATATTCCAGGAAAATTACTGTGTTGGATGGTATTGCAGCTTATGGTGTGCTGGCAAACCAGGGGATAATGGCAGGTCAACCGAATTTCAATGAAGAAATTGAGAACGATCCGGATAGCTTAAATCCAACTAGCGTCCTGCAAGTGATAGGCGTGGATGGAAAAATTTGGTTAGATTGGTCAGTTGCACAATCAAGATCGATTGTCAGCCCCCAATTAGCCTTTCTTTCCACCCATATTTTAAGCGATGAAAACGCACGCAGGCCAAGCCTTGGACACCCCAACCCTCTCGAGATTGGACGACCTGCAGCAGCTAAAGTTGGGATCACTGATAATGGTGATGATGCCTGGACGATAGGTTATATTCCACAACTGGCAGTTGGAATCTGGTTAGGCCATACAGGGGAAAGAACCGGAGTTATATCCTGGGAATTACCTGCAGGGTTATGGCATGCAATCACTAAATATGCTTCAAGGCACTTACCCGTAGAGGAATTCACCGTGCCAAAAGGGATACGCTTTGTTCAAGTGTGTGACCCATCAGGATTGCTAGTATCTGAGTTATGTCCCACAATTGCCCAGGAGGCATTTTTAGAAGGTAGCGAACCGACCCAGGCAGACAACCTTTATCAACAGTATTCGGTAAATCGTGAAACTGGATTATTAGCAACGATTTTTACACCTCCTGATATGGTGGAAGAAAAAGTATTTCTGAAGGTTCCACCGCAGGCTGTCGAATGGGCAAGTAATTCAGGTTTTCCCCTCCCACCTGATAATTATGATGTGATCTATGCATCTGAGCCTAAATTGCCAGATGTCCAGATTACTAGCCCCCAGACATTTGATCATGTAAGAGGGCAGGTTCAGTTCATCGGAAGTGCTGCTGGACCTAATTTTTCTTACTATCGGATACAGGTCGGTAAGGGGTTAAATCCACAAGAATGGATTCAGACTGGCGATGATATTAATAAACCGGTGAATGATGGATTACTTGGAACCTGGGATACTTCTGGATTAGAAGGCTTGTATGTTGTCCAATTACAGGTCGTGAGGCAGGATCGGTCGGTTGACAAAGATAACCTGGAAATAACAATCGATGACACGCAACCCCAGGTAGAAATCCTTACTCCTGCAGAAGGAGAGGAAATTTCTTTTCAACCGGGAGAATCAATCTTTATACAGGTATCAGCAAGTGATAATCTGATGTTGGAACGGGTTGAATTTCTTGTGGATGGTGAGATCCGAATGACGCTTTTACAAACTCCTTTCATAATCCTTTGGCCGGAAAGAATTGGCGAGCATAAATTGACGGTCAGGGCATATGACCTGGCAGGTAATTCTGGTGAGTCGTCGATTTCTTTTTCGGTGAATAATTAATCAAAAAGTCGGGTAGTTCAGCCCGACTTTTTGATTTATTTATTAGAAGTCAACGAAAAAAGTGGCAAAATTTTGATCCTTTACAGCTGTATCACCAGGATATGTCTGGATTTCTATCAAGATGATTTTTGAAAATTGATCTACTTTATCAACTGCGGATAAAACATAAGCATCGTAACCACCAGTGCCTCCGCAATTACTGTAAAGGTCATATTTTCCCCGGTATAAACTATCAGTGTAGTCAAAGCGTCCTTCATAATCACAATTTCCTCGGTAAGCATCGGTGTAGTAGTCCAGGAATTGGATATATCCACCGATTTGGGCGAAAGTATCAGAAGCTCCGAAGAACATACCTTCTGCATTGTAATAATCGGAAAAATCAGAAAGACTGGGTGCTGCAGAGATTGCTACACCGATATCTGTGCCCTCATAGGACCATGATCCACCATTGAAATCTGTCCAGTAATCTGGGACGTCCACCTGGATGGTTGCCGTATTATCCACGCAGGTGATATACCCGGGTGCCGTGCTTGCTTCGCAGTTTTCTGGGATTGTAGAGCCGGTATCCGTTCCTGATGGTTCAGTAGTACCAGTTTCGGGGGGCACTTCTCCGAAATTGTAGACCGTTTCTAGGGCAGGACCATTGAGCTGCCCTTCAAGAACTTCCTGTGTATCCCAACGTAAAACCTGGATGGCAAGAGGATCTCCTCGATTATGAGAGCGAAGGATATCGCAATAATCCTTCATCGTGCCGTCTCTTGCCAGGTCTAACTTTTCCAGCTGAGTAATAACATCACCTGATTTAACCCCGGCTTTATTAGCAGCTGAGCCAGATTCCACAGAACTTACCCATATCCCTGAAACTGTGCCGTCCTCCGAGGCTACTGCCTCACCGTTAATACCAATTGATTCAACATCGGTCCCCGCTTCAAGTAGATCGATCACTTTGAGGGCAGTTTTACGGTCGATGGCAAAATACTGGTTGGTAGAGCTTGAGCCGGCATAATTGACCCCAACAACCTTACCATCAGCATCCACAAGCGGACCACCTGAGTTGCCAGGATTGATTGTCGAAGTGTGCTCAATCACAGAATCTACTGACGCCCATGAGGTCTCACCATCAGCCTTTTCTTTAGATACGATCCCCTTGGTCATGGTGAATTCAGGATCACCGAGTGGAAATCCTGCTGCGTATACTTCAAGGCCAACCTTGGCTGGCTCTTCATACCAGGAAAGGTATGGGAATCCATCTCCCTCAATATCGATGACAGCTAAATCTGAACATTCTGACACACCCAGAACACGAGCGTTATACACATTATTGGTATCACCACCAATCCAAACCTTGAGCAAAGCAGCGCCGGTGACAACGTGATTATTGGTTACAGCAATTCCGGATGGATCGATAATAAAGCCTGATCCAAAACCGGCTTGATTAGCCATATATCCAAATTGCGGGTCTATAAATGTACCCTGGCCTTCGATCTGGATGGTTGCTTTCTTTAAATCGGTAAGATCAGTGACCAAACCTGCGGGTACCTCTGTGTCAGCCGGTACAGTGGGCTTTGACTGCACTTCAGGTTGAGATGTGGTTTCCTGGGTAGCAACTTCTTTCGCACCTCCACAGGCTTGAATAACGATCATTACAAATAATAAAAGAATAGTCAATGGTATTAGCGTTTTCTTATTCATCGTGCTTCTCCTCTGTTCACCTGCATATAAAAAAAATCGCCTTTAGGCTTATTCAATTATAGACTAAGTTTACCATAAATAATATTAATGCTAAAAGAATGATACCAAGATCTGTTGTGTAGATCCAAATGCTAATGGTGGCAGGTTATTTAACTTGAAATAAACAGCCTGGTTAGCGTCATCCCCTGCATTCAATTGTCCGGATTCAACTTCCCCTTGATAAATGATTAGAATATTGGCACCACGAGGGTGATCCTGATTAAAAATCACATCAAGTAGTTGGATATTCTTGACCACCAATCCGGTTTCCTCCATGCACTCTCGCTCTGCAGTCAGTTTTGGATCTTCACCAGCATCCACGAATCCGCTTGGTAAAGACCAGTATCCCTTATTGGGTTCATACATTCGTTGAACAAGTAAAACCTGGTCGTCTTTCTTGATCAGAACTGCAACGGCAACCTTTGGATCGGGAAAGAACACCCAATCGCAATGCGGGCAGGTGGGACGCATGCGGCCCGAATGCATTTTCTCAATTAGGTTTTTACCGCAACAGGGGCAATATCGAGGTAGGCTATCTATCATCGTCCTGCCCGGATACGCAAGATGATGGCGATCAGTCCTGCAATGATGGCGATTGCTGCCAGGCTAAGCTCGATTGCCAGCACAGGGTATTGGATAAAGTCGAAATTAGGGGATGTTTCAGTTACTTCAGCAGATTTCGCCTGCGAAAGTGTTGTCTCTGCTTCATCCATAGCCTGATCAGAAGGTGCGGGTATTACAGGTGCTTGGATCCTTGTTTCTGGGGTTGCTTCCTGGAAAAATGCTGGGGTATCAGTTATCGAAGGTGTGGGTGAAGGCGTTGGTGAGGCTGTTAACGAAGGTGTGGGTGATGGAGTATAAGTTGAAGCTGGCGTATTGGTGGCTAAAGCTGTTTCTGTCGCGGATGAATCAGGGGTAGCGTTACCATATATACCTAGCAGAGATCCGGAGGGACTTTCTGTGGGAGTCTGGCAGTATGGAGGGAGTGTTGGTAAGCCCCCAAACCCGCTATCTCCTTCACATGATTCTGTAGCTGAAGCAAGCTGGCTGTTGAGAATGGACATCGATACTTCAGGTGTGGATGAAGGAGGCAAAGCATTGAGATATATTGTAGTTGGAGTTGCTGGCAAAGATTCACCAACTACCAGGGCAGATGAGGGCGGCGGTTGCGTATCAAGAATGGGTGCTTCCATCATTACCTTTGGAGCAGCTTCAGCAGGGGAAGAGGTTGCAGGGACGCTTTGCTCAACCTCCTGTACCATTTCCATTAAAACGGTGGGAGCAGCTGAAGCAGGGGCTAATGAAACCAGGGATGTTGAAGATATAAGTTTATCCCCAAAAATCACCAGTACCAACAAGATGGTTGCAATCGCCGAAACAATACCATAAGCTGGAGCCAACCGGAGTGGTTGACGTATTCCCACCGGTCTTGCAATGGTCTCCGCGCTAATAAAATAATTTCGGGGTGCGCGTAATCTTGGCAGGCTATGCATCACTAATCGAGTCTCATCAAGCTCATGCAACTCGCGTCGTAATTCTGGTTCAAGTTTAAGGCGTGACTCGAGGCGGGCGCGTTCCCTGGTATTTAACTGGTTATCCAGGTAGGCTGAGAGCAATTCGTAATCCCGCGAAGTAATCTGGTTTTTCATTTCACATCCTTATTCCAGACGAAATCCGGATGGTAAAAGTTCCGAAAATCCATTCAGACAATCTCTCAAGCGCAAACGAGCACGTGCAAGCCGGCTTTTAATCGTACCAATCGGTTTACCACTTGCCTGGGAAGCTTCAAAATAATCCAATCCCTGAATATCAACCAAAATTACCGTGGACCGGAATTCATCCGGCAGATGATCTATACAATGCTGAATGGCACGTTGTAGCTCCACTCTTTGAATCTGATCTTCTGGCTGTTCAGATGGATCAACCATCCAATGAGCAGATTCGACTTCTTCACCGGTATCATCCAATGGTTCCAATGGTACGGTTGGGCGTCTTTTTCGCCGGCGAAGCTCATCATAACAAGCATTCGTCACGATTCTAAGTAACCATGCTTTGAATGACCCACCGCGAAATGAGTTCAGATGTTTATATGCTGAAATAAAAGTAGTTTGAGCAGCATCATCGGCTGATTCTTCTTCACCGATCATTCGATATGCATGGCTATAAACCATATCCTGATATGCGAGTACCAAACGATTAAACGAATCCAAATTTCCACCCTTGGCTTCCTGGATTAATGCAATCTCGTCCACGCAATCTATTTTAACGCAAAATACAATTGGTAGCCATTGCTACAGATGAATAAGGGGATTACAATCGCCCAAGAGGAAGCTATGAGTGAAATTTATCGCCGATTGTTAAATTCTTGCCTGGTGATCCTGATGGTTATTGGTTTATTTATAAGCATGTTATTCATCGTGGGGGCAGGTATACTGATAATCGGCATGTAGGGGGAGGATTTTTTCGAATGCCAGTTGATATTGTTAAGGTAAAAGCGATTTGCTTTGATGTGGATGGGACGTTAAGCAATACCGACGACCAGTTTGTACAAAGGATTGGTAGGTTCTTATCACCTTTTAGATTAATAGTGGGTCAACAGAATGCCCGGTCAATTGCCCGCCAGTTGGTCATGTTCACTGAAGGACCTGGTAATTGGATCTATGGAATAGCAGATCGGATAGGACTGGATGAGACAATTGTTACGTTAGGAGATCGATTATATGAAATGGGGATTGGAGAGGCGGACGAGCCATTCATGTTAATTGATGGAGTTCGAGAGATGTTGGTTATGTTGCGAGAGCACTTTCCTTTGAGCATAATTAGCACGCGGGGCAGAAAATCAACTTTCAGGTTTTTATTCCAATTTGAGCTATTATCTTTTTTTACAGCAGTAGCCACCGGGCAGACTTGTAAGCATACAAAGCCATATCCGGATCCGATTGAATGGGCGGCAGACAGGATGGGTGTACCTGCATCTGCCTGCCTGATGATTGGAGATACTGTTACAGATATACAGGCAGGCAAGAGAGCAGGTGCGCAAACTGTAGGAGTTCTGTGTGGTTTTGGGGAGGAAAAAGAGCTAAAACATGCAGGAGCTGATCTTATAATCGACAACACGCCAGATTTAATGGGTTTGTTCTCAGATTTCTAAAAACAAATAATCTTTTCCTTGGGGAAAAGCTTTGAAAAAGCTGGTGAATTATTTCTGTGTTTGTAATTCAATAAGCATTTGTTGGTATGCATTAGCATTGACAGGATTTAGCGCCAGGATTGCCATAATTGTTTCTATAGCAGCCGAGCGATTACCAATTTGGATATACATCTCTTTGGCGATCTCTAACTGGTTGATCGATTCTTCTTTTCGTCCTGACAGGCGATAAAGCTCGGCTAAGCGCTGATATAGAGCAGGCTGATTTTGATTCTCAAGGATTTTTGCATTTACATATTCCAATGCTTCAGAAGTTCGTCGTGAACTGATCAAGTGATTCAAGTAATTATCCAATTCAGACATTGCCTGGTTAGGCTGCCCCAAGCGAAGATTTAAATCAAATAACATATCGCGAGCTTTAGTATCGTCTGGATCCAAGACTTGGATTTGCTCAAATACGCGAATAGCATTACGCCAATCAAGACTCTGCACATCGATATCCGCCATACGATGCATTATCTTTACTTTTGTATCCTGGTCAACATTTGCTTGTTGTGCAAAACGAAAAGCGCGTGAATATGTTTTTCGTGCTGATACAAGGTCCGCCAGATTGTAATAAGTTTCGGCAAGTTTTAGATGTTCCTGAATAGCTTCTGAATTCTTCCCGCGGGCGGTTAAGAATTCGATCAAGTTATTACGGGCATCCAGATCCATGGGAGCCAACTCGCTAACACGTTTTAGTAGACTGATCGCCCGGTTAGTTTCACCGCGAATACTGTAGCTCTTAGCAACAATAGAATATTTTTGAACAGCTTCAGGAATACGGTTTTCCTGAACCAGGAGATCACCAATACACATATGAAGGGGTAGATAGGTAGGAGCAAATTTCAACGCAAAAAATGCTTCTTCCATCGCACCAAGCAGTTTGTTCGCACGCGCAAGTTGATTGACTTTCGCCAGCGATTCTACGATCTGGCTACTGGTAGCTTCAGTTAACATCTCTGCCAATGGAATGGGGGCTGTCTCAGATGGTTGAACGGGAAGCTGTTGTCTGGCAAGTTGGGTTTGATCTCTCCAATCTGGCCTAATCAGCATTTTGCTGATATTTTCACAAATCCGTTTTTGGAGCTTTTCATCGGATTGAAGAGAATATGTTTCGATAAGCGGTTCATACAGCTGGAACAGTTCTTCTGCATGATCGGCGGGAACACTCTGAGCATCAGCTATCCGCAAAGCTTGCAAATATTCAATGGATGCTTCTTTGAAAGAATCCATTTTATAGAGAGTCAAAGCAAGTAACAAATGCGCTCCAAAGCTGAACACTTCATGTTGGAATGATTTTCGTAAATTAAGAACAGCGTTTTCTAATTGCTCGTTTTTGGATTGTATGAAACCTAAGTCAAAATAAGCAGCTGAGTTTTCCAGTCCGGCGTTTATCGCACCTTCCAGCTCAATCATAGCTGTTAAATCGTCGCCATGCGATTGAAGGTCGATTGCCTGACTGAGATGATGGATCATATTCGTTGGATCGAACTGACCCTGTGCCTCATCCTCTTTTCCTTTTATGATAGACGAAAGACCTTTGCGCGATTGTAAACCCTGGGCCTCCTCCTGATCGAAAAGTAATTCAGCAAGCATGGTCAGTGCTTTTTGCTTCGCATCCTGGATTGGATCGAGTTCTGAGATGTGGTTCGTCACCGGCCATGGAGGATTCTGCCTGACGAACCTGTGACATAATTAACGGAGCAGTTACTCCACGTGATCGTTCTGGCATTGGTAATGGTTGCCCATTTAATAGCATAGCTAGAGCCTGAGTGGCTTCTTTATTATTTGGCACGACCTGTAAGGCGTGTTGAATTGTTTGGATTGCTTTCGGAAGATTACCCTGGTTTTGTAGCAAACTTGCTATTGCTAAATATTCAACCATTGCTTCGCTGGTGCGTCCGAGACGCTCGTAAACAATCGCCAAGCGGGTGTGAGCAAGCATATTTTCTGGATTCAAGGAAACCACCCTTGTCCAATTTTGGATGGCTTTTTCTACATCCTTACTGCGAGCGTATATCTCCGCCACACTCATATAAGCCTTAGCAGCATTATCCAGATCTCCCAACCGCTCATAAATCTCAGCTGACTTTTGCATTGGAACAGGATCATCTGGTGCCAGCTTAGTTACACGTTGGTAATATTCTAAAGCTTCAGGATATTTTTGAATTTCGTAAAGGGCAAGAGCTAAACTGCTTAACGCTGTAATATTCTCTGGGAATTCATCAATGGCAATATGGTAATAAGAAACTGCTTTTTCCCAATCCAGATCCCACGCAGCAGAATGTCCCTGGCTTAAAGCATTTTGAAAAATTTGCTGATCACCACTCATATAAGCTCCCTAATCATCTAAAACTGATAAATTTCCCCAGTCATGGCCGGAACGGGCTTCAGTTTTCAGGGGAATATGTAAATTATAGGCATTTTCCATCATCGTGCGTGCAATCTTGGTGGTTTCTTTGAGCTCGTTTTGTGGGCATTCAATCACCAGCTCATCATGGACCTGTAGGAGCATGTGACCCTTTAAACCAGAATCTTGTAAGGCAGCAGCGACCCGGAGCATAGCAATTTTCATAATATCTGCCGCTGAACCTTGAATGGGAGCATTGATTGCTTCGCGTTCTTCCCGGGCTCGGGTGGCTGCATTTCCGCCCGATTTCAACCCAGGGAAGTAGCGTCGTCTTCCCAGCAGGGTTTCCACATATCCTTGATTGGCAGCCAAGCGACGCATATTATCCAAGTATTCTTTAACTCCAGGGAATTGTTTATAGTACGCCTCGACGAAATCCTCTGCTTCAGCCAGGGTAAGGTCACTTGTCCGGGTAAGACCAAAGGCACTCATTCCGTAGAGCAAGCCGAAGTTGACGGCTTTGGCATTTCGACGTTGTTCCTTGGTAACTTTTTCGAGAGTAATTCCTAATATGGCTGCTGCTGTGGCGGTATGAATATCCTGATCAGCACGGAATGCAGCCAGCATAGCCTCGTCATTCGCCATGTGGGCTGCGATGCGTAACTCGACTTGCGAGTAATCCACAGATAACAATATGGAGCCATTTTCTGCAATGAATGCCTTACGCACCTGTCTTCCAAGCTCGGTTCGAATGGGTATATTCTGTAAGTTTGGATTCGAGGATGCAATCCGACCAGTCACTGTTCCAGCCTGATTGTAAGAAGTATGAAGTCGTTTTGTGTCTTTATTTACTTGCTGCGGTAATGCGTCTACATAAGTGGATTTTAGTTTTGTTAGCTCCCGGTATTCGAGAAGCTGATCCACAACAGGATGTTGACCGCGTAAAGATTCCAATACTTCAGCAGAGGTGGAATAGTGACCAGAATCTGTTTTCCGGGTTTTATCAGGAGGTTCAAGTTTTAATATATTAAATAGGGTGTTGGAAAGTTGTTGGGTCGAATTGATATTAAAACTCTCACCGACCTGTGCAAAAACACTCGTTTCTATCTCATTGATTCGAGCTGACAGCTCTCCAGACATTTTTTGTAAAAATGTAATGTCCAAAGCAATCCCAGTCATTTCCATGTCTGCGAGCACCGGGATAAGAGGCATTTCGATTTCATCGAACAGCTTGATAGCGGAGTTTGCAATCAACTCAGCCTGAAGCTGTGGAAGAAGTCTGATTACTGCGATGGCATCCATTACAGCGTAAGGGGCGGCCTGGTCAATGGGGACCTGTGCCATCGTGATTTGATTTTTTCCAGTACCAATTAATGATGTGATCTCAATCATCCGAAAATCGAGTCGGACCCAAGCCAGGTGTTTTAGTCCGAGATTGTGCGAGTCGGGATTGGTCAGCCATTCAGCAACCATGGTATCGAAGGTGAGTGGAGTGGGGCGTAAACCATTCCTGGCCAGCATCACAAAATCATATTTAAGGTTATGGCCTATTTTGGAAATACTTGCATTTGCCAATGGTCCGCGGAGTGCCTCAATCACCTGCTCTATTGGCAGCTGACGTTCTTTTTCCAACTCGTGACCAACTGGTATATACCAACCTTCATTTCCATCCACAGCCAAAGAAATACCAACCAGGTCAGCAATCATCTGATCAGGCGAAGTGGTTTCCGTATCAAAGGAGATAACCTTTGCGGACTGCAGACGCTTGACCAGCTGGTCAAGACTTTGCATATCCTCAATTATGTGAAATGAAATCTCTCCGGAATACTTGGGTGTATTCGTAGATGTGGGTGTAGACTGTGAAAATAGAGAAAGCTGTTCCTCACGCCTGTTGGTGGATTTCCCAAAGGCAGGGTAAAGCGCAGTCAGGCGTCCCATCAATGCTCGAAATTCCAGATCTCGGAATAGTGCCTCCACACGGGCTGGATCGAAGTGTTCAGTACGGGCCATGTCCATGTCAAGTTTGATGTCGAGATCGGTGACAATAGTGGCTAGCTTTTGGCTGAGAAAGGCGTTTTCTCTGTTTGCCTCCAGTTTTTTTCGGGTGTTCTCAGAGATTTCATCTAAATGAGAATAAATTCCAACCAGGGTCCCATAGGTGGTTAACAAGGCGGAGGCGGTTTTTTCACCAACCCCAGTAACCCCCGGGATATTGTCCGATTTGTCTCCTACTAGTGCCTTGTAATCGACTACCTGATCAGGCCTTATTCCGAATAACTCAAAAACATCTTTGGTGTAATAATCTTTAGCATCCGCAAGGGTTTTACCTGGAAGATTAACCAGGATGCGTTCGTTTACAAGTTGTAAAAGATCACGGTCACCAGTGATAATTCTTACTCCAAACCCTTCGAGTGCCAGATGGCGGGATAAGCTGCCAAGGACATCATCCGCTTCATAACCCTCCACTTCCAAGCGAGGGATGTTAAAAGCATCCACGATCTGGCGGATTCTTTCCATCTGGGGTCGCAAATCTTCAGGCATTTTGGCGCGGGTGCCTTTGTAGTCTGGAAACAATGTATCACGAAATGTCTTTCCAGTATCAAAAGTAACAGCCAGATAATCTGGATGATCCTGTTCTAAAATCCGTAACAAGATGGAAGTAAAACCGAACACACCTGCGGTGGGCTCTCCTGAGTGAGTTGTAAATGCAGAAGAAGAACCTCTGGTCAGGGCAAAATATGCCCTATATGCTATAGCATGTCCGTCGAGTAGGTAAACAATGGGAGGCATAAATATTTGTCAGAGTACCGGCGAATTATTCACACCTTGATTTTCGCGGATTTCACTTATGTATTGGTCGATCAGGTGTGGTTGGATGGTTTGCTTGCCACCTGAGATAAAAAAGCCAGGCGCCCAAAAATCACCGGAGGGATTTTCGGATGTCAGAGGAGGAAATTGAGTAAAAATATATTGGGAAGTTTTTTGGCGCATGGTTCGAACCAAGAAAGCTGGCGAGGTTGCTAGAGGAGCTCCAGCTATCATTTGAATATGATGCGGATGGATCGACAGGTGTTCAAGGCGCCACCCATATGCAAGGCATAACTGTCCTGTCCATTTAAATAAAGAGGCAGCCAGGTTAGTGTTTAGCAGGTGTTGTGGCATTCGTGGTATTAGTAAACATGAGTAAGTAATATAACTTCCATATGAGCTAGATGTAGAATCTGAAGTGTGTTCGGATCCGGTTTCTAGCTGATCAGTCACTTCCTTCTCTGCGGATTTTAGACCCAGTGGCACACCAACAACCTGTTCATCAAGCTCATAACTTTCATGGTAATCACTATTTTTAGTCGATATATTTTGAGTTGAATCAATTCCCAGCTCTTCTATGCCTGGTTCTGATGAAGTTGAAAACGTAGATAAGACTTTCCCTATTTCTTCCCTATCAGAATCGGCGATTTGACCATCAGGAAGAGGTGGTTCACCAACCATATTCGTTGTCGATTCTAGTTGGCTTTCAGATGATAGAGGAGTCGGCTGGCTTTGTGGAAGCTCAAAAATTGGTTCAGCTTGATTGGGTTGGGCAAATTGTTTTAGGATGGGCACATCAGTCTTAGGATACGATGAACGATACACGAGTGGAAGGCTTTGCTGAGGTTCTAATAATTCACGTTCAATTTGAATGGTCTGTCGTCGTACATCGCTAAAATGGGTATCTGGCTCGAAAACCACAGCAAGTAACATATCTCTTGTCAGTGATATCGTATATAGTAGTAGCTTACCCTGTATCAATTTTAATTGAATGAACCGAACCATGTCGCCACTTCCGGATTTATAATTACCGGGTTTTATTTCCTTTTGCAGGTTCTGAGTAGATGTGGTGCTAAAACTGTTGATCAGATCCACAATTTCCTGGACTGCTGGGTAGGGAAGCTTGCTCCTGTAAGTCAATAATTGCTTTCTGTGAATGATGATTATCACCTGAGCGCTCGTATCAATCGATAAGCCAGACAGTCGCGGGTGTATATTGGTGAAATCCGCAGATTTTGAAAAATGTGAAATATCCTGCGGAGGAAGGCTTTGTGAAGGCTGCTCAGATGATGAGACTAGTACGGTCTGATCTGATTTTAGATCGGTAGGATCAGCAATATTGAATTCTGCAGGAAAAACTCCGAGGGCAGCCTTAAATTGCTCAAAATTGAAGGAGCGAGGAAGCAGACCATCTGGAATAATCTCCGGAATTGCTTCATGGGTGAAACTAGGATCAGATAGTACCAGAATCAGCTTCATTTTTGGTTGTTTAATTTTTAGTTCCTTCACCACTGTAAGAACTGGAAATTCAGGATGAAATACATCCAGGATACATATGTTTATGGTTGATTTCTGGGCAAATTCCAATGCGACTGCTGGGCTGCTGCTGGTAATGACATTGTATCCCCCAATATCTTCCAATGCTTTTTGGATTTTGTTCGTCATATAAGGTGATGGTGTTATCACCAAGACAATCGATCCATCCATCATCATATCAGTTTATCACGCCCTTACAGTTGCTGCAAGTAATATTGACAACGGTGGTTATACATGATATTGTATTATCAGATGGAAAGGCTGATACGACTTTTCCGCATTTGTTTAGCTTGCCTATTCACTTTGAATTCTTTTATAAGTGCAGGCAAGGTTAATGCCGCTGATAATCCAACTGAAGAAGTCGTCCGTCAAGCAACCATTGTTGTAGCTTATACACGTTATGAGTGGTGGTTGCTAAGTTGGAGTGATAATCAAATCATCTGTCAAGTTTTTATTGATCACGAGGGTTGGCCAACCACCGAAGAGGTCCGAGATGATTGCGGGGGAAAGATATACACGCAATGGCTGGCCACTCAACCATGTACTGAATTGACCCAAGGGCAATTATTTCCATCCAACTGTACTGGTCTGTATCTCTTCTATGTTGGTAATGCCCCTGCTGAAAAGGAGGTTGTTGTAAATTTGCCTCCTGCACAGGTGTACCTTTCTTTAAGTGGATGTGATCCTATTGCCCCAGAAAATCTATGTCCCACAATTCCAAAATTGCATTTCACTGGTGATGAACCTTTGCCGAATGAAACGATTATAGCGCTACATATAAAAATAGATGGAATTGAGACCACCTGCCAGGGTAGCACTTGCGATATTCTACTTAGACCGACTGGCATGTCTGGAACAACGGTCGAATTTTGGGCTGATTCCAGTTTCGGTGATTCAAGTGAAAAATTCACTGCTCAGGTTCGTGTGATTGATAGTGGTGTGAGTAGCACACCCAGCAGTGGTGGTTGGTATATCGATGTAATTTCTTCCCAATGGCAGGGAAACGATATTGCTACCTGTGCAGAGGTATGGCAGGCTTTTCCACCCGTTGGTGGAGTTTCAGAATGGTTATCTACACCTGAAGATCCGGCTTTCCTGGCATCGGAAGAGCCTTATAGCTACCTGGCTGGACGTTTGATTGCCGAAGGAGTGGTGGATGCATCCTCCTGCCCAGGTGGAGGCTTGCTTTCCAATGGATATGCGGATAATTGTGGTTTAGACGTGGCTATGCCGGAGGTTATTGAATGGCAAAACCAGTTTGATGATCAGATCATGCAGGTGGCAATGGAAACAAAAGTGCCGGCTCAATTGCTTAAGAATTTATTTGCACAAGAGAGTCAATTTTGGCCGGGTGAATTCCGAACACAAAACGAGTTTGGATTAGGGCAGATCACTGATAATGGTGCAGATGCTCTCCTGTTATGGAATGCGTCATTTTATAACCAATTTTGTCCTTTGGTTCTTACTGAAGATCAGTGCTCGGTGGGTTATCTTAAGCTCGACGATGCGGAACGGGCAATTCTACGGGGAGCATTAGCTATCAGTGCAGATGCAGACTGTGAAAACTGTGAATATGGAATTGATTTAACCAGTGTTGATGAAAGCATAAATCTAGTGGCGCATACGTTGTTAGCAAACTGTGAGCAAGTAGCACAAATTGTATACAATGCCACCGGGGTACTTGCAGGTGAAGTTTCCAATTATGAAGAATTATGGAAATATACCATTGCGGATTATCATGTTGGATCGGGATGTCTGTCGTATGCGGTTTATACTGCCTGGGCAGCTCGTCAAGCAATGGATTGGAGTCATGTATCCTCTTATCTCACGGAACCTTGTGAGTCTGTGATACCTTATGTAACAGAGATAATCACCTCCCCCTGAGCTTTTCCTGAATACTCCTACAATACTGTTAATTACTTTTTTCCTAATAATCGAACCAACTGAAGGAATTCCTCCCATTCTTCTGTAAAGAAATGAATGGTGACATTGTTCAATTCCAAATGAAAGGTTGTTTCTCCGTCCGGTTCATCAGCCTTCCAGATTTGATAATGGAGGTTATCAGTTTCAGCAATCACTTGGGTTTTAAAATCCATATCATTTTCCGTCATAGGAATTCCTTTCATTGAACACAATTCAGTAACATGATTGGGCGAAGGATGAGAAGCGATTGTTATGGTGCCGGTAGAACATACCATGGACTGAGAAATCCACCCATATAACGCACTTCAAAATGCAAATGTGAGCCGGTTGAATTGCCAGTACTGCCAACCGCACCAATATACGATCCAGAATATACACTTTGGCCACAACCGGCGTTCACTGCACTCAGGTGCGCGTAAATAGTTTGGTACCCATTGCCATGATCAATCATTACCATATATCCATAACCACCGTTGGACCAACCAGAAAATACAACTACTCCACCATCTGAGGCAAAAACTCCATCCCCAACGGCACCTGCGATATCAATACCAAGATGGCCCGACCAATAGTCATTACCAGACAGCACATGCGAGGCAGTTGGCCAGGTGAAAGCTCCTGATCCATATGCTCCGGTATAATCACCCTCACACGCACCCGGTCCAAGGACGGATTTTGAAACACCAGAGTTTGATCTGGCAATGGTGGGAACCAACCATTGGCGGAACTCTCGCTGCCCATCGGGAATCATCAGCCACTGGCCCGACTCAACTTTTGGATCCGTTAAGTCAAAATTATTGCCTTCCCAGCTTAGTATGTCTTGCACCTTGGCTTTGAATTTCGTAGCCACAGAATCGAGAGTGTCACCTTCCTGCCACTGATAATACACACCATCAATCGGTGGAACATTTAGCTTCATGCCGGGGTTAAGCATATCGGGGGAGTCATTCAGCTGGTCATAATTTGCCCATAGGACAGTCTCAGGATCAATATTGAAACTTTGAGCGATCCCGAATACTAAATCACCGGTGGCGACAGTATAGTCAATCACTTTCGTGCGTGATCGGGTTGGAATATTTGTGTGGAATGAAGCACGGCGGGCAATTCCACCTTGTGTGCTTCCGACTAAGTAATCAGGCAGCTCGTTGTTGCCTGGATTGGATTCTATAGGAGAAACCATCGTCTGGGCGGGGATTGTTGTAACGATATCGTCTGTTGCAGCCCGTGTGGTTTGGACACGCCAACCCAAATAAGCCGCCAATAATACCAGGCTGAGGGCGACCATCCAGGTTCCAATTAACAATAAACTACCTGGCTGACGAGATACTCTTACCGTATTTGGTTTCGAATCCTGTGAAGGTGGATTTGTTTCGCTTGTGTTTTGATCTGTCATGATGAATACCGATTAGTACCGCGCTAATTATAACTGCTTTATTAGGTGCGGTTTGAATACCAGTAAGTTGTTTAATCTAAGTCTTCGTTGAGGGTTTCGAGAAAGGCGAGATTATCTTCTGTTTTGGAGAGCCGTTGTAGAATCGCTTCTGTAGCCGCTGCTGGATCCATCCCTGCGCCAAAAGGTGGCGCAGCGATCATTTGATCATACATCCGGCGCATCAACCAGACCCGGGGTGTAAGATCAGGTCCGAGTAGGAGCTCCTCACGGCGGGTGGATGACCTCTCGATATCAATGGCCGGAAACACACGTCGTTCCTGTAATCGCCTGGAAAGTAAAAGTTCCATATTCCCAGTCCCTTTGAATTCCTCGTACACCACATCATCCATGCGTGAGCCTGTATCGACCAGGCATGTGGCAATAATGGTAAGCGAGCCACCTTCCTCGATGTTACGAGCAGCTCCAAAAAATCTTTTTGGAGGATAAAGTGCAGAAGGGTCAATACCACCCGATAAAGTTCGTCCAGATGGAGTGACTACCAGGTTGTATGCTCGTGCTAAGCGTGTGATTGAATCCATCAATATAACCACATCCCGCCCGGTTTCAACGATACGTTTGGCACGTTCCAAAGCCATTTCGGCCACGCGAACATGAGAAGTAACGGGTTCATCGAAGGTTGAGGATATCACTTCAGCATCCACCGAACGATCCATATCGGTAACTTCTTCTGGTCGCTCACCGATCAAAGCTACCATTAGATATACATCTGGATGATTGGTTGAAATTGCATTCGCCAATTGTTTTAGGATCGTTGTTTTCCCAGCCTTGGGAGGCGAAACAATCAGCCCACGCTGCCCCCGTCCAATGGGGGTCACCATGTTAATTAAACGGGTCGCCAGGGTGTGCCGGTCAGTTTCTAAATTAAAGCGCCTATCTGGGAAAATTGGGGTTAGATTTTCAAAAGCAGGACGGTTTCGGATTTCTTCAGGATCAATTCCATTAACAGTCTCTACTTTAAGCAAGCCATAATGTTTTTCAGATTCACGAGGGGGGCGAACATGACCGATGATCAGGTCACCATCCCGTAAACTATACCTTCGAATTTGAGATTGGGATACGTAAACATCAAATGCACCAGGTTGGTAGTGACCCGAGCGGAGAAATCCCATTCCATCACTCATTATTTCCAGGATACCCCCACGTAGCTCCAGGCCGTCTCTTTCCGCTTCAGCCTGCTGAATTTTTAAAATGAGATCGTCTTTCTTTAATCGATTTGCGCTTGAAACGTTGAGGTCCCTGGCGATCTGACGAAGACGATCCAGGGGTGTAGTTTGTAATTCAATTACTTTCATTTCTTATCATCTCTTAAGTGGTTGGGTTTTTACAAAATAGTATGTTTTTATGCATTACTCCCGCCAAATAACACAGGAATAATACAATCACAGGCGGGAAGTCATAAAAAAATTGGACAAGTTACTGGTAAAGGGGGGATATATAACTTAGCAATTATAGCATGTATATTAGATTAATGCAATCATTCCGCAATGCATTTTGCTAATATTTCTGATGGATAATTCCAAATTTTCATGATATTTCAAGTATTGAATAATAATGCTGTATATTCGAAATCACCTTTTCTCCCTAGATCATTGTCTCAAATGGGGGGTAACATATTTTTCAAGCATTGCCTGGTTGATAGGACCTGTCCATGCAAGGATAACATTTCCATGGCGATCAATTACATATGAGCTTGGTAAATTATCATTATGAAAAACGATCAATGATTTATTATTCGGATCTAAGAGGATTGGGAAAGCTAGATTATATTCATCTACAAACTTTGCAACTTCATCTTTGGGGTCACCTGCGTTAATACCGATCAACATAAATCCTTCTTCGTTGTGATCCTTGAAGTATTTTGAAAGGGTCGGCATCTCTGCTTTGCATGGGGGACACCAGGTTGCCCAATTATTAATTAACACGATGTGTTGGGGGAAGCCGGAAATGGAAACCCGCTCACCGTCCATATTATTCAAAGTAAGGTCGGGAGCTGGGAAGTTCACCGCCGCTGGAGTAACCGAGTAGTCAGAAATTAAACTACCTTTCAAAATCACTCCAGTGGCGACCAACCCCAAAACGATCAAGCCAACACCGATTAATACCCACGGGATAAGTTTGTTAGTTTTTTTAGCCAAGATCCACCGAAATGTCCAATTCGATCATGGATTAAGAATGCATCACACGAATTATTTCTTGGAGTAAATAAGCTTCAGGTACTGCACCCAACACAACGCCCTTACCTTCATTAATCGTAATCTGGGGAACTGAGCTGACATTATAACGCCTGGCAAGGTCATAGAACTCATTCGCCTCGATCATTTCGGCATGGATATATGGATTTTCCAGTGCCATTTGATGAGCAAGCACCACGGCTTGCGGGCAATAGGGTCAGGTGGGTGTGACAAATACTTTTAGATTAATCGGAATTGATAGCTGATTGAGTTCTTTACGGATTTCAGGTTTAAGCCCTGAATCACGTTTGGAAACCATAACAATCGCATGGATAAGAGCGCCAAATTCACTTCCGGATGGGATTCCCGAAAAATGTACACCAAAATCCAATAATTTATCATTTTCAAGTCCGGCAATCACCAAACCAGGAGCAAGTACAACCTGGTATTGTCGAGCCAGATCGGGATTTTCCTCTAAATTATAGATACTAAGGTGTAATTTATCAGATAACGAAGAGACTTCCTCCAATAATTGAGCGGTGTCTTCGCATGAATCGCAGTGATCTTGTTTTAAGAAATATAAGATTTCAACTGGATGTTCCAATTGAGCATCAAACACATCCTGAATTTGCTTAATTAGCTCTTCGTTGAGTAATAAATAAGGCATTTTTTTCTCCACACAAATCGCATTAATTGAATTATTCCTGTATAACTTAGATGCAATCTATGTGGAATGGTTACACGGGTCAAATATTATAACTATTAAGTGAGTGTTATAATATTTCTTGATTAAGCATTTATAATATTACTGATCAAATAAAAGTTTGTATTATTATCCATGCGTATCCGACGGGCAGGTATGGGTAAATCAACTAAAACGAATCGCAAGATACTTACGTATATCCTGGGAATACTGATGCTGGGAGTAATCACCCTTATTCCGGTTTCAGTATCTTATGCGCAATATGCTGCCAAGATAGGGATAACCCAGGGATTTGCTGATGAGGTAAGTGATTCCCAATGGAAACAAACCATACTTCAAGTTGAAACAGCTACCGAGACACCGACAGCTACACTTACACCAACGGGGACACCAACTGAGACACCAACCGCGACGTCAACTCAAACTCCAACACCCACCGAAACATCAACTGCATCACTGACCCCAACCTATACATCAACGTCAACCCAAACTGCTACGGGAACAGTGACAAGCACATCCACAGCAACCGCAACCCCGACAGTAACAGGTACCCAACCTACAAAAACAGCAACCCCAACTGTAACCGGTACCTTAAGCGTTGTGCCATCCTTAAAAGTTGCTGTTCAACCCAATCAAGCCAAGGTTAATGAAAATTTTACATTTGCGATTGAAGTTGGCAATACTGGCACCGGCCGGACAACAAACAACATTGTGCTCGATGCTTTCCCAACATTCATCGATGTTCTCACAGTTACAACGAGTCGGGGAACGATCACGAAGCTTGCCCATTCTTTCGTCGTAACCATTGGAGATATCGTACCAAACGAAAAAATAACCATCGTTTGTGGTGTCAAGGTAAATTCGACACTAAGCCGAACTGAAACAGTAGCCAATGTTGTCACTCTTACCTAT
The DNA here is from genome assembly GCA_963777935.1 of uncultured Chloroflexia bacterium. Classification (GTDB taxonomy): domain Bacteria; phylum Chloroflexota; class Anaerolineae; order Anaerolineales; family UBA4823; genus FEB-25. The sequence goes on from CAVZSL010000002.1 coordinate 198,393, forward strand.
GATGTTTCAAGATCGATGACAGCGAGCGTAAATTACCAGGTGGTATTTCAAACTCTGCCACCCACAGGTGAGTTACCTTTGAACTGGCGAGACACCCAGGTAAAAACAGGAGCATTGATCCCGGGATTACTATTAATGGGACTAGGCACAGGGTTGCTGTTGTTTGGGTTTTGGTCAAAGGTCAGTAATAAGAAAAACAACCTATGGCTGATCAGTATTGGTGCGATTTTAATTATTGTTGGATTTGTTACAGGAGCAGCTGCATCAGGAGTGTTGTCATCCATGCGGGATGAGGATCGATTAAGTATAACTTCAACTGCGGATGGTAGCATTGCACAATTACAGCCAGTGGAACCGTCTAAAACCAGCTTAGCACGGTTGCCGGCATCGGCTTTTTCAACCCCAGAAGCGGTAGTACCAATCGTAACCCTACCAAATTATCCTATTCCAACACCTGAGATCACAATAACACCACAACCAGGTGAACCGGAACCGGATATCAGTGCAGTAGTTCGCATTGTTATTCCGGGTATTCTACTGGATACTGAAGTCAAATATGTTCCGTATGATGGCTTTTCATGGATGATCAACGGCTTGAGGCAGGAAGTCGCATGGATGGGGAACACCTCCTGGCCTGGATTGGGAAGCAATACTGGCCTGGCAGGACATATAACGGTTGCGGGAATGGGAGATGGTCCATTCCGTCACCTGGACGAGTTGAATGAAGGTGAAGTGGTTATCCTGTATACTGAAAACAATATGTATACCTATAACGTACGTGAGAGTATCGTAACAGACGATGAGGATATGTCTGTAATATCAGCTTCCAGCATTCCTCAGGTCACATTGATCACTTGTATTGATTGGGATCAGGAATCACGTACATATTTGAACCGGTTGGTGGTATTTGCTGATCTGGTGCGCACAGCACCAATTACGATGGGTTCAATCCCTTGATCATTATCAGGAAAAAAGGCGATGACGCTGGAGGAAATCTCCAGCGTTTTTTATTCCATCTCCGAGAAGACCCATTCACCTCCAACCATTGTTGCAAGGGGATGAATATTCAGCAGGTTCTGTGGAGCACAGGTATAGGGATCTTCAGTCAGGATAATGAGATCAGCAAAATAACCTGGAGCAAGTTTTCCAGCCTTACCTTCTAAACCTGCAGCATAAGCTGGACCAGTTGAATATGCACTCACAGCTTCCTTGATGGTTAAGCGTTGTTCTGGGTACCATCCGTCCGGTGAGGGTGAGCCATCAGCACGGCAGCGAGTGACTGCAGCATGGATCCCCCAGAACGGATTGGGTGATTCCACTGGGGCATCTGCGCCAAAAATAAGTTGGGATCCGTGCGTAACCTGGGTGCGCCATGCATAAGCATGAGTAGACCTTTTACCCCAGAATTGATCTGCCATTCGCATGTCTGATGTGGCGTGAATTGGCTGCATAGAAGCGATAATATTCAATGCAGCGAGTCGTCCGACATCATCGGGGTGAATGATCTGAACATGCTCAATGCGGTGGCGAAGTTGTATGTGGGATTGATGCTGAATGGATCGTTCGAAATCTCTTAGTTGCGCATAGGCATTGAGTACCTCATGGTTAGCTCGGTCACCAATGGCATGCACTGCCATGCTGATACCATTCCTGGTTGCCTGTTGGCCATACTCGACAATAGCTTCAGAATCCAACGTTAACAATCCGGTATTTGCAGGGTCATCCTCATACGGTTGAAGCATGGCAGCTGTATGGGGACCAAGAGCACCATCCGCAAATAATTTCACTGATCCAATGCGCAGCATATCATCGCCATACCCAGAACGAAGGCCAAGGGCAATCGCATGAGGCAGGTCTTCCAAAGGAATACTTTTCAGCACCCGTAATTTCAACTCATCCGATTGGTGCAGGACCTGTAGCGCTGAAAAACAGCTGCGGCGGTCAAAATCGTGTACACCAGTAAGGCCCATTCTCCAAAGAATATGTTGAGTGGAGCGAAAGGCGCTTACCAGCTGTTGTAAAGAAGGCTCAGGTATAGCGTCCTCTACCTGGTTCATAGCTGATTCATACACAATACCAGCCAGGTCGCCATTGAGTTGGCGGCCTATTATTCCACCCACTGGGTCGGGAGTGTTGCGGTCAATCCCAGCAAGGTGAAGGGCGTGGCTATTTGCCCAGGCACTATGGAGCGATTTGTGAGTAAGATAGACTGGATTATGTGGTGAAATATCATCTAATTGGCTTGCAGACCCATATCCATCAAACCAGTTATTTTGGTTCCAACCATGACCAAGGATCCATTCACCTGGTGATGTAGAGATCACACGTTCAGCCACCCTTTGAAGGCATTCATCCTGGCTGTGCGTCTCACAATCCACTTTTTGTAAGCTCAAAGCGTAATTTTCCAAATGAATATGGGCGTCAGTAAGACCGGGAATCAGAGCATGCCCACCGGCATTGAAAGATTTGGAGTTGGAAAAGGATTTCTGGATCTCATCATCCATTCCCACAGCAAGAATAAATCCCTGGTCGATTACAAGAGCAGTGGCATATTTCTGGACAGGATTTTGGGTATAAATTTTGGCGTTATAGATAACCAGCATATTTGTTTTGGTCAATCAGTCTGACCTAGTATCCGCAGGATCAACGCATCCAACTCTTCTTCAGAGTAGTAATGGATAACCAGAGTGCCTCCATTTTTCCGTGGATGCAAGCTAACCCTGGTACCCAGGCGCTGGCGTAATTTTTCTTCAAGGAACGAGACATCTGGATGCGGAACGGGTTTGGATCCAGATGGTGGACGTTGTCCGAGAAGTTTATGTACCAGGTCTTCCGTCCCCCGGACGTTTAGCTCGTGTTTTAAGATCGTTTGTAAGGCTGCGGATTGCGCCTGGGGAGTGGGCAGGCTAAGCAGTGCACGTGCATGTCCTTCACTGATTACACCTACAGCTAGAGATTGTTTGACATCCTCAGGAAGTTTGAGCAGACGTAATGTATTGGTAACGGAAACCCGGCTTTTCCCCAGCTTTTGAGCGATCTGTTCGTGAGATAAGCTGAAATCGTCGGCAAGCTGACGGAAAGCTTCAGCAGCTTCCAGTGGGGTGAGGTCTGTTCGCTGTACATTTTCAATAAGAGCCAGCTCGAGGCGCTCCTGTTCTGATGCTTCACGGATGATGGCGGGCACAGTTTCCAAACCTGCGAGGCCAGCGGCTAATAATCGGCGTTCACCGGCAATCAAAGTATATTTACCCGGTTCACCAGCTGGTGTGACGATAAGCGGCTGTAAGATACCATTCTCACGGATGGAGGCTGCCAATTCTGATAACTCATCCTTATCCATCTGGGAACGAGGTTGTCTTGGATTGGGATGGATATCTGCAATGGTTAAAGTTTCGTAACCGCTGGAAGATATCGCTGGTTGTGATTCAGGGGTGAAATCTCCACCGGGGATAAGAGCATCGAGTCCTCTACCAAGGCCAGATTTTTTTGTCATTCTGTACTCACCAGGGTTTGAATAGGTTGGGCGATTAAAACACCGTCTCCGAGCAGGATTTCACGAGCTAAATTGGAATATGCCATTGCCCCATTTGAACCAGGCGCATAAACTGATATTGGTTGCCCATAGGAAGGCGCTTCGGCAAGGCGGACTGAGCGAGGAATGATTGTTGTGAAAACCTGATCGGGGAAATGGTGGTTTATTTCATTGACAACATCTGCACTGAGTTTGGTACGAACATCAAACATGGTTAAGACAACCCCACGTACCCGTAAATCGGGGAAAATTGCTGTGCGTATACGTGACAAGGTTTGATTTAGCTGTCCAATCCCTTCTAAAGCCAGGTATTCACATTGTACCGGGATAATAACCCCATCTTTTGCGGCCACAACACCATTTAATGTCAATAAGCCAAGCGAGGGAGGGCAGTCAATAAGAATATAATCATAACGCTCAATCAATGGATATAAGGCTTCCCTCAAGCGAGTTTCGCGAGAAATGACTGAAACCAGCTCAACTTCTGCACCAGCCAATGCGGGTGAGGAAGGTAACAATGATAATTTTAATTTTGGGTTGAAAAGGATATTTTTATATGCAGGAACATCGTCGATGATCACATCATAGGTGCTATTTTTTACACTTTTTTTATCAATACCAAGGCAGGAAGTGGCATTCGCTTGAGGATCGAGGTCAACCAGTAAAATTCGTTGATCGAAAGTAGCCAGGAAGGCACCCAGGTTCACTGCAGTAGTGGTTTTCCCGACCCCACCTTTTTGATTTGCAATCGCGTATATGCGTCCCATTAAAGGACCTCAATCATGTATTCCTGGATTTCCTCAGCAGTTGGGACACTTTCCAGTCCGCGTTTGGTGACAGAAGCTGCTGCGATCTTGTTCGCAAATCGGGCTAACTCCCATGGGTCGCGGGTCAGATAAAGGCGGACAAAAAAAGCTGCTGCAAAAATATCACCTGCACCGGTAGCATCTACTTCATCCATTTTTGGGGCTTGAAAACGTCGCACATCGCCATTCCAATATACGCGTGCACCGGCAGGTCCTTCAGTGACGACCAGGATGCGTGAAGCTGAAGCCATCTCCTCAATCCGGTCTTCATCATTCAATACGTCTTCGATACCAATGACTGTAGCACCGACTTGTTGTAATGTGAAGGAAGCTTCAGGCCATTCCGTGGGAAGAACATGCCCAGATTTATCCCAGGCCCGCATCCAACCCTGGGGAGTTATTCCTACTAGTGATGATGGAAAATGCCTGACTAAACCTGGCTCGACTTCTTGCGCTACCGGTCCGAGATGAACAATGGGTGCTTGCCTCCAGGGATCAGGGATCATATGGTAATCCAGGCGCGGTGCAACCGTATGGACAACCTGAACTCGCCCATTTTTCGTATAGATATTTTCGAAGGTTGTTGAATGTTCGGTTGGGAAATTAATGATTGGAATAGGTTTCAAATTCCCAAGGGGTATTTCAGCACCCCAGGAGGTAACAATACCGATTCGCAAACCCAATGCATGGGCTGTCAACCCTGAATATGCTGCTGTACCTCCCAGTCGAAGGCCTTCAGGTGTAAGGTCGCATGTCAGGTGCCCAATGATCAGATAATTGATGGGTTCAAGGGGTGCGAGGCTGAACATGAATTGATTATACCTGAAAGGAAAAAAGATGCTGCCATTCTTGGATTGGCAGCATCTTGTGGTTACAAAACTTCTTTCGGGAGGATGGTCACTTTTCGGTGGGGTTCTTCACCAAAACTTTCAGTGGTGACATGAGCATCATCCCTTAACTCGATGTGGATGATCCGTCTTTCATTGGGTGGCATTGGCTCGAGAATCTGCTTACGCCCCGTTTTAATGGCTTGTTCAGCCATACGGTGGGCAAGTTGACGAAGCTGCCTCTCACGCCGGGTTCGATATCCTTCCACATCGATGACGAGGGTGACATTATCCCCCAGCTCTTTGCTGACAATCAAACGGGAGATATATTGTAATGCATTCAGCGTTTCTGAACGCTTACCGATCAACACACTCAAATCTTTTCCGGTAACATCCACCAGAATTGCACGAGTTCCTCGCACATCATCAATTTCACCGTAAGAGGCGATCACATTTGCCTGGATGTGCATTTTTCCAAGCAATTCGCTAACAGTCTCCTGAGCGACATGCAGTGGGATCTCCTCTTTGGTATTTGCCGGTGGAATCCGGATTGGTTTGACCACTGGTTCGTCTATCGATTCTTCCTCGTAGGATAATTCACTTCGTGAAGGAGTTGTTTCTAAATCATATTCTTCTGGAGCACTCTGTTTAACGATGAGACGAACACGCGCCTGATGAGCGCCTAATCCGAATAATCCACGACTACCTTCATCTAAAATCTCAATCTCGACAGCTTCCCGTGTCAATTCAAGCTCTGCCAATCCATTTTCGATGGCTTCATTGATCGTTGGAGCAATTATTTCAAGAGTCGCACGCTGTTGATTCATATCTATCATCCAATTATGGAGAATACTTGCTTATATGGTTATTTTTTAATCGATACATTTTTCTTGGGGAGAAGATTACCCGGTAGAATGTTTCTCCAATCAACTTTTCCCATGTAAGCATATTGAGCAATAGCCAGAATATTACTTACGACAAAATAAAGCGCTAAACCTGAAGCTAATGTGTAAGCAATCCAACCCATGAGCACGGGCATATATAAATTCATCATTTTTGACATCTGGGCACCCTGGTCACCTGGTTGTGCAGCTGGGGTCATTAATTTGGATTGCAGGAAAGTGGTGGCCACCACGATTATCGTCATGATTGGTATTGCAAAATTAGTACCGGGAACAATAATTGCATTTGGACTTGCAACCTCTGGCAATCCCAGGTTCATCCATAAGAACGTACTATTTAAAGGTATGAGTAATGAGGCTGGGATGAAGGAGTACAGGTCGCGACTCAGGGTCAATAACTGGATGGGTGCCGAAGCCATGGCAAGCGAGATGGATTGATACAAACCAATCATAATGGGAAATTGGATGATCAACGGCAAGCAGGAGCCAAGCGGATTGATCCCCATTTCCTTATAAATACCCATTTGTTCCTGGGCAAGTTTTTCTTTATCGTCTTTGTACTTCTTCTGGATCTCCTGCCACTTTTTCGATTTCTGCAGTTCCTGCATCTTCTGCTGTCCCTTCACTTGTTGTGCAGTTAAGGGATACGTGATCAGACGGATGAGGATGGTAAAAATGATGATGGCTAAACCGAAATTATTAAAGATGAGGTTATAAATCCAGATCAGGACATTGACCATGGGTGAAAGAATGAAAGTATTCCACATAGATAATTTTCTCCGCAGACGAATATTGTAACTTTATATCACTTTTTTGCTGGTGTGAATGTCCATTTCTGGTTGCCCTCCATGTTAAGACCATAAAGGAGAGACTCTATCTTGGTTGGAGCAACGAGAATTGTATCTCCGGAAATGACCGGGGAAGAGTAAATTAAGCCACCTATCACCCGACTGTCAACGATATTCCCTTCAGTTTTATTGATTATATATAGCGTGTCACCTTCAGTTGTCTGGTAAATTTTATCTTCCAATATGACAGGCTTATCTAAAATAGGATTCGGGAGTTGGAGTTTCCAGACGGAAGAACGGTCGGCGGTATTAAGCGCGTATAAACTACCGGATAAATCTCCATAGTATAAAATATTATCTTCTAACACTGGTCCGGACCAGATCCAGTCATCCGTGGATTCGCGCCACATAATTGAGCCATTTTTAGCATCCAGTGCAAGGATTTCACTTCCAAATGTCCCCACATATAAGACACCGTCAGGGCTTACAGCAGGTGTGCCAACCAGAGCGCCTCCAAGTTCCGGGCTTTGCCAAAGCACTTCACCCGAGGAGGTATCCAATGAGTAAACAGTGTGATCCATGGAGGAAACAAAGATACATCCACAATCAGGGAGACTGGTTGGCTGTGCCCATAACGGACCACCGGTTTCTTTTGCCCAGACCTTCTTGCCATTCATATCCAATGTATAAATATAACCATCAGATGATGGTTGGTAGATCATATTGTTGATTACCAATGGACTGCCAATCAGGCGGTTGCTTGAGCCTTCGATGTCCTTAGAGGGTGGGAAGATCCAATTTTCAGATCCTGTCGAAGGATTAAGGCTGTAGAGTTTATTATCATAACTGGGGACGAGAAGTTGCCCATCTGGTGTGAGCACCGGATTGGCATAATATCCCTTAGCATTCGGTTTGTCGGGATAGCGCCATTTTTGGGTACCAGTATTCACATCAATTGCATATACCTGGGTACCAGCAGAGAGATATGTTGTATCTTCAGGAGCGGTTATTCCATGCCAGCTGGTGGAGGTATATGCTCCTCCAGTACAGGCACTTATAAAAACACTAAATAAAAGAAATGTGATAATGAGCAGATATTTTTTTGATTTCATTGGTCATCTTTTCTATGGAACAGGGTCAAATCCGCCGTGATTGAAAGGGTTACAGCGTAAAATTCGCCAGGTAGCCATAAGGCTACCTTTTATCGCACCATATTTATAAATTGCCTGGTAGCCATAATGAGAGCAGGTGGGGTAAAAACGGCACGATCCCGGCGGCAGGGTAGGCGAAATCACTTTTTGGTAGGCTCGGATCAATGCCAATAATGGTATACGTGGCAGGTTCCAAATGGTTACGGGCAGATCGCGTAAACGTGGTTCTATAATATTTTCAGTTTCGTGAGACATTTCAACTACTATAAGTTCTGTCAGTTAGATCAGCTTTTAAAAAGAGCTTACTGAGGGTTTCCTGAATTTGAGTAAAATTTGCTTCTAAAATGGGATGGCGGCAGATAATAATGACATCCCAACCAAGTTTTATACTGGGTAGTAGCGTCCTCAAAGTTTCGCGCACCATTCGTTTAGCATGATTCCTTTGAACTGCATTACCCAAAGATCGACCAGCAATAATCCCGAAACGAGTATTTTTAGCCGACATCGGCAGTGCAACAAGCACAACAAGCGGGTGAGCATAAGACCTTCCAAAACGCCTCACCCGCATGAAATCGACAGAATTTTTCAGACGGAAATTGCGGTTCACCCACGCCAGTTGATCTTTTTAACGTGATTATTTTTGCTTACCGTCAGGCGGTAACGCCCTTTAAGACGGCGAGATTTCAATACCTTTCGTCCATCAGCGGTTGACATACGTTGCCTGAAACCATGTACACGTAATCGGCGGCGAATTTTTGGTTGATAAGTTCTCTTTGGCATGCTATGTTACCTAAATCCTTTATTTATATTTAAGCTTCGGTTAAACGATTGACGATTATAACCGATGCATGGGGATTGGTCAAACATTATTCTGGGAATTAATGTTGGATTCTGGCCTGACCCCCACTTTTTCGAGCGCTCGTATGGAGAACATCCCAAACAATAGAGGTATCCAGAATGTGATTCCACGGAAACTCAGTGTAATCACAGCAGCATCTTCCAGAGAAATATACATAGACGTCAATGCCAGTGTAAGAGCACCTTCAACAACACCAATGCCTGCCGGGGTTGGCGAGATGATCACAAATAAGGAGGCAATACTAAAACAAGCGATGACTGTTCCGATTGAAATTGGAATTTTAAATGCCAAGAAGACGAGAGCTAAAATTACAAGTTGTGATGTTTTATTGGTAAATGCTAATAATAATGGAAGAAGCATACTCCTTGGTTGAGTACGCATTTTAACCAGACCTTCAGCAGCATCATGTGCAAATTCATGAGCCCGCTGCTCGGAGAGATATTCACGGTGGATGAAAGGACGCATGAGACGATTGAAGAAGCGTGCACCCTTTGCCAGCGCATTTCCTAATGCTACTGCGGATTGCATTCCAAGATTTAATAAATATGCGAACAGCATTGCCAAAGCAATCAATGCTGCAGAGGCGAGGATAACTACCAAGGTAAGGTCATTTCGACGGATAAGGATGACCAGACCAACAAGCAGGATACAGATCAATCCCAGATAATCGAACAACAAAAAAACCCCACCGGCTACTGCAGCTCTGGCAGTAGAATAATTCCTACGGCGAGCCTCGCTCATGAAGATCGCCATACCACTTACCCCGCCTGATGGTGCGACGACATTCATAAAATTTGCTGCCATAAACATGAGTGATAACGTGCCAATTTGCTCCTGGAGGCCCATGGCACGGTAGATTGACTTGAAAGTTGCACCACAAATCAGTACCCAAAAAACTTCAACAACCAGTGCCAATCCGATGAACCACCAAATTCCCCTTTGCAAGGTTTCTACGATTGATTGAAGCTCAGATAGTTTTCCGACAATAAATATAAACCCCAATAACAATGCGATGGCGATGATGAAATTTCGCATGAGATGGATTATACCAACCTTCGCAAGGGAAAATAATTTATTTGGTTGGTAAGGATTTGTATTTTGGTTCTATCGTCGGCGTCCACCCATTCCGCCAACCAGTGAGATGAAGTAAAACAGCTGCATCACAGCAGCAAATAGAGCTGCCACGTAAGTTAATGCAGCAGCATTCAGAACATTACTTACACCTTTCCGCTCATCTTCGCCAACAATCATCCCTGTATTAGTCAATAATTCTTTGGCACGGCCAGAGGCATTAAGTTCCACCGGAAGGGTCGCCAGTGCAAAAATAACACCACCAGAAAAGACCAGCACACCTAACCAGGAAAGGTTCGTCTGCCGAAAAATCATACCAAGGAAGATCAAGATCCATCCCAGGTAGGATCCAATGTTGACCGCAGGTACCAACGCGGCTCTCAAACGTAGTGGGAAGTAACCATCGCGATCCTGCATGGCATGTCCGAGTTCGTGAGCGGTTATAGCAAGGGAAGCTACCGATGGACTATTATATACGCCTTCGGATAGATGTAAAACTTTTTTACGGGGATCATAATTATCAGTAAGTTTTCCGCGTACACCAACCACGTCTATGCTCAATCCACTGGCTGAAATTAACCTTTGAGCCACTTGAGCGCCGGTTAATCGGCTACGCGCCATCACCTGGCTCCATTTGCGATACGCACCACTCACATACCCTTGAGCGATCATCATCAAAATGAACGCGGGTACCATGAACATCAAGTATGTTGGATCTAAGAAAAGCATATCCTACCTCCTGCACTTCAATCCATAGAAATTTACGTAAGTTTTCACCATATGTTGCTCCAATGAGGACTACGGTTGGGTAAGTAACTCAATAGCCTTATTCAATTGCGTGTCGATCTCCGCTGCGATATCTGCATCAGAGATGAGCACTTCAACATCAGGGGTGAGACCAGTGCCGGTCACATTTCGCTCATTGGGAGTCAGCCAACGAGCGATGGTAACCCTTACTGCACCCTCATTATCCGCTAAAGGAATCCAATTTTGAACAGTGCCCTTTCCATACGTAGTTACACCGACAAGTTGGGCACGTCCTCGGTCTTGTAATGCTCCCGCTACGAGTTCTGACGCAGAAGCAGACCATTCATTTACTAAAACAACCATGGGAATTTCAGTTGCAATACCATCTCCGGTAACGTTAAAGGTATCACGGGAGCTGTCCGAATATTCCTCATATGCCACGACACCATCAGGGAGGAATTCAGAGCCAACCTCTATCGCAGCGTTAAGATAACCACCTGAGTTATAGCGCAAGTCAAGGATCAAACCTTGAGGATTCCGAGCCAGCAGATCCTTAAGAGCTGAATTGATCTCTTCACCGGTGTCGTTACTAAACGCATTCAGTCGTAGATAAGCGATATTGTTGTCCAGCATGCGGTATTCGGTGCTGGGAATGGTAATCTGAGCTCTTGTGATAGGAATGTCGAAAGGCTCATCTACTCCCTCCCGTAGGACAGTTAATATCACTTGTGTACCCGCCTCACCAAGAATTTTTTGACGAGCCAGTTCAGGTAAGGTGCCAGTCATATCCTCTCCATCAATCGCTATGATCTGGTCACCTGCTTTTAGTCCAGCAGCCTGAGCAGGTGAATCCTTCATCGGCTCGGTTATGGTTAAATATTCTCCTTCGGTATTAACCCATGCTCCAATCCCGGAATAACCTTCCAATGGAGCCTGGGCATCATTATATTCAACCGGATTCATATATGCGGAGTGGGGGTCATCAAGTGATTCCATCATCCCGCGAATGGCTCCCTGCATCATTTTTTCGTCGTCCACCGGCTGGACAAGGTACTGATCATGGACAATTTGCCAGGCTTCCCAAAAAGGTTTAAATAATTCGTCGTTGCTAATTGTTGGAGTGGAAATTCCAACCGGGTTGGTAATACTGGGCAGGCTTGCGGGAAGATTTTTTCCATAATATCCTGCAATAAAACCGAAGGCTGAACAACCAAATAATACAACTAGCATCACACAACCGATGAGAAAGCTTTTTGTAAGGCGATTCGATTCCATTTATACTCCTGAGCTTCGAAAAAGTATATTTTATTAATGTCAAAAGAATATCATAGTTCGGTGAGTAACAGTTAAATGTGTGTAGACAGGTAATGGTTGAAAGAATCCTGGTCGTTTACGCCTTCGGTATACTCCAGGATTGCTTCCGTGTCTAATGGATATAACGGATGGCAGGAGGTGGGCTTTGCCCCATTCGGTGACAAGACAACCGCGTGAACGCATGGAGCTACCAGGTCAGCTTTGGATAATTCAGGTACGAGCTCTTCAGCAGTAATTATGACAATTTTCGATGTCAGGGAGAGCTCAACATCGACGCCTTTATTATCACCGATCAGTGCATTACCATCCATATCAGCAGTTAATGCGTGGATCACTGATATATCCGGTTTAATTGCTGGAAAGGCGATCAGTTCTTCACCACTATACGGATCAATGATCGTGCGAACGTCTGGGCGGAGACGAGGAAGGTCGGTCCCAAGCCAGCCTAAACCTGGCATGAAACCGACCGAAGCCATCTGGGCACGTAAACCCATCGAAATACTGGTTTCTGTTTCTTCGATGATATTGAGTTCTCCTTTATTTGCCCGGTCGGTGAACATCGGAGCGAGACCGAAAATTTCCAGACCAAAATAACAAGAGCGTATATGGGAAATTAAGCCTGCACCGACTAAAAGATCGCTTTCGTAACCAGCTGTGAATGCCAATAAGGTAAGATCATTTGGATAACCTGTTCGATGATATTTTTTTATCAGGGCACGGACAAAAGCAACCGGACGACGGTAAAGGGTCATGCCTCCAATCGCCAGCATGCTTCCAGGTTGTACCAGCTCAACTGCCTGTTCCATAGATATTTGTTTATTGGACATAAAACCTTTAAGCCATACCTTGCCATAATTCAGGTATACAATTTTTTAGATCGTGCAAGCTAGATATTGTTCGATCCACGGAGGCTTCCCTACCATTTTTACCCACCAGAACAGTAAAAAAGCCAAGTTCCCGCGCTGGGGAAAGGTTGCGGAGTGCGTCGTCAAATATTACACAATGTGTTGGGTCGACATTAGATGTTAAGGTGAGCGCTTTTTGATAGGCAATTTTATCTGGTTTACAATCAAAATCTATCGCACGTATGTCTATAATACCCTCAAAACAGTCGCTAATGCCCAGAATGTTTAAAACACGGTTAGCATGGTTGGCATCCGAATTGGTGAAAATCCATCGCCTTTGGGGTAAGTTAAGCAGTAATGTGTGTAAAGCCGGATCCGGTTGGATATATTTTTCGAGGGGAAGATCATGTACGAAGGACAGATATTCATCCGCATCTACATCATAATGAGCTTGTAAACCACGTAGAGTTGTACCGTATTTTTCAAGATAACTTTGTCGAAGCTTCACAATGTCGTCAATTGGTAGATCGATTAAACGCTGCATGTACTCGTTCATCCGATGGCGGATTGCGTCCCATAATCCGCTGCTGGGTGGATAAAGCGTATCATCGAGATCAAAATACAAAGTACTAAAATACATGCGGGGTATTATACGAGATATTGGGTGAAAAGCATAATCCTTTGATATATAATATCAGCGTGCCTATCCATATTTTATCCCCTCAAGTGACTTCTCAAATTGCCGCAGGAGAGGTTATTGAACGACCAGCTTCAGTAGTAAAAGAGCTGTTGGAAAATTCATTGGATGCGGGGGCAAAACAAATCGTTATCCATATCCGGGATGCCGGGCAGAGATTGGTGGAAGTCGCGGACGATGGGTGTGGAATTCCAGTAGATGAGCTGAGGTTGTCGGTTGATCGTCATGCCACAAGCAAACTATCCTCAGCGGATGACCTCTTCAAAATTGAGACCCTCGGTTTTCGGGGTGAGGCATTAGCATCGATCAGCTCGGTTGCACACTTAACCATCACATCGCGGATCGTAAATTCAACGACTGGTGCACGACTTCATGTAGAAGGTGGACAATCTGGTGAGGTTAAGAAAATTGGGGCACCAGTGGGTACAACGGTACGAGTAGAAGATTTATTTTATAATGTCCCGGTCCGCCTTAAATTCCTAAAACATCCAACTACAGAACGACGCCATATCGATGAGCTGGTTACGCGATATGCATTGGCTTATCCGCAAGTTCGATTCCAGCTATACCAGGATGACCGACCGGATCTATTAACCAGTGGAAATGGCAACAGGTCTGAAATCCTGGCGAGTTTATACGGGGTGGAAGTTGCAAAACAAATGATGGATGTTATCGCTGAGGAGGAAGATTTATCCATTACCGGTTATATAAGTCCGATCAGCTTGACACGCTCAAATAGACGTGAAATTTCATTTTTTGTCAATGGTCGTCCAGTTCAAGATCCAGCACTCGGGACAGCATTAGTCCAAGCGTATCACACGCTCCTCATGGTGGGGAGGTATCCGCTTGCTATCCTTTTCCTGCAACTCCCAGTTGCTACTGTGGACGTAAACGTTCATCCAACAAAGGCTGAAGTTCGTTTTAAAAATACTGATCTGGTGTTTCGGGGTGTCCAACGGGCAGTTAGACGGGCACTATTAGCTCATTCACCAGTTCCGTCAGTGGGAGGAAATTTATATTGGCAACCTTCAAAAATTAATCAAGGAACTGGTCATCAAGTGGATCCAGCATGGACCTTGGCTCGCGACTCAAATTACTCGCCGACCGGACAATTAGCCAACGACACCCATATCAACCCATCCATATCAGGCAGGCAAGCGATATTAACCGGCGCGAGCGTTCCAATATTACGTTTAGTTGGTCAGATCGCTTCCGCATACCTGGTAGCAGAAGGACCGGATGGTTTGTATCTGATCGATCAACATGCTGCTCATGAGCGGGTATTATTTGAAAGTTATATGGCGATTTGGAAGGAATCTGATCTCCCTGGAGAGGAAACCAGCTCCAAAAACATAGCAGCGCAAGTATTACTTCAGCCGGTGAGTGTTGATCTTTCACCGTCAAATGCACGTCTTATTGAACAGCAATTACCCTTATTGAACAGATTAGGATTTCAGGTGGAGCTATTTGGAAAGGGTAGTTTTTTGGTCCGTGCGGTTCCTGCATTATTGGTAGGGATGGATCCTGCTGCAGCGTTGGGAGTGATTGTTGAGGATTTCGAAGAAGATGAAACTCCTTTACAAGCAGAGACTGAAGCCAGGATTATTGCCCGGGTATGTAAACGGGCAGCAATAAAAGCTGGGCAAGCATTATCCATGGAGGAACAAAGAGCACTGTTAAATGACCTTGAAGCATGCCAGTCTCCACGTACCTGCCCACATGGTCGTCCAACTATGATCCACCTATCAGTGGATTTGTTGGAGCGGCAATTTGGCCGTAAAGGACCCCGGTGAGCATGGAACCAAAAGGCATGCAATGTCTTTGGCTTTACCAACAACAACTGAAACTACGAGATAATATCCCAATCCCGAATCCTGGGAGAGGTCAAGCACTGATACGTGTTCTCCTTGCCGGGGTATGCAGTACGGATCTTGAGCTGTTGCGGGGTTATTATCCATTTTCTGGAATACCAGGACATGAGTTTGTTGGAAGAGTAGTGAGTTCACCTGAAGACCCTGTCTGGATGGGAAAGCGCGTAGTAGGGGAGATCAACATCGCTTGCGGTTTGTGTGACACCTGTAAAATGGGTCTTGTACGCCATTGTGAAGATCGGAAAACGCTGGGTATCCATGGCTGGAATGGGGTATTTGCCGAATACCTGGTGCTGCCAACTACCAATCTGCATGTTGTTCCAGACCATGTTCCTGATGATATGGCTGTATTTACCGAACCGTTGGCTGCTGCACATGAGATTCTTGAGCAAACATCGATAAAAGCATCTGATCGAGTATTGATCATCGGAGCAGGAAGATTAGGGTTTTTAGCAGCTATGGTTTTACAACAAACAGGCTGTATGTTGGAGGTTGTGATCAGACACCAAAAGCAACAGATTTTATTAGATAAACTTGATATTAATACAGTTCATCAACAGAAGATTGGTACCAAGAAATATGATGTTGTTGTCGAAGCGACAGGATCGGTTGATGGGATCACCCAGGCATGTAAATCCGTCCGACCACGTGGTCGGATCATTTTGAAAAGCACTTATAAAGGAAATGCTGAAATAAATCTATCAGGAATTGTTGTTGATGAAGTAACCTTAATCGGCTCACGGTGTGGATCCTTTGAGCCGGCAATCAGGTTGCTTGCCGACAGAATGGTTGATCCACGAGGATTAATTGAGGCTACATTTCCACTCGATCAAGGAGTCGAAGCCGTTGAATACGCGGATCGGCAAAGTATGTTAAAAGTGCTAATTCAACCTGGCATTGATAATTTCACTCGTTAATTGGAAATCGTACTGTAAAAATTGTTCCATGACCGACCGTACTTGAGACTTCTATCTTTCCATTCTGAGCTTCAACAATTTGCTTGCAAATGGTTAATCCTAAACCAGTTCCTTTTATTCCTTTTTCTGTGTTTGGTATGCGATAAAATCTCTCAAACAATCGGGGGAGAAATTCTGGTGGAATACCCTGGCCGTGATCCTGGACGCTAAACGAAACATCTTGTGGGGTGGTTTTGGCTGTGACATTTATATTCCCTCCAGGACTATTGTACTTAATGGCATTAGTAAGCAAATTCAAGATGACCTGCTTTATCTTATCCTTATCCGCAATAATGCTAAGTGATTGAGCAGGTAAATCGAGGGAAATAGTCATCCCCTTACTTTCCAGCTGTATTTGGATGATCCCGACACTTTCAATAATTAATTGGATCAGATCAAACTGGGTTGGTTTGAATTTCGCTCGACCAGATTCAATTCTGGCATATTCTAAAAAGGAAGTGGTTAATTCCGTAAGGCGACTGAACTCATTATGGATCATTTGAGAAATTTGTTCACGTCTACTGTCAGGTAAATCTGACCTCTGGAGCAAGTAAAGAGCGGTATTTAATGCCGCCAAGGGTGTGTGTAATTCGTGTACAAGCTCAGTGACAAGATCGGATTGGAGAAAGCGATGCGTGTTATCAATATATATGGCTACCTGACTTGCAAAAGCGACCAGGATCTCCAGATCAAGCTGGGTGAACGCACCTGATTTAGCGTTTGCTACTTCGAGAATACCAATTGGTTTATCTTTTATTGTGATTGGTACCACAAGCAACGATTTAATATCAATCCCAGGAAGGCTAATGAAATCGCCATTTCCATGATCATATGAATCTGTATCATTGATCATGACCGGTTGTTGGTTTGAAAATACCCATCCTTCCAGGCTGTTATTAACTGGAGTGGAAAGCCCTTCATATTGTGTATTGCTGGTAAAACAACCTGTTTCTAAAATAAGGGTATGATGAATATGATACGGAAATAATATCCAAGCTGATTTTGCATCGCATAATCCTACGGCTTCTTCTACGATATGTTCCAGGAGCTGTTCTGTGTTCAATATCGATGCAAGCTCTTGAAACACACCAATCAAATGTTTATACCTTTTAACTATGGCAGGTCGAAGCGCTTCAGTCATTGAGCACCTCCTCCAATATCAGAGGAAATACTTCGGCAACATTCTCCCGGATGATTATATTCGCTCGGACGTCAATGTATGTATCCATGTAATTAACAATAACCAGCGGGGCGCCATTTTCCAGCGCAAGGATAGGCAATTTTGCAGATGGCATGACTTCTAAGGTTGTTCCAACAACAAGGAGTAGATCGCATTTTCGACAAGCTTCTTCTGCTTTTATCCAGATTTTTACTGGCAATTGCTCTTCGTAAAGAATGACATCAGGTTTTAGGATGCCTCCGCATATCTGACAATGCGGCATCTTACAAGTAGAAAGGTATTCTTGAATAATTGCCTCTGAAGATACTTGCATGAAGCATTTGATACATGTCAATGTGCTCAACGTCCCGTGAATTTCTAAAACATTTTTTGCACCTGCACGAGTATGCAAACCGTCAATATTTTGGGTGATAATCGTAGATATATAGCCATTTGCTTGTAATAACGCGATGGAGGTATGAGCAGGGTTGGGTTGAGCAGAAAGCATGTGAACGGCGAGAGGATGAAGCCATGAATAAAATAATTCCGGATCGTATCGGAAAGCGGATAAAGAGGCTACTTCCATAGGCAGGTATCGCGTCCATAATCCAATTCCCGGGCTCCGAAAGTCAGGTATACCAGATGGTGTAGATATTCCTGCACCTGTCAATACGACTGTTTGGTGGGATTGTTTTATTAGTTCAGCCGTACGGTGAATGGATTCGACAATAATTCGGGAAGTACTGGTCATTCTTTGACAGGTACACGTTTGGAAATATTATCAGCCAACTTTGCAAACTGTTGAGATGTGAGATTGTCCGGATGTTGAAGAACGAGGGGTATATTCGATTTTGAACATTGATATGTGAGCTCTGGAGCTGCTGTAAAAACGATACTTATTGGATGGCGATACTCCATTTGTACTTGTGCCAGGGAATATTGCATTTCGGTTCTTTGGCGGTTGTAGAGCACGGTATTTATTCTTCCTTCACCAAATCCCTTCTTAGTTAATTCATCCACCAGAGTCATCGTACGCACGATCGTGCCTGGGATTGGTTCCAATACTACGATAATCTCGTCACAATAAGTGAGGACCCTGTCTGTAATAGGTGTGATGCCTGGACCTAAATCAAGAACAATGTGTGAAGCCATATAAGCCAAATATCTGGCTATTGCATCAAAATGGTCTACTGCAGTTATATATTTTGCATCAGCTGGGTCATAGGATGATAATAACAATCTCACCCCTGATTTATGCTGAAATAACTCACCTTCAATAACTCCTTGGGTTATATTTTCAGGTGATTGCTGGAGCAAGTGAGACATTCCTTCAGGAGTAAGGTAACCCAAGTCTAATGCCATTGTTCCTTCCCCAGGACGAAATTCGGCGATAATGACATCTTTTTTACTCCTAGCTTGAAGGCTAATCCCCAAATTCAAAGCCAGTGTAGAGATGCCTAACCCCCCTTTTGTCGCCATCACACCAGTCACATAGCCCCTTTTCCTGGATTGGGCTGGCTGTGAAGTGAGTTGTGAGGGTTTTTTGCCGCGTGCAAGAACAGCTTTTACATGAGCAAAAAGCTCACGTGGTTGCGTCGGCTTGGTAAGATAATCATCTGCTCCAGCTTCGAATCCCTGAACTTTATCATCTACCTGGGTTTTGGCTGTGAACATAATTATGGGAATATTATTGGTTGCTGGATTAGAACGCAGCTTGCGTGCAACCTCATAGCCATCCATCTCCGGCATCATTATGTCAAGGAGGACCATATCTGGCTTATCACCCTGCGATAGGGCGATTGCCTGAACACCACTACTGGCAGCAATAATTCGGTAACCCTGGTGTTGAAGCATCAAGCCAACTAATCGTAGTGTATCCAAATCATCATCAACGATAAGGATTTTTTCACTCATGGTGCCTACTCCTCAACCGAACGATTTTGCATTAATAATGCTTATATTTCTATAGAAAAGTAAACATAAAGTAGCGAGTATTCATTATACGCTATAATTCTGCATAAGATGCTTGACAGAATTGCAAATATTTTACAATATGAATGCCAACTGCATACCGATAATACACTTGTAGTTGGTGTTTCAGGTGGTCCTGACAGCTTATGTCTGTTGCATACTTTGTACCATCTCGGCTACCCAACAATAGCTATGCATGTGAATCATGGATTGCGACCAGAAGCGGATGAAGAATCGAAACGGGTAGAGCAATTTGCTATTAATTTAGGAGTAGATTTTATATCTTGCGGGATAGGTGTTCGAGACTATGCCCGGGAGGTTTCAGTCTCCATCGAGGAAGCTGCAAGAATACTTCGATATAACGCCTTATTCGAACAGGCAAAAAAATTCAATGCATATGCAGTTGTGGTAGGTCATAATGCTGATGACCAGATCGAAACTATCCTGATGCATCTAATTCGGGGCTCAGGTTTGGCAGGTTTAAGGGGGATGGAAATTTACACTTTACCAAACAACTGGAGCAAGGAAATTCCATTAGTAAGGCCATTATTAACAACCTGGAGGGAAGAGATCCAGAAATATATTGACAGCTATCATCTCAATCCGATCTTTGATAGAAGCAACCTGGATGTCTCTTTTCTTCGTAACCGCATCAGGCATGAATTAATCCCTAAGTTATCCGAGTACAATCCCGCCATCCGTAATGTGTTGCTAAGGATGGGCCAGAGCTTGAAAGATGATTATTCTATATTAGAAAAAATAACTGTTGAAGCATGGGGATCAACATTATTAAAGCAAGAAAATGGGAGTTTGGTGTTTCGAACAACTGAGTTTTTACAGCAACCAATCTCTACTCAACGCCACCTCTTAAGGAGGGCGATAGCATTCCTCCTTCCAGGATTACGAAATGTAGATTTCGATTGTATCGAACGAGGCTTAAGGATTTTGATTGGAGGCAAACAGAACTCTCAAACTGATCTGGTTGCTGGTATACGCTTGGTTAAAGAAGGGACGAAATTTTGGGTAACGAGCGGGCAGACTGATTTCTTTGGGGATGATTATCCAATACTCACACAGGGTGAGGCACGAATATTGCAGAATCGATCGTCTATATTCATAAATAATAATTGGCAGTTAAATGTCGAGGAAATCACTAGTCCAGGCCTAGCTAATCAACTTATTGATGCCAATATGGACCCTTTCCAGGCATGGTTGGATGAGAGTGATCTGTTATTCCCTTTGACCGTTCGGGTGCGAGAACCGGGAGACAAAATCAAACCGTTGGGTCTGAATGGTCATTCGATAAAAATTTCTGATCTGATGATTAATCAAAAGCTGCCAAAAGAAGCACGTGACCGGTGGCCAATTATCTGTTCGGGAGGTGAAATTATTTGGGTTCCTGGTTTCCGAGTAAGTGAAATAGCTCGTGTTAAACCCAGCTCATCCCAGGTTATTCACCTATCATTGTTCCGGAATCGAGCTACCTAACTTCTGTAACTTAAGCCTCACTTCACGCCATTGAATTTTTGATAAACCCATCTTTTGGCGAACCTTATTTGTCTCCATACCTGTAGTCAGGTCCTGTAAAGCACAGGTCCATCGACACATTTCAAAAGAAAGGTGTTTTGCTAAACCTGCTTCCTCACCTAGATCCTCGAGGAGATATTCTAAACGTCGTTGTGACCAGGGAAACAATTGGTCTCCCAGATGGTATTGTTGTTTATATTCCTGAAAAGCAGAGATCCATTCCTGCGAAACAGGGATCTTGCGTTCTTTGTAGCGGTGCTGAGGACTGGCATAGCGTACAAATAGCAGGGCACCGTTAGGGGCATCCAGGTCTAGATGATTGGGACTTAGCGCCAGGCACTCACTTTTTTTAATACCGGTCTCGAGCAGCAGGGCGAGCAAGGTGTAATAGCGTGCATCAGGCTGTGATGCTTGCCGGTATTTATTAGCCACATCCAACACCGATTGGGCTTCTTCAGGTGTGAGCACTTGAGGGAGGGGGCTGATCACAGATTGTTGTAACACTTTTTCTGCGGGGTCAACCACGATCACACCAAATTTCACCAACCAGCGGAAAAATGCTTTTATTGAAGTGATGCGCCTTGCCAGGGTTTTTGGGCTGCATGGGACACCACGTTGTTTTTGCATCCATTCGAGAAAATTGTTCAACTCATTGGTTGTGATGGCACCTAAAGGACGATCGGGTGGCAGATAACTGGCCAACAAGAGCATATCTGCAGTAAATGCTTTAACTGTGTGGGGTGATTTACCCTGGTCGGTTAGAAAAATTCGCCATGAGTTGATCGCAGGAACAAGCGGGGTATGTTCAGTGATGTGTGAAGGGATTTTGGTATCCGATGGCATAAGAACTCCAAGTTGAATTGCGCATAGAATTTTCGTATAGCCGATATATAAAAAGTATAATCACTATACTGTGGTTTGTCAATGAATGTGGAGAAATATTGATCGGATAAACAGGTAATATAAAAAAAGTGCGAGTCTTATCGCTCGCACTTATTGTGCTTCTCAGTATATCTCATCCAGCAAGACCTAGCTCAGGTGCAATGGTACGCATTGCCAGGATCACATTCCCTACATGCTCCCATAACTCAATATTGAATTCCTGGGTTGCCTTAGCAATTTCATCTCGGTTTGCACCTGCTGCAAATGCCCGATCCTTCCATTTCTTTTTTACTGAGCTGGCTTCGAGGTCTGATAAGGAACGGGAAGGGCGCACAAGAGCGACAGCTGTGATCAAGCCTGTGATTTCATCGCAGGCATACAAGGCTTTCTCCATGTGTGTCAGCCTTGGTATACCCGTGTGATCCGCATGACTAAGTACTGCCCGAACGATTTCCTCAGGCACACCCCTTTCCCGAAGGATGGGAGCGCCAGCTTGAGGATGCTCGTCCAGAGTGGGATGAATCTCCCAATCAAAGTCATGCAAGATACCAGTGACACCCCAGATTTCCTGATCTTCACCAAATTTAGCTGCATAAAAACGCATAGCAGCTTCAACTGCCAGCATGTGGCGGACCAGGTTTTCATTTTTAACATATTCTCGGACGATATCTAAAGCTGTTTTACGGTCCATTTCATCACCTCAACGAAGATTGGGAATAAAAAAATACTTACTCAAACGATTTTACTCAAGGAATTGGTATATCGAGAATATCGGAAAATTAATATCAACGATATACGTTTGATATTTTACATTATTAACAACTCATTTACCACGATGAAGGCTGTCAATTCACATGTATAAACAAATGATTACAAAATATATTGTATTATTTAATATAATATGATAAGATATAACATAATAAAGATGATTATTGGCTGATTTTTGATACATTGTGCTATTGATTTTCAGGGTGAATGGAGAAAATAGTATGCAAAAAACAGCAATATCCACAGTAATAAACCAAAATTCGGAAAAATACAGCATCATAAACTTGCCACGGAGTAATCTCAGGCAAGTTTTTTATTGTATGCATTGAATCCTATTATTAGAATCTAAAATTGCAATTAATATTACAATGGAGGAGTAGCTTATGAGGGGAATTATTGGAGTTAGCTTAAAATTTCAGTTCCTGATCATTACGATCGCTGTGGTAATCATAGCTTTTGGTATAACCCAGCTGGCAAAGATGCCAGTAGACGTTCTACCTGAATTTTCACCTCCCTATGTTGAGGTACAAACGGAAGCCCTCGGGCTTTCTGCGAAGGAAATGGAACAGATGATTACCATGCCAATGGAGCAGGATCTGCTTGCCGGTGTGGCATGGCTCGATGTAATCCAATCTGAAACCGTTCCAGGTTTATCATCAGTACTGATCTACTTCGAACCAGGGACCGACCTCTACAAGGCGAGGCAGATGGTGGCTGAGCGTTTAGCACAATCAGCAGTGGGTCTACCCAATGTATCGAAACCGCCGACGATGATCCAACCACACTCATCGACAAGTCGATTCATGATTGTCGGGCTTTCCTCCGAAGAATTATCCTTGATAGAAATGTCGGTGTTAGCACGGTGGACGATTGCACCACGACTGATGGGTGTGCCAGGAGTGGCTAGCGTGGCAATCTGGGGACAACGGGATCGACAGTTGCAGGTACTGGTTGATCCGGAACGATTATTGGAACAGGATATTTCATTGGAACAGGTTATCGAAACGACGGGGAATGCATTATGGGTGTCTCCACTGAGTTATTTGGAAGCATCTTCACCCGGTACAGGTGGATTCATTGATACACCCAATCAAAGACTGGTACTTTGGCATGTGTTACCGATCTCATCACCAGATGAGCTGGCTCAAGTGCCCATCGAAGGGACAGATGGAAAAACCCTGGGCGATGTGGTTGAGGTGGTGGAAGACCATCAACCTT
Source organism: uncultured Chloroflexia bacterium (assembly GCA_963777935.1). Classification (GTDB taxonomy): domain Bacteria; phylum Chloroflexota; class Anaerolineae; order Anaerolineales; family UBA4823; genus FEB-25. The sequence goes on from CAVZSL010000002.1 coordinate 222,284, forward strand.
TAATTGGTGATGCAGTCGTCAAGGATAAGCCCAATCTCCTTTTGGTTATCGAAAAATTACCTGAAACCAACATTCTCGAAGTAACTCAGGGACTGGAATCAGCCCTGGCAGCACTACAGCCCGGCTTACCCGGGATGGACTTCGATGCAACCCTATTCAGGCCAGCTACTTATATTGAGATGGCAATCTCAAATCTCACGCAGACTCTCGTTATCGCAGCTGTGCTATTGGTAGTGATCCTGGGTGTATTTCTTTATAGTTGGAGAACTACATTGATCAGCGTGATGGTGATCTTTCTCTCTCTCATGTCCACGTTGGTTGTACTCTATCTAAGAGGATCTACTGTAAATGTAATGGTTCTAGCAGGATTGGTGATTGCATTAGGGATCATTGTCGATGATGGAGTTGTCGATATCGAGCACATCGTCCAGCGTTTACGCAAAAATCACCAAGAAGGAAGCCCTAAATCCGCAGAAAGTGTCATTTTAGAGGCTTCAGCGCAGATCCGACGAGCTATCTTTTTTGCGACACTGATTATCCTGCTGACATTATTACCAGTTTTCTTCATGGAGGGTGTTTCGGGGTCATTATTACAACCCATGGCCATCTCTTATGCGATTGCGGTGTTCGCTGGGATGGTTGTGGCTCTTACCCTTACGCCCGCATTGAGTTTATTCCTGTTATCAAACACACGTTCAGGAGAGCGTGAATTCCCGCTGATCCCAGTATTGCAACGAGGCTATGAATGGTTTCTTGAAAAGATCATTATACGACCTTCACTGGCTGGTGCTGCCGTTATGATCCTGGCTGTGATAGCCCTCATTTTCGTACCATTCATAAAACAGGATCAATTGCTTCCGTTATTCCATGAGTCCTACCTCACTATCCAGGTAGAGAGCACCCCAGCGACTTCTCAACCAGAAATGAACCGGATCATTTCCCGAATCAGCAGTGAATTACGGACCATTCCAGGGATTCAAAATGTTGGCAGCCACATCGGGCGTGCTGTGTTCGGGGATCAGGTAGTGGGCATAAATTCTGCAGAGTTATGGGTCACTCTGGATCCAGAGGCAGATGATTACGAAGTTGCATCAAGTGTTCAGGAGGTCATGGATGGATATCCAGGTTTGTCTAGCACTGTGGGCACTTATCTACAACAGATACTCGAGCAATCACAACCTGATTCTACCGAAGGTATCACCCTACGCGTATTTGGTGAGGATTTAGAAATCCTGAAACAAGAAGCTGAGAAATTGGAAAAAAATATTGTGGGAATTAACGGTATCAATGATTTATCAATCGCGGTACCAACAGAGGAGCCTACCCTGCAAATCGAGGTGGACCTTGATGTAGCTCAAAATTATGGTATTTCACCTGGTGATGTTCGTCGAACCGCTGCAACACTGATTTCAGGCCTTCAGGTTGGAAGCCTCTTTGAAGAACAAAAAGTGTTTGATGTCATCGTGTGGGGTATTCCAGAAATACGCGATAGTTTGACAAAAATTAAAGATTTACTTATCCAAACACCAGACGGAGGAACTGTGCGGCTAGGTGAGGTAGCTGATGTACGCATTGTAGCCTCACCCATGGTTATCCGTCGTGAAGCTGTCTCGCCTTATCTTGATATAAACCTCATGGTTAAGGACGGGATATTAAAGATGTAATTAGCGACATCAATGGTACTTTAGAGAATTATAGTTTTCCCCTAGAGTATCACGCTGAAGTGATGAGTGATTATGAGGCAAGGCAGGAATCTCAACTACGGATATTACTAGCTGGAGTTGTTTCATTAGTTGGAATATACCTACTTCTTCAGGCGTTTTCCAAAAGTTGGCGTTTTGCATTGATCTTATTCATATCTATGCTCGCAACGCTTAGCGGTGGCTTACTTGCAATATTCCTCAGTAACGATACTTTTACGGTTATTTCCCTATTTGGATTACTAGCGGTATTGGGGATTGGAGTTCGAAACAGTATTATGTTAATTAATTCATATCAGAGACTTGAGGTTGAGGAAGGTAGCGTATTCAATAAAGGACTTGTTGTTCATGGGTCACAAGACCAGTTTGTACCAATTTTAATATCCACCCTGACAATAGGGCTGGTTCTATTGGTTTTCATTATCACCGGTAATATATCTGGTCAAGAGATTGTATTTCAGCTGGCAATCGTCATTCTATGTGGCTTGGTTACCTCAACATTACTAAATTTGTTCGCCTTACCTGCTTTGTACTTGCGATTTGGCTCGCACAAGGAACCGGACTTGGGTTTGAATGACTGAAATCAATTAGAAAAAACATTTACCTCAAAAAGCCTAGATTAGACTCGTAGGATATTTGTATGATGAAAAGAAATGATTCGAATACCTTGAGCACTCAACCCGATCTTCTGGTTGCAGAAAATTTATGGAAATCCTATGGATCAAGGCGAGCGCTCCAGGGATTATCTTTTTCCCTGAAGGCAGGACGTGTCTTGGGATTTCTTGGTCCAAACGGAGCTGGGAAAACAACATCCATCCGCATTTTAACAACAATCATGGAACCAGAATCGGGTCACTTTGTAATTGATGGAATTGGTTCTGAACATCCGAATGAAATTCGCCAAAGAATTGGAGTACTCCCGGAGAATCTCGGATTTCCCAGACAAATGACTGGTATTGAATATTTGACATACTTTGGCCAGCTTTATGGGAAAACTGCTTCTGAGGCTAGAGAATATGGGTACAAACTTTTAGAGGACGTCGGGTTACAACAGAGGGGGAAGTCACTTATCGGAAGTTACAGTCATGGGATGAGACAAAGAATTGGAATTGCACGTGCCCTCGTCAATCAACCAGTGGTTGTGTTTTTGGATGAGCCTACCTTGGGATTGGATCCGAGAGGCCAACAAGAATTACTTGAATTAATCCAGCATATCGCCAGAGATCAAAATGCTGGAGTTGTTTTATGTAGTCACCTCTTATCGGAAGTAGAAGGTGTATGTGATGATGTCGTCATTCTAAATCTCGGCCAAATCGTCGCGAAAGGCACAGTGGCTGAGGTGATTGAACAGGTTCAGAAAAATGTCCTATTAAATTATACTCTCCGGATTCAAATCTTACCCCAGCATGACTCAAAAGTACAAGATGTATTAAAAACTCTCCCTTTTATCTCAAGTGTTGATCCAGTCAATGAAACAGAAGGCCTATTTCGGATCAGAATAGCAGAAACCGATGGAGGTGCGGTGTCCGATCCTTATCAAATAAATAACAAAGTCTTGAGTACGCTTATAGATGAAAATATTCCTATATTAAGATTTGAAGCTGAAGGCGGTAAGTTACAAGATGTTTTTCTTCAGCTTACTGAGGATACTGTCAAATGACCAAGGTCTAGAAACGGTTCATAATCTATAAATAGTAAATACTAGTTTTTCCAGACAGTGAACAAAGTTCAGTCATTATTGTGGATATCTTAAGCACAAATCATTGTAAGAGTTAAGAGCCTAAATTACATTTTCCATGATTATTTATTGAGGAGGCCGTTCCATGAGCAATACCGCGAATAGCTTAAATGCAGAAAATGGTCAAGTCAAACATTCTCGTCCGGTGACACCGATGTGGTGGCTCATGTTTATTCGGGAACTCACTGACTTGTGGATTGGTGGAAAAGCTCTTGTTCTCATCTTCATTTATACTGTCTTTTTAGGGGTAATAACCTATGTGATTGCAAGCAATAGTGAGTTGAGTTTAATTCCTCCAAAGGAAATGGTCTATGAGACGCTCAAGAATGTTATGGCAGTCAGCTTATTTATCGGTTTGATTATTGGAGCAGACAGCTTCAGTGGTGAGCGAGAACGAGCTACACTAGAATCTCTCCTTTTAACCCCATCGAGTCGGAGACAGATAGTTACGGGTAAATTTTTAGCTGCCATAACATTCTGGCCAGCGGCTTTTGTAATCGCTATTCCAACTTTTAAAATACTTTCTCAGGGTGACGAAATATTTGGACAAGGCTTATTCTGGGGAGGCTTATTAGGAACCGTCCTGGTTATTGCCTATGTGGGGATTGGGATGCTGGTAAGTTTTTGGTCAAATAGCAATAAAACCAGTTATTTCATAAGCCTGGGCATCTACATCCTCATCCTCGTTCCAGCCCAATTACCTGGAAAAGCCCAAACTGGTGTTATGGGCCAGTTTCTCCAATGGGTGAATCCATTAGCGGCGGTCAATCATTTCCTTTCAAAGCACCTGGTGAACAATATTTCGCTATCTGAGTTTTGGATGTGGCTTGAGTCACCAGTGATTATCACGAGTATCATTCTCGGGATCTTGTTTATATATGCTGCACCTGGTCTTCGGCTTGAGAATGGAAGAGCAAACTCATTGTGGAAGCGTATAAGCCGATCAATTGGGCTTGGTTTGATCATCTTTTTCATTGTTATTTTCAGTGCAATGCCTGCGAAAGCACAGCCTGACGAGATGGCTTCTGAAACGGACTTGCAAATTACTATAAACATGGAATATGTGACGGTGAAGGCAAGTGACTCGATTTTTTTTGATACAACGGTGCTAAATAATAGCGCAGGTGAGTCAGCACCTCTGATTGTTGCTATGAATATCATAAACCTGGATGCGCAGGGTGAAATTGTTGATCCAGAAGATTGGTCCCCACAACGTACCCAATTTATTGAAGTCTTATCACCAGGTGATTCAATTACATTAAATTGGAGAGTTAATTGTATCCTGGATGGTGATTATATGGTCTATATGGTTGTTGTTCCCCAACCACAAGGGCAGAATGCGACAAGTCAACCGGTTGCCAGTTCAGGTATCCATCTCACCGTAACCCCATTTACAAAGCTAAATCCGGGTGGTGTGCTTCCAATTGCTATAGGTGCACCTATATTGATTCTAGTAATTATCTATTTTGTTAATCGCCGTCGACGTAAACAAATCGATGCAGACGGGACATAGTATATTTTAATAATGATCATTAGAACATACAGGAGGATTCATATGAAAATAAGGAATAGTTGGGTTGTTATATTTCTGATAATTGCTGCATTACAGCTCTCAGCTTGTGCGCAAAAACAAGCCTCAGCAGAGAAGATCTCGCCGGTTCAGCTAGCGACAATTGAAGGAATTGATCTAAAACGCCTGGTATTAACCGAGAAGGCAGCTGAACGGATTGATCTCCAGACAGCAAAAGTACAAGAAGAATCGGTGAATGGAATCAATCGAATTGTGGTCCCATACGCTGCAGTGATCTATGACCTGCATGGCGAGACCTGGCTATATACCAATCCCGAACCCCTCACTTATGTCCGTGAAGCTATTATCATTGATTCTATTGACGGAGATAAAGCGATTCTAGTTGAAGGGCCGTCAAACGGCACTGAGGTTGTTACCGTAGGCGTAGCTGAATTATTCGGTGCTGAAACCGGAGTTTCAAAATAGCTGCATAGGTAGGTGCCCAATGCGCTGGATTGTACAAACAAGCTTACGCTATCGATACCTTGTAGTATTTATTGCTGCTGCGATGTTTATCTTTGGTATTTTCCGATTAAGAAATTCATCTGTGGATGTATTTCCGGAATTTGCTCCTCCAAAAGTGGAGGTGCAAACATTTTCGCTTGGCCTTTCCCCGGCAGCAGTTGAAGAATTGGTCACTGTCCCATTAGAGCAGGCGCTCAATGGCATACCAGGACTGGATGTAATGCGATCCAGATCAGTCCCTGACCTATCGGATATTGTCCTAATCTTTGAATCAGGGACAGACCTTATCTATGCCCGACAGGTGGTCGCTGAGCGAGTCGCAGCTGTATATCCTACTTTACCGACCTGGGCAGCTCCACCAGTTATGATCCAGCCATTATCATCCACCAGCCGGGCAATGAAAATTGGGATTTCGTCGGAAAAATACGACTTAATGGATCTTTCGATGGTTGCCTACTGGAAGATCCGCGCCCGTTTACTGGATGTACCCGGTGTTGCAAATGTCCCCATCTGGGGTGAACGCATAAAAATGCCACAAGTGCAGGTGGATCTTGAGCGGATGCATGCATACAATGTATCCCTCAATGAGGTTATGGACGTCACAGCCGATGCCCTGGATGTTGGATTATTAATGTTTTCAGAGGGCTCGGTCATTGGTACTGGTGGATTTATCGATACACCCAATCAACGTTTCGGGATTCGATCTGTTTTACCAATCATTACACCGGAGAAATTAGCTCTTGTGCCGATTAATGATCGGCAAAAGGCTGATGGTTCGCCTCTCCTTTTGGATGATATTGGCAATGTAGTCTGGGATACCTGGCCACTTTTTGGGGATGCGGTAATTAACGGTGGACCGGGCTTGATGATGATCGTTGAAAAACTCCCATGGGCAAATACGCTTGACGTAACGCGGGGTGTTGAAGAAGCAATCAATGAAATGAAGCCGGGACTTCAGGATATCAATATTGATACTACCATCTTTCGTCCTGCGACTTTTATCGAGCAGTCGATTGATAATCTAACGGAGTCTCTCCTTATCGGTGCTGTTTTGGTTGTGATCGTTCTTTTCTTTTTCCTGTATGAATGGCGGGTTGCATTGATCAGTGCGACGATCATCCCATTATCTCTTATGGCTTCATTGCTTGTGCTCAACCTGCGTGGAGTTACCATTAATGTGATGACATTGGCAGGTCTGGCGATTGCCATCGGTGCAGTTGTCGATGATGCCATCGTTGATGTAGAAAATATTGTTCGACGTTTACGCCAACTTCGCCAGGAAGGCAGCACCCAATCTACAGCCAGCATTGTGTTGGAGGCATCGATTGAAGTCCGTGGCGCTATAGTATACGCTTCGCTGATTGAAATATCCGCACTATTACCAGTCTTTTTCCTGCAGGGATTATCCGGGGCATTCTTTAAACCACTCGCCACTGCATATGTCGTGGCTGGTCTGATTTCCCCATTGATTGCGCTCACTGTAACCCCCGCCATGGTGTTAATCTTATTATCCAATGCACCTATTGAGCATAAACGTTCCCCGATTATTCCATGGTTGCATCGAGTCAATGACCGAGTTTTAACACGCACACTCAAGACTCCAAGGCTGGCTTATGGCATCGTCACAGGAATTATAGTAGCCGGGATATTAGTTTTTCCATTTCTCGGACAAGAATTACTTCCGTCCTTCAAAGAACGCGACTTCCTGATGCATTGGATCACCAAACCTGGCACTTCACACACTGAAATGTGGAGGATCACTGCCCGAGCGTGCAATGAATTGATGACCATTGACGGAGTACGCAATTGTGGTTCCCACATCGGACAAGCTTTAATGGCGGATGAGCCATATGGGATCTATTTTACAGAAAATTGGGTAAGTGTAGATCCTGCAGTTGATTATGATAAAACACTAGCAAAGATCCAGGAAACAGTGGATGGTTACCCAGGATTGATTCGCGATGTCCAGACATATCTAAAGGAAAGAATACGGGAGGTACTTACTGGTTCAAGCGATACCGTCGTAGTACGAATATATGGTCCAGATTTGGAAGGGTTACGTAATCTTGCTGATGAGATACGAGAAGCGTTAGGGGGGATTAATGGGATCGTGGACTTAAAAAGGGAAGCACATGCCGATACTCCGCAGGTAGAAGTTGAGGTTGATCTGGCAAATGCGCAAGAATATGGTTTGAAACCTGGTGATGTCCGTCGAGCAGCGGCATTCTTATTACAGGGCGAAGAAGTGGGTGATATTTTCATCGGTGGGAAGACCTATGATGTAAACGTGTGGAGTACACCAGAAACACGTAATAGCTTAACGGATATCAATGAGCTCTTAATTGATACACCTGATGGTAATCAGGTACGTCTTGCAGATGTTGCCGATGTGCGTATCGTACCCTCCCCAAATGTCATTGAACGGGAAGGTCAATCGCGTAAAATTGACGTCTCGGCTAATGTTCGCGGTCGCGACTTAGGCTCTGTATCAGAGGATGTAGAAACAGCCTTGGAAGGAATCACATTTCCGCTTGGATACCACGCCGAAGTGATCGGAGAGTTTGCAGAACGGGAAGCTGCCCAGTCAAATTTAATTGTGGCAGGGTCCGTTGCGATAATCGCGATTTTCTTTCTCTTATATACATCCTTCGGTAATTGGAGGATGGCAATTTTAACCTTTGTAACATTGCCCTGGGCGCTGGTTGGTGGGATTTTGGCAGCATATTTTAGCAATGGTGTCTTATCACTTGGATCGCTGGTTGGATTGCTAACCATCCTTGGGATTGCTACACGGAATGGCATCATGATGATCAGTCACTTTCAGCATCTTGAGCAGGAAGAAGGGGTACCTTTTGGACCAGATCTTGTATTACGTGGAGCCCGGGAGAGGATTGCACCAATCATGATGACTGCACTGACAACTGGATTAGCCTTACTCCCCCTGGTGATCGCTGGAAATATTCCTGGTCAGGAAATTGAATATCCAATGGCGATTGTGATTTTAGGTGGCCTGTTCACATCTACAATACTCAACCTGCTTGTTGTGCCCACGCTTTACCTTCAGTTCGGAAAGCCGCGGATCAAGACAGCACTCACGTCCTGAAAATTCTGGATTCAGGAGGAGTGTATAAACATGGGTGATAGACGGAAGCCGTGAATAGTTATTTAAAGATATGAATTTTGTTATCTATTCGTATACTCCAATGAGGTAATTTATGTTTTCGGAATTCCTTATCAAACGGTGAGGCTCAAATGCAAAAACACAATTTGATTCATGTGGTGGTTATACTCTTTCTGATGATAATGGTTTTTGGGTGCACCTCAGTGCCAACTGATGAAGTTTTTGAAAATTACGATCCGAGTAATTTTAATAATTCGACTAATGTAGACAACCAATGGCTACCCTTGAAACCGGGAACACAATGGGTGTTTGAGGGTTATTCCGTTGAGGACGGTGAACAGGTTCCTCATCGTGTCGTTATCACTGTCACGGATCTCATTAAGGTGATTGATGGTGTCCGATCGGTTGTCACCTGGGACCAAGACTTTAGTGATAATCAATTAGTTGAAGCAGAGCTTGCCTTTTTTGCACAAGATGATGATGGCACAATTTGGCGTATGGGTGAATATCCTGAAGAATACGAGAATGGGAAATTTGCCGATGCACCGACCTGGATTCATGGGATTGATGATGCATTAGCAGGAATTGCAATGTACGCAAATCCCGACCTTAACACACCCGAATACCCACAAGGTTGGGGCCCCGATGTGGATTGGACAGATCGTGGGAGGATAGATCAGATCGGACAGCAATTATGTGTCGCTTTCGGATGCTATGAGAATGTTCTGGTGATTGCTGAATCCAGTAAATCTGAGCCAGATGCCTTTCAACTTAAATACTATGCGCCTGGCGTGGGAAATATAAGCGTTGACTGGAAAGGTGAAGACCAAACTCAAGAGAAAATGGAATTAGTAAACCTGGTTTATTTGGATCCAAAAGAAATGGATGAGGCGCGAGCAAATGCTTTGGACCTTGAGGCACATGCATACGAAGTCAGCGAAGACGTCTATGCTAATACGCTGCCTATGGAAAATCCGTAAAGTACAATAACATTGATTGGAATTATTGATTGAATTCCTTTCCATTCAGATTTCTTTCTCCTGATCGTAATTGGACAAGGATGGATTTATACCACAAATGACATTCGCAAACTGAACTCTGACAAGATCTATAATAAAGAATAACGACAGGTAATAATTCATTAGGAATCCTAATTAACGGTATCCAGTTATGGATACCGTTGTTTTATTATTTCTTGTGGCACATGGATATTAGATGCTCAGGGCAATAAAAATGGCAGCAGCAACGGCTAGAACTGCTCCAATATAAGATATTATTCCTTTATTTAGTGCGGGGATGAATTTCTTCAATCCATACCAAATCAGGAACAAAACGGTCAACCAATCAGCGATTATTGAATAATCCATTTTAAGCTCCTTAGTTCAGAAAATGATGGACGAACCTGGTGAAATCAATAGTTCAATTCTGGGAAGATGGGTTCAGGATCACCAAGCACGGGTTCAGGGTGGGTGAGGTGCACATCCAATAATGCAGTCAATGTCGCAGGTAACTCACGTAAATTCCAATAAAACACAGACCTTAGACGGTAGTTCCGCTGATCTGAAGGCACACCTACGGCGTTCAATCCTAGCGCATTGCAGGTATATAGTGCACGAGGCATGTGGAATCCTTGGGTAACCAGGATGGCTTTTTGCACGCCGAAGATAGCTTGAGCGCGGAAGCAGGTATCGTAGGTACGCCTGCCAGCATAATCCAGAACGATGGCAGTTTCCGGAACGCCGAGGCTAAGCGCATATTCCTTCATCGCACCTGGCTCGTTGTAATCAATAAAGCGGTTGTCACCGCTCATCAATATCTTTTGAACTTTTCCTGAGAAGAATAATTCAGCAGCGGTTGCGATCCGATCACGCAAGACGTTCGTGGGGGTGCCATCCACCCAAAGACCTGCTCCGAAAACGATTGCTACAGGTCGGGAGGGAGCATTTTCTACTGAATATAACCGTGGAAGGGAATATAAAGCGGTGATTAGTCGCGGCAGGAAAATCACGACCAATCCTAAACCGATTGTAATTTTTAGCAGTTTAACAATGCCTCGAAATATCTTACTTAACACTCGGCAATTCTACCATGAACACATTTTTGAAAATTCGGTGAAATTCAATCTATCAAGTGACACACGTTTCCCCTTCCATATAGCCGACCGAGGAGTTACAATCCTAAGGCTATGAACAAAAGCAATGTGGCTTATAAGAATGCACTGGATTTCCTATATAGCTATGTAGATTTCAGTCTACAAAAGGCAGATACCTACTCTCCAGCCAGATTCAAGTTGGAGCGAATGCATACACTCGTAAAATCCTTGGGCAATCCGCAGCAGGCATATCCTAGCATCCATGTGACAGGAACCAAAGGTAAGGGATCTGTTTCAGCGTTTTGTGCAAGTGCCCTACGAGAGGCAGGATATTCGGTAGGATTATACACATCTCCGCATCTGGATGATTATGCAGAGCGAATTCAAGTGGATGGTGAGTTCATATCGCATTCGGATTTGGCTGAAATGGTTGAAGTAATTAAACCTTATGTTGTAGTAATTCCCGAGATAACGACCTTTGAGATCACAACTGCCCTGGCTTTCATGTATTTTGCGAGGAGCAAAGTGACTGCTGCAGTGATCGAGGTTGGATTGGGGGGCCGCCTGGATGCAACCAATGTTGTCCAACCTGAAGTAAGCGTCATTACATCTATCTCATACGACCATACTTTATTATTAGGTAACACCCTCACAGAGATCGCACGGGAAAAAGCTGGAATTATTAAAACTGGGATACCTGTGGTAGCTTCACCGCAAGAAGAGGAAGCCATGTTGGTGATTGATCGTATCACCCGTGATCATTCATCACGATTAATACAAGTTGGGCGAGATGTGCTTTTTAAGGAAACCTCACATTCCCTGGAAGGGCAAACATTCCAGCTGTGGTCCGCTAATGATAAAGGTGAACCGGTATCATTATCGATTCCATTGTTGGGATCGCATCAAGTTGTTAATGCAGCCACTGCATATGCCACCCTGGATGTTTTTAACCAGCAGGGATTCAGAGTTGAATTGAATGACATAATGAGCGGATTCTCAAAGACGTTTTGGCCGGGTCGTTTTGAAATCGTCCAAAAATCACCAGCCGTTATTCTTGATTGTGCGCATAACCGCGATTCTGCATTAAAATTACGCTTATCATTGGAAGAATATTTTCCAGGTAAATCTATTTTATTAATTTTTGGAGCCTCAGAAGATAAAGACATACAAGGAATGTTCAGCGAACTAACACCTCTGGTTAAGGAGGTTATGTTTGTGAAATCATTTCACCCACGCGCTATCGAACCGATAAAATTAGAGCAGATGCTACGGCCATTCAGGCTCTCAGCCGATGTTGCCGAGAATATACCTGATGCTTTAGAAAAAGCCACACAATTAGCAGGCGATTCTTCAGTGGTTGTGGTCACTGGAAGCATATTTGTTGTTGCAGAAGCGCGAAAATACTGGGTAACGAAAGCGAATATCAGGAGATACTAATGAAGGAAAGTGATTGGTATTACCACGATGATGATGATGATTTTGGTGAAGCAGTCCATCGTCGTACGGAAGAATTATATAAGGTACCCGATGCCTCAACCGACACGGAAGGGATGATCGAATGTGCAGTTCTACCATTACGTGACTTGGTGATCTATCCGCATATGGTTGCTCCGGTTTTTGTCGGCCGGGAAGCGTCACTGCTCGCCATTGAAGAAGCACAGATGGACAACCATACCATGATAGCACTATCTCAGCGTGATCCAACCAACGACAATCCCCATGAATCTGATTTCATATCTATAGGTATTGAGTTAGCAGTAGGTAGATTGGTAAGCATGCCGGACGGATCAAGCACAGCCCTTGCTCAAGGACGACGCAGGCTTGAAATAATTGAAATCACCCAACACGAGCCATTTATGATTGCTAGAGCCCGGCCAATATATGAGACAGCTCGCTTAGACCGTGAGACTGATGCAACCATGCGCACAGCATTGGAGCTGTTTCAAAAATGTGTGCAACTTAATCGTAGCCTACCAGATGAAGCTTATTTATATGCATTAAACATCGATGAGCCTGGTTGGTTGGCAGATATGATTGTCACGTCTGTCGCACCTGCGATGGATGAGCGTCTGAAATTATTACAAATGCTCAATCCTTATGAACGATTGAAGCAGGTGGTTACCTTACTAGCTCAAGAGGTGGACGTGCTTGAGTTGGAGGATCAAATCCATACGCGTGCTCAGAGTGAAGTGGATCGAACCCAACGAGAGTTTTATCTGCGGGAGCAGTTGCGGATTATCCAGACAGAGCTTGGAGAATCAGATCCTTGGGTGCGGGAGATTTCTGATTTAAGAAAACGAGTGGAAGGCATAAGCCTCCCTGAAGAGGTCATGCTGCGCGCCTTAAAGGAAATCGATCGTTTGAACCAAATGCCACCTATGTCTCCAGAAGTGGGTATCATCCGCACCTACATTGATTGGATATTGGACTTACCATGGATGACAGCCACCGACGATAATCTAAATGTGGCCCATGCAGCTGAAATCCTTGAGCAATACCATTATGGATTACCACGCGCTAAAGATCGTATCCTTGAATATATTGCAGTTAAAAGCTTAAAACCAAAACGTTCCAAGCAGCCTATCTTATGTTTTGTCGGTCCACCCGGAACTGGCAAGACTTCGCTTGGTCGGTCAATAGCTGATGCATTGGGACGTAAATTTGTGCGCTTATCCTTGGGAGGAGTGAGAGATGAGGCAGAGATACGTGGACACAGGCGAACTTATATCGGAGCCTTACCAGGGAGGATATTGCAGACCATGCGTCGTGCAGGAACCATCAATCCTTTGTTTATGCTGGATGAGGTGGACAAATTGGGGCAGGATTTTCGTGGTGATCCTTCCTCCGCCTTATTGGAAGTGCTCGACCCAGAACAAAACCACGCTTTCTCCGACCATTATCTTGAGCTAGCCTATGACCTATCGAAAGTAATGTTCATCACGACTGCCAATTATACTGGTCCAGTTCCATCTGCATTGCTAGATCGGATGGAGGTGATCGAATTTCCAGGATATATTGAGGAAGAAAAACTAGAGATTGCCCATCGATTTTTGCTTCCACGTCAATTAGAAGAAGCAGGTTTAGATGATGATAAGGTTAGGTTTCAGGATCAAGCGTTAAAACGAATCATCCGGGAATACACTTATGAGGCTGGTGTGCGTAATTTTGAACGTGAAATTGGGAAAGTATGCAGGAAGATTGCGCGTACAAAAGCAGAAGGGAAACCATACCCGAATCGGGTGACACCAACAGCAATGGAAAAATTTCTTGGACCGCCCCAGTTCTTCAACCTGGAAGCTGAACGGCAAGACGAAGTTGGGGTTGCAACGGCGATTGCGTGGACAGAGAACGGGGGTGAGATTATGCCCGTGGAAGTCCTTTTAATGGATGGAAAAGGAAATATGCAAATCACCGGGCAAATCGGTAATGTGATGCAAGAGTCAGCTCAAGCAGCACTATCCTATCTAAAATCACGCTCGAATCAATTTGGAATTGATCCAGAGGTATATGAAAATTTGGATATCCACATTCATATCCCCGAGGGTGCCATACCGAAAGACGGCCCCAGTGCCGGAATCACTATTTGCACAGCATTGATATCCGCATACACAGGGCGGGAAGTAAGGAAGGATGTAGGAATGACCGGTGAGATAACCTTGAGAGGACACGTTTTACCAGTCGGTGGAATTCGTGAAAAAGTCCTTTCAGCTCACCGCTCAGGCCTTAAGATTGTGATCCTGCCGAAACGAAATGCCAAAGACCTGATCGATGTCCCCAAACGCGCAAGGAGCGAACTACAACTTGTTTTTGTAGAGCATATTGACCAGGTTCTTGAAGTTGCATTAAAACCCCGAAAACCCTCAGAAAACAATCAAAGACGTGTAGCAAAGAAACCTAAAGGCAATAAAAAAGAAAAATTGGAGGAGTCAGTTATCTGACTCCTAATTTAGGTATATATCTACCGACCAACTGGCTCCCTTAACATTACCTAACATAAAGCCGCGACCCAATGCACAAGTGGATTAGTTATCATCATAACCCGATGGGCTGTCATGAGATGAATGCAAATTCGTAAGGCTTTTAAAGGCGGAAATGCTATTCTCCTAGGTCTGGAAAAAGTGCAGGGGATTAGATAGAAGCATTATGCCTGTTCAGATTTTGGGTAATTCTCAGAGTTTCCTGAGAATTTTTCAATAATCAAATTGATTATATATAATATAGAGACAATGCAATTTAATTCGTTATCGTTTTTTAGTTTCTTCGGTATTTTTTACCTGATTTATATTGCGCTTCAAAGGCGGGTGAGGTTTCAAAACCTATGGCTGCTTCTTGCCAGTTATGTGTTCTATGGCTTAATAAACTGGCGTTTTATACCGGTAATAATTTTCATCACATTGTCTGATTTCTGCCTGGGATTATTTATTGGCAAATTGAATACGCATGAAACTGGATATCGCACAATTAGGAAAATATTGATTGGCATATCGCTAATGATCGACCTGGGATTATTAGCTTTTTTTAAATATAACCAATTTTTCGTGGCCGATTTCGCACGAGCATTAAATATTTTAGGGGTCGAAGCTGACCTTCCCACTCTAAATATTCTCCTGCCATTGGGGATTAGTTTTTATACGTTAAAATCCCTTAGTTATACACTTGATGTATATCGCGGTAGGCAGATTCCTTGTAGCAGTCTGTTGGATTATGGCATTTTCATTGCATTCTTTCCTTCATTGCTCGCTGGTCCTATCGATAGAGCAGGAAAGCTCCTTCCTCAGATTCACCAACCACGCAGGCTAAACCCCAATCAATTCGCCGCTGGATTTTCCATGATCCTGGGGGGATATTTTAAGAAGTTAGTCATAGCGGAAAACATGGCAATCATTGCCAATCAAGTTTTTCAGGTGGGAGGGGATGCGCATGGATTGGATATCCTCCTAGGAACATTAGCATTTTCGATACAAATCTATGCTGATTTTAGCGGTTACACAGATATCGCGCGTGGATTTGCCCGATTGATGGGCTTTGAATTGATGATCAATTTCATCTTGCCATATTTTTCCGTCAATCCAGCTGATTTTTGGCAACGTTGGCACATCTCGTTATCGGAGTGGCTGCGTGACTACATCTTTTTCCCGGTTCGGCGGATGGTGCTTGGTTGGCATTCCAAGAATACAATGTTGTGGGGATTATTACTTCCCCCACTCGCGACCATGCTGGTGAGTGGTCTGTGGCATGGAACGGGCTGGAATTTCATCTTATGGGGCTTGTATCATGGGATGTTGTTGATCGTCTATCGTGTAATTGCTAATCTATCTGTGCCGAAAAATCTGGCTGAATTTGGTTCATCCCACATGGGGGTTTTGATCCGGATGGGAATTATGTTTAGTTTGGTCAGTCTGGGGTGGTTATTCTTCCGTGCCAATACTGTGGGGCAAGCTTTACATCTGATAGCGAAACTATCTCTCATACCAACCAGCGAGAGTATGAAGTATATTAATGATCTGTTATTTTTTAGCCTTCCGTTGTTATTCGTTCAAATATGGCAGACATATAAAGGGGATTTGTTGATACTAGCGAAACTCCGCTTCCCAATACAGCTATTAGCTAATACAGTGATCCTGGTATGGATTGTTGTGTTCGGTAGCCGTCAATTTACAGAATTTATCTATACCCAATTTTAATTACCAGGTTCATGATGAATGATACAGGCTCCAGAAAACTACCGAAAGAAATAATGCCTACAAGCTCCTGGCGGAAATTAATCCTGCTAATTCTCTTAACTTTAGTGATGGTGTTTTTCACCAATCTATTTATGATTGGATACCTGGATAAGTATTCAATGAATTATGGATATTGGACCATTCACCAAAAATGGAACCTGCTTGATAACCTTGAGGCTCCCGTCGATTGGCTGATCCTGGGTGATTCAAGTTGTTCCCAAGGGGTTATGCCAGAGATCTTCATGACCGAGCTCAACCAAACAGCAGTCAATTTGTGTACAACTGGAGATATGGGGACATTAGATAACCTGTGGATGCTCGAAGAATACATCCAGCACTTTGGAGTCCCCAAAAATGTGCTGGTGGTGCAAACATTTGACATGTGGCACCGTAATTTTAATCCAGTCAGGTTAGGGCAGATCCCCCGTCCATGGAAGTTTTGGGAGGATCATACTTTCGGATATGACTTAATGTTTGATAAAGACATCCGCGATGAAACATTTGTTGAACATTATGTACCATTACTCTCACAAAATAAGACCATCGGTATGATCATACGCAGCACTCTGGCGGGAAAGCATAATCCTTTTGATTCAACATGGGAGATGAAGGGAGATGGTTTTGTACCTGCCTTCGAGCCAAAACCAGAAATTGTGCTTGCAGGAGAACAACAACAGATAGATTTCGTAAAAGAAAATTCGTTTTCTGTTTCAAAACTTAATAATCAAGCATTACGGAAGATGGCGGAAATGGCATTTACAAACGATTTCAATCTGTATCTTGCCAACGCACCGGCATTCGAAGGCTTGTATGCCAACCCAGATTACCAGGAATATTTCCACTCCTTACAATCTTACTTGCAGGAGGTGGCAAACCAAAGTACCAATGTCAGGTACATTCCTTCGGTGAAGACTTTCCCGGTTGAGCAAATGCAGAATCCTGACCATCTGATCGTATCAGGAGCTGAAGAATATACTCGATGGTTGGTGGAAGAGATCCTAAAGGCAAGCAGGTAAGTGAAACTATCACGCCTGATATATGGGAAAAACGTAGTAAGTGACAAGTTATATTGTCTTTATTAAATTCTCTTCACGCGTTCGCTCAATAATGGTATCTGCTCAATCATGATTTTCGGATCGCTGCGCCATTCAAACTCGGGTCCAACGCCTCCGTATTCAAACGCCAATAACCAGGGTATGTTCCATTCACCGGTTTGAATGCGGGTAAGAACCCAGTCCAACCAGTGCCAATCTCTTTTTAGAATCGAGAGATGGTCCATCCAACGACCTTTGATATGATGGATTCCAGCAAAATGCAACTCCCGTACCTTGTTGACAGGCAGTAGGTAGATGTATTCTTTTGGATGCATTCCAAGTTGATTGGCCGCAATTACAGCATGTGAGATATCTAATAAAAGACCGCAACCTGTTTCCTCGACAACCCGGGTAATTAACTCTGGCTCAACACACAAACGTAGAGTATTTCCAGTGTCCCCATGGTAAGGTGAGTTCTCAACGATGATTCTATCTGAGCCAAAGTGGTTAACAAACATCATCACATCGGATAGGATGACTTTTAATACCTGATCAATATCAGGTTTAAAGTTAGTATCTACAGAAAGCCATGGAAAGTAACTCTGCTTTGAATCAAGATGCAAATTTATATAAGGAGTTCCCGTTATATATGCCAGTTGCTCCAATTGATGCCAATCTACCTGACCGAGGCAATTATTACCAGCCTCTAAAGTGAAATGCACAGCAACTGGTTTTAAGATTTGCGCTTCGTTAACCATCCATTCCCAATCAGGTGTCTTAAAATAATCAATATTGATTTGCCCAGACTGAACCAATTGTGCCGCTGGAGGTGAGTAATTGAGAGCTAGGTGCATAGATCAGGGACACTCGTTGGCAACATGTTCGTCAAATGTTTTAGCGAATAAATGGCGTCCCGATCCATCACAAGCTGCGCGGAAGTAAAAATATGGTGTTTGAGCAGGGTATGCGACAGCCTGTAAAGCCGAAAGGCCTGGGTTGGAAATTGGTCCGGGCGGGAGGCCACTAAAAATATAAGTGTTATAAGGTGAGTCCACCTGCAAATCATCCAGTGTGAGTGGGTTAGTCCACCAGGTGCCTTGATTTTGGTTGTATCCCAGAGCATATTGGACCGTTGGATCGGATGCCAACACGCTACCTGAATTTAGCCGATTATAAAATACGGAAGCGATCTGTGGCATTTCTTCCTCCACAACAGCCTCGCGCTGGATAATGGATGCCAATGCTACCGCCTTACAAAGATCCAACCCTTGTTTGGAAAAGCCATTTTTCATCTCATTCGAAACCTGAGCTTCAAAATTCATCAGAACCTGGGGGAGTAATTCGTCCAAAGTGGTTTCGCGTGGCACGGTATAACTTCCAGGAAACAGGAATCCTTCTAGAGAATTATCACCCAGGCAGGTGGAGAAGCTGTAGCCTTCAGGGTGGCTATGGGTTGCATCAAGGAATTCTTCTACTGTTATGTTCAGTCCTGAGGTGTATAGGGAGTTGGCGATTTCCTCAAGGCGCCAACCTGGCAGGATAGTCAGTGTGACATTTGGTGATATGGACACTTGAATAGATTTGGCAATTTCAATTGGAGACATCGCGGTGTTTAAGAGATACTCTCCGGCTTTCAGGCTGGTATCCAAGCCGGTATATTGAAGATAGTTGCGGAACACACCTGGATTATTGATCAGGTCGGCTTCCCAGAGCTTTCCAAGGATGGATGGCACACTTTCCCCCTGATTTATAGTGATGGGAATGTCTTGTCCAACAGGATTCTTTGATTGGATCAGGTCATTGGATTGAAAAAGGACCAATGCAGACAGGTATAAGCGCTGGGAGGTGCTTAAATTAGGTGAAGGCGGTCCAAAGATATTCTCAGCTTGTGTAGTGATGATGCGGGGAACTATTATTCCCATGATAACTAGAAGGCAAATAAAAAAAATGAATAGGAGAAAACAAGTGCCAATTCGAGAGCGTGTGCGGTTTTGCGACATAATCAATTCCGGGTTGAATCCAGATATGATTGCAGGATAACCGTAGCTGCAAGGTCATCCATGTGGCCACGCCGTCTCCTGCGGGATGTACCCATTTCAATGCGAGCATTACGCGCTTCTTCGGTGCTGAAGCTTTCATCCCACATTGTGATTGGTAAATTGGATTGCTTGTGAATGGCATCTGCGAGGCGGTCAGCCCGCCGGCTTTGTAGGGTTGGTAACCCATCCTCATCCAAAGATTGACCAATAATAATCATATCAACCCGGTACTGTTGAGCAAGATCAGTAATAGCTGCAGCATCCAGTGGGCGGGAGATGTGCTGCAGGATAGTCAGGGGAGTAGCAATTAGTCCGGTAGGATCACTTAAAGCAATTCCGAGATGTTTTTCACCTGGATCCACTGCTAATATTCTCATTATTTTTCCGGTTCAATGACTTGAATACGCATGGGTAATAATGGTAACCGGGGCCACCATTCAGGAGCAATAATGATTTTCGTTTCAGCAGCAAGCGGTAGAGAATTATTTAAACGATCCATTGCTTGAGTCGTTGATAATCCTTTGATCAGATTAATGGCTTGCCCGATGGCGATAATAGCACGGAGTTTACGATAAGCATTGATTTTCCAATGAGCAATTCCATCGTCCCCAAGGATAGGAGTGGTCAATTGCTCAAGCTCCATTGTGTTTTCAACGGGCGAATAACCTATCGGTGTGTTAGCTTCAAAAATGGGCGTAACAAGGTTGAATAACTGTTCTGCTGCGACGACCTGAGATTGAACCCGAAGACGCATGGTTAGATTTAACTTCTTGCCGGGTTCCCCAAACGCTGGGATGGGTGTTTCATCGATGATCTCAACAACCTTTAATGTGGGCGTAATCAGTATATCATCGGCGGGAATTACAGAATTCAGTTCCTTTATTGCAGTTTGCTCTAAATTATTAACTAATTGTTCCCGCAATAATCTAATATCCTGTTCTGATGGCGCTGGAACAGAAGCGTCGGTCCCTCCATGAGTTGGATATGGATTGGTAACTAATATGTCAGAGCCAAGCACACCCTCGATGGATACTAATGAATTTGCGGATACATTTCCGGATGTTCCAGGTTTAATTGACCTGGAGCTGAGTGTGGCTGACTCGCCTGGTTGAAGAGTCACATCATCTTTTGATGATATGATAAAACGTATCGGATTGATACCAAGGGATGCAACAACGGTCCCTTTTGGAATTTTAATTACACGGTCGGAGATATTCGTAAAACGGAGTCCACCGATGGCTACTTGATCTGCGATGATCACAGATCCAGTTACCGGTGAATTTTCACTTCCCTCAACAATGAACTCCTGGCTGTATGTTGGGAGGCTACCTGTGGATAGATTGACAGAAGTCAGGGATGGATCTGCAATCAACGATAAAGTGATGGATTGGATCTTCTCTTGGGGAGTAAGAAAAATCGTTGCCCCGGGAAGAATGAAAAACCCTAAAACGAATAATGCTAAAACAGAAATCGAGAAAGTTATGATCCGGGCGGCAGTCTTATTCAATATTTCCTGTGATTGTGAATGAAACAGCTTGTGTAAAGTTCCCAAATCTGGACCAGCATCCTTGGAGAGCAGGTTGGTTTTTTTCTTCCCACTCATTCGCCAGTGAGTATTTTGAGCTTGACGAAGATTTTTAAATACCGGGATACCAATTTCGTTGGCAAAAAAACGTACATCTGAATCATGCGTGACGAATGCAAGCTGAGCTCCTAATTCTTCTGCATGGCGGTTGACCAAAATAAGTTCGAGTCGCTGGTTTAAAACCTGTCCCTTGTTTGGCCAAACAAGAAGGATTCGCTCCGTTTTACTCCAACTCATCTTGTCACATACTGAGATGTGATCATCGTTCCTATTTATCTGGATTATTTGGGTTTTCACGGAGATTTATAATCCGTCCACACGGATGCGTATTTTTATTCTCACCTTATGAGTAGGGAGTTTGTCTTGTTAAAGAGGTTTCCAGTATATAGAAGAATTCTCTTGGCTATGGATATACAACCAGGTCATGGATGGGATTGTTTCTTCACCCAGGCTTCAACACCTTCTAATGCTGAATCCAACATGGAAGCATCCTTTCCACCTGCCTGGGCCAGGGTTGGTTTTCCGCCGCCTGCTCCTCCCAAAGGCTTAGCAATGAATTTAACCAGCTCAATTGCATTTAAACCATGTTGAATAAGGTCATCCGTAATGACAGCAATTACTATGGGTCTTCCATCCTTAACACTGCCAAGCACTGCGATAGCGTTGGAAGAATATTGTTGGCGAAAGCGATCAGCCATCTGACGTAATGCTTCCGCATCAGCATCGGTCAATTTCGCAACAAGTAGCATTATCTCACTGACTAGTTTTACCTGCCCCAGTTTTTGCTTGAATTCAGCTGAAACCAGGTTTTGACGTAAAGAAGAGACTTGCTTTTGTGATGCGCTCAGCTCATCCAATAAACTGGTTATTTTTTCGGGTAATGTTTCAGGAGTAGCTCCTAATAGGTATGCTGCCTGTCTTGATTTGGCGAAACGGTTTTGAATTAGCTCATATGCTTTTTGACCCGTTACGGCTTCTATACGACGAATACCCGCGGCAACACTGCCTTCGCTTGTAATCAGAAATATGCCGATATCTCCAGTTTCGCCAACGTGTGTCCCGCCACATAATTCATAAGAAAATGGTTGTTCACCGCCAATAGTGATCGTACGAACGGTCTCAGTGTACTTTTCACCAAACAATGCCATTGCTCCTTCGGAAATGGCTTGTGCTAATGGTTTTATCGTGGTCTTCAGCTGATAATCTCCCAGGATATGTTGGTTCACACCGGCTTCAATCTGGCTGAGTTGATTTGAAGTGACTGCTTCAGGGTGGGTGAAGTCGAACCGCAACCGATCGGGCGCAACCAATGAGCCAGCCTGGCGGGCATGTTCACCGAGCACACGGCGTAACTCTGCATGCAATAGATGAGTGGCGGTATGGTTGCGCATGATATCCATGCGTCTTTGGGCATCTACCTTCGCAATCGCCTCATCGCCTACCGCTGGATAACCTTTGACCACTTTGCCAACATGCACAATTACACCTGCAGCAGGTTTACGCATCTCCTGTACTTCAATTTGCCACATGTCATCAAACGATCGGATCCAGCCATTATCTGAGACCTGGCCGCCTGATTCAACATAAAAACATGTTTCAGGGAGAATAGTTTCGATTTCATCACCTGGTGAGGCGTTCTGAATGAGATTTCCTTGACTGAATAATGCAAGTATTTTACCTGATACTTCCAAACGACTATATGGGTCGTATTCAACGCCCTTTGCAGATAAACTTCCTTGGTGTTCTAGATCTTCGACAACCTGGCGGAAAATTTCAGCATCCTCACCACCAAGCTCGCCCATGGCTTTACCAGCACCAGATGCCAGGCTATGTTCGTCCATGGATAAATCATATCCAGCTTTATCCACATCAAGTCCTCGCTCCCTAGCAATATCCCGTGTAATCTCGAAAGGCATGCCATATGTTGTGTAAAGATCAGCAGCATTTGCACCAGACAGGAGCTTTACATCGGATTTAATCGCTTCATCCAGTAAATACTCAAGCTGAGTAGTGGCTCGTTCCAAGGTGCGTTGAAATTGTTCTTCTTCGCGAGTTATGGATATCAGGATAGATTTTCGATTCCGCTTAAGCTCTGGATAAAAATCACCATAAGTGTTGATCACTACATCAGCCACCTGGGAGAGAAATGGCTGATTAAGTCCAATCTTACCGCCAAAGCGATAAGCCCGGCGAATGATCATACGTGTTATATAATTTCGCTTCTGGTTGCCTGGTACCACACCATCTGCGATCAGAAATGCAGCTGCTCTGGCATGATCAGCGATCACCCGATAGGGAGTGAAGTACTCTTCACGCTGTTCATCCGTTTGACCGGTAAGCTTTTGCGTGGTTAGGATCAGTGGCCAGAGGAGATCAGTGCGATAATTTGAATCTACATCTTGAAGTATTGAGACGATGCGTTCAAAACCCAAGCCCGTATCGACGTGTTTGGCGGGTAGCGGCTCAAGCACGGTTGCGCTGAGACGGTTATATTGGATGAAAACCAGGTTCCATATCTCTAAAAAGCGGTGGCAGTCACCATTGACCTGGCAAACATGTCCAAGTACGTCTTGTTTATCACAATTGCTAATTCCACGATCCAGGTGAATCTCACTACAAGGTCCGCATGGGCCAATTTCAGCCATCTCCCAGAAATTATCCTTACGACCAAAGAAGAGAACGTGGTCTGGATTGATACCTGGTTGGATGCGCCAGTTTTCTGCGGCTTCGTCATCTTGGGGAATATCCCCTTTATCATCGCGAAAAACTGTTGTCCATAGGTTCCCTTTGGGTAATCTCCAGACATCTGTAAGTAGCTGCCATGCCCAGGCAATGGCTTCTTTCTTGTAATAATCGCCAAACGACCAGTTTCCAAGCATCTCAAAGAATGTGTGATGGATATCGTCCCGACCAACATCGTCGAGATCATTATGCTTACCGGATACACGCATGCACTTCTGTGTATCAGTAGCGCGTTTATAAGGTCGTTTATCCGTTCCAAGGAAAACATCCTTGAATTGAACCATACCTGCATTGGTGAATAACAGGGTTTGATCGCCTCCAGGGACGAGCGAAGCAGAGGAAACAATCGTATGACCTTGTTCGACGAAAAAATCAATAAAATCCTTACGAATTTGCGCGCCAGTTAGTTTATTAGAAGTCATTCAGTTCCTGTCTATTTGAGGTCAGAGGTGCAATTTGGACAGCGAGTCGCTGGTAATGGAATTTGGGTAAAGCAGAATGGGCACTCTTTTGTCGTCGGAGCTGCTGGTGCGGGTTGTTCCTTCATACGATTGATTGAACGTATGATAAGGAAAATTACGAATGCCACGATTACGAAGTCGATGATCGTGTTGATGAACACGCCATAATTAATTGTAGGGGCTCCAGCGGCTTGAGCAACGGCGAGCGAGGCATATTGCTGACCATCCAGCGAGATGAATAGGTCTGTGAAATTTACATTCCCTAGAAGCAGACCGATCGGAGGCATGATAATGTCATTGGTAAAAGAAGTGACTATCTTTCCAAACGCAGCTCCGATGATCACAGCAACTGCCAGATCAACCACGTTTCCCTTCATTACAAATTCCTTAAATTCCTTTAACATCGTATTTACCTCCTATAGTTGAAAGATTTATTATTCCAATTATACGCAAGAATATGAATTCGTGATTAGTTAGCTTTATACAACGGAGAGGGGAGCTGTACGAAGAAATACATCAACGATAAAGAAAACCTATCCGTAATTTTCCCGGTTTGTGTGAAATTAAGCGTTGAGATATAATCCCATGGTTCTAATCACTTTTAATGATCATGGAAATCAGGATGAATTTAAACACAAATACAGAAAACAGGAAAATTTATCTCTATTTTACTGTATTTAGCGCTGGGATGACCAGCCTGGCAATCGAGTTTGGAGCGTCACGTTTGTTAGGAAATACCTTCGGAACCAGTAACCTGGTTTGGGCAAGCATTATCGGATTGATCCTGATCTATCTGACGGTTGGATACTTTATTGGTGGATATTGGGCAGATAGATCACCCAAATTTCAGACCATGTATACCGTGCTTGCCTGGGGAGGTTTTACTGCTGGATTGATACCATTCTTCGCCAGGCCAATATTGCGCCTGGCTGCAGACGCATTCGATCAATTGCAAGTTGGCATTTTATTTGGTTCGTTCACCACTGTATTGATACTTTTGATTGTACCAGTTACCTTATTGGGAACTATCTCACCGTTTGCCATTCGTCTTGCGATCGTTGATTCACGTCATGCTGGACGGATCTCAGGTCATATTTATGCCATCTCAACCTTGGGTTCTTTCGTCGGTACATTCCTGACTGTTTTAGTGCTGATTCCGCTGGTTGGTACAACTACAACATTCCTGATTTTTAGCCTGTTTCTCACCCTGGTCGCTTTGATCGGACTATTTGCAACCACAGGCTGGCGATATACTATCCGATGGATATGGATGCCGATTTTGATTTGTATATTGGGAATATTTTGGAATAAAGGACCCATCAAGAAAACCGTTGGTGAGATATATGAGAGAGAATCTGCGTATAACTATATCCAGGTGATTGAGAAGGATGGTTATCGTTATTTGCGTTTGAATGAAGGGCAGGGGATTCACTCAGTATGGAGTCCTACAGATTTGAATTATGGGGGACCGTGGCAGGAATTCCTTGTAGCACCGTTTTTTAATAATCCACCCTACCAGGTTAGCAGGGTGAAAAATATGGCTATCATTGGGCTCGCTGCTGGGACTGTTGCAAGGCAGGCGACGGAGGTGTTTGGGAAAATACCCATCGATGGATTTGAAATTGACCCCGCAATCATCGAAGTTGGTCAAAAATATTTTGCTATGGACCTGTCAAATCTTAATGCTGTTGCGCAAGACGGGCGGGTTGGTTTGGGTCAAAGTGATAAAACATATAGCATTATTGGTGTTGATGCGTATCGCCCGCCATATATTCCGCCACATCTGACCACCCAGGAATTTTTCGAAATGGCTAGAAAGCACTTATCTCCAGATGGAGTCCTGGTTGTTAATGTGGGAAGATCACCCACGGATCGAATCCTCGTTGACCAGATTGCAAGCACGATTCAAACTGTATTTCCTTCAGTGTATATCGTGGATGTCCCGGAATCATTTAACACCATGATTTATGCCACCAACCAGTCCACCCAATTTGAGAATCTTACAAAAAACATCGAGTATCTCAAGAAAGTAACTGGAACGCATGAATTACTTTTAGAGTCTTTAAAGGTGGCACAGCAGAATATCCAGCCGACATCTCCAATAGGGGTCGTCTATACGGATGACTGGTCACCTATCGAATGGGTGACCAATAAAATGGTTTTAAGCTATGTTTTATTTGGAGATTTAGAAAAAATTGGTCATTAATTTTGCACAACCATCCTGAATAAATTATAGGAAAAAAAAATATGAAGATCTTTTACAAAGCACTTTCCTGGATTGTTGCAATAGTACTTCCTGTTGTTGTTGTCTTAATGGTGGTCAGGTTGGTGATCAATCCATGGTATCTAATATTTGAATATCACACTCCAGGATTCCCAGAGGACCCATATGGCTTCAGCTTGCAGGATCGTTTGAATTACGGTAAAAAAGCAGTTGATTACCTGGTAAATTCCGCAGATATCTCGTTTTTAGGAGATTTACGTTTTCCTACGGGGCAGCAAGCACCAGACGCTTCGTGCAAGTTTATGAAAGACTGCACAAATTTGTATAACGACCGTGAACTGGAACACATGTTGGACGTTAAAAATGTGGTTAGTGGTGCAATGAATGTTTTGAAAGCTGGCCTGGTATTACTTATCGGATTAGCGATCTGGGCATGGCTTGGGAAGTGGGGAGATGAATACTTGAGGGGTTTGGAACGCGGCAGCATTTTACTTCTCGCTTTGATTGGACTGATCATACTGTCTGTATTGACGATGTTCAATTTTATCTTTGTGCTCTTCCATCAGATATTTTTTTCAGCAGGCACATGGTCATTTTTATATAGTGATACTCTCATCCGCTTATTCCCGGAGCGGTTTTGGCAGGATACCTTCCTTATGGTGGGTGGACTCTCAGTGAGTTTTGGCTTGCTTATTTTTTTTGTTTCTCGAAAGCTCCGTAAACGTCAAGCAATATCAAAATAAAAAAAGCCCATCGGGATTTTCATTGCCCGGTGGGCTTCTGATATTGATTCCTATTGTCCAATTGCAGTAATTACGATATTTACATTATCCAGATCGATGTCAGCGGGGGGATACAGGTATGTCTCATACGAACCAGTCCCATTATTTGGAATAGCTTCTGGTACGAAGGAGTAATTTGTGGCTATTAAGTCTCCACTTGATTTATCATAAATGGCGATCGTCACGATTACTGTGGTTAGATCCTGTCCAGAATTGTTGAGCACTGTGCCATTGAAATAACCTACACCATCATCAAAGGAATTGGTATCAGCCTTTGTGGATAATTCAATAGCTTCACTTGAAGCTGTATACGTGTATTTCCAGTTAGTGAATACTTTATATTGGGTGACTGCTTTATAAGCATCCGGCTCAAAATCCAATGCTCCCCAAAGCGTGAAGTCATATGGCAGTGTTTCACCTGGATTTAATGGTAGTGGGAGATAAGGTACATAGACTGAGCTCGCATCAATGCAATTTCCATCCCCATCATAGGCGCCAGCCTCAAGGTATATACTCATTGGCTCTGAGGTGTTATTGGTTGCTGATCCAACCAGGTGCATATCTCCGTGGATATCTTGATAGGCGAAGTGTTTTTCAGAAATTGAGATGTCATATAAAGGGCTTGGATTGACGATCAATCCATCCGAGTAAAGCGTGAATTGTGTCAAAGCTTCCGCTTGCCCGGTAGGAGCATCAAACATCATGGAAAAAGGACCACTACTGTTTGGCTCCATATAATCCATGAACGGGTATGCATAGGTGGCTGTAACCAATTTTCCAGTTTGGTCCGCGAGAGTGCCGGCAATGGCTTGGATTCCAACTGGATCATTACTTCCGTTGAATATTTCTCCTGCAAGATATATGTCATTATATTCATCCACCCATAGAGTAATTCCTCTGAATTCAAGATTTGCTCTATCAATTGCATTCGTCGAATTATAGCCAACAACAGTAGCCTGCATAGTCTTTCCATTAGGAAATGAATCGATCGTAAAATCTGAAAATGGAGAGATTTCACCAGGGGTAAGATTATAAAGGATGGGATTTACTATATAGGCATATACTTGCAAACCAGCAGAATCCAGTAACTTCACCTCAATCTGAATGTCATTGATTGTGCGATTAGTATCATTCGTCACCAATCCATAAAAATACCAATGATCAGCTTCATCCTTAAATCCATTGATTTCCGTGATATTTACTTGCCCAGAAAACGGCGCTTCGATTGTGCTTTCGACTGTCGGCGTAACTACAGCAACAGTGCTGGGATATGACCGGAATTAATGTCTCCGTTGGGGCAGGAGGATTAGTGGGTGATTGGGGAGGGGGCGATACAGGGGCTTGGGTAATTCCAAAACAAGCCATGTTACTTATTAACAAAGCCAGAATACATAACAATATTCCGAACCGTCGCCTGGTTATCATGACAACATTCTAAAAATGATTATGACGAGATACTATACCTTCGCTTTTCCCTGGTTTGCCACGGCTTCAGCTGCTTTACGGACCGCTTCTGGATCACCTAGATAGAAATTTTTTAATGGATGCAGGTCGGTGTCTAATTCATAGACCAATGGGATACCAGTGGGAATATTAAATTCTACAATTTCATTATCTGGGATGTTGTCTAAATATTTTACCAAGGCACGCAGGCTGTTCCCATGAGCACAAACAATTATCTGTTTACCAGATTTAACAGCTGGTGCAATTGTTTTGTGCCAATATGGTAACATACGGCTCACTGTGTCCTTTAAGCACTCTGTGCGAGGTAGCTCTGCTTCAGTGAGATTTGCATAACGCCGGTCAAAGCGAGGATGGCGGGGATCATCCGGCTCCAGGGCAGGTGGCTGAATGTCATAACTTCTCCTCCATATCTTTACTTGAGCCTCACCGAATTTTACAGCCATTTCAGATTTATTCAGACCTTGTAAGGCGCCATAATGCCTTTCATTCAATTGCCATGCATTAATGACCGGCAACCATTCCAGATCCATATCCTCCATTACAATCCAAAGGGTTTTTATAGCGCGTTTCAGGACGGAGGTGAATGCCATATCGAAGGTATATCCACCTTCGCGTAATAATTTTCCAGCCTCATGAGCTTCTTTTTCACCCTGACTGGTTAAACCAACATCAGTCCAGCCGGTAAATCGGTTTTCCAAGTTCCAGGTACTCTGTCCATGACGCAATAACACTAGCTTATGTATGGGGTCCATTTTTCTTCCTTTATTTTTATATTATCAACAAACATCTCCCCACTATTTACACTTTCCAATCGGAAAGTGTAAATATAAGGAGATGTCATTGTGCAGATGTAAGTAATATTATGGAACGATGAATTATCGGATGGCTGTCTCAGTTTCTGGGTCAAAGAGATGCATATTTCCCATATTAAAGACTACCTGGGTTTTATCACCCATTGCAACCTTCGTGCGAGGGTCTACACGGGCAACGAAATTATGTTCACCAGTGGTTACATAAAGCTGAATTTCATTACCCATTAATTCGGTCACATCAACAAGTCCATCAACAGGTTGAGGGATGATCCCAGGTGGCAGGAAATGTGGATCTTGAATATCTTCAGGACGAATACCCATTATCACAGGTTTGTCAACATACTTTGAATAAGTGTCATTTTTAAAGGATGGAACCTCCACCTTAAATGATGATCCATCTACAAACAGTTTGCCATCACCACGAACAAGTTTGGCTTTGAAAAAATTCATCGCAGGTGAGCCAATAAACCCAGCGACGAATAAATTATCTGGCTGGTCGTATAACATTTGGGGAGTGTCAACCTGCTGTAATAATCCTCTATTTATCACCGCAATCCGGCTAGCCATTGTCATTGCTTCGATCTGGTCATGGGTTACATATATAAATGTTGTTTTTAACTGCTGGTGAAGCTTGCTGAGGTTGGCTCGTGTTTCAACACGTAATTTTGCATCCAGGTTGGAAAGCGGCTCATCAAATAAGAAAACCTTTGGCTCTCGAACGATTGCCCGTCCAACCGCCACACGTTGGCGCTGACCACCAGAGAGTTGCCGGGGTTTACGATCCAATAAACTTTCAATGCCAAGCGTGCTTGCTGCCTCGTTCACCCGGCGCTTAATCTCATCTTTGGGAGTCTTACGTAATTTCAAGCCAAAAGCCATATTATCGTATACACTCATGTGCGGGTAAAGTGCATAGGATTGAAATACCATGGCAATATCTCGATCCTTCGGAGCAACATCATTCACCAAGCGATCACCAATCATGATACGCCCTTCAGTGATCTCTTCTAATCCGGCCAAAAGACGCAGGGCAGTGGTCTTTCCACACCCGGACGGACCGACTAAAACGAGAAATTCTTTATCTGCTATTACAAGATTTAGCTTATTTACTGCGGTTACTTCGCCGAACTTTTTGGATACATTTTCGTACGTGACACTAGCCATAAGGTTTTCTCCTTTCAATAGAATATAGTGACTAAATTATAGCTTGAGTATTCAAATAAAACAATCTCTTGATTAATCTTTGAATAATTACACTTGCCTATTTCCTTTGCTCAGACTAGAATGATGATTGGAAACAGAATGTCTAAAGTCGAAGATATCACCCCAATACGGAAACAATACCTGGAGATCAAGCGACAATATCCAAATGCCATCCTATTCTTCCGGCTGGGGGATTTTTATGAGACATTTGACCAGGATGCGGAGATCGCTTCGCGTGAGCTAGACATTGTGCTGACTTCCCGACCTGTTGGGAAGGGTGTCAGGGTGCCTCTCGCTGGTATACCTCATCATGCCGTTGAAAATTACCTGGCACGCTTGATTGAGCGTGGATTTCATGTAGCCATTTGTGAGCAGGTTGGTGACCAACCCATCAAGGGGATTTTTCCAAGAGAAGTGGTACGCGTGGTCACACCCGGAACCCTGGTTGAATCTGGACTGTTGCCACCAGATGCTAATAATTATCTTGTCTGTGTGCAAGTACAAGAAAATCAGGCAGGAGTAGCATATGTTGATATTTCCACTGGCGAATTTTCCACCACTGAGATTAGTAGTGATGATATCCAGATCGCCTTACGCGCTGAATTAACGAGACTTCAACCTGCAGAAATCTTATATCCAGAAACAATAAAACTACCGGAAGGATTATCCACACACCTGACCGGTTGGCAGGCATGGCACTTCGAGACTGAACGGTGCACTGAGGCCTTGTTGAAGCATTTTGGAGTTGCCTCCCTGGATGGATATGGATTACACGGGATGACCCTAGCTGTGCAAGCTGCAGGATCAATAATCCAGTACCTTATGGATACCCAACCCGCTGCTCTCAAGCTTTTAAGTAGTTTAAGTACCTATTCAACTTCCGAGTTTATGAATTTAGATGCTTCGACGCGTCGCAATCTTGAACTTACTGAAACCATCCGGGATGGGAATATTCATGGAAGTTTGTTGGGTGAATTAGATCGTGTAATTACACCGATGGGAAAGCGTTTGATCCGTCAATGGGTTAGTAAACCATTGCTGGATGTAAACCTTATCCATCGAAGGCAACAAGGCGTGCTATTTTTTTATGATCACGGGATGTTGAGAGCTGAACTGCGCGCGGCGATAAAGCCGCTGAGTGATTTGGAGCGACTGGCTACACGTTTGGTTGGTGGATCGGCACAACCCCGCGATCTGGTCGGTATGCGCGGGACACTTCAACGTTTACCGGGAATATACCAAATAATTACAGACAGTACTCAAGGTATATCTGAGCAAGCGAATACTCTCTCAGCATTGGAGGCTGTATTAGATAATTTTGATAACTGTGCTGAGGAGTTGCGATTGCTGGAATCAGCCATTGCAGATGACCCACCAGCCACACTGCAGAATATTGGTGTCATTAGAAGTGGTTTTTCAGCTGAATTGGATGGGGTAATAGAAAGATCACGCCATGCTCGTGAGTGGATCGCAAACCTTGAATCTGTAGAACGAGCACGTACAGGGATCAAAACCTTAAAAGTGGGCTATAACAAGGTATTTGGATATTACATTGAAGTCACACGGGCAAATGCTGAACATGTACCACCGGAATACATTCGCAAACAGACATTGGTCAATGCCGAGCGTTATATCACACCTGAAATGAAAGAATATGAAGCATTGGTTTTGAACGCAGAAGACTCTATTCATGAGATAGAGACTAGGATTTTCCACCAGGTGTGTGAGGAGCTCGGGGTTTCATCGAAGCGTTTGATCTTAACTGCGCGTGCATTGGCTGAACTAGATGTGCTCGCATCCCTCGCTGAAGTGGCTGCATTGCAAGGGTACGTTCTTCCTGACGTTGTGGAAGTAGATGTGCTTGAAATCCATGAAGGGCGTCATCCAGTGGTAGAACAATCGCTTAAAAACGAGCGGTTTGTGTCCAATGATGCCATCTTTGAAGAGGGGGAACGCATCCGCATCCTTACTGGGCCAAATATGTCGGGAAAGAGTACTTTTCTCCGCCAGGTTGCACTCATCGTCCTGATGGCTCAAATGGGCAGCTTTGTACCTGCTGCATCTGCCAGAATCGGACTGGTCGATCGCATCTTCACTCGGATTGGTGCCCAGGATGAGATATATTCGGGTCAATCCACATTTATGGTGGAAATGGTCGAGACGGCAAACATTCTACATCATGCTACCAACCGATCTCTGCTGATCCTCGATGAAATTGGACGGGGCACCAGCACTTATGACGGGGTGTCGATTGCTTGGGCGGTGGTTGAGTATATACACAATCATCCATCCTTGCGGGCTAAAACTCTGTTCGCCACTCATTACCATGAGCTGACCCAATTGGCAGATTTGTTACCTGGTGTGCGCAACTATAACGTGGCAGTCAGCGAAACTGGAGGTCGTGTTGTTTTTCTACACAAGATCATTCCTGGTGGAGCGGACCGATCTTACGGTATTCATGTGGGGCAATTAGCCGGACTTCCATCACCCGTTGTACAAAGGGCTGAGCTGATACTGTTGCAATTAGAAAGATCTTCAGGAAAGGCTGTCAAACTTGACCCGGGAATCCCTCATCAAATGGCATTTTTCCCTGAGACGAATCCCCTTATAAATGAATTACGGGGATTGGATATCAATGCATTATCGCCGATCGAAGCGCTAAATATACTATACGAGTGGAAGAAAAAGTTCTTGGATAATCCATAGATACTATGCTGCGTAGTTTACTCTGGGGCGACCCAGCAGAGGAAAAAGAGTCATTACTTGTAAGGATCGGAAAGCACCCCTTCCGATTCTTAATCATCATCCTTTGCCTTATTAATATCACGCTCATCGCAATTAACATTGGTCTTTGGCTAATAGCAGCCTATCAAAAGCTATTCTTTGCAGCGGATTTTACATCTTTTTATACAGGTTTTTATCTCGTCAGGGTAGGTGAAGGGAGAAATTTGTTTGATAGTGCGCTCCAATCCTTTTACCAACAACAATTTATGAAGGGTATGACCTTTGAAGGTGGAGTATTGCTGTTTCCTAATCCACCTTTTGTAGCCATCGTGTTATCGCCCCTATCCTTCTTACGTCTTGATATTGCATTTTACATCTGGACGTTGATGCAATTAGGTCTGTTAATATGGTGTTTGGTCAGGCTGAATCAGGTCTTTCACCATTGGGAAAAGCATGAGCGTATCGTGCTGATCATCACGATATTAGCATTCTGGCCATTAACGAATTCATTACTACTGGGGCAATTTTCGATATTCCTATTATTCTGTGTTGTGCAATTGTATATTTACATGAAGAATTCCAGGCTGACCAAAGCAGGAGTTTGGCTGGCATTAATGACTGTAAAACCACAATCCCTGCTTATTCCCGGGATGATGACCTTAAACAAGCGATATTGGCGTGTGGCTGCTTCTGCAGCGATCGTCGGCCTCATTTTATTCCTTACATCCTCGATAATCCTTGGAATACAACCCTGGCTGCAATATGTTAATTCTCTTAAAGCCTTGGGTTCATATTTTGGTAAATATGGCGTTGATCCGAAAACTGAATATACCTTCCGAGGGATATTGTCGAATATATTGGGAAATTCGCAAGCTAATCTGGTCAATGCCATCAGTATTATTGCCCTCCTGTTTGGAATGCTGATTGTTTGGTTTATATGGAGGAAAGATATACTGCAGAATCATCCAAAGTTCCGTTTGTATTTTGCATTTACCATTTTTCTTTCTGTCTTTTTTAGTCTACATCTAAATCCACATGATTCCCTGCTGCTTGTGTTACCCGCCGCCATATTTTATGACTATCTACGCCAGTGCGATTACCCAAGAAATGCTTATTCCCTACTATTATTAATCAGTCCCATGGTCTTTTTTCTTACAACTTTTACTGAGATTAATGTATTCGTGAGCATACTTCTGCCAATAATTCTTATGATGATCATAATGATTTGGATCATCAAATATATGATAGTGGAATATCGATCAGCTCCAATTTATCATCTGAGCAATAACTCCTGATTTTATAAGCCAAAAAGTTGATATAGCATGGATTTATTCATGGCGAGTTTTCCAACGAATATTCAAAACATATGTACCAAGGTCATTTATGTTTTTATAGATTTAGATCGTGATTCCATTAAATAAGAAATCCCGGTTTATGTTTCAATATCAATCGCAGTATTCCCTATTATTGATATCTCCAAACTAAAGAAGTGTTTTTCAAACCCAGGGGAGGAAATTCGATTGATTCTGGATGATTGTGGTAAACTATGCGGTTGGGTTTGTACTTATTTTGCGAACACTACTACAGAGAACTGTAGAGAATTATTCGATTTGGAGAAATGAAATGACAGAGAAGAAGTGGGTTTACTCGTTTAATGAAGTTAAGTTGGTTGAGAATTATGTAGGTGGCAGCTGGGAAGGGGTGCGGGCGCTACTAGGCGGCAAGGGTTCTGGTCTAGCGGACATGACCCGAGCTGAAGTACCAGTCCCTCCAGGGTTCACTGTAACGACCGAAGCGTGCAATGCCTATCAAGCAGCAGGAAAATTCCCCGCAGGGATGTGGGAACAAGAATTGGAAGCCTTGAAGAAAGTTGAGCAGCAGACGGGGAAGAAATTTGGGGATGCCAGTAATCCATTGCTGGTTTCCTGCCGCTCAGGGGCCAAGTTCTCCATGCCTGGGATGATGGACACCGTGTTGAACATTGGTTTGACGGATAAAACGGCAGAAGGCATGGTGAAATTGACCAACAATCCAAGGTTTGTGTTTGATTCATACCGGCGGTTGGTCGAAATGTTCGGCACAGTGGTGTTGGGTATCCAGGATGAAGCGTTTGAAGAGCCCCTTGCTAAATATAAGCAGAAAAAGGGATACAAGCTGGATACCGAGATGACCGCTGAAGATTGGAAAGCTATCACTGCGGCTTTTAAAGCGGTTGTCAAGAAGGAACAAGGATTCGACTTCCCTCAGGATCCGTATAAGCAGCTAGAGTTAGCGACCGAAGCAGTTTTCAAATCCTGGAATGGTAAGCGTGCGGTGGATTACCGCAGGGCTACCAACATCCCGGATGATCTTGGCACAGCAGTAAATATCCAAACCATGGTCTTTGGCAATATGGGCGAAGACTCTGGTACCGGGGTTGCCTTTACACGAGATCCCTCTACTGGGGATCGCGAAATGTTTGGCGAGTACCTACTGAACGCCCAGGGAGAGGATGTAGTGGCGGGCATCAGGAATGCAGAGAAGATTGCTCATCTAAATTCCAAGATGCCTGAGGCGTACCGCCAATTCATGCAGATCACAGATAGGCTCGAAAAGCATTATCGGGAGATGCAGGATGTAGAATTCACGATTGAGCATGGAAAATTATGGATGCTGCAGACCCGCAATGGAAAACGAACTGCTAAAGCAGCCGTCAAGATCGCTGTGGATATGGCGAATGAAGGGCTGATAAAAAAGGAGGAAGCGCTTTTACGGGTCACACCTGAGCAGGTGGATACCTTGTTGCACCCGCAATATGACGCCAAAGCCAAGGAAGAAGCGAAAAAAGCCGGTCGTTTGTATGCCAAAGGTGTTAATGCCTCACCGGGTGCAGCGGTTGGGCAGATCTATTTTGATGCCAATATAGCAGAGAAACAAGCCAAGCAAAACAAGCAGGATGTGATCATGGTACGCCCGTTCACAAAACCTGATGACGTACACGGGATGATTGCTGCCAAGGGCGTGCTGACCAGTGAAGGGGGGGCTACATCCCATGCGGCTGTGGTAGCCCGTCAGTTTGGCATCCCTTGTATTGTGGGTGCTTCCCAGATCAAAATCGACCTGGAAAACAGGCTAATGGCAGTGGATGGCAAGGTGGTTAGAGAAGGAGAGTGGATCTCGGTGGATGGGACCACTGGTGAAGTATTCCTGGGGCAAATCCCAACCATCGCTCCAGGTTTGGAGGAACAGACTGATCTGCTCACGCTGCTTAAATGGGCGGACGATATCTGTGCCACTCCTGGTATGCGGAAATTCGCCCCTGGCTGGCCAACCAAAGGATTGCAAGTGTGGGCGAATGCTGATTACCCGAAGGATGCCCAGAGAGCACGCTCCTACGGGGCGGTCGGGATCGGATTGTGCCGGACTGAGCATATGTTCTTTGAAAAGGACCGATTGCCCATCGTTCAACGGATGATCCTGGCAGAAAACCTGGATGTACGCAAAGCTGCATTGGATGAATTGTTACCCTATCAAAGGGCAGATTTCGATGGTTTGTTCAGGGCAATGGATGGGTATCCGGTGATCATCCGATTGATTGACCCTCCACTGCATGAGTTTATGCCCGACGAAGAAGAGCTGTTCGAGGAAGTGATCACGATGCGCGTGAAGGGTGAGACAGCTGGACTGGCAGAGAAGGAAAAACTCTTGGCTGATATCCGTGGCATGCATGAGAGCAACCCAATGATGGGCTTGCGTGGGGTGCGCTTGAGCATTTACATGCCGCAGATCGTTGAGATGCAGGTAAGGGCGATTTTTGAAGCTGCCGCGGATTGCACTTTAAGTGGTGTGGTGGTCAAACCGGAGGTGATGATCCCATTGACCGGTACGGTGAATGAATTGAAGTGGATCCAGCCACGGCTGGTAAAGATTGCCGATGATGTTATGAAAGAAAAGAAGGTCACTTTCACCTATAAGTTCGGCACCATGATTGAGATTCCCCGTGCAGCAGTGACCGCAGCCGAGATTGCCGAGTATGCAGAGTTCTTCTCATTTGGAACCAATGACCTGACCCAGATGACCTTCGGGTACAGCCGTGATGATGCCGAACGAAACTTCCTGGTCACATATGTTGCGGAAGGTATCCTGCCAAAGAATCCTTTCCAAACCATCGATCAAGGCGGTGTTGGGCGTCTCATGGATATAGCGGTCAAAGATGGACGCACCACCCGGCCCAATCTGGAAGTGGGTATATGCGGCGAGCATGGTGGTGACCCAGATTCGATCGAGTTCTGCCACCTGATTGGGAATAACTATGTGAGCTGCTCTCCGTTCCGGGTGCCGATTGCACGACTGGCTGCTGCTCACGCAGCCCTGAAGCATAGTGGAAAAGCATTGGCCGAGGATAAGTAAGCCAGGCTGATTTTCAAGTAACCTAGCATTAATTCAATTGGAAAGGCTGTCCAAAAATGATTGGGCAGTCTTTTTTTATCCATCAGGGTAATTGGTTGTAAAAAAAACGAAAGCATTCAATTCGTATCAGGTAATCAGATATTGGTAAAAGGTATATTTTAACCAGATGATTACAAAAACCTTATGATGAAGGGCAATGGACTTGAAAAGGCAAAGAAGGGTATATAGATTATAGCACAAATGTTCTATTTCACAAGGGGTTTACGCAAAATCAGCGATATTTTAAGGTTGGGAATTTAGATGTTAGTTTTTCGGCTTTAACTTGCAGGCATTTTTTCATAAAATAAGTCATAAAAAGGAGTGAAAAGGGTGAAAAGGGCTAAATTATTAATCTTTAATATACTGTTTAGAGGACAGGTGTACGATATTATGATCATTGAAGGCTATCACCTTGGGCTGAAAAACCTGGTGATTGGGAGCTTCACTAAATTCTTTCACGTACGCTAGCGTGGATACTGCCGACTGGTGGGGACGTGGGAATTAGGGAAAAACACCTTAGAGACGCCCCACTGGGGCGTCTCTACTTTTATTATCGCGATCATTGATTGTCCCAATATTCTGAATAAGGATTTAAAAATGATACTTCCTGGGAAGAAATAAAGAGGTGTAGTTTCACCAATGGATGATCAACCAAACAGGCACGCAACAAGTGGATTTGAGATTTATCTATATCGTTGGAGATTGCTGCGCTTCGCAAAGTGCGCTCGATCGCAATGACAGAAGCTGGAGATTGATTTGGTCGAGAATACCGCGCACTCGGAAAATTAGAAAGGAGATTGCCTCCCTCGAAAGTCACTCGGGACTTGTGGACGGAAGAGCACCGTCTCGCATATCGCTCAAAAATATTCGCGATACCAGATGACAGAATGTGGCGATTGCTTCGGTCCACAGGAAAAAATAAATAAAAAGGGTTGCCAGATTCTAGCAACCCTACAAGCACATTGGTAATCTTAGACGGAAGTGGGGGCGATGGTTTCGATCGCGTCTCCCGAGGTGACAGGTGATTTTTCGATAACCAGCTCACCACGGGCGTAAGCGACACCTTTATCAAGAGCTTCTACATTGCTTTTGAATAATTTCTTGTGACGCTCGGGCATGTGGATATCCATGGCTGTCTTGATCTCTGAAAGGGTAAGGATAGGGAGTTTTTCAAGCAGGGCTCCCAGCATCACCATATTTAATAAACGGCGTGGACCGATGGTTTCAGCAATCTCTTGAGCGGGAATCATCACCCAGGAAATATCCCTTCTGATTGGGTCTCGGTTCACAAGAGAGGAATTGACAATTAATATGCCTCCTGGAGAAACCAGGGATTCAAATTTATCCAAAGATGGCAGGTTCATGACCACTGCAGCCTTGGGGTGTTTGACTGTTGGGGAGCCAATTTCCTCGTCAGCAATGACGACTGTACAGTTGGCGGTGCCACCGCGCGATTCTGGACCATAGGATGGCATCCAGGTCACATCATGTCCGGCATCCATGGCGGCAAATGCCAGAATCTGCCCAGCGAAAAGGACACCCTGCCCGCCAAAGCCTGCAAAAATGACCTCTGTTTGCATCATAATCTCCCTCCTATGCTCTGAAACCTTCGAGGCCAGAAGTGACTTTGAAATCTTCAAGCGGATAAACGGGGATCATATGTTCCTGCAACCAGATTAACGCTTCCTGGGGAGTCACACCCCAATTTGTAGGACAAGTAGAGAGCAATTCCACCATTGAAAAACCGAGTCCCCTTTTTTGGACTTCAAAGGCGGTACGGATAGCTTTCTTGGCGAGACGGATGTTCTTGGGATCGTGCAAGCTACGGCGGACAATATAACCAGAGCCCTCCATTTTTGAGAGCACTTCAGCCATGTGTAAGGGATACCCCATCGTCTCCACGTCACGCCCACTGGGTGAGGAGGTGGTTTTTTGGCCTGGTAAAGAGGTAGGAGCCATCTGGCCGCCCGTCATACCGTAGATGGCATTGTTGATAAAGATTGTTGTAATATTCTCGCCTCGTCCCGCAACATGCATGATCTCACTCATTCCAATGGAGGCTAAATCACCATCCCCCTGATAGGTAAAGATGAATCGATCGGGTAAAACGCGTTTCATGCCGGTTGCCATGGCTGGTGCACGACCGTGGGCAGCTTCGACCCAGTCAAAATCGAAGTAGTTATAGGCAAATACGGCGCAGCCCACCGGTGCGACACCAATGGTCTTTTCACGGATATCCATCTCATCCAGCACTTCGGCGATCAGGCGATGGGCAATACCATGGGTGCAGCCGGGGCAATAGTGAGATGGGGTATGAGAAAGGGAAGCAGGGCGGATATAAACTGTCTGAATTTCGGTTTGCAAAGCAGTATCCATATTTGTATCCTTAACATTAAGATAATGTGATCACGCCATCTTTTAGACGTTGCATCCAACGCCGGCGTGGATCACCATCGGGTGACTTTGGCTCGTAGACCAAACGCCTGATCTCTCCCAGGATCTCATCCGGGTAGGGGACCATCCCGCCTAAACGAGCATAAAATTCGATCGGTACACGTCCTTTAACTGCCATGCGTACATCATCCAGCATCTGCCCGGTATTCATCTCGGTGACTAAAATGCCCTGAGTTGTCTTGACCAGCTCTTCGAGTTGTGGGAAGGGAAAAGGACTGACAGAGATGGGTCGGAATAATCCAACTTTAATTCCTTCAGCACGGGCATTCTGGATAGCGGTTAATGCAATACGACCGGCAGTTCCGAAGCCTATCACTATATATTCAGCATCATCCAAATAGTATTCCTTGTAGCGGATTTCATTTTCCTGAATCCTGTACCAT
The DNA here is from genome assembly GCA_963777935.1 of uncultured Chloroflexia bacterium. Classification (GTDB taxonomy): domain Bacteria; phylum Chloroflexota; class Anaerolineae; order Anaerolineales; family UBA4823; genus FEB-25. The sequence goes on from CAVZSL010000002.1 coordinate 263,028, forward strand.
GTGTCGAGGATCTTATGGTTATAGACTTCCTCCAGGGTAGGGTCAATCAATATCGAAGTAAGGATCCTCTGAGGACAATTCAGACATCCATCCACTGCCCAATCCGGCGTAGTTGTTCGCAATGGATGCATTTCAGGGAGCTCGGCAGGTTCCATCATTTGACCGATACTGCCATCAGCCATCACGATGCAAATGTTGCGATATTTCTCTGCCAGGTCAAAGGCAAGAACAGTCAGGTCGATAGCCTCCTGAACGGAGGCAGGTGCCAGGACGATGGGATGATAGTCTCCATGGCCTCCACCATGGACAAGTTGGTTGTAATCTCCCTGGGAAGGGGCAATATTACCTAACCCAGGTCCACCACGGACAACATCGATAAGAACCACCGGAACTTCCGTTCCGGCAATATAAGATAAGCCTTCCATCATCAAGCTGACACCAGGACTGGAAGAAGAGCTCATCACCCGTGCGCCAGTGCAAGCGGCACCATAAACCATATTTATGGCTGCCACTTCACTCTCTGCCTGCAGGAAAGCACGCTTTAATTCTGGCATGCGATGAGACATCCACTCTAAAATTTCCGTTTGGGGAGTGATGGGGTACCCAAAATAGGCTTCAACACCGGCGCGTACGGCTGCTTCAGCCATGGCGAAGTTCCCTTCAAGAAATTCTTTAGCCATGGATCATCTCCTATGTATTGGAAACAGGAACTTTAACAGTTTTTATGGGTGCTTCACGAAAAACAGTGAGAGCTGCCTCAGGGCACACAATCGCACAGATACCGCAACCAGTGCAACCATCCTTAACTAAAGAGACTGGGTGATAGCCTTTCGGAGTCAACCTTTCCATATTGAGTCCCATAACATGCTGTGGACATTCTGGAATACACAATTCACATCCTTTACAGAAAATCTCATCAACTTCGATCCATCCCTTAACGGGCATCGTCATACCTCCTAGAAATAAAAAGCAATTTGGTGTTCAAAAATCGTTTCCAAAAATCGGTGTCCAAAAATCGGTGTCCAAAAATCGGACAGATTCAACCAAGATTATCGCTAATTATAAACCTTGTTACCAGTGATTACTATCATATCGCGTAAGAGACAAAAGTACTTAGATTAACTGGTTGACAGGAAAAAACAACCCTATTATAATTCAGCCCGCACTGCCCCGGCAGCCTTGCTGGGGCTATATTTTGCCAATTGACAATTGCCAGATATGCTGGCAAATAATATCCCCAACTTCCCCGAATATCTGCGTGGGATGGGCTGTGAAAACAACCTTTCTAATCAACACAGGACGCGGGTCCTCTGGTGAAGTGAAGCTTGGAGGAAGCTTATGAAGTACGCTATTATTGAAGATGGCGGCAAACAGTATAAAGCCGTTATCGGTGACTCCATCGACGTGGACGTGTATCCACTTGAGGTGGGCGAGGAGATCGACATGGATCGGGTACTCCTCATTTCGGATGGCGAGAACGTAAAAGTTGGAACCCCATTCATACAGGGTGCAAAGATACAAGCGACGGTCGTTGCACAGGTAAAAGGCCCCAAAATTATCGTTTTTCGTTATAAACCCAAAGAGCGAATCCGAACCAAGACAGGACATCGTCAAAAATACACGCGTGTGCGGATCGATGCGATCAACGAGGAATAGGAGATAGAAAATGGCCCATAAAAAAGGTGGCGGTTCCAGCCGCAATGGACGTGATAGCCAGGGACAACGCCTGGGTGTAAAAAAATACGGTGGTGAGTTTGTGCGTGCCGGTAACATCCTTGTTCGGCAGCATGGCACCCATATCAAACCTGGTGACAATGTCATGGTTGGTAAAGATTTCACCCTGTTTGCCACTATCGACGGGTATGTTGTTTATGAGACAATCCGAGATGACCGGAAACGTGTAAGCATAACGCCAGCTGAAGCAGAGTAAGTGATTTTGAAAGGAAATGATCATGAAAGAAGGTATTCACCCAGAATATTACACAGATGCACAGGTTATCTGTGCCTGTGGCAACACCTGGACCACAGGTTCCACAAAAAAGTTAATCCATACAGATGTGTGTTCAAACTGCCATCCATTCTTCACTGGAGAACAGCGTATTGTTGATACCGAGGGACAGGTAGATAGATTTTACAAAAAATTACAGGTTCGCCAACAATATATGGACGATAAAACCGCGCGCGAGTCTGCCAGGACCTCACCAGAGCGTCCGATATCAGAACTCGGTTTGGGAACCCGGGCGACAGAAGCCCTTGCAAAAGCAGATGTCACCAAAGTTGGTCAGGCAATCGAACTGTTGGAAAAAGGGGAAGCGGGCATCTTGGGGATAGATGGATTTGGTAGAAAATCGTTAGCTGACCTCAAGAAGCGACTAAGACAGTTTGGTTATGAGCTACCAGAAGCAGCTCAGGAAATCGTAGTTTAAGCTTGCATCGCATCTAATTTCAGTTACACTTAACAGGCAGACGCATAACTCGTCTGCCTGTTTGCTATAATATAGTTCATCAACAAGCTAAATATTGAAAAAATCGGAGGAGAGTATGGACCATCGTTCTGGATCAGTTGAGGTGATCACTGGCTCAATGTTCTGTGGAAAGACCGATGAACTGATCCGTCGTTTACGACGGGCTACCATTGCACGACAAAAAGTGCAGGTATTCAAACCAGCCATTGATTATCGATATGCGGTGCGTAAGGTGACCTCGCATGCCGGGAATGATTTTGAAGCCCATCCCATTGAACAAGCTGGCGAAGTTTTGACTTATTTAGAGACAGATACAACAGTTGTGGCAATCGATGAAGCGCAGTTTTTTGATAACCAGATCATTGATATTGTCCAGCGGCTTGCTGACCAGGGTTTAAGGGTCATTGTTGCAGGTTTGGACACCGACTTCAGGGGTGAGCCATTCGGACCGATGCCAGTGTTGATGGCTAAAGCTGAGCATGTGGATAAACTTCAGGCAATTTGCATGGTTTGTGGTGAACCTGCTTCGCGTACTCAAAGGATTATCAATGGAAAACCAGCCCGATATGATGAACCGGTGGTGATCATTGGAGCTGCGGAAATGTATGAAGCACGTTGCCGGAAGCACCATGAGGTTCCAAAGGAGTGAGACATGCAAGATTACCATGAGTTTTTACAGGAAGTTTTGATCTCAGAAGAGGCATTACAAAAAAGAATCGCTGAACTGGGGGCCGAAATTAGCCGAGATTATCAGGAAAAAGAACTAATCCTTGTATGTATCCTGCGGGGAGGGGTAATGTTCCTGACTGATCTGATGCGGAACATATCCGTACCTCATATGGTCGATTTTATGTCTGTATCTTCCTATGGTGTTGGTGCACGTCGCTCCAGAGGCCAATCGCGCATTACTTTGGATTTAATTACTGATATCCATAATCGGCATGTACTGCTGGTGGAAGATATCGTGGACAGCGGTTATACGGTGAAAGCAGTATTGGAATTACTTAGTGGACGACAACCAAAAAGCTTAAAGATATGTACCCTATTGGACAAAGCCGAAAGGCGCGAAGTGGAAGTACCGATTGATTATTGTGGATTTGTGATTCCCGATAAATTTGTATTTGGTTACGGGTTGGATGCAGACGAATATTACCGCAATTTACCTTTCATTGGGGTATTGGCCACGGATAAGTACAATCCAGGGGAATAAATAGCTTTTAAAGTAATGATAGAAAATAGCAAGAGAACGCAACATGGATGAGTTCGAAGTAAGCATAAAGCAGCCGATATTGAATCGCATTATCAGTCTCATCCCGGGTGATGAATCAGCTTACCTGGTGGGTGGAGCGATAAGGGACGCTTTCCTTAAAAGGCCTAATTATGACCTTGATTTTGTCCTACCGGGGAATGCAATGAAATTAGCGCGCCGGATCGGTGATTCTATCGGGGCAGCATATTTCCCCCTGGACATACACCGTAACATGGCAAGATTGGTCCTTATACCTGATGAATCCGTTGATGGATTAAGAAACAATCCTAGGCGAATTGATTTTTCAACCTTTCAGGGGGCAGATCTGATCAGCGATCTTCAAGGGCGTGATTTCACGATGAATGCCATGGCCGTTGAGGTGCATCAGCTTCGAGAACTAATCGATCCTTTAGGGGGAGCAGCTGATCTGGCTGCGAAACGTTTAAAAGCTTGTTCACAGCAATCTTTTATCGATGACCCTGTACGGATCCTCCGAGCAGTGAGATTTTCAGTAGAGCTAGAACTCAGGATTCAACCTCAAACCCTGGAATTCATCAAGCAAGGTGTGGATTTACTACCAGAAGTATCTTCAGAAAGATTACGAGACGAGCTTTTTCGAATTTTACTGCTCCCGAATTCCAGTAGTGCGATAAGGATTCTTGATAAACTCGATGCTCTCGAGCATGTGTTACCTGAGATTAGCAAGCTAAAAAATATCCAGCAATCTCCACCTCATATCATGAATGCCTGGGACCATACCCTGGAGATCCTGGTGCAATTAGATAACATCCTGAATGTATTGGCTGAAGAATATAATCCGGATATGGCAGGTAACCTGACGATGGGATTAGTTGGCTTGCGCCTTGGTCGGTACCGGCAACAGCTTATGGACTATTACAAAAAATCAATCAATCCAGACCGTCCACACCGGAGTCTGCTGTATCTGGCAGGTTTATACCATGATGTTGGAAAGGTGAAAGCTCAAAAAGTTGGAGAAGATGGAAGAATTCGCTTTATTGAGCACGAGCAGATTGGCAGTAAATTGGTAGAGAAACGCGGAAAAGCGCTGAAATTAAGCAACCAAGAAATTGAACGATTGATGACGATTGTCAAACATCATATGCGCCTATCCTTACTCTCTCATAGCAACGAATTACCCAGCAAGAAAGCAATATATCGTTTCTTTCGCGATACGGGTGATGCTGGTGTTGATATATGCATTTTATCTATGGCTGACATTCTGGCGACTTATGGACCTACGCTACCGCAAGAAAGATGGGCGAGGCATTTGGATGTTATTCGGGAAATGATGAACGCATGGTGGGAAGATCGAACGGAAAGTATTATTCCTCCGCCCCTGGTGAATGGCGATGATTTGATGGAGGAGTTAGATATTACACCAGGACCAATGGTTGGTTATTTATTGGATGCCATTTATGAAGCGCAGATAACGGGTGAGATTCATAGCTGGCAGGAAGCAATCGGGTTTGCAAAAAAATTGTCGAAGGAGAAGAAAATTGACCCGGGGGAAAAACTCTAAGGGAAAATTTCATCCAGATACGGAAGATAATATGAGCGGCAGCCTAGGGGGTGCGAACATTTTTCAATCGGCAAACGGGGTACTTGATCTTTTGGGTATGTACCGGTCAAATTCTGGCATGCTGGACATGCATCCTCAGGGACGATGATCACAATATACTTTATTCTGGGATTGGCTAACATCCGTTCGAGCGATTGTGCAGCCGGAGAGGATTCCCATGCATCATCTGACCGATCATTAAGTTTGAAAGATGGATTTGCGGAAGGTTGATCAGGTTGTTGGTTTGCCACTCGTTTAACTCCTGGGAATCAAATATCGCTGATTTTAACCCAAGATAATGAAGAATCAAAGGTTAATCAAAATTCTATCAGGCAACAGTTATCGAAGGGGTATCTTGCTTAAGATTATAGCGACGAGTAAGCTTTTGCAGATGAGCAACAAGTATATCTGAAGAAAATGGTTTGGTTAAATAATCATCAGCCCCAGCATCCAACCATAGGGCAATCGAATTCGGATCAGACACTGCAGCCAGAACCAGAATCGGAACCTGGCTATGTTGGCGTAGCCTACGGCAGAGTTTCCAGCCATTTACCGATGGTTGCATGATATTGATAATAATCACATCAGGGTTCCATGTCTGAGCAGTTAGTATCCCGTCCGAACTGGAATTTACCTTGATCACTTCATAACCACTAGGATTTAGATTTTGCCTGATAAAATTTTCCCCAAGAGTGTCCTGGTCGATGACGAGTAATCTCATTGGTGTTGGAATCAGCATAAATTGAATTATCCCTCAAATCGTCAGGTAATTCCTTATAAATACTATACACATTTGTTAGGCTTGCGTTAAGAGATAAGTCAGGATATCATATTAGAAATACAAATTGGTGGAGAATGGATTATCAATTACCTTGCCCAAACTGTGGAAATCTGGTAGACAAGCAGGAGCTTGAATGCCCTGTCTGCGGAGTTAACCTGGCATTGGCAGCGGTAAAAGAGGAACAAGAAGTTATATCCAAGATCAATCTAAATCCAGCAATACCCATTACGCCTGAAATCCTTGTTCCAAGGGTGGGTGAATTATTGATCGAACGGGGGGTTTTAACCCAAGAAGGTCTTCAACGGGCACTAGAATACTCTAGAAAAACCGGCTCTGATGGTCATCAGCGGTTGGTAGGACAGGCATTATTAGAATTACACCTGATTGATCGAGAGACTCTGGATCAGGTAATCACAGAACAGATATTTCAACTGCATACAGCTCTCCAACAATCAAATTTAAAGTTGGAACAAAGAGTAAAAGAACGCACGCTAGAGCTTCAAACCGCACTAAATAAACTGGCTGATCTCAACCAATTGAAATCAAATTTTATATCTAATGTTTCGCATGAGCTGCGCACACCCCTGACGCATATACGTGGATATTTGGACTTGATGTACAATGGCAGCCTTGGGGAGCTATCGGACGAACAAGAGAGTGCATTGGACGTGATGTTGCGTTCAGAAGCACGGCTTGAAGAACTGATCGATAAAATGATCCATTTTTCACTGGAAGCCAGTGGCCAATTTACATTATTAATAAAACCAGCTAATTTATATGAAGTGGTGAATCTGGCTTTGAGACAAGCGAAAATCAAGGCTGCGAATCGCCCGGTTACGTTAGACATTGATTTGGGAGACGATCCCTGTCCGGTGCGAGTTGACCAGGAAAAAATTCAATGGGTTGTCATGGAGCTCGTAGATAATGCGATAAAATTCACACCAGCTGGTGGCCAGGTAAAAGTAGGTATAAACCAAGATACAGATAAAGCTCAATTCTATGTAGTTGATTCTGGAATTGGGATCTCATCAGAACGGTTATCGGAGATATTTGAGCCATATCACCAGCTTGACGGCTCAAGCACAAGACATTATGGAGGAATTGGATTGGGACTTGCATTAGCAAAGAAAATAATTGAAGCACATAGCTCTAAAGTTGAAGTGACCTCTGAGGTTGGGCAGGGAACAACAATCCAGTTCGTACTGCCAATTATTGGTGAAGATGATTGATATGGCTGATGGAATAAACGAATCCGTTGTCTTAAGACCCGAAGATTTACGCGCAGTGTATGCTATCGGTTTGGCTATTGCTCAAACTGAGAATATTGATTCAGCATTGGATTTGATCGTTCAACATACACGCCATATACTGATATTTGACAACATGGTTTTATACCTGCCCAAGGATCATAATGGATTGGACCCATCTTATGCACGCGTGATTGGTCGAGGAAAGTGTGCAGAGGGGAATATTGAATGGGGTGAGGCGATAGCAGCCCAAACTTATCAATCGAAACAGACCTCATTACATCAGGAGAAACTCGACGGATGGGAGAATAACCGTTTATACTGGCGGGATTTTCTGGGACTGCCAATCAAAGCAGGGGATGATGTACTTGGAGTGTTGGTATTCGGCAGATTTGGAGGACCGCCCTATGCTCCGGATCAGATCCGTCTGGCAGAATTTATCGCAGCACAAACTGCACAGTTAATTGAAAATCATCAGCTTGTGGAACGAGTGGCAAAATTAGAGGCAGAGCGCTGGTTGCGGAAAATGCAGGATGAATTTATCACAACTATTTCACACGAACTACGGACACCGATTGGATTTATTAAAGGATATGCAACCACCCTTTTACGAGATGATACGAAATGGGACGATGGATCCAGGCGTGAGTTTTTAACGATTATAGACGAAGAAGCAGACAGATTGCATGAATTAATTGAGGATTTACTAGATTCAGCGAGATTAAAAGCCGGGACCATGTTCATGCAGTTACAACCGATTAGAATCGACATGATCTTACGAGAAATCGTAGTTAGAAGCACAAGCCGATATTCATCGCTGGCGGTGCAACTTAATGTGGACCATGGGATAACTGTAATGGCAGATCCTACGCGCATCACTCAAGTATTTGATAATTTACTGAGCAATGCTGTAAAATATGCACCAGGTGCACCTGTGATAATCACGGTAAAGAATACCAAAGAGATTTGTACCATCACAGTTGAAGATCAAGGACCTGGGATAGCAGAAAATCACCTCCCGCATCTATTCGAACGTTTTTATCGTGTCCCAGAAACAAGTGTTTCCACGCATGGAACGGGATTAGGTTTGTTTATTTGCCAGCAGATTATCCATGAACACGGAGGTGATATTTCTGTTAGCTCAGAAGTTTCAAAGGGAACCGTGTTTAATATTGACTTACCATGCAGGGGGAATTTACATGAAACCCAACCGGAGGGAGAGGAGCCTAACGCATGAGCAAGAAAATACTAATCGTTGATGATGAACCACGATATGTTCGCCTGATGGAAGCAAACCTGATCTCGGATAACTACCAGGTACTAAAAGCTTACAATGGCGAGCAAGCATTGGAAATTGTAGCAAATGAGAATCCAGACCTGGTCTTGTTGGATATCATGATGCCCGTCTTAGATGGATTCATCGTATGTGAGCGGATCAGGAAATTTTCAACTGTCCCGATTATCGTAGTGACGGTGAAAGGTGAGGAACAGGATCGCGTGCGTGGATTGGATATGGGTGCCGATGATTATATTGTTAAACCGTTTTCTGCCACCGAATTGTTAGCCCGTGTCAGGGCGGTATTAAGAAGGGCAGCGAAGCCGACCAATATCCCGACCCAATCTATCTTTCACCATGGTTCAATGGATATTGATCTAGCAAAAGCGGAGGTATTTCTAAATGGCAAGATGGTGTATCTATCTGCCACAGAGTACCGGATTTTGCTCCAATTGGCACAAAATGTGGGTACTGTGATCCCATCGGAACAATTGTTAAAGGATGTATGGGGAGTGGAATATCAAAAAGATAAAGAAATCTTGTGGGTGAGTATCTCACGATTAAGGCAAAAATTAGAGAAGGATCAAAATAATCCGCAACATATCGTCACCCGCTCTGGGGTGGGATATATCATGCCAATTATTTATGAAGGACAAAACAAATAGCGTTTTCATCAATTTACGATTTCCAGAATGCCGAAATGTTGGGAAGGTGTTTAAATGGCGATAAACCCGATCATAAAAATCATAAGGGCAAAGAAATTTGGTCTGTTAATCCGAGATGCGCGGGTTAAATCAGGGAAAAATATTGAAGAATGTGCCCAAGCAATGGGTCTTTCAGTAGATGAGATGACTGCAATAGAAATTGGTGAAAGACCACCCACTTTGCCTGAGCTGGAGATTTTGGCATATTATCTGGAGGTGCCCTTGGATCATTTTTGGGGGAATGAAACATTAAAGATAGTCAGTGATGAGAAATCCTATAATCCGGTTGAGGTTAAAGAATTACGACAAAAGGCAATCGGAGAATTGATCCGTAAGGCGAGGATTGAAGCGGTATTATCTGAGGAGGAGCTTGCCAGTAAGGTTGGAATACCAGTAGGAGATCTTCAAGCATTTGAACGTGGGGAGGTTCCCATAACTTTGCCTGAGCTTGAGAATATTGTCCAAGCCCTCAATACTTCAATGGTAAATTTTGAGGACCAGGCGAGTGAGGTGGGGAGCTGGTTTATGGAACAACGAAATATGCATGAATTCCTTAATCTACCCAAGGAATTACAGGAGTTCATCGGTAAACCTGTAAACCGGCCATATCTAGATCTGGCGATCAAGCTTAGCGAATTAAAGGTTGAACGATTACGAGCATTGGCAGAAGGATTGCTGGAAATTACTTTGTAAACCATGGAAACGCTTACCCCACAACAGCTTGCAGAAGAAGCGCGAGCTGAATATAACCGAGGAGACTATCTATCAGCGGCGAGGCTATTTAAAGCAGCCGCTGATGGCTTTTCATCTATGGAAGACGAATTATCCGCTGCCGAGATGGCAAATAATTGCAGTGTAGCTTTCTTAAAAGTTGGTGATGGAAAGTCTGCTTTGGAAGCAGTCGTCGGAACTGAAATTGTATTCGCTAACAAGGGTGACCTGAAACGTCAGGCAATGGCAGCGGGCAACCAGGCAGCAGCGCTTGAGCAGCTCGACCGGAATGATGAGGCAATTATTTTGTATGAGCAATCTGCGGAGTTATTTAATCAAATCGGAGAATATGAGCTGCGGGCATACGTGTGCCAGTCCATTTCATCGATGATGATGAAGCGGGGGCGCTATTTAGAAGCCTACGGAATCATGCGGTCAGGCGTCATGGGGGTTAAAGATCCCAACCTATCTCAAAGGATATTGAAAAACCTAATGGAGATCCCTTTCAAGTTCCTGTCGTGAGATCGGCTAAATCTCGAAGCTGGGTTATTATAAGGTGCCTTTATAAATCCCACCATCCACAGTGAGCATCACGCCAGTGATGTAGGATGCGGCTGGAGAAAGTAAAAATATTGCTGCATTGGCAACTTCTTCGGGACGGGCCATGCGCCCCAAGGCAGTTTCAGCTACCTGCCGGGAAATTTCCTCCTCCACGGTGGAACTATTGACTTTTGCCCGATATGACATCAGCTCTTGAACTCTTTCAGTCAGGGTCCAGCCGGGTAGGATTGAGTTGAAACGTATCCCATCCGCACCGAGCTCAAGGGCGAGAGTCTTGGTCAATCCTACGGTGGCTGCGCGGATACTATTAGACAGCACAAGGTTCGGGATGGGCTGCTTCACAGAATAAGAGGTCAAGGTGACCACACTAGGACAATCTGATTGCCGCAGATATGGCAATGCTGCTCGGATCAGTCTAACATGGCTGAGAAAGGACAGGTCAATCGCATGTTGCCAGGTGGGATCATCGAAGCTTTCAAATTTACCTGAGGGAGGTCCACCTGCATTCGTCACCAGCAGATCCAGACCACCAAATGCCTGTATGGTTTTTTGAACTAAAGTAGCGGGAAAATCAGGTACTCCAACGTCCCCCTGGATAGGTATGATCTCGCCTTTTGTCTGTGAAGCTAATTTTTGAACAGCGTCAGTTATACGTTGGGAATTACGACCATTAATTGCCACCCTGCATCCCTCATTTGCTAAACCTAACGCAATGGCATATCCCAAGCCTTTACTTGAGCCGGTAATAAGGGCGCGTTTTCCGTTCAATTGAAGATCCATATATCCTTCCTAATTAATGATCTCGATATGATCATCCACCAAAGAAATATCTGGCCAATTCCTATTCAACCAATGAATGATGTTTTGAAGAGAGCTCTGAGTGAACTGGTTTTCGTTACTTATTAATGCACAACCAATGGTTGCTTCATCCCAATCATCCTGCCGAGAAAGCTCAGCGACCGATATATTAAACTCACGATGAAGACGGGTGAGTAACGGTTTAAGCCGGCTGCGTTTTTCTTTTAATGATTTACATCCGGGAAGCCGGACTTGAATAGTCAGGATTCCAACACTCATGATGCATCAAGTATAATATATTCCTATGAATAAAAATAAAAACCTACTTCCCTGGATACTGGTGATCGGATTATTGGTGATACTGGCAGGTGCGGTGTTGGGTGTTGTGCTGACGTTACAAAGAACTACTCAAAAAGTAATTCAGCCGGTGAGCGATATGACAAGCAGCCTGAGCACACAGGTCGCACTATTTTTACACCCAACCCCAACCATACTCCCCGATCCGGTAACCATCATTAACCAGATACGTCCCCTGGCACGCCTGGAAACGATCCAATATACTATTGAAAAGGTCATCACTGCGGAAACAGGTCAAAATGCACTCGCGCCATTATTCGGTGACCGGTTGTTATTCGTAGGTCATGGGTATGTGATCGCTGGAATTGACCTATCGAAAATTCGGTCGGAAGATATTGCTTTTGATGATGGGATATTGGTGATCAAACTTCCTAAGTCTGAGGTCTTCGTGGCGACATTGGATAATGACCAATCTTATGTGTATGACCGCGAAACTGGACTGCTGACACACGGGGATATTAACCTGGAAACCGCTGCTCGTCAGGCAGCAGAAGATCAAATCAAGAAAGCTGCCTTAGAGGATGGTATTTTAAAGCAAGCCCAAACCAATGCGGAAATATATCTGGAGAGCTTACTGAACGAGCTGGGTTATTCTCAGGTATCATTCGTTTACCCTAAGAATTGACTCTACGATGAAGGGACATCATCGTAGCTAGATTCGTTCTAACCAGGATGGATGGGTATATTTCTCGTTAAGCAGCTGCTGTGCACGCGATAATTCGAGCGTGGATAATGGCTCTCGGATAAAATCCAGGTTCAGCTCAGATTGAAAACCAAAGATAATTGCATCAGCAGCCTCCTGCCAGGAAACACTGGTCCCAAGGAGGCGCTCGGAGGTGGTGGCATGTGAAAGCAGCCGCACCGCTGCATCGGAGCGAGCTCTCTCGTCCGAAAAAGCGAGAACCTGTGTGATCCGGGTCAGGTCACCCCGAAGGGGGAATGTGCCATGCTGGAGAACCACATTCTTCCGGCGAGCCTGGGCACTGCCAATAATTTTTTTACCCTGAACTGTGATTTCATAATTCGAAGGAACCTCAAAACAGACTGCTCCATTCTCCTGATTGTTAATGGGCGATTTACCAGGATGAGATGCAGCAGGGATATGCAAAGCGTGCAAGGCAGTTAGCAGGGCAGAGGATAAACGCTGATAACTTTCGAGAACACCTCCAGAGACCCGAGGATCTGATAAAGGGGCGATGACTGAATACGTCAGCTCATCAGTATGGAGGATTGCCCGGCCACCGGTTGGCCGGCGGACCCAATGCCAACCCAGAGCAAACAAGCGTGGAAGATCGATATCTGTGGACTGGTTGCGCATAGCCAATGGATAAGCAGGGAGGATCCCAGGCATAAAGCCTTAAGCTTGGCAAAACCCTGTTATGCTCAACTGCTTCCAGGATTGCTTCATCGACTGCCATGTTCCATGCACCCTGGGAGGGTGGAGTAATTAATAATCGCCACTGTTGGAGGGAGTATTTCATTCAAGCTCCAGTGATCTTTTCTAGGGAGTGGGGGTTGGCGTACTTGTTTCGGTATCAGTTGGGAGAAATGTTACCGTAAATGTGGGTGTAACCGTTGGCGTGTAGGTTTGGGTTGGCGTTTCCGTTCGTGTAGGAGTTACAGTACGAGTCGAGGTCGGTGTAGCTGATGAAGGAGTGCGAGTACGAGTAGGGGTCTTACTTGGAACGGGAGTTTTGGTATAGGTGGGCAGTGGGAAATAATCAAGTTTAAGACGGGCTAATTTGGTATATGGGCTTTTTAGATAATTTCTCCATACCCATAAATATTGATCGATGGCATTCCCATCTTCATTGTTGAGATCATAGACAAATCCAAGGGTATAGTGGAATTGGTCGCAAATATTAAAAGCTATACAATCTCCTTTGAAACGTGGGGAATTCAATAATTGAAGGAGGGTCTGTTGTACCAGTTTTGGATCTTCGCCATTCATTAATGCGTTCTCTGCCTGGGTATATCCGTCGAGGATTGTCGTTGGACGGGCATATTCTACATCAACCCATTTGATATAAGGTTCCAGTGTATCCTTCAGGCGGTCGAAGATGAAACCATTCTGAAGCTCCAATTGAACCACAGGTACTTCCCCAGACGGGCTCATGATAATAAGGTAATGATTCAGTGCCTTCAAAAACTTGAACAAATACCGCATCAACAGCATCCAACGTTGTAGATACTATCCAAAATTCCAGTTTGGATCCGGGTTTCGGTTGAATGATCATCCAACGCTCATACTGCCCATCCAGATTGAAATCAAAGCGACCCTTCGATCGGATGGTGACTCCATTATTCTGAAGATAGGATATTGCTTGCTCGGTGTCATTAAAACCACTTGTGGAGATCATGGTGCGTAGAGCATCTCTCAGATTACAAAATTGTGCTTGCTGGCAAGCGGTAAATAGGTCCCAGGGTCCCTGGTAGGCTTGCAGGAATTCTTGGGCGGGGATAATCCAACTGGAATTGGGGGTGATGGGTGATGAGGTAATTTCGGTCAGGTATCGAATGGCTTCAGAAGGCTGACCTGCCAAAGCATACAACACACCCAGACGGTAACGTAATTCATCATATGAATCAGCAGGGTAAGGTTTGCCTTGGATATCGCTATCCGGAGGCCATGCCTCTAACATAGGTAATGCAACATTAATGGCTGCATCGGGACCCCATCCATTGGAGGCTGTATCGAGCACAATCTCGCAATACTGAACCATCCCACTCAACGGGAGAACCTGATACTGTAATGGGGATGATTTGAAATTCGTGCCATCCCAACTATATTGCTGGGTCACATTGGTGGGGCATGCAGGAAGTAGTGAATTTGTCACCTGTAATTGATCATGACCATTGGTATCGGACTTGATCTCAACTTCTACACGGGGTTCCAATCCAAAATCGATGGAAATTTGCTCCTGGATAGGCAGCTGAGGAGGCGGTTCAACGGAGAGATCGAAGATTTTTGGGATGTTGAGCTGGGTAGAACCGGGTGAAGTACGGCGATAAAGCACTAAATCGGGGGCAGCATCCCCAGTGAGATCATCGTACAGGAAAGAATTCTCATGAGGCTGATCAAAATCAATATCATTGATCAACGGATAAATGTTTACTCCATTGGGAGTTTCAACCATCCATAAGTATGCACTCCCCTCGCCTTTTATCTCGATCAACTGCCTGCTCAACTCACCTGGCTGAGCTGGGAACAGTGTTGTTTGCATGGTTAACCTGGTCTCATTTTGCGAGAACCAATCAGGGAGGTCGGTGGCGCGCACCTGCCCTGAGGAAATGGCGGATTGAATCAACTCGGCATATAAAGGAATGGCTTGTGGATCAGATATGCGGATTAAATTATAGGCTCGATCCCATTGCCAATCACTGGCGTTAATTGCGTCTGGAAAGCGTAGACCCGCTTCTCCTTCAGCGTAGGCGAGCGATCGATAGGAATCTTCTGTTCCAAGGAGAATAGTGTCAGCATTCAGCAATTCAATCGTCCGCTCCTGTTGGGTAAGATCCCAGGGTTTAAGCGAATAAAAAGTATTCAATTTCGCTGCGATTGCGGCTGTAATTGTGGGAATCAAAGTTGGGGTGAGAGTAGAGGTTGGAGTGGGTGTATTGGTGACGGTGGCTGAAGGACGCAAAGTCCATGTAGGACGGGGAGTAAGTGTAATTGTGCTTGTGCTTGAAGGAGTAAAGCTTGGAGCTGATGTAAAGGTAAATACGGGAGTAATATTTGGGATGGTGGGAGAAGGAGTGGGATTCTGGATATAGTTGATCAAAACGCCAAGGAACAACAACGTCGCTAAGCTAAAAATAGCCAATAACAAGATAAGGAGAGGAGAGAACTTGAAGGGACGAGCTGGCATTTTAATGGATCAGGAAATTGCAGATAAAAATTCTGGAAGAATAACATCCACGAGGTCAGGGGAAAAATCCAATAAAGGTGGCTTAACTCTCCAATTTGGTAGGCCATATAACTTGAATAAAAATGACTTAATCAATGGTGGCATGGGTGGATACCGATCGAATATCTCTCGAGCAGCACTCAGTTTATGCTGAGCAATTTCATCATCCTTTCCTGCCTGGAAGTTGTCCCATACGATGCGGTGAATTGGTGAGATTAAATTTGCCAAAGCGGTGATACAGCCTGCGGCTCTTGATTTCAAAGCAAGGCTGAACAGGCTGTCGTTGCCATTCAGTACCATTAGGTCATCACCAAAGTGGGTACCGAGAGTTCTAGCCCATTCAGGATCGCCGGAGGAATTTTTAATACCGATGAATTTATTTGGATAGGATTCCTTCAGACGTGATAACAACTCCAGGGAAAAACTTACCCCTGTTACCGGCGGAATGTGGTATCCGAATACTGCCCCATCCTGTGGAACTGCCTTATCTAAAAGCTGGCTGAACCAGGTGAATAATCCCTGATCGGTTGCTTTTCTAAAATAATAGGGAGGCAGGACGACAGCAGCATCATAACCAAGGTCAAAAACTGACCTGGTAAGGAAAACAGTCTCCTCGAGGCTAGGGGTGCCCGTCCCCGCAAAGAGGCGGAGGCCTGGTAAATTTTGACGGGCATTTGCAGCGATTTGAAAAACCGCTAATCGCTCACTGATTGAAAAAGATGGACCTTCACCCGTGGTCCCCATAAGCAAAACTCCATGGCAGCCTCGATGAGCCAGGAATTGAATCAGTTGGATTAATCCATCGAGGTCTGGAGAAAGATCTGATTTCAGCGGAGTCACTGCAGCAGCATAGACCCCCGAAAGTAAGGCTGTATTTTTCATGGGTAAATTATACTGGATTTAGCTCCCAGACAAAGTGACAGTAGGAAGGATATTTTTAATGATTGAGGTACCTGGGAAGGCAGGCAAATTGGTAGTGCAATCTTCCGGTCTATATGTACAAAAAATAACATAAAAAGGGTTGCCCCGATCTAACGTTTTTAGCAGCCCTTTTATGGCTAATTGGATCTATTTAATGACGAATGGATATATATTTTGGTTTTTGTGACTTAACCCTTAACCGCTCCGGCAACAACACCTTGAATAATGTACTTTTGTAATGCCAGATAGAAAATAACAATGGGTATAATCGCCAGAACAAGCATAGCCATCATGGCACCCATGTCTTTGCTGCCATAGCCACCTTGCAAGTATTGGATGGCGATAGGGATCGTTCGATAGTTACTACCAATTACAAGATATGGTAATAGATAATCGTTCCAAATCCACATGGTATTTAGAATTGCAACTGTAATATAAATTGGTTGAAGAATTGGAAATACAATTAAGAAGAATGTTTGTATTGGGTTACAGCCGTCAATCGTTGCAGCTTCTTCAATTTCATGCGGTATACTTTTTACAAAACCACTAAATATAAATACGGACAATCCGGCTCCAAACCCAAGGTAAAGCACAATAATTCCAACAGGATTATCTAACTTCAAAACATTAGCCGTTTTCGACATGGTAAACATTACCATTTGGAAAGGTACAATCATGGAAAAAATTAAAAGATAATAAATAATTGAACTGACTTTTGATTTTACACGTGTAATGCACCAAGCCGTCATGGATGTAAACAGCACGATCGTTCCTACAGAGAAAACCGTTATAAAAAGGGAATAAAAGAAAGCCTGAATAAACCCGGTCTTTGCAAGACCGACAGTATAGTTCTTCAATCCTACAAAGGTCTGACTATTGGGAAGAGCGAAAGGTGCGTCGGAAATAAAAAATCTACCTTTGAAGGAATTCATTAGAACAATGAATATGGGAACTAAGAACAGGATAGCCAGAATAAACAAAAATATAAAGGTGAAATTGTCCTGAAGGTTTTTTTTGGCATTCATCAGATCTCTACCTCCCTGCTTCTGGAAATCCGCAGCTGTAGTAGCACCACTATGGCAACAAATATGGTAAACATCACTGCCTTCGCTTGACCAACGCCTTCATAGCCAAAGGTGCCATAAAAAGTATGGAAAATATCAAGGGCGAGCATGGAGGATGCTCTTCCTGGGGCGCCATTGGTAAGAGCAAGGTTCTGATCAAAGAGCTTGAATGAATTGGATACGGTAAGGAATGTACAAATTGTGAATGCCGGCATGACCAAAGGGATAGTTATATTCTTTAAGATTTGCCAGGCGTTTGCACCGTCAATTTGGGCTGCTTCGAGCTGTTCAGTAGAGATACTCTGAATAGCAGCAATATAAATGACCATCATGTACCCAATCATCTGCCAATTCGTCACAATGACTAACCCCCAAAAACCAAATTTAGCACTGTAGGTTATATCAACTCCAAAATTAATCAGAATCCCGTTAATAATTAGCAACCAAATATACCCAAGAACAATTCCGCCAATTAGGTTTGGCATAAAGAACACGGTACGAAATATGTTTGTGCCCCTTAATGCGCGAGTGAGAAGGAGTGCAAGCGAAAAGGCAAATAGATTGATCAATACTACAGAGACGATGGCAAACTTTACCGTAAATATTGTGGCGTTCAGAAAGTCATTATTATCCGTAAACGCATGAATGTAATTTTCCAACCCTACCCATTGTGAATTAGTCACTGTTCTGAATTTCGTAAATGAAAGATAAATACCAAGCAGGATTGGTATAAAAAAAGCAATTGCAAAAGCAATCATTGTTGGCAGGGTAAAAAACGCATAGTATTTTTTGGGCATATTTTGCATGGGGATTCTCCTGCTCTGTATAATAATGGGTAATATGTACTAGCTTTACATCACCCCGCACCATGATTGGTGCGGGGTGAGATTATTAGCCAAAACAAAACCTTGTTTAGCCCCCAGCTGCCTTAGCAGCTTCAACCGCCCATTGATCAATGAACAGTTGTTTTACAGCATCCCACTGCATGGAACCTTGGGCGTACTGCAACAATGCACCGCCAAAGTTATCCTTGAAGGTCTGGCTAGGAAACACGACGAAATTCCAGGCTACATTGTATAAATCAGTATTGCTCGTATAGCTGAGCAAGCTTTGTGCCAATGGATCTGTCGGTTTTTCGTTTTCGGCAAAAGTGTCGAACGGAGCGATAAACTTCAGATCATTGGTCACGAAAGCTTTTCCGGTTGGGCTGCTATACAGCCAATAGATGAAATCTGCAGCAAGTTTCTGTTTTTCAGCTGAAACCTGGCTGTTGATTGAGAAGAAGTTCTCGGTACCAACTTGGATAGCCTGTTTTTCTTCACCCGGCATGCCAGTGTAAATCGGCAGGAATTTTACATCTTCTGGCTTGACCACATTGCCATCAACACCTGAGATTTGACCCCATGCCCAGTTGCCATTCTGTACCATCGCAGATTGACCCAAGGCAAACTCCGCCATTGAATCATCCACGCTTTTACTACCGAGTAGCGTAGGCTCAACAGTTGAGTTGTTCAGATAGAGATCAAAGATATTCTTGAAATTATCCGAGTATTGGAATTTGATGGTCATAAAATCGGCGGGGTTACTTATGTCGAGATTATTGTCCCTAATCTCATAAAAAATTGGAACATTAGCAAGATGGGTCTGCCAGCGCCAGTCTTCACCAGGTTTTAGTGAAGTGGAAGAAAACACACCCTTAATCCCTAATTGGTCTTTCTTGGCAGTCATGTCTTCAACAACAGCTTTCAGCGTTGCGAAGTTATTGATATCAGCCATGGATGTCGCTTTAGCGCCTGATAAAGCAAAATACTTGTCCATGATGGCATTATTGTAAATGATCCCGTAACCTTCAACTACATAGGGGATACCATATACACCATCACCTGAGGTTACAGCCAAGGATTTATCGGTAAGATGTTTATACAGCTCAGTGTCTTTTAAATCTGCACAATAATCTTTCCAATTCGCGTACCCTCGAGGCCCATTGATTTGAAATAGAACGGGTGGATCAGACTTGGCAATTTCTGACTTTAATGTTTGCTCGTATGTTCCTGCAGCAGCAGTTACTACTTTTAGAGTAACACCTGTCTCTGCTTTGTATGCATCGCCGATTTTTGTGTAGATTTCGGCTACTTCCGGTTTGAAATTCAGGTAATATACTTCTCCACCTTCCGTAACAGTCGTTGCTGCGGGTACTCCGGTTGCAGCTGGCGCTTCGGTTGTAGCGGTTGCGCATGCTGACATAATCATGGCTGCGATAATAATTATTGTCAACAAGCTCCAATATTTTTTAATCATTTTTCTCTCCTTTTAAAATTATATATTTACTATACATGTTGAAATTACATATGGTAATTATTTCTAAACTCACCTCCCTTCGTTTCAGTTTGGTTTTTCCTGGTCTCATACACTAATGGGCATGAATTGCTGCCCCCATTCCATAAAATCATATTCTTATATAAGTGTTTTCTTACATTTTCTATTGGAATATAACAGTAGATAGAAATCAACTCCAGCTTTTTCAGTAATTATAACAATAAGCCATCCTATCATAAATATCTAAAATCAGCCTATATCTGTATTATAGCATTTTTATTTATTATTGTCAGATTAACAATCGCCATTGTTGAAGGTTGGTTGGTGTGGTTGATGAAAGCGAGATGGTGCATCAACATGAAGCAGTCTAGACCCGCAGAATTTCGTTAGATGAGAAAGCCAAGGGTGCAAATACTTCATTCCTACATGACTTGAAGTGTCTCAAATTATTCAATGTTAAGATGACCTTCGTATACCCAGAACCAGGCTGCACAACCACACCTGACAGAGAAAGACTTTGCTCAAGTGGGGATGTTGGAGAAAGGTCAATAGTATAATTGATTTATCTTCCCACTCAATCACCCTGGGAAATTGAAAACAACCAGGGTGATAGTGGTAATTTGATTTAATTATGAAGCAAAAAGCTTCCATATTTATCCTTATCGCACTTTTTTTATCCATCGCATTGGTGCTTGGAGAATGCCGAGGTCCGATCTTTCCTGGATCTCCAGCGACTACTAATACTCCTATTGCTACAATAGGGATCGCACAACTAACGATTTATCCGCCGGCAGCAGGGGCTACCGGAACCGTCGGTGCACCATCGACTGTAGAACCATATCCTTCGATATCTGAAACAGGGATGCCATACCCCCAACCAACCACTCAGGTGGAGGGTCTTACAGAAACAACTCTTCCAACAGGATACCCAGGACCATCTGCGACCAATACGCAAAAAGTGACCGAAACGCCAACGGCAAGTCAAACCCCAGTTATCAACTCGCCAACACCGACAGCCACCAATACAACTATTCCAGCAAGTCCAGGTGTCACACCAAGTCCAACCGTGGATCCTGGTCTGATCTACCCAGGACCGGATATGCCGTATATCCCCGCTTACCCAAACCCGGAGTTTACTTCAACTATTCCGGCGTACCCAGCTCCTGAATATACAGCTACTTCTACCGTCTATCCAGGTCAAGCAACATCAACCTCCCTTGCTACACAAACTCCAAACCGCTCATTGACAGCCAGTGCAACGCCGATTGGAACCCTGCTCCCAAGCCCGACAACGACCCTGGGCACTGGTACACCCAGAACAACCCCCACAGAAATGCCTCCACGCCAACCGTTATCACCACCGCCACCAGGCAGCTCAGTAACCATCTGGCACTCATGGGGAATAGAGGAGACCAAGGCTCTTCAAGCGATCATCCAATCCTTCCAACGAATGTATCCGGATGTAACATTCAGTCTGCATTATGTTCCACAAGATGATCTATTCAATTCCTTTTATGATGCTGCGTACCTTGGGCAAGGACCAAGCTTGTTGTTGGGTCCGTCAAAATGGGGACCAGAACTATTTGATGAATATTTAATCAGCGACCTTGATCCATATATTTCAGTCAACTTTCTGGAGAATATTAATCCTGTTGCATTGGCTTCAGGTGAACACGGTGATACCCTCATCAGCCTTCCGCTATCCCAGAGTGGATTATTAATGTTCCGTAATGGCTCCATTATTTCCACATCTCCAATAAGCTTTGATGCGCTGATGTCTGCATCCCAGAAAGTTACACATGGTGGCATGGTTGGTTCCTATCTCGAAAGAGAAGCATATTTTTCAGCACCTGCGATTATCGGGCTGGGTGGTCAATTAATGGACAATAAAGGCTACCCAGCATTCAACGACCAGTATGGATTGGAGTGGTTTGATCTGTTGAAAGCATACGATGAGGCAGGCGCGGTAACTTTTAATACCAATTGGGACCTGGAGAGATTCAAGCAGGGACGAGTGGGGCTCATCATCGATGGAAGTTGGAATATTTCCACGCTGGATGAAGCTATTGGTGTGGAGAATCTGGCTATCGACCCGTGGCCAACCTACGGAACTGGTCACATGTCTGGTTGGGTAGCAACTGAGAATATGTTTCTCAATGCAAACACACCAGCAAACGACCGTTTTGCTGCTCTAGCTTTTATGGGATATCTGCTCGACCCAAATGTACAGATGCGACTGGCAGAGGTTGGGCATATACCGAGTGTTATTACCACCCAACCGCGTGATCCGCGTATAAAACAAGCTATGGTAGCTTTTTTGAATGGCGTTCCTTATCCGAATACAACCGACGAAACTGTGCTTGGCATTTATTGGAATGAGCTGGACAAGGCAATACGAGATGTATTTGATCGGGGGGTCGATCCAAAAAGTGCATTGCAGACTGCTGATCAGAACATCAGGCAATCTATAGACGAAATGAAATCCATTCCCTGAGGGATAGTATGAGTGTGCCAGGCTGGATCCAAGACGCCATTTTTTATCAGATTTTCCCGGATCGTTTCTGGAATGGTGACCCAAAAAATGATCCTCCCAATGTTCAACCGTGGGGGTCAACCCCAACAAGCTGGGGATTTCAAGGTGGTGATTTAAAGGGAATTATCGCTAAATTTGATTATCTACTCGATTTAGGGATCAATGCAATCTATTTGAATCCCATCTTCCAATCCACCTCAACACATCGTTACAACACAACCGATTATTATAAAATTGATCCCAAGCTAGGATCAATGGAAGATTTTCAAAATCTAATAACACTCGCCCACCAAAAACAAATTCGGATAATCCTGGATGGGGTATTCAATCATTGCGGGAGAGGTTTTTATGCATTTACTGATATCCTCGAAAACCAGGAGAATTCTGCCTTTCGGGACTGGTTTTATATCAAGCATTTTCCAGTGAATGCATATTCAGCAGGAGAAGCAACCGATTATCTTGGCTGGTGGGGGATGAAAAGCCTTCCTAAGTTCAATACGAACAATAGGCAGGTCAGGAAGTTTTTAATGGATGTGGCCAAATATTGGATCGAACAAGGTGCAGATGGTTGGCGATTGGATGTGCCCAACGAGATAAATGATGATAGTTTTTGGCAAGAGTTCAGACAAGTTGTCAAATCTGCGAACTCTGAGGCGTATCTACTCGGTGAGATCTGGACTCCTGAATTGCGTTGGGTAGGTGAAGGGCACTTTGACGGACTGGTGAATTACCCAATACTGGATGCCATTATAGGTTTGTTGGGTTCTAATACCCTGGATATCCCTAATTTTGCAGAAAAAGTAGAGGGATTACTCGCTTATTACCCAAAGGAATATGTCAATGCGATGTACATACCCGTCGGTTCTCATGATACCGAACGTATCTTAACCAGGCTGAGGAATAATATCGATAAGACCAAACTGGCAACCATTTTCCAATTTGCTTATCCGGGAGTACCCGCGATTTATTATGGCGATGAAATAGGGTTAACCGGTGGTAAAGATCCTGGCTGCAGAGACGCATTTATTTGGGATGAGATCAGGTGGAACACTGACTTACGAAATTTAGTTAAGACACTGATCAGGTTGCGTAAAAACCATGATGCACTCAGGCAAGGCGAGTTTCGTAGGGTGAAAAGTTTCACTAATAATGCGTGTTATGCTTTTTTGCGGAAAACAGGAGATGACCAGGTTTTGGTAATTATGAATGCCAGTTCGAAGAATCAGAGCATAAATATTAGAACAGACGAAATTGGCTGGGAAGATGGAAAAATGGTAAAAAATCTCATCTTGCCGACCGAAGAATTCACAATTACCAATCATACCGTCGATATTACATTACCGCCCTGGGGGGGTATATGGTTGGGGTAATTTAGGATATACTTGGCTGCACCAGGTAATCAAAATCTACAATGGATACAAATCCTATTCCCATATTGCAGTTGCCTCTATTTGGCTATGGGGAATCGGTTACGAATATTGTTGAGCTGTTCCCTGTGGTTTGGCAGGCAACGGAAAACTTGACCTCCCCTGAGGCAGCAACAAGACAGCATGGAATTGATATCCTGTTGGAATTGGGAGCTCAGAAAGTATCACCGTTGGTAGCTTACATGATTGCCACCCGTGTGAATGATCCGGAGATCAATATCCGCAGGCGGGTTGTATATGTCCTGGCAGACCTGATCATCGTTGATCCGAGCAACAAACAATCTCCAGACGAGGTAAGGCGGGTCGTTATCAATTATCTGCATAATATAAATGAACCAGTGGTATTTGGAATGCTAGAAGTAGCAGTTGCGGATCCAAAAGTAGAAAAAAGCCTATACCATATTTTTAATACCTGTTCGTATGTTGGGAAATATCTGGGGGAGATTGCTACGCAATGGAAGAATCCGATGCCGATCAGGCAAAAGGCAATTTACTTTATAGGAATTGTTGGTTATTTAGAAGCAATGCCGATGTTGGAGAGGCTGTATAACAGGCTAGAAGCCCGACAAAACGGTCAATATCTGATGTCATTTGCGCCGCCATCCATCAAATCTGATGATGATCTTCTACCATACGTGCGTTTTGCCATGGATCAGCTACACGAACGCTAGATCACCACTAATGCTCAACCAATCCCAATAGCTGCCTAATTAAAAACAAACAAAATAATAACTTGGCTTCATCGTCCCGTTTCTGTAGTTATTTTTTC
Organism: uncultured Chloroflexia bacterium; assembly: GCA_963777935.1. Lineage (GTDB taxonomy): Bacteria > Chloroflexota > Anaerolineae > Anaerolineales > UBA4823 > FEB-25. The sequence continues at coordinate 287,694 of CAVZSL010000002.1, forward strand.
TAGATACGAATTAACCGCGTGAGCTAAATGGGTAAAGGATTTTTACAGTTAGGACAAATCGATTCAGTTGTTTTAACTACAAATCCACAGTGCGGACAAGTACGAGGCTGAACCTCTCCGAGGGGTGCACCACACGCGATGCAACTCGATTCTCCAACCGGATTTGCAACCCGGCAATAGGGGCACATCAGCCGGCGCAATCGTTCAGAGAGCTCCTGGGATGCGCCTGCGGCTCGTGCCAACTCGTCTATAGCTTGCCAAACTTGGTCATCGATTTGTAAATTTTGTATGTCCTGTGCCAGATCATCCAACCTGCCTAAAAGGTTGAAAGGGCTTTTTAAAGCAGCCAGGGCAGTTGTTCCAAGGCTGGCAGCGATGCCCAACCATGACTGTTGACCCAATTTAATCACCACACCATCTTCAATTTTCTGGAGAATCACAGATAAAGCGGTATCACCACCGGAGACTGATCCTGGTCGGGAGGCAATTTGAACAATCAGGCGGTTGTCATCTCCGAATTGTTGGGCGCGTAAATTACCCCGATTGAAACGGGCAACCAAAGCATCTCCCAAGTCTGTTGGACTTAAATTTCCATGATACACACGTTGATCCATCTCTTTACTCCTACTTTTTATACGAGATTAACCGACCAGGATTGTTCAAGACCAGCACTCACCTTGAGGTTGAGTGGCTAGTATAGATTATAATCGCCATACCCCAGAATACCTCATATTTAATCAGGTATTTCTACAATTTTTGGAGTGATGATGCGTTTTTACAAAGTATGGTTATTAATTGCGTTATTATTGATCGGTGGGTTTTCCTGGATAGGATTAACATCAACCGTTCGTATGGATGTAGCAGCTCAACAACCCACAGTTTCTATCCCAACAGTGACCAGCAGCCCAATTGGAAAAATGGCGACCGTGAATCAGGACCAGGAGCAGATCAATGTTAGGGCGGGACCCAGCCAGGATTATCCCATTGTTGGTGTATTACAACAAGGCGAACGAGTACCAGCACTAGGTCGTTCGGTAGGAGGAGATTGGGTAGAAATCGCGTATCCAATTGTGGATGGGGGAGTAGCCTGGGTGTATGCGTATCTGGTGACGATTTCAGGCGGTGAGCTGCCCATCATCGTTCCACCACCTACACCGACACCACGGGTGACCCCAACCATCGATCCTACCCTTGCTGCCCAGTTTATCATCCTGGTAGGTCCCACTCGTTTACCTACATTCACACAACCACCACCGTTATCCATACCGACTTATTCTGCCAGTACAGATAATAATTCACAGGGGGGGTTTCCGATGGGTTTTATCATCATCGGGCTGGCTGTTGTAGGTCTATTTGGACTTGTGATTTCAATTTTCAGGGGACGATAAAAAAAAGCCATGAAGTTTTTCTTCATGGCTTTTTGAGATACACCATCTATTTATCCACAGCCAGCACAGCTATTGCCGGAATCTCCTTCAGCTGTATTAAAACTTTGACCACATCCGCAGGAAGCAACTGCGTTCGGATTTGTGATCTTGAATCCACTGCTGGTTATACCATCCACATAGTCAACTGTGGCACCTTGTAGATATTTGATTGATACTTCATCTACAATCAGTTTAATCCCATCAGTCTCAAAAACCATATCATCGCTTCGGATATTACTGTCGAAGGCCAGGCCGTATTGATAACCAGAGCAACCACCTCCAGAGATGAATAAACGTAACGCATATCCGTCTAGATTCTTTTTCGTCATAACTTCGCGGACAGCAATGGCAGCTGGTTGGGTCAGGGTGACTGATTGGGTGATGGTTTCTTCAGATAGGGTCATTAATTTGCTCCAAAAAATATGTTTTTAGTTCTATTAGTAACTGATGGGCGATTTTATCAAGAAGTTGAGCAGAGTGTCAATGGTTATTGAGTTAACATTCAATGAATATACAATCGCTTTATTAATATAAAGAAACTGATAAATATTTAGCCGTTATTATTCATATCGGGCATATTAATATAAAGAATCGATAGTGTAAATAAGTTCATTCTTCATTAATAACGATAATTACTACCTATGCTTAAGCATCGATTACGAGATAATTCAACTTAGTAAATCATAATAAACCTGCGGTTTTTTCCTTACGATGATGGTTTCAGCAGCCTGGGCAAGGCGCAATAATGTACTTTCCTGCCAATATCGCCCAATAGCCTGGAACCCAATTGGAAGACCCTGTGGGGAATAACCAGCGGGGAAGGTAATTGCTGGATGACCGGTGAGGTTCGCTGGTGTGGCGAAACGCATAATTTCGGTGAGTAATGTCAGGTCCGAATCTCCATTTGGGAGAGAATCAGGTCTAATTGGCGGGGCAACGACAGCACTTGTTGGCGTTACGATGATATCTACTTGTTTGAATAGCTCTTCCATCGTATTTGCCAGCCTGGTACGTATCCGCTGGGATTGAATGTAATCCTGCGGAGTGAATGCACGACTGAGTGAAAGATTGAGGCGTACTTCAAGGCTATAGTCTTTACGATGTTCTTTATAGTACCTATCCAGTCCAGTGTTCATCTCCGAAGTGATACTTATGACGTGAGCTACTCGGGCAGCTTCCAAGCCGGGGATTTCTACTACGCTGGTGTTTATTCCCAACCTTTGAAATCCTTTTACCATCTCTTCACAAGCAGTGACTACTTCGGAGGTTGCATGTCTAAACCAGGGCCAATAAATTCCCACAGTAAGGTCAGAAAGATCGAGACGACTATATCCAGCTAAGCTAACCGCGGGCTGAATTATGGTATGGGAATCATTTGGATCAGGTCCGGCGAGAATGGAGTAACCAATGGCGGCATCATGTGCAGTTGCTGCAATTGGTCCAAGGTGGGCAACACTCCAACATAACGGGGCAGCTCCAAATTCACTTACACGGCCGAAAGTCGGTTTAAGACCAACCATCCCACAGAAACCGGCTGGGAGGCGGATCGAACCGCCGCCATCTGCGCCTATGGCTATAGGTCCAAATCCAGCTGCGACGGCTGCAGCGGGACCACTAGAACTACCGCCGGTATGATGATTTGGATCATACGGATTTCGACATGTTCCATGATGTGGATTTAAACCCGTGACGCCAATACCAATCTCATGCATATTACATTTACCAATCAATAGCGCACCCGCAGCCCGCATCCGAGCAACTACGGTTGAATCCTGTTCCACTGGAGTTTTCCCGAGAAAGCTGGTTCCGACTGTGGTTCCATATGGGACCATATCCACTTCGTCTTTTACTGGAACGGGAACTCCATCCATGATGCTCAATGGATCACCAGATTTTATTCGATCGGTGGAAGCCCGAGCTTGAGCCATTAAATCATCCTTTTGCCAGGCAATAAATATGCGCATGGATGGATCATGCGCCTGACTTTCTTCTATCGCGGCAATGATACGCTCAGATACGGTTTCAGGAGTGATTGCACCACTTCGATAAGCTGATGCGTAGTCTAAGACAGTATTAAATGAGAATCCTTGTTGTCTTTCTGGTTTCATTTCCGATAAATCAACCAGGGCAAGCTTATTCTGGCCTTCAGTATGAGATTGGATTACTGGTGGGACAGGTGGTTGAAAAGATGGACACTCATCGACATCTATTTCGCGCATAGCAAGAATCCCACCCTGTTTCAACAGGTTATTTATCAGTAACCAGCGTGTAGCAGGATTTTCCAACAACATAGTAAAGATTTTCAATATAATTCCAGTCATACGGGGTAATTTAACAGATTTTAAATCATATGTTTCTGACATAGGAAACCTCCTGATTGAATAGAAGCTGTTATTGATGATATAGTACTATTGTACAACCGAAATAGCAGAAGAGGTTCTATTATGAATGTTTGGCCATACTATAATTAGGATGGTTTTCAATATTTAAACCCGGAGGACTGAATGCCTTTCGCTCGCCACGCTCATCCAAATACCCTTAAATCACTCGCTGATGCAGCTCCCATCCCGTTTTGGCTTGATGATGCTCAACGACCACAGCCAATGCCTGCTCTAACCAGCACGATAAATTCAGATCTGGTGGTGATCGGAGCGGGATTTACTGGGTTATGGACAGCTTTATTAGCAAAGGAGGAAAACTCATTTAGAGATGTGGTAATCCTGGAGGCTGAGGAGGTGGCGACCGGTGCGAGTGGACGCAATGGGGGATTTGCTGCAGCATCATTGACGCATAGCTTCGAGAATGGACGAACACATTGGCCGAATGAGTTAGCTGTCCTTACCGCAATGGGACAGGCAAATCTTGAGGCAATAGACGCAACGGTTAAAAAACTGGGGATTGAATGCGACTTTCTACGATCAGGTGAACTTTTGGTCGCTACAGAGCCTTATCAGGTGGAAGAATTAAGTCAACTGCCTGAACAAGCAGAACCCTATGGAGAGAAACTGATCTGGTTTGATGGTGCACAGACAAGGTCGATAGTTAACTCCCCCCTCTACCTGGGTGGATTATTAAACCAGCAAGGTGTTGCGATGGTTAATCCAGCCCAATTAGCATGGGGATTACGAAAGGAATGTATCAAACTGGGGGTCAGGTTGTTCGAACGAACACCGGTAAAGGCTTTAATTGAGAACGATAATTCTACACTGGTGAATACACCGTACGGTTGTGTAACGTCGAAAAAGGTAGCGATCGCAACAAATGCATTTCCCCCACTGATAAAGCACCTCTCGCATTACATTGTTCCAGTATATGATTATGTGTTAGTTACCGAACCACTATCCGTAGAACAGCGCTCCTCAATAGGCTGGCGGGATCGCCAAGGATTAAGCGATACAAATAACCAATTCCATTATTACCGAATGACCGTAGATGGACGCATTTTGTGGGGAGGGTACGATGCAGTTTATTATTGGAATAATGGTGTTGGAAAACACCTAGAATTAAATTCAGAGGTTTTCGGTCGCCTGGCTGAACACTTTTTCATGAACTTTCCACAACTTGAAGGGTTACGCTTCACCCATGCTTGGGGAGGCGCCATCGATACCTGCTCTCGCTTCAGCCCGTTCTGGGGAACAACTCATCATGGACGGACAGCATATGTGTCAGGTTTCACTGGATTGGGAGTGGGATCTTCCCGTTTCGCTGCGCTGGTGATGCTTGATCTACTCGATGGGAAATCCACAGATCGCACAAAATTGAGGATGATACAGGAAAAACCTGTACCTTTCCCACCGGAGCCTTTTCGTTCAGCCGTGGTCAATTTTACCCGCCGTGCTTTGGACCAGGCCGACCAAAACGAAGGCCGCAGGAATTGGTGGTTAAAAATGTTGGATTATCTGGGATTAGGTTTTGATTCGTGAATTTGGGTCAATTGTCTGATAGATCAATCCTCCCATGCAGATGCGTTATCAAGCTCCTGCTTCTGCTCTTGCGTCAAACGCAACCCAACAACACCAAGGTTATCTGATAATTGTTCAAGGCTACGCGGTCCGATGATTGGACTGGTGATGATAGGATCCATCAGTAACCAGGCTAAGGATACCTGAGAGATGGTTTTTCCAATTTGTGAAGCCAGGTTCTTGGTCAAGTCATGGATCGCCCAGCTTTTATCGTTGAAGTAGCGGCGTTTTACACCACCAAGCCGAGCTGATTCTGGCTCGTCCTTATGCCGATCGTACTTATCGGTTAGAAATCCACCCGCCAGGGGTGAATAGGGGATGACTCCCAATCCATATGTTTTACATACTTCAGCCAACTCACGCTCGTATTCGGCACGATGGACCAGGTTGTAATGAGGCTGAAGAGAATTAAAAATGGCCATTTTTTCTTGCTTTGATATCCAAATTGCTTCGGTGAGGCGCCAGGCCGGGTAGTTAGAGCAGCCAATGTATCGAACCTTTCCCTGATGGATCAGGTCATCAAATACTGAGAGCGTTTCTTCGACTGGGGTATTGTCATCGTAAGAATGTGCCTGGTACAAGTCTATATAATCAACGCCCAGGCGGCGTAGGGAAGCATCTATTGCGAGGGTAATATGTTTTCTTGATAATCCTTCATCATTTGGACCAGATCCCATTTTGCCACGAACTTTGGTAGCCAGCACTAATCCATCTCGTGGAATTCGAGCCTGGTTAATCCATTTTCCTATAATGGTCTCTGCAACACCTCCTGGATTGCCTTCAACCCAACGCGAATAAACATCAGCCGTATCGATAAAATTTATCCCAGCTTCATAGGCGGCGCTTAAAATTTTAAATGACAGAGTTTCATCCGCAGTCCAGCCGAACTGCATTGTACCAAGGCAAAGCTCAGATACTTTTAGACCCGTACGACCCAGTGAACGATATTCCATATCTAGCTCCAATAAAAAATATTTTGTAATGAAATAAATACTTATTACATTGGTAAAATAAGAAAGCCTTTTTGCAACGCTAATAATACACCCAATTGAAGCGAGCCATCAATAAATTCTCCATTTAGGATCATCCCAATGACTTCTTTAACCGGTTTGAAAAAGATCTCCAAGACCTCACCAGGTTCGAGGTGTTGGCTGGTTTGGATTAGATCAGTGGCGAAAAATAGGTTCGTTGCCGCCCGTAGAACCCCGGGAAATTGGTTGTAATAACCAAGGGGCTCAATATGGCGTGGGTAATACCCCGTCTCCTCCTCAAATTCACGGCGAGCACCTTGAATTGGATCCTCACCTGGCTCCAGATGACCTGCTGGAAGATCATAAATAACCTGGCGAACTGGGTGACGGTACTGACGGGTTAGAATAATACAACCATCGTTGGTTAAGCTGACTGTTGCAACTGCATCTACGGGACTTGTCAGGTAGAAGTATGGGTGTTGGACGCCTTCGTGCTCCAATATATCAACGATCACTTTGGCATATGGATGGTCAAACAAGATTTGAGAGCTAATCAACTGATTATCGAACATGAATACCTGCCTTATTATTAAATTGAGTTACTGTATAAAATCATTTGTGAGGTAGGATTATATATTAATCATTAGAACCCATGAGGACAATTCACTCATGGGTTCCATTATCATTATATGCTTACAACAGAAGTAGGGTTACCTAGCAGATTGGATGGCAGAACGCATCTGTTCCAAATGGGTCTGAAGGTGGTAAGCATTCTGGTTCGCCTGAAATGCCAGCTTCCAGAATTTTCCTTTATGAGTTAAGAAATCCGCAGAGATGTGGTTATAGATATTGAGCGTTTCTGTATCATGATTTTTTAGTTCTCTTAATAAATCATTCTTATTTGGAAAGGTCGTCACTGTTCCATCAATACGGGCTTGAACATTACCCCCAAAGTCGTCATATGCTGCTTCATGACCACCAATAATCTCTGAGACGTAGTTTTGCCAACCAAGCTCACCGTGAATCAGGTGAGCAAGAACCTCATTAGCACTCCACTCCATGGGAGAGGGTTTTTTTGAACATTCTTTTTCGCTGGCTTCATTCAACAATGATTCAATTTCCCGTTCATATTGTTTGTAAACTGGCTCAACCTGTTTAGAAAGTTCCAATCCTGAGCGAGCAATGGGTGGGATTGGCCGCCCGGATAAAGTCATATTCACGGTCTTCTTATCTGCACAGCGATAAAATGTAACCTCGATTTTATCGCCAGCTCTTTTAGAATCAATTACCGAGCCAAAGGACGCCCCACCAGTTATTTCATTTCCGTCCAAACCAATGATGATATCATTGCTTATTAATCCAGCTTTTTGTGCGCCTAAACCTTCAACGACCCCACTTATGCGCAGTCCTTGTCCGACGGGAATTCCCAATTTCTTTGCGATGGTATCATTGAACTCGTCTGTAAAGATACCAAGCATTGGGCGGGTGGTGATGCGTAAGTCTTCACCAGTTTCGAGGACAGAGGCGAGGTTCTCAAGAGCCTTCGACCACTCTTTTCTATATTCATTACCAATCGCTATCCATTCTGTATTCCTGCCCAATTTCCGATGAGTGAGTTTTAGCAATGTACCTGCTTTTCTCTTTATTAGCTTCACATCTACGATCGTTGCACGCGGTTCACCACGACCGAACCAGCTAAAGGACACAAATTCATCCCTGTCCAATTTGAGATATTCCCCGCTGGTATAGTATCCTTCATTCCACCATGTATACAGTCGTCCACCCGGATGTGGATCGGCAGTGGCAACGTCGCAAAACCAATCTCGTAAGGCAGTCGAATTGGTGAAATAGAGATAAACTTCTGAGGGGGGAGCTTTGATTAATCGATCAATTTTTATGATTGACATATTGCCTCCATTTGTAAATCATTAATATTTACTTCTTACGAGCTAGTAGGTTCATTATTTCTTCCCAAAAAACCCAAAAAAATAATACCAGACGCTCAGATTCGTTATAAAGCAATCTCAGCAGGAGGGATTGAAATTATGAAATCATCCCGCTGATGGACTGCTTTAATTGTCCCCTGACTACGGTACCAAAGCCAGATTGTTTGGATGAAGGTGCTGATCACAAAAGAAGCTAATCCGATATAAAGACCAATAGCCTTACCTGACCATACACCAAGTATTAAAGTTACGATATTTACGAATAGGTAGACAATGACTGCTTCAGTAATGCCCTTAGTTTTATGGCTGTGGAGTAATGCACCCTGGTACCATGACTGTAATACTGCGAGAGCTGGCATAGGTAAAGTTATCCAAAGTCCCACTTGAGCCAATTCCGCAAGGATGTCAGGTAAAGCTGAAACCGTTTTGAACCAGAAACTCGAAATTGGGGTCGCCATGATCAAAAGCCAGATACCAGATGTGACAAGGATCAGATTGACAGCGAACCTCCATAACTTTTTTGCTGCCTTGAATTCATCCAATAATGCAACTACAACTTCATTATAGGCGATCCCTCCACTACGGAACATGAACACCAAACCGCTTACCACCGACCAGGTCGCCAATGATTCTATAGGATGTGGCATACGGCTTATTGCAGCAGATCCAATTGGTTGGACAAGTAATGACAGGAGCGAGGTCATGACTAATGGGATATAAAAAGCAAAAAAAGCACGCCAGGTGAGTGCAGGTTGAGCTGGAGGGGTGGGTTTTAATTCATAATTGATCACCGGGCGAGAGATAATTCCGACGTAAACAGCTTCACTGACCACACCGACCGCAACCGCAGAAGTTGCCACAATAATCCCTTGTATATCGTGAATGGAATAACCAATTGCTAAAACCAGCAAGTCAGCACATAGGCGAATCAGAGTTCCGGTACTGACGGTCCTGGAATGACCATAGCGGATCAGCATACCCTGGTGAAACCGCCGGTAAGCAATTGCCCATGTCCAGGGGATCATAATCATAAAACCTAGCCGCGCAGGCTCAACGATTGCCTTGGGAGCACCAAACAAATTTTCCACAATGAAATAATATAGTGGTGTAAAAGCAATCAGAACATGGAGAGCGGTGAGAATTGCGCTTGTAATCATCATAAAACGACGGATCTTGACGAACGATGCCCAATCCTTACTGAGGGCTGTCGAGGCAGCCAGTAGCATGATGATGGGGGATTCAATGATCAATGCGAGAGGGAAAACAATCCCTCCATAAGCAGCTAAATTGATTTCAGGATTTTCCAATCGAGCAATCACCGCACTAATGATGGGTAATTCGATACCCATCAATAACCAACTGGCTGCTAATGGCCACCAGGTATGGAAAATTCTGCGTGAGGACATTTCGATGGATGCCATAATAAAATAAAATTCCCCCAATCCGTTGATCAGGTGGAAGGTCTAAGTATAGCATTGGTTCCAATGAATTAGTTAAGCATCTGGTAAAAAGGTGTTAAGGAAGATCTTATGACCACACTCTCTGGTGAGTAAAGTATAGGCATCGGGTACTTTATAATTGAGTAATGATGATGAAGGGAACTAATACAGAGGATATAAGGCACAATAAGGTATATTGTCGAGATTAGTTAAAGACTTGAACCATCGCTGACCCGATAGATGTAAAAGGGAATTACCGTTGGAACTGGAGAGTGAGCATTCATGGAAAGTAAAATATTACCCATACAAAATTCTTATTGGGTCATCCCTGGGCGCTTTAGAGCTGGAGAGCATCCAGCGATAGGTTCAGTGGATGGAACCAGATTGAAGATTCGCTGGCTGTTAGTGCAAGGGGTAAATTTCATCCTGGATTTGACTGAAATTGGTGAAGCAGACGTCAATTACCCGATTTTTATACAAAACGAAGCGTCCACACTTAATTTTACGGTAACGTATAAACGCTATCCCATCCAGGATTGGACAACACCGTCGCATGAAAAAATGGTTGAGATCTTACACACGATTGAGGATGCTCTTTCTGCTGGGAAGAATATTTATTTACATTGCTATGGAGGTTTGGGGCGAACAGGTTTAACCGTCGGATGTTATCTTGGCAGTCATGGATTTGCGGGCGAACAGGCGATTCTAAAAATCTTGGAACTTCGGAGTAAAATACCGGGGGAATTAAAGAACTCACCTGAGACTGATAAACAGAGAAGGATGGTATTAGGATGGACCAAGGAACAGTAGAGTTATCGATTGAGCTGGATCCTGAACGGCAGAAAAGAGCCAAACAATATGCTCGCTTAAAACGGCGATTAATGGTCGTGGATTTATTCATCAGTGGTTTATATATGTTGGCATGGTTATTTTTGGGCTGGTCAAAGGATCTGACAGATTGGTTGACCCAATATACAATAAATAATTGGATTCTTGTATTTCTATTTGTAACCATTTTCGGTGGAATACTTTTTCTCATCGATTTGCCAATGTCAATTTACCAGGGTTATGTTTTACCTCACCGATATGAGCTATCCAACCAAAATATATCGGGATGGATAAAGGATGAGATTAAAGGAATCGCCATCGGTGGGATCATCGGATTGATCGTCCTGGAAATCATTTATGCGGTCTTACGTGCATATCCAACATTATGGTGGTTATGGGCTGGAGCGATTTTACTGCTGTTTAATGTTATCCTGGCAAATATTGCTCCAACCGTAATCATGCCCTTATTCAATAAATTTGTTCCCTTGGGTGAGGAATATGCTGATCTTGCCGAAAGGTTAATGTCGCTTGCCAAGCGTTCAGGCACTTATGTTAGAGGGGTATTCAAATTTGATATGAGCAAACGGACCAAGCAGGCAAACGCTGGATTAACCGGGTTGGGTAATACCCGGCGAATTATCCTGGGAGATACACTGTTGAATGAGTTCACACCCGATGAAATTGAAACAGTCATGGCACATGAATTGGGGCATCAAGTGAATAAGGATATTCCCTTAGGTATCCTATTTGGTAGTGTTATCAGCATGCTTGGTTTATACCTGGCATCCATTGGATTGAATTGGGGAGTGACGTATTTTAATTTCGATAGTGTTGCAGATATTGCGGCTTTTCCACTGTTTGTGCTGGTCTTGGGATTATTTGGATTAGTTACCATGCCATTGGAAAATGGCTTCTCCCGCTGGCGCGAACGGCGAGCAGATGAATATGCGCTTGGATTAACTCATAATGGGATTGCGTACGCATCTGCATTAAAAAGGCTTGCGAACCAAAATCTTGCGGATGCTGATCCTGAGGCATGGGTGGAATGGCTTTTGTATTCTCACCCCGCGTTGGGTAAACGAATTGCGATGGCTGAAGGATATGGGGAACAAGGGAATCATATATAAAAAAAGAGACGCGGATTAGGCGTCTCTTTTTTTATTTTGAAAAATGAGCGATCACTCGTTAGGTATGATGAGCCATAGCAACAGGTAGAGCAGGAATCCGGGTACACCTCCAGGTATGAGGGCAATTAAAAAAGCCAACCGGAACCAAAATGCTTTGATACCAAAAAAATCTGCCAATCCACCACATACACCAGCAAAGATACGGTTGTTCCTTGACCGTCGCAATATTTTTCGTTCTTCTGGGGACATTTGATCCTCCTTTGAATCCATTCCTGGTTAATTCTTTTTCAATTTAATTTACGCTACACCAGGAGAAAAGTTGCACAACAGGATTTACCACTTTTCCCAGTGAACGAGTTCATCCAACGGTTTACGACCGCCTTTTTTTGGTTGTGACGTCAAAATTCCAATATCCAGTGGGCAGCCGAAAGATATTGCAATACGAAGAAATAATTCGTCAGGAAAACCCAGGATTTCGCGCCCTTTTTCAGGCTCGTAGATCGATGCCAGACAAGAGCCGATGCTAAGCTCCCAGGCAGCCAATTGCATATATGCTGCTGCCTGGCCAATATCAAACATCGTTTGGAATTTCTCGGCTGGATCAGGATGAATGATTGCTACACCTAATGCAGCTCCAGCAAGATGGGCAGCCGAGTAACCGCACTCTGACAGGGCTCTGAGAGTGACCCTGTCGGTGATGGCGATGAAATGCCAGGGCTGGGAGTTTTTAGACGATTGTGCTCGCCGACCCGCGTTGAGGATGGACCGGATGGATGCTTCAGGGATGGGTTCTGCGCTGAAATTACGTACAGCGCGTTTGCGAAGGATTGCTTCTGACACGTTCATGTGATTTATTATCCGCGTAAACAGGGTAAAAAGGATTGGTTTCCGACAATCTGGTTATAAACCAAGAAAATTATACTCCACTCAGTATAAATTCAACCTTATAATAATGTGGGGAAAGAATATAAACCACGGAATTGTGTTACAGCAAACTCCTGAGGAGGTATAGTATGTCTGAGATAAAAACCCAAAATCTAAACAGTGTGGCTGAAACAATGCTCATCACGCTATACCTGCGGGCAATGGAATCTCAACGCCCAGATGCGCTGATAAAAGACGAGAAAGCTGAAGCCCTGGTTAAGCAGATCGATTATGACTTCGATCGAGTCGGACAAGTGCCAATGAGTGAGGTGAATAAGGTAACAATTATCCTGCGTAACCGAAAATTTGATAGCTACGTAAGAGATTTTCTGTCCGTGCACCCAGAAGCAGTTGTGGTTCACATCGGCTGTGGTTTGGACACACGATTCGAACGTGTTGCGGAGCGCAATAGTCAAGTGGAGTGGTACGATCTGGATTTGCCCGAAGTCATCGCGTTACGGAAGAAGCTGATTGGTGATGAGATGGAGCGTTATCATTTGCTAGGATACTCGGTTTTAGACTATACCTGGCTGGATGCTGTGACCACACATCGCAAGCGTCCTACCTTCTTTTTAGCTGAAGGTGTTTCCATGTATTTTAAAGAAGAACAAGTCAAATCGTTGGTAATGACGTTGCGTGATCATTTCCCAGGAGCAGAGCTAGTTTTTGATGCTTTTTCACCATTCCACATCTGGAGGAGCAACCTACAAATTTCCGTATCAAAAGTTAATAAAAGTTTTCCTAGATTTCACTGGGGGATGTGGAGTGGGAAGGAGCTTGAAGCCTGGGGTGAAGGCATCCATTTGCTTGATGATTGGGGGTATCTCGACGATCCAGAACCACGGTTGTCATACTATCGATGGGTGCGCCATTTCCCACTTGCGGCAAAGGCTGGGCGGATCTACCACTTTAGGCTTGGTATGGCGTTGAATAAATAAGTTATTTCGTGGCACTGCGACTTTGCCTAAGCATTGCTTGGAAATTCACATCAGGTATAGAGAGACAGTATCGTCAATTTGTTGGAATTGTCTTGATACTCGTATTGGTGAAATCATGCTCCTTCTTCAAAATAAAAAGAAAAAAGAGGCGTAATGGCACAATTGCTAAATTCAACTCCTCAAGCAGATGGATTCCACATGCCGGCAGAGTATGCACCGCATGCCGGGACATGGATGTTGTGGCCTCAACGTCCTGACAATTGGCGTATGGGTGGCAAGCCGGCTCAAAAGGCTTTTGTCGCGGTTGCGAGTGCCATTGCTCAATTCGAATCCTTGACCATGGGTGTCAACCATGACCAGTTTAAGAATGCACGACAGATGCTCCCGCCTCACATTCGGGTAGTTGAGATGTCGAATAACGACGCCTGGATGCGTGATTGCGGTCCGACCTTCGTCATTGATGGGAAAGGCCAAGTTCGTGGCATTGACTGGATCTTCAATGCATGGGGAGGGCTGTATAACGGTCTCTACTTCCCATGGGACCTGGATGAGGGCGTTGCTCGCAAGGTATTTGAGATTGAGCGTGTGGACTATTACAAAGCACCCATCGTGCTCGAAGGTGGTTCCATCCATGTGGATGGCGAAGGCACATGCATCACTACTGCTGAGTGCTTACTTAGCCCAGGCAGGAACCCAGATTTGACCAAGGATCAAATTGAGACCTATCTAAAAGAGTATTTAGATGTTGACAAAGTTCTTTGGATCCCACGAGGTGTTTTTCATGACGAGACTACCGGCCATGTGGATAATATTGTCTGTTTCCTGAAACCGAGTGTGGTTGCCCTTTCATGGACAGATGATAAATCAGATCCGCAATACGCGATATCTGCTGAAGCATTAGACTACTTGGTTTCAAATAGCGATGCAAAAGGGCGGAGGATCGAGGTTCATAAAATCCATCAACCAAATCCAATCCTGATCACCCCTGAAGAGGCTGATGGTGTGGTTGCCGTGGAAGGGAGCCTGCCTCGTGAAGCTGGCGACAGGATGGCAGCCTCATATGTTAATTTTTATTTTTGCAACGGTGGAGCAGTAGTTCCCACCTTCAATGACCCACATGATCAAACTGCATTGGAGACATTGCAGAGCTTGTTACCAGAGTCGCAAAGTAGTTGGAATTCCAGCACGGGAAGTTTTACTGGGAGGGGGTAATATCCACTGCATCACCCAACAGCAGCCGATGGGATAGTGCTGTGATTAATTATTAGTTATTATTAATTAGTTTCATATGCTGAGGATATAAAGAGTGAAGCGGACAAAGAAATAGGTAAATTAAATGCAAAAAAGTGATCAGGTAAGAAAGTACCTGGTCACTTTGGTTTTAAATTTAGGACAGAAGGATGTTATGCTTTTAGGCCGATGGATTGATATAGTCTGTCTTTATCCAAATGGGCATCCAGGAGGGTTTGGAATTGTTTAAGTTTGGCAGTTTGAGCGAGGCGGGTTTTACCAAAGAACTTCTCGATTTGCTCGATGGTTTCCATCGTGTTCGTCCTCACCAACAATACCGCGATACCAAATTCCTCCGCTTGCTTGATCACCAATGGGCTTGGGCGCAAGTTCCCGGTCAGGATAAGACAGGTAGTAGAGGTCTCTAAGGCTGCTAATTGGATATCTGTTCGGTCGCCACCTGTGATCACCGCTTTGTTGGAGGATCTTCGAAAGCGACTGAGGGCAGCTTCAGCTGTCATGGCTCCCACCGTCAGGTTCTCGACCAGTGCTTCTGAGCGCTGATATTTGGTAAGGACTTCTGCCTCCAGGAGCGTGATCAACTCACCAACGGTGAGAGCTGATAATCCGCGTACTTCAGGCAAAACACCAAATACCTTGACGTTCTTTTTTTCCAGGAAAGGTACCGCAATTCTCAAAACGAAATCTTGTGCATCCTCTGGGACCCGATTAATTAGGATCCCACAAAAGGATTCACCTAAACGAGCCTGGGTGGACAAGACGTCATCCAGCATACGGACCTCTTCGCGATACTTGGCTATCACAAGAGCCTGGCTACCCAGCTTGTTCACCACTCCAACGGTCGGGAGACCGACGACATATCCTTCCCGCAGGCTGCCACCACCCTCAAGAATTAGCATATCCTTATCCCGACTAGCAGCGCTAAATGCATCCAATACTTTTATCATTAAATCTTCAGGATTGGGATCAGTCAAGCGGAGACGTAAGAACTCTGGGGTAATGACAACGGGAGAAAGCTCCCAAGGATCAGATGGCAGGTTCAAGATCTGTATCACAAAGGCAGCATCTTCGTCTGCGATTCGGTTGCCAATTCGCCATGGCTGTAAGCTTAGAGGTTTTAGATAACCAATACGAAAGCCGTCCAGTTGTAAACGAACTCCCAATGCCAGGCAGGTAGCTGTCTTTCCGGAATATCTCTCAGCACCTGTTATATAAAGTGATTTCATGGTTTTTCCCTTTCTAGAAGATTTGCAGTGATCCCTGGATTATTAATGTGCCAATATCCTTGTCGCTGATCCAGGATCATTTTAAGACCAAACGCATATCCAAAGCCAGAGCTCCTTCACCCTGGTGATAAACCATCAGTGGATTAATATCCAACTCGATGATTTCAGGGAATTCCTGGACCAGCTGCGAGATGCGTAAAAGGGTATCTACAATCGCTGATTTATCAACTGGTGGCTGACCACGAACCCCGTCTAAAAGGGCATGTGCACGGATGTGAGTCAGCATTTCTTCAGCTTCATATTGAGAAAATGGTGCCACCTGGAAGGTAACATCTTGTAAAATCTCCACATAAATACCACCCAAGCCAAAAGTAACCAATGGACCAAACTGAGGATCCCGATTCATCCCCACCAGCACCTCCAGACCACCTGTAGGAGCCATCTCCTGCACCAGGCATCCCCAGATACGGGCTTCAGGGATATATCTTTGGGCACGATAGACCATTAACTCGAAAGCATCACGAACTTCCTGTGAATTTTGCAGACCTACTTTAACCCCACCGATATCTGTCTTGTGGAGGATATCAGGAGAGGCGATTTTCAAGACTACTGGATAGCCTATTTTCCCTGCCAGCAAGGACGCCTGTTGAGGGGTTTCGGCGAGTTCTGACTGGGGTATTCGCAATCCATATGCCTTTAATATTGTTCGCGATTCTGCATCTCCGATTGTCAAACGGTTCTCCGAGCGAGCTTTTTCGAAGACATTTTTGACTGCAGAAATATCCACATCGAAATGTTTGTACTCAGGTATTGGGCGTGTTTTTATCATCCGGTACTGAGACATGGCGTGAAAAGCATTTGCAGCTCTTTCTGGGAAGGGGTAGTTTGGGATACCATGAGCTGTCAGGATATCTATGCCACTTTTGATTCTTGATTCACCCATAAAGCAACCCAGGATTGGTACAGTGAAATTGCGTGCCATTGTACCGATGTTCCGAGCGGTTTCATCGATCTCAGTCATGGCCTGGGGAGTGAGTAACACCATGATCCCATCCACGTTTGGATCTTTTGCCACACGTTCAAGCGCGAACTGGTACCGGTCTGCACGGGCATCGCCTAAAACATCCACAGGATTGGCAGCACTGGCAGCATCCGGGAGATATTGCTCCAGCTCATGAATGGTATCTAGCTCAAAGCGTGCCAGGGAAAGACCGCTTCGCTCCAGAGCATCTGTCGCCAGGATGCCAGGTCCACCAGCATTGGTGATGATAGCGATCCTGTCACCTTTTAATGCAGGCTGGTAACCTAAGGCGAGTGACATATCAAATAATGATTCCATCGATTCCGCACGTATGATTCCAGCTTGATGAAAGGCAGCCTGGTAGGCTTGCTCAGATCCTGCCAGTGAGCCTGTATGTGAAGAGACTGCGCGTGAGCCAGATTGTGTCACGCCGGATTTGATTGCCACAACCGGTTTCTCCTGGGTAACTTTACGTGCAACCTGGATAAATTCCTGCCCACTAGGCATACCTTCACTGTAGATCAGGATCACCTTGCTGTGATCGTCCTTTACCCAAGCCTGTAGCAAGTCAATCTCAGAGACATCTGCTTTGTTTCCTAAACTGACAAACTTCGATAGACCCAGACGGCCTGCCAAAGCGATATCCAACACCGCTGTCCCCAATGCTCCAGATTGTGACATGAATGCCATTGGTCCGGATGGAGGTGTTCCAGCAGCAAAGGAAGCGTTCAGAGGCGTAAAAGAGTCAATCACACCCAGGCAATTTGGACCAATCAGGCGAAGGTTATATTCTCGGCATATCTGGATTAGTTCCAACTCCCGCTCCAACCCTTCCTGGCCAGCTTCGCGGAATCCAGCACTGATCACAATAACTGATGGTATGCCTTTTTGACCACAAATACGTAGTGCATCCGGCACATGTGGGTATGGAATGACAATTACTGCCAGATCAATTTTGCTTGATACATCCAAAACGGAAGGATATGCCTGAAGACCAAGTATTTCGGAAGCAGCGGGGTTGATTGGAAAGACTTTACCTTTTTTTGAATAACCACCATCCACTAAATTCTTCACTACCGCATAACCCAATTTATCGGGGTTAACGGAGGCACCAATGACAGCCACAGATTCAGGGTTGAAGAAAGTGTCGAGCTTTGTCATAAATTATTAGTTACTAGTGCTTATAACAACCACCGTGGTATTGTTAAGTGGGTTTACCGATAAATTAATCGTGGCTGTTCGATTGTCTTTAGCGTAGTTCAACTGAGCAGCATTGGCAAATTCGTGGGAATCAGCCTCTACATACTGCCAATCATTGAGCGGCATCTGAGTCTTGTAGAAGTCGAGTATTTGAGCATATTCAGTGGGCGTAACATAGAAAATATACTGGCTTGAACCAAAATAATTCTGTGCCTGATCGCGATTGTAGATAGGTATATCAATCGGTGGCTCTCCAGTAGGGATACCTTGCTCGACGAATGTTTGAGCAGTTTGTACCAAACCAGGATTACTCGTAGCAACTGCCTGGATTGTGCTCACCACCGGGGCAACCTGGGTGGGAATTGCTTTGGCTGTTTCAAGGACGCCGGGGTGTTGAGTTTCTAGCGCTTGCGCAGTGTTAATCAAAGAGCCACCCGCAGAAATAATGTCTCCAACGTCGGTTCTAATCGCTTGCGCAGTGTTCTCAACGGATTGAGCTTGTATGTTGACCCCAAATATTGAACAAGCTAATGATGTAGCCATTAGTAACAAAAATATGATGATAAAATGTTTGCCGAGTTTCATTTTTACCTCCTGGTCTACCGTATTACCGGTTCGCAGGTAATCGATTAGTGAGAAAGCCTGTCTAGAATACCGTCTGCCATGGCTTCCAAACCAGAAATGTCATCCAAATCTAACCATTGGAGCATCACACGTTGAATTCCAACATTGGCAAGCTGCTGGCACTGTGCCACAATATCATCTGCGGTGCCAATAATCAACCCACGCTGACGAAGTTCAGCAGCGGTTCGTGGTCCATGCCAACGATGATTAATTTTCTTTTCAACCTTATCAGGATCTTTACTAAATACACAGCCTGTCATAAAAGACCGGCGAACATCCCGCGGATGCCTGCCTTGAATTAATAAATATTCATCCAACTTCTTGTTCAAATCGGCAACATCAGCGAGGGGGAGGAGCAGTGCGTTCCATTCACGGGCAAACCGGGCAACCAGAGGTAAGGTACGATTGCGTCCGTTACCACCAATCAATATCGGTGGTCCACCCGGGCGTGATGGGCGCGGCAAGAGAATACCTTCGTTTAAGTTGAAATATTCTCCCTTGAAATCCACAGGCTGATTGCTATTCAGCAAACGACTGATCACTTCCAATCCCTCTTCGAGTCGGACAAAGCGATCTTCTAGCGGAAGTAAATCCCAACCGTAATTATTATGCTCGCGTTCCTGCCAACCTGCTCCAATTCCTAAAGTCAATCGACCACCGGAAAGGTCATCAACGGCTGCAGCCATCCGAGCTGTGTGGGTTGGATGGCGGAATGAAATGGGAGTCACCAATGGACCGAACTCGATACGATGGGTATTCGTGGCAAGCCAGGTGAGAGATACCCAGCATTCGAGTGAATCGAGGTCAGGTGGATTGGCATTGGTGTAATGATCTGAGCGATATAAGCCGACATAGCCACATGCCTCAACTGCACTCGCAATACGTTGCCAGCGCTTCCAGCTCAAACCATTCTGTCCCTCGATCATGATTGCGACTTCAATCATATGAACCTATCTGTTTATTCTGAATCTGTATTATTTGGTGAATAATTAACTGGATGATTATCACCCGCCATTCGTGTGAGGCTCAATTACCGAGTTATCGTTATTACTTGTCTCAATTTCAGCTGGATCAGTCACATTTGTCTTTTTCTCAGAAGAATCATTAATATTTGGTTCGTTTTGATGAGGGACTTCCATCCTTGATACGATCACATTGGTCTCTTTCACCTGCATACTTCTTGATGTCGAATCTGAACCGGAAACCATGTAGATCCCTTGTAACAAGATCGCCCCCTGGACCAAAATCAATAAAATAATAAAGACGGTAATCATTACCCACATGGAAGTAACCCACACGGGCATTGAGATGATCGCCTTATCGACCCAGGCTTTTATAGATAATGCTTGATCCTGATACTTTTCAATTACTACTTGAGAGGCTGCCAGGTTTTGGTTAATTTCAGTAATACTTTGGTCTAATAATTTTAATTGGACCACAAACAACTGTAGGTTCGATTGAGTTGAGGATAAACTATCCTGGAAACCTAGTAATGACTCTTGCAGTGGATCCAGGCTGGCAGATACATCACCTAGTGCAGAACTTAACGGTGTTTCAGGGTTATAATCGAGGCCAAGCAGGGGTATATTTGATAAGGCAGTCAGGATATTATCAACTACGAGAGCGCTTGATTGAGCTGATTCAAGGGTCGTCTGGGTATTCGTAATCGTATTGTTTAAGCTTTCTCCAATAAAGGAACCCGCTGAATCCATGAATTGATCTGTATTATCAATGGTTTGAGCTAATGCATTGGTTGCATCGCCGAGGTAAAGGGTGCTTGAATAAACATTTGTAACTATCTGGTCAACCGCATCCAATCCGACAATGGTGGTTTGGAGTAATGATGAAGTCGTTTTGAAAGCAGTTTGGAGTTTCACAGTAACAGGTTGGCGAATGCGCCAGGTTTGAACGAGAACGAAGAGGCTAAGGAGCATACCGAAGGAAGTTATTCCGATCATCAAGATAGCAATAATTTTTTTAAGGGTAGGGCTCATAATGTATCCTCCTGATCAATCGAGTAGTGATGAATGTTGGGTTTAACTCATTTTACCATTAAGGATGATTCGTACCTCGAGGGTTACACTTAGTCACTGGATGGTTAAAAACAAGTCCGCCTTTTTGTTATAATTCCAAGATGCACATTTTGGTAACCAATGATGATGGCATCAACGCCCCAGGTTTACTAGCCCTTACGAAGGAAATGAAGCGGATCGGAGAAGTGAGCGTTCTCGCCCCAGATCACAATTGGTCCGCTTCAGGGCATGTAAAAACAATGCACCGTCCTTTGCGGGTTAAAGAAGCAAAATTAGCAGATGGTTCTCCAGCGTGGACATCAGATGGGGCACCCTCTGATTGTGTTGCCTTGGGTTTACTGGGTTTTATTCCCAATAAAATCGATTTAGTGGTTTCTGGGATCAATCCAAATGCAAATATCGGCCATGATGTAACCTATTCTGGTACTGTGACCGCTGCTATGGAAGCAGCCATCGGTGGAGTGCCTGGGATCGCTTTTTCATTGCACACCCCGGAGGAATTTCAAGGAGAATTCGATTTTTCGCCAGCTGCACGAGTTGCCTACAGGATCGTGTCTGCGATTGTCGGAAATAACAAATTATCAAACCTATTGCTAAATGTGAATATTCCTTATCTCCCTGACGAGGAGATCAAGGGTATCCTGGTAGTCAGGCAGGGATTAAGGGTATATCGAGATCGCCTGGATCGTCGTTTGGACCCACGCGGGCGGCCATATTATTGGATCGGAGGAGATGCTCCAACAGCTATACCTGATGAAGGCACTGACTTTGGAGCCTTAGAACAGGGTTATGTTTCGGTCACTCCCTTGCATTTAGATTTGACTGATTTTCTGGCGATTGATTCCATCCGGGAAATTCAGTGGTGACACAGTAAATTCAAGGTCTTCTGCCCTTGACATATCTACGATTCGCTGTAAAATCGGGCGGAATGGAACATCATAAATTTCGCAATTTTTGTGATAAATATCGCCCCGGTGCATTTGCCCCTGTGGGCGATTTTTTTTATCAAGATAAGGAGCCCTAGTGGCTCTATTTTTTTGTATATGGGTGATTTATGGTCATTAGAATCCCTGGATTAATCGATCCACATGTACACGTGCGTGAACCGGGTGGAACTCATAAGGAAGATTGGTCTACTGGCACGTCAGCAGCGCTTGCAGGAGGGTTCACGACCATCCTGGCGATGCCAAACACACGTCCACCGGTGACGGATGAAGAAACGTTACAAATATCATTAACCGCAGCCAAATCAAAAGCTCGCTGTGATTTTGCCCAATTCCTGGGAGCTGGACCGGATAATTTAGAAATGCTCCAGCTATTAGAACCACGCACTGCGGGATTAAAAATGTATCTGGACCAAACCTATGGGGCACTGCGTTTGGACGATATGGCACTGTGGATGGAGCACTTCAAGCGCTGGCCAAAGAACCAGCCTATCGTTGCGCATGCGGAAAGCCGGACGATGGCTGCCGTGATCCTCATGGCAGCGATATATGATCAGCCAGTGCATTTGGCGCATGTTTCCTTACGGGAGGAGATCATGCTAATCCGAGCTGCTAAAGAAAAAGGAATAAAAATCACCTGTGAAGTAACCCCTCATCATCTATTCCTAACCAGTGCGGATATTCCCAATATTGGTACTGGCCGGAGTGAAGTTAGGCCTCGCCTCGCCTCGGTAGCTGACCAGGAAGCACTTTGGGCAAATCTTGATGTGATCGATGTATTCGCTACAGACCACGCACCTCATACACCGGATGAAAAGGATGGAGAAAATCCTCCACCAGGTTTTCCTGGATTGGAAACTGCATTACCGCTCCTTCTAACTGCTGTTTCCGAAGACAGAATAACCATGGACGATCTTATAAAAAAAATGTTTATAAAACCAAAACAAATATTCAGAATTCCTGAGCAACCAGAAACATGGGTCGAGGTCAATATTGATGAGGAATGGGAAATCAAAGCAGCTGATCAGTTTTCACGCTGTGGTTGGACCCCGTTTGAGGGAAGGAAAGTTAAGGGTCGGGTTTGCAGAGTGGTATTACGGGGTAGAGAAGTATTTTTTAATCGACAAATATTGGCGGAACCCGGGTATGGAAAAAATATCAGATAATCGAGTGCTAACTAAACATTGCTGAAAAAGGAGTGAATAAAATGACAATCAGTTCAAATCAAGCACGGCATCAAAACCCTCACCTGCCTTTTGGAGACCAACGCACTGCACCGTGGTACGGGAAGGACATTCTATCTGTAAAACAATTTTCACGATCCGACCTGGAATATATCTTTGGTGTTGCCCACGAAATGCACATGATGGTAGATCATGTCGGTACATTTGATCTTTTAAAAGGAAAGATCCTGGCCAACTTGTTTTATGAGCCATCTACACGCACATCCTCTTCATTTACATCAGCCATGGAGCGACTTGGTGGTAGTGTGATCCCTATTAATGAGGTGCGATATTCCTCAGTGGCGAAGGGCGAATCGCTACCAGATACAGTACGGACGCTGGAGTGTTATGCGGATGTGATCGTCCTACGCCATCCTGAAACCGGGTCTGCAGCATTAGCCGCCCAATATGCGAAGAAACCAATCATCAATGCAGGTGATGGGATTGGTGAGCATCCAACGCAAGCGTTATTAGACACATTCACCATCCAAGAGGAAATGGGATTAATTGATGGATTGACTGTAACCATGCTGGGGGATTTAAAATATGGCCGTACTGTTCATTCGCTGGCACGCCTACTTTCCCTCTATAATGTTCGCCTAAATTATATATCTCCTGAGATCTTAAAAATGCCTGCTGAAATCATCGATGAGTTACCCAGGACCATGGCTCAAAAAGAGTATACCAACCTGGAGGAAGCCTTACCTGATACGGATGTATTATATGTTACACGGGTACAGAAAGAACGATTTGCCAATGAAGAAGAATATGAAAGCGTAAAAGGTTCGTACGTGATTTCACCTGATATGATGAAGATCGCAAAACAAAATATGATCGTCATGCACCCGTTGCCACGTGTGGGAGAAATATCCATGGATTTTGATAGTGACCCCAGGGCTGCTTATTTCAGGCAAATGGAGTATGGGTTGTATGTCAGAATGGCATTGCTCGCAATGGTATTAGGAAAGGCTTAGGATGACATTTTTTGAAAGGTTATACCAAAGAATAAACCAGGTAAATTCTATATTGTGTGTGGGTCTGGATCCCCATCCGGATGATTTACCTATCGCAACCGCAAAAGCAGCAAAAGAATTTTGCTTCCATCTGATTGAAGAAACTTCCCATGTGGCAGCTGCCTATAAACCCAATATTGCTTTTTTCGAAGCATTTGGAGCAGCAGGTATAGATGTGCTCCAACAAATCATTGCCTATATACCTAAGGGAATCCCAGTCATTCTGGATGCGAAACGGGGTGACATTGCTTCATCTTCGGAAGCATATGCAAGAGCGGCGTTTGAAACATTGGGAGCTCACGCTATAACCATCAATCCATATCTGGGTCGTGATTCCATCGAGCCTTTCTTAGCTGACCCTGAGCGTGGAGTATTTTTATTGTGTAAAACATCAAACCCGGGAGCTGTTGATGTACAGGATTTGTTGTTGGATGAACCTCACCCCAATTCGGGGGGCAAAGGTGAGTATTATTTATATGAGAAAGTAGCCAGACTGGCTCAGGAGTGGAACACACGCGATAACCTGGGATTGGTAGTGGGAGCCACGCACCCAGAAGCGTTGCAGCGAGTACGGCAGATCGCACCTGACATCTGGATACTTGTGCCAGGTGTTGGAGTGCAGGGTGGTGACCTACATGCAGCGCTTCAAGCTGGTTTGAGAGCCGACGGAATGGGTTTACTCATTCCAGTATCACGAGGCATCTCGCGTGCTACTGATGAGGGGCAAGCAGCTGAAGATATATGTCAGAGAATTAATGAAGAAAGAAAAAGGATCGTTCGAAAAAATGGAGAAAATAATCAAAAAATAGAAAAGCATCAATTCTCGACCTCGTTCGTTCAGCTTGCGGATGGGCTTCTTGAGGCTGGGTGTGTGAAATTTGGTCAATTCACCCTGAAATCGGGATTAGTTTCACCGATCTATATTGATCTGAGGCAGCTTGTTTCGTTCCCGAAATTACTTGACCAGGTTGCGCAAGCTTATTTACCTATATTAGCTCGATTATCCTTCGACAGGTTAGCAGCGTTGCCGTATGCTGCGCTTCCAATTGCAACCGCTATCTCTCTTAATTGTAATTGGCCATTGATCTACCCCCGTAAAGATGTAAAAACCTATGGCACCAAAGCTGAGATTGAAGGTAACTATCACAAAGGTGAGCGAATCGCCATCATCGACGATCTGGCTACGACCGGGGGCAGCAAATTTGAGGCGATCGAAAGACTTACCAGCGAAGGATTGATGGTGGAAGATGTGGTAGTCTTGATCGACCGTCAATCTGGAGCTGATAAATCTCTCGCCGATGCGGGGTACAAGCTTCATTCCGTAACAACGCTAACAGAGCTGTTGGATTATTATGAAATGTGTGGCAAAGTACCATCTCATCATATTGAAGAAGCTAGAAAATTTATTACAAAAAACAAGTGACAATATTCCCAGTATTTCGGACGTTACTTTTTAAACTAGACCCTGAGCAAGCCCACCATTTAACTTTAAATCTAATTCGACTGGCAGGAGGTATCAGGCCAGTGAATTGGATATTGCGGCGTACTTTTTTTGCTCCGGTACAGCCGGTCCAGGTTTTTGGATTGAATTTCTCCAATCCGATTGGTTTGGCAGCCGGATATGATAAAGATGGCACAGGATGGCGTGGATTAGCCTGCCTTGGTTTTGGACATATCGAAGTTGGGACAGTCACACCCAAACCACAATATGGTAATCCCAAACCGAGAGTATTCCGGCTGGTGCAAGACAAGGCATTGATCAATCGGATGGGGTTTCCTGGTTCGGGAGGAGAATTTGTTAAAAAAGAGATCGTCCGGAAAAGCCCCAATCATCTAATTCTGGGTGTGAATATTGGCAAAAACAAAGATACCCCACTTGAATCTGCCGAACAGGATTACCTAATATTACTACGATCCTTTGCAGCTCATGTGGACTACCTGACGATCAATATCAGCTCACCCAATACAGTTGGGTTAAGACGGCTGCAAGAGAGGCAGTCGTTAGATAACTTATTAAAACAAATAAATTCAGAACGAGAGCAATTGACAGCCGTAATCCCGACCAGGTTGCCAATTTTGGTCAAACTCGCACCTGATTTATCCGACACAGAACTCGATGAAGCCCTGGATGTAATTTTAGCAAACAATATGGACGGGGTAATTGCCACCAACACGACAATATCACGGGATAGGTTAAAATCTCATTTGGCGTCAGAAAGTGGGGGATTGAGTGGTCAACCATTATATTCAAAAAGCCTGGAGGTAGTGGGTAAGATTTTTCAACGTACTGGTGGAAAATTACCCATAGTCGGGGTAGGTGGGATATATAACGCAACCGGCGTCCAAAAAATGCTTGACGCCGGTGCTTCGCTTGTGCAGTTATATACAGGATTGGTCTATGAAGGACCGGGTTTAGTAAAGCGTATCTTGAAAGAACTTAGGCGATAACATTTTTTCCACACGGCTTAAGAATACATTTTGAAATATCTGGATCAGGGGAATTTAAAGTTGAAACGCCAGGAGTTATCATTTTGCTGGGTTGCTTGAGTGGATGTTCCAACAACCTGAAACCATGTATTACCAGGCTTGAACGGGAATACAGACCCATCAGGATAGGTTAAAGTCAATACTGAATTGGTGGATGGACGGTTCCATTGCACTTCATACATCTGTCCATCGCGGAATGCATAGGCTGGTCCACTTCCACTTAGCAAGATCTCGATAATCTCATTGGGCGGTTGTTGATAATACTCATGGCGTGCCAGGACGACGACCACATTATCAGCAGTGATCTGCTGTTCATTCAATCGATCTGTGAGCGGAGCATAGGCTTCACCCTGGCCCGTATCATAAACATTATCCTGGAAGTGGAGGTATTTCCCTGAAGAGGGGTCATAATCCCAGCGGGTGTAATTATCACCTGAATAGCGAACATATAGCTTATCACCGGTTACGCCACCGGTGGGTATTTCTGGATTAAAGGTCATCCCATCGAGATTCTGGCGACCATTTTCAACTCCGCGTGAAGTTACATAGGCACTAAGCGCTGCAGTATCACCCAAAAGGAAATAATTAGTTGAAGGTTCATACCTGCACAAGGGTGCAGTGACTGTTGGAGGGCAATTAGAGGCCTTCCCTTCGAGCACAATTCGATTTGCAAAGTCTGAGTTTAATAAACGCTGGTTGATCAATATATCTGCGCTGCCATAGGCAAAAATACTCTGATACATATGTACAAGCTCATAATCCAAGAGACGTCCGGAGCGAATAGGCCCCACAAGCTTGGCATCATTTCCGTAAAAAATGGCATGGAAACGGGAATATCCATCATTGTGGTAGTAATCGTAAACGATGTCTGCAAGCGAAAGCCCCCAGGGTGGCCGATTGGAGGAGCGAGGAACAATATTGATTTTTACAGCCACAGGACGACGATCAAGCAAAGTGGGGTCAGAAACTTCAATGCCAGTCAAAGGATCGACGTTCTCAGGGAAATTAGAAGGCCCATAGACGACAGGAGTGGGTGTTTGAGTTGGAGTGGGTGTTTCAGTGACGGTTGGAGTGAAGGTAGGTGTGGTGGTATCTGTCGAGGTCGGACGGGGAGTGACGGTATCTTCAACGAGCTGGATCGTTGGAGTGTTCGTCGCGGGGGGAGTATTCTGACTGCATCCCGCTAATAAGAGTATAAGTATCAATCCTGATAATAAATATTTCATCATACTGCCCTCCATATAGTAAATCAATCGGCAATCATACCGCAAACATACACATTTGACCATTCTTTGCATTTTACCTTTTGTCTTCTATAATCAGGCATAATGACGCAACCTAAAATTATCCAAAGATTATTAAGGATAAACTATCTACCATCGATATATTTTATAGGGGGGCTGATATGTATCCTCTGGCTACTAACCACACCGATGGGTATTTTTGGTAAAGCTGACACGATTGGATATGCGGTCTGCCACCGGATTGATACAAGATCATTCCATATCGGGGTAAGACAAATCCCTTTATGCGCCCGCTGTACTGGGCAATATCTCGGTGCAGTCATAGGATTGATTTTCTTATGGATCGTTGGCAGGGATAGAACAGGGACACCTCCCAAACGAGTGATTGGGGGAATGATTATTTTATTTATTTTCTATGCAATTGATGGAGTAAATTCATACTTCTACCTGCCGCCATTTTTGAAAATGTTTCCCAATATGCCACATCTTTATGAGCCATCAAATACATTACGGTTGTTCAGTGGAACTGGGGTGGGATTAGTGATCGGAATGATATTGTATCCTGCTTTCTTGGGATCTATTCATGTCGAACCAAATCCAAAACCTGCAATCAATGATTTAAAGGCATTTTTCGTTCTACTGGGTATCGGTTTTTTGGTTGATCTGCTAATCCTGACGGGATCCAAATATGTTTTATTACCGGCAGCTTTAGTCAGTGCAGGTGGAGTGGTGCTTTTGCTTACTTTAGTTTACACACTCCTGTGGATTCGGATATTCCATAAAGAAAATCAATTTACAAATATATCCCAAACAACACGGTATTTAGTAGCAGGTTTTATGATAGCCATGATCCAAATTGCGCTGTTTGATCTGATTCGTTTTATAATCACAGGAAGTTGGAATGGAATATTTTTTAATTAATGAGACTATTCATTGTGTTTTTCGTATATGATTATAAGGAGATTTATTGATGGATATATTCACTGCCTTTGGCTTATCGGCGAGTGCAGGGCTCAACGCATACATTCCTCTTCTAGTGGTAGCGTTGTTAAGTAAATTTACTAATTTGATTAACTTGAGCGCACCATGGGATACATTGGAAAGCTGGTGGGTGATTGGTTTGTTAGTCGTACTTTCAGGAGTGGAATTTTTTGCTGATAAGTTCCCAGCAGTCAACCATGCTAACGATATGGTTCAAACTGTCATCAGACCCGTGGCGGGAGCTTTTCTATTTGCGGCTTCTGCAAAAATCATTACGGATGTCCATCCAGTGCTGGCAATGGTCATGGGTCTGTTGGTCGCTGGAACAGTCCATACCGTCAAATCACTGGCAATTCGACCAGCCGTTACCGCCACTACAGGCGGTGCGGGTAATGTGCCGGTCAGCATCGCTGAGGATATTGTTTCTACGATGTTGTCCATCATTGCGGCAGTCATACCAGTATTAATCGGAGTTATGATGGTCATTAGTGGTGCGCTGGTTGTATGGTGGATATGGAGAAGGATCAATCGCGAGCGTGCCAGAGCATAAAAACCAGGGAAAATATATTCTACGGATTGCGTAAGTAAATTAGTAAATTAAACTTTATCTCATACCGGTATCATACACTACCGTCACCTGGGTGAATTGCCCTTCTAATACAATCACTGTTTGATCTATAGCGCTCGGCAGGGGTTTACCAGATTCTGGGTGGAGAATATATGTGCCGGGATTCAAGGGAATCTTAAAAAAACCCGTACTATCGGTTTGGAAGTGGGTGATTTCGTCATTGTTTTCATTCAAGATAGATATATTCGCCTGATAGGGTTGATCTTGACACTCAGTGGCTCCGATTTTTACCGGTCCAGGGCAGGTTGGACCTTGGGTCACATGTCCTTCAATACCGCTTAAACCTGTTGGTGTAGAAATAGCCTGAATTCCTTGGGTACAGGCGCTCATTCCAATGAGAAATATTATGGACGGGATCCATCCTTTTTTTAACATGTTATTCTCCATCACCATTAAATGATTACCCTTTAGACGCAGTGAATAGGTGACATGTTCCTATAGACTTATCGGTCCGTCCTCTGGTCATGCGGGTAGAACTATCATTATTGGATGGGAAAAACTTTAATTGCCAATAGCGGATCCAGGCTCAGGCTAATCTCAGTCCCCAATTTTGGAAGAGCCACCTGGGAATTGAATTCAAAGACCAGGGGAATATGGTTAACGATAAGGGAAATTCTCTGACTGCTGCCTCGAAAAGATACTTCCTTGAATATACCGCGTAGGATAATCGGGCTGAGATCATCTAAACGAGCCATGTCAGGGCGGATCAGGAGTTTGACATCTCCATCGAAATCTGTCTGTATCGGAAAATTCCCGATGGGTGTGATAGCCTGGCAAACTCCATCCCGGCTTTGAATCACACCTGGAATGATATTTGTCATCTCAAGAAAACGTGCTACGAAAATGGAAGCCGGGTCAGAATAAATCTCCTTCGGTGAGCCAACCTGTTCGATATGCCCAGCATTGATCACAATGATACGGTCAGCGATGGAAAATGCTTCCTCCTGATCATGGGTCACATAGATTGCGGTTTGGTGTAATTGGCGAAGGATATTATGGAGATCGATCACCAGTTTCTCACGCATATTGCGGTCCAATGATCCAAGGGGCTCATCCAACATCAGCAAACGGGGTTGGGGAGCTAAAGCGCGAGCCAGGGCGATCCTCTGTTGCTCACCGCCGGAAAGAGTGTTAACATCGCGCTTCGAAAAATTGGGGAGTCCGACTATGGTGAGCATTTCATGAACCTGCCTGGAAATATTATCGGAAACCATGTTGGCCATTTTTAAACCGAACGCAACATTCGCATAGACGTTCATATGTGGAAACAGTGCATAGTCTTGAAACATCAGTCCAAACTCACGCTTATGGGGTGGAATATCTTTCAACGATTTGCCATTCCAAAGAACATCCCCTTGGTCTGGAAGTATCAAGCCGGCAATGATCGAAAGTAAGGTTGATTTTCCACATCCGCTGGGACCAAGGAGGGCAACAATTTCTCCTTCGTCCACGTCAAATGAGATTCCATCCAATGCCACAGTTTTTCCAAATGATTTATGAAGATCCTTGATCGATAAGATTGACATAAAAAATCCTAGGGAAAAATCAGATTAAAATTCACCAATTCCCCCCACACGAAATTTATCCACCAAAAGCATGGCAATACAAGAAACCAGCATCAGGATGGTGCTTAGCGCTAAAGCCTGACCATAGTTAAGCTCACCAGGGCGGGATAAGAGCCGATAAATCGCAACAGGGATGGTGGGATATTCAGGCCTTGCGATGAGAACTGTTGCTCCAAACTCTCCCATCGAGATGGTAAATGCAAAGGCACCAGCAATTAAAGCAGCGCGTCCAACCAGAGGAAGATCCATATAACGGATAACAGATACAGGTGAGGCACCTAACACAGCTGCTGCATGCCGAATCCGGGGTTGGATGGAGCGTAGCGCTGGGGATAGATTACGAACCACAAATGGAAATGCAACCAATGTGTGGGCCAGTGGAATTAATAACCACGAAGCACGTAAATTCAGTGGAGGTTTATCTAAAGCAACAATAAATCCCAACCCGAGGGTAACAGCGCTCGTCCCCAAAGGCAGCATTAATAGTGCATCCATGCCCTGGTTGATGGGGGAATCGGTCTGACGAGATAGTGCGAGCGCAGCTGGAAAACCTAGGGCTAAGGCAAGAACTGTGGTAGCAAATGCATACCCTAAAGAAATACCAATCGCAGTAGTGGTTGGACTATAGAAGATTGATTCTCGGTGACTTGTACCAAGCTGCCGATAATAATCTAAGGTGAATCCCGAGGGTGTGGTATTCATCTGCCCACGGTCAGGTACAAGCCGGGTCACAGAACGGATGGCGAGAGCGGCAAGCGGAAGAATTAATAAGGTTAACAGAATGGCGATCAGCGATCCAGCCATTATTTTGCTTCGGATGGTAGTTAATCGATGCTGTGTAATCCGGTGGGATTTTAGCGCCAGAGGAATGCTCAAACGTTTCGTCAGCCGGCTGTAGATCAGCGTCAATCCAAGTGTGCAGCCTAATTGAATAAGACATAAAACTGCAGCCATGGGTAAATTAAATAAACTGACGGTCTGGTAATAGATTTCCACCTCCAAAGTGGCGAAGCGAGGTCCACCCAGGATTAGAATCACGCCAAAAGAAGTGAAATCGAAAATAAAAACCAGCAATGCTGCGGCTGCAATAGCTGGAGAGAGTAATGGCAAAATTATACGCCTTATTGCTTGCCAACGATTTGCACCCAGCATCTGAGCAGCCTGGCCGAGGTGAGGATCGAGATGGGACCAATAATCCCCGACCATACGCAGTACGATGGCTGTGTTGTAGAAAACATGAGCTATAAGAATTGCTAGCAGTGTATTATTAAATTGGAGGGGAGAACTATTAAGGTGAAATACTTGTTTAATGACGATATTCAACCACCCACTCGGTCCAACCAACGAATTAAATGCGGCTGCAACCACCAATGTAGGCATTAAGAATGGAATGCTCAATAAGGCTTGAAGAAGCGATTTTCCTCGAAAATCATAATGTGCAAAAAGATATGCCCCTGGAAGACCGATCAGGAGAGTGAGTATTGTTGAAAGAATCGCCTGCCAGAAGGTAAAAGTCAACACCCGCCATGTGGTGGGAGATAGGATAGCTTCAGCAAATGCATTTAACCAACCACGCTGAGACCTTTCCAGGCTAATTTTTAATATGCTACTCATTGGGTAGAAATAGAATAGCAGTAAAAAAATCAATGGAAGAAGCCACAGTAAAGCGTAGGTGACCCACTTATGGCGCTTTAAAATCATCGTAATACAGTCTCCGTCCAGGCATTGATCCATGTTTCCCGGTGGGTCGCAATATCATCCGGGCTGACATAGGCAGGATTTTCCGGGACAGTGAGATATTTTTGGAAGGTTTCATCCAATTTCGCATTGGGATTCACCGGGAAAACGTACATCTGCAGTGGCATATCTTCCTGGAAGGTCGTGGATAACATGAAATCGATCCATTTTTCTGCCAGGTCACGGTTTTTTGATCCCTTTAAAATACCTGCAAATTCAACCTGCCTGAAACAGGACCCATCCTTGGTGATCACTGATGTTTGAGGTGTGGTATCTGGTGAATCTGATTCGATAACCTCAAATGGTGGGCTAGATCCATAGGAAACCACGATTGGATGATCACCCCCCCAGCGGGTGAAATTGGATCGATAAGCTGTTTCCCAATCATTGACCACCAGGACATTATTGGCAACCAATCCCCGCCAAAAATCAAGGTATTTATCCGCACCAAAATGGCCAATCGTGGCCAGGAGGAATGCCAATCCTGGTGATGAAGCAGCTGGATTTTCAACCACCAATAGGTCTTTATATTCTGGTTTCAACAAATCTTCCAGGTTTTGTGGTGGTTGAAGATTACGGTCTGAAAAATACTTGATATCGTAATTCAAACATACATCCCCCCAATCGACAGGCAAGGCACGATTTTGTGGATCCATTTTGAATTGACCTGGTATGTCTGCCAATGCAGGTGCATTGTAAGGATCGAAGATACCTTCATTGAGCGCCCGGCTAAGAAAAGTATTGTCCACGCCATAAAAAACATCTGCGAAAGGATTATCTTTGGAAAGGATGGCTTTATTTAGGGCTGTGCCGGCATCTCCAGAAGCGATGAATTGGAGTTTTACATTATTTGCATTTTCAAATGATGATATGACTGATTCTGACGCTAAAAAAGAATCATGAGTCATCACAGTCAATGTTCGGGGTGATGGGGTGAGGTTAGTTGGTGAAGCAGATGCCTGACCGCACGCTGAAATGATAATGGCAACCATTAATATTATGTATAAAAGTTCTTTCTTCATGGTTATCCTCTTTCTATCAAAATCCTGTCTAGTTTTTTGCCCGGTTTGTGATACATAACAACAAACCTTGATTAAATATTAATTTGTACCTGTTCGAGAATAAAAACATTGCTCACTCCCCTGGCTGTGCCAAACTGGAGGGTTTCATCATTTAATGGATATTCCAAGCCGCTGGTGGTAATACCAAGTACATCGCCGGCAAGTGGAATCAGTGAAATTGTTTCTCCAGGATGACCATGAATAATCGTGCTATCACCAGCTCTTAGTAATCTTATTTCTTGATGACCATCCAGTAAACGTATGTTGATATCTGCATACATCGGGTGGGCAATGATCAGGATATTCGCAATACTCATATCCCATCGAGCACCCAAACCTCCGATAATGATCAGATCAGTAATTCCAATTTTTAATGCATATTGGAGGGCTAATTCTAGGTCAGTTTCATCCTTACGCTTTGGATACTTAAAGATTTCAGTCCCTGCTTGTGTGTATATGGTTAATTCTTCATCCTTTATCGAATCAAGATCTCCGATGATAACATTTGGACGGAGTCCAAGGGATATGCAATTGTAGATCCCACCATCTGCGGTTATGATCAATGTGGAAGAATTTAAATATGAGGACAGAGCATCTGGTCTTTCCATTTTCCCATTGGCGATTATGATAGCTTGCTTCATAAAAAACTCCTTCCACTTATACCGGTGGAGGGAGTTGTTTTCTGTTGGCTATTCCTCCGCCGGCATTATCCGGATCAGGTTCGCGGGTCGAGACCTATTAGCTCTCCTCTCAGCCTGGTAACACCAGGCTCCCCGTGCGTTTATTTTGCAAATCTATAACCAGTATATGCTTCTTTATCAAACTGTCAAGCCCGATATGGAAATAACCCAAGTTTCGTTTGACGCATTATCGGCTTAAATGTATAATCTTTCCACCTCATTGTGAAGAGGAACATTGGAGGCCTGAAAATGGCATTGAAGGGCAATTTACGCGATTTCTCGATTACCCAATTGCTCAATTTGGTTAATGTAGCACAAAAAACCGGTACGCTCGTCGTCGAGCGTGAACCGGATCAGATTTTCATTTCTTTTCGAGAAGGTAAATTGTCGTATGCACGCGACGGTAACGATGGAATTGGCCTGACAATGGTACTTTATAAAGCCAGAAAATTAAACGCTGCTCAAGTAAGGGCAATCAATGAGAGAGCAGGAAAGATGAGCGATAAAGAGCTTGGGTTGCTGTTGATCAATTCCAATTATCTAAGCCAGCAGGAAATACTCTCAAGCTTGCAAACCCATTATCTCGACTTGTTGTATCGTCTTTTCACCTGGGGGGAAGGTCTGTTCCATTTTGAAAATGACTTATTACCGCCAACCGAAAGAATCACAGTTCGCATCAGCCTGGAGAATATTATTATTGAGGGAACGCGCAAAGTGCGTGAGCGAGACCAACTGCAGGATGAGATTCCCAGCCTTGAAATGGCATTGAAGTTCAGCGAACGACCCGGGGTGAACCTGCGGAATTTAAACCTCAGTGTTGATGAGTGGAAAGTTATTTCTTTCATTAATCCCAAAAACACAATCCACCAAATCGCCAAAGCATCCAATAAGAACGAATTTGATATACGCAGAATTGTTTACAGCTTTCTCCAGGCAGGGCTGGTTGAACTAGTAAGACCTGAAGGAGCGCCTTTACCACCCTTACCGCCCAAGATGATTCCAATTGAGGTTAATAAAACGGAACAAAAGTCTTTAATTTTTCGAATTATCAGCCGGATCCGTTCTTTATAATGGATAACAACAATTACAAACCAGGGATGTAATTATGCAAACAGTAAAAATGGTCGTCACAGGTCCGTTCAATGCAGGAAAAACTGAATTCATCCGCTCTGTCAGTGAGATAGATGTCGTTTCTACCGAAAGAAAAATAACATCTGATGCTGAGCGTGTGAAGGAGCAAACCACGGTAGCCATGGATTTTGGGCGAATCTCCATCGATGAAAACCTCATTTTATATCTGTTTGGCACTCCAGGTCAACGGCGATTCGATTTTATGTGGGAAATTTTATCCGAGGGAATGCTTGGTTTCATTGTTATGGTCGATAGTGCGCGCCCGGAGACTTTTCGTGAAGCACGGAATATCCTGGAGACTTTTCGCGCGTACGCGCCCACACCCTATGTGGTAGCTGCCAATAAACAGGACCATGAAGATGCATGGGATATCGATGATATGCGCATAGCCCTGCGATTAAGCCCAGCGGTAAAATTACTTCCCTGTGTGGCAAAAGATAAGGAAAAAGTAAAGACAGTCTTGTTGGAATTATTGTATAGCATCCTGGAGGAGATGGAGACCAGCGAGGTTGGATCTACACTCGAAGAGCATGCTGATTAACAAGGATCGGAATGGCCAAGATACTGGTTGCGGACGATGACCGTGATGTTCGAGAGCTGATCATTTTCACATTACGATTTGCAGGACACGAGGTATGGGGGGTGACCAATGGTGAAGAAGCTATACAGCAAGCAAAATTGAGCCCACCCGACTTGATTTTATTGGATGTACGCATGCCAAAAATGAATGGCTATGAGGCTTGTAGGGTGTTAAAAGCAGATCAGGTTACGACTTCAATCCCCGTAATTTTCTTATCGGTGAGAGGGGAGGAAGCAGAAGTGCAAACTGGCCTCAACGCCGGGGCGGTTGATTATATCCTCAAACCGATAGGACCTGATCAATTGGCAGAAAAAGTCAAATTTCACTTAGATAAAGCAGGAAGATAGTTTCAGGTAGCCACCGTAAATTGGCGAAAAGACAATTCCTTGACACTGTAAAGGCTTGAGCTTATAATCACGTCGCTTTATTCCTCGATAGCTCAATTCGGCAGAGCGGGCGGCTGTTAACCGCTAGGTTCTAGGTTCGAGTCCTAGTCGAGGAGCTTTTAACTTTAATAACGAGTAGGTTCCTGGTCCTCACAGGGGGGATGGTATTCAAGTCCTGCACCATGAAAAACGCATGGTGTTTCGCAAAAATCGCTCAAGTCGAGGAGCTTTTTAATTTAATAACGAGTAGGTTCCTGGTCCTCACAGGGGGGATGGTATTCGAGTCCTGCACCATGAAAAGCGCATGGCATTTCGCAAAAATCGCTCAAGTTGAGGAGCTATAGGCACCCTAAAAAACCGGGGTGTTTCGCTTAAAACTGCTCAACCGTAAACAACCAGGCAGGTTCCCCTACGGGGACACGTCGAGTTCAGGGCGAGATCCGATTGGAAGATCCGGGGTGATTGGCGATCATCGATCGAAATAAAAACGGACGCTTTGAAAAGCGTCCGTTCGAGTATCCATAAATGATTCAGGATTCTGACGTTTTTTCTGAGGTAGCCTTGGGTGGCTCGACCTTTTTCTCTGTTTCAGATTTCTGAGTCCGTTGATTTTGGAGATCGGTTGAAAGAACCAGAGGACGAGCGATGATCTGTGGAGTAAAATCCGGAACCTTTGAATACGATCCCCACAGGCGTATATACTTTACGGAGTGCTTTCTTATTGCATTCAGGACAGCGTGTGAGAACAGGGTCATTAAAGCCCTGCAGGCGTTCAAATCGAACGCCACAATTCTCACAGCGATACGTGTAAACTGGCATTTATACCTCTATAAATCACTACCCTGATTTTACTCGCCGGATTATAGCGCGACCTGGTCTCAATGGCAAGAGATATGCGGGTGGGTTCTAACATAACTCTAACATTCGGGTGACTTTCGTCCAATAACCTGATTATTACTGAATATTCGTGGGGGTTGGTTGAGGAGTGCGTGTCGAAGTGGGTGTGGTGGTAATGGTTGGCGTTAATGTTCGGGTTGGAGTGGAGGTTATGGTGGGTATGGGTGTCCGAGTTGGGGTTACTGTACGAGTTGGGAAGCGCGTACTGGTAGGAGTATCTGTTGGAGTGGGTGGATTGTGGAAAGCCCAGCGTTCCTGGGCGTAATTCCACCAATCTTCAGGAACCTGATCTTCTGGTAGGGCTAAGAGTCTTCCCCAATCCAATCCAGCCTGGGTCATATTTTCTGCCAGCTCATATACTTGGGCGCGATAATAATATACTACCGCAAGCTGAGCAGCGTTTGCAGCAATTGACTCAGCACTTTTATATTGACGAATCGCCCCATCTAATCTCCCGTCTGCCCACAACGCTTTTGCCAGAGCTATGCTGTAGTCGAAATTCAGCAAGTCTAAATTAACCGCAGCAACCAGGTCGTTGACCGCGGTCCTGGGATCTCCCTGCTCAATATGGATAAGTCCGCAGTAATACCACGAAGGTGCGTTTTCTTCGTCAACAACGGTACCCAAGGTGCATGCAGTAAGCGCCTGATCAATATTACCCATCTGGTAAGCAATCTGGGCTTTGACTGCCCAACCTTCGGCATCATTTAGAATAAAAAGCAAATAGGTCTCTACATTATTAAGTGCTTGCTGATTATCCTGGAGAGCCAAATATACTTCTGCAAGGGTGAGGTAGGCGGGCAATAGTGTTAAATCAAGCTCGTGGGCATGTAAGGCATCTTCAAGACCAGCGTATGCATCTCCAAGCTGAAGGTCTGCCTTGGCTCGAAGGACAAATACCATTGGGTTATCCGGAAAGAGGCTTTCAGCGGCGAGCAGATCTTCCAAAGCACCTTCAGGGTTTTTATGTTTGAGCCTAATCCTAGCTCTTTGAAGGTATGCATCCACATAATAGGGATCGTTTTCGAGGGCGTACCTAAGCTCGCCTTCAATATCTGCCTTTGGATTGATGGCTTCATAAGCGAGTGCACGACCAAGGTAAGCAGGAGCGAATTTAGGATCTATCTCTAGAGCATCACCAAACGCATTAACTGCATCTTGAGGCTGACCCAATAAACGGAAAGCTTCACCGGTGTAATAATAAAAGTCTGGAGAATGAGCATCAATGGCGATCGCTTGATCCATAAATTCCAACAGGGATTTCCAATCGGCTTGCTCATAGGCATGAATTCCAGCTCGATAGGCCTCGATCACCGGATGAGGTGTATTCACATAGAGTGGGATGGGTGTATAGGTTTCGGTAAGGAACATCCATAAAGGAGTGGGACCGATGATGGTTGGAGTGCGTGTCCGAACGACCATGGTGCGAGTGATGGTTGGTGTAATGGATGGTGTTAAAGTGCGCGTGGGAAATGGTGAGACCTTATAAATCACCACCTGTTCCGGTTTATTTCGCATCCCACTAAAGGCTACAAAAATGAGGGAGACGATGATTAGAAGAGCCCCCAATCCAGCCGCTAAGCGCAGGATGCGATTATCCCAAACCCGCTGAAAAACCGATTCGGGTGGTTCAACCACATCCTCGATTTGTTTATCCCAATGACGCCTGACGGGCGGAACCGGTACGACTTCATCTCCAGCTTGCCTGGCTCCCAGGATGATCAAGCCGCGCTTGGCTGCTTCGCTATCAGGGTCAGCGCGAAGAGCTGATTCCAGGCAATATATACGCTCCTGATTGGTGTCAACGAGCGTGCTCATCCAAAGCCAGTATTCTGCTTTGGAAGAATCTGAACGCAACAAACGGGTGAACAGGTCGCGCGCTCTAGCGGTTTGTCCCTGGTCGATAGCTTCCAGGGCAGCTTTATACATCTTTTCTTGAGCCATTTATTTATTGGAATGAGTTTAGCACACCCTTGCTATGATAGCAAGTTTTTTATAACAAATAATTAGGGATTAGATAAATACAGAAGTAATTTGTTATTAGTAATTAGTGATTAGTTGGTGGATTTTAATGATTGCAAATCATTTCGGTATAGGTTATAAACAACTAAGAATAGAGGACATTATTCGTAATCAATTATTGTATCCAGGGGAGATAACAAATGATGTGAATGTATTGTATATTTTATAAGTAATTTTCTGGTTGAATTATTCATTGGGTATAATCAGAGACTATGCTGCGTAAAATTGCAACCCTGATTGTTACTCTCGGATTTATCTTAGTCGGCTGTACCCAGCCACCGATTGAACAAGCGACATCAACTTTTGTACCGACTGGTGCGATCACGCCTTATCATACCATCACACCCAACCCAAATACACCCATAGCAACACAGCTGATTATCATACCAGTCTCACCAGCTCCGTCACCGACACCATTCATGCATACCGTGAAAAAAGGTGAAACCATGCTGGGGATTGCGTTCCAGTATGGGATTTCCCTTGAAGACCTGAAAGCAGCCAATCCGGGGGTGGATCCCAATTTTTTAAGCGTGGATAAGCAGCTGGTCATCCCAATCAGTGGAGAAATCCCCGAAACGATGCCTACTCCCACTCCAGTTCCAGTTTCGTGGCAACAACCGATATGCTTCCGAACGGGGGATGGAGGCGCGTGGTGTATCCTGCCGGTTAAGAATCAACAAGAGAACAGTGTGGAAAACATATCTGCCTGGATAGGCTTATTCACACCCGAGGGGGAAAATATCGCTAATCAAGTGGCATACGCGCCTTTGAACCAATTGCGACCGGGTGAGTCAATACCATTGATGAGTTATTTCGCACCACCGCTTCCCGAAAAATTCGAGGCACATGCTGAATTACTCAGTGGAATATCTGTGGCTATTGATGATGCCCGTTATCTCAATCTGGATGTTGCTTTAGAGAATGTAGCTATCAGCGCAGATGGTAGCCAGGCTATGGTGAAGGGAGGAGTAATTCTTCCGGACGGTATACCGATGCCATCTCAAATATGGAATTTGATCATTGCTTATGATTTAGATGGAAATATTATCGGTGCGCGTAAGTGGGAATCAAGTGGTGGGACGCACTTCGAGGTCCCTGTTTTCAGCCTTGGAGGAACGATAGACCATGTGGAAGTGCTGACAGAATCGCGACCATAAGGAAACACCAAGCATCGATGTGCTCTCGGTCATTAATATTCGAAAACTTATTTTTAGGAAATACCACCCCTACTGACACCTGCTCAAGTAAGCATCAGTAGTAGTCTCTAAATGTTGGAGCAGGCTGTCCTGATCAGGTCAGAGGAACAGGCATGAATACCAGGAAAAAGACGACTACACCTATGACAGCTAATACCTTACGCTTTTGGTCAAGCGTAGTGATTTGGTCCAGAGGTTCAGCATGGTAGCGACCAAGAAAAAAGATCAATGCAGCCCAGAACCACCAACCACTCCAGGCAAATCCAAGCAAAACAAGCGCGCCGAGGATGAAAGGTAACAAACTAGAAGTACGCTTACCCAGCAGGACATACATGATGTGACCACCGTCCAACTGTCCAGCGGGGATGAGATTGAGAGCGGTGACCATCAAACCAGCCCAGCCTGCCCAGGCAATCGGACTTAACGTAACATCCAATCCACCAGCGGGGAGGGGTGTGCCGGTGAAGAAGTAACGGATCCAATATACGATTGGGTTCAAGGTGGAGTAGTTGAATGGCTGAGGAAGGAGTTGACCCGTGGCGATATACTTCAATAACAGATACAAGATGGAGTTTCCTTCAAAAATCTGAGTTGCAGGGAGCTGGAAGGGAATCCGCTGCACTGGGGATAAATATAACCCCAGCAGAAGAATCGGGATAGCAACTATCAATCCAGCCAAAGGTCCAGCAATACCAATATCCAACAAAATTCGCCTATTTTTTGGTGGTTCTTTAAGTTGTATGAACGCACCCATGGTTCCAAATAAACTAAGTGGGAATGGAATGAAGAACGGAAGGGTTACTGCTGTTTTATGGTACCTACCCGCAAGGTAGTGACCAAATTCATGGCAAACCAGGATTGCCATTAATGCTGCAGCAAAAGGCAGACCACTCAACATGAATGAAAACCAATCGTTGATATTGGTAGGAATTCCCCCCGTCGCGCTCACTGCACCTGTGAACATAACACAGAGGACTGTCAGGATGAAAAAAAGAATATTCCCCCATATTTTGGTAGGTTTTGGCTGGATAATGCCATTGATCAGAACAATCACATGGCGATTTTCCTCCAAACGAAAGATAGGGGTCACGTTGAGCTTGCGCACTTCCTGTGCTAGCTGATCATAAGCCCGGGCAGTATCCTGGGCATACAACTGGCCGCGAAAGCGGACAAGGAAGCCTTTTTTCTGATCACCCCAGGTCATATCTTCAATGCGCAAGATGCGAGAAACAATGGGTGTGTATGGATCACTGGTTTCTGACAACATATGTATATCTATCCACTTCAAAAATCATATCAATAACAGGCGGGAGTGGATGGGGGTCGAACCCACCGCGGCCCGCAACGCGACCCGCCACCGGTTTTGAAGACCGGGGAGCCCACCGGAACTCAACCACTCCCAACGGCTAAGGATACCGCAGGGAAGATGATTTGGCAAGTGAGCAAGGTTAAGAAAAGCTTATCCGGGAATGATGCCGGGTGGCACCCAGAAATCACCGATATGGAAGACGTAGCGCAAGATGATGGTAGCGAGCAGCAGGAATATCCCAATGGCAATGATGGCATAATCGTACCAGTGATAGATTAATACCTGAATCCAGGTACGCAGACGCAGGCCGAAGCAGCGCAAGTCCATGGATGAAATCCCTTGTAAGTAGAATCAATTCATCGATTTAATTTGAACAGTTAATATAAACCACAGATGCTTAAGAAATATTATCAATAATATCTTATTAAGATAACGAAAACTGTATGATAAAGGAATGACAAAGAGAAGGTTTAATTTATTGGGATAAGGTCTAGTTTATCTCCAATGTTGGCGTGAAGAGATTGAGCTGCATTTCCATTGACAGTTGATACTTCCAAATAATCATTGCTATCTAGCAATGCAATCAATGTTCCCGTTGATTGTTCACCATAGGTGGATACAATACCATTAATATCCTTCCCTTGAATGCGAATTATTACTCTCCCTGTTTGATTTATATGAATGACACTGAGGTTAGTTGTTAAATTCCCAAAATGATCGATATAGATAATTTCCCCGCGCCAACCACCTGCTCGAATTGGCTCAGGCTGAGGAATTTCCAAACGAACAGGATCATGGATGACAACCCCCATCTGTTCTAGAGTAGTTCCTATAGCCAGATGAGCAGCCACAGGGGCAAAGATATCACGTCCATGAAAGACCCGGCTGACGTCAGGCAACCAGTAGCTACTTTGGTTCAAGTGAAATACCTGGATACTATCGCCATGAGTTTCAGCAAATTCCAAAACCAATGTGAATATGCCATTATCTGGTCCGATGAAAAAATGCTCACCGAGGTGAAGACCCAATTGGACGTCGTTGCGTGCCTACCCCAGGATCAACAACTGCGATATGAATTGTGCCGAATGGGAAGAATGGAGCTGAACGGGCTAGACGCGAGCGCTCCATGGAATATGTTTTGTGGTTGTATGGCATGACTGATATCAGCGATTTGAGCATGCGGAGCAATCTTCCAAATTACACCCTTCATCACGCCCGGATAACCATCACGCAAACCAAAGTCAGTCAGCAGTGTGATTACTGTCATTCCATTACTTAACTACGAAAACAACTCCCACCATACCGGAACCGGAGTGGACAGATAAGCCAGGGGTGACTTCCGCAAAGAGAATTTCACTGGGGCATTCCATCCGGCTTCGTATTTCATTTTCAAATTCTCGTGCCATCTGCAAAGCATTCACATGTAAGATGCACATTTG
Source organism: uncultured Chloroflexia bacterium (assembly GCA_963777935.1). GTDB lineage: Bacteria > Chloroflexota > Anaerolineae > Anaerolineales > UBA4823 > FEB-25. The sequence goes on from CAVZSL010000002.1 coordinate 331,134, forward strand.
CTCAATCTGCCCGTTTCCTGCTTTACGGGCAGAAAGCTCGATGATCCGCTCCCAGGCTTTCTTTTGAGTGCGGACTTGCTCTAGTAGGTCAAGTTTTCCATCCTGGATGGTGAGAATGGGCTTAAGATTTAACATTGTTGCCATTCCGCCAGCGATGTTACTCACTCTTCCTCCCATGACCAGATATTTAAGGGTAGAGAGAGCGGCAAATAAATGGATCCGGTCTCGAATGTCTGTGACAAGCGAGACAATTTCACTCACCGATGCACCTTGAGATACAGCCTGGGCTGCTGCTAAAGTCATATATCCTAAACCCATGGAAAGACTCATAGAATCGATGATGGTGATCTCACGATCAGGAAATGATTGGCGAGCGGTCACTGCAGCAGCGTAGGTTGCACTCACCGCGCTACTGACACACAGGCAAATAATCTGTTCAGTTCCACCATCAAATGCATTTTTAAAAGCTGAGATAAATCTACCTGGAGATGGCGCAGCGGTCGTCGGTAATTTCCCTTCCATATCAATCCGGCGAAAAGTATCGGAGTCATTTATTGCATAGACAGCCTCATAACTTTCTTCACCGAAATTTACTGTTATTGGAACTTGATATATGTAATAACGAGCGGCTAAATCGAATGGGATGCTAGAGTCAGTATCAGTTATTATTGCTATATTTGGCATTTCAACTCCATTAAAATAAGACTTATAACTATTAAACCCCCACCAGGAGATAAGGGTGTGATAAAATTGCGGGCAATTGCCTGGTATAGAGAAAGGTGGAGAGAAACTATGGACAACAAGGAATTATTGAATCGGGTAAAGGAAGATGAAGTTAAATTCATATCCATGCAGTTCACGGATGTGATTGGAACTGTGAAGAGTGTGGATATCCCGGTGGGACGTTTGGCAGCAGCATTAGATGACGGCATCTGGTTTGATGGATCATCTGTGGAAGGATTTGCACGAATTCAAGAAAGCGATATGCGCCTGGTTCCTGATGTTGAAACCTATGCCGTGCTTCCCTGGACCCTCCCGGAGCTGAGACGAGCGCGTATATTTCTGTGAAATATTTCAGCCCGACGGCAAACCATTCCCCGGCGATCCGCGTGGAACATTGAAGCACAGGTTGGAAAAACTATCCAAGAGGGGATGGAGATACAACGTTGGTCCGGAACCTGAATTTTTCCTATTTAGAGGTGGAAATGGACATGAAAGCATCCATCCAGTACCCCATGATGTGGGAGGTTATTTTGATTTTTCGGCGAGTGATGAGGCAGTAAGAGTTCGAACGGAATTGATGGATGCTCTCGAAGGGATGGGGTTGGAGGTGGAAACAGGTCATCATGAGGTGGCATTGGGTCAACATGAGATCGATTTTCGCTTCGATGATGCTCTACGCACTGCTGATAATGTACTGACGTTAAAATATACGGTGAAAGCAATTGCAGCGCAGCATGGGCTGATCGCTTCATTTATGCCAAAACCAATTTTTGGTATCAACGGTTCGGGCATGCATGTCCACCAATCATTATTTGACATGCATGGTATTAACCTGTTCTCAGATAGAGAAGATGATTTCCACTTATCGAAGGTAGCCTATAACTTTATCGCTGGGCAACTTGCACATGCACGTGCACTGGCTGCCATCGTTGCACCAACAGTTAATTCGTATAAACGTTTGGTCCCAGGTTATGAAGCACCTGTTTATGTAGGATGGGCACAGCTCAACCGTTCAGCACTCATTCGCATCCCGAGATGGTCTCCAGGTAGAGACCAATCAACCAGAGCCGAGTTGCGTTTCCCAGATCCTTCATCCAATCCCTATCTTGCGTTTACAGCCATGTTGGCAGCAGCACTGGATGGGATTGATAAGAAAATGCAATGCCCAAAACCACTTAATCAAGTCAATGTTTATGAACTCACTGCGGCGGAGCGTAAGGCATTGGGTGTTACTGAATTACCCGGATCACTCGGAGAGGCGTTACATGAATTGGAAGCAGATACTGTGATCAGGGATGCACTCGGGGAAGATATTTACGAGACCTTCAACAGGGCAAAGCTGGAGGAAATTCAGGAATATCAAATGAAAGTAACTGATTGGGAGTTAGAACGGTACCTTGAATTGGCATAATATCACTATAAACCAGAGACAAGCGAGTGGTTTCCACTCGCTTGTCTTGTTATATCTGGAAGGGTGAAAAGTCCGTGTTCATATCATAGAAATCCTCATGTTCCTGCTTTTTCAGGTAGTTCACTACAAGATAGGTGATTGGGGTCATCATAATTTCCACGGTGCATTTAAACAGGTAATTGGTCAACATTAGTGTAATGAATAAACTCCAGGGAAAAATACTAAATATAGATGCAACCAGAACAAATACTAAAGTATCAACCAACTCACCAACAAGGGTACTCCCAATAGTTCGCATCCATAACCATCGACCCTTGGTGATGATTTTCATTTTAGCCAGTGTAAAGGAGTTGGTAAATTCGCCGGTCCAATAACCAAGCAGGCTGGCGAGCACAATCCCTCCGGTGCTCATGCCTTTAAGGATGGCATCATAAGCATCCTGCCCAGCATATTGCTGCCAGGTTGCTTCACCTGGAAGGATACTCACAATCCAGAAGACAAATGCACTCAAAGCCAGGCAGAAAAAACCAATCCAGATAACCCGACGAGATTGTTTATAACCATAAACTTCGGTAAGGATATCACCAAAGATATAACTTATTGGAAAGAGAAGCGTTCCTGCATCAAAAGCCAAGCGTACACCAAGTATATTAAATCCCCAATCCACAATCTTGGCTGAAGAGGCGATATTACTCAGCACCAGAACGGTAACAAACAGGGCGGTAATGATATCCAAATAGCGGTATGTGCGATTGTTCGGACCAGCTTGCCCAGGTGCGGTGGTCATGGTTTATCCTATTCTAAGTTATTCATATTTTCTTTTGCTGAGGCGAACATCCTACAAAATACACACAATCCAGGTGCTGAGGTTGGTTGACCACAATCTGGACAGGAGTGAAGTAATTCGACATATTCATCTCCACTTGGTGAAAATAACCCATCCCTTTTCGCTCGAAGAAATGAAAGGTAAAAATTAAGTTTCGCTCCCGGCCGGTCAGTTTCCAATCTGTTCAAAAGCTCCTTATGGTATATGGATGTGGAATCTTTAGCGAATGGGCATTCTTCTTGAATATAGTGGATGCCACGTAAAAGTGCATAGGCAGCCATCTCACGCTCATACATACGGCAAAGAGGTTTGACCTTACGGACCAAACCTGGTTTATCGGCCGCCAAAACGGGTGATTGGTGAACCAGATAAGGTCCCAGCCAATTGAGAGTGTTACCAAAGAGAATGGCAGCTTCATCATCCAGGTTATGTCCGGTGAGCAGAACAGAGTAATTATTCTGACGGGCAATACGATTCATTACATGGCGTTTGGTCAATCCGCAAACAGAGCAGGGTTTATAATGTCCGCGGTGGGTGCGCATAGCCAGTTCAGGGATGGTTTCTCCAAATTCAGCTTGAATATCCACAACATGTAAGTGCAAATTTCTATCTTTCGCAAAGCTGCGTGTATATGCAAGGGAGTTTACCGAATAGTTTATACCACCATCGATGCCCAATCCAATATATAAACCATCTGCAGAATAGCCCAACCGATCTAGGATGTCCCATAAGGATAGGGAGTCCTTTCCACCGGATACTGCCACTAGCAAATGATCCTGGTGGGTAAACATATTATATTTATGGATTATACGCTCCACTTGATCGGGAACCCAGTCCAGGAAATGATCTGTGCATAACGCCAGTTTGTGCTGGCGCATATTTATAGAAGCTTTTTCACCACATTTTCGGCAGCGCATCGAGATTTCCTTTTTCAAACATCATATTATTATACGTCTTTCTCCAAGGTGAATTGATGCTGGTTATATGATATTTGGACTCTGCTATAATTTCAGAATTGGTTTGAATTTCAGCACATCAGAGGAGGTGTTCGATGGTTAAGTCTGGATTGATATTTGGCTCGATAGCATTTATATTGATTCTCGGTAGTTCTACAATAATTACACCTTTGTGTGCCCCTTGCCTGGGTATGTTCCTTGGTATCGCAGCGGGATATGTTGCAGGGATTTTTGATAAGCCAACCAGTTCTGGGGATGCTGTAAGGAAAGGTGGAATTACTGGTGCGATTGTGGGTGGCTTCGGTATTGTTGGCAGTTTGCTTGCCAGTGTCATTAATGGAGCTGTATTAAATCCGTCAAACCTGGATGCATTATATAGAACCCTGGGGGTCAATAATCTGGTAATTGATAAAACGACCATCTGGGTAGGCCAGATTGTTAGTGGATGCTGTGTTGGATTATTTAATCTTATCTGGATGGCGGTTTTAGGCATCGCAGGAGGAGCATTATGGTTTCAGATTACCGGAAAGAGCCGATCTGGAATAATGATGCCACCTCAAGATCCCAACGCATCAGGTTATTAATTCTTAAATTACAACACCGAAAAGCTCGCTATAATAAAAATTATCCAGTACCAAACTGGCGATCGCCAGCATCTCCCAAACCCGGTAAGATATAGCCATGATCGTTTAACGTTTCATCGATCCCAGCAATATGGATAGGGATATCGGGATGGTGCATTTGTAGATTTTCGATGCCTTGAGGAGCTGCCAGGATGCCTACAAACTTGATTTTTTTTACTCCCCAGCGTTTTAGTATATCAACCGCTGCGACTGCCGAGCCACCTGTGGCGAGCATTGGATCCAACAGAAGACAGACTGATACGGTTGGTTCAACAGGGAGCTTGTTATAATATGCGATCGGTTTTAAACTAATTTCGTCTCGATACATACCAATGTGCCAGACCTCTGCCGAAGGCATAAGGCTCCAGATACCCTCGACCATACCTAAACCAGATCGTAGTATTGGCACCAAGCCAATCTTTTCAGACAACACATTCCCTGTGGCAGTGGCTAGCGGGGTCGATATACTAATCTGATGCAATACAAGATCGCTTGTAGCTTCGTATGCTAGCAATGCTGAAATCTCACGGATTAACTCACGGAATTTCTTCGGTTCGGTATCGATATCCCGTAACAATGATAATTTATGCGCAACCAATGGGTGTGATGAGGGGAAGATCCTAGACATTCGGGTCAGCTCCAGATATGGGATGGTGGAATTATAGTACGTAATCCGTTTAGGTTATAATCACGATTATGAATGATCAGCCAACACGTTTGTTAAATCCTGAACCTCAACCAGACGACCGGCTTGACATGGCACTAAGGCCACGCACTTTGACTGACCTGATCGGACAGGAAAGGGTAAAAGAAAACCTGACCATCCTGATCAAGGCAGCGCAACAACGTGGAGAACCATTGGACCATGTATTATTCTATGGTCCACCCGGCTTGGGAAAAACGACCCTGGCACATGTGCTGGCTAACGAGATGAGTGTCAATATCAAAGTGACTTCTGGCCCTGCCATTGAGCGAGCCGGTGACCTGGCCGCGATATTAACCAATCTGCGGATCGGAGATATCCTGTTTATTGACGAGGTGCACCGTCTGGGGAGAGCAGTGGAGGAAGTATTATACCCAGCCATGGAGGATTACGCACTGGATATTGTGATTGGGAAAGGTCCCTCAGCACGCTCAATCCGATTAAAACTACCCCATTTCACTGTTATCGGAGCGACTACCCGCCTGGCATTACTCACTGCACCATTACGATCTCGTTTTGGGGCGGTTTATCACCTTGATTTTTACGAAATGGATGCGATGCAAAAAATCGTCTTACGTGCCTGCAAAACAATGAATGTGCGGGCTGATGATGAGGGTGTGGATGAAATTGCGAAGCGAGGTCGAGGAACTCCACGAGTTGCATTACGTCTTTTTAGAAGAGTACGTGATTTTGCACAAGTGCGAGCAGATGGTATCATCACAAGGAAGATTGCGCGAGATGCATTGGATTTGTTAAATGTGGATCTAATGGGCTTGGACGAGTTAGATCGGAGGGTTTTAAGTACAGTTATTGAGAAATACAGGGGAGGACCGGTGGGCTTAAATACCATCGCTGCATCCATCAGTGAGGAACCTGATACGATCATGGATGTAGTCGAGCCGTACTTGTTGCAATTAGGTTACCTGGAACGTACCTCACATGGACGTCTGGCGACTGCGTTAGCTTATGAGCATCTGGGAATCCCACTGCCCGCAGAGGGACAGGCGAAATTGTTCCAATAACATTCCCTTAGTTTAAGAACATTGGTAATCTTTCGTATGCTACCTTCACTCTCCAGGATATTTCTTATCATCGGGGTCATCTTCCTAATCCTCGGTGGGATAGCTTATGTAGCTTCAAGAGTTAATATACCTCTGGGAAAGCTGCCTGGAGATTTTGTACTCCAGGGTAAGAACATAACCTGCATTATTCCTTTGATGACATCGATCCTTTTATCGATCATCTTAAGCATCATTCTTACTTTAATCTCCCGATTTATGGGGCATAAGTAGGTCGTCCACCTTGCGCACATCTGATTTTGATTATGATTTGCCAGAAAAGTATATAGCCCAAGCTCCGTTGGAGCAAAGGGACCATTCACGCTTACTAATCCTGGACCGGCGAAGTGGGGAAATTAGACACGCTTGCTTTAGAGATATTGGCAATTATCTCAAGCGAGGCGATATCCTGGTACTTAATGAAACGCGGGTTATCCCGGCGCGTTTGTTAGCTCGCAAGGTATCCAGTGGTGGTAAGGTGGAGATTCTGCTGTTAGGGAAGCGAAATGATCACACATGGCAAGCCCTGGTTGGAGGTAAAGGTCTGAAGGTGGGAAAGCAATTGCGCGTGGAATCAAATGAGGCTGTAGAAAAAGGAGTTTTGGGAGAAATCATTGAAGATTTAGGTGGCTCAGAGCGATTAATTCATTTTAACCAGGAATTGGAGCCGATATTTTCTAAGATCGGACATGTACCTCTGCCACCTTATATCCACTCGCTGTTGGAGGACCCTGAGCGTTACCAAACTGTGTATGCTAAAGATCCAGGTTCAGCAGCAGCACCAACTGCCGGCTTGCATTTTACGCCTGAATTGATCAACCAATTAAGTGAAGAAGGTATACAATTTGCCAAGGTCACCTTACATGTTGGTTTGGATACATTTGCACCAGTGAATGAAGAAGATCCGAAGGAACACAAGATTCATACTGAGTGGTGCCAGGTGACACCCGATACAGCTGAAAGGCTCAACCAAGCAAAAAAAAATGGAGGCAGAGTCATTGCAGTAGGTACGACGAGTGTTCGTACGATAGAAAGTGCGACTGTAGACGGAAAATTAATGCCGTTTGAAGGATCAACGGGTTTATTCATCCTACCGGGATATAAATTTCAAATGGTCGATGGGATGATAACCAATTTCCACTTACCTCGATCGACCCTGATCATGTTGGTGAGTGCATTGGCGGGTCGGGAGAACATCATGCATGCCTATGAGGTTGCCAAACAAACAAACTATCGATTTTACTCGTTTGGTGATGCCATGCTGATCGTCTAACTGGTGTACAAACGGATACTCAAGGAAGCGCATCCATATGATGGAAATAAAAAACCTGGAAGAAACCATCGTCAACTGCAGGAAATGTACGCGGTTGGTGGAATACCGAGAAAGTATTGCCAAGAAGCGGAGGCGGGCTTATCAGGGTTGGGAATATTGGGGAAGACCCGTACCTGCATTTGGCGACTACAACGGGAGATTGCTTGTTGTCGGACTGGCGCCAGGACCACACGGCTCAAATCGAACAGGTAGAATGTTCACCGGAGATGCCTCGGGTATGTTTCTTTTCAGGGCACTATGTAATGCTGGATTTGCCAACCAACCGCTTTCTGTCAGCCGGGATGATGGGTTGATCCTAAATGATATGCTGATTTCAGCAGTTTGCAGGTGTGTGCCACCTGGTAATAAACCAAGCAGGATTGAGATCACAAATTGCATCCCCTATCTTGTTCGAGAAATTGGATTAATGACTTATCTGCAGGGTTTTGTGGCATTAGGACGGATCGCCTTCGAAAATATTTTAGCTATTTATCGCGGCAAAGGTGTGGCTGTACCAAGATTTTCTTTCAAACACGGCGAATTATATAAATTAGATGCTGGATCGCCATGGTTGTTGGCATCCTACCATCCAAGTCAACAAAATACCCAGACTGGCAGGTTGACCGTTACGATGTTCGAGCAAATCTGGCAAAAGACTACAGAATTGCTGGTATGACTGGTGTCGCCCGAAGATGCAAGTTTGTAGATAATGGCTGATGAGCCTGGATTATAATGGGAAAAGTTATCGGGAGAAAAACCGCAATGCGCATGGTAGATATCATCATCAAGAAACGGGATAATGGCGAACTCAGTCAGGAGGAAATCGATTTCTTCGTCCAGGGATACACCAACGGTGAAATCCCGGATTACCAGGCATCCGCATTGGCGATGGCAATACTGTTAAATGGTATGACCACACGCGAAACAACCGACCTGACGCTTGCCATGGCACGCTCGGGTGAAATTCTCGATCTCTCGAAGGTGGTCCCGATTGCAGTTGACAAGCATTCTACAGGTGGAGTGGGTGATAAAACCAGCCTGGTGGCGGCTCCAGCGGTGGCTGCCTGCGGGTTGCCTGTGGGAAAAATGTCGGGAAGGGGATTGGGATTCAGCGGAGGAACCCTGGATAAGCTGGAAGCAATCCCCGGATTTCGAAGTAACCTGAGCATGGAAGAATTCATCCGCCAGTTGAAAAGCATTGGCATCGTGCTTACTGGTCAGAGCACTGACCTGGCACCGGCGGATGGCAAGCTGTATGCCTTACGGGATGTGACCGGCACAGTCCAATCTATACCATTAGTCGCATCGTCGATCATGAGCAAGAAAATTGCCGCCGGAGCACAAGCGATTTTGTTGGATGTAAAAGTTGGGTGCGGAGCCTTCATGACAAACCTGGAAGATGCCCGGGTTTTAGCTGAATTGATGGTTGAAATTGGCAAGCTGGTCAACAGGAAGACCGTGGCAATCATATCGGACATGAATCAACCTTTGGGTCAGGCAGTGGGAAACTCATTGGAGCTGAAAGAAGCGATTGAAACCCTTAGAGGGCAGGGACCAGATGATTTTCGCGAACACTGCATGATGGCATCTGGTTATATGCTTGCTCTCGGAGGTTATGCCAAAAATGAGCGAATGGGTAAGCAAATGGCAGAGGCTGCTGTGGCATCAGGAAAGGCATTCGCACGGTTCCATGATTTCATACAGGCACAGGGTGGCGAGGTGAAATATGTGGATAATCCAGAATTGCTGGATAAAGCAAGGCTTATCGAAGAAGTAAAATCACCTTTCAATGGATACCTGGCGGAGATCAACGCGCGGGAGGTGGGTGAAACTGCGGTGCTTCTCGGTGGCGGCAGAGAACGTAAAGGAGATGTGATCGATTATACAGTGGGGGTTATCGTGCATCATAAAGTGGGGGATTTGGTGATGACTGGTGATATTTTGTTCACGATACATGCAAATGATGAAGATAAGATGGAACAAGCAAAACAAAAAATGCTGGCGGCTCACCGGTGGAGCGATAAACCAGTGAAACCGTTGCCGTTGTATTACGGGACGGTACGCTAAGTAAATTCCTTTGTCCCTTCCTGAATAAAAACCCATAATTATTAAAAGAATTAATGCACATTGTTATTTGTATCCGAATAACCAAATAACTATAAAAAATACCGCCCTCTTTTTTTAAATAAGAAGGCGGTGTGATTTTGAAATGTGCTAGCGTGTCACACGGGTAGGAAAGGCGATGATCTCATTATCAGCGGGAAAAGCATCTCTGGCATTAACAATCATGGCTATTGATCTGAATGTAACTTTTCCAAGGGCTGCGTCATCCTTCGTAAATGTGTATGAGAAGGCAAACAAGGTTGTTCGATTTCCTGGCCGTACAGGAACATCTTGTCTCAGAGTGCCGACTAGCTCATAACCATTTACTGTGCTCTTAAAAAGCTGAACCTCAACCTTTTCAGGATAGAGCAGGTTTTTGATATAAACACCCAGTTGCCTGGTCTGTCCAATCCTGGCAGCGGTTGGAACGATAAATTTGGTTATCCCAATGTCATGCGTCCGAACGGAAATGACTTGCGATGTGGAAGCAGTTCGGCCATCATAGGTTATTAAGTTTAAATTTACCGTGTAATCACCATCTCTTGTATAGTGGTGGACAGGATTCCAATCTGAACTGGTGGTTCCGTCGCCAAAATCCCATGCGTAAGATTGAATCCCAACTCCAGCAGGGTCGTATGAATTATTGCTGAATTGGATACTATCATACTTACTTGGGTCAGATGGCCAATAATAAAAATTAGCAACAGGTGGCGGCGGAACATCAAGATGGAAATTTATACTCCAACCATAGTATTCAAAACGCTGAAATGTTTGGAAGTAGTAAGTTGTATTACCTTCAAGCTGAAATGTAACTACAGACCCCCACCCAAATTCTCCACAAGAAATTTGCTGAAGATCATTAATTGAAGTGCCCTGGTACACTGCTATGACAGGTCCAGACGAACCTGAATTCATAGAGAAGTAACCGTTTGTTGCTGGTGTGAAGGTATACCAAATGGTCCTCTCTGTCGGCCATGCAGTACATGAAGGAGATGGTTCACCGGATTCAACAGAAGCATAGGCAGTATCAACATTAGCATCGAAAGGTAAGCCAGTTATAGCGGTTGCATTTTGAAAATTATCATTGGGGGGAGGAATATTCTCAGCTAGATTGATCGTTACATCACCACCATCGGGATATGGAGGAGGGTATGGTGCACCGTATTCATATCGGGACATTAGCTCGAAGTAGTATGTCGTTCCGGCGGAGGCGGAAAAATTAATTGCTATCTGACCATTATTATCCCCACAATTAATCTCAACAAGACTTCCACGTGTTCCCGTGTAAATTCCTAATGTGGCATAGTATCCCCAATTTGTATTAGCTGAAACTGTAACGTTTGTATCATTTGTTGGGGTATATTGATACCACACAGACCTTGCAGCAATACCACATGGACTAGGATCATCCAAAGCAAATGAAGCCTCAGTCGTATTCGTGGCTTCATTAAAGGATGGACCTATGATTACGGTAGCTGAATCAAAATCGTCGTTTGTGGGGGGCGATGCTAGAACAGAAATCACCCCGGTGGCGAGAAATACAATACAAATTGGTAGGATAATCAATACAAAATTGAAAATCTTATTTTTGTTCATTTCGGTCTCCTTTTTATTTACCCCGGCAAGATGAAGATGAACCTTTATTTCTCAACGATCAGCTAATCGTGGAAAAAGCCACTTCAGTCCCCAGAGTAATTAGCCAGATATTCAATCTGATTAGAAAATTATAAAAATGGAAAATAAGCATAGCTGAATATCACCTCCCTTTAATTAGATAAAAGAAAATTATTGGATCAGCAAAATACCCCATCCCCTATTGGGTTTAAATAAATATAGTTTATTGCAAATAAATTTGGGGTATGCCTTAAGATCGGTTGTAATGGTCGTTATGAGTATTTATTCGCGCTGATGATTAGCAAGCGATATCCCACAGTTTAATCTTAGATTAATATTATAGCATAATTTCACAAGGCGAGAAGGTAGCTCTCTCTAAATGGTAAAGTTTGTTTACAGGATTGATAATTTGCTGGAAATCAAGATAACCAAGCTTATATAGTGAATTAGTATAAGATTTATCTATGCTAAAGAGCGAAAAATGAAAAGGTAATATTATATAAAAAGATTCGACTGATTATTTTAAGAGTAAGTTTGTTTGATATAAATATTTGCCAGGATTATTGGCATACTCATTTATAGGTAAGCTCCCTTGGGTCAGGTTAAGCAGGGTTTGGTTCAGCCAGTTGTTGACGGGGGTTGGAATTCCAGAACGTTCTCCAAAACGGACGACAGCACCATTGAGATAATCCACCTCGCTTTTTCCACGACCAGAGTGAAGGTCAATGTGAAAGGACGGCATTTTTCGACCTCGACCTTTTCTTGCCATGGGCGAAATGAATAAATGTGAAAGCCGAGGGGTAAGTTTGCATATCGCCCACGAATACATCCGCACGGGTGTTCCTGGCAAATCCACGATCTCAATGTGATGTGCGTGCATTACAGATATGGCTTCACGTAGTTGAGCGATTTCCACACGGTAAAGACCTGGGTGAGCCAGAATTTCAGCAGGAGTCATATCCAAGATGGCAGATGAAGCATTAGCTAACAGATTGGTCAACATTTTTGACCATTTCATGGCTGAGGACGAGGAATATAAATGGGCATTTAAACCAGCTTCGGATAACACGGGGACCAACCTGTTCGACAAAGGATGAGCGGCGGAAACTCCCATACCCCTCAAACGTTCGAGGAGGATATTTCCGGGTGAGCGACGGCGAATGGCACTCGTCACAGTACCTGCAATAACCTTATCCTTACCCAGGACTGATTCAAGCAGGGGCTCGTTTTCAACCCCGTTTTGCAAACAAAGAACTGGCGGAATCAAGTCGGCAAAGGGGCGCATTAATTCCGAAACAATCGCAGTATCATACGATTTCAAAGCGAAGACCGCAACGTCAAAAGTGGTATGGGAAATTGCACCTGGAAGCGTGGTATATATGACAGGATGGAGAATACGGTTTTCCTGACCATGAAGATTTAACTTGAGGCCGTGCTCGAGAATCTCAGCAACCGTCTCGGATTGGTCCAGAAAGACAACTTTGTGACCGAGGAGTAACAGGCTCCCACCGATATAAGTGCCAATTGCGCCTGCGCCAATGATAAGCCAGTTCAATCGCTCTGCCAAGAATTTACTCCTTGAGATTGAGGAAGCTGGTAATGAGAAATGAAACCGATCAGAGCCCATTGGCGGGAAAGCGGATAATAATGAAACTGCGCATAGCCAGCATTGCCAAAGCGGAATAGCGGGCTGTTATAGTGACCCTGAGGCGTTATTCCCATAATCACAAAAAGTGCTTTATTTAAAATGCCACCATGTGAGACAATCAGGTAGGATCCTGCAGGACGACGGAGTACATTCTGGATCGCCTGGCTCGCACGGGTGTATAAATCCAATTGGCTTTCGCCAGTGATTCCAATTGGCTCGTATGGATGGAAAAAATCAACAGGAGGTGTGAGCTGGTTGATATCATCTAGTTTGGAGCCTTGCAGCTGACCGAAATTGCGTTCTTTCCAGGCAGGTTCATATTCAATGGGAACTTTCAAAGTTGCGGCTATTATTATTGCAGTTTGTGAAGCCCTGAGTAAAGGGCTGCTGATAATCAAATCAAACCTGACCCCATCCGACTTCCATAATGAGGCTATCCGCTGAGCTTGTTCCACACCCATGAGAGTCAGGGGATATTCGGATTGTCCCTGGATGACCCCAGACAAATTTCCTTCTGATTCACCGTGCCGTAACAGGGTTATGCCGTACACTTCATTCTTCCTTTATATTCCAATGTAGATGGTCATTTAACCCGATTACATACCAACGGTGGGATGAAGGATTGTAGTGCAAAGTGGCAAAGGCGGTATTATTAAATCGAAATCGAGGCCCATGGAAGTTGGGTTGAGGAGCAATGCCTAAAACAGCATAGAAAAACATATTGAGCAAACCACCGTGCGAAACAATCAGGTAGCTTCCAGGTGCGCGGTTGATCAGGCTTTGCACAGCTTTTCCTGCACGCAGGTACAGCTCCCATTGACTCTCACCGGTTAAACCAATGGCTTGATAGGGGTGGATAAAGTCTGGTTGTGGGAGGCTATCACGAACTTCTTCCGGGCTGAGACCTGCCATAAGCCCATTATTCCGCTCCATCCATAAAGGATCCAATTCCAATGGCAATTTCAACTCAGATGAGATAATCTCTGCAGTCTCGCGGGCACGGATCAATGGACTCGAGATGATCAGATCGAATAGCTTTTTCTCATTCTTCCAGCGCTCTACCAGAGCTCTGGTTTGTTGCCTACCAAGATCTGTTAGCGGAAAGTCAGCCTGACCCTGGTGCCTGCCCTCAAAATTACCCAGGGATTCGCCATGCCTCAGGATTGTAAAATGGAAAATGGAGGTGGTATGCACTGGCTTAGTCATGCTTGCCAAGGTTTAACCCTCCCATCCTCGTGCACCACGGAGGAATATATTCCCAGGCATACTATTTTTTCCAGCTGGCTGCAGCTCCTCGACAACTAAAATGCCTTGACTGGTAATAATTGCAGGATATTCCTGATAGACAATTCTTTTTCCCACTGGTTCTAAAGAGCTTTGGATTGCATGTGCCCGGTGAATTTTTAGCATCTGGTCTTTCCAAAATGTATAAGTGCCCGGCCATGGATTAAAAGCCCTGACTTTTCGTTCCAAGTCAACCGAAGATTGTTTAAAGTCCAAAAAGCCGGCTTCTTTTTTGATCATTGGAGCAAATGTGGCAAGAGAACCATCCTGAGGTTGGTGAACCAATGTGCCATCAAGGTAGCCAGGGAGGCTATCGATCAATAGCGTTGCACCCAACGCGGATAATTTGAATGTAAGTGTGCCGGCTGTATCTTCTTTGGGTATCGGTATTGATGCCTGGGTTAAGATCGGCCCTGTGTCTATGCCAGGGTCCATGAGCATGATGGTGATACCGGTTTGCTCATCACCATTCAGGATAGCAGCCTGGATTGGGGCAGCCCCGCGCCAGCGAGGCAGGAGGGAGGCATGCACATTTACACATCCAAAATGTGGCAAGCTCAGAACCTCAGGGCGCAAGATCTGGCCGAATGCTGCCACGACGATTAAGTCGGGAGCCCAGTGGTGTAAATTTTCCATGGCTTCAGGCTCACTTAATTTTCGAGGCTGAATAACAGGCAAGAATAGCTCTTCTGCCAGCCGCTTGATGGGGGGAGATTTAAGGATACGCCCACGCCCGGATGGACGGTCCGGTTGGGTGACGACCCCAACAACCTGATATTTATCAGCCAGTTTCCGTAAAATTGGTACGGCAAATTCCGGCGAGCCCATGAAGACAATACTAGTCATTTGGAGGCGATTGTAGCACACATTGTGGCAGGTAGATTTTATTTGGAAGGGCTCTGTCCTTCACTCTTACTTTTCAGCCATGTCTCATCATTAATTAATGTAACAACTTTGAAACCCTCGGCATACTGCATCTCCTTACCCTTGGCAGTATCTGATGCCCATTCCTTGATCATGGGTTCCGGGTCCCACTCCTTCATCTGGCTCTTATGGAGGCGCAGGGCAGCTATTTTGATATCGATGGTATCTTCAATATTTACGAAGACATCTGCCTTATTCCATACGTGGGCATATACCTTACGGACTTTATGAGGAGTGAGTCCTTCTTCGGCTAATTCTTCGAACAGATTGGGTTGCCCGGCAGCAGGAAACGTGGCATCCAGGGCAGCCTGGGCAGCAGCGCGGTGATCTGGGTGATTAATGTAATCATCACCTGACCAGACGATGGTTGGGTCACCTACCAGGATGACTTCCGGTTTATATTTTCGGATCTCGCGGACCAGTTTTTTGCGTAACTCAAGGGTGGGCTGTAAAAGACCATCAGGCTCACGCAGGAAAACAACCTGCTCGACGCCTACGATACGAGCAGCTTCCAGTGATTCAGCTTCGCGTATCTGGGTGGCTTTCTCACGGGTCATACCGGGCTCATCAATCCCCACATCACCGCTGGTGCATAGGACATAGAATACACGAGTGCCGAGCTTGGCCCAACGGGCGAGGGTGCCTACGCAGGTGAATTCATTATCATCCGGGTGGGCACTGATCGCCATGGCAGATTCTGGGATGTAGAAGTTTGCTGACATATAACCCTGCCGTTTCTGATTGAATATAATCAATATTAATGAGGAGATTGAAAAGAAAACCGCGCGTCTGACGCACGGTGATCTGGTGGGGCGGGTGGGACTTGAACCCACAAGATGTCACCATCGGAGGATTTTAAGTCCTCTGCGTCTGCCAATTCCGCCACCGCCCCGTGGGGTATATTCTACCTGATTTGAAGGACAGGTCAAGGAATTATATTAACCCCCTTCTTTACCTGGCAGCCTGGCGGGAATAGAAATGTACCCAAGGAGCTGAACGCTTCAGGTGGGGTTGAGCTTGAGCCAATGAGGTTTTAAGGCTGGCAACGTTGTTAAAATCCGGTAAGGTGAGTGTGGCGGTGCCAATTTCACTGCCATGATGCGAATCTGATCCAACCGTTCCAAGCAGATGGTGCTGCTGAGCAAATTCCTTCGCCCGGGTGTTAAAGCGAGAGAACAAGCAGCGGGAATTAATATTTCAATTGCGTTGATAAATAGTTTAACAAGGTGTAGAAAATGCATGCAAGATAGGAAGTCCTGTGGATAATAATAACCTCTAAGAGAGTACTATCAATAATTGTTCTTCCTTCTTTACAAGTGTCACATCGCTACCGATACCCTGCAAACCGGTGTTACGACCATCAATATTTCCCGCCATATACTATTCCATCCATAAAACGCTGTAGAACGGCTATCTGGCAAGTAGACACTAATTCTTCTTGAGTTGGTAGATACAAACTCCAGGTATTCACTTTGAAATAAACCAATACTGCTCTGTTCTCTATGATATCTGCGCAAATCGCCTTTAGCTCATTACTGTAGCTGGGATTTGCCTCCATCGAAACTGAAAAAATTCTTTCAGGTAAAGATAGGGATTCCTTTTCAGTCAGAAAATCGATTACATATTCTCCATTGGAGTAAATCCGCATGTCTCCATCAAGCGACCTTATAAACGCGATGCTCTCAGAATCCCGCGTTTGTTTTGATGTATACCCCACACCATTTTCGTGTATAGCCGCCGCAGATTGTATCGAATCTTGTATTTTAATAGGGATTAATAAAACTAAAAAGAAGAAGAAGCACCACCATAGCATAGGTTTCTTTAGCGCCTGTGATACGGTCCATATATACGAAAAAACACCCACTATCAAAAGTACAAAAACTGGTGATAATATTCGTGTATCTACTGGTGTGCTGGCATCAAAGAAGGATATTGATATAAACAGGAACAGCAAATAAGAGAATGAAAACAAAAGACAGGACGCTGGCACAATAATACCTATCGAACGCCAATTAATATCTCTGAGATTTTTTTTGAATAAAATTATTAATGGGGCAATTAGAGAGGCTGCAAGCAGCCCAAAAATAATTTGCCTCAGCTCAATAGGAAACGAGATCGGAGTAATAAAATCAAAGAATGTTCTAAGAATCTTGGCAACATAGGAGGTCAATGACATTGGATGAAATACCATACTACGATGCATGACAGTTGACCCTGATACGATCATGTTTCTTACGAGAAAGATTCCCAGCGGGGCACATGCGAGCAAAAACCAAATAAGAGTGATTCGCAATCTTCGGACAAGTTGCTGACCAGCCCCAGCAACAAACACGATTGTCAACGCAGCAGGAATGAAGGCAATACCGACATAACGTGTTATTAGTGCAAAACCCATGAAGAGAGATGAGGCAATGAGCAAGGATGAGGTTGGTTTTGCGACATACATTGAAAGAAGTATTATGCAAGCCAGGGAGAACGTAATGAAAAGAGGCTCTGACCAGGCGAATAAATATATTTCAAGGAGTGTTGCTGATGAAAAGAAGAATATCGCGCTGGTGGCAGCCATGAAGTTGCGGGTGGTGGTTAAAAACACTGCCGAAGTAATGAGTCCCAAATTGATTCCGAAGAGAATGGCATTTAGGAAGCGTGCTGTTTGAACAAAATTATTATTAAATCGGCCAATGGCTGCCAAGAATAATGGATAGAGAGGGGGAACAAGGGTAATAGGGTTACCTTTAATGGAAAATCCCTTTCCTGATAGCAGGCTTTTCGCTCCGCCGATGTATAGGGTCGAGTCGGGACTGACTCCTGTCCCATATGGTGTAATCCATAACACTAATACAAGACCCAGTATCCCGAGAAATACGATGAATAAAAACAAGAGATAAATATTCTTCATCATGTCACTCCAGATTCGAATGATGAATCTATCTCTCGGATATGCCACATAAAACCTGATATTCTATAGCCGTAATGCCCGCTTAATGGATATCCATGCCACTCAGTGCTTTTCAGTATCCATGGGATACCTTGCTTCAGGCGGATGTGCACTCCCAAATAATTACCCCACATATTTGCTGTTTGGGAGAATGCATTACTCGTCTTTTCATTCTTGGGGAGAATGAAAAATCTCTGATAAACCAGTTCTAATAGGTTTTCTAACCTGGCAATACTTTGTTCCGAAAAATCTAATTCTTGCCCAAATCTTTCATTCCCTGCTTTAATTGGATAATGGGCGGCTTCTTTAATATCAATACTTATAGTAGACATGTTCCCCTGTCTCTTTTACGCTTGTATGAAGCTACATTTTATTAATCCATTACTAAGTTATATTAGAAAATGATTGATTTCGCATCGTATAAATATCTAAACTACTACTATACTTTTAGACTATTTATGGGGATTGGTCATAGGCATATTCCGATTATTCAAACGACACAAATGTGCCTATAGCTATAAAAGGATAGGGAGATCTTACCAATTTAAGGGTATACGAAAGGATTTATTGGAAATTGAGGGAGAATGCCAAAATCATATCCAAACTGTAATTTTACTGCACCACGGAGAAGGCCGACAACAGATACGTCAAGAAAAGTACTTGGGATTGGTTGTATAACCATGGATTCCACGGATTTAGTCGTTCTTCATGGGCATTATTGTAATTACTCACCCATCCCCCCTTTATCCCCCCTTCCCAAGGAAAATATTAGGTAAGGGGGATGAGGTAAAATAACGGGATGTCGCAGGGAAATACCACCTGCGACATCCCGTTTTTAGATGATACTGCATCCAAGTGCTCACAGGGGAAATTAAAAAGAGTGGACTGGTGAGTAGTTACGCATTATATTACAGAATAAACAGAGTTAACCAGTCAGGCTCAATTGAACTATACTACACAGACTTGCACAGGCTACAGAATCATGTAAGATCGTGGGAACAATATAGGACCTCAAATTCCTAGTCGTACAGGTACTTTACTGGAAATTGGGAGAGAGTTACTAAAACAATATCCAAACACAACGTGAGTAATCTTGAATTAGAAATCGATGCAAACCAATCATCTACAGCACGAATTAATCCGGTAAAATATCAGTGGATTAAAAAATGGGATAGACGAATGAACAACAACTTATCAAATACGTCCGATTTACCAGTCTTAGTGATCGGTGCTGCTGGAATGGATATGGTAGGCAGGTTAAAATCCGAGCTGCGACCACATACCTCCAATCCAGCACAAATCCGTTATGCGTTCGGTGGTGCGGCGCGCAATATTGCTGAAAACCTGTTGCACCTGGGGACATCGGTCACATTAATGACTGTTTTAGGGAGGGATGAAGCGGGAAATAACCTTATCCACGCAATCCGAGATGCAGGTGCGAATGTGGAAGCGGTACTACGCAGCGGACATTATCCAACCGGGACCTACCTGGCAGTGGTCAATGCGGACGGAAAGCTGGAATATGGTTTAGATGATATGCGGATATTGTCGGAGTTATCCACGAAATATATCCATGCACACGAAGACCTGTTTGCTCAATCATCCTTGATCTTCTTTGATACTAATTTACCCAAAGAAACAATCCGAACGATCATGTCTATTGCGCGGCGAGAAAAAATACCTGTTTGTGCAGATCCTACCTCCGATGCGCTGGCAACAAAGCTGATCCCTTACCTTCAACGGCTAAAGTTGGTGGTGCCGAATGCAGGAGAAGCATCTATCTTATGTAATAATGAATATAGAATCAGTACAAGGAGAGAAGCAATCGATGCAGCGAAGTGCCTGGTGAGCCAGGGGGTTGAAATTGCGATCATCACCATGGGAGAAGCAGGTGTTAGTTATGCGACATCTGAGACCAGTGGACATGTTCCACCCCTGCGGACCGAGATCATTGATCCAACCGGGGCAGGCGATGCGCTCACCGCGGCGGTACTATTCGGTTTGTTAAACCAGATGCCAATCGATGATGCTGTGCGCCTGGGTATGGCAGCTGCATCGCTGACATTAAATTATCGTGGAGCGGTTGTACCTGACCTATCGTTGGAGAAATTATATGACCAGCTTGGCTAGGACATATTTCAAGATAAACCCTGAAGTTGAACAAGCATTTCACTCTAAAAAACCAGTGGTTGCCCTGGAATCTACTGTCATCACGCACGGATTGCCTTATCCTGAGAATTTACACCTGGCGAAGGATATGGAAATGGAAATAAGGGAACAGGGGTGTATTCCGGCTACCATTGCCATCATTGAAGGAATGATCTCGGTAGGCCTGGACGAAACTCAGCTAGACCAATTGGTGCACTCTGAAGATGCAGTCAAGATCAGTGTACGGGATATCGCATCTGCTGTAGTTCATAAAAAAAGTGGTGGCACGACCGTGGCGGGCACCCTGGCTATTGCCCAGCAAGCTGGGATCAAGGTTTTCGCTACGGGGGGGATAGGTGGTGTCCATCGAGGAGCGCCATTCGATGTTTCAGCTGACCTGGGGCAATTGGCCCGTTCGCAGCTTGTGGTTGTATGCGCAGGAGCAAAAGCCATCCTGGATATTCCCGCCACACTGGAAGTGCTGGAGACTTACGGGGTTCCAGTCATTGGATACCAGACTGATGAATTTCCAGCGTTCTATACAATCAGCAGCGGTTTACCCGTGAGCACACGAGTGGACCTTCCAGAAGAGATTGGAATCCTGGCGAGAAAACATTGGGAGCTGGGGATGCCAAGCTCCATCCTTGTCGCTGTTCCCCCTCCGGAAGAGGTAGCATTGAAGCAAAATGTGGTTGAAACAGCGATTGAGACTGCAATGATGGAAGCACGTCAAATGAATATCCACGGCCAAGCGCTCACACCGTTTCTACTCAGGCGGGTTAGTGAGCTTACCGGGGGATCGAGCTTAAAAGCTAATCTGGGATTGCTAAGAAATAATGCGCGCGTGGCAGCGAAGATCGCGCATTTTATGTAAAAGTAATCGAATTGATATATTTTGTTGACTAATCCGGCGTAGGAGTGCGTGTTGGAGTTCGCGTTGGAGTGAAAGTAGGTGCGTGAGTTGGGGGTAATGTCGGGGTACCGGGGGTAAAAGTAGGGGCGTGAGTATTTGCCTTTGTAGGTGTGGGAGATATGTATGGAGGGCGTGGGGTAAAGGTTTGAGATGGTGCACGTGTGTCTGAAGGATGAACGGTGAGGGTGGGTGCATGCGTGCTGGTAGGTGTTCGGGTGAGGGTGGGTCCAAGCGTGCTGGTAGGAGTGCGGGTGGGGGTGGGGGTTAAGCTTGGGACTGCTGTCGGAGGTTGACCTTCGACGGTGAAACGGCCCGAAGTTTTCCAGTCCAATCCAATAAAAATCTGAACTTCATATTCCCCTTGCACCCAAAGATAGGGCTCAGGGTTCCAATCGGTGTAGCCGACGCCACCAGTACCTCCATCCCAAGGATTGGTCTCATAATGGACCAGCTCGTTACCATAATACCAAAGCGCTGACCATTGTGCACCGGGCGTCATTTTATCATAAGTAAATTGGGCATATAGATGCCCGACAGGATTCTGAAATACTATAGCTGGATCAACCGGTATGAAATTTTCATCCAATTCCTTTGCAAACTGTAAAGGACTAAATACTGCAGCTGGATTGGGTGTGGTTGTGCTGATGAATAGGTCTTCAATCGCCAAAGGCATGTGTGGCGTGGGGGTAATCGTAGGTGTATCAGAGACTGATGGGGTGAGTGTGATTGTGGGAGTGAGGGTAATCGTGGGGGTGAGGCTTGTAGTAGGTGTGAGTGTGACAGTGGTCGTGAGCGTGGGCGTCATTGTGGGCGGAAAAAAGGAGTACGCAATTGGTTCAGCGAACTTCCTGATGAGGATGGCTACAATGATGAATACAACTGAAAAGAACACCATTCTCCACCCAGAAACCATTCGATCGCGGCGCATTCGAAAGAATTTTAACGTGCGAGCTTTACGGATTGAGCGAGTTCCAGCCCATAATCCAGTTACTGCTAACAGCGATAAGAGTGCGACTATCGTGATTACCGCAGTATGGATATCAAGCTTCATAAGAGTTACTTCTAGTGGTTTTCTGCCGCCACAGGATTACGCAGTTTACCTAATCCATCAATCGCTACATCAACAATATCACCTGGATTCAAAGGACTGACGCCAGCTGGAGTGCCCGTCATGATCACATCGCCCACTTCCAGGGTCATGATCGATGAAGCAAAGGTGATAATTTGATCGATGTGGAAGATCATATCACGTGTGGATGCCATCTGGCGAAGCTCACCATTCACATGACAGGTGATCATTGCATCAGCAGGATCAAATTCTGTGTCGATCCATGGACCAAGTGGGCAAAATGTATCAAAACCTTTACCACGGGTCCATTGACCATCTTTCCGTTGCAGATCACGGGCGGTGACATCGTTACCGATGGTGTAGCCGAAAATATGGATGAACGCTTCGGTTGGTTGGATCCATCGACCGCGTTTACCAATCACGATCACTAATTCTGCCTCATGGTCAACCTGTTGAGATTGAGGTGGAAGCACGATGGTTTGATTGGGTCCGATGACTGAAGAAGGAGGTTTGAGAAATAAAAGCGGAGTTGTGGGTGGTTCAGCGTTTTGTTCTTTGATATGCTCGGCATAATTGCGACCCACGCAGATTATCTTTCCCGGGATTATCGGTGAATAGAAGCTCGACAGAGTCAAAGGGAAGGGAGGCTTCCAATCGTTGGTATTCACCAAATGGAGATCCAACAAGCTTACCAACCAGGTCATCATTTAGCCAGCCGTATTGGATTGGCTCATTTTTAGTTTGAAAACGAATCAGGCGCATTGAGGTAGGGTCAGTCTTCCACTTCTTGAATACGGCTTGCCAGCTCGGCAATGGCTTGTTCTGCACCGGAGAAGCGCTGTGAAAAAGACCAATGAAGCGCTTCTACCAGGATATAAATGATGGCACTAATCACGATCATGCCACTCGTTGATGATGGATGTTCAGAGGCAGCCAGCACCACATCGGCTGAACGAGCTGTTGGTAGAGAGGCTGCACCAACAATGGCAGCGGTGGGGATATTACGCGCTTTTGCTTCTGCCAGGGAGCGAGAAATAAAAGGCGATTGTCCGGTGACATCGATCGCGATGAGGAGATCCTGCTGACTGGCAGTGTGAACAGTTCGGGCGAAATCGATGACACCCGGACGGGCAATATAAATGGGAAATCCACCTTGCTCTAGGAAATAAACCAGGTTATACGCGGCGGGTTGAGCGGGAGATTCTACCAGCAAGATAATGCGACGAGCTTTATCGATCATGATTGACCAATTTTTCGATCGAATCGATATCCAGCATCAACCACATCTGGTCAAGCTCATGGTTCAGGCTAGACATGGCAGAACTTACTACACCTGGAAGCGAATCCGGTTCTTTAGCATCTTGAGGGTGGTACAAGCAGGTTTTGGCGTACTTTATCACGGATCTCACGCAGGAGCTCAGGGTAACCCTTGTATCCGAGATGTTGTGAGAAGCGTACCACCGTGGCAGCATCAAGATTCAAGGCATGAGCAAGCTCACTGGCGGTCATGAAGGAAGCTTCGATGTAAGAATCGAGGAGGAAATCGGCGAGTTTGGCGAAACTTTTCGACATGGTAGGCCGATCACGACGGATGCGTTCTTCGTAAGTCATAATCACCTCCAAATAATCTAAAAATAATACAAAGTGTATCACAGAGATGGGGAAAAATGCAAACGAATTTGCGGAAATTTAAGAAATTGATGTTCTGGGATGCAAGCAATCTGGTGTATAATCAGCGCGTCGGGCGGATAGTTCAGTTGGTTAGAACGCCTCTCTTACACAGAGGAGGTCGCAGGTTCGAGTCCTGTTTCGCCCACAGGATTTTTCCCTATCCCTCTCCCAGATTGGAAGAGGCTTTTTTAATTCCTACATGTTTCAATATTTCCCCGGTTGTTTCTGGTAAAATAATCTGGTAAGAGGTGTCAGGATGATGAGGCAAGAAGTATTTAATATTATTCACCAATACCAACAAGAATTAAAGGATGTATATGGCGTTCGATCCCTCGCTTTGTTTGGCTCAGTCGTCCGGAATGAAGCAGGTGCATCGAGCGACATTGACATGCTGGTAGAATTTAGCCGGCCCGTTGGTTTATTCGGGTTGTTCGCCCTTCAGGACCGGCTTGAAGAATTATTTGGATGTAGGGTGGATTTGGGAACCCCAGATAGCCTTAAACCCCGATTACGCACAGCAGTAAAAGATGAGTTGGTATATGTCCCCTAGAACCTGGGAAGCATATGTCCAGGATATTCTGGACGCGATCGAGGAAATATATTCTTTTATGGATAAGATGGATTATGAATTATTTCGCCATGATGTAAAAACGATACGTGCTGTTGAATTAAACTTTATTATCATTGGTGAAGCATCGAATGCGATACCAGATGAAATTCAAGCAACACACACCGATGTACCATGGCACTACATGAGAGCGATGAGAAATCGATTGGTGCACGTTTACTTTGAAGTCGATCCGAAGTTAGTATGGGATACCGTCAAGAACGATCTTCCACCGTTAATCTCATCCCTTAAAAGTCTTCTTAACTAATTATGCCATAATGTAAACGAAAAAGCCCACCACAAATTCAAAGCTAAGAATTTGATATGAGCTGTGTCAAGGTTTCATGCAAAAGACGTAGAAGAGAAGCTGCATGGGAACCTACCCCCATCCCCAGGTGTCCAGGCGATGCCCTACAGGGTCATCGACATCGATGGGGTAGGATATTCAATTGTTGTATACCCCCTATGTTCACTTATGGTCTTCTTACCCCCTCTATATAACCAGCTTTCAAACGAGCAGGGGGAAAATAGTTGAAAACATTTTCAATCTGATATTTCCATATTTATACAATGCCCATCAATAAATCAACTGTTTTGTGAATCCTCGTAGAAATGTGTAATCGCAAGGCTAAATCACATCAGTTTATTGCGCCCAACCACAGGCAATCAGCGAGTCTGCATTGTAGAACAACCACTCTTGGGCAATCTTTTGCTGACTTTCATCGGGTTCCAATACGACGAGCATCTTTACCTCGCATGGATTACCGTTTGGATCGGAGACTTGAACTGAATATACACCTCCCCTTTTGAGCTGCTGTGGGAGCTCGCCAAATTCATCCACCAAGCTCAGGCGAACACCTGGATACCAGTTTACAAAATTGGTGGCGAACTTGTTAATCGCTTGATTTCCCTGTTGGTTCTCATTGAATAAAGTATCCTGGCGGATAGCATCTTCAGCATACAAGGATACGATTGCTTGTGGATTGCCTGAAGACCACACATCTGCATAATCCTGCAGTAACTTCGAGTCGAACGGTATGGTTGCTGCGCAGATATCTTTATCATAAAATAACCACCAATAAGCGATTTTTCCATCACGAAGCGTCAGCCAGTCATAGTTAATATATGGATTGTCGCTGCTGGAAATATCTTTGGTTATACATTCAGGTTCCCAACCCCAATTTTCCTCAAGAAGGAACTTCATCAGTCTTACCAATAAACGAATCCCCCATGCGAGCTTGGAAATTCGGGAAATAAGATCTAAACATCTTCGCTAATGAAATCATTTCATCAAGACCTTGGGCTAATTCCTGATTTGCATCATGATGAACAGTATCTTCCGTGTAGATTTGCGGCATTTGATTAAAATCCTCTGTTAACCCAGGCTTGAAGGTACTCACTAGAAATCAGATCAAATTTTGTTGCGAGAGACTTCACTTCATCTGCGGATAAAAGAGGTCGGGAGGGATTTTGCTTGCAACCTGTGGCAACTATCATGAGGATAATAAAACTGGCTAAAAGTAATTTTCTAGAGTGTGGAAGTGTTTTTGGAACCATCTTATTCCTGCGTCTATTACGGGCGCACCCGACAGGGTCTTAGGCAATGGAATGCTGTTGTGACTGTAATTAGCTTGTAATGACCTATTTCATAACCAATATGCAATTTTGGGACAGCGAAGATGAGAAAAATTCAAACAACCCACCTTGGAAAGACTAAT
This sequence comes from uncultured Chloroflexia bacterium, assembly GCA_963777935.1. Taxonomy (GTDB): domain Bacteria; phylum Chloroflexota; class Anaerolineae; order Anaerolineales; family UBA4823; genus FEB-25. The sequence goes on from CAVZSL010000002.1 coordinate 357,383, forward strand.
ATCTATATTCATTGTATAGTTATTTGATGAAAAGTCAATCAGTAATAATCAATGGCAACTTCCTGATATACGAAATCTTTCCCCTTCCTTGGTTTCCTTTGCGTTACATATGTTTCTTTATGTGGTAAGACTTATTAAATCGAGAAGATTGTGGATTCTCAGAGCGAATCATCAATGATAAAATGCTCTCATGAAGTCAATCACGAAAGCATCTCGAATAAATACTATGACACAAGTCATCCAAAATATGTTCAGCGGAATGACGGTTGTCGATGCTTGTCGAGAAGTAGGGATACCACGCAGTACATTCTATTATCTGATTGAGAATAACCCTGAAGCGATTGCTAACATTCAAACAGTAATTGATATAAACAACCGAGAGCAATTGGGATTGATATTACAGAACCAATTTGAAATATTAGAGAAAATTATTCAAGATGGCTTATCCGAGAAGACTTCACCTAGAGCACGATTAGCCATATACATGAAGCTAACTCAACTTACAGATGAACTAATGGAAGGTCTTCAAAGGGAAGAGGTGCCTGAATTGGATTTTCTCCTAACTGGGCCAAAATTAGTCAAAGCTGAATCACGCTTTTCCTCAAGATAGAATTGCCATCATCAACTCAATAGCGTCTTGTGATGTCTGCATTGGACAATATTGGACAAAACCAAGTGAAAATGATTGAATTTCGTAGAAAATGTTTACACGGGGATATAGTCAACTCAACACTAAACACCTACAGTAATCCCCCTTTGGATAGGGCTGGAGGCCTCCTAAGCCTCTTCAGCCATTTGCAACCATTTGCAACGCCAGAGCAAACCCATAGATTCTATAGACTCTGTAGACAATCAAACCCCTATATACGGGTAACTAGTAGAGAGAAAGACACCATAAATAGGGTGTAGAGCCTGTAGAAATCCCTTTCCTCTCTCTTACACAGAGGAGGTCGCAGGTTCGAGTCCTGTTTCGCCCACACGAGAACCCCAAGAGAAGAGGTTTTGTGTTTATATCAGGCACCGCGGGTACCTACCCCCGCCCCAGGTGCCCAGGCGGTGCCCTATAGGGTCATCGACACCGAGCGAAGCGAAGTTCAATTGTTGATACCCCCATGTTCACTTATGGTCTTCTTACCCCCTCTATATAACCAGCTTTCAAACGAGCAGGGAGAAAATAGTTGAAACCCTTTTCACATAAAGAGTCTCATACGCAGGGATTTCAACAGGTCAACTATACGAGTTATTGGACATAATTGAAGCCTTCTAGGATATGCAGACAAAACACAGGATATTATTCCATTTCAGGTATAGAATATAGTGAGTTTGCAGTATAGCAAGAGACCGTAGATTCAGTAATTAGCCCGCAATCCGTAAAAGGAACAGGTCTAATACATCTCAACAAGAAAAATATTTAGTCAATGAATCAATCACAGGACATCAATATTTTGCCTTTCCAATCTGAATATCAAGCCGAAGTAAAGAATTTGATTTTGGCTGGTTTAGCAGAGCATTGGGGTACACTTGACCCAACCAAAAATCCCGATTTACATGACATTACTCGTACTTATGCAAACGGTATTTTTCTAGTTGCCTGGCAAAACAATCAAATAATCGGTACAGGTGCTCTTCTTCCCAAGTCAAACGATACTGCGGAAATTGTGAGAATGTCTGTCATCCCTAATATGCGCCGTAAAGGTATTGGGAGAAAGATTCTACAAAAATTATGCGAACGGGCAAAATTTGATGGATATAAAAGACTTGTGTTAGAAACTACTGAAACATGGCATGAAGTTATCGAGTTTTACAAACAATTTGGTTTTCAAGTAACTCACTATCTTGATGGTGATGTTTACTTTGCTCTCGATTTATGAAATTTTGGTAGGCGATGTTACTAGCAAAAACACTTCACTATACTCAGTACAATGGTTATATTTGGCAAAAAGCGGACTAACATTGGTGTCAAGCAGTTAGCAGCTCCTCCACATTCGCTGCTAACGTCAGCCAATAGACGCTTATACAGGCTCATGATAATCCACTGCCAATAGTGATACAATGCCCTCATGAAGTCACTCTACTAAAGCCTCTTCGTGTAAATACTGCCCACAAGTCATCCAGCATGTGGGGAACATTTCAATTGTAGTTATACCCCCATGTTCACTATTGATTAGCACTACTTCCTTATATAATCGCGTTTACACCGCACAGCGGGATTTTTGTGATGAAAAACGAAAGTATATTCCGCTAAAAGATGATTATTCTTTATAATTGAGATAATTACTGGTGGAAATCGTGATTGGACAATATAGGGTTTGAAGGAAAATCTTATTGGATATGCAGACAAAACGCAGTATATTCTTACTAATGGGTGATGATAAACCGTGAACATGCAGTAGATTCAGTCTTCAAGCGACCTAAAGAGTGTGTCTATGACCTATCCAATCCTTGAGCACGACTCGACACCCAATTCGTTTATTGAACCATCTAAAGTAATCAATCCCAGAAACGTACCCGAGCACTGCATTATTTGCTTCTTCAAAGAAGTAATAGATAAGGCTGTTGCAGAACATAACGCTAAAATTGTGGTGGATAATCAATGGGAAGATGGCCCTCATCTCGTGTACGAGATTTCATATCAAAATCAACGGTTAGCCTTCTTTCATCCTGGCGTTGGTGCACCATTGTCAGCGGGTTTACTCGAAGAAGTTATCGCCATAGGATGCAGGAAATTCATCGCATGCGGCGGCTGCGGAGTTCTTATAAAAGATATTGCAGTTGGCGACATCATTGTAGTTTCAGGAGCAATCCGTGATGAAGGAGTTTCGTATCATTACATTCCGCCAGGTCGTGAAATAGTCGCTAATCAGGTAGCGGTAAGTGCATTGAGCAATATGCTGAACAAGGAGGGCATTCCATATCGAATTGGAAAAACATGGACTACCGATGCACCATATCGTGAGACATTGATAAAAATAGCCAAGAGAAAAGGAGAAGGCTGTCTTGCTGTAGAGATGGAAAGCGCAGGGATGATGGCAGTTGCACAATTTCGCAACGTAATTTTTGGACAGGCTTTATATGGTGGTGATGACTTGAGTGGTACAGAATGGCATAATCGAGCATGGCAGTCAAGAAATAAAATACGTGAAAACCTTTTCTGGTTATGTGCAAATGCTTGTCTTGCTATCTAAAAACGAAAGCCGAACGCCAACTCCAGCGGACAGCAGCTACATTTGTTTATTACGCAAAGGAATGATATTGCAGCTAAAACGTAGGTTATCCTTCCTGTAGAATAAAGATAAACGGCGAATCTTCAATGCAGTCGGAATCGCAGAACCAATAGCTGGGCAGCATAAATGTGAGGATCGTGTACCATGAAAATTGAAATTGGTTGTACAAAACCCGATAATTTTATTGATAGATGGCCTGGCGAATTCCATATATTTTCTCATTTTGAAATGGCGCTTGGCATCCCGCACTCTCTTTTCCTTATTACCACTTTGAAGGAGAATGGCAAATCGAATGCATGTTTTCAATCTTGGAGTTCATTTTGCGGAGATAGTGGTGGCTATTTCGCAATTACTCCATTAATTCAAACAACACATACTTATCATAATATCATTCGTACCCAAGAGTTTTGTATAAATTTCATCAGTGCCCAATACTTTGAGGCTTGTTATAAGACAATTACTGATAATTCTGACGAAACGGATGAGATTGCCGCAGGTGGCTTTACACCAGAACAGGCACGCAGCGTTAGCGTACCTCGTATTCAGGAAGCATTTTTATCGCTAGAGTGCAAATTCCACTCCAATAACGACCTATCGGGAAAAGGCATATCTTCCTTAATCATCGGAAAAGTATTGTCAGCCGCAATTGATAGCGATTATCTCAATGGATCCGAAAAGAAATATGGAAAAGATGGCTTCATGTACTATTTGTATGACCTTCAGGACTTCGCATTTGGTGATCAAGGAGAGAGAAAAATAGCTTCTTTAAATATTCTACGAAAGGCATAATAATGACATTGGTGTAAAGGAGATTTCATAAGAAATCACTTAATATAACTTCATCTAAGTGAAAAGCCTCCCAACAAGCGCTGGTAGCAGACAGCGGCTTCGGTGCGTGTAGGCGTAATGCTTTTCCCCGAGTGGAACAGGAGCGATATAAACCGACACATGACATTCGTTGGATTATGGGCTATTCTATATTGGGAGTTGAATTGATGACTTAGAACAATCTGGGTTGATGTGGCAACGCATGGAATTGACCTTCAGCATTGACTCTAGATACCACATCAATTCTTTATCGTTGGGCTGCAATACACGCTCGTTAAGGAGGAAAATCATGAAGGATAAATTTTTCAAGCAAGCCAAACATGAATACAGTCCAAAACAGCGGTTGGTAATGTTGTTGGTTTTGGCACCTATCTTCCTGGTTGTATTGCCCTTTATCCTCATTACTCTGGGGTCAAGGATCGACCAATGGTTGCAATGGTCACCCATCTTGAACGAACCATTCAACCTTATCCTCGGCTGGTTGCTCATCGTGGTTGGTTGGACTTTAGGTATCTGGTCAAACTCTACTCAGTTCACCCTCGGAAGGGGAACACCCGTGCCACTCATGGCAACTCAGAAACTAATTATTCAACCGCCGTATAGCTACTGCCGCAATCCCATGGCATTGGGCGCTATTGTGATGTACCTAGGCGTTGCTATTCTGTTTGGTTCAATAGGAGCTATGGTACTTGTGCTGTTTGGTGCTGGCTTACTGTTAACTTATATCAAACGCATTGAGGAGAGGGAAATGGAGATACGATTCGGACAGGAATATCTTAATTACAAAAAGCAAACACCATTTCTGATACCACGTTTTTGGAAACAAAATTGATCTATTTTGCACCATGGCTGGCTAACCACGTGCAGCAGACGGGATTATTTCACTGTGAGCAATGGCGCATTAAGAAGACTTCGTGCCAAAACATAAATGATCTTAGTATTCTGGCCTGCCGTTGAGTTAAATCGTAAGCACGGATGTTTTAGATAATCCACTTCTATAAGTGTTACAATGCCCTCATGAAGTCGATCACTAAAGCCTCTCGCATAAACTCCGACCATAATAGCCCATATGACTATACTCACCGCACCGCATGAGGTGGCAGAATTACGACTTGAACTTGCTGAGGCAGATACTTAACAAAGCTAACAGCCGACCTGCTTAACTACGTTGAATAGGCGTTTGAATCTTTTGGGTTGTGGCATAAGCCTGGTTGATTTATCGAAACAATAAATCAACCATGATAATATAAAGTCGGATATATCAGTCTAAACCCAATCTGCCATTCAAAAAAACCGTATTGGATAAAAACTGGAATTAAATTTCGTCACCTAGAGGCGCAAACCTGCTCATTACCTATATTTACTGTTTAGCCACACCTTTACCAAAACGTGTGATACACAGTTTTACCGGCTACAACCCGATACTGATCCAATCAGCCGGGAAATCACCCTACTTGACTACAACTATCCCTTGCCAGGCATTGTAAATACCGGAATTTGGCAAGGATTACGATAAAACATCCCCTTACAATCGTAGACGGGATATTTTAAGTTTTTCAGGAGACGAAATGCAGGGCGAAAATGTGGTCATCGTAGGCAATTGGGACCAATACAACAGATGTAACAACAGTGCCGCCGGATTTCTTTTTCCAGGTTACTTTGATATTTGAAGCGATGAATTTCTCCATTGCCTGGTTGTAAGCGTTAACCAGTGTTTCCTGGCTGGTTCGCTCAACGGTTGCCTCTAAAAGATTCTCATCTTTAGCCCATTCTTCTGGTGAGCGATACCCCAAAAGGGATGCAAACTTTCCATTACAGACCTTATGGATATCGTCTAAATAAATATAAACTGCTTGATGGGAGGAATCCAAAATACTCTTCATTTGTTTTGAAATCCCCGCAATAAGCTCTTCGTGATGTGATTGTTCGTTTGTCATTCTTACTTCCTTTCTTAAATTTACACATATTACATGATCAAAAAGTTTTGGAATTTTTATAATTGTCGTCATAACCGCTATATATTCCTTCCTCCTGGAGAGTTATATATAAGCCGACTCCCTATTCGGGAAGCAGATAATACAATAAAAGCAATTCCATTTCCTTAAAACCATTTTTTAGTAAGTACCACATCTATTAATATTGACATCATAGATTTTCAAAGTGCTTTCAAATTAAACAAAACGGAAACAATACAGTCTTCTCAAGCGCATGATTCAATAATCGCGTAACCACATATCTCTCGGGTGAGGTGTCTCCCGCAGCTCTACCTGAAAATAGTAATGGTAAAAAATTAGTGGGAGGTCCATAGGCTATTCCAACTACTTCTGGGATTCTTTCAGTTCGATCACTAATACGGATCCCTCCGTTGTTCCAACTTTCTTCGCGGCGTGAGGTCCGGCACCAATCCATAAAACCTGTCCTGCGTTGAGTGGTATATCCTGACTATTCCCATCAGGGAACTTGAGGTTTAATGTAAAAGGGGTGAAAACGTACGCGACATGGTCGGGATGGCCATGCATGACAGTCTTTTGACCGGGTTTGAACCGAACATCGAACACTCGCACACGATCGTTTTCCATTAATATCGTGTAAACATGCAGCCGCCACTTCTGCTGGATCCGGCCATACGGTCTTGCTTTTTTCGGTTGACATAATTTTTCTCCTTAGCATAACCAAATTAATATAACAAAACAAAGTTGGCTATTAGATATATGTTTAAATTTATAATTCGCACTGAAAAAATAGATAAATAAGACCTATTATATCATAATATATATACTATTAGTAACTTATTTGTAAAAGAAGAGTCGATTGATTAGATCGCTTCTTTCACCAGAAAAGCGATAATAATATGGTTGGGATTGAAAAATGGAGATACTCTGGCACTCAAGAGATCTCGGAACCATACTAGATGTAGCAAATGGATCCACCGACATGCAGATTTCGGGATATCGGTACAGGACAGAAAATAAGACACCATATAAAGTGTCTAGAATCAACATACAAGCTTCTCGCCTCATCCACACAGGAGGTCGAAGGTTCGGGTCCTATTCCGCCCACATATGAACCCCAAGGAGCAGGGGGTATTGGGTTCTAAACGAGGGGACACGGTAACCTGTTTCCAAATCCCTAAGTTAACTGGCGATAACCTATCAGGTCATCTACGCTTGGGGATGTGCAATTAGATTGTAGCTATACCCCCTGTGTTCACCTTAGGAATGCTATAACCCTTTATAAATCCAGGTGACTCCTGCAAGGGATATTCTTAATATGCTAATGTGTTGTGGCTGCGTTTTGCTGTTTTGGATTTAATTGTATACTTGTGCCCATACGGGTGTTACAGTGAGTCTTGAACGAATCCCCGGTTAACTACAAGTTCTTATCCATCTATTTTCAGGAATAATGTCCGAGCCATATTCGGAGGGTCTTTCATGAAAATCAAGCGCATCGGGTACATGGGGGTGTTCATTAGTCTGGCACTAATTTCACTCTTTGGCTGTAAAACGCCTACCCAATCACTCATACCATTAGCTTCGCCTCCCCAAACTATTGTTCCAACAATGACGGAAGCCGCTAACATAGCTCCGGCAATTAACGAATTACCCATCGCTACCTCAACACAGATGGAAGGGGTAACCGTAGCTCCAACAATGACAGAAATACTTCAATTGAATGAAAATATCTTTTTCGATGATTTCAGTTATGCCGACCAGCAGACAATGACTGACAATGGATGGATCATCCGCGATAAGGCAGGCTGGCCAGGAGTTCCTGGGGCAAGCTGGTCGAAGGAGAGCATTAATTTTGTTGACGATCCTGACCTAGCAGGTAATCATCTGGTCCAGATGACATCTGAAACGAATGGGACGGCGGGTGGACCTCAGCAAGCCCAGATATGCCATCAGCGTAAATATCTTGAAGGCACTTATGCCACCCGAGTCCGGTTTACTGATACACCGATAGTCGGCCCAGACGGCGATCAAATTGTCGAGACTTTGTACATGATAAGTCCGTTGAAGGCTGCATTGGACCCTGACTATAGCGAAATGGATAATGAGTATCTGCCAAATGGAGGATGGGGCAACAACGATTTTACATTCTTTGTTACCACCTGGGAAACTGCCCAGATAGAACCCTGGATAGCTGATAATAAGTCTGATAATTTTCAAGGAAGCATGGCTGACTGGAATAGAATTGTGGTGCAAGTGATGGATGGCAATGTAAATTATCTGGTAGATGGAAAGTTGGTCGCGTCTCATTGGGGGAAATATTATCCCGAGGTGGCGATGTCGATCAATTACAACCTTTGGTTCATTAAAGGAGGGTACCTTGATTCACAGGAATCACGTCAATACAACGAGTATGTGGATTGGGTGTTTTTCGTCGCAGAGACGCTACTCACTCCTCCGGAGATAGTGGCTCGTGTTACTGCGCTACGAGAAGCCAGCATTCCATTCCAAGATACAGTTCCAACCTGGAATCCTCCGTAACTTCGCCATGTGACTTCTAGATACGACCCACATCCATCATTTTGTGACCAAATAGCAAGATAACGCCACCCTGGAGATCTCGTGAGGCTTACCTGACTCATTTCGACGATGACCTGGTTGATCGACCTTTTTGGCTATGATCAGAATGGATTCTCCACAGTGCTCTCAATCAAGCCAATTGACCTGACACTCATTTTGCACACCCTGGAGATTATTTCCTTTTTCCTGATAGGTGGCTTCGGCCAGTGGTGAGGCACATCATCTTCCTGCCAATAGACGGGAATGCGAGGATACTTGCTATCCACTCCCCAGGTGTCCAGGCGATAAACTAAGGAGTCATCGGTACTTGGGGAAGATATTCAATAATAGAGTATCCCCTATGCTCACTTATGATTTTTTTATCCTCTTTTTATAACTAACATTCAAACGAGCAGGGGATATTCGTCGATAACCTTTTGTATGACCATCCTATTATGGTGAGAATTATTACTGTACACACAATATTCTAGCTTTTGTTTTGTACAATTTCTATTTATGACCATGTTATAAACATTCGGTGATGACTATCCAGGCAAAATTCAAAAGAATAAATGTTGCATTCGGCAATAATCTGCGCGATTCTCAAATCAAGATTAGGTCGTTATCTCAAGGTTTATTTCATCATAAGGTGAGATAGGGGTAACAAGAACTAAGGAGATAATAATGACTTCGCCTATTGTAATCATAACTGCGATTAAGTACTGGTTTGATTCTTATTATCAAGTGTAATCCTATATCTTATCTTCACACCGAAGAAAGGCATATCATTATCTCTTTGCAGCATTTCTTCTAATATGCGCAGTCTGAGATATTGGCACTTTCTTGCTGATGATCCGAAACACTCATGTAAATGAGTTAGGGGTGATCGGCTATATCATCGCGCTGAATTGTGGATTTATTCCAGCTCTTCTTTTTCATTTTTCAAACCTTTATACAGGACGCCCCGATCAAATGGGCTATCATACTTGCATGGGTTCTTACTGGGATTTTATGGGTGTTGACTTTTCTGGGTATAGTTAATCAGGTAGAGGAGTCTATACCTACCATTGGGGGAATATTTTTGAATTCGCTCCAAGTGCTATATCTCCCTTGGTTATGGTTATCTGGTTTGGGTTTAATCTGTGGGCTTGTTGGCTATTATTTAGAGGACAAAAAGGGCAAAATCAGACCTGGAGAGACGCCATTATCTGTATATAACTTCAGGTATGTTGGTGATTACCTTTGCAGTTGTAAAAGTTGGGGTAGCTATGGGAATAAACCTTCCATTTCTTCTACCCCTGGAGATGTTCCTGGTCGATGTCTTAATGCCATCATCGGTATAGCGATTATCAAGAGAGGCTTTTCGACATTACCGTGATCGTAAAAAAAGGAACCTTATATTCGATCCTGGCAGGAGTACTAATATTTGTATGCAGTTTTGTTGAACATATTCTGGTCACTTTCATAGGCGAGAGAGTAGGAGAAAACTCAACTTTCCTTCACCTGGTCGCAGTTGCGATTGGGATTGCAGTTCTGATGCCGATTTAGAAATCGTATCGAGAAGGGGGTAGATGGATATTTCGCTCATCGTAAGTTGGAGTTTTAACTCATTGTCATGCAATAATTATCCAATAGGGATGCAAAAGGACATTATCTGTGAAATAGAGAGCTCAAACTCAAGATTTCGTGTGAAGTCGAAAGAATATGTTGGTCTCAGAGATACACAACTCAAAAGGAGGGATCATGATTTGCAAACATGATATCTGATGTTCTGAATTTACTCTCGAACGTCATGCTGATAGGAGTGTGCAATCAAGGAAGAGTTCATAGAAAAATCAGGAGGAAGAACTATTGATTTTCAAAACAAAGGAGATAAAATGAGAGTCCAAAAATCAATCGAGGCTAATGTTCCTGCTAATAAAGTATGGCCTTTCTTCGTTGAACCTGAAAAGATCATGCAATGGTGTATTACATTCAAGAAGTTTGAGTACACTAGCGATCAACAAGCGGTGTTGGAACCACTCTTTACATTGAGGAACAAGAGGTGGGCCTCTAATGAAAATGAGGTTTGAAATTTCAGAATGGAAAGAAAATGAGATGGTCGCTCTACGTATGGTTTCTGGTCCTATGATGAAATCCTATGAGCAATTCTGGAAAATAGAGGGCACTCCAACAGGTAGTCGCATAAGTTTCAGTGAGGATATTGAGTTCTCCTTAGGAGTGATTGGAAAGATGTTGGATTCAATCGAGGCCAGGGAGTCTGTCGGAACCATTGATAGAGATGCTAACAAAACTGAAAAGTTTAGTAGAGGCATGAAGGGTAAAACCAATAGGGTTAGAAGTCATTATCGTTATACATCCTTTTAAGCGTCGAATCTATTTTCGCTAAGTTTGGTTGCTGTTAAATTGTATCCTATTGAAACTAGGATATTAACAAGATATTCCACATTATAGGTGGCACTGTGGCAAGTATCTGTAGAATGAATAGTTAGCCCGCCATGACTGGTGGAGACATGAGGATATAGCGATGACTGATGAGCCCGTTACCTGGTTCCACGGTTTGATTGCTGAGCGGACCGCCGAGTTTTGCCCCGATGCCACGCAAGTGCCTTTTTTCCAGCGTGAGATCGCACTCTTCGGCCAACCCGCACTTGATCTGGGTTGCGGCGTTGGGCGCCTGCTCTTGCCGTTGTTGCGCGCCGGTTTGGACATCGACGGCTGCGACATTTCCGGCGATATGCTGCGTCATTGCCGCGACAAAGCGGCCGCCCAGGGCTTGGAGCCGCGCCTGTACCAGCAGCCCATGCACGCCCTTGACCTCCCCCGCAAATACCGGATCATCTATATATGCGCCTCTTTCAATCTGGCCGGAAGCCGGGACAATGGCCTTGCAACGCTCCGGCGCTGCTTTGCCCACCTGCAAGAGGGGGGAGCGCTGCTGCTCGACATCGATGCCGAGTACGCGTGGCACGAAGGTTGGGAGAAATGGGAACCCGCCAAGCGCAAGACTTTACCCGAACCCTGGCCGGAAGAAAGGAAACGTCGAATCGCAGCAGACGGCAGCGAATATGTCGAGCAGCAACGCATGCTCAGCGTCGACCCGCTGGAACAGAGGATGGTCCGCCAGGTTCGCATTGAAAAGTGGGTTTCGGGAAAGCTGATCGGTTCTCAAGAGTATACCCAGCACAGAACCTTGTACCTGCCGAATGAGGTGCTGCTTATGCTGCAAGTCGCCGGCTTTCGTCAGATCACCATTCGCGGCGACTATACCGACGAGCCGGCCACGCCTGATAGTGAAGAGTTGATCTTTACTGCCCTCAAGTAGTCAAATTATCGAACGGCATGGCGAGGCGGGGTGTCCTAAGGTAAGGCGATGAACAGTACAGTGGGATGATGTACGGATTGGTTGTTTGGGTAAGGCCTTGGCAAGGATTATCTAGCGCTAATGAAGAATTTCAAATATTTTGTGATATTTCTGGATCATTGCTGATATTCTTTATATAGATAATAACTAAGGTTGCCGTTGTTGTGACTTCAGTTGAAAATCAAAACAAACTCTTGCGTCATTCATGCGCTTTAAGTTTGAAGAGAATTCATCCATGGTGTAAATATATAACCTTCCTCCAAAAATCACACTGGAGGTACACTATGCAACTGACGACTCCACTTTCCTGGTGTCTAGGAGATGCCCTACTGAGTCAACGACACTTAGGAAAGGCAATCAAATATTGATACCCCCATGTTCACTCATGGTCTCTCATCCCCCTCTACATATCCAGCTTTCAAACGAGCAGGGACTTAGAGCTGAAAATCTATTCACCTGAGAGATCTTGTACACGAGGAGGATAATTATTTACCCCCATGGTACACATTATTGGTTCGTTACCTCTAGTAAGTCACATTACTAGCTTCCAGGAGATAATAGAGGTAATAAATACTCAGGTGAGTTGCAATGGGTGTGATTCTTCTATATAATGAAAAGAATTATTGGTGGGAATCGAAAGGTAGTGATTTTAGTTAATAATCGAAGTTTTAAAGAAAATGAAGACAAGACACATTTTTTCCTCTCTTTATGGTTATTCGAAACGTGAATTTACTGTAGAGCAAGAGTCCGTAAAATCTATGATTAGGCCGCCATGCCGACTAGGTAGATGTGTGAAGGTAAAAGTAGGTTTACGATGGAGTGTGGCAAATGATGGAATTTCGCAGGTTGGGACGAAGTGGTATAAAAGTCAGCCCATTGGGATTAGGTACAGCCCGCATGGCTGGGTTGGGCTGGCATGACGATTTAGCTCCCCAAGATCCCTCTCAAGCGAAACGGGAAGGTGTTCGGCAAATTCAGGCGGCTGTCGATCTTGGTGTGACATTTTTCGACACAGCGAATAATTACGGCCAGGGTTTGAGCGAGAGTATCTTGGGTGAAGCCCTGCGAGGTCGGCGAGAAGGAATTGTAGTGGCAACCAAGTTCGGGGAAGATCCAATACCAGATCAGGAGGATCCCTTGTCCTTAGATACCGGTTCCGTTGAGCGGGCCTGCGAAGCCAGCCTACGTCGCCTGGGCGTCAACTGCATAGACCTCTACCTCCTGCACCGCCGCGATTACCCACTCGTACGTGCTCCAGCATTGATGCAAGTACTTGAAGACCTGGTGCGTGTAGGCAAGATCCGCTATTACGGCTGGAGTACGGACGATGTAGATAGGGCCAGGCTTTTCGCACGCGGAGAACACTGCATCGCCATCGAACATCGTTTGAACGTGATTAATGATAATGTAGCTATGCTGGATTTATGCCGAGAACTGGATATGGCCAGTTTGAACCGAGGTCCATTGCTCATGGGTGTGCTCACGGGGCGTTGGTCGCCAGAGACGAAGCTAGAGCAGGATGATCCTCGAGCTAAATGGTTTGAGCGAGAGGAATTCCTGAAGGTGTTAGCCTGCGTATGGCAAATTGAACCTTATCTAACAAGCGATAGGCGATCTTTTGTACAAGGGGCTTTGGGATGGATATGGGCACGCTCCCCATTGACGATACCCCTACCAGGTTTCCGTAATATGGAGCAAATGCAGGAATTAGTGGAGGCACAGCAATTTGGTCCTCTCCCCCTGGAGGTTATGCAAGCCATCGCAGAAAGGGTGAAGAGCGCGGGAATTACTTAGTCTTGACACTATTATCCACGGGAGGATAACATGCCTGAGACCAGATTCCCCGTGGCGACAGAAAGTTGAATGCGCCTAACATCAGCTCTACCCGACCGCCTTCGCTATGGGTAAGCTGGCACTAACTTTAAACAAATTCTTCACGATGAGTTTTATTGCTTATCCTATTAGAATCTTGTACAATATTACGCATCGTTGTAAAGCAGCCTAGTTAGATTCGACCTAAATTTAGATATTGGGTAGATTCTTCTCAATCGAGAAAAAAGAGGAATTCTAATGTCCCCTGCCGATCTAATGCAAGAGCGAGAGACTGATCAAATCAATCCATCCAACCAGGAGCAGAGGGAAACCATCCTAAGCACCAAACTGTTTGCTCCGTCAATTCGTTCGAACCATGTTAGCCGTCCTCGCCTGATTGCACAGATCAATACAGGTCTGGAAAAAGCACTCATCTTGATCTCAGCTCCGGCTGGTTATGGCAAGACTACACTGGTATGTAGCTGGCTTCATGAAAACAACATCCCGAACACCTGGATTTCACTAGATGAAGATGATAACGACCCAATTCATTTCTTGCAATATTTACTCACCGCGCTACAAAAAGTGGTCCCGAGTATACAAGTGGAAATGTTAAGCACACTCCGGGGTCCGACTTCATTCGCAACCCTGTTGAGCAGCATTATGAATGAGATTAGCAGGTGTACGGTTCCATTTGTCCTGGTGTTGGATGACTTTCATGTGCTCCAATCCAAACCGGTTTTGGACTTCCTTGCTTCACTCATTGAGAATGCACCACCCACCATGCATGTAATTCTGATCTCGCGGAGTGATCCATTGCTGCCGCTTTCCCATCTGCGCGTCCGTAATGAGATTGTGGAGATCAGGGCAAATCAGCTCCGGTTTACGCGGGATGAAATGGATGCTTTTCTCAGCAACGTGATGACGTTGGAGCTGTCCATCGATGACATATCTGCTTTGCAGGCAAGAACAGAAGGTTGGATTGCAGGCGTACAGTTGGCAGCGCTATCGATGCAGAGCTGTGAAGACATCCATGCTTTTGTTAGAGCCTTTGCCGGCAGCCATCATTACATTATCGACTATCTGACTGAAGAAGTACTTAAACGTCTGCCTGAGAGAACAAGCACTTTTTTATTGCGCACATCGATATTAAGCCGTATGTGCGGGCCAATCTGCGATGTTCTAGTTGAACCGAGCTCCAATGATCATGTTAATGGGCAGGAAATTTTGGAGGAGCTTGAGCGTAAAAATCTATTCGTGGTCTCTTTGGATGATAAGCGACACTGGTACCGCTACCATCACCTTTTTTCCGATGTGCTCAACCGTTATCTAGAGAACTTATACCCGCAGCTGCCCTCCGAATTGCACATGCGCGCATCCCAATGGTTCGAGCAAAATGGCTATATCCCCGAGGCCATTGATCATGCATTGATGGCAGGTAAGCCTGATCAAGCAACTAAGCTCATCGAGCAAAATGGTGTTCTCCTCCTGATACGTGGAGAGGTGATGGCGGTCTTAAAGTGGATTGCAGCTGTTGAACCCTACTCGCTGACCCACCCATGGCTTTACATCTTAAAAGCCTGGGCGTATGCCCTCAGTGGAGATCTAGATCGGGTTGACGGTATGCTGAAAAAGGCAGAGGAATTGATTTCCGCATTAGAACCCTCTCAAGAGGAAAAGATAATGCAAGGTAGCATTGCTTCAGCGCGTGCTCACAGTGCTAATTTAATCGGAGATGCGTATAAAGCCGCAGATTTTGCCAGACAGGCTATAGAAATTCTGCCTGATGCCGATCTCGTTTCCCGCAGTCTACGGGCAGTGTCGACTTCTCTACTTGGAGATGCCACCTCAATGACTGGCGATCTGGAGGAAGCCAAACGAGCCTATATTAAGTCTGCACAAATTTGCCAGGCGGCCGGCGATGTTCACCTGACCATCGTTGTCAATTCAAATCTGGCTAACATTTTAGTAGCACAGGGGATACTTCGCCAGGCAGCAAAGATATATTCCGATACATTATTACTGGCCACTCGTCCCGATGGCCAAAAAGCACTCATCGCAGGTCGGTTATATGTTGAATTGAGTCAGGTCTATTATGAGTGGAACAAGCTGGAAGACACATTCCAGCATGCTCAACAAAGCCTCAACCTTTGCCGGCAATGGGGTAATATGGATCTTCAGGCGGTTGGCTTTGCGCAGTTAGCGCGGCTGGAGCGCATATTTTTGCATCCGGATGAAATGCAGGCTGCATATCAAGCTGCGGAACAGTTGATGAATGGATATGACCTTGCACCCCGCTATTCCATCTGGGTGATGTCGGTTTTGGCGCGTTTACTGATCAATCAAGGCAATCTGGAGCATGCCACACATCTCGTACAAAAGTCTGGCATCGATGACAATGTTGGAGAAGGGGAGTAAACTCTATGATTGTCGGAAATATTTATACATACCGATAAACGATAAGATAGATGCTATACCACTGGGTACGAGTTTAATCCACGATAATTCTTGGGTGTTGTTGATGAAGGATGAAAAGATTGGAATCAAAAATTCTAAGAAATAGATCAATAGGCTAGCGATTAACAAATTCCTAGCAACCCTTGATTTCCAGGAGACAGCAATTGCTCCGATGGCGCAAATTACCATAACGAAACCAACGCACAGCAAGGTATCAGAAATCTCAGAAAATACCATTGCACTTTCGGAGAATCCAAGGACACCTTTCAAATTTTTGGTGTATTGCATATCAAGCAAAATCCCACCTAAAAAAACAGCAGCTATCCAGGTGTATAGTCCAACAAGCAGGAAGCGGAATCTTTCATTCATGTCTGTATTCTACCAGAATGGATTATATATGTCCCACTGAATAAGAAATGGGTCTTTTAGATCGGGAGAATTAACGAGAAAAGTAAAAAGAAATATTGTTTTTAGCGGGGGTATTACCGACTTCGAGATGGAGGACTGGCTTGCCCAGCTTGTTGACGAGGGTCTCAATCCCGATGAGCCAGCGCTGTTCCCCTATGAGGGTGTGTGATGTACCTTGGCTGAGAGGCAGTAGAGAGCACACTGGGCAAGATCGCCAGGACTGCCAAGGGTAGTGCTTTAGGTGAAATCTGTTGTAGCGAATCAGTGTCGCATCGTTGTTCCTTCCAATGAGGTTGCCCCGGAACTAAACAGCTTAGATCAGGATACTTCATAAGATAATCCATATTATAGATTGCACAATATTGGAAGAGTCTGTAGAATCTATATTCAGGCTTGATTTACAAAAGGAGTAGAACCTTGTCATGGTTACCAACTCTTAAGATAGGCTTATGGAATGCTTGGATCCTTATGCTATACGTGCCATTGCTTTCTGCCATCATGAAAGCTGTGGATAAAATTGTGGGTACCAGTGAGATATTCAAGAAGATGGGGGGTGATGTGTCATATCAGAAAGGGGAGAAACAAGCCTACAAAATCTATATGGTAGCCCTATACTCCCTACTAATTTACTCTATCTTTCTTCCGCTACAGTTGGGTACGCCATGGTTCTATGCAGGTATTACAATCTATCTGTTTGGGCTGGTAGTGTTGCTAACAGCTATCGTTAACGTCGCCAAGACACCACTGGGCAAGCCCTTTACCCAAGGGATGTATCGTTATTCAAGACATCCTGAGTATTTTTCTCTTATTATTACATTTGTAGGGGTGAGTATAGCCTCAGCTTCGTGGGTTTTCTTGTTGCTTTCAGTCGTATGCATCATCTTACAGATTTCCTCGGTAACAGCTGAAGAAAGGGCGTGTCTTGATACTTATGGAGGCGAATACCGAGACTATATGAATAAAACCCCAAGATGGATAGGGATACCGAAATCAAGGTGAGAGGTTTTTTGAACATATCCAAAGGATTACCCAGAATGACAGAAAGATACGTCTGACCAACTCATGCTGCAAACAATGCTATCTCGGAGCTTTGCCAGGTGAAAATACTTTTGAGGTACCGTGCTGTTAGGGATTCCTCAATATACTGGATACACCTACAGATGGGACCGTGGTGGAACAATTTATAGTGTGGATCGGGTGCAGTTTAGGTGCACATATCCTGTGACGGGGTGGATAGCGTGGGAATAATGAACAGCTTTCTCGCCACTCATGCATAGAAAGGGTCGAAGGTTCGAGTCTTATATAGCCCATAGAGAGATCGCTAGTGTTAGGGTTTCTCCGTAAACCTGAACCAACATCGATTGACATATGTTGCATACTTTGATATATTTTAATTACACCGTTATATATAACACTCCATCCATGTCATGTGGTGACAGACATATCTATCAAAGGTAAATTGTGCATGTTAATGATAGACGGACCATATGAGATTTTAGGGGGAATGGTGTAGAAGAATATTACTTATATGGATAATCCTCCTATACGCATAGTCATACTTGATAATCATGCTCTTGTTCGAGCAGGACTTGCCTTATTAATTGAGAGCAAATCTGGGATGTTGGTCGTTGGTGAAGCAGGGAATCTAGCTGAGGGTTTACAAATTATTTCAAATTTAAAACCTGATATTATCTTGCTCGAATTAAACCTGGCAGAGATAGCAAGCCTAGATGTTATTTCAAGTATATTAAAAGCGTCTGATAAATCACGCCTGATCCTGGTGACTAGCACAAGCAATCCACTAATTATCCAACAAGCAATAGAAGAAGGAGTTGTTGGGGTAATTTTTAAAACCCAATCGCCTGATATTTTTATCAAAGCAATTGAGAAGGTTCACTCCGGGGAAGTCTGGCTTGAACGATCTATGATTGCCAATGTTCTCTCCCGTTTATCGCGTAACAGTAAACCGGTCAGGATTAGCTCAGAAGCCGAAAGTATTAATGAGCTGAGCGAACGTGAAAAGCAAATTGTCCGTTTAATTGGTCAGGGATATAAAAATAAAAGAATATCCACCCAATTATGCATCAGTGAGACGACCGTACGGCACCACCTAACATCAATTTACAATAAATTGGGGGTTTCTGATCGGTTGGAATTATTAGTTTATGCGCATCGACATGGATTGGTAAAATCTACTACTTCGTAAAAATTTTCTCATTTATCTGCCCGATGTAGTCTCAATATAAATAATCTAGGTTTATATAAACTAAAATCCAATGGCACAAATGTGCCATTGGTATGGTCGGTATATGCCTATTTGTTCAATGGAAAAATGGTCTATTTGGTATATAAAAGTTTAGCTATTTCAACGATGATTAAATATGAATATTCTAATATTATATATGTATTGAATGAGCATTCGTATTAATAAAAATGCAAATTAAGCCTGAAGAGTGTAAGGGTGCAAAATGTATACAACAGCAGATAGACGTGTAAAACCAAGAATTAGTTGCGATTACCCAGCAATTATTGAAGGTTTTGATGGTGATGGAATTAAATACAACGATCATGCCAAACTAGCAAATTTAAGTGCCAGCGGATTATTTATGATGGCTAATCGCAATGTAAAAAGTGGCTCTAAATTATCTGTAACTGTTCTACTGTCTAATACATTTTCTGAAATAGATGCACCTAAACTATCGACAAGTGGAATCGTTGTTAGGACTGAACCACAACAGAACGGGATATGCGGGATTGCAATCAAATTTACGAATTATCGATTTCTGTAATTGATGAGTTTAACGAATTAGGTGATGTGCAAAGACGATAAATAATAAATAAGCGTATAAATCCCAATAAACAGGGGAAGCGCAGATGTACAAAGTTATCAATTATCTGCAATTCCAGTTGATGCAATATGAATGCTCGACGTAAATACAATAACAGGCGTAAGTTATATTCAAGTGAGGGAAATATGCCGACTGTTAATCATCCAAACCACCCAACCGATAGATACCTTGATGTCGGAATGGCGGAGCATACTCACAGGGGCTGTGGGATTCGGAGGACAAAGGAATGAGTGCAGGGGATCAGTTTATGGATATCAAATTATCTAACAACATATCACGCTCAAATCAGATAGGAGTCTGGTTCAACGATTTCTTTAAGCGATTGTTTGATATTGTTGTTTCGAGTTTAATTTTATTGCTAACTTCTCCTTTGTTTGTAATTATTGCGATAGCAATTAAACGAAGCTCACCTGGGCCAGTTTTCTACCGAGGCACACGTATTGGTAGGAATGGAAAACCATTTGGCATCATAAAATTTAGGACAATGGATGAAAGTCCGCAAAGTTATGCTGGGCCTCGGGTAACGGCACATGATGACGAGCGAATTACTTCAATCGGACATTGGTTGAGAGACACAAAGTTGAACGAATTTCCACAGTTCTGGAATGTCTTAAAAGGACAAATGAGCCTGGTTGGCCCTCGACCTGAGGATCCTGAGTTTGCTAAGACCTGGCCGAGAACCGTTTGGAATGAAGTTTTATCAGTCCGACCGGGAATAACTAGCCCAGCGTCAGTTCAATACCGTGATGAAGAAAAAATATTATCGAATTGTGACGTTGAGCAAATGTATCTGATGGAATTAAGTCCAGATAAGATGAGATTGGATCAGTTATATGTTCGTTACCGATCTTTTTTACTTGACCTGGATACACTGCTTTGGACTGCAATGATGTTTCTACCAAAAATAGGATCATATAAACCCCCTGAAGAGCTTCTTTTCCTCGGTGTATTTTCAAGAATTATTCGGAGATTCTTAAATTGGTTTACCATCGATTTGATCACCACATTTGTTGCCTTCGGTATCACCGGGCTTGTTTTCCGTGCGCAAGCCCCATTGAATATTGGGCAAGTTTACGCAATATTCCTGACCTTTGCATACGCAGTATTGTTCAGTGGGATGGGTGTCGTATTTGGAACTAATCGGATTCGCTGGTCTAAGGCAAATCCATCTGATTACTTTGACCTGGTTCCTTCATGGATTTTAGCAACCACAATTGCATTCTTTGTGAATCTGTTCCTCGGTTACTTACCGTCAGATCTTATTCTGATTGGTTCTGTATTCTCTCTCTTTGGCTTTATTGCCATTCGTGCACGTGGGATGATCTTTACCCACTTTTTAGAGCGATCCATAATTACTCAAAAGAAAAGCGAGTTAATGAGAGAACGGGTATTGATCATTGGATTGGGAGCCTCCGCTCAACATACCGCATGGTTATTTGAACACCTTATGAACTTTAAATTATTCCATGTAGTTGGCTTTGTTGACAATGACCTTACAATGCAAGGCATGCGATATTTTGGATCCAATGTAATTGGAAAATGGGATGACATACCGGGTTTGGTTAATAAATACGATATAGGTATTATAGTTCTTGCTGATTATCGAGTCGACACAAAGGGGTACAAGCAGGTAAAAGAGATTTGTTCTGGTACCAGTGCAAAATTTATAGTTATGCCTGATATTCTTGCTTCTGTTACCCATTTGATCAGACGCACATCAAAAGGATCGACAGATACTGATCCTATAGATCAGAAGAATGATTCGAAATGCATTGATTGCCTGGCACAACATATTCATTCTTCAAAGACAGGTTCGGAATAGAGCATGAAAGCGGTTGTACTTGCTGGTGGAAAAGGCACACGGTTAGCCCCATATACACGCATCATACCCAAACCAATGATGCCGATTGGGGATAAAGCTATCCTGGAAATAATGATTCACCAAATGCAAAGAGCAGGGATCGATGAAGTAGTTTTGACCGTAGGCCATTTGGCTGGTTTAATGCGTGCATATTTTCAGGACGGTAGCCAGTTTGGCGTACATATTAATTATAGTTATGAGGATCATCCATTAGGAACAGCTGGTCCGTTAGGACTAATTGACGGTTTACAAGATACATTTATGGTCTGTAATGGGGATGTTTTAACTACGCTCAACATGGCTGAATTAATAGATTTTCACAAACAGAACCAAGGTGCAGCAACAATTGCTTCACATCAACGCAAGGTGCATATTGATTTAGGTGTAATCCAAATTAATGGTGATCATACAATTGTTGGTTACCAAGAAAAGCCCACTATGGATTATTTGGTAAGCATGGGGATATATATTTTTGAGCCGACAGTTTTACAATATATCCAAAAAGACCAATATCTTGATTTCCCCGACCTGATAAAAATACTGATCGCTGAGAATAAAAAAGTGTTGGCATATCCATTTGATGGATACTGGGAGGATTTAGGACGCCCGGACGACTATGAACAAGCAAATATTGATTTTGAGCAGATGCGCTCACAATTTCTACCTGAGGAGGATTAATGGACTGGCGTGTACCTTTAGCTGACCTGGATTACGGTCAGGAAGAAGAAAATGCAGTATTGAAGGTGCTGCGTAGTAAATGGTTAACGATGGGCGCAGTCACACAGGAATTTGAAGCAGAGTTTAGTCGGATGGTCGGAGCAAAGCATGCTGTTGCGGTATCCAATGCTACAGAAGCGCTACACCTTGCCTGTTTGTCCCTTGGAATCGGTCCGGGTGATGAAGTTATTACACCGTCACTATCGTTTGTTGCTACATCAAATGCCGTATTATATACGGGAGCAGAAGTACGCTTTGCGGACATTATAGGTCCAGATGAGCTGACCATCGATCCTGCGGATGTCGCTCGACTGGTCACAGCTCGAACTAAAGCCATCATTGTCATGCATTATGGGGGGTATCCGTGTAGGATGAAAGAAATCCTTGACGTTGCAGAACGATTTAATCTTCCTGTGATTGAAGACGCAGCACACGCTCCGGGCGCATCTATCGATGGCAAAGCAATGGGAACATGGGGATCAGTTGGTTGTTTTAGTTTTTTCTCAAACAAGAACTTATCGACCGGTGAAGGTGGAATGTTGGTAACTGACCGGGATGATATTGCTGAAAAATTTCGTTTGTTCCGTTCGCACGGTATGACTTCTCTAACCTATGATCGGCATAAAGGCCATGCGTATAGCTATGACGTAGTCGATCTAGGTTACAATTACCGAATTGATGAGATACGGTCTGCCCTGGGTCTTGAGCAGCTTAGGAAACTTCCTGCCAACAATGCTCGCAGGAAAGCCTGGACTGAACGGTATTGGAAAATTTTAGATGATTCCAAAGTCGGCTTGCCATTTCGCGACAAAGCTGGATCGCCCTCGTTTCATATTTTCCCGATGTTGTTGCCATCAGGAATCGACCGTAAAGCTTTTATCGACAGCTTAAGAGTAGAAGGAATCCAGACCAGCATTCATTACCCCCCCATCCATAGCTTTTCTTATTACAAATCACGTTATGGAGTGATTTCACTCCCGAAAACTGATGAGATATCGGTCCGTCAGGTAACTCTGCCGTTATACCCTGGCATGGGTGAGGAGAGGGTCGACCTTGTGGCAAATGCAGTCAATCGGTCGATTGACGCTCTGCAAAATGTAAAACCGGGATAAAATGATAAGAACTTCAGAAATCGTTATGATTCGTAGGAGAATAAATGCCAGATCCACTTCAAGAAGATCAGAACTCTGAATCACTTGACCTTGTTAAGTACCTGGTACTATTATGGCATTGGGCATGGCTGATTGTGCTGGCTGTCGTTATTGCTGCTGCAGGAGCGTTTTTTATTAGCAAATTAATCCCACCAGTTTATCAGGCGAAGACTACTATTCTGGTAGATATGGCTCCGTCGAATAAATCACTTGATTACAATACATTGATGCTGAGCTCACAGCTCACTCAAACTTATTCGCAAATGTTGACTAAAAAACCGGTCCTTGAGGAAGTAGCAACCCGGTTAGGTTTGACAGGGTTGGAATCAAAAACCATTATTGCAAAACCAGTAACAAATACTCAATTAATAAATATCTTTGCCGAATCCACCAATCCAGAACTCGCAGCTGATATCGCCAATATGCTTGTGGCGGTGTTTGCTGATCAAGTACGTACTTTGCAGGAAATGCGGTTCTCGGCATCAGAACAAAGCCTGCAAGCACAGATGTTGGATATTGAGAATAAAATCAAGGAAGCCAATGAGCAGTTGGCTACGACTAAAATTCAGTCAGAAAAAGACCGACTTGAAACCACAATCGCCAACTATAGCCAGACATATTCTGGTTTACTGCAGAGTTATGAACAGGTGCGCCTATCCAAAGCGCAAACCCTATCCAGCATCGTTCAAATTGAACCTGCAGATACGCCCGTTGATCCAGTGAGACCTAGAACACTCATGAATATTGCCATCGCTGGGGTGGTCAGTGCCATCCTGGCTTGCGGATTGATCATTGGATTTGATTTATTAAATGATACTGTCAGAACCCCTGAGCAGATTGTGGGCAAATTGGGACTACCGGTTCTAGGAGTCATCTCACATTACAGGAACAATGATGGTATTCCAATCACAGTATCTCAACCGATGTCACCGATTACAGAGGCATTCCGAAACCTGCGCACAAATGTGAAATATGCTGGAGCAGGTTTAGATATACCTCTACGGTCGATTATTGTGACGAGTGCACTACCGGGAGAGGGGAAGACCGATGTTCTAGTTAATCTCGGTATCGTATTAGCACAAAATAAACTGCGTGTGTTACTCATTGATGCTGACTTGCGACGTCCGGCACTACACCGCCGGCTCGGATTGGATAATTTGATTGGCCTGAGTCAAATCTTTGTTCATCCAGAGTTAGGTATCAGCTATTCTTTACAACCAACGAGGATTAGCGGATTAACTGCCATAACTGCCGGTGATTCGCCTCCCAATCCGTCGGAATTACTTGGTTCACAGTTAATGGGTACCATCTTGGAGCAGTTAAAAATTAATTATGATGTGCTACTTATAGACACACCGCCTGCTTTAGCAGTAACGGATGCTGCGGTAATATTACCTTATGTAGAAGGCATGTTGCTGGTAATCAAGCCTGGAACCTCCTCCATGGCGCCCTTACGCCGAATGGTGACTCAGTTCCAACAATTAAATGCGAATATGCTTGGGGTTGTGTTAAACGACGTTAACTTACGCAGCTCTTCTTATGGCTATTATTACAAGCATTATAAATACCAAAATACTTATGATAGTAAGGACGGCTCGAAGAAGTCTAGAAAAAATAAGCAAGCGCGCTCAAATCAGTCTGATAAAAATAGCAGCTCGAATCAAATGTTCCCCATTGAAGGGACATTAAACCCCCTGCAAAAGGTAATCAAATCAATTTCTGTAGTATTTCGGAATTTTTAGGGGCAACCAGGATTAGGGGCAACCAGGATTAGGGGTGAGTAAATTCATACGCTCCCATATCCGGAGTAGGTTCCCTGAGGCTCCAGAAGTAATCATAGGTAACATTTGGTAGGGAAAGCGCTTTATTAATGGCGGGAGAGAGATTGTTCAGCATGAACCATTCAGGTGAATAAGGATCCCCTGTTTCTGTAAATAATGGGTCAGCGATGATATCACCAGGTCCAGATGCTGAATTTCGGGGTGTTTTTGACCAAAGGTTGTAGGAAAAAGTTAATCCGGGGTGGTCATCTTCCACTCTAATTACCGGATAAGGTCCATCCTGCCTCACAATATTATTCATGAATCTAACATTTTGATAAGAACCCACTTTAAATTCTACGCCAGCCTCATCGGTAGAATTTACGAAAGTATTATTTGCGATGAGCACATTTAACATGCGACCGCTTGATCCGCGTAAACAATATAGATTGTGGTTTGTGCGATAGACAATATTGTTGATAATCTTGATATTGGCAGAGCTAAATTTCTCGTCACCTGTTTGGATACCAATTTGCCCACCACCTTTCATTGCCCCCGTGGTGTGAATGAAGTTATTTTGAAAGACAACATTTTGTGCATCAGAAATATAGACGTTGGGTCCATAGTTATCATATACAACGTTGTTTTCCAGGATCGTTCCATCCGCTTCGTAAGTCGATAAACCAATGCCCCAATTGCCATATACCGTATTGTTTCTAAGGATTGCGTTAAGGGGATTCCTTGCAGCTGTAAGCCCGGTAGAATCATGAGTGGGATTTTTCCCATCATAGTTTTGCATATTATTAGACCAAACTATGCTATTCTCGATGACCGTGTAATCCCCATTTTCGTTCATTCCACCATGTAAACTATGATGACAATTAATTCTATTGGCAGTAACATGTGAGCCAGATAATAAAACACCTAAATAACTCGAGTATCTCACTTCCAAACCTGACACATAGATATAATTGCCTGATAATTCTAGTAGCGTTCCACCGGTGTCACTTGGAATGGTATAGTTGTTTCCATCGATGATGGGTGTTTCCCCCGGGTATGCCAAGATTTTTATCGGGTATTTACTTGTACCTGAGCCTTTGAAATCAACCGCTTCCTGATATATCCCTCCTCGTATATAAACTATATCGCCAGGTTCAAGCATACTGGCTGCTTTGCCGAGTGTTTTCCAAGGCAAATTTAATGTTCCAGGATTGTGATCACTTCCATTTGGTGAAACAAAATATATACTTCCATACTGCTTAATTACCATCGGAAGAAATGCGTAAAAAAATCCATTATTAATCGTTCCAATGGTTTGTAATTGATTTGTAAGAGGATGGACGCTGGATGCAAATGAATTGCTGGGTAAGGGGAAGACAAATGAAAATGCTAATACAACAATTAAAATCGTAATTGATAAGATGTGTGGATTTTTCATAAGTTTTCTAAATAACATTGGTTAAGAAAATAATTCAGTGCAGAGTCCCTTGTTGAAACGTACTTATTCCACAATTATTGTATCATATATTATGGATGTCAATAAAAAATTCATTATTTCTTAAGGATATATTTATCTTCCCTTCGGATCATTAATTGATATAACTATATGAATGAAAATAAAGCACTGAAAATTATCAGAGAATTGTGCAACAGGCTGAATATGGATGGGATCTCCTATTGCCATTGGAAAAGTAATAATGCACTTGACCGATCAGCATCTGGCGAGAATGATTTAGACCTGCTAGTCAGTCGGGCAGATATCCGGTCTTTCATTGAAATATTATCTCAGTTGGATTTCAAGCAAACAGTCGAAAGATGGAAACAACCAATACCTGGTATCTCAGATTATTATGGATTTGATCAGGAATCGGGAATTCTGGTGCATGTTCATGCACATTCTCAATTGATCTTAGGCCATGATGCAACAAAAAATTACCATATCCCAATTGAAGAAGCGTACCTTGCATCCTCATTCGTGAATGGTTTATTTAAGATACCAGCAGCAGAATTTGAGCTGATCATCTTAATCATTCGCCTCATTATCAAGCATTCAACCTGGGATTCGTTCCTCCTTGGTCATGGGAAACTTTCTTTTTCAGAAAAGAACGAGGTAAATTATCTGTTACAACATGCATCGGAAGAATGCATATCCAATGTGTTAAGAAATAATTTCCCGTATATCAGTCCGCAATTATTTACAGATTGCTTATCATCATTGACATTAAATTCAAATATTTGGCAGCGGATGCGAGTGGGGCACAGGCTGATCAAATGCCTTATTCCATATGGTCGCTACCCAAGAGGTGTAGATTCATTCTTAAAGATCTGGCGCCGCATTTCCTGGCCTTTAAGTATCCATATTCTTCGAAAAGATGTACGAAAACAGATGTATAGTGGCGGTATGATGATTGCTATTGTTGGAGGCGACGGCGCAGGAAAGACAACAGCTGTTGAGGAAATATATAAATGGCTCTCACCTGTTTTTGCTGTTCACAGCTTTCATATGGGGAAGCCAAAATGGTCAATTCTAACTGTTCTCGTCCGGGGAATGTTGAAAATTGGTCAGTCACTTGGTTTTTATCCATTTACACGCGCAGAGAACCAGTACACCAATCATGAAGATTCAAAGATTTTTCCCGGTTATCCCACTCTGCTGCGCGATATTTGTACTGCTCGCGATCGTTTCTTAACCTACATCAAAGCAAGACGACTTGCCACAAATGGTGCACTGGTAATCTTAGATCGTTTTCCATTACCCCAAATAAAATTTATGGATGGACCTCATCTTGCTCAGATATCTTCCAATTATCCAAATACAAAATTGATGAAATTTTTAGTTAATTGGGAGGCTAGTTACTATCTGAAATTGGCTTTGCCTGAACTGCTCATCGTTCTACGGGCTGATCCGGAGATCGCGGTAAGGCGAAAGACCAATGAAGATGAAATCTCAGTTAGAGCACGTTCAACAGAAATTTGGGAAGGGGACTGGACGCAAATACCAGCAAGAGTAATTGACGCAAACAACTCCAAGGAAGAGGTCTTATCTCAGGTTAAAAAGTTGATATGGTCACTAATATAAATGACAATCAAAAAATCGGACAAGATGATAAGAAGGGAGGTCTTATTGTTGAATTAGTTGGCCTGGCTGGAACCGGAAAAAGCACCCTTACCAGAAATTTGAAAAAAAATGTCCCATGGATCATTGAAGTGTCAAGCCCTCGTGTCTGGAATTTTCGGAATGCATCATTCTATACAAACAATATATTATCACTTGTACCTACATACTTACACATAATGCTTGAGGATGGTGGATTAATAAAACGGCGAGAGATCGCATTTATGGCACTATTAAATGGATGGCAAGACGTTTTAATAAAGAAAAAAAAGAATTCGAGTAATGTTTTTATCATTGATCAAGGTCCAATTTCTATCATGGCGTATTTGCAAATGTGGAGCACTCATCATTCACTTAAAGATTACAGCGATTCCTGGTGGTTGAAGGTTTATGAGCATTGGACAGACACGTTAGATGTTGTTATATGGTTAGATGCTCCTTATGAAACATTAATTAAAAGGATTCGAAACCGCAAGCAAGCTCATCGGTTAAAGGAAAAATCAGATCAATATGCTCAGATCTCTCTTATGAGATACTACATGATTTATGAAAGAATTATCAATGCCTTATCAAATAATAATCCGAATCTCGAAATATTGCGAATAGATTCAGGTAAAAACTCTGTGGATGAAATTGTAAATATAGTTACCTCAGACTTAGAATCGCGGAAACCATTTTTAAATTTACCTCAGAACTAATTTTCTATTTATTTAGTATGATTGTTTACTATCATTGGGATTAGGAACCATGGTTCATACAAGAATAGTACAGTTTTTCCGAGGCATCCCAAAGCTCCTTGCAGATAATAACCTGACCAAGAAAGCATCCCTAAATGCCTTTGCTGCAGGATTAGACTATTTTGCCAACATCATTGTTGTATTTGTTGTAACTCCGTTTTTAGTCACTGGTCTGGGGGATTATTATTATGGTGTGTGGCAGATTCTGATGCGGTTGATTGGTTATTTATCTCCCGCAAGTGGTCGTCCCACCCAAGCATTAAAATTTACCCTGGCGCAAGAGCAACAATCATTAGATTTTGAGCGAAAACGGTCATATGTCGGTAGTACGCTATATGTTCTCGCTATATTTTTACCAATAATGACTGTTCTAGGCGCTATTTTAACCTGGTTCGTTCCATATTGGATCAAGGCCCCTGATCAGTATATCTGGAGCATAAGGATAGCCTGTGGACTACTTGTTTTAAACTTAATCTCTATCTCACTGGCTGCTATACCTCGATCGGTGTTAGAAGGTGAGAATAAGGGATATAAACGAATGGGGCTCTCCACCCTGCTCGTCTTTATTGGTGGTGGATTAACATGGTTGGCATTATATTTTAATACAGGAATTGTCGGGGTGGCAGGAGCAGCCCTGTTAGCTACGATTATTCAAGGAGTGTTTTTTTTGCAGGTTGCACGCACTTTTTGTCCTTGGTTTGGCGCTTCCAAGCCGGCTAAGAATGCCGTAAAAGGATTCTTAGGATTGAGTTGGTGGTTTATGGCTTGGAATTTGATTATGAGTTTAATGATTGCCTCTGATGTAGTGGTTTTGGGTTTGCTAAACTCAGTCGAATCGGTTACGGATTACACTCTGTCCAAATATGCACCAGAAACCACGATTACAATTATCGCAATGATAGTTTTTGGAATTTTACCTGGACTTGGTGGCATTATTGGATCAGGTGATATGCCCAGGGCAGCCAAAGTTCGAGGAGAAATAATGTCGTTTACCTGGTTGATCGTGACAGTTTTAGGCACAGGAATGTTGCTTTGGAATCGTACATTCCTTACAATTTGGATCGGTCCGGATCACTTTGTGGGTAGTATAGCGAATTTACTGATTGTAGTTGTCGTATTTCAATTCGTATTTATCCGCAATGATGCCAATGTGATTGATTTAACTCTACATTTGAATAATAAAGTAATTCTTGGAGCAATTTCGGTAGCTATATCAATTCTTGCTGCTTGTATTTTGGTATATTTCTTTAAAATGGGAATTATCGGTGTTTCTTTAGGTATTATACTCGGGCGGTTATTGCTTAGTGTGGCTTATCCAATTTTAATTGGTCATAATTTGCACATCGAATTTTTATCGCAATTAAAGGCTATCATACGTCCCGGTTTGGTGGCTGCTTCATTATTCGTTGTTGCGACCATTCTTGATAGCTATCTACCTACCGATGAGTGGCATTCCTTCCGGGGCTGGATTGCATTCTTAGTTTCAGCCGGATTATCGGCTTGTTTCATACTTGGGTTATCCTTCTTTTTAGGACTATCCTTAAACCAACGGAAAAACATTTATCATCGATTAAAATCGATCTTTAACGTATAAAGAGGATTCGAATAAATAATCATGAAAAGGCATTTTCTTTATAATTTTGGCGATAATTTCATAATTACGTATAGTTCCTGACGTTATGGGTAATATGTTCTTTAATTTATTATTAGATATACTATCTTGAAAACAAGATTTAATTAAAACCAATCAATAGGAAATAAATCTTTAACAATGAAAAAATTTTCAATAGGTTTAATAAATAACGGGCAGCTCTTATTGCTCCTATTGACAATCATATTCGCTATTACCATAGGAGTATCTTTTTTAGTAATACCATCATCATATGCTCCCTTGGTAATATTAATTGGGGTCATGCTTTTTGTTTTCTTTGTTGCCTGGATTAAAAATCCCATCTGGGCTTTATATTTTGCGATATTTGTGATCCTACTCCCGGCAAGTTTAATCCCTGCCCAGATTAACTCGTATATAAATCGGATTGCAATTGTAATTGCGCTGGTGGTCTGGATTATTGATGTTTTGAGACGACGAAGTCGAATCTATATAAGCACAAGCAGCGTATTACTGGTTGGATTTATTCTTTGGGCGGCCATTACGCTGTTGTGGGGAGAATTTTTTGATCTAGGAATAGAGATTCTGCAAAGATATATTCTAAGATTGCTCCTGTTTCTAGGTTTAATAGTTAATGAAATCAGGACAAGAAAAGATCTTAATGGGTTGATGAATACACTTGCTCTAAGCGGGGGTGTGCTGGTTTTAGCCAGTATTATTACCATATTACTACAAGGTTACTCTTCGGGTGAACGATTGCAAGTATTGGATGTGAATCAGAATGAGTTAGGTATATTACTTATCTTAACATTACCAGGCGTGATTTGGTGGGCTCTGCAACCCACCACCGGGCAAATATCTATGCTCAAGAGAAGTGTGTCGGTAGTTTTCTTGTTAGCATCGATAGGACTTGTAGGTTTGAGTGGGTCAAGAGGTAGTGCAATATCTCTGGGCATAATGCTGATTGGATTTCTGATGTGGAAATCGACCCAATTCTGGGGAATCCTCGGTTTGCTTTTTATCGGAATGGCAGTTATTATCGCACCGATCATTTTTTCGACGACAATATCTCGTTTTCTAGGTGCTCCTGGTGAGACTTCATTAGGCGGGCGTGAGTATATATGGCCTGTGGCTTGGCTCCTTATTAAGGATCATCTGTTGCTGGGTATTGGGATAGGCAATAGTACTTATCAAATTATTCCTTACCTTGCCAATGCTGGAATCATCAGACTCAGTCTATTATCCGTATCTAATTTTTCTTTACATAATCCACTACTGGTGATCTGGGCTGAAACAGGTCTTCCGGGTTTATTACTCTACCTTAGTATTCTTGTTAGTGCAGTTGTTTCATTCATTCGACAGTATATTAATAATAAGAACATGCGGGAAGAATTTCTATTGCCTTATTTTGCGCTAATATCCTCAATGTTCATAGGATATATGGCTTCATGGATCAAGGGTGGGGGTATGGAATCAGGAACTTCATATTTCTTAGTCTTAGCATTGTTAATTATTCCTTCACAAATCCAATTAGAGAAATTGAAAAATAGTTAATGCTAATCAAGGAAGAAACGAGAACAAGTCACCCGCAAAAATTAAAAGTAGGGATATTACTCGATTCTTTTTTAATCCCTGCCTGGGAATTCAAATCACTCGAGAGGGTTATAAATTTGGATTGTGTGGATATTTCCATAGTTATCGTGAGAGGTAACGAAAATTCACCCCGAAAAGATCCTGACCTTTTTTTTAGCGAAAAGCACAATTATATTTATCGCCTGTTTAATTTCATCGACAAAAAATTATTTTTACGAGGAGCTGATGCACTCACTGTAAAGAATGCACAAGAATTGTTCGTTAATACACCAACCATTTCCTTAGAACCTATAGTTAATGATAAATCTGATTGCATTTCATCTTCTGTCATTACGGAATTGATAAATTATGATTTGGATATTTTAATTCGGATGGGATTTGAGATTTTAACAGGTGATATCCTAACGGTTGCAAGGTATGGAGTATGGTCATACTCTTTCGGTGATCCGCATAGTTCTTCCAATAACCAGGCAGGTTTCTGGGAAGTAATTAATCACGTGCCCGAAACCGGTTCAATATTATTTATTTTGAATGAAGGCTCATCAATTGGGAAAATTTTATATAAGTCATGGGTTCAAACATTCCCATTTTCTCCAGCACGGAATCGGAACCGGTGCTTATGGCAGTCTTCATCTTTTCTATCACGGCAAATTCAGCTCCTTCACCGTTTAGGGGAAAAGGACTTTTTTATTGAAGTTGGTAAGTATAACAAAGTAATTGAGCAATATGATGTTGGACAATTAAAACAACCATCGAATTTACGGTTGATATGGCTTTATATCAGTTTACTGATAAGGAACATACATGAAATTTTCGTCAGGGCATTCAATATTTATCATTGGTTTTTATTGTTTTCATCGGACGATAACCTGGCACTGACAGTCGCTAATTTTAAAGAGATAAATCCTCCGAAGGATCGTTTTTGGGCAGACCCGCACATTATTCATTTTGATAATAAAGAATTCATTTTTATTGAAGAATATATTTATAAGGATAGGAAAGCGCATATTTCGGTATTTGAGTTTATGAAGGATGATACATATCCGAAACCCATTCAAGTCCTTTCAACAGATTACCACTTATCTTATCCATCCGTTTTCACAGCAAACGATAAATTCTATATGATCCCAGAAACATCGGCACATCGGACGATTGAACTTTATGAATGCGAAAAATTTCCTTATGATTGGAAATTTAAAATGAATTTAATGGAAGATATAATTGCTGTTGATACAACCGTCTTGTATTTGCAAAATAAATGGTGGCTTTTTACGGGTATAACCGAAAATGAAGGTGCATTCCCCGAGAATGAACTATTTTTATTTTATTCAGATGAGTTATTTACAAAAGATTGGAAGTCGCATCCGCTTAACCCAATTGTATCTGATGTAAAAAATGCCAGACCTGCAGGGGATATTTTTGTAAAATACGAAAAAATGTATAGACCCTCGCAGGATTGCTCCAAGAATTACGGATGGGGGATAAATATAAACGAAATTTTACTCCTATCCGAAACCGAATATCTCGAGAAAAAAGTCGTTGAATTGCGACCCGGATGGGAAAAAGATGTGATTGGTGTTCACACGTACGCATCTGTAGAATCATTAACAGTGGTCGATGCAGTCCGCAAAAGAAAAAAGCTATTCTAAATTGACTTAATAAGCAATCTTTTCAAATAAAATCCTTGAATTATCACTTACTCAATTATGCCAGACAATTCAAAACTATTAGCAATATTTTTACCTGATCTGGTCGTAGGGGGAGCAGAAAGGTCAATGTTAAAATTGGCGGATGGGATTGCCTCCCGCGGGTATGCAGTTGATCTGTTATTAGCCCATGCTGATGGACCCTTTCTATCGGAGGTGCCAGATTCAGTACATCTGGTTGATCTTGGAGCACAAAGGGTAGTTACAAGCTTACCTGCCTTGGTCCGTTACTTACGCAGGGAAAAACCTTTCTCATTGCTCTCAGTTTTGCATGCAAATATTGTTGCTCTGTGGGGATGGCGTATAGCAGGTGAACCAACACGCGTCGTTGTGAGTGAAAGAAATACTTTATCGGTTGAAGCGCTAAATTATGCATCTGACATTCGAATGAAATTAATGCCAAAACTTGTGCGCAGTTTCTATCCATGGGCGAATTCCGTTGTCGCCGTATCCAATGGTGTTGCAAATGATCTGGTCAATGCGGTGAATCTTCGGAGTGAACGCATTAAAGTCATTTATAACCCGATAATCACACCGGAATTTATTGCCAAAACAAAAGAATCAATAAATCATCCGTGGTTTTTGGCGGGTGAACCACCCGTTGTTCTTTCCGTGGGACGTCTATCGACACAAAAGGGGTTTGATATCTTGGTGAAAGCATTTTCTAAAGTTCGCCAATTAATCCGCTCAAGACTTATGATTCTCGGGGAAGGTGAAGAGAGGGAAAAAATTGAAAATTTGGTAAAACAACAAGGTCTTGAACAAGATGTTTGTTTACCCGGATATGTACCGAATCCATATCCGTTCATGGTTAAGTCGAAGGTGTTTGTGCTTTCCTCTCGGTGGGAAGGACTACCAGGTGTTTTAATTGAAGCACTATATTGTGGACCTTCCCTCGTATCAACTGATTGCCCAAGTGGCGCACGAGAGGTCTTGGTTGATGGAAAGTATGGGCGTCTTGTTCCCGTCGATGATGTGGATGCAATGGCTCAAGCCATTGTCGCTGGGCTTACAGGGAAAATATCACCCCCGCCTGCTGACAGCTGGCGACCATTTGAACTGCAGACAGTGGTGGATCAATACATCGATGTGCTATTTGGATGATAGATGATTGATTACAAATGTACCAAGATACGTAATCACTTATCAGCCAAAACGAAGGTAATTATCTCTGGCGTCTTACCACCGCCAATGGGGGGGATGACCGCCTATTATCAAACTCTTATTAAATTCCTCCCTTCCCAATTTAATAGATTTGCATTTTGTGCAAACCAGCTCTCAAAATAGGAAGCTTTCAATTTCAGGAAAATTATCGTTAGCAAACCTGTATTTTGCGATCAAGGACTGTTGGCGATTTACATGGGCAATCGTGACTGTACGACCTCAAATAGCGCACATTGGTTCTGCAGCAGGTCTTTCATTTCTAAAAAATAGTATCTGTGTAATTGTTGCTAAGGTTTTTGGAGCACACGTGCTCTTGCACCCACATTGCAGCTTATCATTCCTTTACCATGAACGTTCAAAATGGTGGCAATGGTATTTTCGCCAGGTTATCTTACAAACCAATGGTGTTATTGCGATATCAAAGGAGTGGTTACAGCTACCTTCAATCCAACCTGGGAGTGAGGTTTATTACCTACCCAATGCGATCAATACAAATGAATATCATAATCTGGCGAATGAAAAACTAGCTCAATTGAGAAAAGATGGCCCGATTAGAATACTCTATCTCGGGAATCTTGGAAAGGAAAAAGGCAGTTTTGAACTATTAAAGGCCGCATTTGATTTGCATTCACAGGGGAAAAATATGATTTTTGATCTGGTCGGAGGGGAATTAAATCATGGCGAATTACAATTAATAAACGGAGAGGTGAAGAAGCAAAAATTGGAGGATGTCGTGAGAATTCACGATCCTGCATATGGATCAGATAAGTTAGCTTATTTACGAGATGCAGATATTTTTGTTTTTCCATCCTATTTCGAGGGAATGCCGATGGCAATCCTAGAAGCAATGGCATGTGGTTTACCCATTATCGCATCACGGGTTGGAGGCATACCTGATCTGATTCAAGACGGTGTAAATGGGATTTTAATCGAGCCCGGAAAACCAGAGCAAATTGTATTCGCTCTAAGTAAACTTGGTGATGATTATAAATTACGTAATTCAATGGCAAAAGCGAATTCCAAGGCTGTATGTGAACAATATGATATTGAGCAGCATGTGACGAAATTAATTAATATATATACTATAATATTATCTACATCGTGACGATTATAAGTTCCACAAATATCGATAATTCTTATTGTTACCAGGAAACCAGATGAGAAAAATAATTGCACTCTATCCTACACTTATACTAAGTCTGTTTTTTGGGTTTGGATGGAAATCCAACCAGCTGGGTACACAATCGAATGAAACGAGCCAGCTAACCCAAATTTCACCCCAACCGATCGTCGAAGAGATGATTGGAAAAGTCAGCCAAGAACGAATCCTCACCGATCTAAAAAGACTAACAGGTGTTGAACCACTCTGTACTTCTAACGGATGCATTACCATCACTGGTCGTGAAACAGAGAGTGAAGGACTTCAATGGGCTAAAGATTATGTATATGAGACTCTGATCGACCTGCATTACTCCGTTGAAGTGTTGAATTGGAACAAAGATGGATATGACGAACAAAATATCCTTGCCTATAAGCCCGGATTACGTTATCCAGACGAGGCAATCTACTTCATCGCTCATCTGGATGGATATTTAGTGGATAATCCAGCTGCTGATGATGATGCGAGTGGTGCTGGTTAGCTTATTGGAACTGGCACGCGTCCTGAGTGGACGTACACTCAGCCGCCCTGTGGTACTTTTCTTCTCTACCGGAGAGGAGCATGGCTCACTTGGCTCTCATAGCTTTGTTGAACAGTATCCCGAGAGATTAGGTGAGATCAAATATCTAGTAAGTGCAGAAATGCTGGGATGGGACTCTAACAATGATGGGAAAATGCAACTTTGGTCCGGGGATCCCGTGCTTTATCCTTCATCCATGGAATTCACCCAACTGTTGAGTGAGATTATCACAGCATATTCTCTGAATCTAATCCCTCAGATCGTCACAGGGTGTGACTGAGGGGATGAAGTACCATTCCGTGAGAATGGTGTAACAGCTTCGGTGCAGATCCAAAAATACAAAAATGTTGAAGGAGATCCACATGATCGGAATCCAAATAATCATACGATCAAAGACACCTTCGACAATGTAAATCAGAACTACTTTTTTGAGCAGGTAAAAGCCACTACTGCTTTTGCCGGTCACCTGGCAGAACCAATCTCATTTATACATCATATTCACCTTCCGTTAGTGTGGGTATTTAAATACTAACAGCCTGGTAGAGCCTTTGGAATATCTGTTGTTCTTTCTAATCTATAAATATAGATGATCATTCAGGTTAATTTTGAAAGCTGATTTATACATCAGCAGATATCACACTGATTTTCAAGGGATAAATCATTGAAAATTTTCCTTATTTCCATAACCTATCCACCAGAAATTGGCGGTGCTGCCCATTTAATTCATGGGCTGGCTGATAGCTTAAAACAAATGGGACATGAAATTACCGTCGTCACCTGTTTCCCAAGTTATAACCTGACAGAAATACCCTTTCAATATCGTCGGGGTTTCTTAATGACTGAAGTCTTAGAAAACATTACAATCAAGCGTATACGTATCCCTAAATTTTCACGTACAAACAAAATTGC
Source organism: uncultured Chloroflexia bacterium (assembly GCA_963777935.1). Taxonomy (GTDB): domain Bacteria; phylum Chloroflexota; class Anaerolineae; order Anaerolineales; family UBA4823; genus FEB-25. The sequence continues at coordinate 394,834 of CAVZSL010000002.1, forward strand.
GCGTGGATTAGAGCATTTTGTGTTTGGTTTGTTTCTTAGCGGAGTGACCTTGTTTTTAGCAAAAGCAGACGCAACGATGGTGTTTTCTCCTCCCTTGCCTTTACCCTGGCTCATAGAGCTGGTAGGTAAGAGTAAGCGTATGCCTGTGATCGTTAATATTCAAGATCTATTTCCACTTGAAGCTGTGGAACTGGGTGTGTTGAAAAACCGTACCCTGATCAGGTTTTTTGAACGAATGGAACACCAGGTTTATCGGCATGCAGATGCGGTAACAGTTCACTCACCAGGAAATAAAGACCATGTAATAAATCAGGGGGGATCCGAAAACAAGGTACATGTAGTTTATAACTGGGTGGACACTGAATTTATTCATCCAAGCCCAAAGTTAAACGACTTCTCACAAAAATATGAGCTGGGGGATCGGTTTATCGTGTCGTATGCAGGAACCATGGGATGGGCGCAAGATATGGGAACTATCATTTCATGCGCTGATCGACTGCGTGATCAAACGAACATCCAAATAGTCTTGGTTGGGGATGGCGTTGAAAAAGAAAAATCTCAGGCAAAAGCTGTGGAGTTAGGGCTAACAAATATAAAATGGTTGCCGATGCAACCATTAACAATATATCCAGATATCCTTGCTTCATCTGACATATCCCTTATAAATTTACATCCTGAATTGCATACCCCAGTTGTACCATCGAAATTACTCAGCATTATGGCTGCGGGGAGAGCGGTGGTCGCCAGTCTTCCTGCTGAGAGTGATGCAAGGAAAATAATTGATGATGCAGACTGTGGTATTTGTGTTAACGCTGGCGATGGAGAAGCCTTAGCTGAGGCGATCCGTAAACTTGAATCAAATCGAAAATTGTCAAATGAAATGGGAAAAAGAGGGAGAGATTATATCGTCGCGCATTTCTCTCGCCAGGCATGCACAAAAGAAATGGAAGCAATCATACTTAATTCGGGAGGCATCTCTTCATGAATGAAAATCTTGAACTCTACAAAGGGCAACTCGTCTTAGTGACAGGTGGTGCGGGTCATATTGGAAGCAACTTAACACGCGCATTGGCTGAAGCAGGTGCCCGAGTGATAATATTGGATGATCTATCATCTGCTGAGCGCTGGAATGTGCCATCCCTCCCCGGGGTGATGTTAGTCGAGGGAGACGTATTGGATGAAGTCAAGCTAAAAAGAGTTTTTTTTGAACGTCCAAAAATTGTATACCACCTGGCTGCATTTTTTGCAAATCAAAATAGTGTTGACCATCCAGAGAAAGACCTGATGGTAAACGGCATGGGAACCCTTCGTTTACTTGAATATTCGACATTAAGTGGGGTGGAACGATTTGTTTATGCCTCTTCAGGATGTTCGATCTATGGTAGCCATGCTCCACTTCCTCTCAGAGAGGAGTTTATGTCGATGCACTTGAGCTCACCTTATCAGATCACAAAAATGCTTGGTGAGCTTTATTGTAATTTTTTCAATAATCATTATGGGTTGAAGGTGGTTAAACCGAGATTTTTTAACTCATATGGACCAGGGGAAGTACCAGGGCAATACCGGAATGTAATTCCAAACTTTGTGTATTGGGCTATGAAAGGTCAGCCACTTCCAATAACAGGCTCAGGAGAGGAAACGCGAGATTTTACCTATGTAGGCGATATTGTTTCTGGCTTATTGCAAGCTGGAGTAAATGATAATGCGGTTGGTCAGGAATTTAATTTAGCATCTGAGGTAGAAACCCGAATTGTCGACCTGGCAAATATGATCAACCAGGCAACAAATAATCAAGGTGGGATTCGATTTGTTCAACGCCGAAAATGGGATACGAAGAGCCGGCTATTGGGTTCAATTGACCGAGCTCGTGAGCTGATTGGATACAATCCGACGACACCGTTCGATGTGGGCCTTCGAAATACCATAAGCTGGTTTACAGATAATTGGGAGCGAATTGAAGCTGCTGCCCGTTTTGGACCGGGTGTCTCTTCAGCAGTTCGAGAAATGTCGACCGGATCTCGATAAAAAACCAAATTGATTTATAGGACTTACTCGTGAGTAAGGTTGCTAAGTGATATAAAAATGACTATTGAAAATTTTGCAGAATGGTATCGCCGTCAAGGGCATCATGTCATTCAGACAGCCAGTAGTTACTGGTTTAATGCAAGCCCGCGGGTATACCAGGCATTTCCATTCGGCTGGCTGATTGAGCCTTCTGACAATGAGCTACGTGAAATGATGCGTAAACATGGGATTTTTTCATTACGTTATTCAACCCCGCTTGAGGCATCATCAGGTAAGGTTAGTTATCATGTCACTTTAAGCAATCCCTATAATGTGGATTTGCTGCGAAGTCAGGCGCGCAATGCGGTAAAGCGTGGGTTGGCCAAATGTGTAATAGAGAGCGTTCCATTTGAACGAGTAGCCGAAGAAGGATGGCTTTTACAACAAGACACACTTGACCGACAAGGACGGTCTGCAACAATGACTCAGGAAGATTGGCGGCGGATATGCCTCTCAGCTGTCGACTTGGAGGGTTTTGAGGCATGGTCTGCGCTTGTGGATGGTGAAATGGCGGCTGCCCTGATAATCAGCCGAATTGATGACACGTTCTATGTTCCTTATGCTTTTTCTCACCGGAAATATTTAGATTTCTACGTCAACAATGCTCTCTTTTACTCAGTCAGTAGTAACATGCTGGCAAGAGAAGGCATAAACAGTATTTTCTTTACCGTCCAATCATTGGATGCTCCCAAGAGTGTTGATGATTTTAAATTCCGTATGGGGTTACACGCCAAGGCAGTACGGCAGAGAGTTGTCTTTAATCCCATGCTCGAGCCTTTTATTAACAGGTCTACTCATAAATTGATAAGCGGATTAGTCAGTCGATACCCAGAAAAGGCGTCTCTGGCAAAAGTGGAAGGCATGATCCGATTTTACTTGAATGGAAAACTATCGGTGAATGAGCAGGAGTGGCCGGAATGCGTGGCACAAGGAAAGCCTGATTCCAAAGACGTTGTGCTCTTGCGATGAACACTCCCATTAGCGCACCTGGAAATGATCAATCATCATGATGAGGTAAAAATGGAAGACTTTAATGGTTGCCAAATACCAAATTTACGGAAATTCGCCGAAGGGAAAGCTGATTTTGAACCTCAACCATTCACTAAAAGGTTCAAAAGAGCTCTTGCCAAACCATGGAATTACCACGTAAAAAGATATATTAAGCGTGGGTACACCCTTTTCAAGCGCTGGTTTCCCAAAACTGAGCAAAAGGATATTAATGCAGTGGCCAGTGAAGTTAAATCAGAAGTAGTTCATTTAAAATCAGGCGATTGGGTTCGAGTTCGTTCTTTGGAAGAAATACAAAACACCCTCAATCCATTTAAAGAGCTCAAGGGATGTGCATTTTTAGAGGATATGAAGCAATATTGTGGTACTCGGCAGCGAGTTTTTAAAGTTATGGAAAGATTTCTGGATGAACGCGATTACCAGGTAAAGAAGACCAAAGGCATCGTCTTACTTGAAGGTGTTTTTTGTCAGGGAACCCCGGTGTTTGGCCGTTGTGACCGAGCATGCCTGTCTTTCTGGCGGGAAGAGTGGCTGGAGAAGATTGACGAATCTTCAACGATGTCATCATAGGGGTCGTAGGAATAAAATATCACAATAGCTCTTCTTCTATAGGATAAATTTTAATCAGAGGATTTGATGGCGAAACCTGAGAATATCGTAAACCCGAATGCAAACAACGAAAAGCAGACAATTCTCGTAACCGGTGGTGCGGGTTATGTTGGCTCGATCTTATTAAGAAGGCTGCTGCAGAAGGGATATCATGTTTTATGTCTGGATTGTCTCCGATATGGTGGTCAATCTTTGATTGATATTTGGGACCATTCAGAATTCTCGTTTCACCGAGTGGATATCACCAATTATTCTGATGTGAATGATATCTTTCGACAATATAAGGTTGATGGGATTGTTCACCTTGCAGCAATTGTTGGAGATCCAGCATGTAAACTTGAACCAGATCTGGCGCGCAAGACGAATTTGGATGCAGCCATTAATCTTATGGAAACTGCTAAAAAATTCGGTGTTTCCCGCTTTATATTTGCTTCCACATGCAGTAATTATGGAAAGATGAAGGATTCTGATGGATTTGTCGATGAGACCACAGCATTGAATCCAGTCTCTCTATATGCGGAGTTAAAGGTATCATTTGAAAAAATATTACTTACGAAAGACAATCACACGGGAGGATTTTGCCCTACTGTGCTTCGATTTTCAACCGTATATGGAATGTCACCACGAATGCGGTTCGACCTCACTGTCAACGAATTTACTAAGGAATTTGCTCTAGGAAGAGAATTGGTTGTTTACGGTGAAAATTATTGGCGACCGTATTGTCATGTTAGTGATTTTTCACAGGCGATTCTGGCGGTATTAAACTCAAAAGAGCACATGGTTGCCTTCAATGTATTTAATGTGGGTGATTCCAACCAAAACTATACTAAAAAAATGATTATTGATGAACTTATAAAATTAATACCGGGATCGCAAGTGAGATATGTTACTGCTGGTGAAGATCCGAGAGACTATCGTGTCATTTTTGATAAGATCAAGAACACGCTTGGATTTAGCATTACTAGAACAGTCCCTGATGGTATTCGCGATATCCTTGCCTGCATTCGCCAAGGGGTAATTGACGATCCTGATGATCAAAGATATTACAATATCCCTGTATCCAAGTAGCCAGGAATCCTATGACGTTTGCTAATTAATTATCATGAGATTCCATACACTACATCAGATAAATAATATTCTATACGCATTCGATAAAGCTGTAAGACTATCAACATTGCTTGAGGAACACTATACAAATATTCAATAAGAAAAAATGAATTTCCACAATAAAGCATTCAACTCTTTTATGAATCTACACATTGATCAAGAAGGGATTTTTCAAGAAAAGGGAGCGGATTTCCAGCAGACCTTGGTAAAGTGCTTAAAGTTTATGCAAACAACTATCAATTTTCTGAATTCCAGATATACTATGTATCATAAGGTTTGGAATAATCAATCGTAAAAATCTATTCCATAGGAGGAAATGATGAAGACAAATCGATCAACCTTTTACCCCATTATTGCTTTAATGTTGTTGATGCTGCTTCTTTCGTTGTTGATGATTGGGGCGGCATCTGCAAATGATCAATCGTCTTACATTGGTTTAATTAGGAAAATGGAAAATGAAGAAACCGGCTTGGTAAATCCTGCTGGTATTGTTTTCTCATCACGTGCAAATGACTTCCATGTGTTTGATTCGCCCGGAAGTCAAAATAACCTATTAAATGCGACGGTAATCAATGATGTGTCTGTCTTTGGACACAATGTGGATTCAGCATTGATCATGGTTGGTATTGAAAACCCGATCAATATAGCCATGGATAATAAATTGGGTCGTTTACTAATGTATCAAGGATCTACCCAGCAACTGTTTGAGGTATATGAAGATTCTGAAGGTAGTTTAGATCCTAATACTTTAACTACGTACGATGGTAATGGCTTTGGTTTGTTAGATCCACAAGGGATGACATTCGACCCAGTCCAAGGATACTTATATTTTCTTGATACGGTGGGACCCAGGTTAGTCCGTGTTATGTTACAACCAGACGGTAATTTTGCAGGTGGCAACCGTTGATGCAGTAGACTTACGGTGGGCTGGCAATATGGGACTACATGGGATTGCTTATGACCCAGTCTCTGGTAATTTTCATGCAGTCAATCCTGGGGAACAAAGACTATATGAATTTACTGCGAGCGGTGAAATGGTTGCCTTCCGCGATCTCTCCGAATTTAATTTATCCAATCCTCAAAACATTGTCTTTGCAGAGAGTACTGACCAAACAGACGATCCACTGGAGATGAGTTTATTCGTGGCAGACAGTGGTAAAATCCAAAATTCACCAGCCGATCTTTCTTCAAGCGATAACAGCTCAATTTCAGGTAATCAAGGCAAAATCCTTGAGTTATCCCTTGTCCAACCTTTAGAACAAATAGACGCTAATTTCACGTCCGCGTTGATTAAGACAACGGATACATCAGCTTTCTCGCCACCCAGCCCCGATCCTGCTGGTTTGACATATCTTAGTTCAAGCAACAATCTCCTAATAAGCGATGCGGATGTGGAAGAGACGAAGGAAGGGATCACACACTTTATGGGTGCGAATCTCTGGGAAGTGACTTTGGGTGGATCCGTCGTGCGAACTGCAAATATCTCCCCGATCCCATATAATACGCCTAGTTTTGTACCAATGACCTACGAACCTACGGGGGTTACCTGGAATCCGGGCAATGGACATTACTATTTTTCAGATGATAATGCCCAAGCTATTTTCGACCTAAACCCTGGTATTGATGGATTATTCGGTACAGTTGATGATAGCTGGACGAGTTTTCCAACGGTTGAGGAAGATGGTGATCCTGAAGGAATAGCTTATGATACATGGCATGACCGTCTCTTTGTAGTCGATGGGACAAACCTGGAGGTTTATGAATACACACTGACCGGAACGCTGGTCCATCAATTTGACGTTGCGGTATTCGGTGCATAGATACTGAGAGTATCGAATTTAATTCAATCAGCGGTACGTTGTTTATACTCAGTAATTTAAGTCAAAGAAAGATTTTCGAGACTGATACAAATGGTTTATCCTTAATAAACACAATTGATACTACAGCTGCTTCAGCTATGGACCCAGCTGGGATGGCCTATGCTCCAGCTAGTAATGGTTCAGGAGTGATGCGATTTTATATTGTTGATCGTAGGATCGATAATGGGACCGATCCAAACGAAAACGATGGAAAATTATATGAAATGACAGCTCCTGTAGCTAGCGCACCTGCTAATATTCCCCCGATTGTCAATGCTGGAGCCGATCAGTATGTCACTTTTGGAAACAATGCCACGCTTTTTGGAAGTGCAACCGATGATGGATTGCCTAGTCCTTTAACCACTCTTTGGACTGCAGAAAGTGGACCTGGTATTGTCTCTATAGCAGTTCCAACTGCATTGTCCACAACAGCAAGTTTTTCATCAGCGGGAACTTATGTCCTTCGTCTGACAGCCTTTGATGGCGAATATTATTCTTATAATGAAATTAATATCTACGTTACAAATGTTGATGACTCCTCAATTTTCGAAATCAGGGTGGTGACAAGCAGTGATGATGCTGAAGAAAATGCGATCGGTGATATTGACCTGGTCAGCCCTGATCTTGATAACGGCATGCGAACTGTTGGGTTGCGGTTCAATGGAGTAAGTCTCCCTAAGAATGCCATTATCAATAATGCCTATGTCCAGTATCAAACTTCAGAAGCAGACGCCCTATCAACTCCACTTACTATCTGGGGTGAAGCACAGGATAACCCGGGGACATTCCTTGCGAACACCCAGAACATATCTTCGAGGTTAAAAACATCATCTTCAATGAGTTGGTCTCCACCGCCGTGGACTCTGGTAGGTCAAGCTGGGGTAGATCAACGCACCTCGAACATTACAACTATCCTTCAAGAGATCGTTAACCGTCCAGGTTGGTCGTCTGGTAATTCAATGGTCATTATTATTAGTGGGACCGGAAAACGCTCAGCCAAATCAGTCGATGGTCTCCCATCTGGAGCACCCAGGCTGCATGTTGAATATACCGTTTCATCCAACCATCCACCAGTTGCTGTCAATGACGCCTACACGGTAAACGAGGATACTCAACTGTCAAGGAACCCGAACCAAGGAGTTCTGAAAAATGATACCGATGCAGACGATGATCCCCTCACTGCTGTACTTAATACCAATCCTGCCCATGGCACGCTAACACTTAACCCGAATGGCTCTTTCGTCTATATGCCTGCAGCCAACTATCATGGCACCGACAGCTTTACCTACTACGCAAATGATGGAGTGTTTAATTCGAATATCGGTACTGTAACGATCACGGTCAACTCAATCAACGATGCTCCGGTGGCTAATAACCAGTCGGTTACCACAGCTGAAGACACCCTTAAAGCTATCACCCTGACAGCAACCGATGTGGATGGAGATTCCCTGTCATGGATAATCGTGGCCCAACCATCCCACGGCACTCTCTCGGGCACAGCTCCTGCGGTGAACTACACACCAACCTTGAACTATACAGGTGCAGACAGCTTCACCTTTAAGGTTAACGATAGTCACGTTGACTCGAACGTCGCAACAGTAAGTATCACGATCACCCCGGTCAATGATGCCCCGGTAGCCAATAACCAGTCGGTCAGCACAGCGGAAGACACACCCAAGGACATCACCCTGATAGCAACCGATGCAGAAGGAGATCCCCTGACATGGATAATCGTTTCACAACCATCCCATGGCACACTCTCTGGCACTGCTCCAGCGCTGAATTACACACCGGTCCTGAACTATAATGGTGCAGACAGCTTCACCTTTAAGGTGAACGATACCCACGTTGACTCTAATGTTGCCACGGTAACGATCACGGTCACCCCAGTCAACGATGTTCCGGTAGCAAATGACCAGTCGGTTACTACAGTGGAAGACACCCTTAAAGCTATCACACTGACAGCATCTGATATAGATGGAGATTCCCTGTCATGGATCATCGTTGCCCAACCTACCCACGGCACTCTCTCGGGTAGCGGCTCCAGCGCAAAATTACACCCCGAGCCTGAACTATACTGGCGCAGACAGCTTCACCTTTAAGGTGAACGATGGACACGTTGACTCGAACATCGCAACAGTAAGTATCACGATTACCCCGGTCAATGATGCCCCGGTAGCCAATAACCAGTCGGTCAGCACAGCGGAAGAAACACCCAAGAGACATCACCCTGACAGCAACCGATGCAGAAGGAGATCCCCTGACATGGATAATCGTTTCACAACCATCCCATGGCACACTCTCTGGCACTGCACCAGCGCTGAATTACACACCGGTCCTGAACTATAATGGTGCAGACAGCTTCACCTTTAAGGTGAACGATACCCACGTTGACTCGAATGTTGCCACGGTAACGATCACGGTCACTCCGGTCAATGATGCTCCTGTCTCCGTGAATGACTCATACTCGATGTATAATGAAACTATCCTAATTGTGGATGAACCCGGTGTAGTTGGTAATGATACCGATCCAGATGGTGATCCACTCACCGCCTTCCTGGTTGTTGGTCCATCCCATGGTACACTCATCCTCAACAGCGATGGTTCTTTTGTTTATACACCAAATTTGTATTACATTGGTACCGATCACTTTACCTACTATGACAATGATGGTTTATTGGATTCGAATATTAGTACTGTATCCATTTCGGTTAGTTGGGGAACGATCAGGTACTATCTACCCATCATGAATAAAAAATAAAATATTTGTTCATTAGTTAGTGTCCAGAGGTAAAAGATTTACCAAAAATTTGTGAGATACGCTTTTTAATATCTGTCATAATGAACGTGAATACATTGAGCCCACGTTGTTGAGGATTTAGAATTCATCTTCGTGGGCTCATTGTAATTAAAGATCTACAACTATTGAAAAATGCAAACTCTGAATCCCAATTTTGTTTCTACCTACTCTAGTGTCATCATATGCCGATTACCTAAGCGGATTAAGGATTAATATGAGGAGTAGCAAGCAATAAAATGCAATAGTTATCTAAATACACCTGCTTAATGTAATTTAATCTCGAACATTCATTAAAGGTGTATCTATTCAAAAACAGATTGTATTTTTAAGGAGTATATTCATGAAAAAAATAATACCATTTTTATGGTTTGATAATCAAGCAGAAGAAGCGGTGAAATTTTATACCTCCGTTTTCACAGACTCAAAAATTCAGCGTATTTCATATTCTGGAGATGAAAAATCAGGCCAAACAAAAAGTGTGATGATGGTTACATTTCGATTGAATGGGCAAGATTTCATGGCATTGAACGGCGGTCCGGTATTTAAATTTTCACCAGCGATATCTTTGTACATAAACTGCGAGGATCAGGACGAGGTAGATTTTCTATGGGAAAAGCTATCTGAAGGTGGAGAAAAAGGGCAATGCGGATGGCTGACCGATAAATATGGAATCTCCTGGCAAATTGTACCTACAATTTTAGGTGTTTTGATGGCTGATAAAGATCAAAAGAGGTCGGCTCGGGTGATGACTGCAATGCTTCAGATGGGGAAATTAGACATCGCGAAACTCAAGTTGGCATATGATAACGGATAAAATGAGCGAATGAATTAACCATAAAGCTGCGACCCAAGTATTGAAAAATGGACCAATAAATGAATCCACAGAGTTCATTGTATAATGTCAATGAACAATTAATGAAAAATCATGGTGGAGACGATAATGCCAAATACTAAACTATTAGATGATGTCTTAGCCCAACCTAAATCAGTTGAAGATCTAGATATTCCACAGAATATATTAATTGATATTCTCCTTCGTCTGCTCTATACTGAAGGAAATGTGGATTTCCGACGAATGTCACAGGTGATGAGAGTTCCGTATGCGTTGGAGCAATTATTGGATTGGCTACGCAAGGAACATCTGGTTGAGGTATCACAATCATCTGCGTCCTATGGTCCTTTGAACTATATCTATAAGTTAACGGGTGCAGGGGAGGATCGAGCCCGAGAGGCAATGGATCGTTGCCAATATGTTGGTCCCGTACCCGTTCCAGTTAATCGTTACACCGACGCGATAAAAATACAAACCACTGGCTCACGATTAGTTAAACCTGCTCAAGTTAAGAAAGCACTTAGCGATTTGGTACTTCCATCTGATTTTCATCGGAAGATTGGTCCCGCGGTAAATTCAGCAGCGTCCTTATTTCTCTATGGCCCTCCAGGGAACGGTAAAACCACCATATCAATGCATATATCACAATTGATTAGCGGTACAGAACCTATATGGCTACCGTATGCATTAACTGCAGGTGGTCAAATCATACAGATATATGATCGTCTTTTCCACCAGGAAATTGAAAAAGAACAAAAGAGTACGATTGATGGAAGGTGGGGTCTATTCAAGCGACCGTCCGTAGTTGTAGGTGGTGAGATGAAGATAGAATCACTTGATCTTCGATTTGATCCACTGGCGAATTTTTATGAAGCGCCTTTACAACTTAAGGCAAATGGTGGTGTATTCCTGATCGATGATTTCGGCCGACAACAAGCCAGCCCAATAGACATGCTCAACCGTTGGGTGATGCCTCTGGAAAACGGGGTGGATTTCCTCCGTTTACGCACCGGACAAACCATCGTTATACCATTCCGAGCATTAATAATATTTTGCACCAATCTAGATCCATTCAATCTTGCTGATGAGGCTTTTTTCCGTAGAATTCAAATGAAAGTGGGAATTTTTAACCCTAATATAGACGACTACAAACGGATATTTATAAAAGTTTGCCAACAAATAGGCATTTATTTTGATGAGATTAGCTTTAATCATTTGATTGATAAATGGTATCGGGACGATAATCGACAATTTCAGGCTGTCCATCCAAGGGATTTATTAGCTATCATCAGTGCCGTATGTAATTATGATGACAGGGAAATTCATCTGACCCCGGAATTAATCGATGAAGCCTGTGAAATTTACTTTGTGCGGCATTAATAAATAGATTATACGAATGAAAAATCTAAATGAGACGCACCAACTACTCATTTTGTCCAAGGATTCCATTGTATACAAACAATATATAGAGCAAGCTGGATTTTCGAATTTATCAATCCTGGCGGTTTATGAACCACAGGAGGCAATCAGGCTTGGAGGAGAAAGTGATGTTCTTTTTGGAGATCCAACCCTGGCATGTCAGGTGATAAACCTGATCCCATCTATTCGGTGGTACCAGAGTAGCTGGGCAGGGATAGAATCGCTTCTGTTACCCGGCATGCGTACAGATTACTTATTAACCAATGCTCGAAACGTCTATGGCGCAATGATGTCCGAATATGTATTCGGATATTTATTAATGATTGAGCGACAAATACTTCCACGCTGGCAAGCTCAGCTCAAACGCATATGGGATGAAAGACCAACTGGAACCTTGAAGGGTAAATGGATTGGATTGTTAGGTGTAGGAACAATTGGATCTCATCTGGCAATCACTGCCCATCACTTCGAGATGCATGTCCTTGGCTATACTCGGGTGAGTGAGACTTGCACAAATGTTGATCGATATTTCCATGGGGACGAAATTCTTGATTTTGTTAGCAAATTGGATTACCTGGTATGTTCGTTACCGAATACGCCAACCACAAAAGGGATGATTAATGCAACTTTATTGTCCTATCTACCTACGAAAGCCTGGCTGATAAATATTGGTCGTGGAAGCACTGTGGATGAAGCAGCTTTAGAAGAAGCGTTAAATTATGGAAAAATAGCTGGTGCAGTATTGGATGTTTTCAATGAAGAGCCACTACCCGACGGGCATCCATTTTGGCACACACCTAACACTTTTATTACGTCGCATACAGCAGCCAAAAATTATCTTCCTGACATCGCAGAAATGTTTATCGAAAATTATAAACTTTTAATCAATGGGAAGTCATTGAAATATCTAGTGAATTTTGAGCAGCATTATTAAATATAAAAGGAACTTATTGGATAGCGATAGTATTTTATTGATTTTCCCAATATCAGGTATCATAACTGAGGCAGAATCTCTAAACATGATTTTTGTTCAGAATTTTGTAACAAGGTGGTTGTTTATTGCACTACTTGACCCAACCAAGCCAAGCAGCTACAATTCATATAGTCTGTTATTTTGCTTAATATGCGCCCAGGAGACAAAAATGGAAGATTTTCTGTTTCGCGGTAATCTGGCTGAGCTGGATCCCGCTATTTATGAATTAACCCAATTAGAAGCTGAGAGGCAATACCGCAAACTCATCCTGATCCCGAGTGAAAGCCAGGCCCCCATGGCTGTTCGCGAAGCGCTATCTTCTGCGTTTCAAAATATCTATGCAGAAGGTTATCCTCGTGAAGAAACTCGAACCATGAATGAAGCTGAGATACTGGATTTCCCTGACAGATTGGTCAATTTCAGGCGGTATGCTGATAAACGCTATTATAAAGGGGTGGAATACGCAGATACGGTAGAAGAGCTGGCGCGGCGTAGATGTGCAGAATTATTCGCCAATGATCTGGTTGATGTGGATGATATCTATGTAAATGTCCAACCTTTATCCGGTGCACCTGCGAATAATGCAGTCTATCATGCACTCGTAGAACCGGGTGCAACTATCATGGGTATGGATCTACTGCATGGTGGCCACCTGACACACGGATCACCGGTAAATCGATCTGGGAAATTCTACAATGCGGTGCATTATTCAGTCGATCCAAAAACTGAACAGATCAATTATGATGCGGTGGAAGAATTAGCACGGGAAAGTAGACCACGTTTCATCATTGCGGGATATTCCTCATACCCATGGGCTGCAGATTGGAAACGCTTCCGTCAGATCGCGGATGAGGTTGGGGCATATCTGTTTGCTGATATCGCCCATATTGCCGGTATGGTTGTTGCTGGAGCATATCCCTCACCAGTGGGCTATGCAGATGTGGTCACATTTACAACGCATAAATCGTTATGTGGTCCGCGTGGAGCATGCATCCTGACTTTTGATGAGAAGATGTCTAGGGAGATTGATCGGGCGGTATTTCCAGGTGAGCAGGGTGGACCACATGTAAATTCGTTTGCGGGTATGGCGGTTGCTTTCAGGGTGGCAAAAACGGAAAAATTCCGACAACTCCAACACCAGGTGGTGAAGAATTGTGGCTCTTTCACTGAACAGCTTAAACAGCGTGGATTCAGGATCGCATATGGCGGAACAAATACTCATTTAATGAACCTAGCCTGTAATACGATAATCGGATCGGACGGGACAGGTCTCTCCGGAGATATGGCATCACGCATCCTGGACATCGCAGGAATTGTGGTAAACCGCAATACCATTCCAGGAGACGAGTCGGCTGCTGATCCTTCCGGTATTCGTATGGGTACTCCCTGGGTTACTCAGCGTGGATTCAAAGAAGCCGAGATGAGTCAGCTGGCAGATATTATTGCGGATATATTGCTTTCAACGAAACCACATGGGCGAATGGGAGCAAGTGGTGTTATACGACGGGCGAAGGTGGACTTTCATACATTGGAGGAAGGGAAAATAAGAGTAAGAAATTTGGCTGAAAGCGCGGGTATAGATTTTACTGCCAGACAACATGGGTATCCACATTTTTATTACCTGGATGACAAACAGATGGATGACGACTGGTGTGTGCTAGAGCTATCAGGCGAGAGGGTAAGGTTATTTATAAGTGAAGCACTCACCAGCGATATTGAGTTATTAAAAGCAGGAGAAAGCCAACCTACCCAAATAAACACACCAGAGGGGAAAGTCGATGGCATGTTGACTTGCATCGGGGTGTATCATTTCCAACTCACCATTCCTGTAAAAATGCAAAATGTTGTGGCAGCCTGGTTGCGGGATCTATCGGATGGTTATGTCGCTTTTGATGAAGATGTATTAAAGAAACTACCTGGGCTAACCGTCGTGGACGTCACGGATAGGAAGCCTGTATTTCCAATACCTGGAAATCGAATAGCACCAAAACCGTATTATATTGGGATGGAAATTGGAAAGGGTGAGCCATTACAAAAATTCAATTGGGAGGAAAAAGAATCGAACCTGAAACGTACCCCGATTTTTGAAACACATAAAAAATTAGGCGCGAAGATAATTACTTATGCGGGTTGGGAGATGCCAGTCTGGTATACCGCGGTTATGGAAGAACATCTGGCAGTCAGACAAACCGCAGGATTGTTTGATGTTGCTCACATGGGTGTTTTCCAGGTGGAAGGTCCGGATGGAGCGGCTTTCCTGGATAGTGTTGTAGCAAATGATGTGAGTTATTTATCAGTTGGCGAATCGTGTTATACCCATTTCCTCGACCCAGATGCCAATGTCATTGATGACCTAATTGTTTATAAGCGTGGAATAGAAAAATTGTTGATGGTGGTAAATGCAGCCAATGCGGATAAAGATTGGGCATGGTTGAATGCGGTAAAAGATGGGCAGGTTCTTGTGGACAACCGAAGACCATGGGCAAAGGTATTTGGGCGCAATGCAATCCTACGTAATCTTAAAGATCCCAAAGAAGGAAGCGATATGCGTGTAGACATCGCTTTACAGGGTCCACGAGCCCGTCAGATTTTATTAAACCTGGGTTGTGACGATGCAAGCCGTTGTAGTGTACGCTATCTCAAACGCACCCGAATTTGTGAAGTAGCTATGGGTGGATTTGACCTGATCATTTCTCGGACCGGATATACCGGCGAAAAGTTTTCATACGAGATTTTTGTGCATCCAAGCCGGTCTGAAGATTTGTTTAATGCCCTCCTGGAAGTGGGGAATGCATACGGGCTCAAACCATGTGGATTAGGAGCACGGGATTCATTACGTACAGAGGCGGGTTTACCTTTATATGGTCATGAAATGGGTGGCGAATTGAATTTGGGACCTGCTGATGCGGGTTTTGGCCAGTTCGTAAAGACATACAAGCCATGGTTTGTGGGTCGTGATGTGTTTCTTGAAAGAGAAAAAGAACGGAAAGGAGAGCTAGTTCGTTTTTGTTTTGATGAAAAGGGCGTCCGTATGGCACACCTGGGTGATCCGGTGGTGGATTGGCGTGGCCGTGTTGTGGGGCATGTAACCAGCTGTGCTGTGGATAAAGATGGTTATCTAACCGGACTAGCATTCGTTGAATCGAAGATTGCTCTAAAAGGAACAATAATCTATATCTATCAGGGAGCTCCCAAGGATAGTGGAAAAATTCTTGGACAGCTCAAGGTTGGTGAGCGGGTGATCCTGCCTTCTCCGGCTCACATTCTTAGACGGTTCCCGAAGCTTTAAGATAATTTTACTGATGTTAAAATGTGAATAAACAAATAAACCAACAATCGAATATGAAACCCAAAGGAGAGTGTTAATGGATACCCCATGGGATCATCGTTATGCCCAACGTACGCAGCGAATGAAGAGCTCCACCATACGTGAACTACTCAAGCTAACAGAAGACCCCGATGTAATATCTTTTGCAGGTGGATTACCAGCACCTGATGTTTTTCCAGTAGAAGAATTTAGCGCGGCTTGTGGGCATGTACTAAAGGAATTGGGGGCACAAGCGCTTCAGTATGGTTCGACCGAAGGATATCTTCCACTGAGGGAAATGATTGCCCGGCATACTGCGCGCTATGGAATAAGTGTCGCTGCAGAAAATATACTGATTACAAGTGGAAGCCAGCAAGCTCTGGATTTACTTGGGAAAGTGTTTATCAATCGGGGTGACCGCATCCTTGTGGAAGAGCCAACCTATTTGGGGGCATTACAAGCCTGGAGTGCATATGGCGCTGAATACGTAACGGTACCGATGGATGAAAACGGAATGGTCACGGATGCGTTAGATAATGCACTACGCAGTGGGGTAAAATTCATATACGTTCTACCGAATTTTCAAAACCCAACCGGGGTGACTTTATCAATGGCGCGCAGGCAGGAATTGATCGAAATTGCTGATCGCTATGGTGTTCCAATCATTGAAGATGATCCTTACGGGCAATTGCGTTATGAAGGTGAAAATCTCCCTTCGATAGTTACCATGGACAATGAGTTTCGCAGAAACGGTGGCAATGAGTATCGGGGTAATGTGATCTATCTGAGTACATTTTCAAAAACATTAGCACCAGGATTAAGGCTTGCCTGGGTTATCGCACCTGCACAGGTAATCCGTAAGCTCGTACAGGCAAAGCAAGGAGCAGACTTACATACTTCAACCTTTAATCAAATTGTTGCATATGAAGTGGCAAGGGGAGGTTTTATCGATCGGCATATCTGGTTGATCCGGCGAGTGTACGGCGAACGAAGAAACATTATGCTGGATGCGATGGAAGAACTCTTCCCACCTGGAGTGCAGTGGACTAAACCTCAAGGTGGACTCTTCCTTTGGGGGATGCTGCCAAAAGGGATGGATACAACCGAAGTATTTAAAATTGCTGTAGCTCGGAAGGTGGCGTTTGTCCCTGGAACATCATTTTATGCATTGGGTGGGGGAGAAAATACAATGCGGCTTAATTTTTCGTATTCCAATCCAGACCAGATCCAAATTGGAATTGAGCGGCTGGGAAATGTATTAAAAGAAATGATCGTTGCGGGAAGTTAAACGTAACGGGCATGTATAGACCACATGCCCGTTTTTTTATTTAATACCAACGAGTTGTACTTCAAATGTCAGGGTAGCATCGGGGGGGATTGCGGGTGGGTAACCAGAAGTACCATATGCTAAAGATGGCGGGATGACCAGCAAGCGGGTGCCATTCACACTCATCCCCTGCACGCCTTCATCCCAACCAGCGATGACACCTCCAGCCCCAAGGGTGAATTCAAAAGGTTGACCACGATCCAGGGATGAATCAAACTTTGTACCATCTGCTAACCAGCCGGTGTAGTTGACCGATACTGTATTTCCAGAGGCTGCAGTCGCACCATCGCCTACTTTAAGATCTTCGTAAGTAAGACCAGAGGCAGTCGTAACTGCACTTGGAGAAGGTGCGGGTGGCGTTGAATCCAAAGTGCCTATTGGGTACGAATTGTTTTTACTCGTATAGTCACGAAATGCCAAGAAACCAATCAATATAACAATTAAGGCAACTATGATCCCAATAATTATACGTTGACGATTTCTTCTGGCAATCCGCTGAGAACGGCGTTGCTCGCGTAAGGCTGCTTTGGTCATGGACACCTCCAGGTGTAATTGAATTATTATTGGGTGCTACAAATTGTAACCGATATTTGCAGCACCCATTGCATTTATCTGACAGTTAGTGGTAGAAAATTCTGAAAAAGCACCTTAACATTGACCTGATCGACCACTGGATCGACCATACCAGGATTGATTACAGAAATCTGAACTGTGTACCTACCAATCGAAACGAAAGGATGTGAAAATAATAATGGATCGTCGCTGGATGAAGCTGTGATGATCGTGCCATCCCCAAAATTGATGGTGTAGTTATACGGCTTATCAGCGTTATCTGGCAATAAATCCACAATAAACTCAACCACATCACCTGGTAAGATGGGATCATTTGTGATTTTTATTATATCTACAGAATTAATGGCAACCGGCACGACATTAACGGTATCCGTGAAAGTGTCTGAACCGTATGGGTTATCTGCAACCAAAGTTACCGTGTAAGTGCCCAGAGTATCAAATAAATAAACTGGATCTTTCTCTGTTGATGTACCAACACCATCTCCAAAGTCCCATTCATAGGTCATCTGCTCTGAACCGATGGTTGTATTCGTAAAGATAGTAGTCTGACCCAATTGAACTGGGCTGTTGCTGGTAAACTCAGCTAAAGGTGCAAGAGGTTCAGTTATTTCTACGAAGATAGCGGTGAAGGGACCCCAATAATTTGTAGTATTAATCGTAGTCATGCCGTGAACTAAAATATAATGTTTACCCACGGTCAGGCTAGATGTGTCTACTTCAGTAAAAACATCTTCAGATAGCTCACCCCACGAGCCATCAATGGGAGAGAGGGCCATACCAGTGCCATCCTTACCTTCAGAATCAATGAAATATTCAGCTGCGTAAACGTTGTGTAAAGGATCATCAGCATAGCGAGAATCTACGATAGTCCCTGTCAGAGAAACTGGAATTCCAACAGGAACTGAAGGTGGATCGGTTAATAAATCCGTTGTGTCAGGACCATAAGCGGTTATATAAGGTGTACGAGCAATCTTGTTCGCATATACGAAGGACGGCTTCATCTCAGACCAAAAGTTGCGTGGCATGCCGTCAATGCCATCCTGGCATCCATATTCTGGGAAAAAATCACCGCAAGAACCATAATCATCCCCGATTTCGTAAGTAAAAGAAGCAACTCCGAATTTTCCATACGCCCAGTCATCCGTGGCACCATCGACAGTATAGAGGAATTTTAGTGGGTCTAAACCGTTTAACAATGCTAATTTTCGTCCAATCGTTTGTAATTGTTGTCCATTCGGTGCATCTCCACCGAAACCCCAAGGCCACAGAACATAATCACCATATGTGTGTAAGGAAATAAAAATGCCAGTAGTAGTATTTGGTGCAGCGGGTGGGATTACATCATCACCATTATTACCATTCTGATCCAAAAAGACCGAAGCGAAATATGTTTGAAACGCCTGAGTTTCTGGTTCTGAACCTTTAATAGGTCCCCGATAAAGCTCGGAGCACGGACTTCCACTTGAACCGCCACAACAACCCCATTTAAAGCTACTATTTCGGTTCAGGTCTACTCCCCAGCCAAACGGGTCAGCGCATCCATCGTCATTATCCATATTTTTACGGCGGTAATTATCAATGTTTTGTTCATTAAGAACTCTTCCATCAGGATTTTGTGAAACCAATACGTAAACGACATGATGATTTACTAGCCAGGTCACATCAGGATCTTTTCCATATCCGCCCATATCGTTATATCCAGTGGTCAGGTATTTGATGTAGCGTATCGCCATCTCGGGGGTGGTGACTTCGCGAGCATGAACGTTGGCGAATAGGAAGAAGGGGGGCTTGCTTGAAATGGCACCATAAACTGGATCTTCACTGGTGATGCGTAGAACCCACATATCTCGGTGATGACCCATATGGAGACTCTGCCAGGCATCACCGAGATCAATTAGCTGTGTGATGGTGGGTGAGATTGCTGCTGTTTCTTGTAAGAAATCTACCATATAAAGGTCGTTGGGGTTCGTAACATAATTATCGAAATAATAATAACGAGGATCAAGCGATGCTGATGGCGATTGGAGAAGTTCTGTATGTTCCTGGTCCATTTCAACCCGATAACCCAGAGATTCCAGCCAATCTTGCTGTGATGGATAAACAGCGGCAAGGGCATAGCCAGAATTTATTCCAATCCCAGGTAGCTGGTGCACTTCCCAGATATCCAACTCGCCTGCAACTACATTTAGCTGGTCCTGGCTCTCATAATATAACCTGACTATTGTTTTTTGAGATGGATCTACCCTGAGAGATATATCTGTTGTAGGCTGGTCAGAAGCAGAAGTAGGCACTGATAAGTCGAGAATTATACCTGCCAACAGGATTGAAGTTCCGATGAAAAGGCTGCAAAGGATTAATCGATATTTATTATTCATGGATGCATACTCCTAGTTATGGGTGATATGAAGTTATCGCTAAATAAATATCGAGAAATAATCACTCCTCTACATAAGGAACAAACTCTGCTCTGGCTATACCTTGTTGAATTGCTTTTCGAGCCACGGCTTGTGCGACTGCCTTATGGACGCTTTTATCCAACGGATTCGGGACGAGCTCATCATGGGGAGTCTGGTCTGCGATGGCTAATGCCGCTGCCAGATACATCTCATGGCTGATGTGGGTAGCGTAAGAGTCAACTACTCCACGCAATATGCCAGGGAATCCGAGCACATTATTCACTGATTTTCCATCTGCAGCAAAAGCTGCACCAGCATTTAGCGCAAGATCTGGCTCGATCTCAGGGACTGGATTGGAAAGTGCCAGGATAATCTGCCCCTTACGAATCATTTCAGGTTTGATCAACCCAGCGACACCGGTCGTAGCAACTACTACATCACATTCAGACATGATTTCTTGTAGATCTGACCGTTTACCTCCAACACGTTCAAAGAGGGTAAGGGCAGCCTCTGACAGATCGGCGCCTAAAACCGGATTTCCAGTGAGGTTCATGAGCATACGACCAATCGCATTACCTGCAGCACCCAATCCGATCTGACCAATATGAACATTTTCCAGGCTGATATTCCGACTTCTGCTGGCGGTGGTAAGTGCAGCGGTAGCCACTACTGCAGTGCCATGTTGGTCATCGTGCATCACGGGGATATCCAATCTTGCCTGAAGACGGTCTTCAATCTCGAAGCAGCGGGGAGCAGAGATATCTTCAAGATGGATCGCAGAAAAAGTTGGAGCAATGTTACTTACGGTCTCAATTATTTTTTCTGGATCTTTGGTATTAAGCAGAATGGGAACACCAGAAAGGCCAACCAATGACTCCATCAGCATGGCTTTACCTTCGATGACTGGCATTCCAGCCACGGGACCAATATCTCCCAGACCCAATATGGCTGTCCCATCGGTGACAATCGCCACCAGGTGACTTATAGCAGTATATTGACGCGCAAGCGTCGGATCCTTGGCAATTCTCAGGCATACTTCAGCTACACCCGGGGTATAAACTCGCCGCAGCACGTAAAGATTATCCACCACTATCCTGCTTCGAATAGCTATCTTACCTTTCTGATGCAATTCCAGGACTTCATCACGGACGGCTAATATCTGGCTACCCGGATTCGCTGCCATTGCTCCAAGGATATTTTCCATGTGAGCTTCGTCAAGCGTATAAACGGAGATATCTCTAATCGTATAGCGGGAGGTTTCCTGGATCAGGCGCACCTCTCCGACATCTCCCCCTGCATCAGCTACGGCAACCAGGAGACGACCTAAGGTACCAAGCTGTTGCTCATTGCGTACCCGGATAGTGCGCATGAATTTTTCAGTCGATTCCATGGATTTTCCCTGCTTCGATTTTTATTTAGTTGGGTTCCACAACTTGAATTCCTTTAGGATGGAGCCTCCAATGAATTCACGTAGAATGGAATTATCGGGGATGAGCTCTGAGGATACAGGCCGGAACCATTCAAGGAGTGCCAACATGCGTTTGGCTTCTATATATTCACGCGTTCCAAATGGGACTTGCCGTAATAATGGTTCTGCATAAGGTTTAAGGGCAGAGAGCTCATATGCCAGTGCAGAATTGAACATGATGTCTGCGTTTTCCTGGAACGGGAATATATAACGTTTTTCACCGCGTTGGACTGATTCCCAACGGAGGATTGTCTCACGGGCAGTATAACCCCGTTCACGTGCATCCCTTACAATACGACGAACCAGGCGGGTATCCGTTGTAGAAATTCGGTTGTGCCGGTCTAGATTTAGCTGGGTAAGAGCAGACGCGTAGATTCGAAAAGTTTGTTCAATCGGGAAATCTGGGAGAAGCTCCGGATTTAATCCATGAATACCTTCCACGATGATCACCTGATCGGGTTGTAGCTGGATCACATCTCCTGGTTCACGCTGGCCGGTCTTAAAATTATAGTGAGGCATGCGAACAGCCTTTCCAGCAACCAGCCGTCGTAAATCCTCGGTAAGATAATGCGTGTCTACCGCTTCGAGAGTTTCAAAATCCGGTTGACCATTTTCGTCCGTAGGAGTATCTCCCCGATTTACAAAATAATTGTCCATCTCCAATGGAAATGGTGATATGCCTTGTGACAGTAATTGAATTGTCAAACGCTTGGCGAGGGTAGTTTTTCCACTGGAAGAAGGTCCAGCAATCAGGATGATGCGCACTTTCTTACTCGAGTCTGATTGTTCATAACGAACCGTGATTTGTTCTGCAATATCTGCAACATTCTCTTCCTGCAGGGCTTCTGAGACAAGAATGATCTCATGGATACGACCTGCTAAAATGGAATCATTCAGTGCACCAACACTAGAAATCCCTAACCGGTCCAACCATTGGCCATAGCGCCGGAAGGTTGCCAATAACTTCGGATAACTAGGCATAGGTTGTAATTGGGTGGGTAAATTCCGGCGTGGAAAATTAATGGTAAATCCGCCATTCGTCGGTATTAAATTAAACCATTTCAGATAACCGGTCGAAGGTACCATATATCCGTGGTGGTAGTCCTGATGGTCACCTAAGCGGTAGAGGGTTAGATAGTCTTTTTGCCGATGCGCTAACAAGCGAACTTTATCGTTATAACCCTTGGCTTCAAAGTAAGCCACCGCTTCAACCAAGGGGACTTCTCGCTTGGTAAATTTAACATCCTCGTTAACAATGGATCGCATGTGGGCATGTAAATTGGTAAAATCCTCTTCTGTTAGCGGTTCATGGTCTTTTACTTCACAATAATATCCACCTGAAGAGACTGAATGATCGATGGTGAGGGTGGCATCGGGAAATAAATCTTCGAATGCTGCTTCAAGTAAAAAAGTCAATGAACGACGGTAGATAAGCATGCCATCTGCATCTTCCATCGATATCGGGGTGACTTTAGCATCCATATGGATGGGAAATGTTAACTCACGCAGCTCACCATTAATTATCGCTCCTACTAATGGAGGCTCTTCCGAATGCTCAAGCAAAGAGAGGAATTCACCAACAGCTGCCCCCCTCTGACCACAAATAACCCGCCCATCCGGTAAGTGAATTTCAACAGTGGGGCGGGGAGTGACGAACTTATATTCTACGGGATTTATATTTTCCATGAATATAAAACCGATAAATTTATCAGGGGTGTATTGTAACACCAAGTAAAGATTTGATTGATTAGTAGCTCCTTGTTATATTGAAAGGTGGGTGGAGGGAGTAAATTTTCTAAAAAATCTAAATAGTCGTCAAGAGGGTGAAATTGGGAGATTCCAGTTAAAATATTAATCGCGATTGGAGATATTTACTGGCAAGATATTCAAAAAAAAGAAGCCCAGCTTCGCTTAGGAAACTGGGCTTCTTTTTATATTTATTTCTCGAGCGAGGCGACACCGCAGCACAAAACCAGCTCTTTGGCTGCTTTTACTTCATCCAACCGCCCCACGGGAGTTATATGGGGGGCATCCTTGAGCAGTCCTGGATCTTGATGAGCTTCTTCTGCAATTTTGATCAGTGCGTCAGCAAACGCATCCAGGGTTTCCTTACTTTCTGATTCGGTAGGCTCAATCATCAATGCTTCGTGAACAATTAGGGGGAAGTAATTGGTGGGTGGGTGGAATTTATAATCCATCAAGCGTTTCGCAATATCAAGGGCATGAATATCCGGTGCATCAGCCCATTGTCCTTCCACCACAAACTCATGCATACAAATACGATCATATGGAAGGTGATATGTGCCCTTTATAAGTGACAAGAGATAATTTGCATTTAAAACAGCATGCTCAGCAATGGAGCGCAATCCCTGATCTCCGTGCATACTGATATAGGTGTAAGCACGAACGATCATACCAAAGTGACCGTGAAACGATTTCATTCGTCCAATCGATTTAGGTGGAGTAATAAAACCATAAAGGGGTGGCATATCGGCATCCCCTTCATCAAGAATTCCAACCACTGGTGCAGGGAGAAAATCCATAAGATGGGCTGCAACACCCACCGGACCTGAACCTGGACCCCCGCCTCCATGAGGCGTGGAGAAAGTCTTATGCAGATTAAAATGCATCACATCGAAACCGATATCACCTGGACGGATGATACCGAGCAGTGCATTTAAATTTGCTCCGTCCCCATAGACCAAGCCACCGGTTGCATGTACCAAACGGATAACTTCTTCCACATGTTCATCAAAAAGACCCAGCGTATTCGGATTGGTTAACATTAATCCCGCCAGAGTATCATCACATTCAAGTTTTAGGGCTTCCAAATCGACATTTCCCCGCTTATCAGATTTAATTTCAACCACCCGTAAGCCTGTCATAGCGGATGTAGCTGGATTAGTGCCGTGGGCGGAATCGGGTATGAGGATCTTATCGCGTTTTATATCTCCCCGGGATCGATGATAGGCATTAATGATCAAGACACCCGTTAATTCACCCTGCGCACCCGCGGCAGGTTGTAGGGTGAGGCCAGCAAAACCACCTATCTCTTTGAGCATTTCCTGCAATGCAAACATCACTGCCAGATTGCCCTGGACGGTTTCGATTGGTTGTAATGGGTGCGAAAATGCAAATCCTGGGAAGCGAGCAATCTCTTCGTTGATTTTTGGGTTGTACTTCATGGTGCAAGACCCGAGGGGATAATATCCTGTATCGATTGAGTAGTTTAGCTGAGACAGGCGCGTGTAATGTCGGATCACATCAAGCTCTGATAGCTCGGGTAATGGCAGATCCACGCGGATAAAATCAGCAGGCAATGGGTATGTGGGAACATCCGGTTTTGGGAAGTTAATCCCTTGCCGGCCGCTGACCGAGATATCACATAATTGTGGCTCACCCATGATTCACCTCCGCTAAAACTTCGACCAATCGATCGATTTGTTCACGTGTGTTCATCTCGGTCACTGCAATCAAAATATGGTTAACAAGATCAGGAAAATCCTGACTCAGGTCGTAACCACCCAAGATATCATGGTCAAGTAAGAGATCATTGATCTCTGAGGCAGGGGCTGGGCAATGAATCACGAATTCATTGAAAAATGTTGTGGGAGACCAGAGAGAATATCCTGGCAGATTAGCAATTCTCTCTGCCGCATAATGGGCTTTATGAAAGCAAAGCTCAGCAACTTGGCGTAAACCGTTTTTCCCTAGCAGGCTCATATAGACTGTTGAAGCAAGCGCCATTAACCCTTCATTTGTGCATATATTCGAAGTTGCTTTTTCTCGCCGGATATGCTGCTCTCGAGCCGTCAGGGTGAGTACATAAGCCTTTTGTCCACGATTATCGATTGTCTCACCGGTTAAACGACCAGCCATTTTGCGGACAAATTCCTTGCGGGTGGTGAACAATCCGAGGTATGGGCCTCCAAACGAAAGGGGGATACCTAAAGGCTGCCCTTCACCGGTAACAATATCAGCATTCATCGAACCGGGAGTTTTAAACAAACCAAGAGCAATCGGGTTAACAGAAACAGCAAGTAGAGCACCAAGAGCGTGAGCTGCATCCGCCAACTTCGTATAGTCATAGATTCGACCGAAAAAGTCAGGATATTGGACAATCACAAGAGCAGTATCCGAATCAATTAACGAGATCAAGCTATCTGGAGAAGCCTTGAGGTCCATATGTACGTCATCGCCTATCAGGATAAGCGGAGAACCTTCTGTATACGTTCGTATCGTTTGACGATATTGTGGGTGTAAAGAGGGTGAGAGGATGACCTTATTTCGTTTCCCGCGGAAATTTGCATACGCCATATTTACTGCTTCGGCAGCTGCGGTTGCTCCATCATAATGGGATGCATTGCATACTTCCATACCGGTTATTGCTGCTACATTGCTCTGGTACTCAAAAATAGCTTGCAATGTTCCTTGAGAAAGCTCAGGCTGGTACGGAGTATAGGCAGTGAGGAATTCACCTCGCCTGATGATCGCATCCACCGCAGCTGGAACATAATGGTTATATGCCCCTGCACCAAGAAAACAGACCAGATCACGCACACTCTCATTGGCAAGTGACATTTCTTGCAACTCCGCTGAGATTTCCATTTCTGTTTGGGCGGGTGGCAAGTCTAAAACTGGAAAACGATACTTTTCCGGGACATCACCAAAGAGATCTTCCAACTTACTTTTGCCGATAGAACTCAGCATTGCTGCCCTATCAGCATCTGTATGAGGAATAAACATGACTACTCCTATTCGTGTGTCTGGATGAGCTTACCGTAAGCGGCAGCATCCAAAAGTGCATCTGCTTCAGCGGGATTGTTAAGATCAACTGTAATAATCCAAGCTGCCCCGTAAGGATCGGTGTTGATCACTTCAGGTGCACCCGCAAGCTGCTCATTAACACTCAGGACTTTTCCACTTACTGGTGAATATACATCCGCCGCAGCCTTGACTGATTCTATCGTTGCGATGGTATCACCTTTCTTTACTGTATCACCCTCGCTTACTATGACTTCAGCGAAAACTATATCAGAAAGCTGGTCTTGAGCGTAATCGGAGATGCCAATTGTGCCAACCTTTCCATCAACATTGATCCATTCATTGCTTTCCGTGTATTTCAGATTCTCGGGAAAATTCATATTCATGCCTCCTGTTCATTGTGTTGGATTGATTTTAATACGAACTAGCATATATACAAGGTAAATATACATTGTTTATTAACTGAGAAAGGCACACGCCTTATTCGTGTGCCTCTGTCATTTACCTGAGAGATTTGTGATTGCGGAGTAGTTCTCTCCTAATCGTTTTGCTCCACCGGTGTCGACATTTTAAGAATTGCCGACTTTTCAGAGTAATTAAGGAACAAAGTCCTTTTACCTGAGAGTTTCACCTGTACAGCGTATACAGGTTTGCCCCTTCGGTGCCTGAAATGACCCTGGTCTCTTCTTCGTTCCTGTGAATTTAATGGGTTTATTCTACGGTCTGGTAGAAGAAAAGTCAAGGTCTGGTGAGTTCACCACGGACCCAATCGCCAATTAACCAATATCGAAAATCCTTACCGTTATTGCATTCGACTGCGCCAACGATACTATAAACCAATGCCGCTAAAGGTATTAAAGTTATGACACAGGCTAAGGGGAGGCAAACAAGTCCGATAAGGATTGCCGATAACGTCCCGGTGATTACCCAAATAATTCCAACCAAAATCCCAGCGCCAAACCACCAAATGAGCTGGAAGATAAACGATTGCATTGATTGGTAAGCTACATAACGGGATCGGGGTTTATACACTAAATAGATCACTAAAGCAGCAACAATGCCCAAGAATCCAGATATAAGATTGAGTAAAATACTTAAATGCGCCAGCATTGCCCACGTGCGTTCATCGCCCGGAGAAAGTGGCTGTACAGGTGGGGATGATGGAAGGGTGGGTGGTTGATCGGTTGATTCAATTTGGTCCATAGCATTTACCCCAGTGCATGAAATAACCCCGTCGTTATAGATGACGACGGGGTTTGATTTTTTGGTGATACCTTATGCCCAACCTTGTTTCTTAACGAAATTGGTAATCACTGGAATCGTTACATATTTTCCCTGGTACGCTTGAATTCCCCAATAAATTGCTAGAATCCACAATAAGGGAATCAAGCATGAACCTATGCCTAAAGTTACCACGGCAATTATAGAACCAAGCACCCAATACACGAGACCAAAGACCAGTGCTTGAATATTGTGGGCTTTTAAATACGGCCTGTTTTTCTTATCTTCCATCAACAAAATAATTACTGGAACTAATGGGGTGAAAAGATAAGCTAAAAGCGCCCAGAGCTTATCATCGCTTGTTACCTCTTCGTTTACAAATTGATCAGTCATATACGTTTGCCTCCATGATTTGGGATTAGATTTTGAAAGCACAATATCAGAGTAGACTATAATCGAATATTGATATCATACCGATAGATATTGCCCTATCAAATTAGAAAACACCATAAATTATATCTGGTTACGAATATTAATACATTAATAATTGATTACAAGTAGTCTTTTAAATTATGCTCAACTGCATAAGCTGCTGCTTCAGCGCGATTACTGACACCCAGCTTGGAAAGAATACTGCTAACGTAATTTCTCACCGTTCCTTCTCCCAGAAAGAGCGCTTTGGCAATTTCACGATTAGTTTTACCTTCAGAAACGAGCATCAGCACATGCCGTTCTTGCTGAGTGAGGGCTGAGAAGGCAGATGCTTCCTCCTCCCTGGCAGCCTTCCGGACCTCCTGGAAAATTCTCTGTGTTACCGCTGGATCAAGGGATGCCTCTCCCCTAGCCACCGCTTCAATTGCACGGACAAGGTCCTCACCACCAATTTGCTTTAAAACGTATCCTGCTGCACCTGCTCGGATAGCAGAAAATAACATCTCATCCTCTGCGTAGGAAGTCAGCATAATAACCTTTGTATCAGGGTACTTCTCGGCAATTTCCTGGCAGGCTTCAATACCCGAACCACCGGGTAAACGAATATCCATCACGACAACGTCTGGTGAAAATGCTGCCACCTTCTCAACAGCTTCACGGGAGGTACTCGCTTCCGCAACCACTTCGAAGGTCGGATGCCGTTCCAGCAACGCTTTCAGTCCTAACCGTACAACTTCATGATCATCAACCAATAAAATTCTTTGTTTATTCGCCATTTTTAATCCTCAATTTCCATCATCTTCCATTGGATGGCTTTGATCGGGTCGTTCTGTGATACTACCAGTTTTATCTGGAAGCTTATCTCTCTTATAGTCGATAAATCGATATCCCAATCCACGCTCGGTCAGAATATAAACTGGGTTGGTCGGATCTTTCTCAATCTTTTGGCGGAGGTAGTTAATATAGAGGCGAACATAATGTGGTTGGTCCCGATATTCATATCCCCATACATTGGTAAGAATTTGATCATGGGAAACCACCCAACCAGTATTTTGGACTAAATAATATAGCAAGCGATATTCTGTTGGGCGTAAATTGATCAGCTTTCCCTCCACCCATACTTCATGTCGGTCGAAATCGATCTTAAGTCGTCCATCGACTTCGATTAAACCATGGGTACTATCTGTGGTAAGCTCAGTTCGACGCAAGACCGCCCGAACGCGGCTTACCAGCTCACGCGGACTAAACGGTTTGGTTACATAATCATCAGCACCCAGCTCAAGACCATGAATACGTTCCTCTTCTTCGCCCTTGGCAGTAACCATAATGACAGGAACGGGACTGATTGAGCGTATCATTTTAAGTACTTCAAAACCATCCAGGTCTGGGAGCATCACATCTAATAAAATAAGGTCTGGCAGTGATGTTCGCAATCGATCCATCGCCTGCGTGCCAGTAAATGCTTCTACTACCCGAAATCCATCATGCTCAAGATTCAAGCGGATGAATTTTGCCATCCTTTGTTCGTCGTCCACCACTAAAACACGATAATTTTTATATCGAGAATCTGATAACATGGTGTTTATTCTCTGACGAATCCAATAATTTCTTCCTCAGCTTTGGTTGGTAATATCTCAATGAAATTTAGCCTGCTGATTGGCCAGATTACCGTCAGGACATTCTCCGACAGATAGTGTAATTCTTTTCCATCCATTTTACGTGGACTATTTAACGTGATTGTTATATCGGATGGTTCTGGGAGTTGTTCAACTTCTCCAATGATAGGTTCTTCTCCGGTTGGGTGAATAATAACTGTGTATGGCATGTCTTTATTCTAACCTCATTTATTAACGAGTAATTGGATTTTCATTTCACCTAAAACGAAGATATCTCCATGAGCAATCGGATAAGGCTTGTTAGGTGAAATCTTTTGCCCATTTAACTCAGTACCATTTGCTGAACCAAAATCAGTCAAGAACGCATAAGGTGGGTTAATTTTTATGGAAGCATGCAATCGCGAAACACCATATTCATAACCGTGGTATGGAGCTAAATCAATATCGGGTAAGATCGGCTGATCTTCGGAAGATCTTCCGATGGTATATTCAGTAAGTCCTTCCAGCGTGATCACTTCTCCGATATCGGCAAGAAATAACGAGAGGTTAGCATCCTCAGGGGTTGGGGGAACAACTTGTTCTCCTCTCTCAAAAGTATGGTCATTTATTTGATCGGATAAGGTTGTTGGAATTGTTATCGTAGGTTCACGGTTAATGTTAATAAGTTGGGTTCCACATTCCTTGCAAAATAAGGCACCCGGCAATTCATTATTCCCGCAATTTGGACAGACGATCATGAAAAATTCTCCGATTTTCCTGATGGGAGAAGCAATGAACGGGTACCATATTTTATCCTTTTTTCGCCATCTTCGCTGAATGATCGATTCCGATGAATATACCCTACCTCATCAAGCACAGTTTGTGCCAGGTTACTTTCTCCTTTACGCGATAACTGTGTAGCGAGGTTTTCCATATGGCGAGTAGCCGAGTTAAAATCGCCTTGCGCTAACTCCTCTCGGGCACGCTCTTGCATGAAGTAGAGGATTATAGATGTCATCGCATTCATGATAATTGTGGGAGGAGCCTCATTAATTGGTTCTGTGGTTATTTTTCTTTCGAATAATTCACGCTGCACATACCTGGTTCTAATTTTATGGCGAGGAATTTCGTAATTAATAAAACCATATGCTAGTGAAAAAATAGCCGTATCCGGAGGAATATCATTGATCAAGAATTCCAACAGGATGCTCATCGTGCCCGCTTGTGGCATGTTTCCAAAGATCAATGGTGGACCAAGAACGAGGGGTGAAGAATCAGGCTGAAGGCGAAATGCTGAGCGTAACTCCACTTCTTGATGTGTCTGGTAATTAAAGGATATTTGTTCGGTCAGGTTGGACCCAAGGCGAGAAATTTCCCCCAAGATGGAACTGCGAATATCGTTTAAGTCTGAAATGTACTTGCAAATTCCGCCAGTTTTTGAGGTAAGATGATCCAAGAATTTATCATTCCATTGATTACCGATCCCAAGAGCGCTGATGCTAATCCCTAGTGCTGAGGATTGATCAGCAAGTTGGTCACAGCTCTCTTCATCACCATAAGTGCGTCCGTCGGTAATGAGAATTATGTGATTTACGCGCTTACTCGAACGAAATTGATTAATCTGAGAAAAACCCATTTCCAGACCTTTAAAGATCTCTGTCCCCCCACCAGCCTGAAGTAGCTGGATTTTCATTTCTGTGGATTTTATATCAGAAAGGGTACCTGCTGGAATTAATAACTCAGCTCGATCGTTGAATTTAACCATAGAAAATATATCATATGGTTGAAGCTGACGGACTAATTCAATTGCGGTCAATTTAACCGTATCTAAACGGATGCCCTGCATTGATGTCGAGCAATCGACGACCAATGAGATATTCATCGGCGTAGAGGAAACCAATTGACTTCCATCTGGTTTGATTTTTAATTCCATTAATGAATAGATCAATTGAGGTTCTGATAATCGGACTAACGATGGCTGGCTGAAATAAATTTGAACACTCAATGGTGAAGGAAGAGCTTGTTCTTCAGGAAGGTGGCCGTCGTAGTCCGCTTTTTTTATTGGATCAGACAGTTGCTCATACGCTTGTTGAATATCGATAAAAAGCTCTGTTTCACCCTTTCTCACATTTTTGTCTGGGTGTAAACGTAAAACAAGCTGGCGATAGGCATGTCGAATCTCATCTTTTGATGCATCTCGAGGTAATCCTAAACGCTCGTAAAAAGACGAATTCCCCATTGAATTTACTCAGGTAAACGAACGATAATAACCGATATGTTATCAGGACCACCTGCAGAATTTGCTTTTGTAGTTAATTCCTGGCAGGCGTGTTGTGGGTCTGATGCGGAACGAATAATAACTCCCATTTCAATATCGGATATTAGCCCCCATAATCCATCTGAACATATCATTAATTGACTACCGGGTTGAAATTCAAATGTTGCAATATCTGGCTCAAAAGGTTCTCCTTGCCCAAGGGCGCGATACAGGACATTTCGTTGGGGATGGGTCAATGCTTGTTCTGCAGAAATTTGACCGATATCCTCAAGGCGCTTCACCAATGAGTGGTCATGTGTCAGGAGGTGTAAATTTCCATCAGAATCACACATATACGCACGGCTATCACCAACATGAGCGATTGTCATCTGATTCCCCAAGATTAAAGCTGAGGTAAGTGTTGTACCACCTCCCAATGCTTCTTTTTTTATTGTTTGGTGGGCTTGTATTACTCCAGCCTGCATAATTTCCTGGATTGATGCTTCCATCCTGTTGTTCATCGGGGATATTATTGGCAGGTAAAGAGAACGAACCACGTGAGAAGCTAAGCGTTCCACTGCTACACTGCTTGCAACTTCACCATTTTCATGTCCACCCATTCCATCGGCAATAATGTATAAGCCGAAATGGACGATCTTATCATCTGAAACGATGTTCGTTGTCAGGGTATAAAGTGCATCTTCATTATGTTCACGTTCAATTCCCACCGAATGAGCAACACCAACAATTAATTGGGGTAACTCCAGATTAGCATTATTTGGAAATCTTTTAGCAGCCTCAGTTTCAGGAATTGCATTAGGTTCTTTAGCCAATACCACAGGATTTTCCAGATCAGGTTCCTGGTTTGAGAGGGAAGCAGAACCGGAAGGTTTTTTATGAAAGAATTTATTGATAATTGAACTCACTCGGATTCCTCCAATATCTCATATCGAATTTACAAGACGACAGCATAGAGTTTATGATCATTGGAACCAAAATAAAGAATATTATTGGCGATGATAGGCGTACCAGTAATTGGTCCCGCCGTTTGAAATTTCCACCTCAAGCGACCAGTACGGAATTCAAGGCAATACATATTCCCGTCTACGGATCCACAATAGACTGAATCCTGGTAGGTAATCGGCGAACCAGTCACTTGATTATCTGTCGTATAATTCCAAATTTCCTTAGCAGAATGTAAATCCACACAGTAAATTGAAGAATCTACAGATCCGGTAAAGATGAAATTATCGGTAATAAAAGGCGTTGAGATGGATGCTTTCGTCATGCGGAAGCGCCAAATGATATAGCCTGATTTTGCATCCAACGCATACATAAGAGTATCGACAGAACAGACATAAATTATCCCATTTGCATGAACGGGTGATGATGTAATTGCCCTTTTGGCTTTGAACCGCCATTTTACATTTCCCCTCAGATCGATGCAAAATAGATCACCCTGTTCTGTTCCAAAATAAACGTAATCACCAACTAATAATGGCGTTGAGCGAATTGGTGCGCCTGCATCTGCACGCCAGGCACGCCGACCACTTAGCGCATTTACGGCGTGCATATAAGCATCATCAGAACCGATGAAAACATGACCTTCAGCGATAAACGGGGAAGAACGAATGGGGCCATTTGAATAATAGGACCAAATTTCCTGGCCTGAACGAAGGTTAATACAATATAACCGCTGATCCTCCGAGCCAAAATATAAGTTTCCTTCATAGGCAGTCGGCTTGGTGACAATGCCACCGTCAGTGGCATATTTCCATATGAATTCCCCGGTGGCAGAATCCAATGCATACATATTATTATCGTATGCACCAATGAAAATCGAGCCTCCGAATACTGTGGGGGAACCACGAATCTCGTCTTCACACTCAAATTTCCATACCGGGGAGACCTCGGAGGATTCATGACTTAGGGGTTTCATTGCAGCAGGAAGCTTATGAAGTAAACCGGTTTTTTTGGCGGAAGCAAGCAGAGCATCCTTCATTAACTCTGCACTTGGATACCGCTCATTGGGATCATAATGTAAGGCAGTATATACAACCGCCTCCAACTCACTGGATATATTTGGATTAATGCCACGGATTTTTCTCTCCTCGAAGGAGAAGGGTGGTTCCATGCGAGGATCCCGTCTTGTGAGTAAGTGATGTAACGTAGCTCCCAACGCATATAGATCGGCTCTTTGGGAAGCTTCTCCTTTATACTGCTCTGGTGGGGAGTAGCCTTCTGTTCCGATCATGGTCCCTTTTTGCCCAACCTGGAATGTTTTTGCGATACCGAAATCAACCAACAAAGCATGTCCTTGCTGATTGATCATAATATTGGATGGTTTAATATCTCTGAAAATGATTGGTTCTGGTTTATTATTGTGAAGATAGCTTAAAACATCACACAACTCGATGGCCCAATTTACTACTTGCGCTTCGGTGAAGAAATCTTTTGATTCCATCAGAATGACTTCAAGGTCTTTCCCCTCAATAAATTCGATAATCAGATAACAGCGGTCATCCTCAGTAAAATAATCATAAATACGAGGGATGGAAGGATGATTTAATGTCGCCAGGATATTGGCCTCGCGTTCAAAGTTGTGGACGATCGTATCGTGTAAATTTTGGTCACGGACGATATTAACCATTTCTTTGACAGCAACCCTTTTCATAACGTTTGGAAAATGCAAGTCGCGGGCGCAATAAACCGCTCCCATTCCTCCAACCCCAACAACATTTAAAATCGAATACCGATTTATTAAGGTGACACCGGGTTGTAACTGATCGGATGGTTTTCTTGGTGTCTCAATAGGATCCAAATTTTGTGTTTTACGATGGTTATCCAGTGTCGTTCCTCCAGTGATAAACAAACCTATATCAATTATAGCCAGCATTAGTGAAAAATGGAAATAGATTGTATGATATATTCTTATTATATGTTAGAGAAGTATTCTCTGTTATTCATGACAGCGATATTTTCTGAATAGCACAAGATAACTCAGGAATAATTATTTTTGTATGGATAAGAAGATGAGCGAAAAAGTAGATTTTAAAAAAACATTCAAATCACTTTACAATCCACCGACAGGGGGGTTTCAAATTGTGGATGTTTCTAAAATGGATTACCTGATGATCGATGGGAAAGGTAATCCTAATACTTCAGAGCTTTATCAACAATCCGTTGAAGTCCTTTATACGATGTCATATGGGATCAAGTTCTCGTTAAAAGCACAAGGATTCGATCATGTAATTCCACCGTTGGAAGGATTGTGGTGGATGCAGAATATGAACGACTTCACGCGTGCAAATAAAGAGTTATGGGAATGGACTATGATGATCATGCAACCCGAATGGGTTAGCAATGAATCGGTAGAAAAAACTCGCGATGAAGTATATAGAAAAAAGAAGCTTCCACTATTAAATAAAGTTCGATTCGAGAGTTATTGTGAGGGTTTGTCAGTTCAAACCTTGTATATAGGAGCTTATGATAACGAAGCATCAACTATCGCTGATATGCACAATTTTATAAAAGATAATGGTTATGAATTTAATGGAAAACACCACGAAATATATATCGGTGATCCACGCAAAACACTTCCCGAGAAGCTGCAGACGATACTACGCCAACCGATCCGGAAAACATAGGATTCCTGCGTAATTACAAAAAAAAATCGCTCAGTGGCTGGTAATAAAACCGTCTGCATTAATTACCGATAATCCGAATGTGGCTCCGGTTTATTCTCAAGAATGGATTCAATACGTTCCATTACATCGGGGGTTAATTTCTGCACGATGTCCAAGGCTTTCATATTTTCGCTTACTTGGGAAGGTTTCGATGCACCAGTAATGACCGTGTTAACGTTTGGATTTTTTAAACACCAGGCAAGCGACATTTGAGAAATCGAAATCCCAAGTTCTGATGCGATCGGCATTAATCGCTTGACTTTTTCGATGTTTTGGTTTGCCTGAGCGCTCGTAAAATCCTCCAATAACCACTCATATCCTTCTAGCGATACACGAGTTCCTTGAGGAATACCAGAATTATATTTACCAGTTAATAAACCACTGGCGAGGGGGCTAAAAATTGTTGTTCCAAGCCCAATTTCTGTGTACAAATGCACGTACTCACGTTCAACTTTTTCACGAGCAAACATATTGTATTCAGGTTGTTCCATCGTTGGTGGAATCAGGTCGTACTGCCTGGCAATTGAATAGGCTTCCATAATCTGAGCTGCACCCCATTCGCTGGTTCCCCAATAAAAAGCCATCCCCTCATTGATTAGAAAATTCATTGCACGGACGGTTTCTTCTATTGGAGTGTAGATATCTGGTCTATGGCAAAAGATAAGATCCACATAATCCATCTGTAATCTTGATAGAGATGCCCTGGCTCCTTCGATGATGTGCTTACGAGAGAGGCCTGTCTGATTGGGATTTTTTCCACCCCAAAAAAGTTTCGTCGATATCACCAAATCAGATCGTTTCCACCCCGCTTTCTTCATTACATTTCCCATCACAATTTCAGCGTTGCCATGTGCGTAAGCTTCAGCATTGTCAAAGAAATTCACACCTGCCTCATAAGCGGTATGCATACATTCATATGACACATTCTCATCGATCTGGTTACCGATGGTTACCCATGCACCGAACGATAGAGCCGAAACTTGCAATCCTGATTTACCTAAATAGCGATATTCCATAGTTATCCAATATCCTTGTCTATATAAAATTGACTCTTTGTTATAAATATTTTCCTATTTTAATACTAATATGCTGGAAGACGAACCAAGCATTATCTTCAATATATTATCAACCACTATGATGGATTTCGATTGTGGAGGTAGATTTTTTTTGAATGCGCGAATACCCGAAAGAGAAAATATCGGCATTTGCAGATCCTAAGGTTGGGAAGTTTGCAACTCCATAATCAATTGATGAAGAAGGCGGGAATGGGGATGCTCCATCGATAGCTGCGATTTTTCCTCCTGCTTCTTCGACTAGTAACCATACCGCTGCCAAATCCCAAATTTTAGGAGCAGCATCAAATGCCAACAAAGCAGCTCCGCGTGCCAGTATGCAAAACGTGTATGCGGCTGAACCCATGATGCGCGGTTTATATGGGATGTTAATGTCGTAATAGCGGAATGTTCGAGAACAGCACGCAAAAAAAGACATCTGTTGGGTTGTATCAGGTGCGCACGTTGTTATCAATGTGTTATTTAATGAAGCGCCAAGACCTCGTCTTGCACAATAGAGCTCATTGATCAATGGGAAGTAAATTACTCCTAGATCTGGATATCCGTTTACAAGGCGTGCAATTGAAACTCCCCATATTGAAAGTCCCAGGCTGAAATTTGTGGTGCCATCTAGTGGATCTATAATCCAAGTGGGGGATTGTGAATTTTCCAGGAGGTGAGATGACTCTTCGCTTATTATTTTATCCTGGGGATATTGCTCATGGATTGCATGTGTGATGAACTGATCTGCTGCCAGATCAGCCTGGGTAACAACTGTATGGTCAGCTTTTTGGACTGCCTGCAACCCTGCAGGGTTATAGAATGTTCTTAACAAGCTTCCGGTTTGTATCGCTATGTCAGTGGCGAAATCAAAGGGATCAATCATAAGAGAATAATTATTATCCAACTTGAGGTATAGATGATTGCTGAGCAGAATCTGGTGGTTTTGGTAAAACCCAAACGAACGGTGCTGCCAGTAATCCCATCAAGGTGGTCCATATGAAGGCCTGACGCAATCCGAATTTATCCCCGATCATGCCAATAACGACTGCAGCCAAAGATAGACAGATAAAGCTGATGGCCATAAAGATTCCATTGCCAACGGACCGGTGATTGGGTAGCTGATCCTGGACGATGGCAAGCATGATAGGTTGAGCAGATAAGCTCAGGAGACCTGCGAGGATTAACACGAGGATAGTTAGCCATCCAAATGATTTTAGAAAGATAAAAACCATGAAGGGGGCAAGTAATGAAACCACAAAAAGGACAGGTTTACGTCCCAAACGATCACTTATAGTTCCGCCAAGGACTGCCCCACAAACGCCAGCAAATTGATATATTGCCAGGGCTATTCCTGCTTTCCAAATGCCGGCTCCTTCTCCTTCCAATAATGTAGGCAGATAAATGCCCATACCAGTGACCAAAAAACTTCTTAAAAACACGATCACAATTATTGGTAGGAACAATCGCATAGCCGTTGGAATTACTTCTTTGAAACCGGTTTGCTTCTCAACGTGTACTTTCACACCTCGAAAACGGATAAATAATAACAATGAAGCAATCCAACCAGGAATGGCAAGGGGTAGCATACCGTCAAATGCAAAAGTCAGTAATCCCCAAGATGCAATCAACGGGCCGATGGTTCTTCCAAGCTCGCCTGCAGCCATATAAAGACTCATTCCTTTTCCTACCTGGAGTGCAGAGGCGCGTGCAATCATCGAGGGAGAAGGGGTATGAAAGACCGCAATACTTAATCCTGTAATAAAAAGGAGGACCATCAGGCTCATGTAGCTTGGAGCGATGCCAAGGCAAGACATGGTTGTTGCAGTGACTGCAGGTGCTAATATTACTAGGGACCGTATATTTATCCTATCATCCAGATATCCGATGATTGGATTCAATAGTGAAGGGAGTTGCATGATTGCCGAGAGAGAACCTGCTTGCGTGTATGTTAAGGTCAGTTTCGCAATTAAACTAGGAAGGAAAGGGGCAAGAAAAGCAGAATAGGTATCGTTTATGAAATGGGCACTTACAATTGTCAGCACTCGATCGAGCTGAAATCGAGTGATTTCTTCGTTATTTGCTTTATAGGGAGTAGGAGGAGCCAGTTCTGACATACATTTTTATGGTGATTTGACAATCTCAATGTAATCCTGGGATATGGAGGCTTTATCTGAAATACCCAGAGAACGAATCAATTCACGAGCAACAAGAGCCTTATGCTCTGCATCCTTCCTGCTCCATGTGCGACTTTTTACCTCAAGAAAATGACCCAATGGAGGATTATCAAGACGATCAAGATTGATAAAAAATTCCAAGCCGTGATATAGGATACGCCAGCGTAATCTATGTTTTTCGATAACGGTTTCATTGACTGGTTTAAAATATTCCCGATAAAATCGCAAGCTGTGGATGGCTGGTGCGATAAAGCGACTACGGGATAATAGTGCATCGCTGGGTAAATTACCTTCACGTGTTGGTCCTAACAAGGTTAACCGATAGCGTACAATACTAATTTGATCATTCGACGCAATAGCTTCGTCTTCACGATAGCGTAAGTATCCTTGAGAAGTATCAGCGAAGGAGAAATAAGTGTCAAATTCGTGGTAATGGCGATGATGCAGCACCTCGATCCCATGCTGTTTTAACTCAGCTTCCACACTCTCAGGATCATCCAGTGTTACTTTTACCTGTACTTCATAACTTTCTTCTTCTGAAGCACCGCCAATAGCAATTAGTTTTGATAGCACTGAATGTTCTCGCTCTAGCAAGAATGTATCAATTTGATGCGCATATTCTGATGCCTTGTTGAGTAGTTCATCCTCATTGAGAGTCAAAAGCTGGTGGTTACGCATCAACCACTTCCCATTCACCATGACATCGGAGACATCTGTCGCCTGGGATGCATAAACCAATTGGGAAAATATCGCATCAGATTCACGCTTAAAACGCGGAGAATTATGTACGCGAGTATTATCCACCAGGATTAAATCTGCACGCTTTCCTTTTTCGAGGGAACCTATAAGATGTCCTAACCGTAAAGCATCTGCCCCCATGCGGGTAGCCATGGTTAGTGCCATAGGCGCTGGCAGGCTCGTTGGATCACCACTTGTACTTTTTGAAATGAAGGCGGCTAAACGAATCTCCTCAAACATATCAAGATCATTATTTGAAGCAGGTCCATCCGTACCTATACCTACCTTTAGACCTGCATCAAGCATCGTGCTTATAGGAGCAAATCCGGAGGCGAGTTTTAAGTTTGAGGAAGGATTATGGGCAACCCCAACTTTATGATGTAATAGAGTTTTTATCTCTCCCGCATCCACATGGACGCAATGAGCTGCCAGGACTTTTGCGTCGAAAATATCTTGTTTCTTTACATACGGTATGACAGGCATGCCATGTTCCTTGCGGCTATTTTCGACTTCCTGATGGGTTTCGGATAAATGGATCAATAAGGGCACATCATATTCTTTGGCAATCGATGCTGCAGATTGAAGAATCTCCTGAGTACATGTATAGGGGGAGTGGGGTCCGACTGCTGGGACAATTAACGGATGACCGAGCCATTTCCTGATATAAATACGTGTCCTGTCGAGTGCTTCCTCATAATCACGAGCATCAGGTCCGGGAAACTTAAGCACTGTCTGAGCACACACTGCGCGTAAACCTGCTTCAGCTGTTGCTTGGGCAACATCATCTTCGAAATAGTACATATCTGCAAAACAGGTTACCCCTGAGCGGATCATTTCTGCACAT
The DNA here is from genome assembly GCA_963777935.1 of uncultured Chloroflexia bacterium. Classification (GTDB taxonomy): domain Bacteria; phylum Chloroflexota; class Anaerolineae; order Anaerolineales; family UBA4823; genus FEB-25. Next base: position 435,342 of record CAVZSL010000002.1, read on the forward strand.
GCCAGCTTGGTACCCAAGCGGACAAAATCAGGAGAGACAAATTGACGTTCAACGGGCATTATATATCCCATTAACCAGACATCCAGTCGTAAATCATCTGCTAAACCTCGTAATAGTGTCATTGCTGCATGCGTGTGAGCATTGATCAATCCAGGCATCAGTACTTTCCCCTGGCAATCAATGGATTGATTTGAATTAAATTTCTGGCAAATTTCTTCCTCAAAACCAACAGCAAGGATCAAATCATCTCGAATAGCGATTGCACCTGGCTCATAGATGGTCAGGTTTGAATCCATGGTTAGGAGAATTGCGTTTGTTAATATAATGTCAGCATCGTGTTTCATGTTATATCCTACGAATAATATTTAAACTTTGATTTAGCGCCCATAACGATGCATAATCAGGGGTTCCACCATAGGGAAAGAGAAAATCCCGTTTCTCATATGGTGTGATTAATGCCATTGTTACATATTGTTTGTCAGGTTCGGAATGGAGTGCAACCCCAAAACCAACATCTGCCTGTTGAGCTTGACGGTAGGAATCAACAAACGCCATTAATTCCTCAGCAGCGGGTGTTTGTCTTAATAATTGTCCACCCAGGAATGGTCCCTGAGTCGCAGCTAAACGGCGGAGTAAAATTCCACGTAAACCCGCTTCCACTACAACCATCGTCCATTGATGGTTTTTAACCGATCTTAATGCAATTTCTTCCAATGTTTCCTGGTCATTACCATATATACTGTCACCTAATCGTTGGCGAATATCATTTTCGATGGGTTTGATCAATTCATCAGCGGATTTTACAGAGTCTGCTTTTACAGTAATACGTACATCAACCTGTCCGGAATGGGCTGCAAGGCCAACAGTTGGATTGTTCAGCACCTCTAAATCGCTAATCAAGTCATCTATCTGAGATTCTCCCACTCCAACGGTATGCAGAACCTTGGTGATAATCATCTCTTTGAGATCATAGTGTTGATGAAGGAAAGGCATGATTTCATGATCCAATAAATATTCCATCTCCCGTGGAACACCGGGTAACGCGATGATCAATTTAGACCGAACCTCGAGAATAAAAATCGGTGCTGTTCCCACAGGATTTTCTATTACTTTTGCTCCCTGAGGAATATATGCCTGTTGGCGGTTATTTTCGGTTGGAATTCGTCCAAACTTGCGAAAACGCGCTTCTATTTGTTCCCATAGTTCAGGATGAAATTCTGTTTTCAGCCCAACTGCAAGAGCAATCCCTTCCCTGGTAGGATCATCTACTGTGGGTCCAAGACCACCAGTTGTGATGATGACATCACAACGAGATAAGGCTTGTTGAATTGCCTCAGCAATACGCCTGACATTATCCCCCACCGTAGTTTTACGATGAAGGTCAATTCCGGCATCGCGTAAGCGTTTAGCGAGAAATTGTGCATTGGTATCTACAATTTCTCCGAGTAATAGCTCAGTCCCGATGGTGATAATTTCAGCGGACGGCAAATAAACTCCAAACTTTGATAAATTAGTTGTCGTTAAGAAAAAACATACACTGCGTATAGCAAAGGATATTTATACCACGTTATATTCATTTATCAAGCGACCTTCATCGAAGCGTGCCAGATCGAGCATGGATATATCCACACTGGTTGCCTTTCCATCCAGAATAATCTCTGACATCAATTTTCCTGCGATCGGTCCGTGCATAAAACCATGTCCCGAAAAGCCGGTAACGATATAATACCCATCCACAGGAGTTTTACCAAAGATTGGATGGGCATCAGGCGTGACTTCGTAAAGACCTGCCACGTGTGAAGCCAAGCCAGCTTTTTCCAGCATTGGCAGGCGGTCAATTGCAGCTTCCAGGTGGATCAGCTCCCAATTTGGATCAATATTCTGATCAAGGCCGGGAGTTTCCGTAGGGTTGGACATCCCTGTAAGCAGACCATGCCCTTCTGGATGGAAATACAGGGATTGAGCAAAGTCGATCACAAAGGGGAAATCAATCGGGAGTTCCGGTAAAACATTGGTTGTAAGCCACTGCCGTCGAAGGGGTGTCACCGGTACCTGGAAACCTGCCATATGGCAAGTTTGATTCGCCCATGGTCCGGTAGCATCTACAATTACTGGCGCATAGACATATTGAGTGGGTGTATTCACACCTATCACCCTACCTGATTTTATATCGATCTGCGTGACTGGATTGGAGCTCATCGCCTGGCAACCCAGTCGTTGGGCAGCACTGATATATCCCATAACAACACTGTTTGGATCCACCAGTCCATCACGTGGATTAAAACTACCAGCAATAACATCATCCAAACGCATCATGGGTAGGCGTTTACGAATTTCATCCCCACTCATCCATTGCGTTTGAGCACCCAGACGGTTCTGTAAATCTACGTTGCGTCTAAATTCATTGACTTCGTTGTCAGTTGTCAGTAAGAATAGGTAGCCAATCTTGCGATAATCGATGGATTGCCCAATCTCGTCTTTAAATCGTTCAAGCATGGGCAGACTTTCGAGAGATAAACGGATATTGATTTCCGTAGCGAACTGGTAACGCACTCCACCTGCGCAACGACCAGTGGCACCCGTCCCAAAGAAATCTTCTTTTTCAAGGAGCAATATATTTTTATGTCCACGTGCAGCAAGGTGATAAGCGGTACTGGCACCCATCACCCCACCACCGATGATGATGAAATCAAAGGTGTTTCCTTGCCTCATTAGAATCTCCTTAAAAAATAAGCGTGGGTGGATTTTACCACCTCACGCTTATTAATATTGATTCTATTGCTCAATAAGCTCATTGCAGCTTAATGAGAAAATACTTTATTCAATACCCAGATATGCTTTTTGGACGGTCTCGTTATTTCGTAATTCCTCAGCAGTACCACTTAATATAATCTCACCAGTCTGTAAGACATATCCACGGTCAGCTACAGCCAATGCAGCGCGGGCATTCTGCTCAACAAGAAGGATAGTCGTTCCAGTCTTGTGTAACTCTTGGATCGTATCGAAAATACTGTCAACCAAGACTGGTGCCAGACCCATGGACGGCTCGTCCAGAAGCATGATTTTCGGTTCGGCCATCATAGCGCGACCAGTGGCTAACATTTGTTGCTCGCCACCACTCAATGTACCACCTAATTGTGACCGGCGTTCTTTCAAGCGTGGAAAGAGGGTAAACACTTTCTCCATCGCAGCGGCTATTTTCTTCTTATCATTATGAATGAAGGCACCCATCTCTAGATTTTCGGTAACGGTCAAGCGACCAAAAACTTGCCGTCCCTCTGGTACCTGTGATATGCCTTTCATCACAATTTCATGAGCTTTAAATTTTGTCAGGTCTTCACCTGCCAGGCGAATCGCTCCTGGGCGAGGTCGAAGTAAACCACTGATCGTCTTCAAAGTGGTGGATTTACCAGCACCATTTCCACCAATCAGGGTGACGATCTCTGCCTCGTCGACGGTGATGGAGATCCCTTTGAGGGCATGGATATTGCCATAGTAAGTGTGGACATTTTCTAATTCTAGAAGAGCCATATTCATTTACTCCATCAGGATGTAGGGGCGGACTCAGATGGTTGCGCTGGTCTTGAAGATGCCGCAGCCTCGGCACTACCGCGGCCGAGGTAGGCTTCAATCACAGTGGCGTTACGCTGGATTTCTGCTGGCAAACCTTCTGCGATCTTAGCACCGTAGTCAAGTACGGTGATCAGTTCAGAGATACCCATCACTACGCGCATCTGGTGTTCGATGAGCAAGATGGTGATTCCCAGCTCATCGCGCAACTTGACGGATCAATAGCATGGTTTCCTGCGTTTCACTGGGGTTCATTCCCGCGGTAGGTTCATCCAGAAGCAACAACTTGGGTTTACTGGCCAATGAACGAGCAATCTCGAGCCGACGCTGAGCACCGTAGGGTAAGTTTTTAGCGAACAGGTCCCCCTTCCCGCCCAGTCCCATAAAACGCAGTAAGCGTAAACTCTCTTCCAAAGCATCGGCTTCTTCTTTACGGGTGCCTGGATTGCGTATAATTCCGCCAAGTATCCCTGAACGCAAGTGGGGGTGCATGCCGACCAGGATATTTTCAACAACAGTCATGTTTTTAAAGAGGCGAATGTTTTGGTAGGTGCGTGAGATGCCGCGTTTGGTCACCCGGTCTGTGGAGAGACCAGTGATGGGATGTCCATTGAAAAGGATATCACCTTCCTCCGGGTTATAAAAGCCGGTGATGCAATTGAAGAAGGTCGTCTTTCCTGCGCCATTGGGTCCAATGATGCTTTGGATGCCATTTTCCTTGACTTCCAGGTCAACTTCACGGACTGCAACCAGTCCACCGAAACGCTTGGTAACTTTATTCGCAACGAGTAAGGCCATAGTTTTTTCCTCCTACTGCACCGCGCTCGCGGTATCATTGATCGGTGGCTCTATAATTTCCTCAGCTTCATGCAGTTCCAGTTTACGACGCGCTTCAGGCCACAAACCTTCCGGACGAAAGAGCATCATACCAACCAGCGCTAAGCCGTAAAACCAATAACGGTATTCTTGGAACTCAGACAGCAATCCAGGCAATCCAACCAAAACCAGCGCACCCACGAAGACACCGGGGATGCTGCCCATACCGCCAATGATGATCAAGACCAATACATTAATCGAAACGATAAAAGTCATGCTATGCGGATAAACGGAGGTCAATTTAGCTGCCCCTAGTGTGCCTGCCAGGCCAGCAAAGAGGGCACCGGTGGAAAAGGCTAACAGCTTGGTCAATACCAGATTAATCCCCATTGCCTGAGCGACGTCTTCGTCCTCACGGATAGCCATCCAGGATCGCCCTAAGTGTGAATCTTTGAGTCGCCAGGCAATAAATGCAACGATACCAATTCCAATAAGGATCAAGTAGTATAAATTTTGTAGTGTATCCAATTTTATTGGTCCGATGATCGGAGGAGGAATGCTTTGAATACCCTGTGTGCCTCCTAAAAATGATTTCAACCAGTCGGATAGCACGAGCAGGCGAACGATTTCCCCAAAACCCAAGGTAACGATGGCTAAATAGTCGCCGCGCATGCGTAAAACCGGCAGACCTAAAATGATACCTGCCAACCAGGCAACCAACAACGCAATAGGCAATGCTTGCCAGAAGGTCAAGTGAAAAAGGCCTAATCCAGAGGAGGTGAGAACTCCGACGGTATAAGCACCGATGGCATAAAAAGCCACGTAACCCAGGTCCAATAAGCCGGCAAAACCAACCACGATGTTTAAACCTAAACCCATCATGATGAATAATCCGGTTGTGTTCAAGATCTCGCTATAAAAGATCCCCAGTACATAAGGCAAAGAAAGAACAATCACGGCCAGGATAGCGATTAATATTATCCTGTTTCTTTTTACTACTTTCGGTGATTTGATAACATCAGGACCTTTTTTCCGGCCACTTAAATAGTATACCAGCCCAGTTGTGATAGCGAATACAATCAGTGCACCGATTGGCCTTAATCCGCTGGTAGCAAAAACTATCCTCTTTAAGACAATTGCAATGGGTGAAATCTTTAAGATATCGATAATCAATACCTGGTCTCTCAGGGTTCCCAAGATAACCACCCAAAGCGCGCCTTGGATCACTGCCGAGCGAAGGCGTGATGGAATGAGGTAGATTCCTAAAGTCAACAACGCTGCTAGCATGCATGTTAATGGAGGGACAAGCGCACCAAGGGGTAGTGGAACGCCACGCATCAGCATGTTGAACAATGCTGGAGAGGCATTCACAAACATAGGTCGCAGATCAACGGCTTGCCCAAGCAGGATGAGCAGCGTGATGATACAACCACTTATTAGACCAATAACTGCACTTATACCCAATATGGTTAATTTGGTGAATTCAATTGAACTTCTCAAAGTTGTATAAGAGAGCATGATGACCGGAATCAGCAGGATGATGTCTCCCAGAGTGACCATCCCGCTAATGATAAAGGTATCCCCAAAGGCTTCTACTAATCCAACAAGCATAACCAGAAGACAAAGGGCACCGGCTATCAAACCGTTACTGAAAGCTTTTTTCCAAATGGAGGACGTCTCGGTATTCATACTTGGCCTCTTATGCTTTCGTCTTACTTATCCGCTCACCCAATAAGCCTGACGGGCGGAAGATAAGAATAAATACGAGTATGGCGAAGGCGATGCCATCTTTTAGCTGGTTGGCAGCCGGGATGCCGAGGCCTTGCAAGAACAGATTAGGTCCAAGCGACTCGATCAATCCAAGAAGTGTGCCTCCCAGCCAGGCACCGACAACATTACCAATGCCACCAAGAACAGCCGCGGTGAAAGCTTTCAAGCCCGGGATAAAGCCCATGTAAAAGTGAACATTTTGGTAAATCAGCGCGTATAGAATTCCTGCAACTCCAGCGGAGGCACCGCCCAATCCAAAAGTGAATACGATGATGCGATCTACATCGATACCCATCAAGGCTGCGACTTGTTTGTCTTCCGAGACTGCCCGCATTGCTTTGCCCGTCTTCGTGCGTTGAACAACTCCATAAAGTATTAACATCATCAAGAACCCAGAGACGATCACAACAAGATCGGTTTTTGGAATGGCGATTGAGCCAATTGTCCAGGTTCCTTTTAAAAAATCAAAGTTTGGATACGTTTCAATGTCATTCCCATAAAAGCCTCGAAAAGTGTATTGCAGGAAGAAAGAGGCACCGATGGCTGTGATCAATGGCACCAGCCTGGGTGCAAAACGTAATCGGCGGTAGGCAACTCGTTCAAGCAATAGGGCTATCGTTATTGAGACTCCCGCAGATAACAGCGTGATGAGGATAAGGCTGATAATTGGTTGAGCATTATAAAAACCGATGCTGTCGAGGTACTTGGCGAGAAACACAGCAGTGAATGGGCCACTCATGAACACTTCGCTATGGGCGAAATTTATCATACGTAGGATACCATATACAACTGTATACCCCAAGGCGATCAGGGCATAGATACTACCAAGCTTTAATCCGGAGATGGTTAAGTTGATCCATTGCTCAGCTGTGTATTGACCTGCTTGCCAGGTCCTAATCGTGCCAACGATTATGGCGATGCCGATGGCAACACCAATCGCCCAAACCACAATATCCGTCCAAGTAACTGTCTGGCGCCATCTCTTTAGCATTTGGGCCTCCTAAAAAATACGAAAATAGGAGGGACGAGGGCTTGCCTCGCCCCTCCTTATCAGTGATGGGTCGAAATCAGTTTTGGTTTTTATGGCCAGATCTTCGTGGGAGGATACTCACCGGCATGATACTCATACACGGCGATCTTTGGATCAGCGCAGTCGCCCGTCGGAGTGCAGGTAAGGTTTCCAGTTAAACCCTTGAAGTCCTTGGTGGCGTACATGCAGTCACGCAATCCCTGGCGAGGAATATGTAATGTGCCGTCATCATCCTTGACGGTTACCTTTTCGACACAGGCCAGGACCATATTCATCGCATCGTATGCATGCGCATGGAAAATGCTCAGTGGTGCAGACCCGAATTTTGCCTGATAGGCGGGAAGGAATTTGGCTGAATAATCTGCACCAAATTTAGTGAAGTCGGGGCTGGAAACAAAGACACCCTCAACTGCATCACCAGCGCCTTCAACCACGTCGGGAGAGAACATACCATCAGCGCCCATCAGGGCTACATTCTCAAGGCCGGATGTTGTTTTTGCCTGGCGGACGATCTGGGTGCCAGCCTGGATGAAGATCGGGTGGTAGATGATCTCGGGTGCACCAGAAGCGATGCTGGTGAGAACCCCACCCATGTCAGTCTGGTTCGGATCGACCGATTCCTGAGCAGTGATCGTACCACCAAGCTTGGTAAAATTATCGGCGAATACCTGCTGGAGCTGCTCTGCGTAAATACTTCCATCATGAATGGTAGCAGCTTTCCTGAATCCCATTTTGTCATAAGCAAATTCAGCAGCAGCTTTTCCCTGAACAGCGTCGCTGTGAGCGGTTCGCAGATAGCCAGGGTGTTGGTTCTCATTACCAGCTAAGGTCAGGTCGACAGCTGTATTAGAAGCTGAGATGACCGTGAAACCAGCAGCAGACCATAGAGGCATCGCTACGCGCACCGCACTGGAGCAGGAGGTGCCGAGTATTGCCACGATGGTGGGATCGGCGGCGAGTTTAGTGCCAGCTGCCTGACCACCCTCAGCGCTGCAGCCATCGTCTTCACCGTCGAATTTTATGTCATGGTCGAGGACTTTGCCACCGTGATCGTCAACGGCTAGTTCAGCACCGTTGCGAGAGTCAATCCCAAGGGTGGCATCTGGACCCGCGATAACCATCGCGTAGGCAATGTGTACGGGTTCATCGGGAGCCACTGTTACACAGCCTATTGAATCTGTGCATTCATAGGGCTTTGGACCGCATGCTACCAACAGCACGCTTAAAACCATAAGTATAGATACAATTCCAAAAATACGCTTACTCATTTTTTTTCTCCTCCAAGAGATAGACAAAAATTTTTACATTTAAATTAATATTGGTCTTTAGTTTGTTGAGTTGTTCGAATTGCTAACCTCCTTCCAGGTATCCTCTCGGATGCATGATCTCGGTTCCACAATAAAATTCCTCCGCGATAAGTAAAAAAATCTTACAGCGAGGAAAATCCCCCAACGAGTGCAAATTTTGATGAATTCTAATGACAATAGGACTAACCGTCAAGGGTAAGGTTTCGTCCAACTTATTCATGCATATTTACCATGTGTAAGTTTACACCGGAATTCCAATCACCGCCATTATTTATAAGACTTATTAACGGGCAAGCACAGCCATGAACTGCAATACTGACCAAGAATCTAGGAATTGGTCTATCGGAACATTAACAAACCTGGACCCATTTAAAACTGTTACATACGTAGGCGTATATCCAACCAGGATCACGGTATGTTCCCATGGGGCGACAATTGTTGTGTTATCAGTGGATGCTGCGGTATAAAAATGGGGGATTCCATTCACTAGATTATAAGAACTACCACCAATGATCCAAACTATCGCTGGGTTGCCTGAAGCGATCTCAGCTCGTAAATCATCCCATTGTAACGATCGATGGGAGCTTGCAATCGCACCGTAATCCTGCAATACATCTGCTACAGGAGAGGCGTGGACGCCATAATCGTTTGGAGGTATTTGACCCCAGAACCCATTTGGATTACCGACAAACCCTGCTTCCGGATCGTCAGAACTGGGCAGATGGCTTAGAAAATCCAATTCACCAATGTTAAACCCAAAATGCTTTGCCCAATCGACCGCTGAGCGGGATTCACAATCCAACCTTAGCTGTTGATTCTCACCGGTCATTCCAGACACATAAGCACTTGCCGGAAGGAAAACCGGCGTTGGTGTGGGGGTCGGAGCTGGCATTGTGTCGGATAAAAATGTCTGAAGACACCAATGATTTAACCACCCATCGTCATTTGGAGAATGGTCAGACACGTTCAGCTTCCATGTTCCTGCGACGCCTCTGCCAGTAAAAGAACTTAATTCCTCATTGGGAAGAAAGATACCCGAGATTGCTGGAGCACTTGCGCATTTATTTTCTGCAGGTTGGGCAGCTGCGTCGTCCAGAATTGAAATAATATTATTATTTTGACACCCATATTGGCTGTTTGGAACCCCAGGTCGATCCAATACGCTTATCTTTTCTCCTGTGCGAGTATTGGAAAGTGTGATCACCAAGTCTCCAACCCAGGAATGAGAAATATCCAAATATATGCTGAGGTTGACCAATTGGCGATCATCTGATATTGAAATATTGTCATAAATACCGGTTGGATAATTATCTGGAATATAAATTGGCTGACCAATGTTATCGCAATAAAGAACTTGATGAATTGTAGGTGGTGGGGTGGGGATAAAGATGGCGTTGGATACTATAGGCAACCAGGCAAATGTGGTTACTTGGGGCGTGGGTGTTTCAGTGAATGTAATTATCGGAGTTGGTGTTAATGTTGGCGTTGATGTGAATGTGGGTGAGGGAGTAATGGTATCGGTAATGTTAATTGTTTGAGTAGAAAGAATTATTGGAGTTGGCGAATTTGTCGATATATTGTCATCAGAGAGTGTTTGAATTTCTGATCCAGGTTGATTATTGTCAGGCTTGACCGAAATAAATGTTGGGGTGTAGCTATTTGATATAACAGGTCCGGGTTGCTTTGACGTACCCGCCAATCCCGGTAACGAAATGAGAATGAGCAATAAAAATGCTATTGCCACACTAATAAAAAGATTGTGTGATGCAGGAATTTTTGTGTTCAAGATAATATTTTATCCTACAAGTAATTATCTGTATTGGAAATTATATCTGACATGAAGAATGCGTGCACAAACGTCTATGGTAAAATGAAATGCCGTATGGATAAAATTGAATCTCAAGTTATGCCATCACCACCCAAACTGATTGCCTCTTTTCGAACAGGATTTGATGCCGTAGCAAATCAGATTATTGTTATTGCCATCCCCATAATTATTGATTTAATTCTGTGGTTGGGTCCTCACATTCAGATAAAAATCTTGATTAATAATCTGCTGAAATCGATGCCTTCCACTCCTAATTTGAGCGCAATTCAAACTGGTGATGTGCTGACTTCCAGTGTGGACGTCATAAAGGCAGCGGCTGAGCAATTTAATCTGTTAAGTATGATCAGAACTATCCCGGTTGGGATTCCGAGCTTGATGGCTGCACGGTTGCCTGTGGAGATCCCAAATGGTGTTCCAACATATATCGAAATCACAAATATTTTGGCAGCAATTGGGATAGCAATCTGCATAATGATCCTTGGATTGATCTTAGGCTGTCTATATTATATTTTTATTGGTCAGATCGCTCTTCTGGGAAGGATCGACTTAAAAAATCTCATTAAACATTGGTACTGGTCATCTGCGCAAGTGTTTGGCCTAGCTTTGGCTCTACTTCTCCTTTTTATTGTAATCAGTATACCTGCAAGTTGTGCCATATCAGCTTTGTCGTTATTTGGACTTCAACTAGGGCAGTTTGCAGTTTTCTTATATATTGGTATGCTTCTATGGTTGGCGTTTCCATTATTATTCGCTGCTCATGGAATCTTTGTAAATCAGCTTAATGCTTTAGTCTCCGTTCAACGAAGTTTGATGTTAACCAGGATGACTTTACCCACAACGTCACTTTTTATCCTTTCGGTCCTGATCATCAGCGAAGGATTGGATTTGCTATGGCGGGTTCCACCTGAAAAATCATGGTTGACATTGGTTGGAGTTGTTGGACATGCATTTGTCACCAGTGCTTTGCTGGCAGCAAGTTTTGTTTACTACCGCGATGCTGACCAATGGACTCAAGAAACAATTAGAATGCTCAAATCCAAACGAGATACCCTGTCTACGAGTAACTAAGCCCTGGAGGTTGTTGTGGCTGACGATAAAACCCCTATTACTTACGATGCAAAAGATATCCAGGTGCTGGAAGGTCTTGAAGCCGTGCGCAGGCGTCCTGGCATGTATGTCGGAGGAACCGACATAAGAGCATTGCATCATTTGGTATATGAGGTGGTTGATAATTCCATTGATGAAGCTCTAGCAGGTGTGTGTGACCGCATCGAAGTGACCATAAATACAGATAGTAGCGTCACAGTAACTGACAATGGTCGAGGGATACCCGTTGATCTTCACCCGCAAATGAAAAAATCTGCTCTTGAAGTAGTTATGACAGTACTTCATGCCGGGGGTAAATTTGGAGGTGGCAGTTATAAAGTCTCAGGAGGACTGCATGGCGTAGGTGTATCAGCAGTAAATGCCTTATCAGAATGGTGTGAAGTTGAAGTAAAACGAGATGGAAAAAAACACTTTCAAAGATATGAGCGCGGTTATCCAAAAGGACCTGTTACAGTCATTGGAAAGACCACCCCCAAGGAAACTGGATCTAAAACAACCTTTAAATTCGATCCAGAGATATTTAAGGGAGATCTCGACTACCGTTTTGACACACTGTCACAACGATTTCGTGAGATGGCATTTGTCACACGCGGTGTAACGATTTATTTTCGTGATGACCGGATAAACCGTGAGATGACCTTCTATTTTGAAGGAGGTATCACATCTTTCGTGCGATATCTAAACCGAAACAGGGATGTGCTCCATCAAGTGGTTCACGCTGAAAAAGAGATGGAAGGTATCACTATCGACGCAGCCATTCAATATACTGATGCATATGCGGAATCAGTATATTCATTCGCGAATACGATAAATACGATTGATGGTGGCACACACCTTACCGGATTACGAGGTGCAATCACTCGCACGATCAATGATTATGCCCGCCGTAGTGGATTGCTTAAAGATGCTGATTCAAACTTTTCTGGTGATGATACACGTGAAGGTTTGACTGCAATTATCAGCATAAAACATCCAGATCCACAGTTTGAAAGCCAGACCAAGGTAAAACTTATGAATCCCGAGGTTCAGACGTTAACCCAACAAGTGGTCGGCGACAGATTTAGCACTTTCCTGGAGGAAAATCCTTCTGCAGGGAAAGCAATTGTCCAAAAATGCCTTACTTCTGCAAGAGCAAGGGATGCAGCTAAAAAAGCCCGTGATCTGGTGATAAGAAAATCGGCATTAGAGAGTTTAACCTTACCTGGCAAGCTGGCAGATTGTTCAGAACGCGATCCTGAAAAGACTGAGCTCTATCTGGTGGAGGGTGAGTCAGCAGGTGGATCTGCCAAGCAAGGTCGGGACCGGCATTTTCAGGCAATACTACCATTACGAGGCAAAATCCTTAATACAGAGCGCGCCCGTCTGGATAAAATCCTGGCAAACAATGAAGTGAAAGCGTTAATATCAGCATTAGGAACAGGAATTGGGGATAATTTTGATGTATCTGGACTGCGTTATGGGCGTGTGATTATTATGACAGACGCGGATGTAGATGGAAGCCATATTCGAACCTTATTACTCACTTTCTTTTTCCGTTATATGTCTTCCTTAATTGATGAGGGACACCTGTATATAGCTCAACCGCCGTTATTTAGAATTGCCTATAAAAATCAGGTTAAGTTTGCTTATAGCGATTTACAAAAAGAACAAGTTGTTAAAGAGATGGGAGTACCTTCTGATCGCATATCGCTCCAACGCTATAAGGGTTTGGGAGAAATGAATCCTGAACAACTCTGGGAAACGACGATGGATCCCAGTGTTCGTACCCTATTATTGGTAACCATTGATGATGCTGCGGAAGCTGATCGTACATTTGATATGTTAATGGGTTCTGCAGTGCCACCACGGCGGAGATTTATCCAGACCCATGCTCGGGATGTTAAGAACCTAGATATTTAGCATGGCTGAATTTTCCGTCATACTCGTTGTAATTTCTTAGTAATTCTGTGGTATGTGAATCCATCATTTAGAACCATTGCATCTGGTGATTGGGTATAACAGAACATCATCCTACATCACTTTTTATAAATTACATTAGTTAGTGCTTGAATCAGAAAAAGCGAATATAGGCTTCGTCAAGACCGATATTTTGTTATATACCTTGGGATCAGGTATCGATAAATACAATATCTGAGTATATATTTTGTTGGGTTATATCTCAGAATGCCACCATTCACGTATAATTGGAGCAATGACATTGGAACGTGGCTCTCTTCTGAATAATCGATACCGCATCATAGAAATACTGGGTCAAGGGGGTATGGCCGCTGTATATCGGGCGATAGACGAGAATCTAAGTGTAGAGGTTGCAGTAAAGGAGAACCTCTTCACCACTGAAGAATATGCCCGACAATTCAGATTAGAAGCAACTATATTAGCAGGGTTACGTCAACCCAATCTCCCGCGTGTATCTGACCATTTTGTTATCGAGCCACAAGGTCAGTATCTGGTTATGGATTTCATTGAGGGTGAAGATCTTCGCCAGAGGCTGGACCGACTTGGACCACTTCCTGAACAAGAGGTGATCATCATTGGGGTAGCGATTTGTGATGCGATGGCTTATATGCATACCCGCAAGCCGATGATCCTTCACAGGGACATAAAACCAGGTAATGTTCGCATCACGCCAACTGGTCACATTTTCCTGGTAGATTTTGGCCTGGCAAAATTAGTTGAAGGACGGGAAACCACTAACACAGGTGCGAGGGCGATGACTCCTGGTTATTCGCCACCCGAGCAATACGGTTCAGCCCGCACTGACCCACGATCCGATATATTTTCTCTTGGGGCAACATTATATACAGCATTGACAGATGTGCTCCCTGAGGACGGGCTCGATCGTGCAATGGGAAGAATGGATCTGACGCCGATCAATAAGCACAATCCGAAAGTATCCGATCATGTCAATTCAATCATCGAAAAATGTCTGGCTGTTGTTCCGGAAGAGCGATACCAGTCAGCCGAAGAATTACGATTTGCCTTGATGGAGGCCAGGAGTATTTCAAGGCGGAAATTACCTTTGGAATTGGTATTACAACCACCCCCCATCACCATTCATGATCGATTGCCAACAGAAACAGGTGTGAATGCTCTCAAATCTATGCCCCAAATTGATGGGGAAGTTGATAGCGTTAATAAGAAATCCACTCGACCTATCTCACCAGAGCAGGATTACATTGAGCTATCTGATAATAGGCCAAAATCTCGGAAAAAAAATTCAACATTGGTTTTTTGGGTATTACTATCGATCTTCGTTCTTGTTGGGTTAGGAATTCTTAGGACCAGACCAAATTTAATAAATCAAGCAATTGGATTTGTATCTCCAGGTTATGTCGCAACCAATTCACCAACTGTTCGAGCTTCAACGAATACTAAGATTCCTATTTTTATAAATTTTTCGGGTACACCCACTCTGGATAATACACAAAGCCCGACGGTGACAAAAACCCCTCTACCAACGATTACCAATACTCCGAAACCGATATCAAGCATAACACCGACACCATTTCCCACACCAATGGGAGGTGCAAGTCAGATCGCCTTTGCATCCACCAGATCTGGTGCTGCGCAGATCTGGCTCATGAACATCGATGGTAGTGGGCTTGAAATGATCACCAAAATTGATCAAGGTGCTTGTCAACCAAAGTGGTCACCAGATGGTTCACAGATTATTTTTATCTCACCTTGTAAAAGGAATATGACTTCATATCTTGGTGCTAATCTATTCATCATGAATGCTGATGGGAGCGGTATTACTCCGTTTCCAAGTGTGCCGGGGGGCGATTATGATCCAAGCTGGTCTGCAGATGGGGAACAAATCGCCTTTACATCTTTACGCAATGGTGGTGTTCCGGGGATATTTATCTTAACTCTTGATGGAAACACGGTTCAATCGCTGGTCGAGGACGAAACCAGAGCCATATCCCAACCTGCCTGGTCACCCAATGGAAAAGAGATTGCCTATGTGAACAGCGATAATCGGATTTGGGTAATGGATACCTTTGGAGAAAATCGGCACATTCTCACCATTGGTGAGGGTGATTACCTGACCAGTGGACCTGCATGGTCCCCTGATGGGTCGGTAGTAATCTACACGCGTACGTTTACAAAGGACCCTGCAGGTTCTACTCGACTAATGGCTGTTCCATACACGGAAACTGGTGACGTACCCATTGAAGTACCTAATTCTCTACTTGTATCTGATGCAACATACTCATTTGATGGATATTGGTTGTTATTTACCAGCTGGTTTTCAGGGAGTCACGATATTAATGCCATGCGTGTAAATGGGGTTGATAAATATGCCATTGAGGATGATCCAGCCTATGATTTTGATCCAGCCTGGAGACCCAATCTACCTAACCCGTCCTCAGCTCCGTGAGATAACGTTCGCGGTTGGCACTTCGAGCAACTTTACCACTGCTGGTTTTTAGAAGCCACCCCCTTTTTACCAATCGAACATATCGCAAGGCGATATCCGAGCCACGCGTTACCCGCGTCCGAATTTCGTCAGAGATTTGTATGTATTTAGATGACGCCTCCATCTCGAGACCATCGATATCGTCATCTAAGTCTACTTCTGCAATAATGACTACATCTTCTGTACCCGTGGAATCATTTGGAACTCCAAAAGCAACAACACGTCCAGGGTGGACTCCATGAACATCACTCGCCAGGTTTTCGAGGTCTTGAGGATATATATTTTTTCCGCCGACGATAATCAAATCTTTTTTGCGTCCGGTAACATAGATTTCATGATCTGCAACATAACCTAAATCACCTGTTAAGTACCAACCATCGTGGAATACAAGTTTGTTCAGATCGGGGCGGTTGTAATAACCGGTCAGCATGCAGTCACTTGAAATAGCAATTTCACCCAAGTGGCGGTCTGGAACTTCAATGTGGCGTTGATTTAGGACTCGAACTGAAGTGTTGTCGATCGGGCTACCAGCTGATAGCATATTAATTAAATCATCACTTTTTTTTGCGGGGCGTGCAATATGATCTACTAAGAAACTACGCTGATTGATACGGTCAACCGTAACTGGTTTGAAAATTCCTCCCTGCGACACAGCAAAAACATTTTCTGCCATCGCGTAGCATGTGGTTAATGCATTAGACCTTAGACCATATGCTGTAAATCGTTCAAAGAACATTTGATGGCTTTTCCAATACATTGGTTCGGAACAGTTATTTACTGCCCGCCATGATGATAAATCTACCCCATCCATATCACGTTCGCGGATCTTTTGGGTACAAAAATTATAAGCAAAATTGGGCAACCAGGAGAGTGTGCCTCGGTATTTAGTCACCGCATGGAAAAGTTTTTGTGGAGCGCGCACCCAATCGAAAGGAGAGAGCAAAACGAGGGGTGCTTTGGAAAGGATGGGCATGATAAATCCAGCAATCAGTCCCATATCATGATATAGAGGGAGCCAACTCACAACAACGTCTGAAGGGCTAAGATTGAGCGCACGAGAATAACTGTTTATTTGATTAAAGACAGCCTCATGTGATAACGCCACACCTTTTTGTAAGCCAGTAGTGCCAGAAGAGTGTTGGAGTAGGACAATATCCTGTGGAGAACGCTTCAAACCATTTTCAAAATAAGAGCTTGTTATCTCGGACTGTGGTTTAATCTGATTGGAGATTAAAACTACCTTTACTGAACTATTTGGCTTGATAGCTCGCCTGGCTTCCTGGATGAATTCAGGGTAGGTGATCACTGCTGCGGGAGCAGTGATCTCAAAAAGGGACATCAATGATTGCCGATATTGCTCCGGAGATAGTTTTTCGGTCAGAAAAGGCATGATGGCTGGAATCGAGCCATTTAATATCGCTCCGAAAAACGCATATACTAAATCCTCGCCATGTTGAAGGATGAGTATAACAACATCACCCATTTGAATACCGGAATTTTTCAATGCATTAGCGTAACCAGCTGCACCATGAATCAATTCAGAATAAGTGATTGATTTGTCAGGTTCTTGATTTAATAGCAGGTGAAGCGCAATCGTCTCAGGTTCTGATTGGTAAAGTTCTAACAATCTGTGAGCAAATGTGTTCATAAACAAGCTTACAGCCTAGATTGGATTAGATCTGCTAATTGTGAAAGGGAATCAAAGGTTTCTCGATTTAACTCTGTGTTGTCGATATAGACTTTATATGTTTTTTCAATATATAATGACAGATCCACCAAACTGAAAGAATCCACCAAACCGTTGGAGATGAGTGGCTCGTCTGGCAAAATGACCCGCTTAGGCTGCTTAAGGATTTGGGAAGCAATAAAGTTGGATAAGGTTTCGATGATCTCTGTGTTCATATTATTCCTCATTTAGAATGAATTATTATGGTTGTTCGCTCAGGCCTTGTCTGACTGCATCTAAAACCTGAAGCGCGGTGAGATTGCGTATAGCCCAACCAGACTTTCGTGCAATACGGTCATTAAAGAAATAATAACCTTCACGGCGGGTCAGGTGAAACATATCAACTTTACCTGATTCATCCAGTGCTACTAATCCGTGATTAGGCAGGGGTTGGACCGCAAGCCAAAAATTCCATAATGGAATGTCGTATTCTATTGATAGACGGGCAATGGTCTGGTTGATCAGGTGGTTTCCTTCAAGATTATCGGCTTTTGTTGCCAGAATAGGCACGATTCCATTCTGAATTGAATATTCGATGATCTGACGCAAATAGTTTTCATAATTTTCTGGATGATCTGACCACCACTCTTCCAGGCTGATGATAGCAATGCTGGGGTTATGCAGACGAAACTCGCAGGCAATTGGATTTTCATTTGGCTGGCATTGTTTGGGATCAGCCCGTAGCGGTGAAAGCACCGCGGCTGCATTAAATCCCCCTTTTGCGGACATACTTTCACGCGAATATGAACCGGAAAACCAGTTAATTGTTTCCTGTAAGTTGTCAAAGTAACCCAGGTTAAATGATCCTGGCAGATCAAAATATTTTAAGAAATATGTGGTAATACTTTGACAATCTCCAATTTTTGAAAATGCATGAGGATCGCGTCCTAACTCAATCCCACGATTATAAATCTTCCGGGTATTCTCACTGATTGTTGGGATGATTGGTAATGACTTCCAATAATCAGGAGGTATAGGAGTTGGGGTTATCAATGGATCAATTATTGGTATTGAAGCGGCTTCTACCAGGCTGTTGGAGGTAATCATAGAAAGATCAGACTGAACAGGTGAAGAAGTGTCTACCGGATTCTGGATAGTGGATACAGTTTCTCTAGCAGATGAAACCGATAAATTGATTTCAGTGGTTTGGGTGGGAATATGTGCAACTTGCTCCGGAATTACCGTTGATGATGAACACGAAGTCAAAATCAGTATCATTCCCAGAAAAACAATCTGATACCATATGCATCTGAAATTCTTTGATATTTTTTGCATATCGAATTAGGGCTTCTGGAGTGATTGGAGGGCAGCTTCTATCTGAGATGCTAATTGCTGTGTACCCTTTGGAGACATATGGATGGCACTATTGGTGAACTCGCTGGGTGCGACCAAATCCCATTCATCCAAGCATTGAAAACCATTTTTTTGACAATATTCTTCAAACAACTGGCGGTATTGGTCATAAACCCAACGCGGGTAGAAGAAATTATAACGGATATCTGAGTTTTCTCCGTGACTGAGATAAATTGGCTCATTCACAAAAATTATTGGTACACCATCGGCTACCTTGTTACCAGCAGACAATAAATCAATCGATAGATCCGTTGAAACCAAATTTGGTGGCAACAAACCATGGAAAGACTCATCGCTGGTGAGGTTTTCTTGTGGTGGTTCAAACGAGTCGGGATAATACTGGTCGATACCCGTTGCAGCCCACATGACACCATATAATTGTAACCTGATGATATCGGCTAAAGCTCTTCGTTGCCCAACTAATGTTGATCCTAAAAAGTTTGGAATCACAAATTTTGGATCTTGTGGATTAAGATTTAAAGAATATTGCTTGATTAATTCAATAACATCTTTTGGATTATTTTGCACAATCGGCGAATCGAGCTGTTTGCTTAACGGAAACGACTCAAGTGTGACTAACCAGATTATCGCATCAGGCTGGTAACGCATTGCGTAGCCTAGGATTAATAAATCTTTGGCTAAAGACATCGTGGGATAACCCAGGTTATAGGCATGAACAATCCGTCCATCACCTACTTGTAGCTGGGCGGCATTTATATACTCCGTGAGGGTATTTTCTGGTTTTAGCAGGTATCCCCATACTGACGAATCACCAATGAGAAATACTCGGAATTCATCATCCGGTTTATCAGGCGCTGCCAGCTCATGTGATGCAAACATGGCGTCAAGATTAAACAAGCTGAAGTTATATGCTTGATCGGGTTTTTCTCCATAGGGAAGACGTAAACGCCCCGGGAAAATCACATTATATGCAGATATTTTCCCTAATGCGGATAACGGCATAAGTGCTGAAAAAAGCAGGTCGATTATAAGGAAAAGCAACAAACCTTTTATGATCACTCTTTTCCATGAAAAAATATTAACAGTTTTATCGGCACTCATAAGAGATCATTATCCCATTCCAAATAACCTTAACATCGTATTCCAAGATTGGGAAGGAGTCGGTAGCGCAAACCAAACCCATCCCAGACAAACATAGTTAAATGTTAGGAATATACTACCAAAGCTCACTAGTTGCTGCAGGCGAGATTGAGTTTCTATTCCGGATTCTTTCGAACGGATCAGATCGGCCCACCTGTTGTGAATGAAGAGCCCAAATCCATGCCAGGCACCCCAAATCGCAAAATTCCAGGAAATACCATGCCACAAACCGATCAGGATAAAGGTGCTCATTTGCCCAATAAAGATTATGAAAGGAAGGGAGAGATGCGGATATTGGGACCGTAATGTACGGGTGAGTGGATTAAAGAAATATGCTCTGAACCAGGCGGCCAAAGTCATATGCCAGCTATTCCAAAATAGGGTCAGGTTTCGTTTTCGATATGGTTTATCAAAATTTTCAGGTAACTGAATACCAACTAAGTATCCAGTACCAATGGCGATATGAGTGTAACCAGAAAAATCGAAGAATATTCGAAATGCAAAAGCATATAAAATGATCCATAACCACACTGTTGAGTTTACCTGACTTGCGTTATTGCTGTTAAGCGCAAAGAGGGTCAATCCATCAGCCAGGACAAATTTATAAAATATCCCGATCAAAATCCTCTTACCCCCAAGGATGGCAGATTCAAATGACAATCTATAAGGTTGTTGCAGATTTTGAACGAACCTCTGAACACGGTCAATGGGTCCAGCTGTGAAAGCTGGGTAAAAGATGGTGTAGATCACATACTCCTGTAGTGTCAGGATTGGTAATCTACCCGTAATTCTATCTCGCAAAGTCTGTAATAAACGAAACGCCAGGAATGAGAAACCTAGCCAGCGGATATCCGATGAGGATGCAAGCTCAACTGATTGACCATTAATCGATCGCAGAATGGAACTAACAAGTTCAGTAAGTGGTTCGAACTTCAACACAACGAAAAGGCCCAAAATGAGGAGACAAAACCAATTAATCCATGCAACATTTCCAACGCTGAATCGTGCAGCGAATAATATGAAAATTGTTACCAGTCCAATAACAAGTAGAATTTGAGGGAATGCCGGTGGGCGAGTGGGTGTCAGACAACAGAAAGCACCAAAGTAGCGAGATGAACCTAACAGAAGAACTACACCTGCAATGACCACACCCGTTTTTAAATTTGAGATTAAGCCGGGATTATCCTTAGGTTGGGTTATAGTCCAGGTTATGATGACGAGAGAAAGGGAGGCTGTTGGAAACCAAAAATCCAGATGGCGGATGGGCGTGATTGGCTGTAACCAATAAATTACCAAAATACTAATCACCATTAATGCCCATCTACGCCACTGACCATTCGCAAGGCATCCGACACATAGGGTGATGAGAATAATTATTATTAGTGTAAAAATTGACACAGCTTTACTGGTTCAAACTGATTATCATGGTTCGAGAATGGATCTTAAAAACCCTGATATATCCACAGAGGAGCCTGGTCAGTAGTAAAAATGATTATCAATATCAGAATTATGCAAAACAGTATTGCAAATAGATTCTCGCGGGTAACGAACCTTCGTAGCATTCAATGCTCCTTGCTCTATTTATATCCACACATCCGCCATTCACCATCCTCCTGACGAGCAATGTATGTGCGGTTAGATAAATCAAGTTGCTGAACTTCACCGTTGTAATCCAAAACCAGACTTCCCGTGCACGTGACGAGCGTTACATCACCTTCCTGAGCAGACTCGACACACGCCAGGTTTTCCACTGTAGATCCGACAGCAGTTAATGAATCTACTTCTCGCAAAGCATTTTGTTCCCAATCTACACAAGATAGATTACTAATCTGCACTGAGTCTTTATTACTCAACGCAAGAATGTACGCTTCAATCGCATTTTTCGCGCCATCTTTTTCAGATTTACAGGAGACAAGAAATACTATGCATAAGATTCCAAATAAAAAGGATTTGTAAGATTGATAGTTTAGCATTAATTTATCCTCCAGAGGTTTATGATATTCGTAATTTTACCGGAATTCATGATTAATGTTACTTGTAAATTTTCTCACTTTCATGGATAATGAAAAACAATACCAAATTTGCCTATATATTACTAAAGATTTGGCGATTCAACCTGAATATCACTTCCCAAAAAGGAGATTTTATGACAGCGAAGATCATTGATGGAAAAGCAATATCAGAGAAGTTACTCAGTGAAATCGCAGTGGACGTCGAGGCAATGGTAAAACAAGGGTTACCTCGCCCAGGATTAGCTGCAGTTCTAGTGGGAGAAAATCCTGCCTCACAACAATATGTAAAAATGAAACGAAAAACGTGTGAAAGAAACGGGCTTGAGTCCTTTGGATATGAGCTTCCAAAAACTGCTAGCCAAACTGAAGTTGAGGGATTGGTGAAGGAATTAAACGCAGATCCAAAAGTGAATGGTATCTTGGTACAGCTGCCATTACCAGATCATCTGGATGACGAAAAAATCCTCAACTCTATCAGTATTGAAAAAGATGTGGATGGATTTCATCCAATCAATATTGGACGCCTGGCACAAAAAGGGCGTGAGCCATTATTTGTCCCCTGCACACCAGATGGGTGTATTTATCTGATCGATCAGACGGGTTTCCAGCTGAAAGGTGCTAATGCGGTAGTACTGGGTCGCTCGAATATCGTAGGAATGCCAGTAGCTTTGTTGTTGGTGAAGCGTGATGCCACCGTGACGATATGTCATTCTCGCTCAAAAGACCTGGCGAGTATTTGTCGAGGTGCTGATGTTCTGATTGCTGCGGTTGGGAGACCAGAGATGGTGAAAGCGGATTGGATCAAACCAGGAGCTGTTGTCATTGATGTGGGTACTAACCGCGTGGATGATCCAACTTCCGAAAAAGGGTATCGCCTGGCAGGTGATGTAGATTTTAATGCAGCCAAGGAAGTAGCAGGTTGGATATCACCTTACCCCGGTGGGGTTGGTCCAATGACCATAACGATGCTTTTGAGAAATACTGTCAGAGCAGCAAAAATACAATCAGGTGTCGTTTGAAATAATCTCACAATGACTGCGGAAGATATTGGTTCACAGTCAACATAAAACATTCAAGGATAGTTGTCAGACAATTGACTTTTAGCTTATTTTTTGCTAAACTATATTTGTCTGACATTTTGTTAAATAAAGATCAGTAATAGATAATATGAGCACACTTCTAATTAAAAATGCTGCCGTTCTGGTAACCATGGATGAACATCGGAGGGAAATTGCTGATGGGGGTCTATTTGTCCGTGATGGATTCATTGAACAAGTTGGCGCGACGAAAGAGTTGCCAGATCATGCTGATGAAATTTTAAACATGCATGGTTGTGTCGTTTTACCCGGATTGATCAATACACACCATCATTTTTATCAGACATTAACCAGGGTGGTTCCTGCCGCACAAAATTCCAACTTATTTAACTGGCTGAAAACACTGTATCCAATCTGGGGTCGAATGACAGCAGATGATATTCACATATCAACTCAAACCGCATTAGCAGAGCTCGTACTTTCAGGCTGCACTACTGCCTCGGATCACTTATATATCTTTCCTAATGGAGCACGTCTAGATGATGAAATAGAAGCAGCAAAAGAGTTTGGGGTGCGTATTCACGCCTCGCGTGGTTCCATGAGCCTTGGTGAGAGTAAAGGTGGTCTTCCACCAGACCATGTTGTTGAAGATGAAGATTTTATCTTAAAAGATTCACAACGATTAATCGAACAATACCATGACCCCGATCCAGGAGCGATGGTTCAAATAGTCCTGGCACCCTGTTCTCCCTTTAGTGTGACACCGAGCTTGATGCAGGCAAGTGCAGCATTAGCGCGTGAATATCACGTTCACTTACATACTCATTTAGCTGAAACCCAAGATGAGGAAGCTTTTTGTATTGAGAAATCGGGTCTACGACCAGTTGCCTATATGGATAAGTTGAACTGGCTTGGCAATGATGTCTGGTTCGCCCATTCAGTTCACGTGAATGAGGATGAAATCAGAATTTATGCTAAAACTGGAAGTGGTATAGCGCACTGTCCAACATCCAACATGCGATTGGCATCTGGAATTGCCCCACTCATGGACATGCTAGGAATGGGTGTAAAAGTTGGTTTGGGTGTTGATGGCTCAGCAAGCAATGATGGATCCAATTTATTAGAGGAAACGCGACAGGCTATGCTACTAGCACGTCTACGAGCGGGATTAATGGGTGCATCAAAAACCGGCAATGAAGCACCGGCTCTTATGACAGCTCGCAAAGCATTGGAGATAGCTACCCGTGGAGGAGCGTCAGTTTTGGGTAGATCCGACTTGGGTTCATTGGAAGCCGGTAAATGTGCGGATTTATTTGCGATTAATTTGGGAAAATTAGAATATGCTGGTGGATTACATGATCCTGTTTCTGCTATCGTTTTTTGTGCACCGGTGAGGGCTGATTACACTATTATCGCAGGTAAAGTTATCGTTAAAGAGGGTAACCTGGTATATTGGGATCTACCCAGGCTGGTGGAAAAGCATAACCGGGCAGCCAGGAGGTTGGTAAATGGAAGCGATTAATTCATCTGTTTCCAGAGCACTCGTAGAAGTTGCCATGGGAAGAGCTAAAGCTGATTTAGTGATCCGTAATGGGCGATGGGTGTGTGTGCAATCAGGAGAGATAATCCCCAATACGGATATCGCAATTAAAGGTCAAAGGATTGCTTATGTTGGTGAAAATGCATCGCATACTATCGGTGTAAATACAATTACGATCGATGCTGAAGGCAGGTATTTAGTTCCAGGGTTACTTGATGGTCATATGCACATCGAGTCGGGGATGCTCACAGTCACTGAATTCGTACGGGCGGTAATCCCATATGGCACAACGGGAATGTTTGTAGATCCACATGAGATTGCGAATGTTTTTGGGATAAATGGCGTAAGACTTATGGTTGAGGAAGCAGCTCAACAACCGATCCATGTGTGGGTTCAAATGCCTTCATGCGTTCCTTCTGCGCCTGGGCTGGAAACCCCAGGAGCTGGTATTGGACCTGCAGAGGTCGCGGAAGCGATGAGCTGGCCAGGGGTAATTGGCCTGGGTGAAGTGATGAATTTCCCCGGTGTCTTTTCCGGTGATGAAAAGATGCATGCAGAAATGGCAGAAGCTCGGAAAGCAGGTAAGGTAATAGGTGGGCATTATGCTTCACCAGATTTAGGCATACCATTTCATGGATATCTCGCTGGTGGTCCGGAAGACGATCATGAAGGAACACGTTTGGAAGATGCAGTAGCCAGGGTACGCCAGGGTATGAAAGCGATGTTGCGATTCGGATCAGCCTGGCACGATATTGCCGCTCAGATTGGTGCAGTCACCAAGCTTGGCATGGATCCTAGAAACTTTATTCTGTGTACAGATGATTCGCATAGCGAAACTCTGGTGTGCGAAGGGCACGTTAATCGGGCAGTAAAGGAAGCCATCACGAATGGATTGGCACCTTTCACCGCAATTCAAATGGTGACGATCAATCCTGCAGAGCATTTTGGAGTATCACGTGATGTAGGTATGATTGCTCCGGGGAGATTTGGGGATATACTGATTACCTCCGATATAACCGAGCTGAAGGCTGAACTAGTGATCGCTAAAGGTAAAGTAATTGCCAAAGATGGTAAGCTTAACATTGATATACCCCAATATCCATATCCCGATTGGGCGATGAATTCGATTCACTTAGGACACCCATTACGAGCGACAGATTTTCGGCTATCAGCTCCTGGCAATGGCAATTTTAATGTAAACATGATTGGGATCATAGAAAACCAGGCGCCCACGATGCATTTGACGCAATCGATCCAAGCTAGATCGGGAGAGATACCGATAGATATTAGCCGCGATATAATAAAAATAGCGGTAGTGGAACGGCATAAAGCAACCGGTGGTGTACAGGTTGGTTTGGTCAGCGGATTTGGTTTTAATGTAGCATGTGCAATCGCATCGACAGTTGCGCATGATTGCCACCACATGATTG
Source organism: uncultured Chloroflexia bacterium (assembly GCA_963777935.1). Taxonomy (GTDB): domain Bacteria; phylum Chloroflexota; class Anaerolineae; order Anaerolineales; family UBA4823; genus FEB-25. The sequence continues at coordinate 461,389 of CAVZSL010000002.1, forward strand.
TGGTTGGTACGAGTGAAACTGATATGGCGATGGCTGCGAACGAGCTTGCCCGGATGGGTGGAGGTCAGGCTGTCATCAAAGAAGGGAAGGTCATCGGGCAAGTTGAGCTACCAATTGCCGGTTTGATGTCAAATGAATGTGCAGACATCGTGGCACGGAAAGCCAGCACAATCCTTGATGGATTAAAAGCGTGTGGTTGCACTCTAAATAATCCTAATATGCAGATAAGTTTATTAGCATTAGTCGTCATCCCTGAGTTACGAATTTCTGATCTCGGATTAGTCGATGTCAATAAGTTTGAGTTTATTCCGGTTATCAATAAAGAAGGTAAATCGTGATGGTAAAAAATGGAATCTCAATTTCACAACGTTTGCACGAGGAACTTGGCAAGATCATTGCTGAAACACCTCCAGGTGAGCGCCTATTAACCGAGCCTGATCTAGCCAAGCAGTTGAATGTTTCAAGAGCGACTTTGCGTGAAGCGATGCGCACTTTTGAAACCCAGGGAATGATATACCGACGCCAAGGTTCTGGTACTTATGTTATCCATCCTTCGCAGGTAATTGACAGTGGGATGGAGGCATTAGAAAGCATAGAAACAATAGCCAAGCGGATCGGCTTAGCTGTATCGATGGGCGATTTAAATATTGAGCATCAAAAAGCGAGTGCAGATGTAGCAAAGGTTCTATCACTTCAACCTGATGGACAGATACTATATATTTCACGGGAAATTCATGCTGAAGGACGTCCGGTTGCATATCTAATAGATATATTGCCGGAGGAAATTCTTACTTCAGAAGAGTTGGCAGCTAGTTTCACTGGATCTGTGTTGGACTTGTTACTTAAACGCGGTGTACCTGCGCTTGGATCTTCACGCTGTGAGATTAATGCTGTACAAGCAACTGTTGATGTTGCCAAAGCATTACGCATCCAGCGAGGGGATGTATTATTAAGATTTATTGCTTATCTCTACGCTACGAATGGGAGGGTTGTTGATTACTCATTTAGTTACTTTTTACCTGGATATTTTAATTTTCACGTAATACGAAGAGTGTAACGTCTAAATAATTTAGCCATTTGCGTATAGACAATATATTCTAAAATATATAAATGAATAGGAGAAAATAAAATGCGTAGTTTTATGGGACGGGATATCTTGTCGCTCAAAAATTTTGGTAGGGAAGAATTCTTTAGGGTATTCGATGTCGCCGATGAATTATTACCATTTGCCAGAGATCGAAGAAATACCGATCTATTAAAAGATAAAACCCTGGTCACAGCTTTCTATCAACCCAGCACACGTACCCGTTTAGCTCATGAAGCAGCGATGCACCGTTTGGGTGGGCATGTTTTGGGTTTCTCGGACGTGAAAAATACCAGGGCAGGTGATTTTTATCAAGAATCAATCAAGGATACAGTCCGGATGTTGGAATTTTATGGGGATGTACTTGTGATGCGCCATTTTCAGCAGGGTGCTCCACATGAAGCAGCGAAATGGGCAAGCATCCCGGTCATCAATGCGGGGGATGGTTGGGGTGAACACCCCACACAGGTACTTACTGATCTGTACACTATCCTAAATGAAAAAGGCACATTGGATGGATTGAATTTCCTGCTTATTGGAGATATGCGCATGCGGACCATGCATAGCATTTCTTATGCAATGTCTCAATTTGATATCAATGCTTTTTATGTATCACCTCCTGAAATGAGCTTAACTGAGGAATTTAAAAAAGAGCTGGTTGATCTGAACTTGAATTTCAAAGAGATCGAGCATGTGGATCAGGCGATTGCAGAAGCTGATGTGGTATATATGGAACCCGTTGTTCAGCCAGACTATACTAAAGCACGTGATGAACGCGGAGCTTCAATTGGTTTGACTCCCGCAAATTATAAGGTCACCAAAGAATTGATGCGAAAAGCACCACAAGATTCAATAATTCTGCATTCACTACCCCGCATGGATGAGCTTTCTCCTGAGGTTGATGATACCCGCCATCAACGGTACTGGATCGAAGCCTTTAATGGCGTGGTCGTCAGAATGGCACTGCTGGCATTAGTATTAGGAGCAATGGAATAATACATCTGGGTGCTTCGATATTCACATTTATCGGAGCACACGTTTCTTTGTGATGGCGTGGACACTCAATCTGAAAAATCCCTGTCTGTAGATATCATCATCCCTCTTTTCAACGAAGAGGAATCTCTCTCTGCATTTCACCACCAACTCTGTGAGACAATCGATCAATTGCCAAGTGATTTTAAGATTTGGTATGTAAACGATGGCTCTACGGATGGTACTCAGAAGTTGATAAAGGAATTTATCGAACAGGATGACCGCATCATTGGATTGGAATTAAGTCGCAATTTTGGACATCAAGCGGCATTAACTGCCGGGCTTGATCATGTATGTGGAGAACTAGTCATCACAATGGATGGCGATGGACAACATCCTCCTGGGCTTATTCCTGAGATGATAAGGTTAGCTGAATCTGGATATGATGTTGTCATCGCTCAGAGATTGGACAAGGAAAATGCTTCGTATAAAAATATCACCTCTCGATTGTTTTACCGCCTAATCAATACCATTGGGGATACGAACATTTTAGTAGGGGCAGCAGATTTTCGATTATTAAAAAAACCTGTTGTCGATTCCCTCAAGACAATGCGCGAATATCATCGTTTATTGCGAGGGATGGTCGCCTGGATGGGCTACCATGCAGTTATCCTTCCGTATAACCAACCTGACCGCCTGGGAGGAAAAACGAAATACTCCCTTCGGAAAATGATCCTTCTCGCGGCACATGCAACGTTCTCGTTTTCACTCATACCGTTATATTTGGGAATTTCAGTTGGGGTTATATTTTTACTGCTTGCATTAGCAGAGGTCATATATGTTTTAAGTTTTTGGATTACTGGTGCACAAGCAACATTAGCTCCGGGTTGGAGCTCCTTAATGTTTGTCCTTTTGTTCGTAGGGGGTTGCTTAATGATCACATTGGGGTTTATCGGGATCTATGTAGGATATATTTTCCAGGAAGTAAAGGGGAGACCAATATATCTCGTCAAAAATGTAACTCCTGTGGGTGAAGAATTAGATTACGGGGAAAAATCGAGTAAGAAAATACGCAGGAAGTGAGAGATACATTATCAGTGTTTAGTGAGTTGCATTTTCGAGAAAGAATGCAGAAAATTGGCGAGTGGTTTGAACGACCATTTGCAGTACCAATCGTTCTATTATTTATCGCATTTTTCAGCTACGGAATTCTAATAAACAGATTAGGTTATTATTGGGACGATTTTCCACTGACATATATAAAAAATGTCTTTGGATCTGAAGGTTTGGTACGTTATTTTTCAACCAATCGCCCTTTTTGGGGAATACTTTACCAGATCACTTACAGCATATTCAATCAACCCTGGCAATGGCAACTGAACGCTCTATTTTGGCGGTGGCTAAGTGCTGTAATATTATGGTTATTATTACGGGAAATTTGGCCAAAACCAAAATACATCGCTACATTGGTAAGCATACTTTTCCTGGTATACCCAGGCTTTAAGCAACAACACATTTCCGTAATTTATAGCAATCTGTTCATCATTCTGGATTGCTTCATCCTATCGCTGTATTTCAACATAAAAGCTGTCCGACTATCAGGAGGATTAAAGCCAAACAAGAAAAGTCGATTTTGGCATGCTATTGCTCTTATACTTTCACTGTTCAACTTATTGGCATTGGAATATTTCTTTGCATTGGATTTGATACGTCCAATACTAGTTTGGTATGTTCTCAAAGAGGAAAAATATGACCGAATAGAGCGTATAAAAATAACGCTGGTGAATTGGTTGCCATACCTGGCGTTATGGGGTTTGGTGACTATATGGCGAGTGTTTCTTTTCGGTTTTCAAACTCATAATTACGAAATGAGAATGTTCCAATCATTTGAGGTATCACCTTTAAACGCAATAAGTAAATTGATAAAAGATATTGGTACGAGCTTGTGGGTGGTTACTGTGAGTGCGTGGGGGCAAGTGTTTCGCCCACCAAATATATCTGAGTTAGGCTTGCGAACGACGATTGTAACCGTTTTCATTGTTTTCCTTGTGATTGGATTGACTTTCTTGTATTTCATGCAAAATCGAAAGTATCCCTCGGAAAAAGACGGTCATTGGTCGATTATATTTGTCGGACTGATGGCTTGTATATTGGGGGGAATACCCAATTGGTTAACGGGATTACTTCCATCGGTTAGTTTCCCTAACGACAGGTTCACACTTCCCTTTATCCTGGGTGTCAGCCTGATTATTGCAGGAATAATTAGTATGGTTCCAATTCGTCTATGGATGAAATTCGCCATCGTGGGTATCCTTGTCGGATTAGCAGTTGGCACGCAATTTCAAGTGGTTAATCAATTCCGAAGAGACTGGGAGACACAAAGACGTTTCTTTTGGCAGCTCGCCTGGAGAATACCCGGTTTGAAAAATGGCACAACACTAATGGTTAACGATCTTCCAGTGACTAATTATAGTGATAACTCATTGACAGCACCTTTAAATTGGTTTTGGGCAGCAGATAATAACACTCCAAAGATGGCTTACTTACTTTTATATCCATCACAAAGGCTTGGAAAATCGCTCACATCTCTAAAGCCAGGAATTCCAATAGAGGTGGATTACCTTGCAACGAAGTTCAACGGAAGTACCTCAAAAGTAGTCGCGGTGGTGTACGACCCTCCTGCATGTCTCCGTGTTCTGGATAACGGTTTGGATAGTGATAACCGTATGCTGCCTTTAGAAATGCAAGCAGCAGCAGCGCTCTCATCAAGTGAATGGATTTATCCTGCAGATAAATCTGCTGATGTGATTTTGCCACAAAATCTATACGGGCAAGAACCAGCTCATAAATGGTGTTATTACTTTGAGCTTGCAGATTTAGCCAGGCAACAAGAGAAATGGACTGAAGTATCTTCCCTGGGGGATGTCGCATATAATATAAATGACTATCCTAACGATCCATCGGAGCATTTTCCATTTATAGAAGGGTATGCACATACCGGAAATTGGGTGAGAGCTTATGAGCTAACCGAGCAGTCATTGGGTATCACGCCGTTGATGAACCCATTGCTGTGTCGATTATGGCAACGAATCGATGGATCAACACCTGTAAGCCAAGAGAAAGAATCTACAATAGCTTTAATTAATTCACTATTGAAGTGCTCCCCGTGAATTTGCTGGACGCTGAGAAAATGAACGTATGAAAGATTAATTTTAGAAATTGAAAATTAATTGTAAAATATTAAATATATAAGGAGCAAAAATTATGCAGACTGATCTACGGAACAGGGATTTAATTGCTGACCTTGACTTCTCTAAGGAAGAGGTTGAAACAGTATTAGATGTAGCGTTTGATTTAAAGCGTAAACGGGCTTTAGGTGAACTTCATCCATATCTGCGTGATAAAGTATTAGCGATGTTGTTTTTCTTTTCAAGCACACGAACACGAGGTTCATTTGAAGCTGGAATGGCGCAATTAGGAGGGCATGCAGCTTTTATTGAAAGTAAAACCACACAGATTGCACATGGTGATACTCCGAAGGAAATTGGGGAAATATTTGGAAGGTACTTTGATGGAATTGCCATCAGGCATGTCGATTGGGAAATTGGAAATGGGTATTTAAATGCTGTAGCCAAAGCCTCACGTGTTCCAATATTAAATATGCAATGTGATATATATCACCCCTTCCAATGTCTGGCTGACCTTATGACTATCGTCGAAAAGAAAGGACGAGAGTTGAGAAGGAAAAAAATGGTGGTCAGCTGGGCATATGCCGCCTCATACCAAAAACCAATGTCGGTGCCACAATCATTGGTCTTACAGATGCCCCGCTTCGGATTAGATGTTGTGCTCGCACATCCACCGGAGTTCAGGTTAATGCCGGAAATCATGGAGCAAGCACAAGAACAAGCTAAAAAATATGGGACAGGCTTTGAACTTGTGGATGACATGGAAGAAGCGTTCAAAGGCGCAGATATCATATATGCTAAATCTTGGGGTGCAATGGTGCATACACCAGATCCAAACCAAGGGGCAGAAATCATCAATAAGTATAAACAATGGATTACCGATGAAAAGAAAATGGCCTTGGCAAAACCTGATGCAATCTATATGCATCCATTACCTGCAGATAGGAACATCGAGGTTACTGATGGTGTTATTGACGGAAAAAACTCAGTAGTTTATGATGAAGCAGAGAACCGCATGCATGTTCAAAAAGCGGTCATGGCTTTGACGATGAGATAAAGGGAGAAATCATGGATAAGGTATCAAGGAAAATCGCAGTCATTGCGATTGGTGGAAATTCTCTAATAAAAGATGAAAAGCATAAATCTGTTGAAGATCAATACCTGGCTGCAAAAGAAACAACATATCACATTGCTGATATGATTGAAGCTGGATGGGATGTTGCGATTGGTCACGGAAACGGTCCTCAAGTCGGTTTTATCTTGCGCCGATCGGAGATTGCAGCGCGGGTGGAAGGAATGCATGAAGTACCACTCGATGTATGCGGGGCGGATAGCCAGGGAGCAATTGGCTATGCATTACAGCAGACATTGCAGAATGAGCTATTTAAAAGAAATATCAAGAAAAATGTGGCAACTGTGATTACCCAGGTTCTTGTGGATCGGAATGACAAGGCGTTCAAAAATCCTTCCAAACCAATCGGAAGTTTCATGGATGAAGGAGAAGCCAAGCGCAGGGAAAGCGATATGGGTTGGTCAGTAGTCGAAGATGCCGGGCGAGGTTGGCGGCGAGTTGTAGCCTCACCTTTACCCAAAGAAGTGGTAGAACTAGAAACAGTAAAAGCCCTAATAAGTGCAGGTGTTGTTGTGATCACAGTGGGTGGAGGTGGGATACCGGTAATCGATAATGGAAATGGAGAATATATGGGCATAGCAGCAGTGATTGATAAAGATTATGCCAGCAGCTTGTTGGCACAACAGATCAATGCTGACCTTTTTCTGATATCTACCGCTGTAGAAAAAGTAGCGATAAATTATGGTAAACCCAACGAAAAATGGCTAGATCGAATGACGTTGGCTGAAGCAAAACAGTACCTGGCAGAAGGTACCCATTTTGCGAAAGGTTCCATGGCACCAAAGGTTCAGGCAATTATCTGGTATTTGGAATCTGGTGGTAAGAAAGCTTTGATTACGAGTCCTGAAAAGATTGGAAAAGCATTAAGAGGTGAAACTGGTACCTGGATAGTACATTAAGGTAAAATTAATAGAATCATATAATAAGGAGGTGTTTATATTTAAATATATTTTTTATTTATTACCAGCTTTAAGACTATAAATTAAAAATTATAAGTAGAGGAGAGTAATATGGGATCTAAAATTTTATGGAAGTTAATTGCAATGTTAGTTATCACTGCTATGATTTTAGCAGCCTGTGGGCCCGAAAAAGTAGGAGGATTCGAGATACCTGATGTGGAGAAAGGAAAGTTCAACGTAGCAATGGGTTCTCATTGGACCACATGATGATGGAGGATGGTCACAGGCGCATTATGAAGGACTACAGTATGTTGAAGAAAATGTCCCGAATGTTCACACTGCCTATATTGAAAACGTTCCAGAAGGTGCTGACTCCGAACAGGTATTTCGAGCCCTCGCACGTAAAGGCTTCGATCTAATCTATGGTACGTCCTTCGGATTTATGGATCCGATGGAAGCTGTCGCAACCGAGTTTCCGGACACTACCTTCATTCACATCAGTGGTTATAAATCCAATGGAACCAACTTTGGAAATTTGTTTGGCGCGATGGAAGATATGAAGTACCTGGCAGGTATGCTGGCTGGGGCACGCGCTAAAATGGATGGCAATCCCAAGCTGGGATACATGGCGACGTTCCCCATCCCAGAGGAATTGCGTCTCGGTAATGCTATCGCTCTCGGTATGAAGAAAACCTGCCCGGAGTGCACCATGGATGTGCGTTGGATCAATACCTGGCATGATCCGGTAGGCGAGAAAAATGCAGCTGCCTCCTTGTTTGATGCTGGCGCTCAGGTGGTCTTCACTGGAGCAGATACACCCGCTGTAGCAGATGTAGCTCAGGAAAAAGGCAAGTGGGGCATCACCTACGATTGGTCTGGTTCTTGTAAAGTTGAGCGCTGCCTTACCGCTCCATATTGGAACTGGGGCTCTGTTTATGCGAAGATCGCTCAAGGTGTGAGTGACGGTACATACAAAGTAGGCTGGGATTATTTTGATGCAGACAGCGGTGGGCTGGGATTGTATGGTTTTATGGAAGGTCAAACCCCCACCAAAGGTGTACAGGAGCTTCCTGCTGATGTAATCCAGACGGTCCAAGATACGCTAGCCAAGATGAGGGCGGGCCAATTTAACCGTTTCGATGTTTTCTCAGGCCCAATTAATGATAACGCTGGCAATGTCGTTGTACCTGCTGGTGAGAAAATGGAGCAGGCTGACCTTGATCAATTCCCACCTGGTGCTCCAGGTTTGGAATGTAAGTATTGTATGAAGTGGTGGGCAGAAGGAATTACTGCTGAATTGCCCGATACTGGAGGATAATCAAACAACGAATGGGGCCAGGGCAAGCATGTTCTGGCCCTATTTTCTTTTATAGAATTACTATTTTCTGTTTACATGACTAGGAGCATTGCATGGGAGAAACCACACCCCAGATCCCGCTTGTAGTGGAGATGCGAAATATCGTTAAGCGCTTTCCTGGAGTGCTTGCTAACGATCATGTCGATTTTGAATTGAGGAAAGGTGAAATTCATGCACTTCTAGGCGAAAATGGTGCTGGAAAAAGTACATTGATGAATGTATTAGCCGGCCTTTATCGCCAGGAATCAGGAATAATCACCGTTAATGGCGAGGTTAAGTCCTTTTCTTCTCCACGGGATGCAATTCTGGCTGGTATTGGTATGGTACACCAGCATTTCATGCTGGTACCTTCCCAAACGGTTACAGAAAATATCCTTTTGGGATTGGATGACCCTCGCTTCTTGCTTCGTTTAAATGATTATGACCCGAAAATTTCTGAACTGGGAGAGAGATTTGGATTAAAGGTTGATCCACGTGCAAAGATTTGGCAGTTATCAGTGGGCGAACAACAACGCGTGGAGCTCTTAAAAATGCTGTATCGTGGTGCTCAGGTACTTATTATGGACGAACCCACTGCAGTTTTGGCTCCAACTGAGATTGAAGGTTTATTCAATACCTTACATGCAATGGTCGATGAAGGGAAATCGGTTATCTTTATCAGCCATAAGCTCCAGGAAGTGATGGCTATTTCGGATCGAGTGACCGTATTACAGAAAGGAAAAGTTACAGCCGCAGGTGTAAGTACTACCAATATCACCCGGCAAGAACTTGCCCGATTGATGGTTGGGCGAGAAATATTATTCCACATGGAAAAGAAACCGCAATCACCTGGTAATGTAATACTAAGAGTGGAAGATGTTTATGCCGATAATGATAAAGGGCTTCAAGCGTTAAAGGGAGTTTCATTTCAAGTAAGTGCAGGTGAAATCTTAGGTTTAGCGGGTGTAGCCGGGAATGGACAAGGTGAGCTTGCTCAGGTCATTACTGGACTGAGGCAATGTGTAAAGGGAAAAATCATCTTTAATAATAAAGATATTACTAATCGGCCAGCGCTTACAGCTATCCAAAGTGGGATGGCATATATACCTGAGGATCGAACACATGTTGGGACCGCACCAAATTTGAGTATTACCGATAATGTGATTATGAAGAAATACCGCACGCCACCCATATCTCATGGTTGGGTGGTGGATGGCAATGCAGCTACTCAATTTGCCAAGCAGCTTAAAGAGGACTATGACATTATTGTACCTAATGTAGAAACACCAGTCCGGTTATTATCTGGTGGTAATCTACAAAGGGTGATTCTCGCCCGAGAGCTATCTGGCCAACCTCCTTTCATGGTGGCAGTTCAACCTACACGCGGATTGGATGTAGGTGCCATTGAAGGTGTTCATCGCTTGCTTCTTGATCAACGAGAAGTCGGTGCAGCTGTGTTACTTGTTTCGGAGGAGCTGGAGGAATTATTGTCTTTAAGCGACCGGATATTAGTGATTTATGAAGGTAGGATCATGGGAGAATTAACAGGAGAGTTTGAATCTCAAGAGTTAATAGAGAAAATTGGTTTGATGATGACAGGCACACCCTTAGAAAAGATTGGTCTTGGAGTGTCTTGATATGAATGAAACACCAAGCCAGAAATCCTCGCATCCACATTGGTCACTACCGTATATGATTCAAATTGAGCAACGACTAAGTGAACCTCCACGATGGTATCCATGGGTAGTATCTTTGGGGGCTATTGTTGTTGCATTGATCATTGGTGGTATTCTAATTGCTATTGTGGGAGGTAACCCGTTTGCATCCTATGCGCATATCGCACGTGCATCACTGGGGAGTGTTGGAGTTTTTTCGGACACATTAGTTAAAGCAACGCCACTAATTCTTGTCGGATTAGCATGTTCATTAGCGTTTCGTATGCGATTGTGGAATATCGGTGCAGAGGGACAATTCTTCATGGGGGCTTTTGGAGCAAGTGCAGTTGTACTTATTCCACTACTTCCTGAAAACGCATCACCCTGGTTATTTATACCTGCAACGATCCTAGCAGGGATGCTGATGGGAGCATTGTGGGGTTTTATACCCGGTTTTTTAAAAGCTCGATACAACGTTAATGAAATCATTTCAACTCTCATGTTGAATTACATCGCAGTGCAATGGATTAATTTCTGTATCTACGCTATATGGACAGAGGGCGGTTTCCAGATGAGCAAGGTGTTTACGCGTAATGCCTGGCTCCCACGTTTAACGGATTTTGCTGATAAAGTTCCCTGGTTGCGTGGATTAACGGTTCATTTAGGATTTGTGCTCGCACTGATTGCTGCTGTTATTGTATGGTTCATAATCTATCGTAGCCGTTGGGGATACGAAATTCGCCTGATAGGAGATAATCCTGAAGCAGCCAAATATGCAGGAATTAACATACGCCGAAATATTATTTTGGTTATGATGGCATCGGGTGCATTAGCTGGCTTGGCTGGTGTATCAGAGATCACAGGTGTGGTGCACCGGTTACAAGGAGCCATTTCTCCCGGATATGGTTTCACAGGCATCATTATTGCCTGGCTTGCAAAATTAAATCCATTTGCTGTGGTAATTGTTTCAATTCTTTTTGGTGCTTTGATCCTTGCTGGGAGGGAAATCCAACCTTCCGGAATTCCAAAGATGATTCAAGGGATTATCCTTGTTTGCCTTATCGCTAGCGACATTTTACTTCGCTATCGTGTCCGCATTGTTCGTCGCAATGCCTTCATTCAGGAGGCATAGGGCATGAACCTTATCATCATTATGCAAGCTGGCGTAGCAACGGGCACGGTTTTATTATTTGCAACATTAGGTGAGATTTTGGCGGAGCGATCAGGTGTACTAAACCTTGGTCTTGAAGGGATGATGTTAATTGGGGCGATGAGTGCATATAGCGTAACTTTGGCGACAGGAAATCCTTGGCTGGGTGTTATTAATCGGAATGATTGCAGCTGGTTTACTTAGCCAAATCCATGCTTTTATTACGATAAGCTTACGTGGAGACCAGGTGGTAAGTGGATTGGCTTTGACATTCCTTGGTACAGGGATAGCCCTGGTATTAGGAGACGGATTAAGTAAAGCCGGAACTGTGGCATTGTTACCACACTTTAGCATTCCTTTATTGTCACAAATACCAGTGATCGGTTTAATTTTCTTTACCGATCAAAATATTCTTGTTTATATCGGCTATCTAGTATGCCCACTGATCTGGTTTTATGTCAATCGAACAAGACCTGGAATGCATTTACGTTCAGTTGGAGAGTATCCAGCTGCAGCAGATGCGTTAGGAATTAATGTCTATAAATTGAGATATCTATATGTCTTTTTGGGAGGCATATTTGCAGGATTAGCTGGGGCAACGATCAGTCTGGCTGTTTCCCCTGGCTGGTTTAGTGAGATGACCACAGCTGGTCAAGGATGGATCGCAATTGGTTTGGTTATTTTTGCGCAATGGGACCCATTTAGAGCTGTGTTCGGTTCCTATGTTTTTGGAGCGTTAGGCCGTTTGATCCTGGATATTCAAGGTCCAACAATGATTTTAGGTTTTGCTAATCCCTTCTACTATAACCCGTATTATGGTTTCTTTCTCCAAATGTTACCATATGCCTTCACAATCATCGTGTTAGTAATCGGATCACGGGAGGCTGTTCGAAAGCGCCTGGGGGCTCCTGCTGCGTTAGGAATCCCCTACATTCGGGGAGAACGCGGATTATAATCCTATCCAACAAATTCGAATAATTCATTAAAAGATATAGCTATGAATAAATTTAAAGGCTATCAATGTTCCATTTGTAATACTGAATATCTCCCGGAAGAAGTGACCTACACTTGCCCGAGAGACGGTGGGAATTTAAACGTAATTCTAGATTACAAATGGATCTTACAAACACTTAGACCCGAAGATATTTTTAGGTCCAATGAGCTCTCTCTATGGCGGTACCTGCCATTGCTACCAGTAGCTGACCCTGGAGGTGTAAACACTCCGATACATTTTGCTGGATTCACCCCGGTGTATTCAACTCTTGATCTTGCGAGACGAGTTGGAATAGAAAACCTATGGATCAAAGATGAGAGTCGCAATCCGACAGCCTCCTTTAAAGACCGTGCAAGTGCTGTTGTTGTTGCTAGAGCACGTGAGATTGGTGCAGAAGTTGTGGTGACTGCTTCCACTGGGAATGCCGGAGCAGCTTTAGCGGGTATGGCGGCTGCAATTGGCCAGAAAGCGGTAATCTTTGCACCGCGCACAGCCCCACCAGCAAAAATTGCCCAATTACTTATTTATGGGGCATCCGTATATTTAGTTGATGGTTCTTATGATGATGCATTTGATTTGACCATTCAAGCATCCAACGAATTTGGTTGGTACTGCCGGAATACTGGATACAATCCATTCACGGCTGAGGGAAAGAAAACCGCGGCGCTTGAAATATGGGAATGGCTGATCCATTTACAACCGGCACTGAGCAAACCCCTTTCGATTTTTGTCTCGGTTGGGGATGGAAATATCATTTCTGGATTATATAAAGGATTTATTGACCTGGAAGAATTAGGTTGGTTAGATCAAATGCCCCGCATATACGGGGTTCAAGCCTTCGGATCATCCGCCATAGCAAACGCATATTTTGAGGGAACTGAGAAGATCAACCCAGTTGTTGCGAATACTTTAGCAGATAGCATCTCAGTCGATCTTCCCCGCGATGGAGTGCGAGCTGTTCGAGCGGCACGCCAATCAGGGGGAGGATATATCATTGTCAGCGATGAGGAGATCATATCAGCGATCGCAGAACTTGGTAAAGTTGGAATCTTTGCAGAACCCGCGGGAGCAACTTCTTATGCAGGTTTAGTGAAAGCCAGTCAATTGGGGATGGTACAACCAGAGGAACCAGTACTTGTGATCAATACTGGAAGCGGACTTAAAGATGTTCGTGCAGCCATGAAAGCGGTGAAAGAACCACTAATCATTGAACCAACCCTTAAAGCACTGAAGGAAGCTATTATCTGACTTGGCGTCAGAAAAACCTTGAAAAGACGTTATATTTGTAAAAAGCAATTCAGGATGGGAATTTATGGATAACCTGATCGTATATTCTATAATTGCACCTATATTTAATGAAGTTGGTAATATTTCTGAGTTGTATCGTAGAGTGAAGGAGACGATGGAGAAAGCAGGCGACTCCTGGGAACTACTCATGGTAGATGATGGTTCCACTGACGGCTCAACTGATGAAATAAAAAAGCTAGCTAATACGGATGTTCACATAAAACCGGTGATTTTTGCCCGAAATTTTGGTCATCAGCTTGCAGTGACCGCAGGATTGGATTATTCAAAAGGTGAAGCTGTGGTAATTATTGACGCAGACCTTCAAGATCCGCCTGAAGTGATCCTAGATTTGATTTCCAAGTGGAAGGAAGGATACGAAGTAGTTTACGCCCAGCGCTCTGAGCGAGAAGGCGAATCGTGGTTTAAATTGTTTACTGCTTCACTGTTCTACCGAATGATTTATCGTATCACAGACGTAAATATCCCCATGGATACTGGTGATTTTCGTTTGTTGGATCGAAAAGTTGTGAATGTTATGAAAGGGATGCGAGAACGACATCGCTTCTTGCGAGGAATGTCGACCTGGGTTGGTTTCAAGCAAATTGGTGTTTCATATAAACGGGCTGCCCGATATTCAGGAGAAACAAAGTATCCGTTTAAAAAGATGGTCAAATTTGCCAGTGATGCGATCACCAGTTTTTCCTATTTTCCACTTCAACTTGCCATGTACCTGGGTTTCTTAACTGCCGGCATTAGTATTATTGCGATCCCAGTAGTCATCATCTCACGAATTGTTGGTTCACATGCATTTTTAGGACAAGCCACTACACTGATTGCAGTTTTATTTCTGGGAGGAGTGCAGCTTATTTCGCTCGGGATATTGGGTGAATATATTGGCAGATTATACGATGAAGCAAAAGGCCGTCCTCTCTATATTATACGAGAAGCACCGTCTAAAGAATAATAAGGAGTTTATATGAAAATCGATTTACAAATAAATGACGAAGGCAGAAAGCGTGCTATTAAGCGTGTGCGGGAGCGAAATATTATCATTCCCACATATTCACAGATGAAAAATCCTGACCGGGTTCCCGAGAAAATCAAGCATGAATTGGGAACAATTGGTCTATGGGATGTAAATCCGCGTAATTTGTTCCGCATTAGCTGGCATAATGAACCAAGGGCCCAGGGAGGAGGTTTTAGTGGAGTAAATTACCTGGAACTTCCCTCAAGCTTAACGGGCACTCCTGCCCGAATTATCGTATTGGTGGGAAAGTGGTTCCCGACCGGTGCACATAAGGTTGGGGCAGCATTCAGTTGTCTGGTTCCTCGGTTAATTACCGGACAATTTGATCCTTCCACCCAAAAGGCGGTCTGGCCATCGACTGGAAATTACTGTCGTGGAGGAGCATATGACTCTGCTTTGCTGGGATGTGAGTCGATTGCCATTCTACCTGAAGGAATGAGTAAAGAGCGTTTTGAATGGCTATCAAAAATAGCCGGTGAGACGATCAAAACTCCAGGTAGTGAATCAAATGTAAAAGAAATATTTGATAAATGCTGGGAGTTGCGTAACTCGGGTCAGAATTTGATGATTTTCAATCAATTCGAAGAATTTGGTAACTATCTCTGGCATTATGAAATCACTGGTCATGCCATGGAAGATGTTTTACATCAAGTCATGGGACCTAAAGATGAATATCGGGGGATGGCGTCTGCTACAGGCTCAGCAGGAACGATTGGAAGTGGAGATTATTTAAAACAACGCTATCCAAACAGTAAAATTGTAGCCAGCGAAGCGCTTCAATGCCCAACATTGCTTCAAAATGGTTTCGGAGCACACCGAATAGAGGGAATCGGTGATAAACATGTTCCATGGATACACAATGTTAAAAATACCGATGTGATTGTAGCTATTGATGATAATGCGATCGTAAATCTTGCAAGATTATTCAATGAACGAGCTGGTCGTGCCTATCTGACAAAACAAGGTATACCTGAGAAAATCGTTGGTAATCTAGATTTGCTGGGATTTTCAGGTATATCGAATGTACTCTCAGCAATCAAAATGGCCAAGTATTTCGAATTTAACGAGCACGATATAATCTTGACCATATTAACTGACTCTATGGAGCTGTATGGGAGCCGGCTTGAGGAAATGCATCAAGAGTATGGCGAATATACAGAAAATAATGCTGCGGCCGATTTTGCACGTTACCTTCTGGGGGAATCAACGGACAATATGCTTGAGCTATCCTATGTGGACCGTAAACGAGTGCACAACCTTAAGTATTTCACCTGGGTCGAGCAGCAGGGAAAAACATATAATGAGATTCTATCCCAGTGGTATGAGCCTGATTATTGGATTGATGTTCAAAAGCAAGTTCCAGAAATTGATGCGATGATTGAAGAATTTAATTCCGAAGCAGGTATTGGATAAAGGATAATTTTGCTTCAACCTACATCACTCGTCTTGGTTGCAGTGGTTAATAACCCAAGGGATCTAGAAATCGCCAGGTTGTTGGGATGGTACCGCATTCCGCTACGTACAGCTCCAAAGGTTATAGCCGTTGATTATTTGGCTTTTTATCAAACCGGTACATTTGGGGATGAAAAGTGGCGGATTCAATATTTCGCTCCAGTGCTTGGGCATGAATTGACCACTCGGTCAGAATTGATAAAAACCGAGCCTGACCATCCACGTGCCAAGGAAGAATATTATAAAATTCAGATCGGTGGATTGGAATATTTACCAAAGCCGATTATGGCAGAAACATGGCGGAGGATAACGTTTCTATACACTACCGGTGAATATCTGATAGCAGCCGACACGGTGAATGATTTGGTAGTGCAATCTGATGAAAGACAGTTGTTATGGCAGGCATTACGCGAGAGAGCTATTCAAAAATATGGCAGCCAAGATTTTCCAGAGATTGATCTACCAGATGAAGTGTTAGCTATTTTCTTGGGTATTAGGGAGGGGGATGTTCCTTATGAAAATGATAACTGAGGATGTTCTTGGTTTTATCTCACAACACTCTGATCCTCTCATCCGTTGGAAATCAACACGCAATTTGCCTGGGAAGCTTCTTTCACCTGAAATAGACAAAGAACCAAAGGAAGTATTTTCATCCTCGCCTATCATAAAAAATTTGTTGATTGATCAAAAGGAAGACGGGCGAATCCCATATCATCCATATGACAAATGGTTCGGATCACATTGGGTGTTATCGATCTTAGCAGATCTTGGATTCCCAACGGGAAATGAATTTCTCAAACCATTATTAGACCAATGTTATGAGTGGTTATTGTCAACGCAACACCAAAATAAGATCAGGATTATCAATGGTCGAACGAGGCGATGCGCTTCCCAGGAGGGAAATTGCATTTATTATTCTATTGCACTTGGATTAGCGGATGACCGGACAGAAGAGTTAGTGGCGAGGTTAATCAAATGGCAATGGGAAGATGGCGGATGGAATTGTGATAAGCGACCTGAAGCTATTAATTCTTCCTTTAACGAAAGCCTAATTCCCTTAAGAGGACTTGCCTGGTATACAAAAAAAACGGGCGATCCAAAAGCAAAACAATCCATGAATCAAGCTGCTGAGGTATTTCTGAAACGCCATCTCTATAAACGGATACGGGATAATCAGGTAATCGATCAGAATTTTATAAAGCTACATTATCCCAATTACTGGCATTACGATATTTTGTTTGCATTGAAAGTAATGGCTGAAGCTGGATTCATCATGGATCCGCGGTGTCAAGAAGCTTTGGACCTTCTGGAGAGTAAGAGGCTACCTGACGGCGGTTTCCCAGCCGAAGAGAAATATTATCGGGTAGATCACAAAAAATTAACAGGCCATTCGAGGGTTGATTGGGGGGGAATATCCAAAATGCACGCCAATCCGTTTGTTAGCCTCGATGCGTTGTTCGTACTCATTAAATCTGGTCGGCTGGTAGAATAACAGAAATTGATGCTTTAAATTCTCATCCCTAAATATTTATCAGCGTGAAGACCTTGAAAGATAAAATTCCAATGAACCAATCTTTAATAATTAATGGTCATAACATCAAGTGGGGATCGAGAACTTACATCATGGGTATATTAAATTTAACCCCCGATAGCTTTTCGGGTGATGGATTGTTAGAGGTAGATACTAGGCCTGAGAAATTCCACCTCAACCTTGAAGTAATTCTTAATAAAGCTAATCTTTTGGTTAAAAATGGCGTTGATATAATTGACATTGGGGGAGAAAGTACAAGACCAGGAGCTCAACAAGTGAGTGCTGAAGAAGAGCTGGAGCGTGTGATACCAGTGATTAAACTCATGGCCTCTGCATTTAATGTAATCCTATCAATAGACACCTATAAAGCCAGTGTTGCTGAAGAAGCATTACAGCAGGGAGCGCATATCGTCAACGATGTTTGGGGTTTGCACGCCGATCCTGACCTTGCAGGAGTGGTGGCGAAACATCAAGCCCCAGTGATCCTAATGCATAACAGAAGTTCCTGGGCACATGCGCAGATTAAGGAGCGTTTAGGTGGACGTTACGTTGGGATCCCTTATGAAAATCTACTTGAGGATGTGAAACGTGAACTTTTGGAAAGTATTGCTATTGCACACACAGCAGGTATTTCAGATAGACAAATTATTCTTGACCCGGGTATTGGGTTCGGCAAATCGGTCGAACAGAATTTGGAATTGGTGGACCGCCTGGATGAGATAAAACAGTTAGGGTATCCAGTTTTATTGGGGCCTTCCCGAAAGTCATTCATTGGATACACTCTGGATTTGCCTCCCGACCAACGTTTGGAAGGGACTTCTGCAGCTGTATCCATCGGAATCGCACGTGGGGCAGATATTATACGGGTGCATGATTTCCCATCGATGACACGTGTGATACGTATGACCGACGCCATTGTCAGGCGATAAAAGTTAATAGCTATATTCCTCTTTTCGATAAACTAACAATTTTATTAGCATCATTTTATTAAATGATGACGATAATTTAACCATTTATTCCGATATTTGGACTATAATTCGTTTCCACTTAAAGAAGGTCGTAACAAGGAGTAATTATGGAAATGAATCAATTTCAAGCCCTTGATGAGCTGGAAACTAAACGCGGTAGATTCGCTATCTTCCGTTTAGAAAGGTTGGAACAACACGGATACACCAACATTAGCCGTCTTCCTTATTCCATTCGCATCATGCTTGAATCAGTTTTACGCCAATGCAACGGAAAAGAAATTCTACCCGAAGACGTAACTAATCTTGCTGGCTGGATACCTAATCCACAATTTCGGCGCACCTTACCTTTTCGACCCGCAAGGATAATCATGCAAGATTTTACCGGTGTACCTGCCATTGTTGACCTTGCTGCAATGCGTGAAGCTGTTGCTCGATCAGGGATAGATCCACGGAAGATCAATCCTATGATCCCAGTTGATCTGGTGATCGACCACTCCGTTCAGGTGGATTTTTTTGCCAATCCTGATGCCTTTGTGAGAAATGCGGAGCTTGAATTCCAGCGCAATCGTGAAAGATATGAATTCTTACACTGGGGCCAAAATGCTTTTAATAATTTTCGGGTTGTTCCTCCTGCGACAGGCATTGTTCATCAGGTTAATTTAGAATATCTTTCTAAAGTGGTCACCTACAATAAATATGGTGAAAAATACATTGCCTTTCCTGATACTCTTGTCGGTACTGATTCACATACAACTATGATCAATGGATTAGGTGTGGTAGGGTGGGGAGTTGGCGGAATTGAGGCAGAAGCTGCCATGCTCGGTCAACCTATCGACATGCTAACACCGGATGTCATCGGTGTCAGGTTATCTGGTGAACTTGGTGAAGGTATTACTGCCACCGATCTGACGTTATTTATTACTCAAATGCTCCGGAACAAAGGTGTGGTAGATAAATTTGTTGAATTCTATGGCGAAGGATTATCTTCTCTTTCTCTTCCGGATCGAGCGACAATTGCTAATATGGCACCCGAATATGGTGCAACCATTGGTTATTTCCCAGTGGATGATGAAACTCTGCGCTATTTAAATTTAACCGGTCGCTCAAGTGAGGTTGTCGATCTCGTGGAACGTTACTGTAAAGAGCAAGCCTTGTTCAGGACTGATGATTCTTCCGACCCAGATTTTACAGAGACCCTTGAGGTTGACCTTAGTACGGTTGAAACAAGTCTAGCGGGACCTAAACGTCCGCAAGATCGTGTTAAGCTATTTGATGTACGGAAATCGTTTAAAAATAGTCTTTCTACCCCAACGAAGGAAGGCGGATTTGAACTCGAAGAAGGTGAATTAGATAAAACGGTGAAATTTGGGGCTAATGGGCATTCTTTAAAAATGTCTCACGGAGCTGTTGTGATTGCAGCCATAACTTCATGTACAAATACGTCTAATCCGTCGGTTATGATCGCCGCTGGCATGGTCGCCAAAAAAGCAGTTGAGAAAGGTTTAAGCGTTAAACCTTATGTCAAGACAAGCCTTGCACCTGGGTCGCGGGTGGTCACTGAATACCTGGAAAAAGCAAATTTACTTGAACCATTAGCAAAATTAGGATTTAATGTCGTGGGATATGGATGCACGACTTGCATAGGAAATTCCGGACCACTTCCAGGTGAAGTAGTTAAAGCAATAAGCAGCGAGAACCTGGTGGCAGTGAGTGTCCTTTCTGGTAATAGAAATTTCGAAGGAAGGATCCACCCTTATGTTAGGGCTAATTATCTTGCATCTCCTCCATTGGTCGTTATATATGCTTTAGCTGGTACAGTAGATATTGATTTAGAAAATGAGCCATTAGGATTTGATGCAGATGGAAATTCCGTGTATCTGAAAGATATTTGGCCATCAAACAAGGAGATTAATCAAGCCGTTGAAGAGTGTGTCTTTTCCGAAATGTTTAAAACTAATTATCAAAACGTATTCTCTGGTAATGAAACCTGGAACGCAATCAAGTATACTGACAGCGAATTATACCCTTGGGATGAATGGTCGACTTATATTCAAGAACCTCCCTTCTTTGTACAAAATATTCAAGAAACCTCAAATATTAAACCAATAATTGGTGCCAGGGTATTGGCATTCCTTGGTGATTCGATAACCACAGACCATATCTCTCCTGCCGGCTCAATCCCTGCTGATAGTCCGGCTGGTAAATATCTAATTTCTTATGATGTTCAACCACGTGATTTCAATTCTTACGGCTCAAGACGAGGAAATGATCGTGTCATGACGCGTGGAACCTTCGCCAACATTAGATTAAAGAACCGGATGGTACCGGGAGTTGAGGGTGGATTTACTGTGCATTTACCTGAAGGTGAGAAGATGAGTATTTACGATGCTGCAACCAGGTATCAACAGGACGGTATCCCCTTAATTGTTATAGCAGGTAAAGATTATGGATCTGGTTCCAGCCGTGATTGGGCAGCAAAAGGACCCAGACTATTAGGGGTGAGAGCGGTGATTGCAGAGTCATTCGAACGCATCCATCGCTCGAACCTGGTGGGAATGGGTGTCTTGCCACTCCAGTTTTTACCGGGTGAAAATGCTTCCAGCCTTGGGATTACTGGCACAGAAGTTTTTTCCATAAAAGATTTGCATGAAAACATCACTCCCAATTTAGAAATAGCGGTGGAAATGACAAAAGATGATGGTTCATCATTAACATTCAAGACAATCGTCAAAACTAAATACAACAATTGAAATTGAATATTATCGCAATGGTGGAGTGTTAAATACGGTTTTAATAAACATACTAAAAAACGAATAGAAACGAATAAGAGCGTCTTCGAATACAAATATAAAGTCGCTCTTTTTTATTAAATTATTGTCTGGTGTTGTTATTCGAAGGATTGTATCCAGACATTCCGGCTGGATGATATGTCGGTTCTGGACGTCCAGCTGAGAGTTGGTTGGATTCGGATTGCGACCTGGGAGCTGAATGAAAGGCAACAGGTTGGGGCTGAGAAGGTCTAACAACAGTTTCAGCAGGATTCAATGATTTAGGAGAATGGGGTTGGCGGGTGTTATCAGATTGGCTGAATAAACGTTCACCTGAAGTTGAAAATGTCCCAATAATCAAAACCCTGATCAACCACACCATGATTGCAACGAATACAGGAACTATTTTGATTAAGGTTTCACTACTAATTACTGCGCTTCCTGAAGATTGATGATTGACTAATGCAAGAGCAACACCCCACCAGGTGAGCATTGCATTCATCGTGGCAGCCAGAAGCCAGGCACCAAAGAGATACCAGACTTCTTTTGGCTCACCAGCACCTTGCTGAGGCGTGAATAATCGGGCAACACCTGCAAAATCGATTCCGCAGAAAGCAATAGCAAGAATTGTCGCCCAACGAATTCCAAGAAAGCGTAATCCGCCAAGGAAATCGTTAAGAGCATACTCGGTGGTAGTGTAGTTAAATAATTCAAAGGCAAGCAAGGCACCAATGATCAGGATGCCGAAAAACTTACCACGTGAATAACTGAATTTCTGGAAAAACCGGCTTATCGTAATGGATTGCTTAGCAGAGCGGTTCATAAAAAGCCTCCTTAAGATATCATTATTCTGGATAAAAAGAACAATTGTTCTAATTATCTATATTATAGAACAAATGTGCTATTTGTCAAGGGTTTTTTATGAATCGTATTTTGCTATAAATTCCTCCGCTTTTTTAACCAGGTTCCAATCTCCGATGAAAATCGACGTGCGTTGATGTAACGATGAAGGCCGGATATTGAGAATATTTTGCTTTCCATCAGACGCATACCCACCTGCATGTTGAGCTATGAATGACAGGGGTGCTGCTTCATAGGTTAAACGTAATTTCCCACTGGGTATGGATGGATCACGGGTGTCTGCAGGATAATAAAATATACCTCCAGAGAGAAGGGTACGATGAAAATCTCCGACCAATGAGCCGATATAACGTAATGATAAAGGTTTTTGTTCACTATCAATCCCTTGAAGCCAGTGAGTGAATTTTTCGGCACCCTTACTCCAATATATTTCATTACCGTGATTGACAGAATAATATTTGGGCTTTTCAGGAATATGTATATTCGGGTGGGTAAGAAGGAATTCGCCAATCATAGGATCCAATGTAAAGCCGTGGACACCTGAACCGCTTGAATATACCAGCATCGTGCTGGATCCATAAATCATGTAACCAGCAGCCACGAGCGCATTTCCGGGTTGGAGGCAGTCATCCAACGTACCGGGACCATTGATGGAAAGGCGTTTGTATATCGCAAAAATAGTACCAATGGACGCGTTGTAATCGATATTTGATGAACCATCCAGCGGATCATAGAGAAGGACATACTTACCTACCGGGAAAGATTTCGGGATATGGATGAGATGCTCATGTTCTTCAGAAGCCATGACTGCAATTCGTCCGGTATGGTCGTTCAATCTGAATATCGTTTGATCAGCCAGCTGATCGAGTTTCATCACTGTCTCGCCCTGAATATTGGTATTTTCGGTTGCACCCAAAATATCGGATAAACCAGCCCGGGTGGTTTGGCTGGCTATATATTTACCTGCCAAAGCTATATCATACAGAATATTGGTCAAGATACCTGTAGCTTCTGGGTGAACTTGCTGTTCATCAAGAATATGTCGCTCAATAGTGATGATCTTCGATTGATCAAACCTTGAATCTGCCATTTCGTCTCCACCGATTAAACAAGTTTGTATTTCCTTCTGTGAAGGATCATTCGAGCTATGGATTTAATCAGGCCCAATGTGATGCTATTTTGGGCTAAAGCGCCGACAATACTATATAAAGTTCCAGGAATACAAATCACTTTACGTTGATTAAGGGATTTTAGAGACTCTCTAACAACCTCTTGAGGAGTCATCCATAAAAAATTTGGGATACTGGAACGTGAAAACTTTGTATACTCCTGGGTGTCATGAAACTCAGTTAATATAAAACCTGGACATAATGCTTGTACCCGTATTGGGCTATCACGCAATTCATCTTGCAATGCCCTAGAGAAATCGACCAAGAAAGATTTACTCGAGCCATATAAGACATTTCGTATAGGCATGATACCGGCTAATGAAGAAACATTTATTATCGCGCCTTTATTCTGTGAAATCATCCCAGGCAAGACAGCCCTGCAGAGCATAACCGGGGCAAGCATATGAACATGGAGCATGGAGAGTTCTTTATCGGGATCTACGCGCGAGAATCTCCCAACTGTTCCAAAACCTGCATTATTAATTAACAAGTCAAGACGGGAAGTTATCTTGATTAGAGAAATTACCCGTTCGATTTCTTCCATGGAGGATAAATCTGCTGAAAATGGGATGGCAGTCACTCGATATTTGGAATTGATGATTTCACTGAGCAGTTTTAAACGATCTTCGCGTCTGGCGACCAGAATTAAATCGTACCCTTTTTCAGCCAGCTGCACAGCGAATTCAGAACCAATGCCGGCTGATGCCCCAGTAATAAGCGCTACTCTATTCGATGATTCCAACAAATTGTGTAATCTCCTTCGAGTATTCCTATCCAAAATCCATCTTGTCATCCTGAAAATTTAGGGTGGATCAGATTCAATCAACTGGAAATTCCCATCAGCTGTTTTATCATACCAGTGTTTAATAAAAAACTACCCCAATAAGCAAGTGAGATTATGGATATAAGTATTGTGTGAGTAGAATCTTAGATTAACTCGTTTAGTGCAAGCCATTCTCCCGGTTGACCATCCAATATTACATGGTTTTTGACCGTCCCACGTTCAACCAAATGGTCAACTGCCTGTTCAATATCATTGGGGATCCATCTGAATAATTTTACCAAATCACGAGTTTGGGCAGCACCTACTGATTGGAAGTAAAGCTCAAGAATTCTATTACGAGCTTTTTTCTCGTCCAGGTATCGAGCACCCTCGATAAGATCAGGCTCATACCTGGCAACGATGTCATAAGCAAAGGAATAATGCCAGGAGCCTGCATCGACTACTGCAACTGGCATGATCTTGAAATCAGCTTGCAGATCCGTTAATGCCCGGGCGAAACGGGATTCACTCGCCTGACTGGTCAAATGGGCAGATTTTCGTAAGGTGATCGAATCAAGCGGGCTGTTTTCAAGCAAGGCTTCATACACTGCTTTGGCTTCCTGGGTCATACGACCCTGTTCATAAATAGTAAGGTAATCCTCCTCAGGAGATCCGTAGTTTTCCGTTAGTGCATAGAAATACGGGGCAACAGACATAGAAATAATTGTGGCTTTCTTGCGTAAGATTTTTCCATAATACCAAACATGTTTTCCAAGAAGGGAATCTTTCCAATCCCATGTAACATGACCTGGATCATCATGCTCATTAGGAACGGGACGGTCACCAGAAACAGCTCCCCATAAACTTGGTAATGTAATCCCGGATATTGGCCAAAAATAAATAAATCCACGCTGGTTTACATATTGGATTGCTTCTTCTTTGGTTCTCACCCTATATTTTGGAATATAACCAAATGTGTATGAACGATATTCCAGGATTCGATTGAGTGTGATCATGAAGTGTTATGGTTTGAATACGCAAAAAGGTTTAGAGCTGTTGCGAAAAATCGAATTCTCTCAAAGTTTATTGCTGCCCCATTGTTATCGCTTCCCAATTTATGATGAATCATTGGAAATTATCCACCAGATATCACCGGTATCAGCTTAATCACATCCTCAGCAACGAGGATTTCATCATCGGTGATTAATTGGCCATTTCGGGTTACCAATACACTATCAGGCTCGATACTTAGTTTCTGTAGTGCTTTACGAATGGTCATGCCATGTTTCATTTCGTATTCTTTATTTCTAAGAATGATTTTTGCCGACATTTGATAATTTAACCACAATGCAAGACAAAATGCTATGAGATTCTACATTTTTCTACACAGATAGCATAGAAATTTGTCAAAATTGAGGCAAATGGTTCTTATACAGCGATCAAAATAGAACGAAGTGGGGAAGGTGAAGTAACTGAGGATAACAGTTCCAAGGAAACACCGGAAGAAAACGGTGATTCAGATGATCACGAATCTAAGGATGCTACACCTGACGAAGAAGAAAAGGATCGTACAAAAACACCGGAACCCACCGAAAAACCTGAACCTACTGAGACACCTCAACCCACTGAAGATCACTAAGATTTATATTACACTTCTAAAAATATCCCTTAACTACCCTTGAGATTTATTCTCATAAATTAAATAAGAAGCATATAAGAGCGTTTTTTGCGATGCAGAAAACGGTTTTTGATTCATGACAAATGACACTTGATTATTTATTTTATCCATCCTATACTATGAGTGATTATGAGCGAATATGCTTGTTTATGAGTGGGTACTGTTGTTTATGCTTGAATTGCCACCAAGAAGCCTCACAGACGAATATAATGACCACGAATTTAATTTCTGGAATAGAACGACAAAATAAGATTCTCCATTGGATCAATCGATCAAATCGCATCACGATTGGTGAGGTGTGTGAACAATACTCCGTTAGCGAAGCCACAGCAAGGCGTGATCTAGAATCGCTAGCAGCCCAGGGGAAAGTACAACGGGTTCATGGTGGGGCAATAGCAATTGAGAAAGCTCCTCCCGAACTGCCCATACATCAACGCCAGGTAGAGCAGATTGCTGAAAAGCAAAGGATTGGGGCAATCGGGGCAAAATTAGTAAATGATGGAGAAACAGTGTTCCTTGGGAGTGGCACGACGGTATTGGAAGTAGCTCGAAACCTCGGGGAACGTCAGAATATAACCATTATTACCAACTCATTACCGGTGATTAATTTACTCTCTGATAATTCCAAATTGACCATAGTATGCATTGGGGGATTGCTTAGACCAAGCGAATTTTCTTTCATCGGTCATTTTGCAGAGCAAGTGCTGAGTGAAATACGGGCTGATAAAGTATTTATTGGAGTTCGGGCGATAAATTTTAAAGAAGGCCTCACAAATGATTATTTACCGGAAACTTTAACCGATCGTGCGATATTAACTATTGGAAAAGAAAATATAGTGGTAGCGGACCATACAAAATTTGGGAGAACTTCAACTGTTTTGTTAGTTCCGATCCACCAAATTCATACACTTATCACAGGAATTGAAGCACCTGACGAAATGACTAAGGAAATATCAAAAAACAGGATCAATGTGATCAAAGCTTGAACTGGCATTTAATAATACGATTCTGCAATACAAGGAATCCGAAAATGCTGCTCGAATCTTTTCACCCAAAATCTAAACTCGTAACCAAGTCAACCACCATCAGTAAACCACGCTTTCCAGTAATTGATGCGCATAATCATCTAAATGATGATTTTGGTGGCGGGTGGATCCACAGACCGATCAATGAACTTATCGATACGCTTGATCAGGCAGGAGTGATCATGTTTGTTGATTTGGATGGTGGCTGGGGTGAGGACATATTGACTGTCCATTTGGAGGCGTTGAAAAATATCTTTCCAAGTCGATTTCAAGTATTTGGGGGAGTAAACTGGGAGATGTGGAAAACCCTGGGTGATGATTTCCCTGATTGGGCTGCGTCGCGAATACGGGTTCAGGCAGGTTGGGGTGCAGAAGGGCTTAAAATTTGGAAAAATCTTGGCTTACGTATCCATGATCACAACGGGAATTTGGTAAGGGTCGATGACAAACGCCTGGAGCCAATTTGGGTAACTTGTGGAGAGCTTATGCTTCCAGTAATGATCCATGTGGCTGATCCAGTAGCTTTTTTTGATCCGATTAATGAGACTAATGAACGATGGGAAGAGTTAAATGAGAACAAAGATTGGCAATTCACAAGCCCTCCTTACCCACATTTCTCGTCAATTATCGAGCAGCTTGGAAATCTTGTGAGGGAAAACCCAAATACAACCTTTATAGGTGCGCATGTGGGTTGTTATGCTGAAAATTTAGGCTGGGTTGCTGAACTGCTGGACAGCTGCCGAAATTTCTATGTCGATATCAGTGCGCGGATCGGAGAGTTAGGTCGGCAACCATATACCTCAAGAAAGTTTTTCATCGACCATGCGGATAGAATATTGTATGGCTCGGATTTTGGACCTGACTTAGATGCTTACAAGTTGTCTTACCGATTTCTGGAAACAGATGATGAATATTTTAACTACAATGTTTCCGAGGTACCCCAGCAAGGGAGATGGTATATATATGGCATAAGCTTGCCGGATGATGTATTACAAAAAGTATACAATTCGAATGCAAAAAGAGTATTACAAAATCATAATGAGAACCATCTTGCGCGACTTAATGATTTAATAAAATAGGTAATCTTGGGAAAATGGATCATGTTATTAAGATTGAACCCATAACAATGGAGATGCGCTGAATGGAAATGCGAGGCAGGTACACACGTGATGAAATTTATTCTCAACCTGAAGCTTGGCTAGATACTATTTTCCATTTAAAAGAGGTTATAAATAAAATCCAGGAGTTTTTTCGCCTCAACGATTTTCAACAGGTGCTTTTCACAGGTTGTGGATCTACGTATTATTTATCTCTTGCTGCTTCAACATTATTTGAAGAGATAACAGGACATCAAGCAAGAGGAATTCCAGCGTCAGAATTGTGGTTGTCTGCGATGAATTCGCTTGATAACTCTAAAGAAAACTTATTAGTCGCACTTAGCAGGTCGGGTGAAACGACCGAAACAATCCATGCATGTGAAGGTTTTATTTCACATAAACGAGGTAAGGTCATAACTGTCGTATGTTATCCGGACTCCGCGCTTACTAAATTGGGAGATGTAAATCTCATATTTCCCTCGGGGATGGAAAAAAGTATTGCTCAAACCCGGGCATTTTCCACGCTCTTCTTGGGGGCAACCGGGTTGTGTGCAATCAGCTCGAATCAGCTTGAAAGGATTGATCAAATTAATGCATTATCATCCGCAGGAAGGTATTTATTAAGCAACTACAGCAGCATGGCTGAATTCTACGGGAAGAACATGGCAATTGATAGGATCTATTTTTTAGGATCTGGACCACGTTATGGCTTAGCAGGTGAACTAAATTTAAAGATGAAAGAGATGTCTTTGACCCATAGCGAAGCATTTCATTTTTTAGAATTTCGGCATGGACCTAAAGCGATGGTAAACAAGAATTCGTTGATCGTTGGGTTAGTTTCTGAAATTAATTCCAAACATGAATTTGCTGTTCTTAAGGAATGTAAAGACCTGGGAGCAGAAATTATAAGTATTGGTGAAAAGGACACAGATGTATCGTTTAATTCCGGTGTAGAGGAGGTGATGCGTAATATCTTGTATCTTCCTTTTGGTCAGATGGTAGCCTATGAGCGCTCGATGGCAAAAGGGCTTGATCCTGACCATCCAAATAATCTTGATTCAGTGGTTAAATTGTCTCAATAAATTTGATTATGGAGAATTAAAATGAAGAAAATCATCCTATTGACCATATTAATTTCATCGATATTGTTAACCGCCTGTGCAAGCAAGAAATCTGATGAACCAGTGACCATCTCTTATATGGTGTGGGGCGCACCAGAAGAGCTGGAAGTATGGCAGACGATTGTCGATGAATTTCAAGCAGCAAATCCAAATATCAAGGTAAATGTTGAAGTATCAGATTGGGATACCTATTGGACAAAGTTGAAGACATTATTGGCGGCTAATACCCCTCCGGACGTTTTTGCCATGGACGCTCCGCTCTACCTGGATTATCAATCACGGGGAGTGCTGTTGAATTTACAACCTTATATCGACAAGACCTCCGGATTCTTAGATGGGTTTTATCCAGTCACTCTGGAAGCTTATAAATTACCGGATGGTTATTATGGAATGCCTCGCGACTTTCAAACAGTAGTGTTATTCTATAACAAAGATATGTTTGACGCTGCCGGAGTAGCTTATCCTACGGCAGAATGGACATACGACGACCTGCGCACAGCAGCAAAAGATCTGACGATTGATGTTGACGGTGATGGCACCATCGACCAATATGGTTTTTCGGCGGATCTTTGGGATATGGAACTTGTTTGGAGTGAAGCCATCTGGTCTTGGGGTGGAGAGGTGATCAACGCCGATCACACAAAAACGTTGATTGGTGAGCCGGCTGCACGAGAGGCATGGCAGTACTTCTCTGACTTAATGTTCACAGATAAGTCCATGCCAGATGCAAATACCACAGGGCAATATGGAGGTGACTTATTCCAAGCGGGAAAAGTTGCCATGACTTCGATAGGTCATTGGGCAGTGCCTGGCTATGCCACAGTTGATTTCAAATGGGATGTTGCCCCTATGCCTACCAGTCCAACTGGAGGTCGCGCAACCAGTGTGAATAGTGCTGGCTTTGTCGTCGCCAAAGAGTCCAAGTATGCTGATGCGTCTTGGGAATTTGTTAAATATTGCCTCAGTGAGACAGGTCAGAAGCGCTTAACAGAGCTAGGTCTGGCAATCCCGGTGTTAGAATCAGTTGCCAACAGCCCTGTTTTTCTGAAGCAGAGCATGATAGACATCAACCAGCAGGTATTTCTTGATTCGCTTGCATTTGCAAAGATGAAACCGGTGGTTAAAGGCTACGATGAATGGGCTGCAGCAATTGGTGATGGAATGGCGCCTATCTGGTTGGGAGAAGCTGAATTAAATCCTGCGCTGGACGAAGTTGTTCCAGCGGCAGATGCAATATTAGAAGCTAACAAGTAAACCAATATACGATTTTCGCCTCTTTTCTCTCCAGGCAGCTGGAGGGAAAAGAGGAATTTACAATGTTGTAGGAGCTTTATGGAATATGGATTAAAACCTCTGGGTAGAGAGCGATTTTGGTTACTTCTCTTACTGGCACCAACATTAATTGGTCTCATTTTTGGTGCTTTCGGTTCAATCCTGGCGACAATTATTTTAAGTTTCATGAAATGGGATCTATTAACTCCACCTACCTGGGCTGGTATTGAGAATTATATTGCCCTATTTACCAACGAAAAATTTAACACTGCACTGACCAACACAATTAAGTTCAGTGCCATGTATGTGCCTGGGGTCGTAATCATCTCTATGTTTGTGGCAATATTGTTAAACCGCAAGATCAGAGGGGTTACGGTATTCCGAACGATTTACTTTTTACCCTGTGTAACATCGGCGGTAGCAACGGCACTGATTTGGAACATGATTTACGGGAAAGATACCGGAATATTAAACTATGTCATCCAGCATATAGGAGGGCAACCAATTTGCTGGTTGTGCACTGACAAAGCCATGATGTCGGTTGTGATCGTAAATATATGGGGCGCAATTGGTGAAGGAATGATCATATTCCTGGCTGGGTTAACTGCAATTCCACGGAGAGTACTATGAAGCTACAAAAGTTGACGGAGCAAATGAAATTCAACAATTTTTTCGCATAACCATCCCGTTAGTGACTCCATCCATTTTTTTTATGACCTTAATAGCAACCATCAATGCATTCCAGGCATATGATTATATCTATATGCTCACACGCCGCAGCCAGGGTGATAGCTCAGTACCGGTTGTTGTTTTCTCGATATACCGTAACGCCTGGAATTTCTTTAATTATGGAGGTGCCAGCGCCCAGGCGATTGAGCTGGCTATTATTGTTATCGTCCTTATGGGAATTTACTTTTGGTTTGAAAAAAGATATGTTGTCTATGAATAAGAAACTGTAAAGACAATGACGAATAGTAAACAGAAATATATCCTTGACCTGATCACCTATACCTTGTTAATCCTTGGTGCGGTGATTATGATCACGCCTTTCTTATGGATGGTAGCGACTTCGTTTAAATTTCCAGCGGATCAATTCACAAAAACGATCATTCCCAACCCGGCAACATTTAATAATTTTAAAGAATTGTTCGGAACGCACCTGGATTTCCCGTTATTGTTCTATAACAGTTTTCTGATCTCTGGATTAATCACCATTGGACAGATATTAACTTGTGCCATGGCTGCTTTTTGTTTTGCGGTAGTAAACTTCCGTTACCGTAATTTACTTTTTACACTTTTATTGATCACGATGATGATCCCAGCCCAGGTTACCTTGATACCCAATTTTATAATCTTCAAATATATGCATTTGATCGGGACCAAAGCACCACTATTGATTCCAGCGTTCATGGGTGGTGCATTCGGTACATTTTTACTGCGACAATATTTTTTAACCATCCCGCGTGATCTGGTGGACGCAGCACGGGTGGATGGGGCTTCCCTGTTACGCATATTCTGGAATATTTATATGCCACTTTCAAAGCCGGCGTTAGCTGCCTTAGCGATTTTTACCTTTCAAGGATCCTGGAATGATCTGCTACACCCCCTGATTTATTTGCCATCTGTGCCCAACACAACATTGACGGTTGGATTGGCATTTTTCCAACAGCAGGTTGCGCAGGGAGGAAAATTCACGGTATTAATGGCAGGAGGTTTAATCAGCATATTACCTTTGATCATTGTATTTTTTATTGCCCAAAAACAGTTTATTGAAGGGATTTCGCTCTCGGGTGTGAAGAGATAACCATAAATTCTCATCAATAATACTGATACAACAATGATAATCGTGAAATTAAATAATGGAAGCGCTGATGTTTGATGTGGTGGTAGTTGGAGAACTTAATCCAGATTTGGTATTGAATGGAGATGTGATTCCAGAATTTGGTCAGGTTGAAAAGGTTGTTGATAACGCTGTTTTAACAATCGGTAGCTCATCGGCAATATTTGCCTGTGGCGCTGCTAAACTTGGATTACGGGTAGCTTTTATAGGCAAAGTTGGAAATGATCTATTCGGCAGGTTCATGCGCCAATCCTTAGCTGAATATGGCATTGATATTACTGGAATTGTGGATGACAATGAAACGCCAACGGGTATCTCGATCATCCTTACGACTGGGATTGACCGTGCAATCTTGACTTCCCTCGGGACTATCCCAACGCTGAAATATACAGATATCAACCAGGAGATACTTAGAAAAGCACGCCATCTTCATGTGGGGAGTTATTATTTACAGGAAGCTTTACGTCCTGATCTTCCTATCCTTTTCACCGATGCGCGGGAAAGAGGTTTATCGATTTCATTTGACACGAATTATGACCCAAATAGAGAGTGGCGAGAAGGATTAGAACCATTATTGGAAAAGGTTGATATTTTTCTACCAAATTCTACAGAATGCAGAGAAATTACGGGTAAGTCAAACCTTGACGATGCTGTAGACTACCTGCGGAAGAAGGTTCGATACTTGGTGGTGAAGCTTGGGGATCAAGGAGCACTCCTATGCACAGGACAGAAAAAGTATCACATGGATTCCCTACGAGTTAATGTCGTAGATACTGTAGGTGCGGGGGATTCATTTGATGCTGGATTTGTTTACGGATATCTAGCCGGTTGGGAATCCAGACGTATATTAAAGTTTGCAACCATCTGTGGCGGTTTATCAACGCGCATGGCAGGTGGGACTAATGCTCAACCGACATATGATGAAGCTTTACATTTTATGGATCACATTTAGATATGCCATCGATCCACAATAATTATCGTTAACCGGATATATATGCATGATATAAATGAAATAATCAAAATTTTGATATCGCTAAACGAGGAAGGTAAAGAACCGATTACGTTATTAGCGGTGTGTCCAAATTCATCTGCAGTATTGGAAGCAGCTGTAAAAGCTGCTGCAAGAAACCGCAGTATCATGTTGTTCGCAGCGACGTTGAATCAGGTGGATATAGAAGATAGCTATACAGGCTGGACCCCAGTAGATTTTGTCAAACAAATGAATATCTTCGCTGAAAAACACCATTGGTCCGGATCTTTATTTCCATGTCTCGATCACGGTGGTCCATGGTTGAAAGATGTACACACCCTGAATAATCTTCCTTATATTGAAACCATGTCGAAAGTTAAAAGTAGTATAGAAGCATGCATTAAAGCTGGTTATCAATTACTCCACATTGATCCTACTGTAGACCGTACTTTGCCATCAAATCAGGCTTTACCATTGGAACTAGTAGTAGACCGTACTGTAGAATTGATCAATTTTGCTGAGAAAATCCGATTAGAAAGTCGACAACCAAGAATAGCGTATGAAGTGGGGACAGAAGAAGTCCATGGCGGATTGGTTGATGTCAACCGGTTTAGTGACTTTTTAACGTTATTAAGAATAGAACTAACTAAAAGGAATCTAATTGAGTGCTGGCCAAGTTTATTTGTCGCCCAAATCGGAACCGATTTGCATACAACTAAATTTGATTCCCAGGCCGCCAGAAATCTATATAAAGTATTAGCTCCACTGGGGTCAATGGTAAAGGGACATTATACCGATTGGGTAGAAAATCCTGAGGATTATCCAAAAACCGGGATGGGTGGCGCAAATGTAGGCCCAGAATTCTCAGCGGAAGAGTATATTTCTCTAATGAACCTGGAGAAAATGGAAATAGATTCCATTCAGCTGATCCAAAGAGAGCTATCACATTTTGGCGGGACTCTTCAAGATGTTGTCATTGGATCAGGACGATGGAAAAAATGGTTGTTGCCTGAAGAAATTGGGTTGGATTTTTGGTATTTATCTGATCACCGAAAAGAATGGTTAATAAAAACTGGTTCGCGATATGTTTGGACGGATGAACGAGTAGTCGTTGCCAGGAATAACTTATATAAAAACCTGGCAGCTCAAGAAAAAGATCCGCATGGTTATGTCATTGAAAAAATAGCACAAACGGTAGAGAAATACATCAAAGCGTTTAACTTACAAAATTCTATTGATATCCTTGGATGATTGGGGGAGTGTAATGGCTAATGGATAATTCGGCTTAAGTTTGGGAAATTACGATAGACAAAAAAGGGTACTATTTCTAAATCAAATGATCCCAAACTGGATGCAATGCATCTCATTCCGGAGAAACATGCCTGATATTATATTAATAAAGACAGTCTGTTATAGAATTGAGGTATTAATACTCCTGATGAATTAAAAGCTATCAAAAATGTCAAGCTGCATTACAAAAAAAACAGGTGGTAATCTACTTTATTATGGTAATATCGAACCGTCAATAAACAGAGGACATAACATTGACCTGGCAATTCACATCTGATGTATTAATATCTTTGCTTGCAACCACCATTGCATTCACCATGGCGTTAATTAGTTGGCGATGGTGGAAAACCCCGGGAATCATCTATTTTACCTTGATGATGTTCTCGATCGCTGCCTGGTCTTTGTTTTGTGGATTGGAAGCAGCGGCAATCCCAATTTCAGAAAAAGTTTTATGGGCAAAATTACAATACATATCGATATCTTTAATTTCTGCGTTTTGGTTTTTACTTATTTTGCAATACACCTACCAGGATAAACGAATTTCTCCCTGGTGGATCGTTTTATTAATGGTAGTTCCTGCCATAACCGTGTTTGTAACAATAACAGAAGAAAGAAACCACTGGTTATGGAGAAGCATAATCCCAACTTCTAGTATTCCTGGCGCCCCATTAGTTTACACACATTCTTACTGGTTCACCGTATCATCAACATATTTTTATATATTAGCAATCATCGGCATTGTGATCCTGATTCGTAAGACACTGCTCCCACCAAGGTCAATTGGGATAAGAGCATTATTATTGTTAACTGGATTAATACCACCATTAACAAGCAATCTCATCTATCAAACGCATTTATTTCCAGGAAGAAGCCTGAGCCTTTTATTAATGGTCGGGTTAGTGATAAGCGGAATGATCTATATATGGGGAATTTATTACTTTCAATTTCTTGAATCATCCTCCTTATCCCGGGATGTGATCATCGATAAGATGAGTGAGGGAGTAATTGTTTTGGATCAGAAGGACAAAATCCATAACATAAATTCAGCTGCATTGAGTGTGCTTGGACTGACAGAACGTGATGCGAAGGGAAAATCTCTAGACGATATTATAGCCATATGGCCAGGGATCGCAGAATCTTTCAGAGTACCCCATGACTTTGAAACTGAAGTAAGAATTAATGGTGACGCACCCAGAACTCTCAGCATGCGAACGACCAATTTGAAGGACAGGGATGGTCAACCTACAGGGCGAATGCTTGTCTGGCGAGACATCACTCAATACAGACAAGTTGAATCGACATTGCGAGATTCAGAAGCAAGATTTAAGGCACTTTTTCAGGGTGCACCGGATGCAATCATCATAACTGATAAAAACAGTCGGATCATCCTCGTGAATAACCAAACCATCACTTTGTTTGGTTATCCTATGGATGAATTAATGGGGCATTCAATTGATACCGTAATCCCAGAAAGGTATCGTGAAGCATATTACAAGTATCAACAGGCATTTATTGATGAGATTGAAACTCGCCCTGGCATAAGCCTGCCTCTAAACGGTTTAAGGAAAAATCTGCGAGAAATTCCGATTGAGATCGCTTTGAGTCCGGTAAAAATACCGTCAGGCGTGATATTTACGAATATTATTAGAGATTTGACGATACGGAAGGAAGCAGAGGAACAGCTTCGGTTGCAGAGCGTGGCACTTGAATCCGCTGCAAATGGAATCCTTATCACTGACCGAAATGGGAATATTCAGTGGGTGAATCCTGCTTTTACTCGAATGACGGGATATGGTGCTGATGAAGTTCGAGGTAAAAATCCCCGCCTGCTAAATTCCGGGTTAGTACCTCAGGATACATACGATAATTTATGGAAGACGATATTAAGTGGGAATATCTGGCATGGTGAATTGATAAACCGTCGTAAAGATGGGAAAATAATCACTGAGGAACAAACGATTGCTCCAGTTCGAGATAGTACCGGAAAGATTATACATTTTATAGCAATTAAACAAGATATCACTGAACGTAAACGTGCAGAGGAAGCGTTAAGCAAGCGTACCGATCAAATTGCCACCCTAAACAGAGTAATGCAGGCATTAAGTTCTACACTGGATATATCGAAGGTATTGGATACTATTTTACGTGAAATTCAACAAGTAGTTCCATATGACAGTGCTTCTGTATGGTTAAGTAAAAATGACAGCATTGAGATCATTGCCGTTCGTGGAATTCCTGATCCGGAGACCTTAGTAGGAACATCCTTTACCTTGTATTCGAATGATACGCCCTACACCCAAGTAATGCAATCCCGTACGCCTTTGATTGTTGGAGATGCAAAATCAACTTACGCCTCGTTTCAGGCTGGGGTCAATGCGAAATATGAAGTTCGAGGCTGGATGGGTGTTC
This sequence comes from uncultured Chloroflexia bacterium, assembly GCA_963777935.1. Lineage (GTDB taxonomy): Bacteria > Chloroflexota > Anaerolineae > Anaerolineales > UBA4823 > FEB-25. The sequence continues at coordinate 498,327 of CAVZSL010000002.1, forward strand.
CCATGATTATTGGGGACCGCGTAGTAGGAATGCTAGCATTTAATAAAAAGGAGCCTGATTATTATTCCCAAGAACAATCGCAGTTTGCTTTGGCTTTTGCGGCTCAGGCTGCGATTGCGATTGAAAATGCCAGATTGTATACTGATGCTCAAAAAGAACTTTACGAAAAAATTAAAGCTGAGGAGAAATTGCTAATTTTACAGAAAGAACTAGAAGAACAAGCGATACGCGATTCATTGACTGGTCTTTATAATCGCCGATTCTTAGATGAAACATTATCCCGAGAATTATCAAGGGCGGAGCGAGATAAATATTCAGTGAGTGTTGTCATGCTCGACCTTGACCTTTTTAAGAAGTTTAATGATACATACGGACATGATGTTGGGGATATGATGCTTAAACAGCTGGGCAAATTACTGACGTCACAAGTGCGCGCTGGGGATATTGCTTGCCGTTATGGTGGCGAGGAATTTGTGGTTGTTATGCCTAAAGCATCATTGTCTGTTGCACGACAGAGGGCTAATGATTGGAGGATGAGATTTGAGAGCCAGATACTTATTTATGGAGGAGACATTTTAAGTGCAACTCTATCGGCTGGAGTAGCTGTTTATCCAATTCATGGATCGTCAAGTGATGAAATAATCCGTAAAGCTGATCAAGCCATGTATGCCGCAAAAGCTGCAGGGCGTAATCAAGTTATCACAGCTGAATGATAGACTCAATACCTATGAATATGCAAGTAAGACTTAATCACATTTTTTTAACCACCCAAGGGAATACTGATATCGTTGATATTTCGCAGAGAGTACAAGAATGCATTCAAATCAGTACGCTGATGAATGGTTTAGTAACAGTATTTTGTCCTTCATCCACGAGTGGGATAACAACAATTGAGTATGAGCCGGGTGTCTTGCAGGATTTAAGAAAAATATTCAATGAGATAGTACCAAAAGACTTTACTTATCAACATGATGAAGCCTGGCATGATGGGAATGGGCATAGCCACATAAGAGCAGCATTGTTGAAAGCATCGATCACCATTCCCCTTGTAGATGGGCGATTAACCTTAGGCACGTGGCAGCAAATTGTTTTCATTGATTTTGATACCCGGCAAAGAAAAAGGGAGATTATTGTCCAGATTATTGGGGAATAAATAAAAGGCAGTGACTTTGAGGAGGACACTGCCTTTTAAATCGGATATATAGATCAAGTTGGAATATCTTCGTCCGTCCGCATCGCATTGAAGGCTGCGATTGATACTTCAAGCATGTCTAAGCTTGGCTCACGTGTCGTTAAATGTTGTAAAGCTAAATTTGGCTTGATCATGATGCGGACAAGTTTTGAATCCAAATGATTGGCTGTCCAGCGGATATACTCATATGCAATGCTTGCAAGGAAAGGCAGAAAAAGGATTCGACTTACCATCCTGGCCCAGAAAGGTAGGGGACCGAGCAATGAAAAAAGGAGTATGGAAAGTAAGATCAGGGTGAGAAGGAAGGATGTACCACATCGTGGATGTTCAACCGAAAACTTAGATACGTTAGCAGGTGACAATTCAGCACCCGCTTCAAAAGCATTGATTGTTTTATGCTCAGCACCATGATATGAAAAGACTCGTTTTATATCTGACATTTGGCCTACTGCCCAAATATATCCAACTAATAGTCCTAACCGAACCAGGCCTTCAAGTAAGTTTCCCCACCATGAACCAATTCCTAGAAATCTTTCCGATAGCTGGCCAAGCGCTGCAGGAGCAAGGAAAAATAAAGCCACACCGATAACGAGTGAAATAATCAAGGTTAGATAGAGCAAAGGTCCTTCAATCTTCTCATCATCACCAGTTTGGGTGTTAGCAGATATGGTGAGAGCGCGTGTTCCAAGAATTAATGCATCTAAAAGCATCACCATTCCACGTAGAAAAGGAATTTTTATGAGCTTATTTTTATATAATGCTCCGAGCGGTTCTTTATGGATAGCTATATTTTTTGCTGGAGTTCGCATAGCAATCGCAACTGTATGCGTACCACGCATCATTACGCCTTCAATAACTGCCTGACCACCGTACAGAGGGAATCGCGATTTTTCGACCATATTCACCTATAACAATAAAATTATCACTGTTTTGATATTAAGCTAATCATTCAGCCAGATTAAAATAAAAATGAATAAATGCATCAATTCCTCGATACCATGTAGGTAAGTGAAGCTTTTCATTGGGGGAATGCATATTATCATCTGGCATTGAAAACCCCGTATTCACAGTTTCTACACCCAATATTTGCTGAAAGTCTAAAACTACCGGAACACTCCCTCCCTCACGTTTATATACAGGAGGCTTATGCCATACAGTTTCCAAAGCACGCTCCAATGCTTTGATATAAATGGAATTGCGATTAGATATCGACGCTGGTCCACCATGCATCGGAATCAGTTTCCAACGTATCTCTTTTGGAGCATGCGACTCCAGATAGGAATGCATTTGTTCATAGACTTCTGATGGTTGCTGGTCAGGTACCAAACGTGTTGATATCTTCGCCATCGCCCAAGCAGGTAGGACAGTCTTCGCTCCATCACCAGTGAAACCAGATAATAGCCCATTTATCTCTAAAGTTGGACGAACTCCAAGTCGTTCAATGGTTGTGAATCCATTTTCACCATATAATGCTGGTGCACCCGTTGCGTTCAGATAATACTGATCACCAATGGGTAATTCAGCTAATTCTGCCTTCTCTGCAGCATCAATAAGCCTAACTTTCTCGTAAAAACCCGGTAAAGTCACACGACCTTGGTCATCATGCATGCCAGCGATTAATTCACATAACGCCTGGGCAGGATTGAGCACTGCACCACCAAACACTCCTGAATGGAGGTCATGATCTGGACCAAAGACGCGTAATTCCATATATGCGAGACCTCGAAGGGCGTAAGTGATACAAGGTATTTCAGGCGCTAATGTGCCTGTGTCCGGATTGATTGCAAAGTCACAGCGTAATAATTCTTTATAAGACTCCAAGAATGGAGCAAGATTTGGAGAACCGATCTCCTCCTCTCCTTCAAACAGGAATTTAAAGTTGATTGGAAGATTCCCAGATTTCGATATGGATTCAAATGCATCCAAAGCAACTAACATCTGCCCCTTCATATCCGTTATTCCTCGGGCGTAAATATAATCTCCACGGATCTCGGGCATAAAAGGTCCTGTAACCCATAAATTGATTGGATCAACAGGTTGAACATCATAATGCCCATAAATCAGAGCGGTCGGTGCTGATTTGCCGGCATCCAACCATTCCCCATATACAACAGGGTGTCCGGGGGTGGGAAAAATCTGAACATTATTAATACCTAATATACGCAGATGATTTGCAACCCATTCAGCTGCGCGAAGAATTTCAGGCTTTGATTTTTCATCCGTTGAAATTGATGCGATTGATGTAAACGTTCTCAACTCATCAAGAAAGCGAGTTGCGTTATTATGGGCATATTGGATGGCTAAAGAACGTTTATCGCTCATTGTATTTCCTTACTTAGAAATGGTAATGTTGTCATTGATATGGATAATCCCATCGGTTAAGATATCAGCGCGTAGACCCCCACGATGAACCATGGCGGGTAATATCCGTGGATCAGTTCGATTTGCCAGGTATTGACAGGGTTCACACAAACGCACTCCGCGAAGTTTTATGTCACCGATATAGAAAGACTGACCAACAAGGTCATTTAATGCTATACCAAGTGTGACGATATTACGCCTCGATTGTTCTGGTGTCAGTTGTATTCCGTCGTTATTACAGATGAATTCGAGAGCTTCCGCCTCGATCAATGTGAGTTCACGTCCAGTTTTCGATTGACTATCCGGACCAGAAGCCTGGCTATAATACCGATCTCCTTCTATCCCCAACCCGGGCACGACATGTACCTGATCCACTAAAACTGTCTGATCGCCTTTATTTTGAGCGATATATATACCAATGACTTTACCAATTGTCATAATTTTTCTCCATATATATTCAATTACTGAAGAACTTCAATAACTGGCAACCGCAGAATAAAGCAAACTTCATCTATTATTTTTCACACGTGTGGATATTTCTTTTAGGTGTTCAGGGGTAGTTCCACAGCATCCACCAACAAATTGTGCACCTGCCTCGAGCCATGACTGAACACGTTCCCCCATTGCCTCGGGGGAAGTCTCATAAACTGTATTTCCCTGTGAATCAACGTGTGGTAAACCTGCATTTGGTTTAAACCAGATTGGTTTTAAAGTTGCTTGTCGAAGGTCTTTTAGGTTTTGATAATTCTCATCGAGACTCCGACCGCAATTTATTCCGATAATATCCACTGGTAACTGTTCAAGTACTTTCCCCGCCTGGGTTGGGCTTACACCCATCATCGTTCGAATACCCCGGTCATAACTAAGTGACACAACCAAAGGCAGCTCAGATACCGATCTGACACCATTAATGGCTGCTTTGACTTCCTCAAAATCGAATTGGGTCTCAATGACCAATAAATCTGCTCCCGCTTCGCTGATAATGTGGGCTTGTTGTGCATAGGCTGCTTGAACTTCGTCGATAGTAAGCGGACCATAAGGTTTTAGTAATTGTCCAACCGGTCCTAACGATCCAGCAATTAAAGTTTGTGTGTCAGTCGCTGCAGTTCTTGCGAGCTGAACTGCTTTACGGTTGACTTCGTCAACCTTTCCTTCTAAACGTGAACCTTTCATGCGAATAATGCTCGCCCCAAAGGTGTTTGTTAGAATGATTTCAGCACCCGCGGTTATAAAATCCTTATGCAATTGGATAACTTGGTCTGGCTGTTCCAGAACCCAAGTTTCAGCGGTCATTCCACTAGGTAGACCTCTGGAGATCAAGTTCGTTCCCGTTGCTCCATCGGCAACAAGATGCTCATGGTTATTAATTCGTGATAGTAAAGATATTTTTGGCATAGTGGATTATTTTACCTGAAACCATGGATTTTTGGTGTTGAATAGTATATCACTCTGCTTGGGGTGGATTGTTTTGTGTCGAAGCTGATACAAACATTAGGTAGAAAACTAAAAGAATTGAAGTGAACATCACCGTAAATCCTACGAATCCTAGATTATCAGCTGGATTAAGAATATTGTAAGCAATCTCCTTTATCACCGATTTGGGATCAAAGAAGATGTCCCAGCTATTAAATCGACCGAATTGACCCAAATAGACGCCCAGGCTTCCCAAGCACAACGCAAAAAGTGCAAATAGCCAACCAATAAATTTTCCAAAATAGCCTTCAATAATGAAATGGATCGATCGTAATGAAGCGATTGATAAAAAACATCCAGTAAAAGCAAATATAGCTATCAGACTAATATCAAACCACATGGGTACAGGTGGACGAGCAACCAGGTGATAAAAATCAGTAACCATGTAGGGAGCATTTGGGAAAAAAATCAACCAGAAAAAAACCAAAAAAAAGATGACTCCCCAATTTTTGGAATTTGTACGATATACCGATGATGCTATTATGCTGATGATATATGGTAGCCACGCAAGAAATAAATTCCAAACAAGGTTTGAGTAATTCGTCGTTCCACTGTAAAAAACCCTAAAAGTGTAAAAAGCAGCCGCCATTAGGGTGGATAGTACAAGTGGATAAAAGGAGTGTGAATGTAAAAATCGATGAAAAATCACCAAGGGAGAGTTCATATGGTTGACCAAGTCTTGATTATACGTGATTTTCGGGGGTTCCCTAATGTGTGCTAAAATAAAACATCAAATATTTATCGCTCGGATAACTTGAAACAATAATTTCGTTTTAGATCCCGATAGAATTCGTTTTCTTTATGATCGACGAATTTACCAAAATATATCGACTAAAGAATAAACGAGAAAAAAAATTGACTTTCCTGAGAATTAGTTGATAATATTACCTTCACCGATAAAATCCTTATGTGAATGATTTCAAAATGATGTATCCGAAATTATTTGGAAATTGTGTAATCTCTACTTATTCCAGAGGATCTAATTAATGATAATACCTCGTTGGCTCGAATGGGCACGCGAGATTCAAGCATTGGCTCAGACGGGATTTCATTACGCTGAGAATGAATACCAACGTATGCGATATCGGAGGTTGATGGAAATCGCAGCAGAGATTGTTGCTGAACATTCAAATCTTGAATATCCTTCAGTAATTGAAGTTTTTTCTACACCGATTGGTTACACAACTCCTCGAGTTGATGTTCGTGGAGTGGTGCATCAGGATAAACGAATTTTGCTAGTTCGTGAGATTATGGATGGAGGTTGGACACTACCTGGAGGTTGGGCGGATGTTGGAGAGATTCCATCGATTGCAGCCGAAAGGGAGGTGCGGGAGGAAGCTGGATTTAACGTAAAAGCAACGAAGGTGATTGGAGTGTATGATGCCAATCGGATAGGTCGCCTGGAGCTCTTTCATGCCTATAAAATAGTTTTTTTGTGCGAGATTATTAGTGGTGAAGCAAAGACTAGTGAGGAAACATCTGAGGTTGCATTCTTTGATAGAAATGAGATACCTGAAATTCTTTCAGGTGAACGTACAAAATTACGACACATCCAAGATGCGTTTATGTGCCTTGACAATCCAAGTTACCTGACTGTCTTTGATTAATTCGGTATTGATGTGAGAAATTTAGCAGATTTTATTGCCTATTGGAAATTATTACCAGAAACACTGCGATTCGATAACCTAATAGTAACAAATTATCCGGGAAAAATTTCGTTCATGAAGAATGTAGGAGTAATAAGTTCTGCGGAATATCCTTCAATAGCAATCATTGGCGGGACAGGGAAGGAAGGAATGGCCCTTGCAATAAGATGGGCATCTGCAGGCGTAAATATTGTGATTGGCTCACGCCTGGAAACAAAAGCCAGATTGGCTGCTGATAGTATAAATAATAGGTTGGGAATCAAATCTGTTACAGGAATGGAAAATAGGGAAGCGGTTCAGAAGTCAGAAATTTGCGTTCTTACAGTCGTTCAATCTGCGCATCAACAAATTTTAGAGAGTTTATTGGATGTTCTGCAGGGAAAGATCCTAGTTGATGCCACAGCGCGGGTTGATTTCCAAAACCCAAAACCCCCAGATCGACCATCCGCAGCAGAGCAAGCCCAGGTCGTTTTAGGACCAGATGTAAAAGTTGTGGCAGCATTTCAAAATATACCCGCAAAATCCTTGAACAAAGCGTTGGATCAGCCAGTTGATGCAGATGTGATGGTTTGCTCAGATGATATTCAAGCAGCTGAACAAGTCATTCAGCTTGCTCATGCTGCAGGTTTGAAGGCATATTATGCTGGACGCCTTGAAAATTCAAACGTTGTCGAAGGATTAACTTCCATCTTGATTGGAATAAATAAGCATTATGGGGTTAAGGATGCCAGAATAATGGTTACGGGAATCCCTGATCCAAACTCATCTGATAGACAATGAGCCTGGTTCTCTCACCACTTCCCAATATACCGATGGTTCAAACGGGTGACGATATTACAGGCATTATCAACAATGGTTTGGTGCGTGGAAAAATCATCCTCCAGGATGGTGATATCCTGGTAATAGCCCAGAAAATTATATCGAAAGCTGAAGGCCGATGGGTAAATCTAATGTCGATTAAACCATCGCCAAATGCTAAGACGATCGCTAAAAAGATCGATAAAGACCCACGGCTGGTTGAAATAATACTCCGGGAAAGCAACCAGGTAATCCGTACTCGAACAGGAACAATCATTGTTGAACACCGATTGGGATTTATTTGTGCCAATGCTGGGATTGATCATTCTAACGTCGCGGGTGATGGAAACAATGAAGAAGAATGGGTCCTTCTGTTGCCTGAAGATCCCGATGCATCGGCACAAAAGATTAGGAATGAACTACAGGCAAAGAGTGGTACAACATTGGGTGTGATGATCATCGATTCACATGGCCGTGCCTGGCGCGAAGGGGTGGTTGGCGTAGCAATCGGTTTATCCGGTTTACCGGGAATTGTGGATATGCGTGGAAAAAGCGATCTGTTCGGCTACACTTTGAGGATCACAACGATAGGAGTAGCTGATGAACTTGCTGCAGCGGCTTCATTGGTCATGGGACAAGCAAATGAGGCCACACCGATCGTACACGTACGAGGTTTTCCATATCCATTACGGGACGGACATTTGAATGAATTATTAAGACCGAAAGAGCAGGATTTATTCCGATGAACCCGGAATTTAAGGATTATCTGCAACGATTAGTCGAATCGTACGAGATTGTGATTGATCGCCCTAAAGGATCAACTCACCCTCGTTTTCCGAGCAAGGAATATCCAGTTGATTATGGGTACCTGGATGGCACAACGTCGATTGATTCAGGTGGTGTAGATATATGGGTAGGATCATCGGGCTTGGGAAAGGTTGTTGGTGTACTGTGCACAGTTGACTTGTTAAAAAGAGATACAGAATTAAAGATATTGTTCGATTGTACCGATCATGAAATTCAATTAATCCTAGATTTTGTCAACAGTAATGATATGCGGGCAATAAATATTAAATTTTAAGGGAGATGATAGTATGCCATGGATACCCGAGAGTCATTTAGACCTGTTAAAGAATGAAACCAAAGCATTTTGCAGTTTAGCAACATTGATGAAAGATGGATCGCCTCAGGTAACCCCGGTATGGTTCAATACAGATGGAACACATATCTTGATCAATTCAGCTAAAGGACGGGTTAAAGATCGAAATATGCGCAGGAAACCAATTGTAGCATTGATGATCATTGATCCGCAGGATCCTTATCGCTACATTCAAATCCGAGGTAGAGTGATAGAAATAACCACCGTAGGAGCAAGAGAGCATATCGATGAGCTATCAAAAAAATACACAGGAAGGGATAAATATACCTTAGGATCGGCTGATGAGATTCGGGTGACCTATAAAATCCTTCCGGAACATATTAGTTAATAAGAAGTACTTCAATAAGTTATCCCACACATCAATAATGAACAAATTAAAAATTGTGGCACTTGCAGGAGGAGTGGGCGGAGCAAAGTTAGCGGATGGTTTGGCGCAGGTATTACACCCTGATCAATTAACCATCATTGTAAATACCGCGGATGATTTTACACACCTCGGCCTTCGGATTTCACCAGACTTGGACACCGTCTGTTACACATTAGCAGGATTAGCGAACCCTGATACGGGTTGGGGGCGAATGGATGAGACCTGGAATGCATTTACCCAACTTAAGCTATTGGGTATGCCCGATTGGTTTCAATTAGGTGATTTAGATATTGCTACACATATTGTTCGCACCAATCGTTATTGTGATGGTTGGACACTCAGTCAAATTACCCAAGAATTCTGCAGGATTTGGGGAATCACTGTTCGGATTTTACCAATGAGTGATCAAGATATTCGAACACTAGTCCACACGGATGAAGGTATCTTAGAGTTTCAAGACTATTTTGTTCACCGAAAATGCTTACCAGTGGTAAAAGGTTTCAATTTTAAAGGGATCGATGATTCTCTCCCCGCTTTAGGTGTGATGGATGCGCTGAAAGCAGCGGATGCTGTGGTGATTTGCCCGTCTAATCCATGGGTCAGCATTGACCCGATTCTATCCATTCCCAATATCCTACCAGCAATCAAGGAGCACCTGGTTATTGCTGTTTCACCTATCATTGGAGCGCAAACGATTAAAGGTCCAGCCGCAAAAATGTTTTCTGAGCTGGGAATAGAACCATCAGCTTTTGCCATCACCCAACATTATGGTAGTATTATTGATAGCCTTGTTATAGATAATTCTGATACTTATCTGGAGCAGAGAATTAATGCATCAGGTACCAACACTTACCTCACCGATATAATTATGCACGATCGCTCAGATCGAAAAAGACTGGCAGCTGAAATTCTGGAATATATATCTGGATTGGTAACGGTGATTTAATGACATTATGGGCAATAGTCCCTGTAAAACCACTACGCCGTGGGAAATCCCGACTTTCAGGTGTTTTGAGTTTGGAAGCCCGTACAGCATTAAATCATTACCTTTTATCGAATACGCTTGAGACTCTGTCGTCAGTGCCTGAAATTGAGTACTCTTTAGTAGTCAGCCGGGATCCTGAAGCATTGACAATTGCCCGTGAGTATGGTGCACGAACAGTTCAAGAGCAGGGCTCGCCGCATTTGAATATTTCCCTCACTCGAGCGACGATGGTTGCAATAAGCCACTCCGTTCAGGGTGTGATTATTGTTCCAGCTGATTTACCATTAATCACAACGGATGATATTCGTGAAGTTGTAAAAAAAGCGATAGACCCACCTGTGGTGGTAATTACTCCAGACAGGCATCATCTAGGAACAAATGCCCTTTGTATCGTACCACCTGGATTGATTCGATATGAATATGGTCCGGGATCGTTTCAGAAGCATTGTGCACAAGCGAAGAAAACAGGAGCGAGATTGGAAATATGTGAGCGGGAATCTATAGCATTGGATATTGATCTACCCGAGGATTTAGAACTCGCAGGTTATGAATTGATGGAATTAAATAAATCAAATCATCGCTTCAGCTGGTAGTTGGATATAAGTAAAGTGAATATAGGAAGCTGTATGAGTGACAAATCTATTGGCTAAGGAAAAATATAATTTCAATAGGTAAAATAATTTCGTCTAATTTAGAGATTTATCAAATGGTACTAATAAGTAAGAGAAAATATATCATTGCAATATGTTTTATATCTAAAATTTCAATTAAAGTGTTTTTAATCATTTTCTATCTATTAAATTTTTAGTCAACAACAGGATTTCCATGAAACAACCTAATTCTAATCACTGCTTTGTATGTGGAAGAGAAAATCCGTATGGCCTCCATCTCAAGTTTTATGAATCCTCGCCTGGTGAGGTAATCGTCGAATATACTGTACCTGAGCAATATCAGGGATATCCAGGTGTGGTCCATGGCGGTGTGGTCGCAGCGATGTTGGATGAGGTAACTGGGCGTACGCTCATGGGCGGATCTCCACCTAGGTTTATGTTCACTGCTAGATTGGATGTCCGTTACCGAAAAAATGTCCCTACAGGAATGCCGCTTAAAATCATCGGACGAGCAGGTACCAGCAGGGAAAGATCTGCAACTGCTTCCGGGCAGATCTTTGGTCCGGATGGTGATTTATTGGCTGAGGCAAGCGCTATTATGGTTAATGTCCCAGAGGCTATTGTAGATAATGTGGATTTAAACGAACTTGGATGGAAAGTAGATCCGGATTAATAATTATATAATAAATTGATAATTAGAGGTTCGTATGATCATCGAATACAATCGTCCTACAAGCATTTCCGAAGCATTAAGCCTGCTGACAAGAACACAACCATTGAGTTATCCACTTGGGGGAGGTACGGTTCTTAATCGTGGCTTGGACAAGCAAATTGCAGTGGTTGATCTGCAAAATTTAGGATTGGATACAATTGAAAAAAAGGGGAATAACCTGCAAGTTGGGGCAACAGTCACTTTGCAGAGATTATTGGAGATGAGTGGATTAGCAAAAGATATTACTAAAGCAATTACGCATGAAGCGACCCTTAACTTACGCCAAATGGCAACCATTGCAGGAAAACTGGTAACATCAGACGGTAGATCGCCGTTTGCGACTGCTATGCTGGCACTTGATGTAGGTCTTGAAGTACTTGAGCTAGATGTAAAACCCAAGGAGGTGAGATTAGGTGATTGGTTGCCATTAAGGCATAATTTTATGCTTGGTAAACTAATCAGCAAGGTTAGCATTCCATTGAATGTCCGAATTGCCTATGATTACATCTCCCGTACACCAGCCGACTTACCCATTGTATGTGCTGCAGTTGCCCAGTGGGAATCGGGGCGGACTCGTCTAACTTTAGGTGGATGGGGATTACATCCATATCTTGCCATGGATGGACCCGATTCAAGTGGTATCGAAATAGCTGCAAGGAGCGCGTACAGTATTGCGCAGGATGATTGGGCGAGTGCAGCATATCGGCAGGAGATGGCTAGTGTGTTATCCATCAGGTGTATAAACCGGATAAATTCAGATCATTCATAGTTTAGACCAATTGAATGTACTTTCTGTTGTTGGATATAAAATAACCTGTCAATAATAATTAGGAATTTATTTATCGCTACTTATGGGTACAAATGAGCTTCCTTTGGATCAAATAATTAATGGAGATTGCCGGCAAGTTCTAATGACTTTTCCGGAAAAAACCATTGACGTTATCTTTGCGGATCCTCCCTATAATTTGCAACTTGAGAGCGAGCTTTGGCGCCCGAATTCAACCCGTGTAAATGGATTGGAAGAGTCGTGGGACCATTTTCCAAATTTCGAATCATATGATCTTTTCACACATGAGTGGTTATTGGCTTGTCGTAGAGTTTTAAAAGATACCGGGACAATTTGGGTAATTGGCTCATATCATAATATATTTAGGGTTGGAAGGCTTATGCAGGATTTGGATTATTGGATCTTAAATGATGTCGTGTGGATAAAAAATAATCCTATGCCGAATTTTCATGGTGTAAGATTTACAAACGCACATGAGACACTCATTTGGGCTCAGAAAATCAAAGGGAATCGCTACACATTTAATTACCAGGCGATGAAATCAATTAATAAGGACAATGGAAAAGTTGGTCTACAAATGAGGAGTGATTGGCGGTTGCCGTTGTGTACTGGGAATGAGCGTCTGAAAATTAACGGAGAAAAAGCCCATCCCACACAAAAGCCTGAAGCTTTACTCGAAAGGGTGATCATGGCTAGCTCCAATCCTGGTGATATAGTCCTCGATCCATTTTTCGGCAGTGGAACCACCGGCGCTGTTGCTAAGAGGATGGGGCGTCGTTGGGTCGGCGTTGAATCTAAAAAAGAATATATATCCCTCGCGGAGGGACGAATTGCAGGAATCCAGACAGATAAAGAACAGATGGGTATGCAATCTACAGTGAAAAAATATAAAATAAAAAGGATTCCATTTCTGGCACTTTTGAAAGAGGGATATATAAACGAAGGGCAAGTATTGTACTTTGGCAGGCGGGGTGATAAACAAGCTGTTGTGTTATCCGATGGTCAAATCAAATTTGGCGAGAATTTAGGGTCAATCCATAAAATTGGTAGAGAAATTCAAAAGAGCCCCTGTAACGGTTGGCTGGCATGGTATTATATTGAGCAGGTAACTGGAAGCCTGAAACCCATTGATCAACTACGTCAAAAAATTAGAAAGCAAATACACCAGGATAGTAAGATGATCGATAATTACGATGAGGAATTATGAAAAAGATTGCCCCGATTTTACTTAGCGCACTAATTTGTGTCGTTGTACTTGGTGCTTCATATTTCTGGGCAACTTCATTGATGGATTCAATGTTTGCATACCGATCACCATTAAAAGACTCACCCCCACCAGCTGGTGAGGTGAGTGGAACACAAATTACACGTTCCCTGGTAATTGTATTGGTCGATGCATTACGTTATGACACCGCCTTGAAACAAGATGTAATGCCTTTCTTGAACCAATTAAGGGATGATGGCGCATCAGCTCTAATGCATAGCCGACCGCCTTCTTACTCTGAACCTGGATATACCGTTCTATTAACCGGTGCCTGGCCGGATATTAGCGATGGTCCAGTGCTCAATTTAGATTATGCGGATATTCCCCAGTTCACCCAGGATGATATATTTTCGGCTGCTCACCGTTCTGGTTTGCTCACTGCTATATCTGCCTTCAATTGGTTTGAAAAGTTGATACCTCAGGAAGCAGTTACAGCAAGTTTTTACACTGCTGGAGAGGATCAAGCGGCTGATAGGCAAGTGACGGATGCTGCCTTACCATGGGTAGAAGGTGGGAAGTATGATCTAGTACTCATTCACCTCGATCAAGTTGATTATGCTGGCCATCATGAAGGCGGTCCCGTCGATCCGCGTTGGGATGCTGCGGCAACAAGAGCGGACGGATTGATCAAAGAAATAGTCTCAGCAATGGATCTTGAACAAGACACCCTGCTTGTTCTCAGCGACCATGGACAGATAGATCAGGGAGGTCATGGAGGGCAGGATCCAATCGTGCTTCTGGAACCCTTTGTAATGGTTGGAAATGGTGTAATCCCTGGAGATTATGGGGATGTTAATATGGTGGATGTTGCACCAACGATTGCTGCTTTACTTGGAACGAATATTCCAGCCACCAATCAAGGAAAACCGCGGATTGAGATGTTAGATCTTACTCTTGAACAGGTAGATAAAATAAACGGTGTTTTATCAAAACAACAGGGAAAGCTAGCTTCAGTGTACGAGACAGCAATTGGAGAACCTGTACAAGTTCTCTCGGGTGACGATGTAGTAACTGCCACCCAGGAAGGAATGGATGCAGCTCGTGAATCTCGATTGAATAACGAAAGGCTCTTCCGTGGTATTGTTGCTATCATCTTCGTGCTTTTTATAATAAATTTGGCGGCCTGGTTCGCAAAACCATACTTCTCCTGGTTTTTAATGGGAGTATTGATTTATATAATTGTTTTTAATATTAAGTATCTATTCGTTGATCATAAAACCTACTCACTCAGCTCTGTTTTAGATGCAACAAACTTGATTAACTCAACTGCATTGACAACATTCATCGCTTTGTTATTTGCCTGGTTCGTGGTATTACTTGGAACAAAGGCGTATAGACTTAAAGCTCGACAAGCTGCCCTCAGAACTATGAAATTCATTCTGACCACTTTGTCCATCCTCTCCATTCCAATTTTTATTCATTATGTCATCAATGGGGCAATAGTAACCTGGACTCTTCCAGATTTCTTTACCAGTTTTCTCGGATTACTCTTCCTGATCCAGGTTTTAATGGTTTCAGTAATTGGATTAATACTCATGGGATTTTCAGCGCTAATTGGATCTATTTTTAATAAACAGAGATATTAGGAGCACTGATGGTAGTAAATCTACTTATTAATAATTCACATCGTGAGGTTACTACATCTCCAGGTGAAACACTCCTCATGTTATTGCGAAGATTGGGCTACTTTGGGGTTAAACACGGATGTGAAACTGGAGATTGTGGTGCCTGTACTGTGTTGATGGATGATAAACCTGTTAATTCCTGTTTGGTTTTGGTGGCTCAGGCCGAGGGACATAAAATTCAAACGATCGAGTCAGTGGGAGAACATCCTGATCAAGGTTGGCGAGAAAACCAAGGTTTACATCCACTCCAACAGGAATTTATTGCGAATGGTGCAATTCAATGTGGATATTGCACTCCGGCACAAATTCTTGCAGCAAAATATTTGCTTGATCGAAATCCTAATCCAACTGAAGATGAAATCAGACAAGCGCTATCGGGTGTGCTTTGCCGATGCACCGGATATATCAAACCTGTTCAAGCAGTGATGCAGGCTGCTGAAACGATCCGTAATGAACGAGCTGGTAATAATTCGAATACCTCCGGTCAAGAAAAAATTTCAAGAAATGAGACGAACAAATCCTTGCCTGAGATGATCTCAATAGGTACAGGTCATACTTTTCAACGAATTGGAAAACCTGAAATTAAAGTAGATGCTTATAAACTAGCTCAAGGAAAACCAGCATTTACTGCTGATATAGATATAAAAGGTACTCTGGTTGCAAAGGTTTTACGTAGTCCATATGCACATGCCCGAATTAAAAGTATTAATGCCACGAAAGCCCGCGAATTACCCGGTGTCGCGGCTGTTTTAACCTGGAAGGACATCCCACGGGTTGTATATTCTACAGCGGGGCAGTCTGATCCTATGCCTGGTCCATTGGATACATTTTCATTGGATAGAAAAGTGCGTTTTGTGGGTGATCGGGTAGCATTTGTTGCGGCGGAGACGGAAGAGATCGCAGTTGAGGCCTTAAAGCTAATCGAAGTTGATTATGAGCTCTTACCCGTTTTACTTGACCCAGCACAAGCAATGCAGTCGGGAGCTCCTATTTTGCATGATGAAAAAGAATATGTAAATTTTGGAGGATCAGATCCCACAAAAAATTTAGCGGCTGAGATCAGGATTGACATCGGAGATGTGGAAAAAGGTTTTGCGGAAGCTGACAGGATCTTCGAAGCTGATTATGCCGTGCCGAAGGTGCAACAAACACACATTGAACCTCACGTGGTAATTACATACTGGGATGAGGACGACCGTTTGGTCATCCGCACAAGCACTCAGGTTCCATTTCATGCCAGAAGGATCCTGGCACCTGTATTGGGTTTATCGGTAAAACGTATCCGGGTGATTAAACCTCGCATTGGCGGTGGTTTTGGGGGGAAACAGGAAATCTTAATTGAAGATGTGGCTGCCCATCTCACAATTGCTACCCGGCGACCAGTGATCTATGAATATACACGTGAAGAAGAGTTCATTGCTTCTCGATCGCGGCACCCAATGACCATTCATATGAAAACCGGGGTAAAGAATGACGGAACAATTACTGCAAATTCGATGACCGTGTTAACTGATACAGGCTCCTATGGCTGTCATGCGCTTACAGTGACAGGAAACACGGGTCATAAATCCATGGCGATGTATGTGGGTGATGGAAAATATCGAAAATCCCCGAATATTCGATTTTATGCAGATGTTGTTTATACTAACCACTCACCTGCAGGAGCATACAGAGGTTATGGCGTACCTCAAGGATATTGGCCGGTCGATCGGCATATGGAAAAAATCACCCGTATGTTGAATCTCGAACCAATTGAATTCAGGTTGAAAAATGCAATACGTGCAGGAGAACTACATCCATTCAGTACTGCCTGGAGTGAAGGCAGGGAACCACGACCAGAAATAATTCAAACCTGTGGTTTAGAGGAATGTGCAAAACAGGGAAAAGCCGCCATTGGTTGGGAAGAAAAATATGGTAACCAGGAATGGCACATAATTCCTGGCAAACCTTACCTGCGAAGAGGAATCGGATGTGCATTGGTGATGCAGGGAACGGCAATTCCATATTTGGATATGGGCGGAGCAAGTATCAAGATGAATGATGATGGCTCATTTAACTTGTTAATTGGTGCAACTGACTTAGGGACTGGGTCTGATACCGTCCTTGGCCAAATGGCAGCTGAAGTTTTAGGGGTGCCACTTGAGGATGTGATTGTTTATTCATCCGATACCGATTTCACTCCATTTGATAAAGGTGCGTATGCATCCAGTACCACTTATGTTTCGGGAGCAGCTGTGGTGCGAGCAGCAACACAAGTTGCTGACAGGATAAAATTCAGAGCAGCCAGGATATTCAATATTCTAGATACGACAGGCCAGATTATAGATCCACAAACTATCGTTTTAACAGGATCCTGTGCAATGGCAACGGATGGTCGTAAGATCTCAATGGCAGAGATCGCATTGGATAGCTTGCATCATTCAGATCAAGAACAAATTATGGCGGTAGCTTCTTATTTTTCTCCGGTAGCACCACCCCCATTTGCAGCCCAATTTGCAGAAATCACGCTGGATATTGAAACCGGTCAAGTCGTGGTGGAAAAGTTGGTTACGGCGGTCGATTCTGGGATTATTGTCAATCCGCTCACGGCGTCCGGGCAAATTGAAGGTGGGATGGCTCAAGCACTTGGTTACGCGGTCTGTGAGGAAATGGTATATGATATGAAAGGCAACATCCGTGAGCATGACTTAAAGAATTACCACATCTTCCAAGCCCATGAGATGCCTGAACTTAAAACAATTTTCGTTCAGACATATGAACCTACACATCCGTTCGGTGTAAAAGCCGTTGCAGAAATACCCATGGACGGAATTGCGCCGGCAGTAGCGAATGCAGTCTATGACGCCAGCTTATTCATAACTGATTGTTCAGGGATTAATATTGATAAAAATCCTATTACACCTGAAAAAGTATGGGAACAATTAAAAACGATTGAAACAAAGTAAATCCGATTGATAAAAATAATTCTTATAAGATGCTGGGTAATAAGCTGTTGTTCGAACATCGTTGCATGTATTGGATGAGAATATGACCGATAGAATATATATCATAGGACACGTCAATCCTGATACGGATTCTATTGCTGCTGCAATGGGATATGCCTGGTTATTGAAGGAGAGAGATGGTCTGGACACCATTGCTGCACGTGCAGGGGCAACAAATCCTCAAACAACCTGGATATTAAAACGACTTGGCCTTGAACCACCGATTTTGCTCACCGATGCGTCGCCCCGTTTTGAAGCTGTTACTCAACGTTTAGATACGATCGGCCTGGATAGTCTATTGCGCGATGCCTGGGCGGTTGCTAACCGAACTGGAGGTGTTGCGCCAGTCGTATCAGATGACGGTATGCCTGTTGGATTAATAACCGGTTTCAGCCTTTTTCAGTATTTAAGTAGGCTGGTCGGACCATTTCCTGAACGTAAAGATATGCAAATATCAGAGCTTTTAAACCAAAATTGTTTAGAGGCTTGTGATAAAAAAGTACCACGGTTTCAATCCAGTTTACGCATCCGAGATGTGATCCATCGCATTCTGCGGGAAGAATACAATGAATTCCTCGTCGTTGATGAAAAAGGGCATTATTTGGGCGTTACACGGCAGAGGGACGTCCTTAATCCTCCCAGGATTAAAGTGATTCTAGTAGATCATAACGAACCAGGGCAGGCTATGGGTTCCATCGAAGAGGCTGAATTAATCGAGATCTTAGACCATCATCGACTTGGCAATCAGTCCACCCATATCCCCATTCGATTCACAGTTGATATCGTAGGAAGCACCAGCACATTGATATCCGAAAGGATAGAGGATTCTGGTTTGAGCGCTCCGCCAGCATTGGCTGGTATATTATTGGCTGGACTATTATCGGATACACTTATAATGACTTCGCCAACAACCACATCGCGTGATCGCCTTGCAGCCGACCGCCTGAGTAGATGGGCATTTAAACCCCCAAGCCCACTTGCAGGGGAATCGATTGAATCATACGGAAAATCTATCATTCAAGCGGGAGCAGGTTTAGAATCACGGGATGCAGCAGATATTGTCACGTCTGATTTGAAGATATATCAGGCGGGGGGATTCAATTTTGCTATAGCTCAGGCAGAAGTGACGAATCAAGTTCAGCTTGCAGATAACTATGAACGAGTAAAAAATGCACTCAATACACTGCGTGAACAACGTGGACTGGATTTTGCCATGCTCATGGTAACCGATATCGTTAGAAACTCCAGCCGTTTGTTATTGGTAAATCCTCCACCAATTTTAGATGATCTTCCATACCCGCATCTTCAAGATGGGTCTCTTCAGGCAGATGATGTGGTGTCACGTAAGAAGCAATTACTTCCAGTTGTACTTGGTTTGCTGGAGGAATAAATCCCTGTCAGGGAAAATCATTTTTTGTTGATTGTATGATGATATGACCTTATTTCAAGCTCTAGTTGAATTAGAAAAAACGAACACCACCGGTGCATTGTGCATGATCGTCCGTAGCCGAGGCTCCACACCCCGGCATGAGACCAGTAAAATGCTGGTGTATCCAGATGGTCAAATCATTGGTACAGTTGGGGGTGGTGAAGTCGAAAACCGGGTGATAGAGGAAGCTCTAAAGGCAATACAAGATAAAAAGCCTCGGTTGTTAGAATATAATATGAGTGATCCTGAACGTGGTGACCCAGGTGTATGCGGTGGTCAGTTGGAGATTTATGTGGAACCTATCATCCCTAAACCTGTTTTGGTAATCGTTGGGGTTGGTCATGTTGGGAAAGCGGTTGCACACTTAGCAAAATGGCTGAGCTTTGTTGTAGCAGTGTGTGACGATCGTCCTGGCTTCTGCACCCCTGAATCAATACCCGAAGCTGATATCTATTTGCCGATTCCTTTGGAAGAATTATCCACGAAGTTTACTATCACCCCCTGGACATATATTGTGCTAACTACCAGAGGTATGGATGTGGATGTTCGAGGTTTACCTTCATTAATAAGTTCACAAGCAGGTTATATTGGTGTTATTGGCTCAAAAAGACGCTGGACAATGACGACCCTAAAACTATTGGAAGCAGGAATAACAGCAGATAACTTAAAGCAGATTCATACCCCAATAGGCTTAAATATCCATGCGGAAACACCTGAAGAAATCGCAGTAAGCATAATGGCTGAGATTATCATGCTGCGTGGTAAATAATGGAGATTTTATGTGGCAAGATTACTATAGCGTAATGTCAGTTGATGCTGCTCTTGAAATCCTTGCGAAACAAAATACGAATGCCCGCATTGTTGCAGGTGCAACAGATTTAATGTTGGAAATGGAGCGGGGTGTACGAAAAGGTATAAATACATTAATTGATATAACTCGAATAAAGGGTTTAAACCAGATCAGGTTGGATGAAAATGATGTAATTCATATCGGTCCTCTGGTTACACATGGTGCATGTGCAACCTCAAAACTAATCGTGGAGCAGGCTTTCCCGTTGGCTAGAGCATGTTGGGAAATCGGTGCACCCCAAATTAGAAATAGAGGCACTGTAGCTGGGAACATCATAACAGCATCGCCTGCAAATGACACGATTCCTCCACTATTAGGATTAAATTCTACTGTTATATTACAGTCCATTCATGGTTCCAGGGAAATTCCTCTCATAGAATTCTACAAGGGAGTCAGAGTTACTGATATGAGCCCTGACGAAATGTTGGTAGATATAAAATTCCCCGCCCTGAAAAACAACCAACGCGGAACGTTTTATAAATTAGGGTTGCGAAAAGCACAGGCAATATCCCTGGTAAATTGTGCGGTAATTCTAACATTCGACAATGACAGAATATCCGAGGCAGCAATCACTTTGGGATCCATTGCGCCAATAGTTGTGCATGCCAAGGACGCCGAAGAATATTTGTGTGGCAGGGTTCTAAGTGAGGAGACTATTCAACAGGCAGCAGAGCTAACAAAATTAGCAGCAAGACCAATTGATGATATTCGCAGCTCCCGGGAATATCGTCATGAAATGGTACGAGTGTGTGTAAAAAGAGCATTAAGTACTCTGGCTAATCGTGAAGAACGGTCGGATTACCCGAAGCGTCCGGTTTTACTTCGTGAAAATTCAAATTCTTATAAGAATCATTCAAACACTCCTGTTGAATTGAAGAAAAACATTCATCATCAATTAGGAAATATCGAGCCAGCTATAGAGACGACGATAAATGGGAAGAGTTACAGATTCACTTCAGGCTATAACAAATCACTTTTACGCCTATTAAGGGAAGAGGCGGGATTAATTGGAACAAAAGAAGGCTGTGCGGAGGGTGAATGTGGTGCCTGCACAATATTTTTGGACGGGATGGCTGTGATGAGCTGCCTTGTTCCAGCAGTTCGTGCACATGGAGCTCAAATTGTAACTATTGAAGGGTTAATGAATAATGGGGAATTACATCCTGTACAAGAGGCGTATATTGATAAAGGTGCTGTCCAATGCGGGTATTGCACACCAGGGTTTATCATGTCTTCTGTAATGTTACTCAATGAAATTGAGAAACCGGACCGTCAACAAATCAAAGAAGCAATCAGTGGAAATTTATGTCGCTGTACAGGCTATTATTCAATTATTGCAGCAATTGAACAAGCAGCTCAAAAGATAGAACAGATTCGGAGGTGAAAAATGGGTTTCTCAGCGCAAAAGTATCGAAAAGAGCGACAAGAAAGACCATGGGTAATTCATCCAATCTGGCGAGGAATCGGATGTGCGTTGATTCTCCTAATCCCAATCATGGCATGGTTCGGCGCTACCGTATTTTTACAAGCCAATAAAATTCTACCCATATCTTATTCATTTAACCAACCAATCACACTCCCTTATTCTCAAATACATGAAGTTGATCAGATAATTGCGGATTTTAATCACTTTACTGTTTCACAACATCTTATCGTTGGTCAATTCTTCTTTACATTTATTTTCATGATAATCGGTTTTGGAATACTCTCGCTGATATATGCAGTTATGTTCAAAGCTGCAGGACCATCTCGTTATGGACCGTTTGATGTTCCACCTGATGTTATGAAAAAGTGATTTGCAAGTATGGAGCGAACAGTCCCCAGTACTGAGTCTGAAGAAATCGAGTTGTTCCAACGCACATATTATTCGCTGTTGCGTTCCTCATCTGACGTACAAATTCGATCATTAGAAGAAGCCCACGCAGGGATGAAGTCTGTGCTGCATCCGAATGCACGCGGATCAGCTCCAGATATGTCAGCTTTTTTATATTGCTTGCTCAGGCTACCACAATGTATCCATCAAGTAGAGTTAGTGGTATTAGGACAAAGCCCAGGAGTTTTTGCTAGATCCGGATATAAAAACATTGAAAGATGGGAACCAGTTTCTTCGGTTGCACGACGGAGACGTTGTTACTTCAATGAAAAGGATACGCTGGCTTGTTTTATCGCAAGCGTCAGTGATATCGATGATGTCATTCCCATCCTGACTGCTTACCAAATTGAATGGAACAAAATCCATTCATTGATGGTTAGAAGTGATGATCTTTCATCGCTAGATGATTTATCAATACCCCTCCAGGATGCGGAGTTTACCAAATTAGCGTCTTATTTAAATATCCCAATCGATGATCTAGAAAGATTAAGGTCTATATGGGGAAAGGATTTCAAGAGGAATTTAAACCGCATTGCAACGATGCCGCGAAGATTAAGAATTAAATTGCTTAATGGATCCTTGATCGAATACCGCCGGGCGACTAATATTTGGTGGGAGAATATTGCTCAGGTCTGTAAAGAGCTCATGAGTAGACCGGTTTATTTTATCTCCAGTAATCCACATAGTATGGTCAATCTCCTATCCGGATATGCGATAAAGCATAAAAATAAACTAATTGAATATCTAAACGAAACTGATAACCAGGCACTTAAAGGTGAGTGGGAAAATATCCAAGCACAACAGGTGATTTCTAGCCAGGAAAATTTTCTTTATTACATCTTGAAGAAATTTCAACAAACCAAAAAAGGCCAACAGTTCTTAAAAAAACAACTAGAGGCAGAGCTCGAATATGGGATGATTCGCGTTACAAGCGAACATAGCTTCGATATTGATACGCAGTTGATACAACTAAATTGCATTGTCCCTGACTCACTTGATCCACGCATTCAGGAAGAAGGCCTGGAATTTCTGAGAAAAAGCGATGCCATTCTCCTAAATATTGATTATCCCTTGGGTATGGCTGCGTTTAACATATTATCAGAAGTATCCGAGCACTTGGAACAGATATTAGGGATATATATCATGGGCAAATCTGCATCACTAAATGGCACGATTGGGGATATTGTGATACCCAATGTTGTCCATGATGAACATTCAAAGAACACCTTTATCTTTCAAAATTGTTTCAATGCAGCGAATGTTTCACCGTACTTATTGTATGGTACGGTGCTGGATAACCAAAAATGTGTATCAGTCCTTGGTACATTTCTCCAAAATCCACATTACATGGACGTGTTTTATCGTGAAGGCTACACAGATATCGAGATGGAATCCGGACCGTACTTATCAGCAATCTATGAAATGTATCGACCTCAAAGACACCCAATCAATGAAATAATAAATTTATACGAAGTACCTTTTGATATTGGAATAATTCATTATGTTTCGGATAATCCGATGGGTAAAGGCAAGAATCTTGGAGCCGGCAGCCTCTCATATTACGGGATGGATTCTACATATGCTTCGTCCATAGCGGTCCTTAAACGCATTTTTCAACGTGAAAAAGTTCGAATTAGTCAACAATCAAGTTAATACTAAAAAATTAACTTCGTGATAAAGTCAGTCAGAGAATGAAATAAAAATTATTCTTTTTATAAAAAAACGCGGAGACCATGGGGGTAAAAATTTTTAACTATATTTTGAACCCTTTTTCCCCAGCCGATTGGAAAACCATCGAGCGTGACAAGTATCCAGGAATTTTCCCCGATATGGGAGAAACTTTCTCCACGAAGATATTTAATTGCTTGTTCATCTCCTAATCTTAGAGCTAGGCGATTTTTAGCCTGGTGATCCTTGATTCCCATTGCCAAGGCATGGGAAGGTAAAAAATGATTTTTATGAACCGAGCCAAGCCACCATCCAGGATGGATTATTTTTAGTCCCTGAATGTTGGGATAATTTTCAGGTAAATAATATATATACGAACCACATAGATATAATCGTCTGTCTTCAAAAGATATGTTCAGATTCGAGAATACAAAATCATCAAGCAGTGCTTTTGAAGTCATTGGTTCCCATGGACCATTGGTCTTCTTACTGAAATGATGATTTACTCTTTTATTTTGGCTGATTTTCTGAGTTGAGGTATTTTTAAGCAATAATGCAATAAAGTGACCTTCCCCTTGAGATTGGTGAGGCCATATGCGGACAGCAGACCTAATCTTATGGTTCCTTGGAAGGCCCAGCCATTCTGGTTTGGCTGGAAATAATCCTGGCTTCTGATCAATTATCAGCAGATCAAATTCCGGATGATTTTCCAGGAATCTGGCGATGACGCCTTCATTCTCTTCGGGAGAAAATGTACACGTTGTATACGCAATGCGTCCCCCAGGCTTAACCATTCGAGCAGCGCATTCTAAAATCGCAAACTGACGAATGGAACAGCTTTGAGGAGATTCTGGCTTCCATTCTTTACGAGCGGTCATGCTTTTCCGGAACATGCCCTCACCTGAACATGGAGCGTCCAGCATCACACGATCAAAGAATTCTTCAAAGTGTTCAGCTAATCGCTGCGGTGTCTCATTCATAACAACTGTATTCGTTACACCGCATCGTTCGAGATTTTCTGCCAAATCCCACACCCGTCTTGGGTGAATTTCGTTGGCTACTAATAAACCGGTATTTTTCATTAAAGCTGCCAGGTGCGTAGACTTTCCGCCTGGCGCTGCAGCCAGATCTAAAACTTTTTCTCCTGGTTGTGGTGACAGGATGTCTCCTGCAGCCATTGCGGAAGGTTCTTGCATATAGTAGAGCCCAGCGAGGTGATATATGTGTTTTCCTGGTAGAGTATTTTCAGGCGCTGTATTCAACTCATTGACAATAAAGCCAGATGAGCACCATGGAGTTTGTTCTAATTTATAAGGGATGATCTGTGAGAGTGCTTGTGGAGTAATTTTAAGGGTATTGACTCTTATTCCTATACTGGGAAGTTGATTAAGGCTGGTGAGGAATTCGTCGAATTCATTGTTTAATAGCACAGCCATTTTGCTTAGAAATTCTTCCGGGAATCCGTAAACGTTAACGCGTGTCTTTTTCATCCTGAACTAATCTAAAGTAAAGAGGTATTGTGTATGTTTATTGAATCAAAGGGCACTTGAATAATTATTGGCATTGATCAGAGCAACATAAGAGAGGCTACCTGGGATATCAAGAAGATAAAAGCCAAGTCCTCCTTAAGATCAGGTTGCATGCATAAGACTTAGAAACATTTGTTACCATCCTATAGGGATATTGGATTAGGAAAATATTCGGCATAATCACTCTGCTTTTATTGATTCATCAATGGTTGATAATGCTTTATCTAAAATAGCAAATCCTTCGGCGAGCTGTTCTTCGGTAATAATCAAGGGTGGGATAATAAGGATAGTATGCCAGTGTGTGTAAACGAATAGACCTTTATCGAGTAATTCTTTTCGCAATGCTTTCATTTCTGGACTACTGCTATTCCAGGGAGTGAGCGGTTCCTTAGACTTGCGATTTCGAACCAGCTCAATTATCCCAAAGAGACCGATTGAGCGTACTTCACCGATCGATGGGTGCTGCTCCCCAAGATCATTCAGCATTCGATAAAGGATAGGACCCATTGCTTGGGTGTGTTCCACAATATGGTCCTCTTGCATCACACGAATATTTGCAATAGCAGCAGCCAAGGAGATTGGATGGGCTGTGTAGGTGAGCCCTCCCTGGTAGACAACATCATTGAATGCAGCAGCAATCTCAGGTTTCATTGCCACTGCACCTAGTGGCGCATAAGCAGATGTAAGACCCTTCGCCATGGTCATTAAATCTGGGACGACTTTCCAGTTATCAACAGCGAACCATTTACCAGTGCGACCGAATCCACTCATCACTTCGTCTGCGATAAGCAGGACATGGTATTTATCGCAAAGATATCTTACCCCTTGTAAATAACCTTCAGGAGGAACGATAATCCCATTCGTACCGGTGACAGGTTCTAGCAAAATAGCTGCGATTGTTTCAGGACCTTCATAATGGATAATTTCCTCGAGATGATTAACATAATCCTGGGTGAAATCAGCTTCGGAGATATCTGGATTTTTACGATGAAACGTCGATCGATAGCGATATGGATCAAGGAAATGCACGACACCAGACATGAGGTTTGGTTCCCAAGGTATTCGTCGAGGGTCGCCGGTCAATGCCATGGCACCAGCAGACGCACCATGGTATGAACGATAGCGGGTAAGGATTTTATGTTTCCCTGTATACCCACGAGCCAACTTAATCGCATTCTCATTAGCATCCGCGCCTCCCAAGGTGAACAAGAAATAATCCAGGTTTCCCGGAGTTATTTCGGATAATAATTTACCCAGCACCGCTCGAGGTTTCGTTGCCATCTCTGGAGCAGCATAGGGTAAAGTTTTGGCTTGTTCAATGATTGCTTTGATGACTCGTTCATCTCCGTGACCAATATTCACACACATGGTCATTGAATTAAAATCCAGATAACGTTTTCCATTCACATCCCAAAAATAAACGCCCTTAGCATGAGTAATAGGAATTGGATTTACTTTAGCTTGAGCAGACCAGGTCCAAAAATTGTGTTCTAGTGCGGTTGAAAGAATTTCAGAATTTGGGAGATCAAACATAAATGCCTCGTTTTATTTTTATTTCGTAATTGAATACTATAGAGATAGTGTAATGGCAGCAGGGTTTTGGGTCAAGACCCATCATTCGGATAAATCATTGATATGTATCAAGCATAATTTGGCTTCCTTAGGTATGAAGCGGTATAATCCATATTCCATGGATAGAAAGAGAATAACAGCTTACATTGAGGTCACCATTGCGGTGATTGTTTGGGGAATGTCCTTTATTGCGACCAAATTAGCACTCAGAGATCTTGAACCAGTTACAGTTGTTTGGTTAAGATTTGCTATCGGGGTGATCATTCTTGGGATAGCTACAGTTCTTCGAAAGCAGTTTATTGTCCCTAAGGGGAGGGAGTGGATCTATTTTGCAGTCTTAGGATTTTTGGGTATTACTTTTCATCAATGGTTACAATCAACCGGGTTGGTGACCTCTCAAGCATCCACTACTGCCTGGATTGTTGCAACGACGCCTGTATTTATGGCAATTCTAGGTTTTGTTTTTTTACGGGAGAAATTTGATAAATTACAAATTACCGGGATCCTACTGGCAACAATTGGTGTAATTTTGGTGGTTGGAAAAGGTAATTTTAGTGGGCTACTTGGGGGCATTTTTGGTGAATCTGGAGATATTTTAATCATGATCAGCGCCATAAACTGGGCAGTATTTTCAATCATATCCAGACGTGGTCTAGAAAAAAATCAGGCAACTCCGATGATGTTTTATGTTATGGCTTTTGGATGGTTGTTCACGTCAGTACTTTTCATCGCCAATGATAATTTCCGCGATATAGGTAATATGACCTGGACGAGTCTGGTGGGAATTGGTTTTCTGGGTATATTTTGCTCAGGTTTGGCATATATTGCCTGGTATGATGGGTTGAAAGCGCTACCAGCCTCCCAGGTTGGGGCATTCCTGTATATCGAACCCCTCGTGGCGGTAATCGTCGCATGGCTAGTTTTGGGAGAATATTTACTTCCCGTCACATTGATCGGTGGGGCGATCATTTTACTTGGCGTGAGATTAGTTCAAAAGGTTACGTAGAACTCTGATTTTTTCATATCCTGTGATTTTTTGTGATGAATCAAGTAAACTAATGTTCTATCCGTGTAATAGATATGTAATAGATATACTTCTATGACCGCATCTTCCCCGCATGAGTATGATTTTAGCCAGGCATTCACACAAAACCGGATGGTAGGTTTGTGGCGAATGATGACTGGTTACCGATGGCACTATATAACTGCCACGGCCAGCCTCGCAGTTGCTGCCCTGGCAAAAACTGCGACGTTCCTTTTACTTCGCTATTTTGTTGATGAAGTTCTAGATCAAGGGAACTATAGTTTAGGTGGAAATCTGAATCGCACCCTGATTATCGTGGCATTTGGTTTTGTACTTTTAGCTACTATTGAAGGTAGTTTTAGTTATTTTTCGGGTCGGTTGGCTGCATATACCGCGGAAGGCATCACACGCCGTCTGAGAAATTATTTGTTCGATCATATTCAACGATTAGATTTCTCCTATCACGATAAAACCCCTACAGGTGAGCTGATTGAGCGTTGTACATCAGATGTTGACGCATTACGCCGGTTTTACAACGAACAAGCCATCGCAGTAGGAAGAATTGTTTTGTTGTTTGTAATAAATTTCCTGGCAATTGCGAATTTAGATATCAAACTTGCGCTTATTTCCATCATTATCGTGCCAATAATCATTCTCACCTCTATATGGTTTTTTAAACGAGTCACGAAAGCTTATGAATCCTATCAAGAGCAGGAAGCTATTCTATCAACTACCCTACAAGAAAATCTTGCTGGTGTTCGTGTAGTCAAGGCATTTGCGAGACAGGATTATGAGATCACCAAATTTAACTTTGAGAATTGGGAAAAATTTATTCGTGGTCGAAAACTACTGATAATGCACTCTTTTTTCTGGCCTGTCTCGGATATCGCGTGTAGTTTTCAATTGATCATAGGATATTACGTGGCAGCAACCATGGCAATAAATGGAGAAATTACGGTCGGTACATATATGGCATATGCAGGATTAGTGGGATGGTTAATTTGGCCTATGCGGAACCTAGGGCGTCTGATAGTTCAAACATCAACGGGATTGGTTTCTTATGGTCGCGTTATGGAAATCATAAAACAAAAACAAGAACCATTAACAGAAGGCAAGTATTCACCTACTAAACCTTTACAAGGAGAACTTATATTTGATAAGGTAGGTTTTGCCTATAAAGGTAATCCACCAGTTCTTGAGGACATTAGTTTTTCATGTAAATCAGGCCAGGCAGTGGCGCTATTGGGGTCAACTGGATCCGGAAAAACAACGCTGGTGAATTTACTACCGCGTTTCTATGACTATACCAGCGGGAGTATAAAACTGGATGGTATCGAGCTTAAAGACTATCCCAAGGAATTTCTACGCAGTCAAATGGGGATTGTTGAGCAGGAGCCATTTTTATTTTCACGCTCTATTCGGGAAAATATTGCCTATGGTTTGGGTCGCGATATTCCGCAGAGTAAAGTGGAAAATGCTGCTTCATCAGCGGCTGTTCATGATGTGATTGTCTCATTCCCTGATGAATACAATACTCTGGTGGGTGAAAAGGGGGTGACCCTATCAGGAGGTCAAAAACAGCGCGTTACGATTGCACGGACTTTATTGAAAGATTCGCAACTACTAATTCTGGATGATTCGACTTCATCAGTGGACACCGAGACTGAGGCATCCATTCGTGAGTCGTTAATGGGACTTACACCGAAGCGAACGACATTCATCATTGCACACCGCATCCAAAGCGTGATGAATGCGGATTTAATCCTGGTATTGGATAAAGGGAGGATTATCCAACAAGGAACTCATGCTGAGTTAATTGCTCAAGATGGTATGTATCGGAAAATTTATGATCTCCAGACTCGAATTGATGAAGAGCTGGAATTGGAAATTTCACAGGGCTTGATGAAAGAGTAAAAAGTGGCAGATATTGAGCTGGAAGAAGAGGAATATACCAGTCAAGTCACTGGGAAAACGCTTCGCCGTATTTTAAGTCTCACTCAACCCCACCGGCGCTGGGTAATTGGCTTTTGGGTGATGATTGCATTTACATCCATTCTTGATGCCATTTTCACCTATCTTAATAAGGGAATTATTGATCAAGCGATCATCGCTCAAAATCATCAAGCATTGATCCAAATCCTAAGCCTGTATGGGATTTTAATATTGATTCAGGCTGCTTGTGTGTTTACTTTTATTTTCCTGGCTGGAGTATTGGGGGAGCGAATCCAATATGATTTACGTAAATCCATGTTCAATCATTTACAGGAGCTATCATTAGCTTTTTATAGTCAGACTTCAGTCGGGAGACTGATGGCAAGAGTTACCTCTGACTCGGGACGAGTATCTGAGCTGGTCACATGGGGATTGGTTGATACCACCTGGGCAGTAATGAATATCACCACCTCGATGATATTTATGCTGATCATCAACTGGAAACTGGCATTAATCGTCATGCTAACTATACCCGTCCTACTTATTATTGCAATTCAATTCAGGAAACGGATATTGGTTGAGTTTCGTAAATCCCGTAAAGCGAATTCCAAGATAACTGGGTCATATAATGAAAATATTAGTGGTGTTCGAGTTGTAAAAGCGTTGGGGAGAGAAGCAGAAAATCTAAAAGAGTTTAAGCCGCTCACCAACGAAATGTATGTAGCGAGTTACCATGCGGCCTGGTTATCGGCTTTATTCCTTCCAACTGTGCAAATCATATCTGCCATTGCCCTGGGTTTCATTGTTTGGTATGGAGGATTACAAGCCAATCTTGGAATCATGACGATCGGCGGTATCCAGGCGTTTGTAAGTTACCTGACTTTTATGATGTGGCCCATTCAAGATTTAGCTCGAGTCTACGCAGAAATGCAACACTCAATTGCCTCTGCTGAGCGCATATTCACTTTGCTCGATTCATCCCCAGAGGTCTTTGATCGTCCAGGGGCGATTGACCCGGGAACAATCAAAGGAAAAATTGAATTTGATCATGTAGATTTTACCTATGAGGACGGTAACCCTGTTTTAACAGATTTCTCATTGAAGGTAGAACCTGGTGAAATGATCGCCTTGGTTGGTCCGACCGGTGGAGGAAAAAGCACAATCGTCAACCTGTTATGCCGTTTTTACGAACCTAAACGTGGCAAAATCTATATCAATGGGGTTGATTATACTGAATTCACATTACATAGCATTCAATCACGTGTGGGAATCGTTCTACAAACTCCTCACCTATTCTCCGGCACTGTAAGGGAGAATATTCGTTATGGTTGCTTGAATGCTTCAGATGATGATGTTGAGAAAGCTTCAAAGTTATCTGGAGCTCATGATTTCATAATTAACTTCGAAAAAAGATATGATCAAGACGTTGGTGAAGGTGGTAATCTTCTCTCTGTTGGGCAAAAGCAATTAATCAGTATTGCCAGGGCAATTCTTGCAGAACCTGATATTTTTATCATGGATGAAGCTACCAGCTCAGTCGATACACTCACTGAAGCCCTCATTCAGCGTGGAATGGAAAACTTAATGAAAGGTCGTACGAGCGTCATTATTGCTCATCGCTTATCGACCATAAAACGGACGAACAGGATTATTGTCGTTGAAGATGGGCGAATTTCTGAAATGGGTACACATGCGGAATTACTACGTGCACGCGGGCATTATTATCGTTTATATACTCAGCAATTCCGCCAGCAGCTGGAGCAAGAGTATGATCCATTCTTCAAGCAAATCTCTCCTCAACCTACGGATTAGATTGTGCTCGGTCTTATTGAATAATTTATGTTTTTCTTATGACATAATTTGATAGATTGTATTTATTTTATAGTGTAGTTGAACGCAGTGTATAATATTTATGATAAGAACTGAAAAATGATGTTATCTTCGCGGAGTATAAAATGACTGTCATTGGTAAATCGGTCCATAGAGTTGATGCGCGAGGCAAGGTCACCGGTGAAACGCTGTACCCGGGTGATATTAATATGCCTGACCAGGCATATATGAAGATACTATTTTCTGGAAAGCCACATGCAATCGTACGGTCCATCGATACTTCCCTGGCTGATGCTTTACCTGGTGTCGTAGCCACATACACCGCGAAAGATGTGCCTGTGAATGAATATGGGTTGATATACAATGACCAACCTGTTTTGTGTGGTCCAGGTTCCAGCAAACCTTACACAGATCGGGTGAGATTCATCGGCGATCAGGTAGCAATCATAATAGCGGATACGGAAGAAATCGCCACGAAAGGTCGCGATTTAATAAAAGTTGATTATGAAGAATTGCCTGTAGTCACAGACATGGTAGATGCAATGAGGGATGGGGCAACATTGCTCCATCCGGATCATGGTTCGAATGTTTTCTGCCATTACCGTATTCGTAAAGGTGATGTAGAAAAAGCATTTGCTGAAGCAGATGTAATTGTCGAAGGGGAATATCATACTCCTAGCCAGGAACACGCATATCTCCAGCCAGAAGCAGGGATATCGTATATCGATGATCAAGGTCGCATTACTGTACAGGTTGCCGGACAATGGACGCATGAAGATCAGGGACAAATCGCTCATGCACTGAATATTCCAGTAGAGCAAGTACGTGTGATTTACCCAGCTATTGGTGGAGCTTTTGGTGGGCGTGAAGATATGTCGATACAGATTGTGCTGGCACTGGCGACCTGGAGATTACATCAAAGGGGTATCGATCGCCCTGTTAAGATTATATGGAGTCGGGAAGAATCGATCATCGGACACCATAAACGGCATCCATACATTTTAAAAACCCGATGGGCAGCCAAAAAAGATGGAAAAATCCTTGCAGCTGAGGTGGAGGTTACTGCTGATGGTGGTGCTTACGCATACACATCTACCAAGGTGTTGGGTAATGCTACTTTAATGTGTACTGGACCATATGAAATACCCAATGTAAAGGTCGATTCATATGCAGTTTATACTAATAATTTACCTAATGGAGCATTTAGAGGATTTGGTGGTCCACAAGGAGCATTTGAAGCAGAAACTCAGATGAATCGATTGGCTGAAAAGCTCAAGATGGATGCGATTGAAATTCGGCGTCGCAATGTTTTAACTGAAGGTGCACTTCTTTCAGTAGGCACGCCACTACCAAAAGGTGTCACCATCGATAAAGTAGTGGAAAAATGTGGAAAAGAATTAAGCAAATCAGAAATAGCTCATCAGGCTTCAGATAAAACTCATTTATTACGGGGCACAGGGTTTGCATGTGCATATAAAAATGTTGGGTTTTCATTTGGTGCCCCAGAGCAATCCATCGCGACAGTGGAGATCCATGGGGATGTTGATATTGAACGAGTCGTCGTCCGCCATGCCGGCGCAGATGTTGGGCAAGGTGCCCACACCGTCATGATTCAGATGGCAGCTGAGACATTGGGAGTTCCAATAAACAAAATCCACCTGATCGCATCTGATACTGCCTTTACCGATGATTCTGGCAGCGCTTCTGCATCAAGAATGACCTTCATGGCTGGAAATTCAATTAAAGGTGCATGTTTGAACGCGTTAGAGAAATGGGTAGCGGAGGAGCATCCTGCTATCTCAACATATCAATATAAACCACCTCGGACAACACCCTATGATTCACAAACAGGGAAATCTGAGCCAAATTTCGCATATGGATATGTTGCCCAAGGGGTAACAGTTGAAGTTGACTCTGAAACAGGGCAGATAAGGATACTAGAAGTAATATCCACAAATGATGTGGGTAAAGCCGTAAATCCGATTCTCGTTCAGGGGCAGATCGAAGGGGGTGTGGTACAAGCGACTGGATATGCCATCCTGGAGAATTTTATCCAAAGAGGCGGTTTTGTATTAACCCCATATTTATCAACATACCTTATTCCAACCGTACAGGATGTACCTGACAGCGTGAAATCGGTCATTCTAGAATATGCAGATCCGATTGGGCCATACGGAGCGCGTGGCATGGCGGAGATGCCATTCCTACCACTTGCTCCAGCCGTAATCGCTGCGGTGCGACAGGCGACAGGGGTTTGGTTTTATGAATTTCCATTAACACCAGAGCGTGTTTTAAGAGGACTTGGAAAATTATGATCGTCCTAATTCGAGGTGGTGGAGATTTAGCCAGCGGAGTTGCATACCGTTTGCATCGAGCTGGCTTTCATATTGTCATTACTGAGTTACAACAACCTTTGACAGTCAGGAGATTAGCCAGTTTCAGTGAAGCAATTTTTACTGGAGAAGTAACGCTGGAAGGAATCGTGGCAAAACGAGTGAACGATATTGATGACCCGCTCAGGGTTTTACAATTGATTTCTAAAGGCAGGATCCCAGTGATGGTAGACCCAGATGGAAAATCCATCCAGACAGTTCACCCCACAGTAATTGTCGACGCACGAATGTTAAAAGCTCCCCCAGAAGCGCTAAGACATACTGCCAAACTCTATATTGGATTAGGTCCTGGATTTATCGGTGGCACAAATTGCCATGCCGCAATTGAAACCCAGCGGGGTCCAAGATTGGGTAGGGTTTTTTGGGAAGGTGCTCCGCAAGCTGATAGTGGCGTTCCAGAATCCATTGGTAACATTCAATCTGAGAGAGTATTGTATTCACCAATGGATGGATATGTAATTCCGAAAAAAGGAATTGGGGATTTTATACAACAGGGTGAAGTGGTAGCTGAAATCGATCATCAACCAGTTATTGCACCCTTCTCTGGAATCTTGCGTGGATTGATTCATCCGGAAGTAGAAGTTCGGAAGGGAATGAAAATTGGGGATATGGATCCACGGAATGATCCTGAGCTTAGCAATCATGTATCCGACAAAGCACTCGCGGTTGGAGGGGGAGTTCTTGAAGCCATACTTTCAAAACCCGAGTTGCGTCCTCATTTGTGGAAGTAGATTCATAGTCAGAATGATTTCTTTTTGTTTACCTACCGGTAATTGAAGAAATGGTTGGATTGTGTGCAACTGATTGAAGCACTGCGTTTTTCGCAAAATTCGGTCATGGCTTTTGTGGGCGCTGGGGGAAAGACAACCTCTTTATTTAGAGCAGCCAGGGAATTATCCACCAGCGAGACACCTGATACTCCCAATAAAAGCGTGTTAGTAACAACTACCACCCATCTTGGTATATGGCAGGCTGGGTTGGCTGATCAAGTATTACGGATAAATACCCAATCTGACCTGACGAAATTTGAAAAAAACCTACCGAATGGAATTACACTACTTATTGGAGGGGAGGTAAATAATCGGTTATCTGGATTATCACCGAAGATTTTGGAGAAACTGTATTGTTTATCTGTAGATAACCAGCTGCCATTACTAATAGAAGCAGATGGATCAGGGTCTTGCCCATTAAAAGCTCCAGGCGAGCACGAGCCGGCAATCCCAGAATTTTCCCAGCAAATTGTCGTAGTTGCGGGATTATTGGGATTGGGGAAACCTTTAACAAAGGATTGGGTTCATCGACCAGAGATTTTTTCTAATCTTTCTGGCATAAACCTTGGAGATGAGATTACGCTTGAGGCGGTGGTTACTGTTTTACGAAGTAAAAATGGAGGATTGAAAAATATGCCTCCCACAGCGCGTAAAGTGTTATTACTTAACCAAGCAGATACTGAAGCAGTTCAATTTCAAGGGCGAGTAATATCTGACCATCTAAAATCAAACTATCATTCCATTGTTATTGCCTCACTCTCAAAAGGGAATATCAGCGATCCACAAGCAATTTATAGCTCAACAGGAAATCAAGCTGTAATTCACGCAGTCGTTGAGCAAATTGCGGGTATCGTGTTAGCTGCTGGAGGGTCCAGTCGCTTTGGTGAACCGAAACAGCTATTATTGTGGAAAGGCCAGCCAATCATCAGGCATGTACTTTTCACAGCCATTAAAGCAGGTCTTGATCCAATCGTGGTCGTTGTTGGAGCATCTGGACAGGATGTAGAAAGCGTGATATCAGATCTGCCTGTGCGCATAGTCAATAATGATGAGTGGATGAGCGGGGTAAGTTCGTCGATCCGAATAGGGATGACTGCATTGCCAAAAGAAGTAGGTGGTGTTGTCTTTGTACAGGCAGATCAACCACAAATATCTGATACCCTTATAAAAAAGCTTGTTGAAATCCATCAGGCGTCATTAAGTCCAATTGTTGCTCCGCAAATAAATGGGAAACGAGGCAATCCGGTTTTATTTGACAAAAATACTTTCTCAGACCTATTCATGCTTAAAGGTGATGTGGGAGGTAGGACTTTATTTTCACATTTCCCGGTTCAAACGGTAATTTTAGAAGACTCGAATCAATTATTCGATATCGATACTCCTGAAGATTACAAAAAATTCCTAAAAATGTATCCAGATAATGAGGATCAAGTTTAATTCTCATTGTAGTGCTCGTAAAATCTAAATCACCCTTGCAATCTTCCAGGTCTTATGCTATGGTTTATTGAGTAATTTATTCTTTTCAAGATAGGAAGAGATAAGATAATTTATTGTATATAATTTATTATTGGTATCAAGCTAAGCTGAAATGATCATTCATTTACCGAATATATATCATAGAAAGTTATTTCAGAATATCAAATCATGACTTTGATGATATGACTATGTCAATCATTCGGGCATTCATCGCAATAGATCTCTCTACTGAAATCCAGCAGCGATTGAATGAGGTATTGGATAGCTACAAAGCATTATTGAATAAAATTCCAATCCGATGGGTACCAGTTACTAATATACATCTTACTTTGAAGTTCCTCGGAGAAGTATCCACATCGAACTTTAACATTCTTACTGATATGATCCAGACAGAAGTAACGAGCCACCATCAATTTGAAATTAGTGTTGGTGGATCAGGTGCATTTCCGAGTAATCGCCAACCCCGGATAATTTGGGTTGGAGTTGAAGCCCCACAAGAATTGATTTCGATACAGATTGGGATCGAGACCGCTACTGCCAGATTAGGATATGCGAGAGAGGAAAGGGCATTTTCACCCCATCTAACAATCGGTAGAGTGTCTCGGAATGTGTCTATGCAGGACGTAAAATTAATTTCACAAACCCTTGAAAAAAATCGAGTTGGATTTTTGGGTGCTATTTGTATTGAGAAAGTGCATTTATATAAAAGTGACTTGCAGCCTACTGGCGCAGTTTACACAAGAATATTTACAGCATCATTATGTAGCTAATAATAACCATACTCGGAGGTGGAACCTGGAAACGATAGAAATAGCCCGTGAGATTGTTAACCATTTAGAGGAGAAAAAAGCTGAGAACCTGACTCTTATTGATATCAAAAACCTAGCGATCTTTGCAGATTATTTTATCATCTGTTCAGGAACAAGTGAGCGGATGTTAAATGGATTAGCGAAGTCAGTAATTGAATTAATTCATCAGAACTATCACTTGTCTGTAAATAATGAGGGGGCACCCAGAGATGGCTGGGTATTAATAGATGCTGGTGACATCATCATACACCTGTTTTCACCTGAAAAACGAAATTACTATAAACTTGAAGATTTGTGGTCTCAAGGAAAAATCCTCCTTCACGTTCAATAAAATAAGTATATGGTGACGGGCGAGAACGAATTCAATATTCGGACAGTAATAAATTCTGACCGATCTCGTGTAGCTAATCTAATCCATTTTGGTACATACGTGCACCAACACCTGGATTGGAGGTCACCATTGGAATGGATTGGAAGACAACCATATCTGGCCATTGAAAATAGTGAGGGTTTCATGGCAACCTTAGCATGTCCTCAAGATATACCGGAAATCACCTGGATCAGATTGTTTGCTGTTCGCTCGAATAATAAAGTATATAAAGTATGGAGAGTGCTATGGGATGCAGCCTGTGATGAGCTATCACGGAAAGGAAAGATCCAGGTAGCTGCTTTATCAATGCAAAATTGGTTTACTGACATCCTTGAGAATAGTAGGTTTATGCATACAGATAATGTTATTGTTTTAATGTTTGAAAAAAATACTGTTATTCAGGAGCCCTATCTCAAATCGATACAAATCCGTTCAATGATGCCTGAGGATTTCCCGTTTGTTCTGGGGATCGATAGCTCTGCTTTTAAGTTGGAATGGAGAAATTCCATAGAAGAGATGGAACTTGCCTACCAATTATCATCGTTTGCAACCATTGCTGAAGTGAGCGATGAGATTGTTGGATATCAATATAGCACGTCCAGTGGAATGGGAGGGCACTTAGCACGCCTAGCAGTAAAAGATAATATGCAGGGGCAAGGTATTGGTTATTCACTTGTTCATGATGTTATAAGACATTTCAAACAGCAAGGTGCTACGAATATATCAGTGAATACCCAACAAAGTAATATCGCCTCACTGGGTTTGTATGCGAAGGCTGGTTTTAAATCCACCGGTGAATCTTACCGTGTATATCAGATAAATTTATAATAATGAGGGTAACTGTGTCACGAATAGAATTTGAAAAGAAGTCTTTTGATGGTTTAAATTTATATTATCAAGTTTGGCAAGTAGCCGATGAACGAAAAGGGATGATTTGTTTGGTACACGGATTGGGAGAGCATAGTGGGCGATATGAACATTGGGCATCTCTACTGAATCAAGCTGGATATTCTGTCGTCTCGTATGATTTACGTGGACATGGTAAATCAAGAGGTAATCGGGGACATGTATCGTCATTTGCTGATTATCTAAAAGATACTGACCTATTAGTGAAAGAAGCTAATGAAAGATTTCCTGAATTACCCTGTTTCCTTTATGGACATAGCCTAGGCGCACTGATCGTGAATTATTATGTATTACGAACAAACCCTAAATTAACCGGAATAGTAATAAGCGCATTAAGCAATAAGACTTCCCTTCAAGAGCAAAAGGGAAAAGTACTCCTGTCAAAAGTGCTTGGATCAATTGTTCCTACAATGACCATTCAATCTGGATTGATCCCTTCAACGATATCCAGGGACCTCGATGTGGTGGAACGCTATATAAAAGATCCATTAGTTCATAATAAGGTGTCTGTTGGATGGGGGAAAAGCACACTTGAGGCAATATCCTGGATGGAAAAACACGCCAGTGAATGGACACTACCTGTGCTTATCATGCATGGGGAGAAGGATATTCTAGGGTATGCTGAAGGTAGTCGTGAATTTTCAAGCAAGATTAAGGGTGATGTTACCTTGAAAATATGGTCTGGTTTGTATCATGAAATTCATAATGAGCCTGAAAAAGAAGAGGTTTTTGGATATTTGCGTCAATGGCTCGATGAACACTCAAAAACCTTCTGACTATCATTGGGACTAGACAAAGATGAAATCTCGTGGGAAAATTCAGGCTTGATATATTTTCATCAGGAGTTAGATGTATGACAACCAGTAAGCGTGAAGCGATAAAGACTCAGCGTTTAAAGAAAAAACGACAGCAACGGATGAATACATTTTTATGGGTGGGTGGTTTTATTGTTGTCCTCGTAATCGTGTTAATCTCACCACAAATCTATAATGCTCTAAAACCTACAGGAGCTTTCAATCAGATAACCCCTGTACCTTATCAAATGGTTGATGGGAAAGCGATTGGCAATCCGAATGCCAAGGTAAAAATTGAAGTATATGAAGATTTCCAATGCCCGGCATGTAAGGGATATACTTCTTTAGTTGAGAGACAACTACTCACCAGCAGCTATATCACTGATGGACTTGTATATTACACCTATAGACAATTCCCCTTTTTAGATTCACAATCTGTGACGAAAGAATCTCACCAGGCAGCCAATGCCAGCATGTGCGCATTGGAACAGGATAGATTCTGGGATTATCACGACATACTGTTTGTGAATCAAGGTGTGGCTGAAAATGGTGGATCGTTGAATGATAA
This sequence comes from uncultured Chloroflexia bacterium, assembly GCA_963777935.1. Lineage (GTDB taxonomy): Bacteria > Chloroflexota > Anaerolineae > Anaerolineales > UBA4823 > FEB-25. Next base: position 538,084 of record CAVZSL010000002.1, read on the forward strand.
ACGGTTACAAGCCTTTGCAGAATCACTTGGATTGGATATGACAGCTTTTAATGACTGCTTCAGTGCAAATAAATATTCTGAAGAAATAAATGCAGATTACCAGTTAGGAAAGTCTCTAGAAGTCAGCAGAACCCCCTCAATCTTGATTAATGGAACGAATCAGTTTCCGACTTATATCCCTACGTATGATGAAATAACCGCAGCAATCGACTCAGCTCTGGCAGCTGGTGGTTAGATTTTAATGACTCAGAAAGGGAGAGCGTTGCTTTTCGTAAGCTCTCCCTTAATTTTAAAATCCGTATCCGCGGTTTATTCTTTTGCAATGGTTGGGCTGGTGCACCCAGAAGCATGGATTTCTAATAACTCGAGTGCAAAACATAAAGATGATAGACGGTTGATATACCGCAGTAACTCTCGATTTTCGATCTTTTTCTGATGTAATAAATAAGCGACATGGCGTTCTGCACGGCGAATAATCGTCCGAGACAGATCGATGGCTGCACCACCTTTGGAATCTCCTGGGACAATAAATTCGTTAGGGACGGTTATCTGTTTATTAATTTCTTCAATTCTATTTTCCAACCAATTAACACGCTCACTGGTGATTGTTCGGAATTCTAATACATTCTCTGGTTGAGCAGCGATTTCTGCCATCATGTGATAAAGATCTCTTTGAACAGTTAATAGAGTTGAAGAGGTCTGTGAAAGAAGGCCGAATGAACGGGCTAAGCCAATCGCAGCATTTGCTTCATCCAAGGCACCAATTGCTTCAATTCTTCGGTCATACTTGCGAGTTCTTCCTTTACCAAGCAAGCCTGTGTAACCATCATCACCAGTTTGGGTGTAAAATTTAGTCATATCTATATAATTATCGTTGGAGGTTCATATGCAAATTCGGTGTCAACATTGCCACCGCCCGTTCGGTCTCGATAAAACTGGTGTCCATGCAGCCTTGGATCAGTTATCCAGTGAGAATCTGGGGCATTATAATGTTCATTGCCCACATTGTGGTAAGTCAAACCAGATCTCTCGAATTGAGCTCCAACGGGCAGCTCCAGACTGGAAAAAAGACGAAAGTAAAGCTGGCTGATATACGATTTCGAAAAGGTGAATTGATAATTACCTCAATTCACCTTTCTATTCCTCCTGGCAGATCAAAAAATCACCATCGCAAGTTCTTGCCGGTATTGTTGAGAGATAGGGTGGTTGGATCCAAGAACCTCAAACAAACCAAGCAAAACCTTCCTGACGTCATCGTTATGATAGTGTTTATCCTGGCGAAGGATCTCAATCATTCCATCCATTGCAGCCGGTAAATTACCGCGCATTGTGAGTTGAATTGAATTTATATACGCAGCTTCGAGAGGTTCATCGGTAAATTCTTGGTCTGTCTTCATCTTGACCAAAACATTGTAGAGTGGTCGAATTATCTCGATCCGAGCATATTCTGGGCTGGGGGGAAATTTATCAATAATCGCCTTCACCTGTGAATAATCTCCGTGCATTAACTCTGATTTTAGCAAACCCAATAATCCAGCTGGGTGGTTCGGATATTTGGTCAGGAATTGACGAAATGTCATGGATGCTTCAGTCCACTTGAGCGAATCCAGCTGGCTTTGGCCTTTTTCGAGTAATAAATCGATTTGACTTGGGGCAAGGTTGCGAATGAATTCTTTAACTCGTGCCTCAGGTTGTAATCCGAGAAATTCTGAAACGAGCTGACCATCCCGAAATGCTTTTACATTTGGAATACTTCGTACATTGAAGCGCAATGATAAATTGGGATTATCCTCGACATTCACTTTTGCTAAGCGGAATGTACCCCCTGCATCTTTGGCGATTTTTTCCAAAATGGGAGTAAGGGTCTTACATGGGTGGCACCATTCTGCCCAAAAATCAACCAGCACAGGTGTTTGGTTCGAATAAGCAATTACTTCATATTCAAAATCTGATTCGGTAACTATTTTTATATATTCTTCTGTCATAATCAATCAAAGTTATTCGTCTTCTGGAGCAATTGCTCCAGGTTGTTTTACTTCAAGAACTTCACCATGAACATTTATCTTGATCCGAAAACCCATCATACCCATATAAGTACGACCTTCTTCGGGAATTCCGGCTTTTAACACTGCTTCGAATTGCTGATCCATGTTTTTAAGTTGGTTTTCAATCAATGCTTTAGAAAATATATCATCCTGTCCAAGCATTTTTGCTGTTTGTTCTGCAAGCTCATCCTCATGACCTTCGATCATATTTCCCATGAGTGACAATACCTGACGATCCACCTGGGCTGAAGGAATATGCCGGCGAAATCCTGAATCATTAACAACGTAACAAGGCTCAGATCCGACGTCTGTAACTTCCACAGGCTGATCATTTTCATCAAAAATCAAACCTTTAAAAAGTGGTTGGTATTCCATAAAATTCCTGATTATTTATCTATTATTACCTTTACTAAGTTATTTTCTTAATTAGATGCAGGTGTCATTCAAAAGTATTATTTTTCAGTCGATTATATCCACAGCAGTACCTATTTCTTTATAAATCCCTTCCTGTTCAGGCGGGACAGTTGGTATTGTCCAAAGGAAAACCCACTTTGCAGCCTGAGGAGTTAGATTGATACATCCATGACTGCGAGGTCGACCAAAATTATTATGCCAGTAAGTTCCATGAAATGCAATACCTTCTTCAGTAATATAGGAATTCCACGGTACACCAGGTAAGTCATATCCATTTGCTGCAAGATTGCCGCGAGCCATATGGCGAGAAGAACGTTTATGAAATGTCATATACCTTCCGGTGGGGGTTGAGAAATCACCATTGCTGTACCTTGCACCTGTAGCAACCCGAGCCATGAAAACAGGTTGATCGAACTCGTAGGCAATCATTACCTGCTCAGGTAGGTGAACTTCTATGCGTTTATTATATGGAGGTATGTTTGGTGATATTGGCTGCATTTCTTCACGAGGAACCAATCTTAAATGTTCCGCTGGCACATAGTATATGTATTCCCATTTATCATCACGGACAGCATACCATGGTTTACCATACTTGTCCTCAACAAGATCAATTACCCAATATGTGGTAGCAAAATAAAATCGGTAAGCTACAAGTTCATTTTCTCCAGGATTCCAGCGTGCATCTGTGAATGGAACTGTCACCTCTGCCACAACACCATCTGGAGGTATATCTGCAATCACAGGGTTTATTTTAGTCATTACAGGTTGTAAATCTCCAGAATGCGAATATCCCTCATTACCGATTTTGTACCATACCATATTGAATGAATCTTCTGACGTACCAATGGTGATATCGGTTAGTGGAAGAACCCAATCACGAAAATACGTATTTACGAGGTTTGAACTAAAAGAGGGTAACGAATATACATCAATCGATGAACTTACAACACGTCCTTGTTGATCCGGATTTAGCGTATCACCGAGCATGAAGTAAGCAAGAGGATAGTGCGGCTTGATCCAGGCGTAATTTGCCTGATTAAGAAAATGAATCAAACTCCTTTGGGATGGCAATGCGAATCCAAGAGCTGCTACAACACTTGTAGCGCCAATCTTTAAAAAGTCGCGACGGGTTATTTGTTGAGATTTAACTGCCTGGTTCGTGTTATCGTTCATTCGTGGATATTTACTAACGTACCAACATCAGCCCAGTAAAACAACCATTCTGAATCTGGGATTGTTAAATTTATACAACCATGGCTCATGGGGGTTCCAAAGTTGCTGTGCCAATAAGTGCCATGAAGGCCATAGCCTTTATAAAAATACATTACATATGGGACATTTGGTAGGTAATAACCCGGTCCAGCCATATCTCCGTATTCATATTTAACGTATATGTAGAATTGACCTGTAACTGTTGGATGCTCCCATGTGCCCGTTGAAACAATAAATGATCGAACAATTTCATTATCTTCATATGCGTATGTGACTTGATCGGAAAGATCCACATCAATCCAACGTCCTTCACCACCAGGTTCCGGTAATTCATATTCCACAGGTTCTAGGGTCGGGTAAGCAGTGTCTGTTGGATATGGAGTAAAAGTAGGTGTCGAAGTGTCCGTTGGTAGAGGAGTAGGAGTATCCGTAGGGGTAGGTGTCGGTGTTTCAGTTGGGGTGGGGGATGGGGTAATTGTAGGAGTATTGGTAGGTGTAGGAGTGTTCGATGCTTTAATTAGTCCGATTTGAGCTGCCATTAATGGTTCAGGTTTTGACAAAAATGAGTTAATATAAAATCCTAGAGCTGGTGAGACAAGTGCACAGGAGATAACCGCTAAAAGAACCATAATTCCAACCCATATATGAGGTTTGATTCGGGTTTTTGCTGACGTCGAGGTTCCTGTTTTTGTTTTACTTTGATAAGTGACCGTTGAAGTGCTCTTTATGATTTTTACTGAAGGTCTTTGAACCGGTTCGAGGCGACTGCGTTTAATCGCCCAATGCATTCCCTGTCTGGCACGTTTACTATGTGGATTTATCCTGAGTGCTTGTTGGAGGTAGGCGATACTTGCATGCGTAGATGATACCGCAGCTAACCAAAGCCATGGTTCTTCAACGTCCGGATCAATTTTGATGGCTACTTGAGCCCAATATCTTGTATTGGAATGATTACCCTTATGATATGAAATCCGGGCATTTTCAAGTGCATTACGTAATTGATCTGCATTGCCGTTCATGGAACCTGTGTTGCGGTTACATCTTCATTCCGGATGAAACATAGAATTCCGGAAGTAATTCCATTAGCAATCACATCCGGATGTTGTGTCAGGATTTCACGATCCAAATTCATGAAACCAGTTTCAATAATAGCAGCGGGTGTATCCTTATTTATCTCGTTAAATGCATGATAATTGGTCATGTCGTCAGTTACACTTCCAGAATGGAACTCCATCCCGGTGGCCTCTGCGTAGCGGGAGCGTAAACAAGTGGTTAACCTCGCAGCTTGCTCAGGATATTTTGTTGAGATTGCAGCGCTTACCTTGTAACCGCTCGCCTGATCATTAATGTAATCACATGAATCAGCATGGACTGAGACTAACGCTTGCGCTTTATATCCATCTAAACGGGGATCAAACTCAGCCAACAGGTCGACATCATAACCGGCTGCTACCAGTTTTTCCCTCACTAAACTTGCTACATTTAGATTTATATCAACTTCACGAGTTCCTCCTAGTGCATCCGGGCATACTGCCCCTGAATCATTACCAGAATGGCCAGCAACAATGCCAATTCGTGGGATAGGTCGTGCAGTTGTGGTTGGTGATCCTGCTTGGGGTGTTGTTCTTTGAAAAGTTAACGCATTCGTCAGCCTATCTGATAAATTTCCAGGAAGAAGACCGGGTTCGGTCCATGCAGTAAAAAGTGTGGCGATTACAAATGCAACACCAATTACAGTACCGAGTTGCCGAAACATCCCGCCCGAGCTGTTTTTTGATTTCAAGGTTGAATCTGGTGCAGAATTTTGCGAAGTTGGAGCAGTTTCTTTATTCATTAGCTTGATACTACCTTAATACCCATGAGATGACAAGTGTTTCATTATCAAAATACTTGACTCGTTTTGAATGAAAAAGTATATTGATAATAGCCAGATTAAATAGTGGAGAGTGCATATATGATGCCAATTCGACATCTTTCGAATAGCGATAGAACCTTTTTGTTAACATTAGCCAGGGAATCCATCGAGAATTATATCCACAATAAACCACTACCAAAATTTAATAAGAGCGAACTTTCTCAGATATTACGAGAAGATGGAGCGAGTTTTGTTACATTAACCTACAATGGATATTTGCGGGGTTGTGTTGGAGCGCTTGAACCATACCAAAGTTTGGCTGAGGATGTAAGAGAACATGCGATTGCCGCAGCTTTCCAGGATTATCGGTTTCCTCCTTTACAAGCATCTGAGGTTGAAGAGATCCAGATCGAAATATCATACTTAACCAAGCCAGAAATCCTAAAATATAATAATCCAAACGATCTCTTGGAAATCCTAAGGCCAAATATTGATGGTGTAGTTATCCGTGATGGAGGCCGCCGAGCAACTTTTTTACCTCAAGTGTGGGAGAAAATCCCCGATACAGAAGAGTTCCTTGAACAACTATGTACAAAAATGGGATCAGCTCCGGATTTATGGCGGCGGAAGAAAGTAGAGGTATTAACGTATCAAGTGGAGGAATTCCACGAGTAAATTACATCAAGGTTCATAACTTTCGTCATCTGCAAAGTCAAAGAGGGGACCAATCGATTGACGAGTGTAATTACGAAATATCGCATCTGCAATGAGCGGTGCAACGGATAATATTTTCAGGTTAGCAACTCTTTTTTCAGGTGGAATTGGTACTGTATCGGTAGTGATAATGTGAGTTATTTCTGGGATGGCCAGCAATTGGGGTAAGGCATCACCAAAAAACAAACCATGCGTACAAACCGTATAAATTTGTTTAATACCACCTTTAACCAACATTTTACTTAAAGTAATAACTGAGCCACCGGTAGCAATTTCATCATCAAATATTATAGCTCGTTCGAAGCCTGCCACCTGCTTATTGATCAAATCGCCAATTTTAACGGTTGTATCTGAAAGACGGGTTTTTTCTGCAGAAATTGATGATAAATTAAAGTGATGTGCCAAACGGGCAGCTGAACCCGCTCTACCATAGTCAGGAGCAACAACAACGGTATCTGTTTCATTAAATTTCTCAGTGTTTTGAAGTTCATGCAGGTAATTAACAAATATACCTCTGGCGGTTAAGGGATCGGTGGGAATTCTAAAAAAACCATGAACCTGCGGGGAGTGAAGGGTCACTGTCATTACATGGGTTGCTCCTGCAGTTTCGAGTAAGTCAGCAATAAGCCGGGCTGTGATGGAAATGCGAGGAGCATTTTTCTTATCCGATCGCGCGTAAGAGAAATACGGAATAATCGCATGCACCTCTCTTGCGCCGGCTCCACGGGCAATGTCTAACATCATAAATAACTCTAACAAGTGCTCACTCACGGGAGGAATCAAGGATTGCACAAGATATACTGTGCGTGATCGTACACTTGCACCCAGCTGGATATATAAATTGTCATTACTAAAGCGAGAAAAATAAGTTGGATCCAAAGGTATAGCTAGATGATGAGCAATTTCAGCTGCTAATTCAGGATGTGAGCGACCGCTGAATATGCGTACATCATCAGGATTTAGTTTACAATCCATAGGATCTCCTTAACGTCAATCGATGCTTTTTATATTTTTTTAATAACAATCATGAATTATTTAAATTATATCTAGAAAGTCACATCTGTCAAAACAGAAATCGATGGAAATCAGGTATTTTTAAATACAACCTGATTTTTTCTTTCACTACTTATCCTCCGGTATTGATCATTATCGACCGTAACATTCTGCCCATCAGGAAAGATCACTAAGGTTTTTCTTTCTTGTTTAATGACGATTAATCCCTGGTATTTAATAGAAACTGGCCAAGGAAATGGATTTTTTCCGGATATCTCAACCAGATATGGATTTAATATCTTTACTCCAAGAATTCGGAGGAATAAACCTGTTGGTACTAAACTTGTTATTGAATTTTGGGTACCAAGTATTTTACCAGTCTCATAATGATATGATTGATTTAAGGCCATATTTTTTTGAATGGATTTAGTTACGGACTCCATAATTCGTATGAAAACTTCAGCTGCTTTAAGTCTCTCTTCATACTGGATAAGTCCATCTAATATCAAGGCATTTCCAGGAAGATTTAATCCATAATATTCCTCCGGGATTTTACTGATTCCCGGCAGTTCAATCCAAGACCGTAACCCATTGGGGCTAAGAAACTTTTTTCTATTCATGATTGTTAGATTTATCAAGATTTTTGCTCTCTCTTTTAGAGGAATTCCAGCCCACAATGGTAATAATAATGATAAGTCCATGAAATTTAAATTTGCGGTTTTTATGTTGATCCTATCGTCTGGTAGGACTCCATTGATTTCTATGTGTTCGATGATATTGTAGTTGTAAGAGGATGTCGTATAACCATACCCATGTTGCCAATGAATGCGATTAGCAGGAATATGTTCTACGCGATGGGAATCAGCTGCACCCGTTCCGTGGATAAAGATTTTTGTTGGATGAGTGATCTCTCGTTTAGATTCTATAAAAATAAGCGGACGTACCGGTTTATTGAACTCCCTTTAAATCTCAATAATCCCTTCACCTGTGCGTTCACCCAAAATTTCACCTTTTTCCCAAATATGGGAATCACGATCGCGAGTTAGATAACAAGCATACTCATCGCTCCAAGTTTGTTCTGCAACCGATTTAAGGTTTTCGGCATATGATTTTAATTTTTTTCTCGTATCAGTATCATTTATTATTTCACCTATTCTCATCAATGAAATACACTCTCGATACAGGTAAGCGCATAAGCTGGGACTTTCCATGGTTGATATATCCACACCACTTGACCATGGTTGATATGGGGAATAAAAGGGAAGATCCTCAAAACCGGTTTGAAGAGCTTGATCCCACTCAGGAAAATGATCTCCGTCGATATCATGAGAGCCGGTAAACCATGATTGAAAAAAAGAAAATAACCTTGGATAGACTGCTCCTAAATACTCATAATCTTCATCGTATTCAAATAATTGAAGAACAATAGTTGCTAAAATTGGGGTAGCAAGAAGATGACTTCGCTGAGAAGCCAGTCCTGGTTTTAAGTCAATTTCACCTTGAGGCGTTTGAATATCCAGAAAGTTATCTACCAAACCACGTACCAACTCAGGTGATGACGGAAGAAGTAGATTTAATAAATAGTATGTATCGAATGGAGTCTGACCATTCCAAAGATAATTGTAATCCGCGCCATCACCAAGTAATGAGTATCCTTGATCAGGTTTCCGTGAAGATACCATCGATGGTGCCTTACATTGTCCTGCAGGTTGTAAAAAAAGCTGATAAGCAAGATTTTGAGATAAGTAAAAGGCTGTATCCCAGTGCTTATTGCCAGTATGGATTTCCAGGCCGTTTGAGTTTATCCTTGTAACCCGGGCAATTTCAGCAGACCAATTTTTGTTAACCACCTCTTTAATTTGTTCATAAGAATTATCAACAGCGTCGAGGGAAGCATGTACCCAACTAGCTTCCTGATCACCATGTGGTGGAATGGTAAATGAAAGTTGTAGCGATGGATATGCACTTTTACCAGCCTGTGCACCACCGGTTAGAAACAGTACTGGGAAGATATTTGTGGTTTTTCCAGCTAATAAAGTTGCCATTTCAATTTCATTTAATACCATTCGTGAACCTTCAGTGGAAGGTAGAAGCAATTCAACTAATTCAAATTGGGTCGTACATTTTTCACGTGTAAGGTTGGATATTTTTATTTTCCCTGCAATCACGTGGGAGTTGGGAACCCAATATTCAAGTTTTACGTTTATACAGGAGAATGGTCTGAAAGATAATTCAAGATAGTTAGGATAATATCGATGGATCGTAATTGGTTCTGAAAATTGTGATGGGTCATTAACTACCTTGCCATTGTGAATAAATCTTGGAAATATTCGGCAGAGGCGCGCTCTAAGACCAAAAGTAGTTTCTAATGAAATTGCTGGAGGTTCTGAGCTTCCAAGTTTTACTTCCCAAATTTGATCATTGGTATAGTCAGTCGAACCCAATCTTGCATCAGCTGCCAAAGTAAGGGAAATCATATTTTCAGGTGAAAAGTTCCAATTTTGCATATAGAAAAATCGCCGAAGTAGCCTTACGTGAAATCTTTGTGGTTTGATTTTTTACGCATGTTATAATTTTTATATTACTTTTTAGTAAAATTTGATTTCAATTAAACTGGAGGAAGGAATGAATACGCTATCTACTCAACGTGGAATGTGGTTTGAGCAATTTGAGGTTGGACAACGCATCATAACACCAGCCAGAACGATCACTGAAAGTGATATTGTAACCTTTGCAGGGTTATCCGGTGATTATAACCAAATTCATACCGATGCGGAATTCAGTTCACAATCCCCTTTTGGTAAAAGGGTTGCCCATGGACTATTGGTACTTTCGATTGCATCCGGTCTAGCAATGCGGACAGGGGTTCTGGAAGGCACTGTAATAGCTTTTCGAGAGATCAATAATTGGAAATTTTCTCTACCAGTGTTCATTGGTGACACAATTCATGTTGAACTTAATATCGTTGAAACCAAGCCAATTCCGAGATTGGGGGGAGGTTCAATAATCATCGAACTATACGTAAAAAATCAACACGATGAAGTAACTATGAAAGGTACCTGGTCAGCATTGGTCGCCAGCAAACCAGAATAATTATGTCGAATCCCCTTGTTCCAGATGATTCAAAAGGTATGGCTAAGCGGTTTCGCAGATTATCTGATTCCGATGAATATAAAGATGCGAACCAGAATACTGAGGATTTCATCTTGGAGGAAGCGGATCAAGACCAATTGAAAAATATCAATAAGACTGAGTCAACCGAAATAAACCCACTAGTATTTCCTGATGATTCCAGCTTGATCAAGGCTGACGATGAAACAATTCAAGTAGCAAAAACCAATAATCCGGCTATTGAAGTGCCAATAGCTGACCCATCAGTAATTAATAAAACAACTACTAATAATGCTGCCGGAGAGCTGCCAGAAGTAGTTTACCCTCAGATCGATGAGTATGGAATGCCATTACCTGGTAGGACGCAGAAACAAATTTCCAAAGTGAACGGACCATATCCAGCTGTTCAATCTCAGGTACCAGTAGTTGCTTTGGGGAAAAAGCCAGATCAAGTGAAGAATGGCCAGCAAAACCAAACTCAATCAAATAATCGAATAAAAACCACCAAACACAAACAACAGCCCTCATGGATTTCTATTAAACAGGGGATGGGGTGTATATTGCGCATGTGCTTGTTGGCTGCATTGGCAGGTATCATTTTATTGCTTGTTGGTGGTTCTGTTGTTTTATATGAATATTACAAAATAGCAGCTACATTACCCAGTGTGGCAGATTTACAGCAAAGGGCTTCTTCATTCGAAACAACCAGAATTTTTGATCGTAATGGGAATTTGCTTTATGAGATCCTTGATCCAACGGCAGGTCGAAGGACGTTTATTACCCTCGATAAAATATCTCCCTACCTGGTTGCTGCAACAATTGCTACTGAAGATAAATCATTTTACAGTCATCCAGGATTTGATTGGACGGCTATCGTCAGAGCATTTTGGCAGAATTTTCAAGGTGGAGAAACAATATCAGGCGCATCAACAATCACTCAACAACTAGCTCGTGGCTTGTTGTTTTCTCCAGAAGAAAGAACCGAACAGTCATATATTCGTAAAGTAAGGGAGGCATTATTAGCAGCAGAGATCACACGTAGATATACAAAAGATCAAATCCTCGAGCTTTATCTCAATGAATTCTATTATGGCAACCTTGCCTATGGTATTGAAGCTGCTTCGGAAACGTATTTTGATATCACAGCCGATAAACTTGATCTTGCTCAAGCGTCTTTCTTAGCAGGATTACCCCAGGCACCATCAATATATGATGTATATCAAAATCGTGATGCTGTTCGTGAAAGGCAGAAACAAGTATTAAACCTGATGTACGAAGCAAGCAACGAGCAAGGATGCATTTTTGTCAGTAACAGCTCGGAAAGGATATGTGTTGATGCACCAGCTGCGATTGAAGCTTACACTGCTCTTGAAAACTATCAATTTAATACTCCAGATGTATTGATTAAATACCCCCATTGGGTTAATTATGTACGCTCGATCTTAGAATCACAATTTGATGCCCAAACCATATATCGTTCAGGATTTTCTGTATACACTTCATTAGACCCGATACTTCAAGATGAAGCTGAGAAATTGGTGAAGCAGCAGGTTGATTCTTTGGCTGCGAATAATGCCCATAACGGAGCGTTGGTTGCGATCCGGCCGTCCACCGGTGAAATCCTTGCGATGGTAGGATCGGCGGATTTTTATAATGATGCGATCGCTGGACAAGTAAATATGGCAACCAGCCCAACACGCCAACCTGGATCATCAATCAAGCCTATTACATATATAGCGGCGTTTGAAAAAGGTTGGACACCTGCGACGTTAATATGGGATGTCCCCACAGATTTTCCTCCTTCTGGTGATCCGAATGATCCACGCCCGCCTTATACTCCCGTTAACTACGATGGAAGATTTCACGGACCTGTGACGGTCCGATCTGCATTAGCTAATTCTTATAATATTCCCGCTGTAAAAACACTCCATTTTGCAGGAATTTATGATGATCCAAACAATGTAAATGATGACGGGATGCTATCCGTTGCCAAAAAAATGGGAATTACTTCGTTAACACGTCCAGACTATGGCCTGTCACTTACGCTTGGTGGAGGAGAAGTCAGCTTATTGGATATGACGGGTGTGTATTCTGTGATCGCAAACAACGGTATTCGTGTACCACCCATTGCTATCACTCGAATTCTTGACCATAAGGGTAATATTGCCTATGAATATCAGCCACCCTCAGGTGAACAGGTTGTACGTCCTGAACATGCTTATTTAATCTCATCCATATTATCTGACAATGAAGCTCGGAAACCGATGTTCGGAGAAAATTCGGTCTTAAACCTGCCTTTCCAGGCAGCTGCAAAAACAGGAACATCCAATGATTATCGGGATAATTGGACTCTTGGCTATACTCCGGATATTGCTGTTGGGGTTTGGATCGGAAATGCGGATTATACGCCAATGGAAGGTGTTACCGGAATCACTGGGGCGGCTCCGATATGGTCGGAATTTATACAATATGCGATTCAAAATTTAGCTGGAGGAAATCCTTCCCCATTCCTTAGACCGAGTGGGATTGTAGATCGAGTAATCTGTGCTGTTTCTGGTACAGAACCATCCCAATGGTGCCCGGACCAAAGAACAGAGTTATTTGCTGCAGATCAATTGCCGCTTCCTAACTCAGACGATTTGTGGACAAAGATCAAATTTGACACCTGGACTGGCTTACGGGCTTCTTCTGCTTGTCCTGATTTTACGAAAGAGGAATTTGCATTAAACGTAACTGATCCTTGGGCAATTGGATGGATTCAAAACAATTCTGAAGGAAAAGGATGGGCAGCTGATAAAGGATTTAGTGATCCAATACTATTTGCACCCACAAGAGATTGTCAGGCAGGTGATCCTCATCCTATCATTGAAATTGCATCACCAACCGAAGGGCAAACGATATTGGTTTCGCCGTTCGATATTATCGGTAAAATTGACGTATCAGCTGACTTTCAGAATTTTACTTTGGAATATGGAATGGGGGACAATCCAAGTGAATGGAATGAGGTTTATGTGGGGAGCCAACCTGTAAGTCAGGTGGGGAAAATATATTCCTGGGATCTAAAATCTCTACCCCCTGGAGTTATTACATTAAAAATAACTTTGAAAAACATCCGAGGTGGATATGCTGAGCGCCTATTGCATTTGAATATTCAAATACCTACCCCAACGCCGACAGTCACGCCTTCAATTACTCCAACACCAACCCCAACGGAGACCCTGATTCCATCACCTACTCAAACTAATATTCCTCCTATTTCTCCAACCGCATCACCAACACCTGTGCCAACCGATAGCCCTACACCGACAAATACCCCACCTCCTGATTCGGTGAACCATTGAAGGTTTATATCAATCTCAATTGGGGGGTTGAATAAGTGAGGGGATCAAGTAGAAGTAATTGATCAAAATTTTCACGGTTTAAAAGAGGGTTTTCGGCTAAAGATTTTAAATGACGAAATTTTAGACATTGCCAATTACCCAGTGAAGTATTAAAAGCTTTACTGAGACGAGGGTCACGTTGTAATTTATATACAACAAGATTTGCCCGGCTAGCTGGAAGGACGATAATTCCTTTGTTAATGTTTTTTTCGTTTAATAATACAATCTCACCAATTGCTGCCGTAATCGTTGTGAAAAATTGATAATTAAAATCTCCATCAGGATCCAACCATGAAATGATGGATCGATTCTCGCCTAATGCTTGATCAGTACAACTAATATTTAATCGTTCCGCAATTTGGCGGATGAAATTATGAGCAAAATCTATATCAATCTTACGCGCATTGGATTTATCTTCCTGACGGATCTGCCAAAGCGAATCATCGTCAGCTAATTTTTCTCCATAAGATTCTAAGCAAATATGAATGAATTCCGGATCAGGCGTATATAAACCTGGGAACATTTCACACATTACTATACTGATTTCTTCAACTGTGCAATGGGTGTGGGAATTCAAATAATCCACGAGAGCCAATTCAATCCGATCGGTAAGAGACGCATGTGAGATGTTATTGATTTCGCGTAGCCATAACAACGTTGATTCTGAAATATCAGAAGATCTGGTGGGACGTTCTTTTTCTAAACCTGGCCCACTTACATCAACAGGAGGCAATATATCCCGGGTTTCATCTTCAACACTATTATTATCGGCGATTTCAAGAGTGAATAAAGTATTCTGAATGGCTTGATTTCTTATTGTTGTTTCAATGGGATATGATTCCTGAAGATTAAATTGGAGGAAACCAGAGCGATATGATAATGCTTCGCGTGCTGAATTATACATTTTTGAATAAACCAGTGATGGTGTTGGCTCGTTTTGCTCTGATGTGTCGCTTATTTTTGATTTTACTTCAGGTGAATAATTTTTATCCTGTCTTTGTTGTTCCTGCCATATCGAGGAAGATTGTAATATATTTATAAAAGCAGCGGAAATTGTATGCAGGTAACTCGCTGGTTCACCCCTGCTTTCTAAATATATTTTCGCGGATTGAACGCCTAAATCGATGGGCGATATGTTTATATCCGTCAGCACAGATTCGAGCTTACTATTCCATAATATTTGAGTTAGCTCTTCCTCTGGGCGAATGGCGATGCCTTGTAAACCGCAACCTGCGATACGAGCTGCTGCAAGGACAGATGCAATAAAACCTGGTTCAGATTCACTCAATAATCCAAAAATCGGTGTTGATGGTTCGAGTATGTTTGTAAGCTGCTTGAATATCGTTGTCAAAGCTGTAGTATGCCATCCCCAGTCATATCTCTGGCGATGTAAGACACTTTTAAAAGATCCTACTGCCTCACGTCCCCAAAGCCAACCAGCCCATAAAGCAGATAACGTCCAAAATGCCTGACTAGGTCGTGGTACCGATGTGCAGACCGCTTTAATATTTACTTTGGTAATTGTTTCTGCGATTGAGATTAACCTGCCTTCGTGAACACAAATGCCACCACCTTCTGGTGGTTCTTCGGGCCAAATAAAAATTGGTACTTTTGGCGCAGATCCTAAAGAATTACCAGCACTCCATATATTTATCCCTTGTTCGAGAGCTAACCAGATATTGTTCTCTCTGAAGTTGCGTGGTATTGTCAATTGTCGGCGTCTTTCCCTTTGTCCGGTAGTACGCCACATTGCAGTTCCCTGGTCGAAGGCATAGAGTAATAGAGCCGTCAAGTGTTTTTGACCCGTGGAAGAGATCTCCAAGCCTTCAATTTTATTGATGATTGTAATAAGGGCATAAAGAGCCCGTGGTATATATACTGACAGGGCTTGTTCTACATGAATTCGATCTTGATCCGTAGCTGCAACTACTCTTTCTAATGCTCGGGCTTTGTGTAATCCACTGCTTGAAAATTGACTTAAAACCTCGGCATCATATGGCCCACATGGGTGTTCTCCAGAATCTCCACAGAATGGGCAGGTATAAATTCGCATATATGGTGACGGACTACCATGTTCCCATAAAAACGCATCAGCTGAGATAATCTGCCCACAACGAGCACACTGTGTGTTATATAAAGCTCGGATATGGGGTTCCATGCGATCGTCGGCTTTATAGGAGGAAGCCAATTCAGCCAGTGCGCATTTAAGGTCATCCATATTTGGCGGTGAAGCTGCCATTTCAAACAGAAATCTGGCGATCGGATTGTTGGCAGTAACCAGGAGCCTGTATCCAGCGCGTGCAGCTTCCACAATCAGCCGAGGTGATGAGCCAAAGGGATCCAAGATCCATGAACCCTTCGGTATATTTTTTAATAACCAGGTTGAGATAACCCCATCAGGGATTTGTGGAAGGTAGCGTGATAATGGTTCTGGATGTTCAATCGCAACCCCAGGAATATAAGGTAAAGATCCAAACATGTTTTGATCCATTACTTGCTAGTATATCGAGTTCACTCGAAAATACAAGAGATTAAAATGGTATACTATTATTTTATGAAGCTGATCATACAAATCCCTTGCCATAACGAAGCACAAGTAATTACCCAAACAATTAAATTACTTCCCACTTCACTCGATGGTTTTGATTCTGTCGAATATATGGTTATCGATGATGGCAGCAATGATGGAACAGCAGAAGTCGCTCATAATGCTGGAGTTCATTATATTGTAAAACTTCCTGGACATATGGGTTTAGCGGCAGCGTTTACCAGTGGGCTTGATGCGTCCATCAAGAATGGAGCGGATGTCATTGTAAATACTGACGCTGATAATCAATATCAGGCTGAAGATATTCGTCTTTTAGTAGAACCGATCCTTGATGGAAGAGCACAGATTGTTGTGGGAGATCGTGGGGTTGCTTCTTTGGAGGCTTTTTCACCCTTGAAACGGTTTCTCCAACGAATGGGCAGTTGGGTGGTAGCTAAATTTTCCGGATTGGAAATACCAGATGCAACCAGTGGATTCCGTGCTTTAAGCCGTGAAGCAGCTCTTCGCACGATGGTGTTGAATGAATATTCTTACACTTTAGAAACATTAATCCAGGCAGGCGCTAACAAGATGACTGTAGAATATGTAAAAATACGAACCAATCCGCAAACCAGACCATCGAGGTTAATACGCAGCATTCCACATTATCTAGCAAACTCCAGCGCAACAATTGTGAGGTCATATACTATGTATCGTCCTCTTCGTGTATTTTCCATTATTGGTGGATTATTATTATTAGGGGGATTTCTATTAGGAGTAAGATTTCTTTTCTTTTATTTGACTGGACAAGGTGGTGGACATTTACAATCGGTAGTTCTTGCTGCAGTATTATTAATTGTTGGTTTCCAGGTTCTGCTAATAGGATTAGTTGCTGATCTAATAGGTTTTAATCGGAAGATTTTAGAGGAAGTTTTATACCGAATTAAGCAGCTTGAATTATTGAAGCCAGATGAGAATAGATAAATTTGTTTACCAATTTGAAACAATCTTTTTCTTATAGCTAAGGGTCAAAATCATAGTCATAAAAACTTAGGACCACGTAGCAAATAATCCACATGTTATGAATTCAAGCCTGAGACGTTGTGACCTTAACTAAGAACATGAGAGTAATACGCCAACCCTTTAGATGGTTAATCATCTTAGTATTGGTAGTCTTCATATTGGGAGCATGTTCACCAAGCCCGGTGACACTTCCAATCAATGATTCACGAACTATAAATAACGGCTCATCATTTGGACAAAGTTTTACTGCTCAAAACGATGGATTATCTGGCGTCTCGATATTGCTTGGTCCTTCATCCAGTCAAGCGTCAGGAAGCTTATTATTCCATTTGCGGACAGATCCTCAGTCTCAAGATGATATTGCTGTAGCTCGTTTACTACTCTCTGAAGTCACACGCAAAGACTATTACAAGTTTGATTTCCCGCCTCAGAGTGATTCTCAAGGGAAGGACTACTTCCTCGATGTCCAGGTTGAAGATGGGGGTGAGGTTGAGATATTCACTGCTGAGCCAGATTCATATTTGGATGGCTCATTATACGAAAATCAGACTCCTCAGGATGCTCAGCTTGGCTTCCGTTTGGAATATAACCAAAAGTTTTACTTGCTTGGTTTAACCCATATGGTTATTCAATGGATATTTGCATTGGGTGTGGGATTATTTGCCTTTATCATACCCGGTTGGGCAATATTTACCTATTTTTGGCGAGGCTGGGATACACACATCTGGCCTGTAAAGTTAGGTCTTGCCACTGGCTTAAGCATTGCCATATATCCAGTGATATTCTTATGGACAAACCTTATCGGCCTTCAGCTTGGCTCTTTATATGCCTGGTTGCCACCGATACTTGGTTTGCTTGCAATAGGATGGAAGAATCGAAGGTATTTTTCCCAATTTAAACAACCATATCTGAAGCAAATAAGCGTCCAACAAGATGATATAACAGCTCGAGCTCCGATCGTGCTAGCAGATATGGCTTTCTTAGTTGTCCTTGGTCTGATCATAATATCCCGTTTTTGGGTAATTCGGTCCTTAGAGATTCCACTCTATGGTGATTCATACCAGCACTCTATGATTGCACAGCTGATGGTAGATAATGGTGGCTTATTTGAATCTTGGGAACCATATGCGAACTTAGTCTCATTTACATATCATTTTGGTTTTCATAGCCTTGTAGCTGTCTACCATTGGCTGAGTGGCTTGACAGTCGAGAAAGCAATGTTATGGACAGGACAGCTATTAAATATATTTGCAATACTTGGTTTATATCCACTTGCATACAGAATTACAAAGAATCGATGGGCGGGAGTATTAGCAATTCTTGTTGGTGGTCTACTATCCCCTATGCCGATGCTGTATGTCAATTGGGGTCGCTATACACAGCTGGCTGGACAGGTGATTTTACCTGTTTCAATATGGACAGGTTGGTCGCTTCTTGATAGACCTATTCCTGAATTGCAGAATATTTCTTGGGTTCGTCGACTGATAAATTGGCGATACTTAGGATTTGATTTGGCAAGTCTTGCAGTTGCCTGGCTTGCCCTAAGTGGAGTTGCTTTAACTCATTATCGTATCCTTATTCTGGTAATTCTTTTCTTCCCTGCATATGCAATATTAACATTCACTCGCAAGAATATTATTGGGATTTTGGGAAGGATATTTTGGATTTTAATTGGAGGAGTGCTCCTATCTGCTCCTTGGTTCATACACATCATCGGTGGTAGGCTAATAAAAGGCTTAGTCGTCCAAATGACTACTATGCCACCAAAAATATCGACAAGTGCAGAGTTATTTCAAGGGATCGGTAATATTCAAACCTATTTACCAATCGTCATCTGGATCGTTTTTATTCTTTGTATTAGTTGGAGTTTGTGGAAACAGAGAAAAGATGTTGCGATAATAGCGATGTGGTGGTTTCTTATTGTCTTTGCATCTAATCCATCCTGGATTGGACTTCCCGGTGGTGGGGTAATTTCAAATTTTACAACATTTATCGCTTTTTATATCCCCGCATCCCTGGTCATCGGTTCAACCTTAGCTAAGATACCAACAACTAACCAAGAACAGGACGAAGCAGATCATCAAACCAAAAAAAGCAAAACTTCAAGATTATTGTTATCCAGTGTAATGCTCCTGGTAATATGCATCTTGGGTTTTTGGGGGCTGACAAAGCGCGTAAAAGATTTAGATATCTCGAGATATGAACTAGTTACACGGTCAGATTTACGAGCAATGAAATGGATTCAAGAAAATACCAATATGGATGACAGATTTTTGGTAAATGCGTTCTTTGCTTATAACGATTCCCTGGTGGTTGGTTCCGATGGAGGTTGGTGGATACCGATTCTGGCTGGGAGAAAAACAACATTACCACCACTCACATATGGAATTGAGGCTGGTGCTGAAAGCACTGATTTTCAAGAAACAAATGATTTAAATCGGGAAATTCAAAATAAAGGAATTACACATCCAGATGTAATTTCTATGCTCAAAAAGCAAGGAATTAAATACATTTATATTGGTCAACGTCAGGGCGTAGTAAATAATAGTGGTCCCAAAGTTTTAGATCCAGAAGCGCTTGTTAAAGATCCCAATTTTGAAGTCAAATACAACCAAGATAGAGTATGGATTTTTGAGCTATTACAGTAATATTTGGGTTGAAATAATGATCAGCTCATATTCTTGAAGCTTTGGTGATGGATCAGTGTTTACTAAAGGGATAAAATGAATTTCACGGTTATTGGCCCGGTTTATCCATACCGGGGTGGAATCGCGCATTATACAGCTCAATTGATTGTGGCTTTGAATAAAGCCGGGCATAATGTACAGGCAATATCATTTAAGCGGCAGTACCCAGATTGGCTCTATCCTGGTAAGTCGGATAAAGATCCAAGTCGAATAAATTGGCAGATTGATGCTCATTATTTACTGGATCCCATTAATCCACTTACATGGTGGTCAACTGTTGAAATAATTAACCAACAAAGACCAATCCTCGTTGTTTTTCAATGGTGGACGACTTTTTGGGCACCGGCATTTGCATGCTTAGGACTGTTATTAAGACGAAAGAATATCAAGATAGGTTATATTATCCATAATGTTTTACCCCACGAACAACGGTTTTTTGATCCATTCTTAGCAAAAATGGCATTATCTCGGGGACATGTATTCTTGGCTCAAACGGAAAGAGAAAAAAAGAAACTATTACAATTACTACCTGGGCGGCATGTGAAAGTTTGTAATCTGCCAACATATTCATTTCTTGCCGATCGAAAATTACCCAAAGAAGAAGCTCGGCAAAAAATGAGAGTCCCATTATCGCGACCTTTAATATTATTCTTTGGGATTGTTCGACCATATAAAGGTTTAAAATATTTAATTGACTCTATTGCAATATTGAAGAGTAATAATCCTAAAAATTTACTATTTATGATTGTGGCTGGAGAAATTTGGGAGGATAAAGCTGCCTATCAAAAGCAGATCGAAAGCCTTAATTTGACGGATTATATTCGCTTGGACGATCGATATGTGCCTGATGAAGAAGCAGCAGTCATGTTTTCAGCGGCTGATGTGTTTGTTGCTCCATATATAGATGGAACACAGAGTGCAGCAGTTGGTATGGCATTAGGCTTTGATCTACCGATTGTCGCGACTGATGTTGTTGCAGATGGGATATCTGAAGAAAATCGGCAGTATATTCGGGTTGTGAAGGCGGGGGATGCTGAAATTCTTGCCGAAGCAATTCAACAGGCGATATCAGAACCTAAATTCACCCATCCCATACATCAAGGTGATGATGAATGGCAACGGTTGACAGGAATTTTGGAGGAATTTGCTTGAATATTTTACTGATTCGAATAAATAAAACATACCCGGATTTGAAGAATCTGTTAGATTTAAGAAATTTCAGTAACCGGATGTACGCTAAAACACTTCGGGAATTACGCATAGCCATTTTTGGGTATGAATAGCACAAAATCAAAAGAAGTCTTGCTTGTAAATGTCCACAGTATTTTAAATTCGGGAGATTCTGCATTGCTTTGGCTAAATCTCCGGCAGTTAATGAATGTTTTCCCAAACGCGAATTTTTCTGCTTTAGTAAATTATCCTACTGAATCTTTCGATGAATATTTTACAAAGTTAATCGTGCTGCCTTCACCATTTGCTCTGATAAAAGCTGGTTCAGAGGAAAGCAGCTGGATAAAAGTAACAAAATTGCTGGTTGGATGCATATTCACGATAATTGGATTGGTACTTCCAATGAGCTTACTATCAAATTCTCACTCAAATTGGTTGAAAATTGCCTATATATATCGTTCTGTGGATGTGGTTGCCGCTGTTTCCGGAGCACAACTAGTATCCTTAGGAAAATATTCTTGGCCATTAATCGTTTCGTCAATCCCGATTATATTTGCTCATATTTTTCGTAAACCACTTTATGTTATGCCGCAATCGATCGGACCATTTCGTTGGAAGTGGGAAAAAAAATTAGTGAGGTTGATTTATTCCCGCGCCAGTATTGTTTTTCTTAGAGATAAAATTTCAATGAATTTGGCTAGTGAAATCGGTATCGCAGAAAAGAAGGTAATATTTTCATCAGATCCTGGATTTTCACTACCAATGGCTTCACGTGAAAGAGCATTAAAAATAATGTCTGGATACGGCTATCTTCCTGGGAAAAAATCAATCGGGATAACAATAATATCTCGGTTATCACGGGCGTATGACCGCGAAAATATTGAATCCTACTACCGTACATTAGCAAATTCTCTAGATAGATTTTCTCAGGTATTTAATGTTGATATTTATATTTTTGATCAAGTTACAGGTCCCTCCAGCGATGAAAACGATGGGATTGCAGCAGAATTGTTACTAAATACGCTCACTGCGAAACAAGTTAGAATAGTTCACGTTCAAGAGCGGTTGAATCCAATGGAACTTAAGGCCTGTTATAGTCTCATGGATATGTTTATTGCATCCCGATTACATTCAGGTATTTTTGCGATGAGTAGTGGTGTGCCCACATTGTTTATTGGATATAACCCGAAAACCAGAGGTATTCTTGAAGCCATTGGAATGGACCAATGGATGGTTGATTTAACAAATTTGGATTCGGATAATTTTTGGGAATTACTTTGCAAGACGTGGGAAAATCGAAAGAGCATCGCTGATATGACCCTTCCAGCTGTTTTGAATTGTCAGCAGGATTTTGACCGGGTCTCTCAGTTGATTGCTGCGGATTATTTTGATGCCAAAAAGTCGTAAAGTCCTTGTTTTTGTTAAAGGGTTAGACCTAGGTGGATATAGTGGTGGTGCAGACCTATTCGGGGTTAATCTTGCAAGTGGATTACACGAAAACGGGGTTGATGTAAAACTTTGCGTTTGCTATAAATTCAATACCAACGCCGAAAATGATCTGATTAACTCGCTGAAAATCAAAGGCATAATTCCCATATTTTTGCTTGAAGGCTTCGATCATCCGAGAGCACAAGCTTATCTCAATGCATTTTTTGAATTAAACCACTATATAAATAATCATCAAATTGATATCATTCATAGCCATTTCCATACAGGTACATTACTATCCATTGTGCTGAAAATTCTAGGTAAGGTCAAATGGGTTGTGCGAACAGCACATGTTGACCAAGAATGGAAGCGGGGATGGCATGGATTTATTAAACAATCAATCATCCGTATATTAATATTTGTATTATTTCCACTATTTGCTGACCTTGAAGCTGGTGTCTCAAGTAGTACTGTTGAAGGTTTAAACAATCGTTTAATTGCGAAATTGATCTCAAAACACGCAGTATTAATCCCGAATGCGATTTCCGTTCAAGATGATTTTGCTGTAAAAATCAATCAGAAGAATTATTCTAGGTGGCAAAGTGATCACCCTATTATCGGAAGCGTTGGTCGGTTAGAGGAACAAAAAGGATATAAATATCTTATTGAAGCGCTACCGGAAGTAATCCAACAATACCCAAATATAGAAATATGGCTTATAGGTGATGGTCAATTACTTATAGAATTGAAGGAGCAAAGTGAGAATCTATGTCTACGGGATCATGTTGTTTTTTGGGGAAAACAGAATACTGTACCGGAATTACTATCAAAGATGGATGTATTTGTTTCTTCTTCGGTTTATGAAGGATTACCAACAGTGGTTTTAGAAGCAATGATGCATGGCGTCCCATGTGTTGTTACAGATATTCCAGGTTCTAGAGATATTGCACAGGAGAAGAATGTGGTCTTAGTCCCTGCCAGAGACAGCCATGAACTGGCTTGTGGTATCAATCAGGTTTTAGAAAATCCATCCTTGCGAAAAATTTTAGCAGAAAATGCAATAAAATCGGTGAATAGATTTAGCATAAAGAATATATCCCTTGAGTATATCGACGCATATTTAAGATTATGAATAACTTTGATAGTTTCAAAATCCTTCAAATTGTAAAGGGAATTGATATTGGAGGAAATAGTGGAGGAGCGGAAAGTTTTGGTATTCGCTTAGCTCGCGCTCTCAAAGAAAATGGAAAAGATGTATCCATTTGTGCTTTTTTTCAATTTGACACTTCCGTGGAGAAGGATTGGCATAACCAGCTAAAAAAAGATGGTATTGATGTCTTTTTTGCAAATCCTTCAAGAAATCTCAATCTATTTGAGGCAAGAAAAAATATAAAGAATTGGCTCCGAAACAATTCTATGAGTATAGTTCACAGTCATTACCAAATCGGAACCATTATTTCCACATCATTAAAACATACAAATTTATATCAGTTCCTTGTACGAACTGCCCATATCGATATGGAATTTGGCCAGGGTTTTATTGGTATAGTCTCACGTCTGGCTTTTCAAAATTTCGTATACCCATTATTTTTAGATCGTGAAGTTGGTGTCTCAAGATCAATTACACAGAGAGCAAATCGGCAGATTGTTAGACGGATATTGAATAAACCAGTCATCTGGATTCCAAATGCTATCCCAGAAATAATTAAAGTTGAACCATCTGATGATCGCAAAGAAAAAAATATACATACAAAATCTGAGAAACCATGGAATGTGGCTGCTATCGGTATACTGGTTTCCCGTAAAAATCTTGATTTACTGATCCGCGCAATGGTAAAAGTAATCGATCATATTCCTAACGCACGGTTAGTCATAGCAGGAGATGGTCCTGAGTTCACATCTTTAGTGAGACTTTCGAAGGATTTGAATATTTCTGATTCCTGTTCATTTTTAGGACAACAACAGAATATTCAGCCAATCTTAGAAGAATCCAATATATTTATACTCCCGTCTAGTTCGGAAGGAATCTCCACGGCGATACTGGAAGCAATGCAAAACAATGTGCCAGTTATTGCCAGCGACATTGCAGGTAATCGTGAACTGATTCAAGACGGTATCAATGGTTGGTTGGTTCCATTAGGTGATGTGGATGCATTAACAAATGCAATCATTCGAGCCTATCATCATCCGGAAGAAATTCTACGGTTCGCAGCAGAAGCGCATAAGAGAATTGATATCTATTCCATGTCTACTGTTTGCGACAAGTACATACACTTATATATGTCGTTGATGCGGACCAAATAATCTATATAAAGGATTGAAACCAGTTTGCAAGGAAAAGAATAACCGAAGCAATCCATTGGTAGCTGATGGATCCATTCTACCCAGAAAATCAATACCATCTATCAAAGACATTTTGAATTAATACATGGCTTTACAATTTGAATTAAACAGATCCAAAATAATTGGTAGTATAGCAACTCTCTTTTCTGGGTCAATTGTTGCCCAAGGAATGACTGCACTCGCGCTATTATTAACTGCTCGCCAACTCAAGGTTGATGGATATGGTCAATATGCGGCTTGTGTCACCCTGGTGAGTATGCTATCCATAATATTTAGCCTCGGTCTGGATGTTTGGTTACTCCGAGAAGGAGGCAGAACACCATCCAAGATTGCTGAGCTGGCTAGCAGCGTTCTGAGCATTAAAGTTTCGCTTGGATTGATTTGGATATTCGTGTTATGGCTACTGGCACCTTTATTTAATCAACAATCATTTCCAACATCTCTACTACGTTTGAGTATCATCCTGATCTGGTCGGATATGCTTCTTTGGACCAGCTTGAATGTATTTAAAGCAACTTTACATAATAAATATCCTTCCATCATTGAAGCCATTGCAGACGCGGTTTGGTTCGGGTGTACATTGTTATTGATTAAGTATGGATTAACCCAACCAGATGAATATCTCGGAATTCGAGTTATCATCTCTTTATTGGCTCTATCTGTAACTATGTTGTTGCTGTTGAAACGATTCGGTTGGCACTATAATTTTAAACTAACCCAGCGAGCGCTTAAGGAAGCATTTCCTTTTACAACATCAGAATTTTTATCGATGATCACGATGCGTGCAGATATTGTGATCATCAGTATAACGCTTGGAAAAACCGCAACAGGGTTATATTCACCGGCGGTTGGTCTGGTGAATATGGCTTTTCTGGTTCCAGCTGCCATCCATTTAGTAATGGTTCCGGTGCTAAGCAACCTCTACTTGAATCATCCCCCACAAGCAAAGAAGACAGCATTCCGTACAGTAATTCTATCCCTTGTTATCGGATTAGGTTTATCTATTTTATTTTACATCGGATCACCTTTGATCATACCGTTACTTGGCCCGTCTTATACAGGTTCAGTGGCTATCTTACAGATACTGAGCTGGTTATTGTTGTTTAAATGTGGATCGTTTGCTATGGCAGCTATTCTTGTTGCTAAAGATCAGCAAGTACGGCGAACGTCAATTCAAATGATTGCAGCGATCACTAATATTGGGTTGAATCTAATCGTTGTATTTTGGTTAGGGATTAAAGGGGTAGCTTTCGTTTACGTTATCACTGAGGTAATACTATTCTTTGGATATACCTGGTTTGTGGTAAGAAAGAAAAATTAATCTCATCAATTTACCGGCTGAAAACGACCTTAATGTTTTATTTTTCTAAATCATTTATAAATAGGAGACATTTACGTGAAGAGGATTCGCAGAGCAATCGATGATTTCGAGAATTTAGGTAAATCAGCCATTGAGGATTGAACAATAAAGGTTAAGATTTCTAATAAATTTTAATCTTCATACCTCACATCAGAATATATTGAGAATTATGGAATAGGTTAGCATAACCTCTATAAATGCTTTCATCGAAACTAGAAGAAAAAGAGTAAAATTGAAAATCGGTTTCTGTTCATACTTATGATTGATCGAATAAAGAAAATTTACTCCATGAATTCAAGCAGGGTATACCTGGCTCAATTTGCCCAGCGTGCAGCAGCAGCCATATGCGATGGTGCAAGAGTGCTTGATGCTGGAGCTGGGGAAAGCCCATATAGAGATTATTTTTCTCAATCTCGTTATAATTCCACTGATTTCTGTCTGGTTGAAAAACAATATAGCAATCTAAGTTTTATATGTAATTTGGAAAACATATCGGTAAGCTCGGACACGTACGATCTGGTTTTTTGTTCACAAACCCTGGAGCATGTCCCTGAACCTAGAATCGTATTAAAGGAGATCCACCGAGTTCTAAAACCAAATGGTCAACTTTGGTTGACAGCCCCATTATTTTTTCCAGAGCATGAAATACCTTATGATTTCTATCGTTATACACGTTTTGGATTATCCCACTTACTCGAAGGTGCTGGTTTTAAGATTGAATCGATTGAATGGCTGGAGGGATATTTTGGAACCTTTGCATATCAACTAAAGGAAGCAGCTAGAACACTGCCCATCAAACCCGAAGTGTATCAGCTTGGACTTCTTGGTATCCTAATGGTCTGTTTTATAGCGCCGCTAAAAATCCTTCTTGCGGTTCTATCAGTATTTTTCACCTGGTTGGATATCCGAACCAAATATGTTACAAAAGGTCAATGCAAAAATTATGAAGTAGTTGCTAGAAAATGTATTACTTCCTTAACAAGCTGATCTTTATTGACCCTTCAAGAAGGTTTTCCTCCATGAAATGATAATCATTATCATTTTTTCTGATAATACATATTATAAAAAATAGAGGCCAGGAACGCATTGGCATGGCATTGCTGGCCTCTATTCGTACTTTAATACTAATTACGGATAAGGATATGCTAAAGGTGGTGGATAAGTTCCAGGCTCGGGTGTCGGTAGTGGCGTAGGTAAGGTGATACTTACTGCTAATTCACCGACATCAGTAATTTGATCGGCTGGGAAATTCCATACTTTCGCCTTACCATTGGATTCTTGGATAATTTCATAAATACCAGTAACCTCGATATCACCAATAACAATCACATATTCACCTGCGTTTACATTTTCGATTATAAAATATCCATTTCCATCCGTTACCGTGCCTGGGCTCCGCGCAAGATCTAAAATGTATGCTCCACCTTTACCTTCTTCACCACGCTCGACTTCAGCCAAACGAACGATAATATCAGCAAAGGGGGATCCATCTTGACGGACCACGTGACCACGCACCGTAGCTTTACCAGATTCAGGTGGTGAAGGTGGGGTGACACTCGATAATACTTCTGGGTTAATGGTTGAACTAGTATTTCTACTACATGAAGAAACCAATAAAACAAATAATATAAACATACAAAAAACTAATCTTTTCATTCGGCAGGCTCCATTTACTATTCAAACAGTATTATGGTAACCGATATTTAGTATAAATGCAAATGAAAAAAATAACCCATAAGGATTATTGCCTGTTCCAGGTAGTATTAATATAATATAAGCATATAAGAACATATTATCAAAAATTATATAAAGGAGAATTTAATTATGAAGAAAAAACTATTAACTATGCTCATCGTTGTGACAATTTTATTGTCGGTGTTTGTAGGTGCTGCAAGTGCGCAGGCATATACTGCTTCCTTCACCACTTCAATCACCTATCTCAATGTTGGCTCAGACACCACGACCACGTTGGACCTGTTATTCTATGCAGATCCAACGGATACAACGCCAACTTCACACGCACTTCCTGCGCTTCCTTCAGGAGCAGCCTCCTCCATATTTGTTGGCAGCCTTTCCGATACTATAGTTCCAGCTGGTTTCAAGGGTGATGCTATCATGCAATCGGATCAACCGATGATTGTAACCCTGGTTCAGGTCCCAACATCTCCTGCTAGTGTGAGAAACAGGGCGCTCTCAAACGGATTTGGAGTGGGTGCTCCTCAGTCTTTAATTGGTACTGTACTTAACAATACATTCGGCTCCAATACGATTTTTGCTGTCCAGAATGCTGACAGTGTACTAAATACAGTAACGATCTCATTTTATGATACTAGTGCAGTTAAGCAATTCACATTAACTAAGGATATTGAAGCCGGCGCTCCATTATACGTTGATGTAGCAAAAGAGGCTGGTTTTCCGAATCCATTCAACGGATCTGCTGTGGTTGTTGCAGAACGTGAGGATGCCAGCCCGGGTTCGGTGGTATCTAGTGTCATGGAGCTTGACATTGCGAGCGTTGGATTAAAAGCCTTTGAAGGTGTTGCGACTGGCGCATCCTTATTGTTCATGCCCTCCGCTCTTTGCATGTATCGTGGCCAAAATACGTCCTATGCGGTCCAAAATACCAGCCTAACTGAAAGCACTGACGTAACCGTGAGTTTTAAAGACACCGCTGGTAATACTTATGATAAAACAAAAACAATCGGACCTGGTGCAAAGGCTAGCTTTCCTGCTTGTACTGAAACAGGTTTTCCTGGTATGCCAGCCGGGACCCTTGGTTCAGCCAGCGTATCGAGTGATACAACCGATGTAATTGCCATTGGTAAAGCATATGGTGCCGGATTAAGCACAGCATTCAACGGGGTCGAAGCTGGCTATGAGCAGGTCGCTCTGCCTTATGTACGGTGGGCAAGTGATGCCAATTGGGCAAACGGCTCACAACAGCGGTCATATATCACGATCCAGAATATAGGTCCAGCTCTTGCTGAAGGGGACATAGTCAATATTGACTATAATGATCCTAATGGCGATATCATGGGAACTCATTCGTATACAGTGCCTACTGGTGGTTTGCCTACTGGAGCTAAGTTCAATTCGACTGCTCCGAATGCGGGCTTGACTTCATTTGGCTATTATGGCGCTAAAATTGGTGGTGCAGCCATTATCACAGGCCCTGCTGGATCTCAATTAACTGCTGTTGCTCGTGTTTCTACCCAAGTTTCTTTTGGTGTGTTTGCTTCTGAGGACTACAACAGTCAACCAGTTCCATAAAATAGATATTAAAGTAATAATGCAAGGGAGACCTGTCGGGTCTCCCTTGTTTTTTTGTGCAGGTAATCCCAATACATAATTCATCGAATCAGCGGTATTGGTTGATGTATTTAATAATTATCTCCATGTGTGTTTTTATCTGATGATGATGGGGATCGAGAGGGTTATGATTGCCTGATATGTAATGTTCTGGTCACTAAAGGTTGATCCGAATTTACCCCCTGCAAAAAACAGGTTTGTGCTGATAGAAGCCAAGCCAAAATCATCCCCCAACGGTTTTGGAGATGGTTCGAGTGATTGCCATACGTCTGATTGAGGGAAATAAATTAATCCGACGCGGTTCGGTGTTTCTCCACCAAATACATAAATCGTATCTGCAATGGTGGTTGCCTGAATACCCATTCGGTCTTCTGGCAGGGGGAAACCATTATCCCACGGATTGAGACCGTCGTGATCGCGTGAAGGTGTGTATATTTCATTCACGGTTACCGGTTGATCATCATAGATCCCACCTATGACGTAAATCTTCCCAAGTGCTTCGGCTGCGCCCAGATATGCCCTGGCAGTCTCCATGGGAGTGCGCTCCTGCCATTTATCGGTGGTGGGATCATACGAAAATACATTATTTCGATACATCTGACCATCCCAACCACCGAAGACATACAGATGTCCTTCGTATGCGACCAATCCATAACCGCTAAGAGGTATGGGTAATGGTGCACCAGTTTTCCATTGGTCCGTGTTGGAATCATAAATCTCAAGGATATTGGTTGGCTGCACGTTTTGATCACTAACCCGGCCACCTGGCAGGTATATCAGCCCATTAATCACCGCAGCACGAGCATCAAATACCGGTGATAACTTAGATGAAAGGGTAATCCAGGTGTTGGTTTGAGGATCGAAGCGATCCATATTTCCTATCACTCCAATCTCTGCCAAACCGCCGATTGCGTAAATCTGATTACCAAAAGATGCAAGCGCCAGATTACTCCTGGCCGTTGGCAGACCAGCTAGTTGGGTCCAATGGGGGATAGGGGTGACTGTGTTTTGAGGTGGAGGGGTAATTGTCGCTGGATTGCTAAAAAGTGCCGAGCCAGGGCTTAATCTCCAGCCCAAAAAAATCAAAGCTAAAAAAAAGACAAATAACAAAAAAGCTGCCCAGCGGGGTAATTTTCGGGCGGCAGGAACCGAAGGCTGCTCACTACCTGATGGTTGGATCGTATCGGTGTCTTGCCCTTTTATCGTAGAGGCCTTATCTTCATTTTCCTGCATAAATGCCTGGTTTTGAGGGTTGACCACCAAACCAGTGCGCACAGCATACATGGCAGCTTCGGTTCGTGAGGTGGCACCGATTTTTGTAAATATATTTCTTAAATGTACTTTGACAGTGTTCGAGCTAATGAATAATTCATGTGCAATTTCCTTGTTACTTGCCCCTGTGGCAACAAGCTTTAATATATCCAGCTCACGTTCACTAAGTTCGTTGGATTCCATGTTTGGCATATCGATAAAATTATAACACTATGGATTTAGTTTCCTTGACAGCTATATAGTGGCTGACTATAATCAGCAACGCAAACGCGGGTGTTGCCAAGTGGTAAGGCAGTAGCTTCCCAAGCTACTATTCGTGGGTTCGAGTCCCATCACCCGCTCATTTCTTTACTGGCCAGACTAATTTAGCTGGTCAGTTTTCCTTATTACTCGATGACCATTGATCACCAAAAGCTAACTTCCTATCAATTTCTGATTATCCAGAGATATGCTTGGAAGCACCATAGAGTCGATGCCTGCGAGTGGTAACACTAGCAGGCGTATATTTATCCCTAAGAGAATATTAATGCTATACTTAAGCGAAATTTAATGAATAGATACTTGATGATACGGTGACAATATATCCGATGAACCAGGATGAACGTGAGCCATATGATTATTTCAAGGATGAGAATGCTCCCAAAGAAATAGAGCAACCTGCATCTGATGATGTCGTCAACAACCTGCGCACGGATTTACTCGCTGCGAGCGAAGTGGTACCCGAAGAGGAAACTATCCTTAAAAGCGTAGACCCCAAGATACTGGCAGGGCTTTTCATCGTAATAGCGATTCTTTGTCTGGTTTTATTTTCTTTGATCGGACCAGGTCACTCGATACTTGGGAAAAGGCTTGCCAGTTTAAAAAACAAAGCACCAACCTATACCCAACAGATTACACCACCCATTGTGTCCACCACCAATACTCCAATCGCAGCGAGTACGACACCGATTAAGACCACCACTGTTCACCCGACGAACACGATTGTAGTCATTGTAAGTTCACCAACCCAGAGTCCCGCGACGATTACACCTACTCCGGAATCTGCATGCCGTGAAGCACTAACCATCACAATGGCAGATGTCGGTCAAACAATGTGTGTAAAGGGGACAATCATCGAAACTGTAACCAATCCAGGAAATTTTTTAGTGATCTTCGATACATCCAGGGGATCATTCTATTGGGTCACATATGACTTTGTGTGGTCTCAGGCGGTGCTGAATACCTGTTATCAGACCACAGGAAAAATTGATCAAATTGGCATCAGTCCAATGATGGTTTTTGGCTATAATAATAAACCGGAGCCATGTCCATAATGGAAGAAAAATACAAATTTATCGTTAATCCAACCTCTGGGCAGGGGGCTGGAAAGCTGGCACTGCCTGATATCGATCGACTAGCAAAAGCATCTTCATTGGATTACGAAATCATCTCTACTGAATATCCAAGGCATGCAATCGATCTGGCTGAACACGCAGCAACAGATGGTTTTGATTATGTAATTTCTGTAGGAGGAGATGGAACATCCAACGAGGTATTAAATGGTTTGATGCGCGCGTGGAATAAAGGGTATAAAAGCACCATAATGGGGATCATCGGTGTGGGTAGGGGGAATGATTTTGCGTATGGTTTTGGCATACCAGCAGGTTTGGAGGAGGGTTTTAAGATAATTCATAAGAATCAACCTCGCAATGTGGATGTAGGTTTAATAGTGGGTGGGGATTTTCCTGAAGGGCGGTATTTTGGAAACGGAGTTGGGATCGGATTTGACGCAGTTGTTGGATTTGAAGCTGCTAAACTCACCCATTTACATGGTTTTTTAAACTACGTTGTCGCCGCATTGCGAACGATATTCCTTTATTTTCATGCCCCAACGTTGCGTATTGAAACCGACACGGAAGAGATTACTCAGCCTGCATTGATGGTTTCAATTATGAATGGGAGGAGGATGGGCGGGGGTTTTATGATGGCTCCAAGCGCTGTATCGGATGACGGCCTATTAGATTTGTGTATTGCTGGGCAATTAAGCAGAATGGGTATACTCATGTTAATTCCAAAATTTATGAAAGGTACCCAGGCTAATCATCCACAGGTTAAAACTGGCAATGCTACAAAGGTAAATATTTTTGCCATTAATGGGGTTTTACCAACTCACGCAGATGGAGAAACGATTTGTGTGGCTGGCAAAGAACTGAAGATCGAAATCATCAAACAGCCAATAAAGATCTTATGCGGATAGGCTAACGCATGAGCCTTGTACATGCTGTAGTCACTACGTCAATAAAAAGTATAACCCGTATTCTTTGTAATATTGATGACAGCCAGCTCAGCAGGGTTCCCGAGCAGGGTCCGTTGATTCTTGCCAGCAATCATATCAATTTTATAGAAGTACCTGTGGTGTATACGCACTTGCAGCCTCGTACAATCACCGCATTCGTCAAGTCAGAGACCTGGGAAAACCCAATCATGGGATTTTTATTTGATCTCTGGGGTGGGATCCCGATCCAGCGTGGAGAAGCAGACACAAATGCAATTCGGAGCGGATTGGTGGCACTTAAACAAAATAAAATCCTGGCTATTACTCCTGAAGGCACACGCAGTGGAGATGGAAAACTTCAGCGCGGCCATCCGGGGATTGTAATGATAGCCCATCTGAGCGAGGCTCCAATTGTTCCCCTTGTTTTTTATGGTGGGGAGAAAATAAGTGATAATTTAAAACGGGTAAAGCGAACTGATTTCAATATCCGGGTTGGAAATATATTCAAGTTATTGTTTCCCAAAGGTAAACCTGATCGAGATCTTCGGATTGTGATGACTGATGAAATCATGTATCAGATGGCAGCGTTATTACCGCCGGAATATCGTGGATACTATGCGGATCTCACAAAATTAAGTACAAATTATCTAACTTTCGTATAGCCATGTAATTATCAACTTCAATACACCTTCGACTGACAAAATCACGGTAATTTATTTATATAACATAAATTTCCATATCTATAATTTACCAATTTAAAAGGCTATCAGGTTCATAACACGCGAGAATTCAAGATGTGCGAAGAAATGGTTTATTATTATCCGGAGGGTCATCAAAATCATTATGAGCGAGGGCACCCGGAACGCCCTGAACGTGTCGAAGTAACTCGATCTGCTTTAGTGAATGCCGGATTATGGGATGTCTATCCCAAATTTCCAGCGATGACGATTGGTGATGATTTAATTCAATCCGTCCATTCACCAGCTTACCTGAATCTCCTGGAGATGACATGCAGGCGCGCCGGACACCTTGACCCTGACACCTTCACCACACAAGCCACATGGGAACTTGCTCATCAAACGGCTGGAGGGGCTGCTTCAGTAGCATTGGCAGTTTGGGAAGGTAATGCACGACGAGGATTTGCGCTAACCAGACCGCCCGGTCACCATGCAATGCGTGGTCAGGGAATGGGATTTTGCTTATTGAATAATATTGCCATTGCAGCTGAAAATTTACTGCGGACATGCCAGGTAGATCGATTAGCGATCGTAGATTTGGATCTGCATCATGGTAATGGAACTCAAGACATATTTTGGACTCGAGATGATGTTTTTTATATTTCGACGCACCAGGCACCATTTTATCCCGGAACAGGAAGGGTAGATGATGTCGGTTCTGGACGTGGAGAAGGTTGGACGGCGAATTTTCCTCTTCTACCTGGCTCAGGTGATATAGCTTATCTCACCATCATGGATGAGCTTATCCTTCCTTTATTAGATCAGAAGAATCCCCAGATCATTTTAGTGAGTTATGGATTCGACTCGCATTGGTTGGATCCGTTAGGTCAGTTACTTATGACAGCGGATTGTTATGGTAATTTGATTGGTAAATTAAAAAAATGGGCAGATAATCATTGCGATGGGAGGTTAGCGTTATTCCTTGAAGGAGGATATGATCTGGAGGCTGGAAAAGCCTGCACAATAGCGGTCGTATCTACCATGCTTGGCAAGGATTACTCGGACCCGTACCCATGTCCATATCAGGAAAATACTTCCTGGAAGATCATGCTGCAACAAGCACATTCAATATGGAAAGTATAAAACGCATAAAAATATTTATGTTTCATTAATCTGCATCCTTGCACTACAATCATTTCCATGTTAAAATAGCCAGGTAACGGTATTTAGTGTATGGCGACGTGGAAAAGTGGGCAACCCCCACTTTTCTTGCGTATAAAGCCAATCCCTTTGGATTTACTGTACGGAGATTATTTAGGAATGAAAAACGAGTTCATGTTGGCATTTAATGAGGTACTCGAAGAAAAAGGACTACCGAGGAATGTTGTCCTTGAAGCTCTCGAAGCTGCCATGGTTTCTGCCTATCGACGGGCGGTAAATGCTTCCAACGCACAATTAGTTGAAGCAAAGATTGATCCGGAGACCGGAGAAGTTACTGTTTTCGCTGAAAAGGAAGTGGTGGATTCCGTTCAAGATGATAGGACTGAGGTCACGCTTACAAGAGCACGTGAGATTGATCCAGCTGCAGAACTTGGTGGGATGGTTGTCGTGGAAACAACACCAACTAATTTTGGTAGAGTGGCCGCACAAACCGCCCGGCAAGTTATCCAGCAACGCATCCGTGAAGCTGAACGTGATTCGCAAATGAAGTATTATGCGAAACAAGTCGGTGAAATTGTCAGCGGTGTTGTGCAAGCGGTGACTCCCCAACAAGTCACTCTTGGTTTAGATATGAAAGCAGAAGGCGTATTACCCCGAAACCAACAGATCAACGGGGAGCATTTTAGAGTCCACGATAGGGTGCAATCCTTATTGCTGGAAGTAAAACAAACCCCGCGTGGACCACAAATCGTCCTATCGCGCTCCCATCGCAATTTCTTGCGTTGCTTATTAGAAAATGAAGTTCCTGAGATTTATCATGGATTGGTAGAAATACGTTCAATTGCTCGTGAGCCTGGTCAAAGATCAAAAGTTGCCGTTGCTGCTCTTCAACCAGCTGTTGACCCTGTTGGTGCATGTGTAGGTATAAGAGGTGTGCGAATTCAAGCAATCGTTCGAGAATTGAACGACGAAAAGATTGATGTAATTGAGTATGATTCTGACCCATCAGCATACATTGCCAAGGCTCTCAGCCCAGCCCGTGTGACTGGTGTGTACTTGAATGAGCATGCTAAAGGAACAAAAACTGCCACAGTTGTTGTCATGGAAGATCAGCTCAGTTTAGCGATTGGTCGGGATGGCCAGAATGCACGTCTTGGCGCTAAGCTGACTGGATGGCGAATCGATATCAAATCTCTACTTGAAGCGGCAGGCGATGCGATCCATAGACTGCAAAGCGACGTCGAATTTGCACCCATGGCAGAAACAGAGACAGAAAATATTCCTAGAGTAGAACTTATATTAGGTAAGAAAGCTGAAGGACGACCAATAACTCCTGAGGAATATCAGTTCATAAGCCAATTTGTGGACAGGGTCGAGCGTGGTTTGATTCATCGACGGACTGCTGAAAAATTGGCAGATGAACAGCGTCGAAAGGAAACCCGCTCTAATATTCCGGATGCTGCATTTATAATGACACTCGAAGAGCTGGCTCTAACAGATCGAATATACGATCTACTCAGTTCATCCGGTTACGAAACAGTTGGGGATTTAATGTTCCAATTGGCATTGGACGAAGATGCTGTCCTTGGCATAAGTGGTATTGGTCCAAAAGCAATGGAGGAGATAAAAGAAAAACTGGCCGGTATTTCCTTCCCTGCACCCGAGCCCGAAGAAGTTGTGGTGGGAGAAGGAGAGCTGGTTGCACCTGAGCTTGAGGTACCCATTGAGGTCAGCCTTGCAGCAACACCGGAATTGGAAGTTCAACAGCCTGCGGAAGAACTTGTGGAGACTGTACTATCACCGCTAGCATCAATTGAAGAAGTCACTTCACCGATTGAATTAATTGGTGCTGAGACAGAGCTCGTTGGTGTAGAGCAGGTTCCTTCCGCTAGCGCTGAAGGTGTAGAAGAGATTGAAAAGCCTGTAGATTTTAACGAGATCTTTACTTTACGGCCTGATGCCTTAATCATTGAAGAATCAGATGAGGAAGAGAAAGAGGAAGAACTCGACCAAGATGGCAAAAAGAAGAAGAAAAAGAAGAAGAAGTTCGTTGAAGTCGAATATGATCCCGATCGGGATATCACCTTGGTAAAGAGGAAACGAAAACGAGGTGGCGGTTGGGAGGATGACTGGAACTTCTAAAATAACCAAAGAAGGGCATGTGTCCCGAAAAACCGGTAAAAGAAGGCATATTCCCCAACGAACTTGTATCGCCTGTCGGGAAGTATTGCCTAAGCGTTCTATGATTAGGATTGTACATAGTTCCCAAGGAGTTGTAATTGATCCGACGGGAAAAATGGCTGGAAGGGGTGCTTATCTTCATCTTAAACGTTCATGTTGGGAACGCGGGGTGAAGGGAGTTTTGGCTAGTGCATTGAAAGTTGAGCTAACGGCAGAAGAACGCGAGCAACTAATGAGATATGCTTTATCTTTACCGGAAGATGAATCTTCATGAACGAGTGATTTTGTATCACCCGCTCATAGGGATTAAAAATTTCGATTTTATTGAGGTACCATATGAGCGAGCATGAGAATAATTTAAAGAAAATTGAAATACCCCCAAGTATAACAGTCCGTGACCTTGCACAAAACATGCAAACAAGCCCCATCGATGTAATAAAGGCATTGATGTCAAATGGGGTTATGGCGAGCATTAACCAACCTATCGATTTTGATACTGCTGCAATAGTGGCATCCGAGTTGGGTTTTGAAGCAATTCCAGAAAGCCCAATAGAGGACGAACATGATCTAGGAGAAATACCCCTATGGAGGAAGGTTATTGCGAAGGAATCTGTTGAGGATTTAGAGGCTCGGCCTCCTGTGGTAACAATTTTAGGTCATGTTGACCATGGAAAGACTACCTTGTTGGACGCAATCCGGGAAACAAATGTTGCAGAAGGTGAGGTGGGCGGGATCACACAGCATATTGGAGCTTACCAGGTTGAGCATAATGGTCATTTAATTACTTTTTTGGATACCCCGGGTCATGCGGCTTTCACAGCGATGCGAGCACGTGGCGCACAAGGAGCGGACATCGTTATTCTTGTTGTGGCAGCGGATGACGGTGTTATGCCACAAACCAAAGAAGCGATCGCACATGCAAAAGCTGCAAAAGTTCCGATTATTGTAGCAATGAATAAAATTGATAAAACAAACGCTGATCAGGATCGTGTCCGCCAACAGCTAGCCGAGGTCGGATTAGTGCCAGATGATTGGGATGGAGACACCATTGTTGTCCCCATGTCTGCTAAGCGCCGAGAAGGGTTAGAAGACCTGCTCGAGGCAATTATTCTCGTGGCAGATAATATGGATATCCGTGCAAATCCAAATGGAGAAGTTATCGGCACAGTCATTGAAGCTGAATTGGATCGAACAAAAGGCTCGATGGCTACACTATTAGTCCAAAATGGTACCCTTGAAGTAGGTGATGTTGCTGTCGTTGGAAAAGCATTTGGAAAGTTAAAAGCCCTATTTGATTTTAGAGGTAAGCGAATTCGAAAAGCTGGTCCATCCACTCCGGTTTCTGTGATGGGATTGAATGACGTTCCACAAGCAGGTGACTTATTTCAAGTAGTTCCATCGGAACGAGAAGCACGTGCGATTGTTGCTGAGAAATCGGAATTGGGTGATAAAGGTCCAATCGTAAAGAAAACACAAATCACACTCGAACAATTATACGATCAATTCAAAGCTGGCGAGATCCCCGAATTACGTTTAATCGTAAAAGCTGATGTGCAAGGATCATTGGAACCGATTATTTCGTCGTTAAAGGATTTGTGCACGGAAGAACTCAGTGCAAATATCCTTTACGCTGAAACGGGAAATATCACAGAAAATGATGTCATGTTAGCTTCAGCTTCGAAAGCTGTTATTGTTGGATTCAGTGTTCAAGCTGACGTATCTGCACGGCGATTAGCTGAAAAAGAAGGTGTTTCAATTAGGCTGTATGAAATCATCTATCGCATGATAGAAGATATCGAAAAGGCGTTGAATGGAATGCTAGAACCGGTCGATAGAGAGACGGTATTGGGACACGCTGACGTTAGAAGGGTATTTCGCATATCCAAAATTGGAAATATCGCTGGGTGCTATATAACCGATGGTGAGATCAAACGCAATTTCCGCGGAAAGGTTTTGCGCAATGGTGAGATCATAGCTGTGGGTGATATTACTTCCCTTAAGCATCTTCAAGAAGATGTCAAAGAATTACGACAAGGTTTTGAATGTGGTATTGCAATTCGCAGTTTTTCTGATTATATGGAAGGCGATAAGATCGAATGTGTACTGGTTGAAAAAGTAGCTGCAGCTTGAAAAATTGTGAGGCTATATTGGTATCCACAAAAAGATTAACTAGAATTTCAGAGCGTATCCGTGAGGAGCTTTCTGCAATTTTATTGATGGAGAGTAGTGATCCACGATTAAAAGGCGTTACGATCACGGATGTGAACGTCGATCGAGAATTGGCTTTTGCTGAAGTATATGTAAGCACCATAGAAGGATCTCCGCGTTCCAAGGAAGTGATAACTACGCTTGATCACGCACAGGGATTTTTAAGGAGAGAGTTGGCACATAGGATGGATTTACGTGTTTTCCCACGCTTAAGATTTCATTGGGATCCCACCTTGGAACATGCTGATAAAATTGAGCGCTTGATCAAATCAATTCATCAAACCGATGCAGGCGAAATGAAAACCATGGACAAAACAAGGAAATAAGAAAACAATGGATCGACATGATGAATTGATTACCACCATTCATGACCAGCTAAAAAATGCTAGCAAAGTCTTAGTCGTATCTCATATTCGTCCAGATGGAGATGCGATCGGCTCATTATTAGGGATAGGACTTTCTTTACAAGAGGCAGGTAAAGATGTACAGATGGTGATTGGTGATGGAGTGCCGGATAATTTTCGGTTTTTAAATGGAAGTGAGTTTATCACTGGAAAACCAGCAGGCAATGTAGATTATATTATTGTCGTAGATTCCTCGGAGTTGGACCGAACAGATGACGTATTAAATGGTTACGGAATACCCGATCTTAACATCGACCATCATAAAACAAATACGTATTTTGCAAAAACCAATCTTATTGAACATGATGCAGTAGCTACTGCAGAAATACTAGCAAAATACTTACCAGATTTCGGCATGAAAATTACTGAATCAGTTGCAAACGCTTTAATTACCGGAATTGTCACTGATACTATCGGTCTTCGTACTACAAACGTCGATCCGGAGGCGCTTAAGATCACTGCAGAGTTAATGGAATTGGGTGGAGATCTAGCGGGTATTTATCAGAGGACAATTGTTGAACAATCATATGAAGCTGCCCGTTATTGGGGAGCAGGACTTTCAAAACTTGATATGGAAAATGGGATAGTTTGGACCACACTTTCATTAAAAGAACGATATGCAGCAGGATATAAATATCGAGACGATGCGGATTTGATAAAAGTACTGTCTGCAATTAAAGGTACGAAAATTGCGATAATATTGACTGAGCAAACCGGAGGATATGTTAAAATAAGTTGGCGATTGTGTGGGAGTCTCCCGACGGATTTGGATGTTTCTGAGATTGCCCAAAAATTTATGGGTGGGGGGCACAAAGCCGCTGCAGGGGCAGATGTAAAAGGAAAACTAGACGAGGTATTGAAAGAAGTATTAGCGATTACCCGAATGTCTATGGACCAACTAAAATAACCGGGTACCGAGATTAAATAACTTATTAGCTATTAAGGAAAGTATATGAATAAATCTTACGAAAATCAATTAAAGAATGCAGTTTCTGGAGTTTTAGTTGTCGATAAACCTGTTGGATTAACATCGCATGATGTCGTCCAGACAATTCGACGTGGAACCAATATCCACCGAGCCGGGCACACTGGAACGTTGGATCCAAGGGCATCGGGTGTGCTCGTGGTATTAATTGGTCCAGCTGTCAGGTTGAGTGAGTTTGTATCTGCTTCTGATAAGCGGTATCAGGCAACAATTCATCTAGGAAGCACAACTGATACATTTGATTCGGAGGGGAAAATAACATCATCTCGATCTGTAGACAATATTACTGAGGAACAATTTGAAGAAGCATTGAAGCAATTTATCGGTGAAATTCAACAAGTCCCTCCACCATATTCAGCCATAAAAGTTCAAGGACGTAAGGCATATGAAATGGCACGAGAAGGAGAAGATGTGGAACTCCAGCCAAGGACAATTCAAGTGTATAGCTTGGAATTACTTGAATGGAATTCACCTGAAGCTGTAATCGATGTATTTTGTTCATCGGGCACATATGTTCGATCATTAGCTAATGATTTAGGTGCAGCATTAGGATGCGGGGCACATTTAGTTGGTTTACGACGAACAAAAAGTGGTCGCTTTACACTACGAGATGCGGTCCCATTGAGACGATTGCAAGAATCCTTTCATGTTGGAGATTGGTATAAATTTTTAATCCCTGCAGCTGAAGCCCTGGGAGATTGGGCAATGATCGAATTGGACGGCGATCAGGTTGAGCTTATACGTCACGGCCATCGGATTGATGCAGTAGGTGATCAAAAGGGATGGGTAAGAGGGGTAAGTCAACAAGGTGATCTGGTTGCATTAATGGAACTGGACGAAACGACGAGTGAATGGCAACCACGTAAGGTATTTTTTTCGTAAGCAAATAGATTGACGCCCCATGTTGCAGCACTTTACTTCGCTCGATGGTGTCAATCTTAGAAATACATGGTTGACCATCGGTTCATTTGATGGTGTCCATCTAGGGCATCAACAGTTAATTTCTGAGTTAAATAATAAAGCACATCAGGCAGGTGCACAGTCTGTTGTTTTAACCTTCCATCCGCACC
Organism: uncultured Chloroflexia bacterium; assembly: GCA_963777935.1. GTDB lineage: Bacteria > Chloroflexota > Anaerolineae > Anaerolineales > UBA4823 > FEB-25. Next base: position 579,867 of record CAVZSL010000002.1, read on the forward strand.
CAACAGCCGTACTAAAGGGCAGGAAAGATGCTTTCTATCTAACAACTCCGTTAGAAAAATTAGAACTCATAGATGATCTTGGCACTGATATTGTGGTAACACATCCATTTTCTTTGGAGTTATCTAAGTCGACTGCTCGGGAATTCATTGATTATTTAAAAGAGCACCTAGATTTCAAGCAACTATGGGCAGGAAAGGATTTTGCACTCGGGAAGGGAAGAGAAGGGAATGTTAAATATCTAAAGTTGCTTGGAAGCGAGTTAGGTTTTATAGTTAATGAAGTGAAACCGTACATTTCAGAAGGGCATGTGATATCCTCAAGTCGCATACGAAATTTGCTCATGGAAGGTAGTCTTGAAGAAGCAAATAAGTTGTTGGGGAGAGCATATATAGTATCTGGTGAAGTTATCCATGGGGATGGAAGGGGAAAAGCTATTGGCGTACCAACCGCGAATTTAGAAACTGGGGATGAAAAATTAATCCCTGGCGCGGGTGTTTATGCTTGCCGAGCTCAAATTAAGGATAAATTATGGCTTGCTGCTGTAAATATTGGAACACGCCCTACTTTTGAAAGCCTTGATTCACGGGTAAACATTGAGGCTCACATACTTGATTACTTCGGTGATCTGTATAATCAACAAATATCCATCCTATTTATTTCGCGCTTAAGAGGAGAACAGCGATTCAATAGCATAGATGCGTTGATCAGCCAAATTCAAAAGGATATAACCAATACCAGGGAATTATTAGCTAAACAGCACAGCTACTCGTTTACGAGTAATGAAATGGGTTGATTATGAGACAATATCTGGATTTACTCCAACATATTCTTGACCAAGGAATTCGGAAACCAGACAGAACTGGCACTGGCACAATATCTGTATTCGGATACCAAATGCGATTTGATCTAAGCAAGGGATTCCCATTGTTGACCACCAAGAGATTACATCTGAAATCCGTCATATATGAATTACTCTGGTTCTTAAGAGGAGAAAGCAATATAAGCTACCTCCGTGACCATGGTGTAAGTATTTGGGACGAATGGGCTGATAAAAATGGAGAATTGGGACCTGTATATGGGGTGCAATGGAGGAAATGGAAAACTGCTGATGGGACCGTGATCGACCAAATCAGTCAGGTGATCGAACAGATAAAGCGAGATCCAAACTCAAGGCGTATGATCGTGAACGCATGGAACGTAGGGGAGATAGGAAAAATGGCTTTACCTCCCTGCCATTTACTATTTCAATTTTATGTTGCCGGCGGAAAACTATCTTGCCAGTTCTATCAGCGCTCAGCAGATGTTTTTTTAGGTGTCCCATTCAATATTGCATCATATGCACTTCTAACAATGATGGTGGCGCAGGTCTGTAATTTAAATGTAGGGGATTTAATACAAAATATGGGAGATACGCATCTGTATTTGAACCATTTAGACCAAGCAAAAATCCAATTGACGCGTGAACCTTATCCGTCCCCAATAATGGTGCTCAATACTGATGTCTCTTCAATATATGAGTTTAATTATGATGATTTTGAACTGATTAATTATCAAAGCCATCCGCACATAAAAGCAGAGATATCTATTTGATCATCTCAATAATTGTTGCTATGGATGAAAAAGGCGGGATAGGTCAAGGCAATCATTTGCCCTGGCATCTGAGTTCTGATCTAAAAAGGTTTAAATCATTGACTATGGGACACCATTTAATAATGGGGCGGAAAACCTTTGAGTCAATTGGTAAAATTTTGCCAGGAAGGACGATGGTTATCGTTACCCATGATATTGAGTATCATCCCAAAGGATGTATCGTTGTAAATTCTATCGAGGAAGCCATTAGGATAGCGATGGAAGCTCACGAGATAGAGGTTTTTATCATTGGCGGGGGGGAGGTATTTAAACAAACCATAAACATTGCAAACAAGATTTATTTAACGAATGTTCATGTAGATGCGAAGGCTGATGTTTTCTTTCCAATGATCGATTCATCTTTATGGAAATTAGTATGGAACGAGGCATCTTCCCGGGATGAAAAAGACGAGTATGAATCAGATTTCAAGGTATTAATCCGTAATAATTAAAAATGTGGTTGACAAAAGCACGAATCCTCATATAATTGGACAAACTTTATAGCTAAAGACTTAGAAGAGGACGAGTAAGTACAAGCACGACGGTACAGAGAGCAAGAAAAGATGAGAATCTTGCCCGTACGGTGTTACTGAATGGACCTCAGAGTTGCAAGGTGAAACAAGGTGGGAATATTTAGGAGTAGCCTGAGCCGGAAATGCCACCGTTAATAGGGCAAAAGATATCGTCTTTTTTTTAGACCGTATCTAAAATGAGTGAAGCTGGCTTTTAGTTCCCGTTATATCATGACGGGATTTTTTGTTAATAAGTATGTCAGCTTAACCGGGGTGGCACCACGGGCCAGGCGCGTTCGTCCCCATGAGACGAGCGCGTATTGTTTTAAAATACAAATGGAGGCAGAAATGACAAATCGCACGCGTTTTTTACTTAACGAATCGGACCTTCCAAAATTTTGGTATAACATCAATGCAGACAGTCCGATACCACAAGCACCTGTACTACACCCTCAAACGCTTGAGCCAGTAACCCCCGATTTCTTATCCGTTCTCTTCCCAATGGAGTTGATCCTTCAAGAGGTAAGCACTGAAAGATTTATCGAGATTCCATCAGAAGTGCGAGATATCTATAAACTCTGGCGTCCAACACCCTTAATTCGTGCCCGCAGGTTAGAAAAGATGCTCGATACAACCGCGCATATTTATTTCAAGCATGAAGGAACATCACCAGTAGGGAGTCATAAACCGAATACAGCTATACCCCAGGCATTTTATAACAAGATCTCCGGAGTAAAAGCCCTGACTACAGAAACCGGAGCAGGTCAATGGGGATCAGCGCTTGCTATGGCGTGCAACTTTTTCAACTTGAATTTGGAGGTTTTTATGGTCAAGGTTTCGTATAACCAAAAACCATATAGACGATACCTAATGGAGACATATGGAGCTCAGGTATTTCCAAGCCCAACTGAACAAACCGAATATGGAAAATCAATTATAAAAAATGACCCTGACAATCCTGGCTCACTTGGGATAGCAATCTCAGAAGCGGTTGAAGAAGCGGTCAAGTCAGGTGGAACTAAAAAGTATAGCCTTGGTTCAGTGTTAAACCACGTGTTGATGCACCAATCTGTGATTGGTCAGGAAGTCCTTAAGCAGATGGATATGGCTGGGGAATATCCAGATGTGGTGATCGGATGCGTAGGGGGCGGCTCAAATTTTGCAGGTATAGCATATCCATTTTTATACCAGAATCTCACTAACGGAAAACAGACTCGCTTACTTGCAGTAGAGCCAAAAGCAACACCTTCATTAACTCGGGGTGTGTATAAATTTGATTATGGTGATACCGCCAAAATGGCGCCGGTCGTTAAAATGTACACTCTTGGACATGATTTTGTTCCCCCGCCGATCCATGCAGGAGGATTACGATATCATGGAATGGCGCCCTCAATTTGTGCGCTTTATGATGCTGGTTACATACAAGCAATCGCTGTACCGCAATTAGCAACATTCCAGGCCGCAATTCAGTTTGCCCGAGCAGAAGGTATAGTACCAGCACCAGAGTCTGCTCACGCCATACGAGCCGCCATAGACGAAGCCATTGAGGCTAAGATTAATGGCGATTCGCGCATCATCTTATTCAACCTATCTGGTCATGGTGATTATGACATGAGTGCTTATCAGGCATATTTGAGTGGTCAATTGGATGATTACGAATACCCCGAAGAGGCAATCAGGGTTTCATTGGAACACCTACCGAAAGTGCAGATATCTGCATAATTTATCAAACCAGTGTCCTGTAGAGAGTTATCTGTAAAGCAGTCTTATCGAAGAAGAATTAACCGAAAATATAAGGGAGATACATATAATTTTTAAGTATCTCCCTTATATTAGAATCTTCTTATTGTTAGTGCTTAAAAAACGAATATATAGGATTAATTATTTTTAGGTTATATTCTACCTAATCAGGTATGAGTTAGATCTGACCAAAGTGTTGGATAAAATCATCAACAGCTGCCTGGTGACCAACATCATGTTGAGCAAGTTCTGATAAGTACCATTTGTGCTCAAGTACCTGGCAATATAACTCATTAATATCAGTAGTTGGACCTAAGGTTGATTTTTCATTAATCATCGATTTCAACTTGTCGACAACTGGTTTGAATATATATTCCATCCAATGATATGCAACAGCTTCGAGGGTAACATTTGGGTTGGTAGATTGGGACATATTTGCTTTAAGCTCGTATATCTCATTCATGATTTGTTGTGCTTGCCGATCTTCAGCATATAAACCAGTTATTTCCATTAATTGATTACGGTGGAAATTTCGATCTGATACAAAAATCCTTAACTTTAGTATATTTCCGTGGTCCTCATTTTTTAGCTCGATATCTTTTACCGAAAATCCCAACGAATTTAATGCTCGAACGCGTTCCTGGACACGATAAAGCTCATTTTGCGAAAATACATCTTCCCTTGTAATTTCCTCCCACAAGCTTCGATATCTTTGCTGAATATAAGAACCGGTTTCCTTTATTGGGTAGGTAAGTGAGAGATTTTCATTCAATTGGAGGTCTGATAGTTCACTATATATGTTTCCTTGCATTATTTCCAGGTCATGATAACGCAACATTGGAGAAAGAGGGGGGAGATGGTATTCAACAGTTTCTGCATCCACAAGGTAGGCTTGAAGTGCACCTGCATCTCGGCGGAACAAAATGTTAGAGAGTGAGCAATCTCCCCAAAAGAAACCATTGGAGTGGAGCTGAACTAACAAGCCGGAAACTGCATCCAATAAATGGTTCTGGAATTGTTCTGCTGCCTTGCTGATGAATAATGAGAGGTATGGTAAGGATGTATCAAGAAAACGTGTAAATAAAATACTGGATTGAAATGAAGGAGTGCATATCGTCGCATATCCAATAGGCTTTACACATGGAAGTGTAAGATCATTCATTTGACATAATAACTCGTACTCGATTTTAGCAATGCTTTCGGGAAGCTCTTTAATCACGTACAATCTGCCATCATAATTGACAAATACTACTGGATGTCGAGAAATGCCATGTTGAACCTCTTCCATATGATCGCCTTGTTTAGGCCAATCATTAATTGGCATTTCCCAAGGTAAATCGCTAAAATTGGGAGAGTCGGGGATTGTAAATGATTTATATGTAAAATTCGGCATTATATAAATATCTAAAATAGTTCAGGATGGGAATCAATAATTCCTTAAAGACAGGCATAATGAATTATTATCGTAAAATTATCACTCATATCGGTAATATTAGAAAAATGTTTAATGTATATAGTATATTGATTATTATCCCATAACATCTGATGAATCTAGCATAAAGGTTAATTGTATGCCTCAGTAATGTTTGATACTGTACCTGGATATTCAAGGTAAAATATACTACTGAAAAAGGCTATTATCAATTGTTAGATTCCTAGAAAAAGGAGCTTTCCATGAAATTGCTTATATGTACTGACGGTTCATCCAGTTCCATGCAAACTGCTGATTTGATTTCCAATATACGATTTATACCAGATACCCGGATATCGATCCTCGGTGTCGTAGAGAGTAAAAATGACCTGGATAAATTAACATCCTCAATGGATTATATCGATAATTTACTGAGTTCAAAATATATCGTTGATAGAAAAATCCGTAATGGAGATCCAATTGAAGAAATCATGTCAGAAGTTGTGGAAAATGAATATGATTTGGTTGTGGTTGGTGGAGGTGGAAAACAATTAGGACTTCTAAATCCCCGATTGGGTTCGACTACAACTATATTAGCAAGAAAACTTCATCCTCATTTTTTGGTAGCACGTAATGTACCCCAAAAAATTAATAAGGTACTTTTTTGTACAGGAGCTGAAGCACCAGCCAGTAAAACAATGACATTGGGTGGGAAGTGGATTTCTAACACATATGCACAAATTGGCGTAATCCATGTTGTCCCACATAAAAAAGTGGAAAAGCAAGTTATTGAACCACAACATGAGAAAAACACAATTATTGGTAATGAAATGCAAGATTCCATGTTAATTCAGGCCCTCCAGGAATTAAGGAATGCTGGAGTTAAAAATGAAATAACACCCATAATTAGACAGGGTCGAGTTGTAGATGAAATTATTTCAGAACTCTTGGATGGGAAATATGATCTTTTAGTCATTGGCGCACATTATCAACCCGGGCAAGATCGGTGGCAGGGGACATTACTTGATGATGTTTCTGACCAACTATTGAATCGCAGCACTTGCTCTGTGCTTATAGTTTGAGAGTGTTTTTTTATGATTTCGAGCCCGATACCGGCGAATTATTTTATTTTTTACTCGTATTCTCATTAGCATAGTTTTCTGGGATTTATTTTTACCTAGAATCGGTTTTGCGAAGTGGTCAAATAATACACGATCTGAACGTTATCGAAAAATAGCTGCAAGGTATCGTTTATTAGCGATACAAATGGGGGGAGTAATGATTAAAGTTGGGCAATTCCTTTCCGCCCGAGTAGATGTGTTACCAGAAGTAATCACCACCGAGTTAGCTGGTCTACAAGATGAGGTCCCATCAGAAAGTTTTGAAGATATGCGGGCAGTGATCGAGACCGAATTCGGAATTCCTTTAGCAGAAAAATATATTGAGTTTGAACCAATACCACTCGCTGCAGCTTCACTTGGTCAAGCACACCTGGCAAAAATAATATTAAATAATGAACAAGTGGAAAAATTAGCTAATAATTTACCGGCCAATGATAAAAATCATCCGATTGAATACCCTGTAGTAGTTAAGGTCCAGCGTCCTGGTATTGAAAAAATCATTGCCACTGATCTTGCAGCTATTCGAACAGTCGGAGGGTGGATAAAACGGTACCCTCCCATAAAGAAAAGGGTGAATGTACCTGGTCTGATCTCTGAGTTTTCACGTGTGTTGTATGAAGAGCTAGATTACCTGGCGGAGGGTCGGAATGCAGAGATATTTGCGTTTAATTTTAGCGATCACCGAGGGATTCTAGTACCAAAAGTTGTCTGGTCACATACAACCAAAAGAGTATTAACATTGCAGGATGTACGGGGAATAAAAATCACGGATTATGATGAAATCACCAATGCGGGAATAGATAAGGCAGAAGTTGCTGCTCGTTTGTTGGACACATACCTGAAGCAGATATTTGAAGATGGATTCTTTCACGCTGATCCACATCCTGGAAATTTGTTTGTCATGCCAATTACTGAATCATTGGGCGAACCATCAAGTTTTGGGAATTGGAAATTGACATTTATAGATTTTGGTATGGTTGGACGAATGAGACCTGAGATTCGGGAAGGATTACGCGAATTACTTATTGGCATTGGTCTTCAAGATGCTACGAGGGTGGTTGAATCATACCAAATCCTGGGTATATTGTTACCTGGAGCAGATATTGCTTTGTTAGAAAAAGCAGATGCAGAAATGTTCAAACGTTTTTGGGGAAAAGGAATGGACGAAATATCGCAAATTAATATGGAAGAAATCCATGCTTTTACTTACGAGTTTCGTGAGATATTATATGAAATGCCATTTCAATTACCTCAAGATTTAATCTTTCTTGGTAGGGCAGTAGGGATATTGTCTGGGATGTGCATGGGATTGGATCCACAAATAAACATATTTAAACATCTGGGTCCTTTTACACAAAGAATCATTGCTGAAGAAGCAAAGCACGATTGGAGTTATTGGGTACAGGAAGCTGGAGATATCACTCGGAAATTAATATCACTACCAATACGTGCGGACTCAGTCTTAACAAAATTGGAAAAGGGGAAAATAATCATACAAGATCCCCAATTGGCAGAAAATGTTAGAAAGCTTGAACGGACTGTGTCTAAGGCAATTGGAGGGATTATTTTTGCTACTTTCCTTATGGCATCAATACAGCTGTCCATTGCCGGCCAGGAATCGCTTAGTTGGGTATTTCGTATAGCATCGTTATTTGCGTTGTTATGGATCATGCTAAAGCGATAAGCGGAAATGTAACCTTTATATTATTTTTGCATCTTAGCATATGAGTAGAGTTTTAAAGAAAAACAACTTAATAATTCTTAGATGATAGGATATTACGATGGAGTTTAAACTTAAAAATATATCCACGGAACATTCCAAAGCAGAAATAAAAGTAAAAATACTAATTCTTGGATCTGGTCCTGCAGGTCTAACCGCTGCTTTGTATGCTGCCAGGGCAAATTTAGAACCAATTGTGTTAACGGGTATGGAACTGGGTGGTCAGGTATCATTAACAAGCAGCATTGAAAACTATCCAGGATTCCCAAATGGGATTGGTGGGCAAGAACTCGTGGAATTGTTTCAAAAACAAGCAGAGAACTTTGGCGCTCATATCGAGTATGATACAGCAACAGAAGTTGATCTATCTCAACAACCTTTTAGAATTCAAACGTATAACAGCACATATCTGGCTGATTCATTGATCATTGCAACCGGTGCGCAAGCGACTCACTTAAATGTTCCTGGTGAGAGAGAATTTACAGGGAGAGGAGTCTCGTATTGTGCTACATGTGATGGGTGGTTTTTTAAAGAAAAAGATGTCGTCGTTATAGGCGGTGGTGATACTGCTTTAGAAGAGAGTCTTTTCCTGACACGCTATGCTAAATCGGTAACAATTGTTCATCGCCGGGAGAATTTTCGTGGTGGGATAATTCTACAACAACGTGTAATGGACAATCCAAAGATAAAAATATTATGGAACAGTGCGGTAACAGAAATCATCGGTGATACCGTCGTTAAAAAAGTAAAAATATTAAACCTCTTATCAAATTTATCTGATGAATTGCTTATTGATGGAGTCTTTGTATTTATTGGACATAAACCGAACACACAACTATTTGAAAAGTATTTGGATTTGGATGAGCGAGGATATTTCACAAACGTATCCCTAAATACCACAAAAATACCTGGTGTTTTTGTTGCAGGGGAAGCAGGTGATCCAGAATTCCGGCAGGTCGTCACCTCAGCTGGTATGGGTGCATCTGCAGCAATGCAGGCAATCCGTTTTCTGCAAGAAACTGAAGAAAAACAAGTGGAGCAGGTTGGGTGAATTATATATATATCTGGAGGGAGCTATGAACACAAAGGTTTCAATTATCGGTGGAGGAATGACCGGTTCTACAACTGCCCTATGGTTAGCAGAACGAGAAATCGCTGATATTGTTATGGTCGACATTGTGGAAGGTATGCCACAGGGAAAGGCTTTAGATTTACAACAAGCAATGCCGGTTATTGGTAAGGATGTAAGTATCATTGGCACGAATGATTACGATGCAACATCAGGATCAGATATCATCGTAATCACTGCTGGCCTTCCGCGTAAACCCGGGATGAGCAGGGATGACCTCTTAACAGTAAACGCAGATATTGTGAGTAAAGCCACGATTGAAACATTAAAGCGATCACCAAACGCGATTTATATTGTTCTCACTAATCCATTAGACGCAATGGCGTATCTAACGATGAAACTTAGCAAACTCCCATCAGAAAGAGTGGTAGGCCAGGCTGGAATTCTTGATTCAGCTAGGATGCGCACTTTTGTATCAGCAGAATTAAGAGTTTCGGTAGAAAATGTACAGTGTTATGTACTCGGGGGTCACGGTGATGAAATGGTACCATTAACCCGACATTCTAATGTTGCTGGAACTTCTTTGCGTGAACTTATCTTACCTGAGCGTCTTGAAGCCATTGTTAATCGTACAAGGAAAGGTGGTAGCGAAATTGTTAGCTTATTAAAGACGGGAAGTGCGTATTATGCTCCTGCCGTTGCAGTTGCACAGATGGTAGAAGCAATTCTAAAGGATAAGCATTTAATTGTTCCTGCTTCTACTTATATGAAGGGTGAGTATGGGTTAAAAGATATATTTTTCGGTGTGCCAGTTCAATTGGGACGCAAAGGGATTGAGAAGATTGTAATCTATGACTTGGATGAAGAAGAGCGAGAATCATTAAAACAATCAGCTGATGCTGTCAGGCAGACGACGGATGCATTACGTACCCTCGTGAAAATATAACTCAGGAAGAAATACCATGATACTAACAGAAAAAATACAAGAACAATTACCGACGTGGCGTGAACGGGTAAGAAAACTTATAAAAGAAAGCGGTGATGTTAAAGTTGGAGAAGTGACGATTGCTCAAGTTTATGGAGGTATGCGAGACGTCAAAAGCCTGGTTACAGATATTTCTTACGTAGATCCTGTAGAGGGGATTCGCTTTCGGGGGTTTACTATTCCAGAGATATTGGATCGATTACCCAAACCGAAAGATGCGGATATGCCGTATGTGGGGGGTTTGTTCTACTTGTTTCTGGTCGGTAGCATCCCAACATTGGAACAGGCTTTACAGGTTGAAGAAGAATGGAAAAAACGCGGTAAGGTACCTCAATATGTATTCGATGCCATTCGTGCGTTACCTGCTGATGCCCATCCAATGACATTGTATACGCTTGCCGTATTAACTTTACAGCGAGAATCACTCTTCTCAAAACAATATCATGAGGGATTAAAGAAAGATCAATATTGGGAGCCGATGCTTGAAGATAGCATAAATCTTACTGCAAAGTTACCAGAGATTGCTGCTTTCATTTACAGACTTAAATACAAGGATGGCGACATCATCCCACCTGACCCAAATTTGGATTGGGCTGGTAATTTTGCACATATGATGGGAATTAAAGACCGTCAATATGAAGATCTATCAAGATTATATTTTTTACTCCATTCTGACCATGAAAGCGGAAATGTCAGTGCTCATACTACCCATCTGGTTGCTTCTTCACTCTCCGACATTTATTATGCTGCATCAGCAGGTCTTAGCGGTTTGGCTGGTCCATTGCACGGTTTGGCTAATCAGGAATGTTTAGGCTGGTTATTAGAGGTTAGAAACAAATGTGGTGAGTGTTCCTATGATAAATCTGCACTACGACAATTTGCTTGGGACACATTGAATAATGGTCAGGTGATTCCTGGGTATGGTCATGCTGTTCTACGAAAGACCGATCCAAGATTTACAGCCCAGCTTGAATTTGGTAAGAAATATTTCCCGGAAGACGAAATATTTAAACTTGCTGCTCTTGTTTACGATGTAGTACCAGATGTTCTAAGGGAACAGGGTAAAGCAAAAGATCCCTGGCCTAATGTGGATGCCATCAGTGGTTCATTGCAGTATCATTTTGGGATCAGGGAATTTGATTTTTATACTGTAATGTTTGGGGTTAGCCGTATTCTGGGTGTTTCAGCAAATGCAGTCTGGGCTAGGGCGCTCAATCAACCCATAGAAAGACCAAAATCCATGACCACCGCAATGCTCGAGGAAATTGCGACAAAGGCAGGATAGATTACTTCCACCAGGTATAAATATAAAAATATCAGCGGTAAATAATTCACCGCTGATTTTTGCATTTTATGGAGTGGGTGTCACGCCTCCAGATTTACCTGTCCAGGTAAAATACCTGGGCATGCTTGCTGTGCCAGCTGTTGACCATGTTGGATTGCCGTTTTCTTCTGCACCTGTTATCCGAACCACTTCAACAAACCAGCTAAAAATGTGGGCAATTCCATCCGTTGGGCGAATTGTTGATGGAAGGATGTATTTTGTGTCATTAACCTGATCAATTAAAGATGGACCTTGGGCTGCAGTAATATCTTCAACGTTTACCCGGTAAGCTTCATTTTCCAATAGAGAACCAACAGAAGCCCATTGTAAAGTGATTGAATCATCTGCAAGTGTGAATGGAGCACCGTTTGCAGGAAGTAATAAATTAGGAGCAGCGTATGGTGGTGGTAGTGTAGCTGTAGGGGAGGGACCTGGTGTTGCAAAACGCCGGCACAGAGGTATTATGAGAGGTTGTCCTAAATAAACCGTATCACCTGAGAGGCCATTCTCTTCTCGAATTGCTTCCATCGGAACATTGTAACTTGATGAAATGATCATTAAAGTATCATTGGATTGAACAATATAATTCACCTTTTCACAAGCTGCTTCAGTCTGTTCGACCAAGCTATATGTTGCAGATGGTAGAGATGTTGGTGTTGGAGTTGCCTGAGGAATTAATAATGGCTGGTTAATATATAAAGTATCGCACGCGGTTGGAAGGTTATTTAATGAAACAATGCTCTGCACAGACACACCGTAAAACAAAGCAATCCCTATACAAGTCTCGTTCGCTTGAACCAGATGTGTTATTGGTGTAGGGCTTGGTTCCGGTGTATATGTAAGTGTTGGAAATGGTGTAAAGGTGGCAGTTTGTGTTCCGGTTGCTGTAGGTGTGATCGTAGAAGTTACCGTTGGTGGAATTATAGCTTCAGGAGCTTGACGAAGTGCAAAGAAGACAATAATTGCACCAATTCCCAAGAAGATCGCTAATAATCCAATCGCAATTGGCAGGCTTAAAGTAATGGAAGGCATTCGGCTTCCTTGGACTACTTTTGATGACTGAGTGTCTTTATCAACGTTGATGAGATCAGCTCCGCACACCAAGCAGCGAGTCGCATCTTCCTTCACCCTAGAACCGCAGGTGGGGCATATTTTCGTTGGAGATGTATTGGTTTCTGGAGTCATATGTTTAATGTGCTGGTGGATTTACCAGACTTGGCGCATTATACCAGCTTTTTTACGCTGTCGGACGGATCCCCTTTTTCTGTTTGCCTGGAGTAATCACATCTTTCAACATGTTATACTGGGACGAATGCAGCCAATTAGCATCTACATCCACATACCATTTTGTACACATCGTTGTGGATATTGTGACTTCAATACATATGCAGGCCTTGAAGCATTGATTCCTACGTATGCTCAGGCAGTATGCCATGAAATACTCATGGTTTCGTCATATATTGATGATCAATTGCCAGTAGGAACGATATATTTTGGGGGAGGAACACCATCGTTGTTACCAATCCAGAGCTTTGAAATGATCCTGTCCTATATCAATAATCATTTTCAATTAACGGAATCAAATGAGATTAGTATTGAAGCTAACCCAGGTACAGTTTCGAAGGAATTTCTAAAGCTTATTCATTCTTTAGGTGTGAATCGGATCAGCCTTGGTATGCAATCGGCAAATCAAGAAGAGCTAACTTTATTGGATAGGCAACACTCATATAAAGACGTCGTAAATGCAGTTGAATGGACAAGAGCTGCTGGGATCAGGAATTTAAACCTAGACCTAATTTTTGGATTGCCATTTCAAAGCCTGGAAGCTTGGATGGAAAACTTAGAAACTGCGTTATCGCTAAATCCAGAGCATATGTCACTCTATGCACTTACAATCGAAGATGATACACCGATCCAGCGTAAGGTGAATGCTGGCGTTTTTCCTGAACAAGACCAAGACGATGTAGCAGATATGTATGAATCAGCGAGTAAGAGATTAGCCGATGCGGGATACATACAGTATGAAATCTCAAATTGGACACGAAAAGATCAGGATGGAGTGTCGTATCCATGCAAGCATAATTTGCAATATTGGCGTAACCTACCATACCTTGGTTTGGGGGCAGGCGCACATGGATCCATTAATCATCAGAGAACCAGTAATGTATTAGAACCTGATGAATATATTAATAGATTGAATCGTGGAACTAGGCAAACCCCACTTAATGATACCTTTCCATGGACGCTTGCTACTCACCAAATCATACCAATTGATGTCGATACAGAAATTGGTGAAACAATGATGTTGGGATTACGCCTTGTTACTGAGGGAGTATCGAACAAGGTGTTTCAGCAGCGCTTTGGAATAAGCGTACAGGAACGTTTCGGAATTCAAATTACTCGACTGACGAGTATCGGTTTGTTGGAATGGGGAGGAGAAGAGAATGAAATATTAAGATTGACTAAAAGAGGGCGGTTATTGGGTAATCAGGTATTTAAAGAATTTATCTAAATATCATCGATCCAGATATTGATTTATTGAGATTCTTTATTTAAACTTGTCGACGAACCAGATTCAAGGCTAAGTTGCTAAGCATTTGACCAGGAACACCCGTTGGATGGGCATCATCCAGTTCAATTAATGCCTGGGAAATTAATGTTTCAGTTTTTGCCAGAATATAATCTTTTACTCCATCTTTTTCTAAAAAATCGATTATTTCGCGCAACTCACCTGGTGATATGTTGCCTTGGTACCAGCGATCTGAAAATTTCTTAGATTTGGATAATCCATATAGAATGGGTAAGGTTTTTTTTCTTGCTATCAGGTCACTCTGGTTCGATTTACCAGTTAAAGCTGAATTGCCCCATATTCCTAGTAGATCATCTTGTGCCTGGAATGCTAAACCAAGCAACCGACCAAAATTTCGGTAGGATTTACATATTTGGTCGTCGCAATTAGCTGTCAACGCACCTAATTCAGTGCATGAAGAGATCAAGGCAGCTGTTTTCCCTTCAACCATAAACCAATAATCATCCAGGGTAACATCAGAGCGTTGCTCATAACTCAGGTCCAAGAATTGACCTTGGGTAAGCTGAAGGCAAGCTTGTTGAAGGATTCTAATTGCATGTAAAGTTATTTGTTGGGTGAGCTGGTCAGACAATCGTGTCATATGTAAATGTGCCAAGGTAAACATCGCATCACCGGCATTGATTGCCTGCGGTATACCCCACTTCTTCCAAACTGTTAAACGTCCTCGCCGGAGATCACTTTTATCTTCAATATCATCATGTATCAAGGAAAAATTGTGTACTAATTCAACAGCAGCTGCAGCAGGTAAAGCTGCCTTCCAATCACCCCCAGCAGCAGAACAGGTCAATAATACCAATAATGGTCGAATTCGCTTGCCACGAGATTCGGAATTGAGTTGATTGTCAACCCAACCCATGTGATAGGTAAGCATTTCGTATAGTTGATTATTTCCACATTCAGCAACTCGCTTTACAGCATCCTGTAGTTCATTTTCTACAGTGGAAAGATAAATGCGCGTGATATCTTCTTGCGATGAGAGCATTTGATATTATATTTTTACCAGCTTACCTTGACGTAACTGTTCAATAGTTTTTGAGCCAGTGGCAAACATACATATATTAATTTCATCATTGGTCAAGTTTATTAACTTTATGGTTTCATCAATTGAATGGTCTGCTGCTTTTAAAAATGGTCCCGCCATTCCTCCTAATGATGCGCCAAGAGCAATGCATTTTGCTATATCAACACCCGATCGTAAACCACCTGAGGCAATTATCGGTAAAGTCGGAGCGACCTCGATAACATTAGTAATCACTTCCGTAGTTGGAATACCCCAATCTGAAAATGCTTTTGCTAATTTTTGTCGATAGACATCCTTAGTGCGATACATTTCTACTTGTGACCAGGAAGTGCCACCTGCTCCAGCCACATCAATCGAGCTAACTCCAGCTTGGACAAGAAGAGCAATATCTTGTTTTGAGAATCCCCATCCCACTTCCTTTGCAATCACAGGAACAGGCAAAACCTTGCACAAGGCTTCGACCTTACTGAGTAACCCATTGAAGTTAGTTTGACCTTCCTCCTGGAGCGCTTCTTGAACACAATTAAAATGCAAAATTAGAGCATCAGCTTCGATCATATCTATAGCTCGTTGACATTCTTCTTTACCATATCCATAATTTAACTGGATAGCTCCTAAATTAGCGAGAAGGAGGATATCAGGTGCAATAGAGCGTACTTGGAAAGAATGCGCAAGTTCTGGATTTTCTATGGCAATGCGTTGAGAACCAACTCCCATTGCAATCTTTGTTTCCTGTGCTGCTGCTGCTAAATTCTGATTAATCCTGGTAGCATCAGCTGTACCACCGGTCATCGATGAGATAAGGATTGGGGAATTGAGCCGGTTTCCAAATAGGCTTATACTCGAATCAATATCATCTAAGTTAATTTCTGGTATTGCGGAGTGGACAAAATGATATTTTTCCAAACCTGTTGTAAGCTCAGATTGAATATTTTCTTCAAGGTTTATACGGATATGGTCGGATTTCCGTGATCCCAAGGGCGTAACTTTTACCATAATAGGGTGTTCCTGGTGTGAGAGTAATCTTACCAGTCTGGACAAGGCGTGTCAACAATATTATCCTGAGACTTGACAGATTGACATCTGAGGATACAATTGCGCAGTATCATGTAAATATTAATAGATGGAGGAATATATATTATGGATGAAAAAGAAATTTTTGAAAAAGTAAAAGCAATTATTGTAGACCTGCTCGGAGTGGCTGAAGAAAAAATTACACTGGAAGCACGGTTTCGAGAAGATCTTGAAGCGGATTCTCTGGATCTCGTTGAACTAATCATGAAGTTTGAAGATGAATTTGGTGGTGAAATTTCAGATAAAGAAGCCCAAGAGATCAAGACAGTTGGTCAGGCAGTTGAATATCTCCGTGCTCATTCTGCATAAAGAATAGAATAAGTGTACTAAGAGGCGCAGTTTATGCTGCGCCTTTTTGTAATTCTTGAAAAGAAATTTACCATGAATGTATTAATTGATATTAGTATTGGTACTTATTCATAGAGCTATGGAGGAAAAGATGCGATCGAATAAAATTTTCGTTTTTCTACCAATAATCCTTGTTCTACTTGTATTATTGGTTGCATGTAGCAAAGGTGAGGAAACGTCTGGACCTGCAGAAAATCCAATCGCCACACAAGGATCATTACCTTCAGTACAAAATAGCCCTGTATCAACAAAAGCACCCTTGGGGGTACCAGAGGATGTCCCAGTTATGCCGGATGCCTATGAATTACAAATTCCAAACGCGGTTACGATATACTACAAAGTTGATCTACCCCTCAAGGATGTCGTAGCATTCTACCAAGACGAACTTACAAATTATGGTTGGGATCAACCCAAAAATCCCGATAGTGCAGTAGGTGCGATGGCTCAGATGGCTCGATCAAAATCTGATGGAGATCGTATCACATTTTCTATTCAATATAATCCCGTTGGTGAATTTACTGTTGTTCAAATCTCACTAACCCGGGCACCTTAAGGCAATTATATATATAAAAGGGAATAATCCTATGTTTAAAATTCATAGGCTTATTCCCTTTTTTTTATTTTCTAGAATAGCAGGCTCGGAATTTCTTCCGGATGTGTCGCTACCCTTACACCAGCTGCTTGTAGCGCTTTGACTTTATCAGCAGCTAAACCAGAACCGCCTTCAACGATAGCTCCAGCATGCCCCATACGTTTTCCTGGGGGAGCTGACTGACCTGCAATGAAACTGACCACAGGTTTTGTCATATGAGCAGCAATATATTCTGCTGCTTTTTCTTCATCTGTTCCACCAATTTCACCAATCATTACGATCTTTTCAGTCTGTGGATCAGTTTCAAACATGGTAAGCGCATCGATGAAATTTGTACCATTAATTGGATCACCACCGATGCCAACACAGGTACTGACACCACGACCCAACAACATCAGCGCATACAATACTTCATAGGTCAATGTTCCAGAGCGTGAAACAACACCAACATTTCCAGGTATGGCGATATTCCCTGGGATAATCCCTACCTTTGCTTCACCTGGTGTTAGCAAACCTGGGCAGTTTGGCCCGACCAATCGAACTTTTTTCTGATCGAGATAATTACGTACACGCATCATATCCTGAACGGGAATACCTTCAGTGATACAGACAATTAATGATATCCCTGCATCTGCTGCTTCATAAATTGAATCTGCTGCAAATCGTGCAGGGACAAAAATGCAACTCGTATCTGCTCCAGTTGCTTCGACTGCAACTTTGACTGAATCGAAAACGGGAATCTTTCCCCCGATTACCCATTCCCCACCTTTTCCAGGTGTCATTCCAGCGACTACATTGGTGCCATAAGCAACCATTTGTGTGGTATGGAATAATCCCTCGTTTCCAGTGATGCCATGTACTATAAGACGTGTATTATTATTTATAAGAATACTCATTGATTTCAGCTCCCTGCTTATACAGTTTTCGCAGCGATAACAGCTTTTTGGGCCGCATCTGCCAGTGTGTCAGCAGTGATCATATTTGCATCCAATAGCAATTTACGACCTTCGTCAGCATTAGTGCCAACCAAACGAACTACCATCGGCACTTTTGGTTTAACCTCGTCCAAAGCAACCAATATACCACGTGCTACTTCATCACAACGGGTGATGCCTCCAAAAATATTAAGCAAGACGGTTTTAACATTTGGGTCGGTCAGAATAATCCGCATAGCAGCAGCCACTTTATCACTTCCTGCTCCACCACCAATATCCAGGAAGTTTGCAGGTTCTCCACCAAATAATTTGATGATATCCATGGTAGTCATTGCTAATCCCGCGCCATTAACCATGCAACCGATATTTCCGTCTAACTTTATAAAACTTAATCCATATTTTCTTGCTTCAATCTCCGAGGGTGCTTCTATATCCAGGTCACGTAATTCGGACAAGTCTGGATGGTGAAAGAGTGCATTATCATCCAGCAGCATCTTTCCATCTAATGCGATCAAACGGTTATCTTCCGTAATAACAAGTGGATTAATTTCAGCTAATGTGGCATCACAGTCTTCATAAGCGTGCCAAAGACCACTTGCAATCTGATTGAAGAGCTTCCAGTGTTGTTTGGGTAAATCAATACCAATAGCAATATTGCGCGCCTGGTAATCTTTAAGCCCTAATAAGGGATCAATATGTTCTTTGATGATCTTTTCAGGCGAAATACGGGCGACTTCTTCAATTTCAACACCCCCAGCAGAAGAAGACATCATGACTGGTTTCCGGGCAGCACGATCGTTAGTAATTCCCAGATATATCTCTTTGGAGATATTTGCTGCTTCATCCACTAATACTTTTCGAACCGGAAGACCTTTAATCTCCATGGCAAGGATCTGTGTAGCGAGCTCTTCTGCCTCACGAGGATCCTTTGCAACGCGTATACCTCCCGCCTTGCCGCGTCCTCCAACGAGTACTTGTGATTTAATGACAACCCGACCACCAAGCTCTACTGCTATATTTCGTGCTTCCTCAGCAGTTGTCGCTACTCGTCCTTTGGGTATCGGGATTCCATATTTTGAAAAAATGTGTTTTGATTGATATTCGTGTAATTTCATCCCTTAAGACTCCTCACTTGAGGAAAAATTGTGTAATAGCGGGCAGATTATACCATCCAGACGTGCTACCGTCTTTTGACGAACATAACCTATCAAGGGTCACATTAATAATATGTTGGGAGAAAAATGCAATAAAAAATATCTATCAATCTATTGGGTTGGTAGATTGAAGTGCATTATGCGACCGTTGCCTGCATCTGCAACCCATATGCCACCAGTATTATCGGTAGTGATACCATCTGGTAGGTTGAAGCTATTGGGGTCTGTTCCATAGTCTCCAAAATAATTAACAAAAGTCCCTGTGGTCGTAAAATGCAAAACGCGATTTCCTTCTGGGTCAGTCGTGTATAAGTTACCATTATTATCTACCGTAAGGTATGGTTTATTTTCTAATGACTGACCGTACCATGCAACAACATCCCAATTAATTAGTGGTGAATAATTCCCACCAACATCAGAGGTCATAACCTGAATACGCTGGTTCCATGTGTCTGCAATATATACTAAACCATCCTTGTCCACCGCTATACCAACTGGCTCATCAAAATTTCCAGCTTCTAAACCAACTGATCCAAATTGATTAACATAATTTCCATCCGCATCATAGATGACAATCCGTTTGTTTCCTGTGTCTGTGACGAATAGATGCCCATTTGTGTCAATCGCAATATCTCGCGGTCCCCAAATCGCAAAAGGTGTTTCAGCCTGCCCAAAATAACCCCACATATTTACAAATTCACCATTCGAGGTGAATTTTTGAATACGATGATTCCAAGTGTCAGCGACATACACAGATCCATCTTTTCCAACAGCAATTCCCCATGGTTCAAAGAATGTACCGCCTGGTGCTGCACCTTTGGCAACATCAGCAAAAGAACCCCAGACATTAAGCACACTTCCATCTGCGCCAATATGCTGAATACGATTATTGGATGTGTCAGTTATATAAATGGTACCATCTGGAGCTAAAGCCACATCGCGAGGATTTTGGTATTGTCCAGGCTGTGTACCGACTGTTCCAATTACATTCGTCTGCAGTCAATGCAATTTCCTTCCCTTCATATGGATCTGCTTGCACAGGAAGGTTGGAGGGGGTGGAGCCATAATCCCATAGCTGCGACAGGACATCTTTGCGAATATACAGTCTAAACTTCTCAGCGGGATTCCAATTTTGAAGACTCATGTCTTGTCCAACAAGCTGACCATAGAGAGTATAGTCGCGATTCAACCAGATCTGAAAAATGGCTTCACGCATTTGCGGATTTTTTATGGCATTTAAAATTCGTTCTTTGTTTAGGTTCATATAGTCCATATTAGGCCACCAGATCCGTCGGTAGTCGAATTTATCATACGCTTGTCCAACAATTGGTTCTATCTTACCAAAATTTTTCTCACCAACTAGAATGATTGGAACATCGCGTAAATCACGCGTGGGAGTGCTTCCAAAATATCTTTGGTTGGGGAAATTCCGCAGGTACCACCAATAGGGATAGGTGGTCAGATCATCATACGCAACAGCTATATCCAATCCCCCGGTGAGACGGCGTGAGATGTCCGTTATTTGTTGCAAGGCAATTTTATCTCCTGGAGCACTATGCGCATAGACAAGATATTCCTTCGCCAAATCGTAGTTGATATAAGATGCCATAAAGGCAGCACGAGCGGTAAGAATTGCAACCAAGAATAGAAAAACAAGAGCCAAACCTCTGCGAATTAATCGAGGAGTCCAGTCTTTCATTATTATATAACAAACCAACCGCACAAGCAACCGTTAGAAGGAAAGCAATTATGAATTCACTTGTAGCAGCTAATTGATCGAGTGACTTGCCAGTAAAAGGTGGGCTGTCTCCAAGTAATGCTCGTAGGCTGCTTAGCAATGCAGGAACAAAAATAAATAGCAAACCTGCCATGAGCCAACCTTTTTTGGTACGAAAAATAGCCCAATCCGTGGTGTCTATCAGGTAACCAAACGACCAACCTGATAGCAGTATCATGGACAGGCTAATATGTACTGTAAGCCAGGGCATTTTTTCGCCCGCGATTGAATACGCCAACAAGCTTGTGATTGACCAAAAAATAAGTAAACCCACAGTCGGTGGTTTTACAAGCGTCGACATTGATCCATCTAACTCTTCTTGTGTTTCCAATTGGAGGGAATTCTTTTCGATAGAATCATTTGAAGAAGGATCTGAAGGAGTCAGATTCACCTAATATCTTGTCATCTGCATCGAATAAATCATCATGGACAGTTGTTCGCCCCATTAACGACAGAATAATTCCTAAAAAGGTGCCAATCGCTGGTAAAAATTCGTATATAGATATTTGCATACCATAGTAATACCAAGGTTGAGAACCTCTATTGACCGCCTGTTGTGCCAGCCAGTAACCGAGTGAACCCACCAACCCGGTGAAGAAGCCGACTCCGTTGGTGAACATTGATGTATAGAGAATGATAAAGGTTACATACCAAATCCCAGCATTAATCAGCCACTGCCGTTTGTTCCACCATAACCCTAATATTATGGACAAAATGAAAATGGGAACAACGATAATTGCCATTCGTAAAACATCAGATCCTGTCAGGGCATTAACATCTGATGCGTTAATTGGGATTTTCCAATTGAGGGGATCTATCCCATAAGCAGATAACTGATTTATAAATAGCTTCCCAAACAGCTTGTCAAAAAAGTTTATCCCAAAGGCTGATAATAGTGGCAGAACGAGAGTCCCAAGCAACATAAGCAGGTCAAATGAACGTTCCTCACGGATACGTGAAAGTCCAAAACCAGATATTACACAGACAAGCGCACCAATTGCAGCGATTAACCCGAGAAATATCAAGATGTTAGGGATGAATGTCGGGATGGATGCAAAGAATGGATAAAGAGGTTGCGCGGTGACGGCTGATCTCTCAATGAGGGTTTTAATCAAAATTCCTAGGGTGATGAGCACTAATGATGATATTAGTGTGTATACAAACGGTGAACGATATTCGTTTTTAATCCATCTTCTCTTTATTAAGCGTAAAATAAGATATAAGACTAAAAATAATAAGGCCTGGGCTACGTAAATATATGCGGTCTCCTTAGTACAAAAATGGAGTACAGTAACTGCAGTAAAGACATAAAGGAATTTTGGTTTGGCAGTTTCGATATATCGAAGCATTGACCAAAGCATTACCACTCCAAAAAAAGCGACAAATGCCTCATTACGCACATAACGTCCATAGTAGAGCATGTATGGCGAGATGGTAAACATCAAGGCTGCAATTAGCGCACCCGCTCGACCAAGATAGCGTCGATAATTCCACATGAAAACCACGGTGGCAATACTGAATATTGCTGCAGGGATGCGTGCAGTGGTGTCACTATCACCAAAAAGAAAGTAAGACAAAGCAACCAAATGGAATTGTAAAGGACCATGGGTGACCGGGTCGTGCGCATAACCATTGCCTTTGTAAAACAACCAAGAAAAATAGGTATGGGATGTCTCATCATGGCTCATAACACGTGGCTCAAGCATGTATAAGCGGGTGAAGATTGCCATAATAACTATGATTGCAAATATCAACTTTTCAAGATTTATAGCTGGTGAAGAAATCATTGAATGATCCAGCCATGATTTTCTAGCTTCGGGGGTTATAACTTTGATATTTTCCATAAATAATCCTTATACAAAATATACAGTAATCTATCTATTTTAACTCATTCGCTAACGAGATAAGCTCAGTCTGCGTAGGGCTTCCTTCACCAACCGCACGGAGCTCATAAACAAAATTTTGATCTAGCCAACGGAGGGTATACTGTGGCAGGTTATCATCCCAGATTGCATATAGGCTCGCTTGCGTACCAGGCGTTTGGGAAGCAGGATTTGTCTGTGTTGAGATAGCTTTCCAGCCACCCGAAACAAATTCACCTTGATGATCCCCAAGCATAACTAGATTAACTTGTGCAGTGGATCCAATACTAAATACATCCTCTCCTTTTCCTATTGGACGTTGCGTAATGAAAAGTTTGTAGTTATCACCCTGGTAGAGAATTGTGACTGTATCGAATCCTGGATCAAAACGCGAACCGATCAATATCAGATCTTTAGGAGCTTGAATTATTTCCTTAACATTAAACCCAGCTTGTTCTCGAATTTCCTGGATTGTAAATGGAAAATTAGCTGGATCCGAAAAATGGAATAAATCTCCGGGATTCGACAAAGTAACCTGAATCTCTATATGATCTGAGGATGCTGGGAGGAAAGAAAATATGATTTGTCGAGCCACTACTTTCACGGAAGGGAAAAATGAAATACTAATTAGAGCGATGAAAAGGACAATCACTGAAATAACCAAGACCCCCCTACTTAAAGGTGATTTAGCAAGAAAATACCTTCCTTTTTTTTGTGTAGCTTCCTTAACCCAGGGTGCTTTCTCCATCCTTGAATAAAAATTGACGCTTGGTTTTGGTGAGAATCCACCCAATAACGTTTCAATTTCTACATCATTTGGTGCGATAGAATTTGTAAACTGGTTATCTTGGTCACTCATCATTATCACCAATTTCTACGGATTTGCTCCAGGCTTCTGCGAATATAAACTGACACTGTATTTTCTTCCATTCTTAGGTACATAGCAATTTGCTTTACTTGCCAACCCAGCAAATATCTTAGGACGATCATCTCACGCCGGTCATCTGGCAATATTTGCAATGCTTCCCACAAATGATTAAATTGCTCTCTTTTTGTTACCTGATCCTCAAGTGATAGTTCTGAGGATGAAAACATTCCATCCAATGAAACTTCATCAAATCTTTCTATCGATTTTATTAGAGTATTTTTCTTTTTACGATGTGCATCGATCACTAAGTGGCGAGCAATCGTGAATAACCAGCATAAAGCATCCTGTTCATCACCAGAAAATTGATTCCTTCCCTTCCATGCTCGAGAAAACGTATCACTGGTTAAATCTTCAACTTCTTCAGACGGGCCACCATGCAAGCCGTATATAAAACGAAATATTATAATGTGTGTGCGTGCAAATAAATAACTAAAGGATTCGGAATCCTGCAGTGGTGATCGAGATGCTTGCATGAATTATTCTATGTGATAAACGGATTTTTCCATGAAATATGACAAAAACTTAGGCAGCTATTCTATAAATTAGTATTTCGAATAAAGTTCTTTTTTACTCGTCTTGACTTAGGTGTGGGGGGTGTTGGTGTTAATGTTTTTAAGCTCTTGATTTCAGAAGCCGACAGGTATCTCCATTCTTTCGGTTTTAAATTACCTATTCTTAAGCTGCCGATCCTAACCCTGATAATGGTTACTACAGGAAGACCAATCTGTCTACAGGTATCGCGAATTTGACGTTTCCGCCCCTCTTTCATGATTACTCGCATCCAAGTCCCTTTACCCGTGTGAGTATCCACATGGACTTCAGCTGGTTTGGTGCGGTAGCCATCGTGTAGGACTACACCATGCTGCCAGGCATCCAGCTGTTTATCATCTGGGTGACGTGCAACTAATACTCGATACTCTTTTTCATGCCCATACCGTGGATGAGTTAGCTGATTTGCTAACTCTCCATCATTGGTAAGCAGGATCAGACCTTCACTATCTACATCCAACCTGCCGACTGGATATAACGTACCAAGTACAGGTACAAGGTCACGGACTGTCGGACGGGGATCAGGTGCGCTGACGGTAGATAAAACTCCTCTTGGTTTATATAAGATAATATATTGATTATTTTCCTGAAGCTTTACAATTTTTCCATCCAGCTTAATCTGGTCAACCTGAACATCAGCTTTTGATCCAATGTGAGCCACCTGGCCATTCACAGTTACACGACCTGCAATTATTAATTCTTCACAGGTTCTACGTGATCCATTTCCGGTACGTGCTAATATTTTTTGTAATCTCTCTTCCATGAAATTTTATCCTTAGACCCAAGTTTCAAAGAATTAGAATGAAGATATTGGGATAAATATTCTTATTCAAGCAATGATTTTGATAAAGTTGCTGCTCGGCTGGCATCTGGTGCATAACCATCTGCACCAATTTGATGAGCAAATTCATCTGTAAGGGGTGCACCACCGACGATAACAATAACTTTTCGGCGTAATCCAGATTTATCCAATAATTCAATAACTGGTCGCATTGCTGGCAAGTGGTAGTAATCAATGGCTGACATTGCAATAATATCCACACTCTATTCAATAAGTGCGGAAATAAATGCAGAAGGATTAACTTCAACACTCAAGTCGATTACCTCAAAACCAGATCCTTCCAACATCATTTTCACTAAATTTTTTCCAATGTCATCATAATTACCTTCAACTTTACCGATAACAACTTTACCAGCGGGATGAGCTTCAGATATTGTGAGAAATCGTTTGAGCACATTCATACCTGACTGCATTGCCCTGGCAGAAACAAGCATTTCTGGTACGTAATACTCTCCTGCTTCAAAAAGGCGTCCCACTTCTGTCATCGCTAAAATCATGCCATCATTTAGGATCGATATTGGGGAAATGCAGTGTTTAATAGCAACGCGAATATTTTCAACCACTTCTTTTTGTTGACCTTGCTAGATATTTATATATATGTGATATATTATCGGCTCCATAATAGACTCAAAATTGTCAATCATTCGTATTCTTTCAAAGGAATATTAAAATACGCCAGGCTATCATTTAATCCACCTGGTCGATTACGTGAAAGCCAAATTTCCTGGTACTCTTTTATGATTTTTTTTAAATCCTGTGCAAGGGATTCTTTAGAAATGGATGTTGAGCCAAAGCCAAACAATCCTCTTAAGCATGCATGTCGTAACAGATCGCTCGTTAGTAAAAATTCCCGTTCTAATAACTTTGTGTCAGGTCGAGAAGAATTGACTAAGGACAATTTTTCCCCCATCTGGTCGATCGTGTCTAATGTGTGATTTATTACAAAAAATGCATCCTCGGTTGGTAAATATTTATTCCATTTCTTAATCGGTTGCTGTAGGATCTCGAACAGCAGTGAGCTATTTTCAAGATCAATTCCGATTTCATGATAGATATTACCAAAATTGTAGGCAATCTCTCCAATGTTGCTTGATGAATCGTGAAATGCATAGCAATCTAATACTGCTGCAATATCCAAATTTTGGTTTGCCAGGTAGGACCATGAATATGCTGCACCCGTGGCAAACCCCAGGTAACTTACTGGAAGCACCTGCCAATGTCCATTATCACCCCAATCTGTGATCAAGTAGCCTTCTGCGCCATATTCAATGCCACATTTTGATGCATTGGATAGATTTTGAATACAGTTGTCCGTCCGACCAGCAATAGAGTTCCATGAAGATGTACCTGGACATACATAATAAGGCAATCCAGATTGAGCTAATTTATTACTGTGTTCTTCGAAAGGATGATTGCCTTCATATCCCCATTCCAGCACGATGCAATCTTTAGGAAGTTCTTTGATAAGGTCAGGATGTGCCATGAGCATATCCCCCCATAATTGCATTTTATAACCACGTTTTCTGACTTCATTATAGATCTTGAGTACAAAATCAAGGTAAACTCGGCTTGTTCCGTACTTTAAGCATGCAGTCTTACTACGGCCTTGTCCTAAATCAAACGTCTCATCACAGCCAACATTGACTTGCCGGCTTGAAAAATGAGGTAATAACTCATCGAATAAACCTGCTACTAGTTTAATGCTTGCTGGATCGATCGGACATAAACTAAATGGTCCGAAATGATGTTCCCATGGGAAATCAAAACCATCTGGTGCTTCTGCTAAAGACAAATAACGCGGATGCTTTAACCAGCGCTCCATATGACCAAACGAGTTTTGATTGGGGACCAACTCGATAAATCGCTCGCGGCAATATTCATCTAGCCTCAGGATTTCTTCACCGGTAAATGGAGACGCATCAACCCATACGTCTGGATGCTGTTTATATGCAAAGGTATGCTCAGTGTACAGTTGAAGCTGGTTAATCTTCCATGTCGACAACAGGTTAATTAGATTGTACATTGTTTCCATCGTGGGAACTTTATCACGAGAGATATCTATCATGACGCCACGATTTTTAAAATCTGGCCAATCTTCAATCTCCAGGCAAGGGAGGAAATTCGGTGGCAAACCAGAATTAATATGCGGCTGGGCGAGGTAATATTGGATTAGCTGGATAAATGTACAACAACCATAAAATAATCCGTGCGGATCTGGTGCTTGGATGCAAATCGAGGTGGGTGTAATTTGTAACTTGTACCCTTGGGATTTAGCACCAGGTATTGATGCTAAGCGAAGGGTAATTCCAGCTGACTCTTTAGAGAAAATAGTACCTGCGGATATTTCATATTTCAAACCCGCCTGATTTAATAAGGCATTCTGAATCTGGATTGCAGAGAACAGTATCGATTGGGGATGCTTGCAATCAAGGTATATCAAATACTCATCGGATAGATTTTTTACACCTTGAGAAAAATTCAACTGGCGTGGGTAGGGAAGAAGTATTGGTTGTTTATCCATGATGCTCGTAAAAAAAGTAACGCACTTATAAATCGATTTTGTATCAGTCTAAAATTAGAAGGAAATTTGACGAATTTAATTATAGCTGAAAGCCAGCAACTAAAGTTGATCGTCAATCTTAGATAATGATGTTGTAAGGGTGGATCATATGTTTTCGCACGCTGAAATTACTGACATGCATGCGCATTTTACGAGTGTCGAAGGATTAGCAAAAAACCTTTTGGATCCAAACAATACTCTATTTATAATTACATTAAAAGTTCTCATATTTAGGAAAAAAGTGTTGATGGAGCAATTTGGAGGTTTCACGGCCCCTCCCCGAGTAATGAATCTTTGCATGAGAAATGGAAAGCTACAGGTAAGATACCAAGTATTTTACAACTTCAGAAGAATCTCTAGCAGAATATTTCGCACAGGTTATATCCAAATTAGTAGAAGCGATGCAATGGGTGCTTGATCCTGCGTTTCCTCTAATTTTCGGGGATGTTGGAAGAAGTAGGTGGTGACAAAAGGTCTAGTGATAATGGCGGTAATTCTTCAAGCGAGTTTAAACCAAAATGCTGTAAAAAGTCGGTAGTGGTAGTGAATAGTATTGGCCTCCCAGGACGCTCTGCCCTTCCAATTTCTTGTACCAAACCCTTACTAAGCAAATTTTTTAATACTCCATCAGAACTAACGCCTCGAACTGCATCTATTTCTGGTCGAGTAACTGGTTGTTGATAAGCTATGATTGCCAATGTCTCAAGGGCGGCTCTACTAAGTTTATTAGAAATCTCAAGTCCTAGAAAACGTTCAATATCATTGGAAAAATCAGGTGATGTGGTTAGTTGTATACGGCCGTGATGACGTTGAAGGCGCAAGCCATGGGGTTGGGATTTTGTTGCCAACCTTTGTTCAAAGATCTCAATATGATTTTCAATTACGCGTAATGGGATGTCAAGTGATAGTGCTATTTGAGATGGTGATGTTGGACCTGCAGCAACAAATAGAAGTGCCTCAATACGGGCGATGATTACATCAGATGGCGTTTCTGAGAGGGGTTCGTCGGACATGCTATAATGTTCTTTTAACTGAGCAAGTAAGGTATTAATAAATTTAACGGGTGAACTTTGCGATTATACCATTGGAGTAATAGTAAATACTTTCAGTCCGCGATTATCATATTGTTGTCAGTTGTATTATGGGCTTGCACTCCTCCACAAGTAACTCAAGGACTTATTACAACCAATATTATTGCAGACAATAAAGATATACAAGTAAAAATAACCTCGGGGAGCACTGTTCAGGAGGCACTAAAAACTGCTCAAATAACATTGGGCGAGTTGGACAAGGTTGAACCGCCTGTTTATGCGGTTCTTTCAGATGGAGATCAAGTTAAGGTAATTCGGGTCAGGGAAGAATATTTCATTGAGCAGGAAATCATTCCTTTTGAGCACCAGGAGCTTAAAAATGAAGCATTACCTGAGGGGGAGATTCGATTAAGCCAACCTGGAGTAAATGGATTAGAAGAGATAACTTATCACCGTGTATATGAAAATGATATTGAGGTTTCTACGAATATCGTAAAATCAGTAGTGTTGCATGCAGCAATTCCAGAGGTGGTCATGATTGGCAGCAGATCGTCTATTGAATCGATCGATTTTCCAGGGAAAATTGCTTATATATCCGCTGGAAATGCATGGATCATCGAAAACTCAACCCGTAACCGTCGTTTGGTGGTATCAACAGGGGATTTGGATGGAAGAATATTTTCATTATCATCTGATGGGAAATTTCTTTTGTTTAGCAGAAATTTGAATGAAAATAATTCGATCAATTCACTTTGGATGGCTTCATTGACGAGTAATCCAATTAAAATAATTGATCTTGATATTAATAATATTGTACATTATGCTGAATTTAATTCTGATTCTACGCTGATTGCATATTCAACAGCTGAGTGGCGCGAGACTGCCCCCGGGTGGCAGGCAAATAATGATCTAAATGAGCTGAGAATTCGCTCAATTGGCGTTGTTGGCGCTCCTAATATCATACTTGAACCAAACTCAGGGGGAGTATATGGTTGGTGGGGAATGGATTTTACCTGGGCACCAGATGAGATGGGCTTTTTATATTCACGACCTGATGGCATAGGAATTATAGAAGAAAGCGATGGTTCAATGACATCCATTCATACCATCACACCCTATCAGACTGGTGGAAATTGGGCATGGGTGCCCGGTATAGCCTGGTCTCCCGATCAGAATGTTATTTACACTGTTGATCACGCATTGTCAGAATCATCAAATTCAATTGAATCACACCATTTTGACTTAATAGCTGTTCCACTAACGGGAGGTGTATCGGTTAAACTGGTCAGTGATGTTGGAATGTTTGCATATCCTGTTCCTTCACCAGTTCAATCAAATGAAAATTTTATAAACACCACTTCAGGTATAAATCTGGATCAATTTGCATTTTCAATCGCGTATTTGCAAGCAATATTTCCTGATCAGAGTGAAACAAGCGGATATCGACTCTCAATTATGGATCGAGATGGTTCTAATCAAAGATCAGTATTTCCAGAGGAAGGTGCGGTTGGACTTAATCCACAGATTGTGCTCTGGTCTCCTGAACCCATGGGCACAGATGGGTATTATGCGATCGCATTCATTTATAATGGGAATATATGGTTGATCGATTCTGCCTCGGGAACAGCTCTGCAAGTTACCGGTGATGGATTAACCACGAAAGCTGATTGGAGATAGATAGAAATGAGGATATTGATCACAGGTGCAGCAGGTTTTTTGGGCTCACATCTTAGTGAGCATCTTTTAGCAGACGGACATGAGGTTGTCGGTATGGATAACTTTATAACCGGAAGCCCAGACAATCTTGCTCATCTATCAGACAACCCGAGATTCTCGTTTATAAGACACGATGTATCTAACTTTATCTTTGTCCCAGGTGAGGTGGATGCTGTTTTACATTTCGCTTCTCCAGCCAGTCCAAATCCAAAATCACCATATGGATATGTGAATCTACCAATTCAAACGATGAAAGCTGGGGCATTGGGAACCCATAACACGCTTGGGGTGGCAAGAACTAATCAGGCAAGGTTCTTATTAGCCAGCACCAGCGAGATATATGGCGACCCGTTGGAACATCCACAAGTTGAGAGTTATTGGGGCCATGTTGATCCAATTGGTGCAAGGTCAGTATATGATGAGGCTAAACGGTTTGCTGAAGCATTAACCATGGCGTACCACAGATTTCACGGAATAAATACCCGGATAGCACGGATTTTCAATACCTATGGACCTAGAATGCATCTTGATGACGGTAGAGTGGTGCCCAATTTTATTCAACAGGCATTACGAAGTGAACCATTGACCATTTATGGAGATGGCCAACAGACACGTAGTTTTTGTTATGTGGATGATCTAGTGGATGGAATTATCAGGTTACTGGGATCCGATGAACATTTACCAGTAAATATTGGTAATCCAGTCGAAATGACTATTCTAGAGTTTGCTGAACGTATCAATTCAATTGTCGGTAACCGGGCAGGGATTATTTTTAAACCAAGTGAACGCCTGGAAAGTGATCCACAGCGCAGGCAACCAGATATTTCCCGTGCACGTAATATTCTTGCATGGGAACCTCAAATCAATTTGGAAGAAGGCCTTAAAAGAACCATTCCATATTTTCTTCAAAAACTTGGGATGAAATGACGAATATTCTGATCAATCCACGCGAAAGAACAAGGTTTCTTCGCTTTTTAGTTGTCGGAATTATCGGCGCGATTGTGGATTTCGGAATTGAAAATATACTTCACAGAATATTCGGTGTTCCATACGTCTGGGCAGGTACTATTTCTTTTATTTGTGCTATTTTAAGTAACTTCTTCTGGAATCGATATTGGACTTACCCGGATTCACGCTCAAAACCACTTTTAAGGCAGTTATTCCAATTTACATTAGTGAATATAAGCGGATTGATTATTCGAATACCTATCCTTAAATTTTTAGAACCAATAATTACAAATTTGTTTTATAAAATACCGGAACAATACTTATTACTTCCACCTGATGTGATGGGTGAAAATGTGACATTAGCGATTGCTGTAGGAGTTGTCCTTTTTTGGAACTTTTTTGTGAATCGTTATTGGACCTATAATGATGTGCAGTAAAATATTTATCCAAAGAGTTATCATATTTTCGAGTAATGAGTATAATTTCGTAGAGTGAAAAGTTATGACTGAAACTACCCTTGTTCCAATTTTCACAACAATTGGTGATGTCGGTGCATTTTTAGCTTATCCTTTCATATTTAGCTGTGAAGGTGATTGGATCGGATGGGTCTCTAGTGAACGATTAGTATATTCGACTCATGGTAATTATATTGGATGGCTTGCTGAAGGACCACGAATATTACGAAAACAAGAGGATAGTTATTCCAAACCTAAGCTGGATATAATTCCTCCATTCACACTAAAGATATGCCCACCCGCTTTATCACCTTTACCGCCTATGATGCCGGAGCTTCCTTTTGGTGTGATGGATCTATTGTTGGAGCGACCCGATATGCTTCCACCGGTCGACTTTGGTGAATCACGCGAAGATATGGATTAGTAATTAAATTGCATGGACGAAAAAAAAGTTAAGCATAACCACGGTACTGATGATTCTACTCAGATTGAAAGTTCAATTCGATCCTTGAAGGATCTTGTAGAACATACTTCTGGCAGAGAAATACAAGAACCTCAAGCGCAACAGGACAGTGGCTTAGTCGAAATATTACCATTCCCATTTCTTGCTTTGGTTGGCCAGATAGAAATGAAGTATGCTCTTTTACTTGCGCTAATCAATCCAGCGATTGGTGGAGTGTTGCTGATTGGACCTCGCGGAACCGGAAAAACTACTGCAATTCGTGGATTGGTTGATTTAGTTCCAGAGATCCCTCGCAGCTTATGTTATTACGGATGCCTCCCTGAAGATATTGAAACAGGCGGAATTGACGCAGTGTGCCCAAATTGTGCAAAAAAATATGGCCTGGGAGAACCATTAGCGGTAATGGATAAAATTCGATTGGTTGAATTACCACTGAATGCACGAATAGAAGATGTAGTTGGAGTGGCAGATGACAATTTCTCTAGCCATAATCGACTCCGATTACACCGCGGCATCTTAGCTCATGCAGACCGTAATTTATTATTGGTTGATGAGGTGAATCTATTAACCGATGAGGTGGTAGATGCAATCCTGGATGCAGCAGCTTATGGCTCTTACACAGTCAAACGTGGTACAACGACAGCGACCTTTCGGTCTCGTTTTGTACTTATCGGCACGATGAATCCTGAAGAAGGACGTTTACGACCACAGATAATGGATCGTTTTGGATTAAGAATCGTAGTTAAAGGATTGCATGATACTAGCCAACGGTTTGAGGTGTATCAGCGGGTTCAAGCCTACCTGGCGAATCCACGCAAGGTGATCCAAGAATATGATAGTGAAACGCAAATCGCTCAGACAGAGATCCAGATGGCAAGAGATATACTCCCTAATGTTAATATTCCGGAAAATGTATCAAATTTAACATTAGAGTTAATCCACAAACTTAAAATTGATTCATTAAGAGCAGAAGTGACTTTGTTTGAAGCAGCAAGAGCTTTTGCCGCCTTAGATGGTCGTCTGGAAGTAAAAACCGAAGACGTCCATATTATTGCACCGATGGCTCTACGGATGCGCAGGTCTTCATTTATTGAAAAATACCTGTCCGAACAATCTTTGGAAGAAGAAGAAATTAAAAAAACCGTTGACCAGACCTTGTAAAATACCTAAGTACAGGAGATACGATTTATGGCTAAGCTATTTCAAAAGAAGGAAATATTTAAAGTAAAGTCTGTTGAAGTTGATCCAACAACAATGGGGGAACCCTCAACGGCCGATGAATATCAGAAGAGGGGAATGGCATTTTATGCTCGGAAGCAATATGATGATGCTGTGGTAGATTTAAAAAAAGCAGTATCTTTGGACGGGAATAATATTGATTCGTTTTATACCCTTGGTATGGTTCTTAAAGCAATCGACCGTAAGGAAGAGGCAGTACAAGCATTTACAAGTGCATTGGATCTGATAAAGACGAATCCAGGACCTAATTCAGCAAAATACGACATGCTTAAACGCTTAGCACTTGGACATATTAATGAGATGACTCAGGGAGACTGGAATCTGGAAAAGGAAATTTGGAAACACATAGAGTGACACATCGAAAACGAATTGAACGCTGCCTGGCGGGTGACATTCCGGATAAAACACCCATCGCATTGTGGCGACATTTTCCAATAGATGATCAAAGCCCTGATGGACTTGCAGGATCTATTATTGATTTTCAAAGATCATATGACTTCGACCTTGTAAAGGTTACGCCTTCTTCCTCTTTTTGTATAAGAGATTGGGGAGCCGAGGATGAATGGCGAGGTAATGCCGAGGGCACGCGTGAGTATCAACGGAGAATTATTACTTCACCGGAAGATTGGCTGAAAATAAAACCATTGGATCCTCATAAGGGCTCATTGGGAGATCAACTATCTTGCTTGAAATTGATATGTGACGAGTTAGGCCCGGATGTACCAGTGCTGCAAACAATTTTTAACCCTCTTGCACAGGCAAAAAACCTTGTGGGTGGACAAATGCTTTTAGTTCATCTTCGTAAATATCCTGATGCTGTCCAGGTGGGATTACAAACTATTGCTGAAAGCACCCGAAGGTTCATTGAAGCTGCCTGCCAGCTTGAAATTTCTGGTATATTTTATGCTGTTCAGCATGCAAGTTATCAATTGCTATCTGTAAATGAGTATTTACAATTTGGACGCGTTCATGATCTAGATTTACTAAAAATTGTCGCAGATAAATGGCTGAATATGTTGCATTTACACGGCGAAAATATCATGTTTGAACAATTTACGGATTATCCAATTCAAGTGATCAACTGGCATGACCGCGAGACATATCCGAATCTCGCAGAAGGTCAAAGCATGTATCGCGGGGTTGTATGCGGTGGACTTAAACGAAACCCGACCTTAGATTTAGGTACCCCAGAACACGTGTATTCTGAGGCACGCGATGCAATATTGGAAACAAATAACAGGCGTTTTATTCTTGGAACCGGCTGTGTTCTCCATATCAACACACCAAGGGCGAATATTTTGGCTGCAATCAAGAGCTGTAAGCAGTGAGTGACCTTCGGATTATTGGGGGAAAAGCACGTGGAAAGCGAATTCGGTCAGTTCCAGGTGAAACTACCCGCCCGATAACGGATAAAGTTCGAGAGGCTTTATTTAATATCATTGGTCCTGACATTCAGGAGGCTTCGGTATTGGATTTATTTGCTGGAACCGGGAGTGTGGGGATTGAGGCGTTGAGTAGGGGTGCTAAATATGTCTGCTTTGTTGATCTACACTGGCAACCGATTGAAACCATTCGAAGTAATCTAAAAATGACAGAGCTTGAAACTGGGGCTAAAGTGATCCGTTCAGATGCCTTCATTTTTTTAGCTCAGCCTCCAAACCAATCATTCGATTATGTTTATATAGCACCTCCTCAGTATAAAAAAATGTGGAGCCAGGCGCTTATTAGTGTAGATCAGCATATTAAATGGTTATCCGACGATGCCTGGGTGATCGTTCAAATACATCCAATAGAATATGAAACGATTGGTGAAAAACTAAAAATACAGAATTTATTAGAATTTGACCAACGACATTACGGAAGCACGTTATTAGTATTTTACGAAAGGACATCTATTGATCCAGTAAGTCGGTCAATTATTGTTGATCAATAGAAATAAATTTACCCCTTAATACCAGATTTATAAATTTAGCCATTGTACCGCGAGCTGAGGTAACTCGCTTGTACGACCTATTCTTGTGGTGCATGGTGGAAGAGAATTAGTGAACATTCGTCCATATTGCTTTGATAGAATACGCCGATCGAAGATCGCCACAATCCCACGGTCGGATTGTGTACGGATCAGGCGTCCAAAACCTTGCCGAAATCGGAGTATGGCTTCCGGAAGGGAGTACTCAGTAAATGGGTCATCAAAAGTTTCCGCTCGGGCAGCTACAATTGGATCTGAAGGTACATCGAACGGTAGCTTAACAATAATCAGTACTGATAATGCTTCACCAGGAAGATCAACACCTTCCCAAAATGCTCTCGTTCCAAATAAAACAGCATGATCCGTTGAACGGAAGTCCTCCAACAGTTTGTGTGCTGAGGCTCCTTCCCCTTGTTTGAAAACACTTATACCATTTCCTGATAGTTGGTCACCGATTGACTGTGAAGTACGTTTTAATTGTTCATATGAGGTGAAAAGAACTAAGGCTTTTCCCCTCGTTGCAATACAAAGCTTCAGGATACCCTGTTCGATAGCCCGCTGATGACCGGAACGATCTGATGGTTCAGGAATATCATTCGCAATGAATAAGAGAACTGAAGATTCATAGTCAAATGGAGAGCCAACCGCCAGCTCGTCAGCTTCATCTGCATTCAAACGTCCTTTGAGGTAATTAAATTCACCTGATGTGGTCAGAGTTGCGGATGTCAGAATAACTGTTGCTTTATCATGCCAAAGATATTTTTGCATCAAAGGACCAATATGCAAAGGAGCAGCATTCAGTGACAATTGTTTCCCATTTGGGTTAATCTCAAACCAATATATCGTATCTTTTCTCGGATTGAAAATCATTCCATCCAGGCTGGTTTGTAAATCATAAAGCCTTCGATATAAACTGCTTAAATTGGTAATCAAATCATCTTCCTCTTCTGGAAGATTCTCCTTAATATCGCCTAAAGCCTGGATTAATTTAACAAGGATATCAAGAAGAGGTCGTAAATATAAGTCAGATTCCTCCCATGCAGCTTCAACATCCGCCCAAGAAGGTTGAGAACGGGTCGCAGATAGGATGCGCTCCTGATGTGCGTATAAACCGATATCTGCTCCCTCTCGCTGTTCCTGGAGGAATTGATCGATAGATTTGAAGAATATCTGTGAGGTAGTTTGGAATTGAAATGCTAGATCGGTGATTTGTTGTATATATTTATTTAAAGCAGCAAAATCAGAAGGTGGAATATTCACTTCCAATGTGATCAGTAGCTTTTGTAATATCCCTGAATTAGGGCTTCCCAATTCCCTTAACGTGCGATCTATCATTGATTGGTTGGCTCGAAAGCTCAGAGCATTGGTCGTTGCTTCCTCAATATGGTGGGCTTCGTCAATGATCACATAATTATATTCAGGTAATACCCGGTTGCCAGTGGCGACATCTGCAAGCAGTAATGCATGGTTGACAACCAGGATATGAGCCGAGAGTGCTGCCTGACGTGCACGATAGAAAGGGCAGATACCCCCACGTTTAATACAATTCTCCGTTGTGCAACCTTCATCATCTGCAGAGAGATGCATCCAAATGTCATTTTCGATGGGACCATTCAAGGTAAGTTCATTGCGATCTCCACTGGTGGTCGATTGCAACCAAACCAATACTTTACTCAGTACCCGCATCTCATCAGCATTTTCGGGTCCCCTGCGGCGCATATTCTCTAAACGCCGTGGGCAGAGATAATTTGAACGACCCTTCATCACAGATGCAGAGAGATTGATCCCCATCACTGCACATAAATCAGGAATATCCTTATTGATCAGCTGATCCTGTAAATTAATCGTATTTGTGGAGATTAATACTCGCTGACCATTTTTCACTGCCCAGAGCGCAGCAGGCAAAAGATAAGCTATACTTTTTCCAGTACCAGTGCCTGCTTCAACCAGAAGGTGGTGATTATCCGAAAGAGCACGGGTTACAGATCGTAGCATTTCTACCTGCTGAGGGCGATATTCATAATTCGGGAAATGATGC
The DNA here is from genome assembly GCA_963777935.1 of uncultured Chloroflexia bacterium. Taxonomy (GTDB): domain Bacteria; phylum Chloroflexota; class Anaerolineae; order Anaerolineales; family UBA4823; genus FEB-25. Next base: position 617,469 of record CAVZSL010000002.1, read on the forward strand.
GAGAAGATGCCCCCAAGCTCCAAGGCTGAAGCTACTTCATCGGGATCCAGCGGGACTTGTTGAGGATTTGGGGAGAGTATTGGGTAGGCGCTGCTGTTATATCCATCAAACAAAGGACCTGAATAGCCTTGCTTTACCTGACGCGCCGAAATGGTTTCCCTTGATCTGGATAATAACATGTCGTAAGAAGGCGGGATAGCCTGACCAATCAATTCCATCTCCAAGACGCACAATTTCTGCCAAGAGCTGGATGGGTAATTCCATGCCGATTTCGTATAGCGATCGAAATACTTCGCTTGTGACCAATGCATCATCCAATGCCCTGTGATTTGCTTGATGTGGAATATTGAGCTTTTGCCGCAGTGCTTCTAAATTATACCGACCTGCAGAGGGGAGTAACACCGAGGCGATCTCATAAGTATCCAGGGTGTCATTTGACCGGGCAAGCCCCAGCTTTTGTAAGAAAGATAGATCAAAACTTATATTATGTCCCAGAATAAAGTGCGTATCACCTATTAAATTTCGAATCACAGGTACAACTTCTTTGATAGAAGGCTTATTAAGAACCATATGGTCGTCTATTCCAGTTAATTGGGTGATAAAAGGGGGAATCTTCCTTCCAGGATTAATCAAAGAAGACCACTGAGCTTCAATCCTTTTTAAGTTAAACTGTACTATTCCTATCTCAATGATTGCATCTTTATGAGGATCCAGACCAGTTGTTTCAATATCCAAGGCGATTATTGAATTCATGCGGGGGATTATACCAGTAACGTTTCGTTGAACCTCGCGCTTGATAAGGGGTAATAAATCAGGAGATTTATATTATAAATAATCGATAAATATAATCCAGCTGATGTTTTATAATAACTTTATCCAAGAGGTGATTATGATTGAGAGCGTGTGTCGAAAAATTCGAGAGAATGTGCAACAGGTAATTGTTGGTAAAGATGAGGTTATCAACCTGGCATTGGTCGGTGTTTTATGTGAAGGACATATTTTATTGGAAGATGTTCCCGGAATTGGCAAAACGACAATGGCAAGGGCTTTGGCTTCATCTTTGGGATGTACATTTAAAAGAATTCAATTCACTCCCGATATTCTTCCATCAGATGTAACCGGGATCAACTGGTTTAATCAAAAAAATCAGGAATTTGAATTTAAACCAGGTCCTGTTATCTCACAAATCGTGCTCGCTGATGAAATCAACCGTGCAACACCTCGAACCCAATCCGCTTTGCTGGAAGCAATGCAGGAACGACAAGTAACCATCGATGGTATCACCCATCAACTTCCCAGACCTTTTATGGTATTTGCTACGCAAAATCCAATTGAGCTTGAAGGGACATTTCCACTTCCTGAAGCTCAAATCGATCGTTTTCTCTTGCGGATTGTGATTGGTTATCCATCACAAAATGAAGAAAATACCCTCCTTGAACGGTTTCGATTGAGCTCCCAACTACCTGAATTGTCTCCTGTTACCACCCCAGCTGAAATAATTCAGCTACAGAATGAACGCCGGGTCATTAGGGTTGAAGATTCTGTCCGTGATTATATTGTACGGATAGCCAGATCAACAAGAGAACATAATGAGGTACAACTTGGTGCCAGCCCACGAGCAACTATGGCTCTGTATCATTCTGCTCAAGCCTGGGCAGCGATTCAAGGAAGGGATTTTGTAATTCCCGATGATATTAAATTCATGGCTCCCCATGTGCTTACCCATCGTTTGTTGGTATCACCTCAAGCACAATTACGTGGCAGGCAACCCAACCAGCTGATATCCGACATTGTGGATTCAATATCAGTCCCTGTTGAAAATTAATTTAACTTATGGGTTATCGCGGATTTCCGCTTATTATTTTCTTATTGGTGATCGGAATAATTCTGAAAGAACCGTTTCTGGTCACATTATCTGCGTCATTAATCGTCACCATAGGAGTAGCCTGGTGGTGGTATGGACGCTCACTTAATGGGGTAAATTATCGCAGATGGTTTCATTACACACGTGGTTTTCCAGGCGAAAAAATCAATCTTCAGGTTGAAGTCGAGAATCGTAAACTCCTCCCGATCTCATGGTTACGGATTCAAGATGACTGGGAACGTGCTGTTGGACCTGATGATGAAGATATATTAGCACCAAGTCACATTAAAGGTAGAGGCTTTTTAACCAATGTTTTTAGTTTACGTTGGTTTGAAAAAGCAATCCGATCATATATCCTGGTCCTACGGAAACGTGGAATTTATTCAATCGGTCCAGCCAGATTGGAAACAGGTGATTTATTTGGGATTTTTGAAAAAAGCAAAGAAGTAACTCAGAATCAAATAATAACAGTTTTTCCCAATTTGTTGCCATTTCAAAAACTCAAATTTCCTGCAGAAGATCCTTTTGGTGAACGTAGCTCTCGTCGCCAATTGTTTGAGGACCCCAACCGTCCTATGGGTGTGCGGGAATATAGGCCTGAAGACGGATTTCGCCATATTCATTGGCCCGCAACTGCCCGTACTGGACAATTACAAGTTAAAGTTTATCAACCAACGACAGGACAAGTAATGGTGGTTTGTTTGAATGTATCCACATTTACCCGTCATTGGGAAGGTATTTATCCAGAATTACTTGAATATTTAATTAAAGTGGCAGCAACAATTGTGAATGAAGGTATCCGTGAAGGATATAAAGTAGGACTGGTTGCAAATGGATGTCTTGCTCATGCGGACCAACCCTTTAGAATTCCACCTGGACGCTCTCCACAACAGTTGGCGGTCTTACTACAAGCGTTGGCTGGAGTGACATCTGTGGTAACAGGAAGTTTTGATCGCTTTTTACTAAAAGAAGTCCCACGTATCCAATATGGAGCAACATTGATCATTTTAACCTCAGTGATAAACCCTGAGCTTGCTTCAACTTTAATTCAGTTAAAACAACACGAGCGACGTATCACATTGTATTCATTGGGAGTAGAAGCACCTCCAGAAATCCCTGGTATATATACAATACACCAACCTTATATTGAAACGGTAGGATAATGAAGACATTCGAACCTGTTCGATTGAATCCCTGGCGTGAAATTGCAATTCTGATGCTCATTCTGATGGAGGTTTCCTGGATCACGCCATGGTTTCGGTCGCTTACTCCAGAAACCTATGCAGTAAACTCTGGTCGTGTGTTAATCGTCCTCTCGATTATTGTTATATTTTCCCACTTATTGGTAAGGATCATGGATTATTTACATATCAAGAAATCGATCCGCCAGGGTGTGATTGTTATCTTCCTTGTTTTGTGTAGCATCATAGGTATAAAAGCATTGTTATATGCCCATAATCCAATCTCTTTCTCAGAATTGATCAGCCGTCCAATCCACAGCTTTGCAGATATAAAACAGTTGATTCCTGTGGAATTTGTTGTTATTGTTGCAGTAATGATCGGTGTTTGGCGTGGTGTATCGCTCGCCCAGCAGCCAATCGGTCCTTCAGTAATAAAAAGCCAATTTTGGGTGGGGATTGTTATGTTTATCGCATTTGTTTTTCTAATCACCTTTGTTACGGGTGAGAATCCGGGAGAATTCTTTTATTTATTTTTGCTAGCTTCATTAGTGGGGGTTAGTGTGGCAAGAATTTCTGTGGTCGGTATGGTGCGTGGAGGTATAGAAAACAGATTTAACCGATCATGGTTCATTGGTATTCTCCTAGCTGCATTGGTGGTTGTTGGATTATCATCATTATTCGGAAGCGTGCTTGCGGATAAATTCAATTGGATAGGGGGATTATTTTCCGGATTTTTCGGATTGATCATCATCTTATTATGGGCAGCTATTAACCCACTAATTTCATTCGTTATCACAATCCTTGGAAATGTCTTCAATGATTCGCAATTTTTAAAAGATTTGGGGGACAGTTTTCAGAATCTCAATAATCTGATGCTTGGATTAGGAGAAAAAATCTCTCACCTTGTATCTCAGAGTGGGATCGGGAATATAATCTCACGGTGGACTCCAATCTTAAGGACTATTTTTCTGGTAGGTATAATTTTTGCGATTATTGGGGGAATTGTTTTGTGGATCACAATAAAACTTTGGAAAGACAGAATGCGTAAGTATATTGGTGATGAAGAGAAATCAGGAATTCGTGGTGGCAGTTTTATTCAGTCTTTAATGGATATACTTCGTCAAGGATGGAACAGAGCCGTGAACTCCGTCGAGCGATTGACTGATTTAAAAAAAAGGCGAAGGAACCGAACTGCTGCTCGGATACGGCAGATTTATATCGATCTATTGGAGCTATGTGAAACACTGGGACAGCCTCGTCCGGAAGCTGTAACTCCATTGGAATTTTTACCCAAAATAGATCGACTATTCCCCGAATGCCAACCAGAAATAAATATGATCACAAGTGCTTATCTGGACGTCAGATATGGTTTGCTTCCTGAAAATAAAAATGAAATTGCCAACATTGAAACTGCCTGGAAAATCTTACATGAAGTTGGGCTTGTAAGGTTAAAAGAACAAAAGCATAAAAAAAAATAGGCTTATAGCGGTTACCACTATAAGCCAAAGACTATGATTTCTGATCACTTCTAATTTTCGCGAATATCTAATACTTTTTCTACGATTGGATCAAGGCTTTCTCGAGTACCTTCGAGTAATAATCCATTTATTTTTATGGTAACAAGACGGTTGTGTTGGTGTTCTCCAGCAAATTGAACGAAAGAAATGAAATTGCCTCCATGGTCGGCAATGATTTTCGTTACTTTTGCCAATTGGCATGGTTTTTCCTTTATTAAAAAAGTAGCTCGAATCCCTGAATGATGAATTGCCAGCATTTCAGGCAATCTATTAAGTATGTCCGTCTCTGTAATAATTCCAATAAGATCATACCCTTTCATTAATGGAACACACCCAATTTTATTTTCTGCCATTATTAGGGCAGCATCTTCTATAAATGTATCTTCGGCGACTGTTATTACATTTTCCGTCATGACTTACCTGACTGATATTTTACTGATCAGGTAATTCATTTCCCAGATACTTAAAGAGGTTGCAGGAGAAGGAGATGCATAGATAAGGTCTTCATTTGTTACACGTCCTACCAACCTTCCATTCTCTAAAACTGGTAGATGGTGGATTTGGTAACTTTTCATGATACTCAAAGCTTAATGAATAACCATATCCGTATAAATCGTCCGCACCGGTTGTTTCATTCGGTCACTTACTAATATTGAAACCTCCTGGTTCCCGTTATTTCAAATACTGAAACCTTTAAGAATTCTCACAATGTGCATCGCACCTTTTAGATACAGGTCGAGGCGGATATTTTCATTAGGTGCGTGAGCCTGAGAACCTGGATATCCTACACCGGCTGTTACAACTGGAAGGTTTAAAAAATGTACAAAAGCATGGTTAGGTCCAGAGCCACCACTGAGTGGGACTATTTGCATCGGTTGTCCATATACCGGACGGGCAGTTTCAACAACTAATGACACAAACGGATCATCAGGATCAGTACGGGCTGGTTTTTCTCCACCTAAATATTTTATTTGGACATCTGAGAAGCCCTCGTTATCCAGGTATGTTCGCAATGATTTTAAGACTTGTTCGGGTGTTTGGTCGGGGACCAGACGGAAATCGACCTTTGCTGAAGCTCGAGCTGGTAAGACAGTCTTGGATCCTTCACCCTGATAACCAGAAGTTAAGCCGCAAATTGTACAGGTAGGTTCAAAGACTTCAGCTATTCGCAAATCAATTCCATTGGATAAGTTTTTAATGAAATGATCAATGCCATATCGCGACTTGTATTCTTCAGACGTTTCAGGAAGGGCTGCCATTAACTCTCTATCGCGCTCACTGGGTGGTTTAACAGAATCATAATGTCCGGGTATTCGAATATACTCATTTTCGTCTTTTAGGGTCGATAAAGCCCAAACCAACCTCCAGGCAGCATTTGGGAATATAGAACCTCCTAAGCCAGAATGAACATCGATCTTGGCAGTTTCGACTGATAATTCGACATAACATATCCCACGGAGTCCTAAATACTGTACGGGAACTTCACGATGGTCAACCCCACCAAATTCCCATATACATGCATCGGCTTTAAGTTTTTCAGCATGCTTCATGACAAAATCTTTCAGATGGATGCTGCTGATCTCTTCCTCGCCTTCGATTACGAATTTTATATTACACGGGAGCTCGCCATCTATATCCTGCAATGCATCGATGGCAAACAATCGACTTGTTAAATGCCCCTTATCATCGCTTACACCGCGTGCGAATAATTTCCCATCCCTCAGAGTTGGCGTAAATGGTGGACTCTCCCATAATTCCAATGGCTCGGGAGGTTGCACATCATAATGGTTATAAAAGAGTATGGTCTTGTCAACACGGCCTCTTTTCTCTCCAAAGACGACCGGTGCACCGTCTGTGGTAAAAATTTCAACATTAAACCCTCTTGCTCTCAATAGCTCTGATGCCAGATTGGCACATTCGCGTAAACCCAAGTTTTGTGCTGCAACGCTGGGCTGTTCGCAAAACCTGGATAATTCTGAAATACTATTATCGAGATTATTTTGAAGGAAATTATCGTACGGGTACATGTCGGTCATAAAGCCTCCTATCATGAGCCAAAAAGAAAATTGAGAGAGGATGATCCAGCATATGAAACTACAAGCATTTTTATTGTTTCTCCAACCCAGGTCCATAAAAGAAATTTAAATACCGGCATCTTCAACGCTCCTGCAGCCAGACCCGTTAAATCAAAAAATGGATTTGGGATAGCTGCCAGGATAAGCACAGCGATAGAGCCATATTTAGTCAACCATGCAACCATGCGCTGGTATATGTTTGCACGCTCGACAACTGGTTGGCTACTGAAACCAACCAGATATCCGGTTAACTCACCCAGAGCAGCGCCTGCACCGGCAACAAAAGCGACAATCAATGGATTAAACACTGCACCCATAGCAAAGACCACTGCAGTTCCTGGAGCCGGCAAAAATACGGTCGCATATGCCATGAAGGAAAGCAAAAAAATTCCTGGATAACTATATTTTGCAAACTCTTGAGCTTTATCGCGAATGCTGAAAATGTAGACGCTAATGGCAATCACAAACAATAGAGCCACTATCCTCAAAGCGATCTGAAGCCACTTTGATTTCTTCACACTTATTGCTCAAGGATAGTTATTGATAACAACTTAACGGCAGGGGAATCTCGCTTTGAAGGATCTCGTGGTGGTATCGATAACAATGTCTTCATTCCATCGGTAACTTGACCAAAGACGCTATGTTTGTTATCCAACCATGGCGTGGCGATGTGTGTGATAAAAAATTGTGAGCCATTCGTGTTAGATCCAGCGTTTGCCATAGACAAAACACCTGGCTTATCATGGCGTAGATTTGGATGAAACTCATCCGCGAATCGATACCCTGGTCCACCTGAGCCTGTTCCGGTTGGATCTCCGCCTTGTGCCATGAAATCTGCAATTACTCGATGGAAAATCGTACCATCATAAAAACCCTGACGTGATAAGAAAACGAAATTGTTTACGGTGTTGGGTGTTTTCCCTGCAAATAGTTCTAAAGTAATATCACCCTTATCAGTATGCATTATGGCAGTATAAATTTTGCTTGGATCAATCTCCAGAGTTGGAGGAGTTGACCATTGTTGGTTTGGCATAGATTATCCTTTCTGGTTTAAGTTACCTGGTGACTGCGTAATAAGGATTCAATTCGAGCAACAACCATATCCATGGCGACTGCATTTAAACCGCCTTCTGGGATGATCACGTCTGCATAACGTTTGGATGGTTCGACAAATTCAAGATGCATTGGACGAACAGTGCTTAAATACTGTTGTATGACTGATGCACTCGTTCGTCCACGCTCTGCAATATCCCTCTCCAAACGGCGGATAAAACGTATATCAGGATCTGTGTCGACGAATATCTTCACATCGAATAGCTCACGCAAACCTTTTTCAGCAAGAATCAATATCCCTTCAACTAATATTACCGGCTGTGGTTCCAGGTGTGAAAAATTGGCCGTTCGAGTATGGGTCTTAAAATCGTAAATAGGAAGTTCGACAGGTTGGAGGTTTTTTAATTTCTTGATATGTGCAATTAGCAAATTTGTATCAAGGGAATCAGGATGATCAAAGTTGATCAATATTCTTTGCGCTGGTTCGAGCTTTGCCAAATCCTTATAATATGCGTCATGTGGTAGTAGTGCAATATGGTTGGCACCCACCCGATCGATAATTACTTTCGCAACTGTTGATTTTCCTGAGCCTGTACCACCAGCAATACCGATAACCAGAGGGGGTGTACGATTTAGCATGTGGGAATTATACTGGAAGAAGGCACCGGAGGGTAGATTAAGCTATACATGAGTGGTCAATGCCAGGCAACAACTGGTGCCACAATATAAAAAAAGGTATATAAGCCACCGAAGGGAATCGAACCCTTGACCTAACGTTTACGAAACGCTTGCTCTACCAGCTGAGCTACGGTGGCATGATTGTGAATGGCGACGGGATTATACCATAGGTAAAACCTGAAGAAAATCAGTGATGGTTTACTCGTGGTTTATCTCAACCAAGAGCATGAGCATGAAAACTGCCATTGTTAATCGCTCATTATGCTGATTTGCTAGGCAACTCTCCGGGCAATCAGACTGGCGACCGCGCGAGGATGTGGTTTGCCTTTGTTTTGCCAACCTTCGTTGTAATATAGTATATCCAGGAATTTCCGTGGTTCACCTGAAAAAAATGACTGTTTTAGTTCTCCTGCTTTTAACAGGAAAACCTGATCGATATCTGGATGGATCGAGAGCATCTCATCCGTCAAACACTCGATGAAAATGACACCACCCAATTTTAGAGCTCGAGTCAGAGGCAACCATAGATCCCTTTGCAGGTATAAAAAGTTGATGATCACATCAAATCTATTATTGGGAATAGAGAACCGTTGTAAATCCGCAACTACTGCCATGACGTTTGGTAATTTTCTTTTTACCTTGGCCATCGCCACATAAGAGATATCTACACCTATAACCTGTAGACCATGGTTGAGGAGGAAGTTTGTATTACTGCCCAAGCCCATGGCAATATCCAAAGCTAATCCACGAGTTGGGATGATTTTTGAGTGGTCTACTAGTAATGATCTTGGGGGATCAAATTTATTTCGAGAATCTTCCCGATAGCGAGAATTCCATCTCACAGAATCTTCAGCAGGCATCTGCATTACCAGTTCGGATTATTTTCCCCATAATCCATAACCATGATTTCGCCTCGCTTCACGTAAGCGATGCTGCTCATGGATCTCGTTGATATGTGTAACTTTTTCAGCAATTGCAGCTTCCAACCAAATTTTTCCCTTTTCAGCGGTGGCGAGGCTACCCGCACCATAGGCTCCAGTTTGAGTATCATCATCCCAGGGCGGGTTAGCAATTAATGCCCCTCCCTCTACCCAATCCATATAAAAGTTTGGCGTGGTTATAAAATTAGTTTCATCGACAACGCGCTCCATATGAACAAGTGATGGTTTTAGATAGAGAATGAATGATGTTTCTAACTCACAGGCATGACCCATCCCTCCTATTTTTGACTGGCGATGTTTTTCCAGCGAAGCTATCCCATCAGGTCCAGAGAGGTAAAGCCAGGCTGTCGCACAAAATATTCGTCGATGGCGCTCTCCAGCATACTTGATCGCGTTGATTATAAAAGAGCTGTTGCCACCATGACCACTTATGACATAAAATCGTTCAAAACCCCGCTCTACAAGTACATCGATCACACCGACCCAAAAATCTTCAAAAGCACGTCCCCCTGAATTCAACGTGCCTGCAAACGATTGCCGGTGAGTGCTTACTCCATATGGCATGACGGGTAAAACAGAAGTGAGCTCTAATGACGCGGTGCCAGTACCCTGGGCGACAGCATCAATAATTAATGTATCCGTTGAAAGTGGGAGGTGGTATCCATGTTGTTCAGTATGCCCGATCGGGATCAATACTACCTTGCCTTTTTCAGTATCTGGAGGTAGTGATTGATAAGTAAAACTATCTAAATGTTGTGGTAACGCTATCCACGGAATTTGAAGGGACAGATTAAGACCAGGAGGCATTACCACCAGGATATTATTAAATCCATCATCTTTGAGACTATTGACGAGATTGGTTAAATAACCCTCGAGATAGTTTTCTCGAACAGTTAAACCACTACCCTGCCATCCAAATGGGAACGATGGCAATAGATAGATATCGGGGGGATTTCCAAATGCTTCCGCTACCCGTTCCATTGAATAACCTGTCCCAAGCTGGAGGACTAAAGGTGTGCTGCGAGAAAGCGAATGAACTTCAGGCCAGGTTAATTCATCATAAGCATGAAATACGGTCATATTTATATCTTCGATAGCAACTCGGCTTTTTTCTGTTGAAATTCATCCTCTGATAGAACTCCCTGAGTACGTAAGTCAGCAAGCTTGCTTATCACAGCAGGGATGTCAGATGTACTTTCCAATGGCATAGCAGTTGTTTGTTCTAAATAAGCTTTGGCATTTATAAGAGCAGTTTTAAACTTTACCGGATTATCTATTCGTCTTGAATAGATTAACACCTAGTTCACTGGCGGTTAATATCTCGATGTCGCCGTATCCAAACATACGACCTAACGCTGATTGGTCCATCTTAATATCATTCACTTTCTCAAGGGAGGAATCAATCACGCTTTTATTGAATATACCTGAAATCTGCATTACACGGTCGATTGGTGATGATGAACTGGTGATTGGACCAATTTAAGAAATCGCGTGTACCTGTTGCAATCGGGATAAGTAACAAAACAAATCCACCAATCACAACGAATAATAAGGCAGGTGATTGAAGCGGATGCTAAATATATAGATCCAACAATCGTTGCTGTGAAAATGATCAGGATTAAAGAAAATTTCCAAGACAATTGAGCTGGCTAAGATAAACCAATGGTGGCGGGTTGCAAGGATAATATTTTCACGATCACCTAATAAACTTTGTAGATAGTGACCTGACATATTAATTCCTCCTTATAAAAATTATGATGCAGCTAATAATTATTATTTTAAGGAATTTGACAATTCTTCCTTGGCTTTCATGAGCAGGTCAGGATTTGTAAACAGGTCTACTGCCGTCATTGCCAAAGCCTTGGCAGCATCCAGCATCGCAGATTTTCCAGCTTCTGAGATGCAATACTCTTTGAATTCCAGGGTGTGACCAGCCACATTTTCTGGAGCGATCGCTAGATATGGATGAATGGCATGGAACGATATGGCTGATATCACCCATATCGGTTGAACCCATCCGTTCATTAGGATCTGGATCGACAACCACCCGTCCAAGCGATTCCAGATTGGATTTAAACAATTCCGCAAGGACTTTGTTTGGGATAATATCCTTATAACCGGGTTTGACTTTGTATTTTAGTTGGCAGCCAATCGCCTGTGCAGCTGCCTGAGCACATGCAATGACTTTCTCAATCAGTACATCCCTCCGCTTGGTTGTTAAACTCCGTATGCTAAATTCAGCAGATGTATGAGCTGGAATGATGTTGGCAGCTTCGCCACCATCAAGAATCATGCCTGCATACTCTGTCTTTTGGTCCGAAGGTTTGGCGAAGAGCATTGATATTGTTGAATGTTAATGATCATTGCATCGAGAGCATTGATCCCCTCTTCGGGGGCTGCTGCAGCATGGGATGCCTTGCCGATAAATTCAACAACAACTTCTGATGAGGCAAGAGATGTCCGTAAAACCATGTTCTTACTGGCTGGATGGAACATCATGGCAGCATCAATTGACTCGAAAACGCCTGCCTTTGCTAATATGATTTTTCCACCATCACCTTCCTCTGCAGGGGTACCAATCACCTGGATTTGACCATTTAACCTTGGTTTAAGTGCTGCCAAAGCCATACCAGCCCCAATAGCTGCTGAAGCGATCAAATTATGTCCGCAAGCATGACCTAAACCCACCAAGGCATCATATTCTGCCAGGATGGCTATCGTGGGGAGAGGCTTTTCACCCACTATCCCTCGAAAAGCAGTTTCTAGGCTCCCAATTCCAATTTCTACGGAAAACGCAGAGCTTTTTAGTGCATCGGTAAGTATCTGGCATGCCTTATATTCTTTAAACGCAGTCTCTGGATCATTAAATAATACCCTGGAAATTCCCCATAAATTTTCTGATAGTCGATCTATCTCTGTAATTACCTGACTCTTACTGTCATCGACCATGTGATTAATTATACGCTAGAAAACGACCTAAAAGTATTAGGTAAAAAGACCTAATAGATACTATAATATATATAACACATTGCAAAAAGCTAAAAATTTACTCAATTCCGACGAATAAGGAGGTGGTAGGTTAATAATACTTTTTGTGAACTTATGAATACGCCAGTAAGTAAATATTAAAAACTAAATAATATGATAAGTATTAATATGGAGGAGAGACTTATGCAACGTAAACATATTTTGTTTACATGTTTGATGATCGCATCAATGATACTATCTGCTTGTGCAACGGCAACGCCAACAACGGTTGTCACTGAAGCTCCAGTAGTGGAGCAACCGACCGAAGCACCTGTTGTAGAGCAACCTACCGAAGTACCAGTTATAGAGCAACCGACTGAAGCTCCACCTGCAGAAAAGAAGGTGGTGACTTTTGTATGGACCCAGGAGTTCGACACCCTCAATCCCCTTTACACCAACATGTGGTTTGTTTCTGTCCTCTATCCCGTCTATGCATGCCAGGCATGGTGGTATGATGAAAATAATGACCCCTTCCCTAACCTGGTCACCGAAATCCCATCGGCTGAAAATGGAGGCATCTCAGAAGACGGACGCACGATTACATTGATGCTGCGCGATGATATCGTCTGGTCGGATGGCACACCCATCACATCTGCAGATTTTAAGTTCACCTATGATATGGAGATGTCGGATAGCAATGCAGTATCATCTCGATCACCATATGACTTGATTGAATCATTTGAAACCCCCGATGAGCGCACGGTGGTCGTCACCTTCACCGAACCCTACGCCCCCTGGTTATCCAGTCTCTTTTCCGGGTCAGCTGGCATCAGCATCATCCCCGCGCATATTTTGCAGCCTGTCTTCGATGCCGAAGGCACCATTGACACCGCTGAATGGAATATAGCTCCCACTGTAGGTTGCGGTCCATTTGTCTTCGATGAATGGCAGTCGGGTAGCTTTGCTCGTTTTGTTGCCAATGACAACTTCTGGTTAGGTCGTCCCAATCTGGATGAGTTGTTCTTCCAGTTTGTACCAGATGACGCCTCGATGATCGCTGCTCTGGTGGCAGGTGATGGCGATGTTGGCACCTTCTTCGCTTACGGTGACCTTCCCCAACTGGAGGAAGCGGGTATCACCATCCTGAACTCCTTCTCGGGATACAATGAAGGTATGTATATCAATGTTGCATCCCGAAAAAGGAAACCCTGCCTTGAAGGATGTCAGGGTGCGACAGGCGATCGCTTATGCGTTCAATCGCGAGAAGCTGGTACAGGATCTGCTACTCGGCCGCACTACGGTTGCTGCTACCGAATGGGATAATACCCCATGGGTCGATCCGACAATTTCACCTTATCCATATGACCCAGAAAAAGCTAAAGCCTTACTGGACAGAAGCTGGATGGACGGATACCAATGGGGATGGCACTGTCGATAAGGACGGTGTTGAGCTGATCCTGAAATGGGGCACCACCAATCGAGAGGTCCGCCAGAGATACCCAGGCAGTTGGCCAACAGGACCTGCTTGCGGTGGGCATCGGTACCGATCTGCAGAGTTACGACGCAGATCTCTTCTTTTCAAGCTACGCTGAAGATGGTCCATCCGCCAACTTCTCGCTGGATATCATCGAGTATTCCGATGTGACAAACTTCCCCGATCCTGACACTTCGGCATATCGGTGCGCTGAGATTCCTTCAGACGAGAACCCGGCAGGTGTCAACGGTAGCTGGTCTGTGCGATGATAAACTGGAGGCGCTATTTAAACAGCAAGAGACCCAGGTTGATTTTGCTGCACGCCAACAAACATTCCACGAAATCACCCGTTATATCTTCGATCAAGCTTATTGGATTGGCATCTGGAAGGATCCGGATCTGTTCGGGTTCAGCGACCGGATGATCAATGTGAAGATGTCAGGGGCAACCGCATTCTTCAATGTCGCCGAATGGGACGTAACCCAGTAGAATAATTTTAGTATATGTGCAGGCGGTATTTCCGCCTGCACATCTATTCCGAAAGACGCACATGACTCGCTACATCATTCGTCGACTGCTGCAAGCCATCCCACTTCTCTTTTTTATCAGCCTGATTCTATTCATACTGATGCAGAACATGGGCGACCCGCTGGCAACCATGGGTGGACGCAAGGTGACTAGAACAGAAGACCGCATCCGTCTTGCGCGCCAACTCGGGTTGGATAAGCCGATCATGGTCCAGTACTTATACTGGTTGGTTGGTAATGATTGGGCTAAAACCGATATGAATGGTGACGGCGTAGCGGAGACTCCAGGCTTACGTAAGGGTGTACTACGCGGCGATTGGGGTATTTCCCTTGTAAATCGCCAGCCCGTCACCAAGGTGATTGGCGAACGCCTGTCCAATACCTTGCTACTAATGGTAACTGCTGAAGTGATCATTATACTGGGTGCCTTGTTGATCGGCATCTACTCTGCTTTACACCAATATACTGCTATAGATAATATCATTACAGCCACGACCTTTGTATTATATTCGATGCCGGTTTTCTTTTTTGCCCTGCTAACAATGTATTTATTTTCAGTAAATTTTAGAAAATGGGGACTGCCTTATCTGCCCACCGTGGGCATGTTTGAACCAAGTGTAGGGCAAACCCCTACACAGGTTGCCTGGCATATGATTCTACCGGTAGCCACGCTTTCTTTCGGCTTCATTGCAGGATACAGTCGCTACATCCGCAGCACTATGTTGGAGACCTTAGGACAGGATTATGTTCGCACCGCCAAGGCTAAAGGTTTACCTCATCCTGAAGTTATCTATATCCATGCGCTTAAAGAATGCTGCCTTGCCTATTGTCACACTCGTCGCACTGGATTTACCCTTCCTGTTGGGAGGAGCGATTGTCACCGAGCGCATATTTGGTTGGCCTGGCATGGGTCGTTTATTCCTGGATCATGTTTCCCGGTCAGATACTGCTGTAGTGATGGGCATCATGATGATGATCGCCGTTGCAGTGATCATCTTTCAGATCATCGCCGATGTAACTTACGCCTGGCTAGACCCACGCATCCGCTATAAATAATATGAAAAACGTCGCTGAATCATACCTGCAACAACCTAAACCAGGAATTCCCATCCTGAACCCAGATGAGCTGGAAACTCCACCGCTATCACTAGGCCAACTCACCTGGCGCCGTTTTCGTCGTCATAGGATGGCGATTTTTGGTTCAATAACTTTGTTTCTTATAGTGATCTATGCCTTTGGCGGTATGCTAGTTTTTAGCGAAGCCGATGCCAACCATACCGAAACAGGTAATGCCCTACAGCCGCCTAACCGAGAACATCCTTTTGGGACGGATACCATCGGGCGTGATATCCTTGCTAGAACTATCTATGGTGGACAAATATCCATCATCATCGGTTTAACAGCCATGCTGGTTGAAGTGATTCTAGGGGTCAGTATTGGAGCTTTGGCGGGTTTTTTTGGAGGTTGATTGGATAGCATACTGATGCGCATCACCGAGGCGATGCTGGTGATTCCACAAATATTTCTACTGCTGGTGATGGCGCGTATACTTCTCTCAATCCATACCCAATATCAAATTCTTAGGGCGTACCTTCAGCGGTAGTGTTCTGGTAATCGTGTTTGTTATCGGTATCACCAGCTGGCCTTATCTGGCGCGCATCGTTACGGGCGCAATTTCTCTCTGTGAAAGAAAATGACTTTATCCTGGCGGCACGCGCCACGGGTACTTCTACACGTGATATCATTTTTCGCCATATTCTTCCCAATAGCTCTGCTCCGATCATCGTCTCAGCTACGCTAAGCGTAGCCGCTGCCATCACTCTGGAAGCTTATATCAGCTTCCTGGGTTTGGGAGTACGCCCACCAACCGCCACCTGGGGCAATATGCTGGAAGGTGCGTATAATTATATTGAAACCGCCTGGTGGCTTTGGTTCTTCCCCGGAGTATTAATTGCCTTGACTGTACTAGCTATCAATTTCCTGGGAGATGGATTACGCGATGCACTTGACCCACACAGCCGGGCTGTTTAATCAAAGGATATCTCCACTTATGAACCAGGAACGAATATTAGAAGTCAACGATTTACGCACTCGTTTCCGCATCGCCGAAGGCACAGTATATGCGGTTAACGGTGTTTCCTTTCATCTGAACCACGGTGAAGCGATCGGTGTAGTAGGAGAAAGTGGTTGTGGAAAATCAGTTACCATGATGTCTATCATGAGGCTGATCCCCATCCCTCCGGGAGAGATTGCCAGTGGGCAGGCTCTCTTCGAAGGCAGGGATCTCCTGAAACTGAGTGAATCTGAGATGGAGACAATCCGCGGCAAAGATATCGCCATGGTTTTTCAAGACCCGATGACCGCTTTCAACCCTGTTCTGACAATTGGTCGGCAGCTTGGCGAACCATTGCGCGTCCATCTCGGGATGAATAAAGGGGAAATCAATCAGCGCTCCATCGAGCTGCTCGAACAGGTAGGTATTTCCGACCCCGCTCAAAAACTTGTGGATTACCCGCACCAATTTTCGGGTGGAATGCGACAACGGGCTATGATCGCCATGGCTTTATCCTGCTCGCCATCCATTCTTATTGCGGATGAACCGACTACTGCCCTCGATGTGACTATTCAGGCACAGATTGTCGAGTTGGTACTTGGCATCCGTCAGCAGATGAATATGGCTGTTATTTGGATCACCCACGATCTGGGAGTAGTAGCTGAAATTGCTGAGAGGGTGCTGGTGATGTATGCCGGTTTTATCGTCGAAGAGGCCCTCGTGGATGATCTTTATGAAAACCCACGTCACCCCTACACCCAGGCACTTCTGGCTGCCTTACCGCGCGTTGACCGTCGCCGAGACAAGCGCTTGCAATCGATACCTGGCGCTCCGCCCAATCTGCTGGTTGCACCTTCCGGGTGCCCTTTTCTGCAACGCTGCCAATTCGCCTTCGACCATTGCCAGGATGAGATGCCGCCGCTGTTCCAGGTAGGACTTAATCACCGGGCAGCCTGCTGGTTGGATGTAACCACCGGCATGGAACGCTGACGACAGGAGAGAACCCTTGGCTGACTCTCAACCCAACAAAATAATAAATACCCAACCACTGGTTCAAGTGGACCAGCTAAAAAAACATTTCCCCATCCGCCAAGGCTTGATCATCGAGCGGGAGATTGGTTCAGTAAAAGCGGTCGATGGCATTTCCTTCTCAATCCAACGAGGTGAAACCCTCGGCTTGGTCGGCGAGAGTGGTTGCGGAAAAACCACGGCTGGACGAACGATTCTAGGTCTTTACCCAATCACTTCTGGAAAAGTGATAGTAACCGGAATACCTTTGGAACATGCTACCAAAGAACAGATGAAATCTTTTCGCCAAAAAGCCCAAATTATATTCCAAGATCCTTATGCTTCGCTTAATCCACGCTGGACTGTTAGTGCTATCATTGGTGAACCATTACAGGTGCACAATTTATTATCAAACGAAAAAGACCGGAATGAGCGAGTGCATGAGTTAATGTTAAAAGTTGGGTTGAGCCCACGACTAATTAATCGTTTCCCGCATGAGTTCTCAGGTGGGCAGAGGCAACGCATCGGTGTCGCTAGAGCACTGGCTTCCAACCCACAATTCATTGTTTGCGACGAACCAATCTCCGCGCTGGATGTCTCGATCCAGGCGCAGGTGGTTAATCTACTTGAGGAATTACAGGACGAGTTTACCCTTACATACCTGTTCATAGCCCATGATTTAAGCATGGTTCGTCACATCTGCGACCGAGTAGCCGTTATGTACTTGGGGTTAATCGTGGAATTGGCTGAGCGAAATGAGCTATACGAAAATCCTTTACACCCCTACACCCAGGCATTACTGTCTGCTGTGCCCATCCCAGATCCAAAGCGCGATCGTCAACGACACCGTGTCATCTTGAGTGGTGAAATTCCCAGCCCAATCAACCCTCCAAGCGGATGCAGATTCCACCCACGCTGTCCAGTTAGCATAGACCGTTGCAAGGTTGATGTACCTGAATGGCGTGAAATTTCAACAGGTCATTGGGTTGCCTGCCATCTTGTTGCCGATCTATAGATTTACTAATTTCAAGTGATTTATAAAGAGCGCTGATATACTCGGTGAGTTTTGTAGAAGTCAACTCCCAATTCATGCAGCTCACGTTGCATCTTATCGTTATCCACACCGATTTGAATCAGCTCTGCATGTTTGAATCCACCCTCGATTACGCTTTTATACATTTCACTGAAAAGTATGGCTGTACCACCCAAACCCTGATATTCCGGAAGGATTCCAGCTCCATTTACATTTACCCATTCGGTACGTCTCATTTCTAGCAGTAATTGAATCCATCCAAAAGGAAATAATTGTCCTTTGATCCGTTGAATACCTTCAGATATATCTGGATAAGCAAATAAAAAGCCAACAGGTTTTCCATCCTTTTCGATTATCTTAATCAGGTGGGGATTTGCAAACCAGATAAGCTTGTTAGCGATTGAGGCTGCTTCGTCATCTGTTAACGGTGCACCACCGGAGCTTCCCATGAACATTTCATTATAGAGGTTGGCTATTTTTGGAACCATTCGACGTAAATCACGTTTACTACGGAAGCTGACTATTTTTAAACCCCTGCGTTGTTGCACAAGTTCAGATACTTTATGAATTTTATCCGGGAAAGTGACCTCCGTACTTAGGTAACCTGAGACGATATCACTGGTCATCTTAAATCCAGCAGCTTCGACCAACTCCGGATAGTATGATGGGTTGTATGCGATACCAAAAGCAGGCCGATGCTCAAAACCTTTAACGAGTAAACCCATTCCGTCTAATTCGGAAAATCCTTTTGGACCAATGATAATATTCAATTCTTGTTTCCGTGCCCACTCAAAACCTGCTTCAAATAACTCATTAGATATGTTCTGATCTTGGTAGCATTCAAATAAGCAAAAAAAGGCATTCTTGGTGTTGCTAAATTTGTTGAAGTTGTGATTGTTGAGTATCGCCAGACGGCCTACAGGAGATCCATCGTCTGTCACAGCTAGAAAAAAAGCAGCTGACGAGTGTACATAGAAGGGATTTTTCTTCAGGTCAAACAATACTTTAGTATCTGTATCCAGCGGGGGGACCCATTGGGGGATATCTTTGTATATCCTGAAGGGAAGATCAATGAATTGTTGAACACGATAATGATTGGTGGGATCAAACTCAATGATTTTCATTCTTGTGGACTAATCCCTTTCTCATCCTTGGTTTTAGATTGTTCGGTTTGTGGATAAATCTCCGCTATTATTTCCTTTACTTCATCAGCAGTTATTTTGCGCGTTGTACCGCCAAGCTCAGTAGTAGACAAACCACCGGTTATATTACCCCATTTCAAGCAAATTTCAATCGATTGGTGATTAAGCCAGGCGTAAACAAACCCGGCATTAAAACTATCTCCTGCACCTGTCGTATCGACTGCTTCGACAGGCATTGCTGGAATTTGATAAAGTGTATTTTTCGTATAGGCGAGCGAGCCGTTACTGCCGTCTTTAATCACCACAAGAGGACATAAGGCACCCAAACTACGTATCGCAAGCTCCAGGTCTACTTTTCCAGTCAACCTTCTTGCTTCTTGAGCATTAGGCAGGAAAACATCTGCGTATTTTATGGCTTTCCGAATAGCTCTACATTCCCTGGATTTACCAAGGATATCTCCATTGGACGAGTTGCCATCCATGAATAAGTTCATTTTCTTAAGATGAATTATAGTAATGGCAGCATCTAACAATGGACCATAATATAAGCCTGGGACATATAGCACCTTGGCCCGGGAGTTTCTCAATGCAGAAATTGCTGCTGGAAATTTTGGATCGGGATCATAATAAGTTAAAAAACCACGGTCATGAGGGTAGGAGAAGGAGACTGAGACACGTCGGTAAGGCCGATCATGGAAGAGAAACAAGGTCTCATCCAATCCTTCCTCCCGTGCACAATTTAATGCAAAACGGCTGAAATCATCATTTCCGAAATCACCTGCCCACCCAACATTAATTCCCAATCTGTGCATATTGACAGCAGAGATATATGCTTCACCGGGGGTCATTAAAAAATCAGAGCTGAGCAGGTCTTTACCAAGCTGGGGATATTCGCTCATTCCGGCAAAGACCAGGTCGACAGAATAGCTACCTACTACAATGACGTCGAATATTGAAGACATTTAATGTAAATCTGGAAAATAGCCTTTGTGTTGGGAGATATATTCATCCAATATCCTGGTGGAGATCGAGAAATCGCCCACCAAGGGATGAAGGGTTAACGCTAAACGAGCTTTTTGATAGGATGACTCTATTGCAGCTTCAATCGTGAGATGTTCATAGTGTTTTACTTGTTTGATCAAACCCATACAATGATCAGGAACTACACCAACAGCCAGGGGATGAATTTCGCCATTCTTCACAAGTGCGGGGATTTCGACCACATCTAATTCTTCCATGCTGTTTATCGCGCCATTATTTTGCACATTCAATATCTGGATGGCAGGTTTGTTACCCGATAGCGCTTCAATCAGGTTGAGTGCAACACCAGCATATCCTTCATCGGTAACGGCTTCGTTTAATTTCGGATCCAACGATGATAGGTCGTGTGATTTACCCGTCTCGCTAACCATATATGTGTTATTACGCGCATCAAGATAAGCCTTATATGCAGCTTGCATCCCGGGGGAATCATTCGCACTATATTTCCCTTTAAGGTCACTCAAGACTTGGCGATTCAATTTAACAATCTGTTCACCTCGACTCTGGCCCGCCTTGAAAATGTTATTCACAGATTGCTTGGCATAATAATAATAATACAGATATTCATTTGGGATCATTCCAAGGGTTAGTACGAGTTCTGACTCAAATGGTAACCCGGGTATATCACCGTGAGATCTTATCAATGAGAGAAAATGTGGTAAATAGTCCTGGTTCTTATAGACAATCCGTTTGATCCACCCAAGGTGGTTCAGACCAAAATAATCCAGGTATATATCATCAGGTTTTACACCTAAAAGAGCTGCAATGACGAATAGCATCGAAGTTGGACCATCACATATACCCACAATTCTCGTCCAACCGGACTGCCGAATAACTGCCTCTGTAAGCATCCCAGCCGGATTGGCAAAGTTGATCAACCAGGCGTTTGGGCATTCTTGACTCATTAGTTTAACATAATCCAATATCACAGGGATGGACCGTATTCCCATGGCAAATCCACCTGGTCCTGTGGTTTCCTGTCCAAGAACACCATGATTTAATGGCACGCGTTCATCGATTACGCGGGATTCAATCCCACCAACACGGAATGTGGTGATGACAAAATCTGCATCCCTAATAGCAACAAATGGATCAGTAGTCCGTATAATACGAAATTTTGTATTTGGTGAATTTTCGATGGATGACGTAAGGGCTCCAATCAATTCCAGCCGTTCTCCATCGATGTCCATCAACACCAATTCGGTTAAACCCAGCTTCTCCTGTCTAGCTAGGATTGCGTGTAATAATAAAGGCGTGCGCAAACCAGCAGCACCAATGATGGTGATTTTCATACTAACCTACTTCCTCGAGGCTGGTTTGATGGGATAGGCGCTCATTATTTGCTCGCTGCTGCATAATGTTTCTTAATTTCGTTATATCTTTTTTGATAAATAAAGAAGTTACAAAAAAGAATAAGGAACAGAGAATCCAGGTTGAAGTACAGATCAGTAAAAATGCCTCTTTATACGATGACTGTCGAGCAATCATACCAACAATGACAGGCGTTGCAGCAGCTCCAAGTGATTCAATAAAATATTGTACCGATACGGCAGTGCTGCGAACTTCTGGCAAGCTGATATCATATACTGTTGAAATCACATTGGGTGATGCAAATGGCATAAACAAGGCTGTAAAACCCAATAAAATCGTGAACTTGAGCACATTCTCATCTGGGACGTTCAATGTAAACCATAGAAAAATCGTACCCAATAAAACACCAATCATAGAAACGAATAAACGACCACGTTGATCCCGTTTGAAGAAGTAATCTCCCAGGCTGCCGCCAATTGGATAACCTACCGCAAGGATGAGGACAGCTATGGCCATTACCATCATCTGTGTATCCGAAGAAAAACCCCTCTCTTTTTCCAAATAATAAAAGAACCAAAATGTAATTGCATTCCAGGGAAAAACTCCAAAAAAACCCTGCACAAAAAGAATAAGCAAACTGGGTATTTTAAACAGCGCTAAAGCTTCCTTCAGATCAAAACGATATGTTCCAGTGACATCAATACCATCCATTTCTGGTTCACTCTGGCCGCGTGGAACTTCCTTGACGCCGAAGAAAATTACTACTGCCATGACGATTCCAAGTGACCCGGTGATATAGAATACAGATCGCCACCCGATAATTCCACCGAGTATCAAGCCAAGAACCATGCCTACAAGGTAACCGAGGGGTTGAGTAAATTGAAGTAACCCATACACTTTCCCACGCATTTTTGGACCAAAATAATCGGAAACCAGGCTATAAAGACCTGGGTAGCTTGAATCATCGATGCCCGTTGACGAACGTGTCACTAAAAAGATTGGGTATGTTGGGGCAATTGCATTCAACCAGGTGGTTGCTCCCCAGATGAAGGATGCCAGGGCGAGTAATTTCGGGCGAGCGAATCGATCATATAAAAATCCCCAAATCGGGTAAAAAATCGCTCCAACGAACAGGGCACCCGTTGATACCCATCCCATTTGGACTTCAGTGATATTAAAATCTTTAATAATGCTGCTGGTAACCGAGCCTATTAGGAGCTTATCCGCCTGGTGCAGGAGGATGAAGAAAAAGAAAATTGTTACTACGAACCAACGGTAATTCGATGACTTTTTCATAGGTTACCTCTTTTTGGTAAGTAATAAGTAATTGCGACATTTTACTCTATTTCTAGAATATACTATGAAATCACTGCGTTTTGTACTCGCGCTTCTTTTCTTGATAGGTATATAAAATCCAGGATCCCAATGATACCGATTAAAAAGCCACCATACCACGTAGCAACTGGTGAGACATTGTCATTCAGGTATCCACCCATTAATGGAGCAACACCAGCTGCAGCACTCCAGGATAAGCCCACCACACTCATATATCGACCCCGCATTTCAGTGGGCGCTAAGCCAGCTGCGTAAGCAGAAGCAGTTGGCATCAGTATTAACTCTCCAACCGTCATAATGACGATATTGATCCAAAACCCAATGAAAGAGTGACTTAATGCCACACTTCCCACTGCTATGGTGTAAAAGAATGTACCCAAAGCCATCACAGGTAGAGGGCGATATCGTTTTGTAATTTTAGTTACATAGACCTGCAAAAAGACGACCATCAGGGCGTTGGTTGCGGGAATAAATCCATATTGGCTCTCAGAAACGTTGTATATTCCATTTGCATAAACGGGCATAAGTATCCATATCAACACCGCACACATTTGTGCCAGGATAAATGCCCCAACAAATGACAAGAACTTTGAATCATGAAAAACCTGCAGATATCCCCCGAACGTTTTCATTATATTTTCAGATGGGCTTACTCTTTGAGGTAATGTCTCTTGTGCAAAGAATGCCATTAATAAACTGTAGATAAGCATTCCTGAACCCGCCAGAATGAATGTAATTGTGTATGAGATTGAGGAGAGGAAACCTCCAATCATTGGTCCAATGGCAATCCCTGCATTATTACTCAACCGCATCAATGCATAAGCATCCGGTCTCTTTTCCGGTGCAATCAAATCAGCTAACATGGCATCAGCACCAACCCGGTATAGAGGATTGAAAGTGCCACTCATCATCATAAGAACAGCAAAACTTAGATAACTATCTGCATTGCTCATAAAGAAGTACACAGCACCATTTCCTACCAGGCTAATCACCATAACCCATTTCCGTCCAATCCGGTCTGTGATAGGACCTGCGATAAATGCAGCTAACAATCCTGCCGTGGCATTTATAGTCATCAGGCTGGCTGCCTGGGTTAATGGCATATCAACTCGCTGTCTAACGTAGATCATTAAAAAAGGCCAGATCATGCTTGAGCCTATCGTGCTGATGAGCATGCCATAAAACATCAGCCTGAACTGCCTGGGATATTCATTTAGAATACGAAGTGGATTCGAGAGCAAAATGGATCCTTATTATTCGATTTGTAAGAGTGCACCTTCAACAGGTAATCCATAGGATTTGGCTAATAATTCCACCGGATGAATTGCAGGTTTACCCGTAGCGTGGGAAATTTGCCAACGGCAGGTCTCGCTATCACACAATACAAAGGGGCTGTTCTCCAAATTTTTTGAAACGAAGTCGAATAATGGTTGTCCAACATTCATTGCTATCTCATATTTTTCTTTCTTATAACCATAAGTACCTGCGATACCACAGCAGGTGGCTTGACTATCAACGACACAAAGTTCCGGAATCAAATTCATTAGTTGTATTCCTGGCTTTCCAATGCGATGAGCCCGGTATTGGCATGGAACATGATATCCTAGCTTCAGCTGGATCGGATGGAGATTTAAATTGAGCGTACCAGAAGTGTAAAGAAGCAATAAGAATTCGTTGAAATCGTATGTGTTATTCGCCACCAACTCTGAATCTGCATCATGCATATCTAGCAAATCTGGGGCTTCTTCTTTGAGCGTGAGTGTACAACTTGTGGATGTGCCAATAATCGGTATGCCCTGACGAGCATATTTCACCAGGTTTTTGACATTCTGTTTATGATATTTCCGGGCGGCATCAAACTCACCGTTTGATAATAAGGGTAATCCGCAACAATTTTGCGGTGGGACGATAACTTCAAATCCATTTGCTTCTAACACTTGAACAGCTGCACGACCGACTCTCGGTTCGTAGTATTGTGTAGAACAACCGTGAAAATAAACAACTTTTCTAGTCGGGTGAGCTGGTTTTGGATGATTATTAAACCAGGAAGTAAACGATTGCCTGGTAAAAGCCGGCAATGGAGCAGAATGATGGATACCTAGAGTAAATTCTGCGAACCAACGAGCATATTTATAATTCAATACGATGTTTGCGAATGAAGAGATAGGATTTGCCACCTTCCCAAGCATCTCAGATCGGGCAAGAAGATTATTTCGTAATCGAATACGAATTGGGATATGTCCATGCTTAATGATTTCAGCTCGGGCTCGAGAGTTCATCTCTGCTATTTTGACCCCAGTGGGACAGGCGAGGTTGCATACACGGCAACCACTGCAGTAATCCACTGATCGGTCAGGTGGAGGTTGGCCAGGTTTTCGGAATCGACCAGCCTGTGGTGCTTCATATTTTGGCCCTGGGAATAAGTCAGTGACAGATGAAACCGGACAAACAGTTGTGCATATGTTGCATTTTATACACTGATCTAGGGAAATTTCAGGGTTTCGCAAGTCTTTCACTATGTGGTGGAGTATTAATGATCAGGTCGGGCATCACTCTTTTTTCCCTTGAGCGATGTTTTGGCCGATTTTATATCCGGTTGCCAGGGCAATTCCTTCCACGGAACGCTCACGAATAGGATCGCAGTTACCAAGAATATTACCGGCTGCATATAAATTTTTGTAGATAACCTGCTTGGAATCATCAACGGGGTGAAGTTCATCATCCACGTTTAAACCAATCGAATGGATAGGGTGACCTTTTTTAGAGAGAAATTGATCATTGAACCACTCAATTCTTGATTTGGGGATCGATAAGGGAATATCGAATACCGCCTCCTGCGCATAGCCGTTTTCAAAAGTGATAATTCCGCCTCCAAGGGTACCTCCGGAGGCAATAATGTAATATTCAGCTTGATGGGCAACCTGTCTTGCAGCAGCTTCGGTAATCACCGCAGATATAGAATTTCCTTCAACCTGTGCATGTGAAACTAGCATACCGTTATTAATGACACCTTGATGTTCCTCGATTACCGAAACGAGCATATTGTGAATTCGAATCCCGGGGATAGAAGGAGGTAAACCAGGAATTTCAAAAACGGGTACACCCAAAGATACTTCGAGGTGTTTAAGTACTTCGGTTGTATTTTGTAAACCCAAGACAGCGGGGAAACCAACCCGAGCGATATTCCCAAGCATTGGTTTTAGTGTATCGATAAGATCCTGACGGAAATTTGGTTGATCAAACAAGCGTGCCAGAACCATGCCTGTCAAGAATTTACGGTTCCTTAATGATAATAAATCCAAGGTGACATTTCTAGCGATGAAGCCTTGCGCATTGAGATTATCAGCGATTAATCCTGGTGAAAAGTCAAGAAATTGACTGAATCCGACGATCAACATCGGTGAGGTTTGTCGTAAATCTCCGGCAATCATGGATATAGGAGCCAGGCATGTGGGCCGAACAGCTCCTAAAGCCGTAGGCAACAGGATATTCGAATCTAATGATCCACTAAATGGATATCCACGCTCCTCGGTTAATTTCAGGAATGCGAGTAAAGCATTTTCGAGCGCATCCAAACCGACAAGTGTATATGGATGATTGGGAAAAAATTTGATAAATTCATTTAAATAATTTACCGGAGAATCTACCATTTGAAGAAAATCTGTTGGCTTGTATCCCAGAACATCAATGCAGCCGGTGGACCAATAGGGCGTACCCCAGCCTTTGGCTATATTTTTTGTCTTTAATCCGCCTATTGATGCACTCCAGGTGGCAAACAAACCAGAAAATCCTGCTCCGATTACAGCAACATCGCTTGACTGAGGATCTATTTGGGTTGGTTGTTGGTTTGTTAAAGGTTTTAATTGTTCTGCAGGTTGGGATGTAAAGCTGGCTGGTTCTAAGTAACTTTCGGTGGAAAGTCTTGACTTTGAATATCCTGGTAAGTAATTCGCATTCAGGTTATTAATGTATATCAATTCATTTAGACGTTCCTGGCGTAACTGTTGTCCCCACAATATGGGTATATTACCTTTCCAGCGTTCTTCTAGGAAATCCAACAAAGATGAATTGGTATCTTCGATGGGAGGATGTCTGAGCTCATGCAGCATACCAGCTGCTCTAAGTGTACAAAAAGCTCCCTGGCATGGTCCCATACCAAGGCGAACATCCCGTCGTATATCATCCAAAGTATTCGTATCAGATTGGATGATCGACTGCCTAACATCGTCCCAGGTTGTCAGCTCGCACTCACAAATAAGCTGTCCATATTTCGACTCTGCCTCAATTCTCTCTAAACGCGCACCGAGATAATGTGCATGTTTTTTTAGCTCATTTTTCAATGGCAGCATCTCAAGGTGCGTGCGGCATGGACGTATAACATTTAGTTTTTCGCATATTTTATCGACGGTTGCTTCCGCCATTTTTCGATAGGTTGTCCACTTTCCACTGGTTATGCTGATAAATCCATCAACTCCATCTCGGGAGGAATGATCAAGCAACGTAAACGAGCGGCTTATATCTCTGTTATTATTCGAAGCTGCTTCTTGAATTAATGGACGCACGCCTGCCCAGGCTCGTAAAACGCGAAACTGCTTAAATTGTGGAATGATTTTTTCACCCTCATCTAGCAACATTCGGATTTCCCAAGGCTCAATCGAATAAGAATCAGGATCAGCAACTTGAATATCTGTGGTTCCCATTACAGAGACAGTATGTGTTGGGACCAGGATATCTCCGTCAGAGGGTAGTTTACAACGATTTATTACGGTATTCACCAAGCGGTGATTTAATGCTACCATGGTTCCTTTTCCAGGAAGCATTTGAAGGTTGATACCTGCCATCCTGGCTATTTTTCCTGCCCAAGCACCAGATGCGTTGATAACCATGCTGGCATCCACATGCACATCTTCGTTCTTGACCAGATCATGGCACAGGGCTCCTGTAACCATCAGATTATTTGATGACGAATTCTTGGAAGTGAAAAGTTGACTGACTTCATGATAGGTTAAAAAATCAGCGCCGTATTGACGAGCAGATTCCACATTCAAGTCACATGCAAGAAATGAATCAGCGGAGGCGTCTGGAACGCGAAAACAATGCAGGATCTTCGGATTAAGAAATGGCTCCATTTTCAACATCTGATTGATAGAGACTGGTTCTGTTTGAATTCCCGCTTTCCTGCAACCGTCAATAAATAATGGAATGTAATCCGGATCATCAAAGGGTGTTAGGATAAAAAAACCACCTGTATCTTCGATGCATTGAGGCATAATTTGATGTAGAATCCGGTTCTCTTCGATACATTCTCTTGCGGCTGTTGGATCTTTAACCGCATATCTCGCTCCGCTATGAAGTAATCCATGATAGCGCCCGGTGGTTCCATATGCCAGATCGCGCCGTTCAAGCAAGAGGCATTTATATCCTCGCATCGCCAGGTCACGTAGGATACCCGTGCCGGTAGCTCCGCCGCCGATCACGACGATATCTGTTTGAATATGTCGCATTAATTAACCTCAAAATCCTGAATAGGAAAAATGAGCAAATTGGAATTTAACAATAAATGCTTCACTTATCCAACCAATTAAATGTTCGCTCAACGGCTTTTAACCAACCTTTATATAATTTCTCTCGTTGATACTCATCCATTTGCGGCTTCCAAATCTGACTTACCTGCCAATTAGCGCGCAAATCATCAATCCCATTCCAAAATCCTACTGCCAACCCTGCAGCATAGGCAGCACCAAGAGATGTTGTTTCTGAGGTTTTTGGACGAACGACTGGAACACCAAGCATATCTGCTTGAAATTGCATTAATAGTTCGTTGAAAACCATTCCCCCATCGACCTTTAGGTTTTTTAGTTCTACGCCTGAATCTGCCTTCATGGCTTCCAACACTTCACGGGTCTGAAAAGCAGTAGCTTCAAGCGAAGCACGAGCAAGGTGACCTTTGTTAATATACCGCGTCAGGCCAACTATCACTCCTCTGGCATCCGATTGCCAATATGGTGCAAATAAACCAGAAAATGCAGGGACAAAATACATCCCTCCATTATCATCTACACTCCTTGCTAATGCTTCAATTTCGGAAGATTTGGTGATTAATCCCAGGTTATCACGTAACCATTGTACGAGTGCACCGGTGATCGCAATTGATCCTTCCAAGGCGTAGATTGGAGCGGTTTCTCCAAATTTATAACCCACAGTAGTTAATAATCCATGCCTGGATTGAATTACCTCAATACCAGTATTCAACAGCATAAAACAACCTGTACCGTAGGTATTTTTCGCTTCACCGACGTTGAAGCAGGTTTGACCCACCAAGGCTGCTTGTTGGTCACCCAAGTCACCACTTATGGGTATAGCATCACCAAAAGGACCATTGGTAGTTGTTATTCCATACGTCCCCGAATCACTGGATGGGCGGATGAGCGGTAATATGCTTCTTGGAATGTTTAGGATTTTTAAGATTTCATCATCCCATTGTAGATTGGATAAATCCATTAATAATGTCCGGCTGGCATTGGTGACATCTGTTATATGAACACCTTTACCCGGTCCACCAGTCAACCACCAAATGATCCAACTATCAATATTTCCAAAAATAGCATCGCCACGTTCTGCTGCATAACGTAGATTCGGGATGTTATCAAGTAGCCACATAATTTTCGTACCTGAGAAATATGTCGTAAGAGGTAGACCAACCTTCAATCTAAATCGGTCTAATCCGCCATCCGCTGCAAGCCCATCGCATATCTCCTTCGTGCGAGTATCCTGCCAGACTATAGCGTTGTAGAAAGGTATACCTGTATTTTGATCCCATACAACTGTTGTTTCACGCTGGTTCGTCACTCCTATTGCAGCTATATCCCCTGGAATGATATTTCCCGCAATAACAACTTCCCGAATCACTTCCTGGGTGCGTTGCCAGATTTCGAGCGGATCATGTTCCACCCAACCTGGTTGGGTATAGATCTGGCTATGTTCTCTTTGAGCAGAAAAGATTATATTCCCGCCATGATCGAAAAGCAGACAGCGGGTGCTGGTGGTTCCTTGATCAATCGCTGCGATGTATTTCGGCATGTATCCTCGAAATTATCGGTTTAGTGTCCTTTGTAAACCATTTGTCAGTTGTGTTTTTTCAGCTGTGGATAACCATGCATTAGGGTGCATTGGAAGGTATTGAAATGGTGGCATTTCACCTTCATTGACAACTGACACAATTTCGCCTGAATCTCTTATATACGAATTATTCCACTCAGAAAAATTTAGCCGTCGACGACCTTCAACTACATCGCGATAGACCAGCCAGGAGACTGGTGCGATCTTTGAATACCATGGCCATACTGTTTCATTGCTATGACAGTCAAAGCAAGCCCTTTTAGCGAGTTCCCGGGTTTGTTGGCTGTCCCAATTTGGTTCGCTAACCACAGGAGGATTGATATAGTCTTTACCATAAGGGACAAATTGGATTAACAAAAATAAACCGATACCAATAAGAACAATAATTACAGTAATTTTTAGGATTTTTCCAAGCATACACGCCTCAGATGAGATAATAAAATTGAATTGGATTATGGATAGCCTGATGGATTAAGGGATTGCCAACGCCATGTATCTACGCACATCTCATCAAGTGTTTTTCGAGCATGCCAATTCAATTCTCGGTTGGCTTTTGCGGGGTCAGCATAAGAGATAGCCGCGTCACCTGGCCGTCGATCCATAATTTTGTATGGTATTTTATGCTGGCACGCTTTTTCAAAAGCTTCAATCACCTCCATGACACTATAACCCCGTCCAGTACCCAGGTTGTAGGTTACAAGACCGGGTTTTTGTTCGAGTTTTTCCAATGCTTTTATATGACCCGCCGCTAAATCCATGACATGGATATAATCCCTAACACCAGTCCCATCCGGAGTAGGATAATCGTTACCCCAGACACGTACAAAAGGTCGCCGTCCAACTGCTACCTGCGCAACGTATGGTGTTAAGTTATTCGGTATATCGGTCGGGTCCTCACCTATCTTCCCGCTTATATGTGCTCCAACAGGATTAAAATACCGTAAAATTGATATATTCCATTCTGGTTCAGCCACAGATAGATCCCGCAAAATATCTTCGATCATTAATTTAGTTCGGCTATATGGATTGAGAATTGACAATGGAGCATCTTCAGTAATGGGAACTTTTTTAACTTCTCCGTAAACCCCTGCTGTAGAACTAAACACAATATTCTTGGATTTATGCTTTTTCATTAAATTCAATAAGTTAAGGGTACCAGTTAAATTATTATGGAAGTATTGCAATGGGATAGTTACTGACTCTCCCATGGATTTCAAGCCTGCAAAGTGAATCACAGAATCAATCGTGTGCTTTTCAAAGACTTTTTCCAAATCTTCCTGATCCAGGAGATTAACCTTATAAAATACCAAGCTCTTCCCTGTGATTTCCTGAACCCTACGGAGGGATTCTTCCTTACTATTGCAGAGGTTATCCACTACGATTACTTTATAGCCATTTTGAAGAAGCTCAACACATGTATGGCTACCAATATAACCAGCGCCACCCGTTACAAGGATATTCATCGATAATCCTCCCGCGGAGGAGAAAATGTATCTACAATTATGGTTGGTTTTAGTAAATATGCACCATGGGGAACGTTTGAAGGAGCATAATAGGAATCCCCTCTTGCCAAAACGAATTTTTGACCGTCTATCTCCATTTCTACGAGACCATCCACAACGTAACCGACCTGTTCGTGAGGGTGAGTGTGAACAGGGATGGAAACAAGAGCATCGAATGTGAACTCACATGTCATCATGGACTGTCCTTGTGCCAGGGTTCTCCGCGTTATACCTGGCATTGGATTAACTGGTGTGGCATCTTTATTTAGGAATATCATTGTTTTACTCCATATCTTTGATTACTTTTCTATATTTATTAGCATCGAAGTACGTGCAGATTTATACAATGCTACAATCGTGGCAATGTTGGCTCTGCTCTCTTCCAGGCTGATTTGAGGCGGCGTTCCAAGTAGAATTGCGTTTTCGATATCTTCAACTTCACCCTGATATAACTTTTTACCTTTTACACGAATACTCTTTGTCTGACCGTACCGTTCAAGACCTATCTTCGTTATTAACCCAGGTTTATATGGTTCAGGAACGCGAATCCTGCCTTTATCACCAGTTATCTCAATATAAACTTTGAATGGGGTGATGAAAGAACATTCAAATTGAGCGATAACATCTCCAAAAAAATGCATTTGACCTGAAAAAAGCAAATCAATTCCGGTAGGTCCAGTAACCTGGTATCCAAAAACATCCTTAACTTCTTGACCAGTAATAAATCGTGAATACCCAATTGGGTAACATCCAACATCCCATAGACTACCGCCACCCAAGTCGGGATTGAATTGGGGATCAGAGGAGCGAGTATTGGTATAACAAAATGATCCATAAATTAGCTGAATATTTCCGACGTCACCATGCTCAACCATCTGCTTAATCAATAATGTTTGAGGATGGTGCCTATACATGAAGGCTTCAGCAATCACCATCCCTGTTTTTTTTGCTATAGAAATAATTGAATCCATTTCTTCGATGCTGGTTGCAATTGGTTTTTCGCATAAGACATGTTTTCCCATTTCCATCGCTTTAATGGACCACTCTGCATGCATACTATTCGGTAAAGAGTTATAAATAACGTCAATCTCTGGATCAGATAACAGATCTTCATAACTGGAATGGAAATGAGGAATCCCCCAGACTTTTGAAAATTCTTCTGCTTTTTCAGATGTCCGGCTGGCAACAGTAATCAATGAACTTTTATTTGACGACTTTAATGGCTCTATCAAGGCCCGATTAATTCGCGCTGTACTCAATAATCCCCAACGGAGCTGTTTTTCTTTAAACATTGGGGTTAATTATACACGGCTCTCGTACCATTCTAATCAGGTTGAGTATAATACCAGATATATGTCACTTCCTTCGTTACTAGCACATTGGAGAGCAGATCCAGAGGTGGGTCCGAACCTTGTTGAGTGGCGCATTATTCCCAGAAAGCAAGCTTTGTTTTCACCTTTCCCTGAGGCTGTACATTCTTCCCTTAAGGAGGTGCTAGTTAATCGTGGCATTACATCACTATATACGCACCAATCAGAAACCTGGAGGGCAATCAAACAGGGGAAAAATGTGGTTGTGGTTACAGGGACTGCAAGTGGAAAAACCTTATGTTATAACCTACCGATTCTTGATAACTTGTTGAATGAAAAAGAAGCAACTGCGTTATATTTATTCCCGACCAAGGCTTTATCTCAAGATCAATTTTCCATATTAAATTCATTGCTGATCCCAATTAATAATATCTCGGCCTCCTCTTTACATCCATCAAAAAAAGATACTGAAATTAAAGCTGCCATATACGATGGTGATACGCCTATAAGTGTACGCGCTACCCTTAGAAGTTTGTCGCGATTATTAATCACCAATCCTGACATGCTTCATACAGGAATCTTGCCACACCACACCGGTTGGGCACGATTCTTTCAAGGACTACGTTATGTAGTGATTGATGAAATTCATTCTTATCGAGGAATTTTCGGTTCACATGTTGCTAATGTGATCTATCGACTGAAAAGGATTACAAAATTTTATGGATCCTCGCC
Source organism: uncultured Chloroflexia bacterium (assembly GCA_963777935.1). Classification (GTDB taxonomy): domain Bacteria; phylum Chloroflexota; class Anaerolineae; order Anaerolineales; family UBA4823; genus FEB-25. The sequence goes on from CAVZSL010000002.1 coordinate 651,332, forward strand.
ACAATTCATTTTAACATCAGCAACCATCGGTAATCCTGATGAACTTGGACAACGAATAATCAATGAACCAGTTGAATTGATCGATAATGATGGAGCGGAAAAAGGAGAAAAGCATTTTCTGATATACAATCCTCCCATTATCGATCAGAGTTTTGGATTGCGAAGGAGTGCAATTCAGGCAGGGGTCAACCTGGCAGACGATCTGCTTACTTACAATATCCAGACGATTGTATTTAGTCGAGCACGAAGAACTGCAGAAATCATATTAACCTATTTGAGAGAAAAGACTGAAAACACGAACTCCGCGATCCAAACTCGAAAAAATAAAGCAACTGAAATTATACGAGGATATCGATCTGGATATCTCCCTGGTCAACGACGGAGTATAGAAGAAGGATTACGAAAAGGCGAAGTGCGTGTAGTTGTGGCAACGAACGCCCTTGAGCTTGGGATTGATATTGGGGGTATGGAAGCATCGCTAATGGTTGGATATCCGGGAACGATTGCTGCCACATGGCAGCAAGCAGGACGTTCCGGAAGAGGAGAAAAATCTTCATTGGCCATTTTAGTGGCATCGCCTAATCCTTTAGACCAGTATTTAGCCCAACATCCTAATTATTTTTTTACTCGTACTCCTGAGCACGGTATGATTAATCCAGAAAATTTGCTGATATTGTTAGGGCATATTCGTTGTGCAGCTTTTGAACTTCCTTTCATGGAAGGTGAAGGATTTGGCGCTGTTCTCCCGTTGGTTCTGGATGAAATTCTGGACTATTTACAAGAAGAAGGTGTAATCCATGCCTCAGGAGATAAATATTTTTGGATGGCAGATAAATACCCCGCTCAGAGTGTTTCATTGAGAAGTGCGTCCACTGATAGAGTTTTACTACAAACACCAGTTGTGGATAATTCGAAGGGATTTACTCTCCAAACGATTGGCGAGGTGGATTTTATTAGCTCTTTTTGGATGGTCCACCCAGGAGCTGTTTACTTACATGAAGGGACGACATTTTTAGTAAACGATCTTAATATGGAAACACATATTGCCAGTCTTGAACCGACAAATGTGGATTATTACACCGAGCCACGTCGAGAAGTAGTGGTTCAGCAAGTAAATAAAATGGCTCAGGCAGTAGTTCCCGGAGGTGAAAAGGCATATGGAGAAATACAAGTTACTTCGAGGGTAATTGGTTATCGGAAGATTCGCTGGCATACGAGTGAGACTCTAGGGGTGGAGAATTTAGAGTTGCCTCCTTCAGAATTATTTACAACGGGATACTGGCTTACGCTATCTGAAGGTACAATTGAAAAATTGAAGGACGAGGGAATGTGGTCTAATTCTCCGAATGATTACGGTCCAAATTGGCAAAAACAACGAGAATTAGCACGCGCCAGGGATATGTTTCGTTGTCAGTTGTGTGGTGAACCCGAAGGAAACAAAGAACACCATGTCCACCATAAGATTCCATTCCGAATGTTTGAAACAACCGAGCAAGCGAATCAACTTGTAAATTTAATTACTTTATGTATGTCTTGTCACAGAAAAGTAGAGACTGCCGTTCGGGTGAGGAGCGGCTTAGCCGGCTTGGCATTCACATTAGGGAATTTAGCACCACTATTTTTAATGTGTGATATAGGGGATTTAGGGATCCATTCAGATCCTCAATCATCCCTTGCAGATGGGAAACCTTCAGTAATTTTATATGATCAAATTCCAGGTGGGATTGGTTTAAGTGAAAGGTTATATGATATCCATGCAGACTTGATGATAAAAGGGCGAGAATTAGTCGAGGCTTGTGGGTGTGAAGATGGATGTCCATCTTGTGTTGGTCCAGGAGGTGAGGGTGGAATGGGTGGTAAGAAGGAAACTCTGGCATTACTAAAAGAATTGTCGAATTAGAAGATTAACAGGTTCGACAAAAAAATATTATGTATAACTCAGGTATAAACGCCGAGATTATTTTAATTATAGAAAGAGTGATTTCGAAAAGATATTTGTGAAATTTGGATAGTTCGATAACTCAACATATTTCACACGCTTTGCGATTTCTTCAGCCAAGTGCCTTTGTTTAAGAGATAAGAGCATTTGTCTGGCACCTGATCCTGCAGCATTTCCAACTTGTTGGAATCGATTCAATGGAAGAATTGGGAACATTCCAATTTGGATCGCACTAGGGACGTTTATGTAGGAACCAAATGCTCCTGCTATAATAAATTCTTCTACCATATCCGCTGATATTCCAGCACATTCCAATAAAACATCGATACCTGTTCGAATTGCGCCTTTTGCGAGCTGAATTTCATTAATATCATGACGGGTGATCACAATATCACGACCGTTACCACTTTCATGATGATCAACAAGCACAAATTCAACTCTTTCATCATTTTTCCTTATGGCTGGATGATCAGGTATAAACGAACCACGGTGATCTATCACACCTAACTGAAGCAAACAGGCAATTGCATCTAAGATTCCAGATCCGCAGATCCCGATTGGAGGTAAATTGTCGATAGTTTGAATTCTTAACTCACCTCGGATGACTTGAACACGTTCAATTGCTCCAGGAGCTGCTCGCATGCCAGCGAGAATGTGAGCCCCCTCAAAGGCTGGTCCAGATGCACAAGAGCAAGAAAGTAACTCATTTTTATATGATAACGTGATTTCAGTATTCGTTCCGATGTCTAGTGCGATGGAAGTTTTTATAGCTGTTGATATTCCTGTGGCTAATTGCATGGCAACATGGTCTGCTCCAACATAACCTGCGATGTTGGAAGGGAGGTATATCTTGGCACCTTGTGCTATCTTTAATCCGAGATAGTGTGATGCGACCTCTAAAGGCTCACTAACTGCTGGGACATATGGTGCAACGCCAAGCTGATGCACGGGCAAGCCAGCAAATAAATGATGCATTACGGTATTGCCAACCACCACTGCTTCTACGATTTGATCTGTAGATATTGATTGATCTTTTCTCCCAGCAGCTATACAGAGTTCTTCAATTACCTGGTTCAACGTATCAATCAGCCTGGTTTGAAGTAGCTTGCGACCATTTGGATTATTATCAGAATAACTGATCCGGCTGATAACATCTTCGCCGAATACGGTTTGAGGATTCATCGCTCCTGATTTTGCAAGGATTTCACCTGACTGCAAGTCACAAAGGTATGCAGCTAATTTTGTAGTACCTATATCCACTGCAAGACCATATATATTAGAACCAGCAGGTAAAACGGCAACGATTTCGTCATTGCGCATAGCCAAGGTTATATGCCAATTGTAGCTTCTTAATAAAATTGACATCGTATCAAGAACAGAACTAGGGAATGATATCGGGTGTGTTATACCCTTTTCAGCCAGGCTATCTTTAACTCGGATCGTATCTGCTCTCAAATCATTGGTGGATGGTTCAGGAATATTCAATTCAAATGGTATTACTGGTGGATCAAGATCAATTATAGAAGACTGTCCTTCTATTTGAAGCCGTTGTGGGGCAGTAAGAGATTCTGGTGGAATTTCGATAACGAGATCACTCTGGGGATAAGATTGGCAAGCTAGGCGATAACCTGAGTGAAGATCATTGACTGAAAAAAGTGATTTTTCTTCAAGCGTGGGTTCAGAGAGAATTCCGTTTATCAAACGGATTCTACAGCTATCACAAATTCCCATTCCACCGCAGATGGAAGCAATTGAAATACCCGCATCTTGTGCAGCATTTAATAAAGACTGACCCGGTTCTGTAGTAACACGCCGACCAACTGGTTGAAAGTTTATTGTGAATTTGTGATCATTTTGCATTAATATATTTTTTTGCCCTACTATCGTGTATAGTTGTTGATAATTTTCTTTGATAATTGCTATTTCATTTATTATTGATCAAATTTAATAAGCGCGGAACACTATTAAAGAAACCAGCTAATTAAATAATATCATCTTGTTCCTAGTTTATGGAATACCCCAACTAACAAGGGTAGAAGATGTGATCTATTGTAATTAATGCACCAATAAATTAACCGACAACCATGATCGGAAGAAGATTATTTAATGCCGATAATAACTGGTCAACATCCGCTAATGTATTATAACCTTGGATAGATAGGCGAATGAAATGTTGATTTTCCCATTCTATCAATGGAATTTCTATTTTATATTCAGATAATAGCCTGTTCTTAAAATCATGTAAATTATTGACACGAGGAATTGGTATCGTTGCCATTTGATGATAGAAATTAGAATCGATTGAATATAACGGAGAAATACCTGTTAAATTACCAATTCTGTCCATGGCGATGCGTAATAATTGATGACAAGATACACGTACTTCTTCCCAGTGATACTCCTTCATAAAGGCAATTGCTGCCGGAACGGAGAGTGCTGCTGCAGGATCTCTCGTTCCACTCCATTGCAGGAAATCTACATATGTTGATTCACGGGGTGCATTTGATCTGGATTGATATCCCCAACTTACAATCAAAGGCTCGATGATCTCTTGTACTTTCGGATGTGCATAGATAAAACCTGCACCTTTCGGACTGAGCATCCATTTGTGACAATTGCCAAAATAAAAATCAGCCTGAATAGTAGCTAAATCCAAGGGGATTTGTCCTGGAGCATGGGCGCCGTCAATTATGGTGAGGATATCAGCCTGTTTTGCACGTTGGCAAATCATCTGGACTGGCATGGTTAATGAAGTCGGTGAGGTGATATGGCTTATAAAAATAACTTTCGTTTTTGGCGTCACGCCAGCCCAAAGCTGATCCAGAATTTGTCCTTGGGATACGAAAGGTGTAGTAATAGGTTGTCGCTTGTAAATTGCTCCAGTTTTACTGCATAAATGCTCCCAAGTAAAATTACATGCCCCATACTCATGATTCGTTGTTAAAATCTCATCGCCAGGGTCCAATTTTAATGATCGAGCAATGATATTTACACCATGAGTAGCATTTGGAATGTAAACGATATCACTTACAGAGCAATTGACATATTTTCCCAATTTTTCACGAGCCTGGTAGAGATAATCATCCAATTCTGTGCCTAGAAACTGAACAGGCTGAAGCTCCAATTGTCTCTGCCAAGCCTGGTAACTTTCAAATACTGGACGTGGACATGCACCGAACGAGCCGTGATTTAAAAAGACAATCTGGGGATCGAGTAGGAAGAGATCTTTAAGCATAAATGCACTTGAATAATAGAAAAAAGCTGGATAATTTTATCATCAGAAATCGGGATTTAGAGACAAGAGATATTAACGATGAAATATATCTTAATTAATGTCTTCGGTTGTGGTTGTCTTGGTTATAATCAAGTATTGAGTTGGGATGGTATGGAGGCAGAAAGATGCGTATAGTCATAGCAGGTGGAAGCGGTTTGATTGGACATGATTTGTCATCAAGGCTGGTTCACGACGTCCATGAGGTGTCAATTCTTAGTCGAAATCCGAAAAAAGTCACTGGAATGCCTATAGGTGTACGGATAGTTCAATGGGATGCTAAAACCGAAGATAGTTGGATATATGAGATTGCAAATTCCGATGTGGTAGTACACCTCGCGGGTGAGAATCTATCAGGTGCTGGTTTATTTCCTTCCCGGTGGACAAAGCAACGAAAAGAACGATTACTCCAAAGTCGTGTGGATGCAGGAAAAGTGCTTGCACAAGCTATAGAAAAAGTGGATCGGAAACCAAAAATATTCGTTCAAGCCTCTGGTGTGGGAATTTATGGGACCGCTCGTGATAGTATATTTACTGAAGACTCTGTGCTCGGCAATGACTTTTTAGCAAATTTATCAAAGGAATGGGAAGCCTCTAGTGAGTCTGTCAAAGCGCTTGGGGTTAGACATGTTGTTATACGTACAGGTGTTGTTTTAAGTCCAAAAGGAGGGGCATTGCGACCTTTGATATTTCCATATAAATTTTATGTTGGTGGACCCATTGGAGATGGTCAACAAGTATATTCATGGATCCATATTGATGATGAAGTAGAAGCAATTCGATTTTTGATAGAACATGATAGTCTTAACGGGGTGTTTAATTTATCTTCTCCATATCCAGTAACTAATTCGGAATTTGGAAAAACGATCGGTATGATTATGGAAAGACCCCATTATTTACCTATCCCAAGTATCATGATGCGCTTTGCCTTTGGAGAGGTGGCAAACATGGTTATAGAAGGGCAAAAGGTTTTACCCAAAAAATTATTAGACAATGGATATATATTTAAATATCCGACATTGAGCGAAGCTTTACGAAATTTACTATAGAAAAAGGGATAATCTTATAAAAAAATTTTATCAATCGTCTGAAAATGTACCATAATAAGTGAAAATGAAAATATTGGCTGTTAGCGATATTGTTGTGGAATTTATTTATAATCCAAAAATTCGCCTATTATTTCCAGATCTCGATTTGGTCATCGGGTGTGGAGATCTACCAGAATATTACCTCGAATTTCTTGTCAGTGCATTGGATATCCCATTGTTTTTCGTGCATGGGAACCATTCGGAGGCAGAAATACTCGAAAATAGTAACAGAAAGAACTTCCATGGATCAATTGATTTACATTGCAAGGTAAAGAGGGTAACTGGATATTCATTTGCAGGGGTAGAAGGGAGTATTCGTTATAAAGATGGAAAATTTCAATACTCCCAATTTGATATGTGGTTGAACGTTTTCCGACTTGTACCATCTTTAATAACGAATCGGATAACTTCTGGTCGCTATCTAAATGTCTTTATGTCGCATGCACCTCCATGGGGTATTCATGATCAACCTGATTATGCTCATCAAGGAGTAAAAGCATTCCGATGGTTACTTGATCGATTCCACCCCGATTACCATTTACATGGACATATTCATGTATACCATCCAGATATGACAACTGAAACTCAATACGGTAGAACAAAGGTGGTAAATGTATATGGATATCGAAAAATAGAATTGTGATTTAACCAAATGATATGAAATCATCTGCTGATAATAATTGGTATATGCACAATTCGTAAAATATCATCTAAATCACTACCTTGCAAAATTTCCATTATAGGATTACGACTATATCCACCGGTAATCAATAAATCCACATTTAGTTGATATACATAATTAAAAATTTCTTCTGTGCTATTATTTTTATCGATTAAGATGTAATCAGCTTGGACATTCTGGTTTTCCAAATATCTTTGGGGTGGGTCTTTAATTTCTGAGATATATTCACCTTCATCAATCGAAATAACGTGTAAAGGTAATTGCCATTGACCCGCTATGTATGTAGCTATATATAACGCTTCTTGAGCTTTCAAACTACCATCAAAAACTAACAATGGGTGGTTAACAGGTTGACTTGCCTGTGGAGTAAATAATAAAGGTCGCGGGCACCTCTGTATTAAATTTCTGATACCCGAGACAAGCCGTGAGACCGCTGACGATTCAGGTGGATAGGATAAATTTATAATGACGAGATCATTCCAACGAGCTAATTCGCAGATATTGGCTGTAATATCTCCAGTCCGCTGTTGAAAATCAAAATGAACACCAGCTTGTTCGCACCGATAAGTAAACTCCTCTTGTATTCTGAGTGTACTAGTCATTTCTAACTTCATCGGTCAAGATATATAGACCGTGAATATTAAATTCTTCTAGATGTGCAATGATAATTGCCTCTTCCAATGCGAACCATCCATCTTGTTGTCCATTGACCGGGACAAGAATCTCACAAAACAAATGAGAATCTCGCCGTGTTTCTAAAACAGATTGACGCCATTCACCAGGGTGCGGTCCAGTTTCTAAAGTATTCGGTACAATCGCTTTTAAAATCTTTGTTCCTATTCGGGAAATTACTCGATCCGTTCGTTGACTATAATGATCCGTCAAATCATCCATTGCACTGCCAACTGGAACCTGACTCTTAAGCTCTTCCTCTAACGCAGCTCGATGATCTGCTATCCAGAGATAGAGATCAGTTTCAGTTCTATTGGGAAAATCGATCAATAATCCTTTTTCATTAATAATCATGACAACTGGAAGGTAGATATTATCGTACCAATCTGTAACTGAGTCAGCGTATGATATTTCATGCTGCTGGTCAATCCCCATAAAGTATCGATGGACTGAAATATGCTCCTTGATGACTTCATATTGGCCAGGTACAGTGACAGTCAGGTTTGCTTCTGGACGCAAATTATCAATGTTCGTATTTTCAAGGAATTCCACATACTCGGATTTGAGAATCAGGTCCTCTGGACTTACATCTGGAGTTATGGATACACGTGATTGTACTTTAGTGACATATGCTTGAATCTCAACCGTTCCAAGCTGTTTTGCTACTGATACTCGATGATTACCATCGATAACAAAATATACCTCGCCAATTTGATACACCTCAATAGGTGGTAAACCGATCATTCCCTGATTAGCAATATCTATATTTGACCAGCGTTGAGCATCAATATTTTGACGGGGTAAGAAGTCACGCAGGAAGTCTTGATAACGATTTACGCTACCAATAATTGCCGAAATGGGTATTTCTTCTAACACCTTTATTGAACTAACCTGGGCTTTTAATTGTTGACGAACCTCTTCAAAGGATAATAATTCACTAGATTCGCCTTTAAAACGAGCAATAATTTCCCTAAGAGTAGCTTTTTGACGTGCTGATTTGAAATCTTGAATTGCACGGGCAGTGTAAGGTTTTTTATTTTCGAACATTGGATATATTTCTCATTTCAATCGACATGGAGGTTATTGCTAGAGCTCCAACATTATTATCGCAATAAGCGATTAGTTTGTATTCACATAAAAGAAAGATATTTCTGAAATTTTCTAAGGATAGTTATTAGAACCTACTCGCATATGAGGATTAATATTCCTGAAGTCGGTTTATTCGTTGTAATTATATATTATAGTTATTTAAAATTAATGGTATCAATTAAAGTGTATATACAAGTTGGTAAATCGTCAAAAATAGATAATTTTACAATATAGCCACTCTTAAATGATCAAGATAATATTACCTGCCTTTTTAAATGTACATATAATTGCATCTATCTGGTGATTGGTTGTATACTTATTTACTGGAAATGAATAAGTAAGGAGGAAAAATGTCAAAAGCAAGAAGATCTGATCTATTATTCGGTATCCTATTAATATCAATCGGTGGATGGTTTTTAGCAGCACAATTTGATGTAGTTCCTGGCCCAAAAGATATTATGAATATCGAGTATCAATGGCCATTAATCGTCATTGGTGTTGGGATTTTTTTATTCCTTCTAGGTCTTTTGTTGCGAAATCCTGCTTTGAGTGTACCAGCTTGTATCGTTGGTGGAATTGGAGGATTACTTTATTGGACAAATTCAACAGGTAATTGGGGCGCTTGGACCTACCTATGGACCTTAATCCCAGGTTTTGTTGGTGTAGGAATCATATTAGCAACGTTATTGAGTGGTCATGATAAAACAGGATATAAAGAGGGGGCTAAGTTAATCTTAATAAGTGGAATTTTATTGATCATATTTTTGGTTCTATTTTCGGGGCAAAACCAATATATAAAGTATTGGCCAGTATTACTCGTTCTTGCAGGTGCTTGGATAATAATTCAAACCATTTTTCGAAAAAAATAACCAGGAGGAGCAATGATAAAACTGCTTTCTTCGCGTATTTTTTGGGGGTTAGTGTCTAATTATTGGAGGGATATTGATACTTTTGGATACTTTAGGTGTATTCGAGGGTGGAGATCTATTTTGGACAGTCGTTACAGCAGTTGGAGCTTTGCTTTTCTTTTCCTTGTTTGCAATAAATCGTGATCATTGGTGGGCTTTGATACCAGGGACCATCTTCTTGTCAATTTCTGCAATGATTGGGTTAAATTCATTTCTACCAGGATTTAGCGAAAAGAACCTTGGCAAAACAATTCTTCTTGGTGGAGTTGCCTTAAGTTTTTTACTGGTTTATATTGTTGATCGATCAAATTGGTGGGCGATCATTCCGATGGGTATTATTTCTACGATCGCAATTGTGTCTGTGTTGGATACGAATTTAATCAATCTTGTAAACATTGGTGGAATTTTCTTTCTAGGATTAGGAATCACATTCGCATTAGTCGCAATCCTGCCGTTATCTGCTGGGAAGATGCGGTGGGCATGGATCCCAGCTGGAATTTTAGGTGGCATTGGCTTGATCCTATTGCTTGCAGCAGAGGAATATATCAATTACATATGGCCATCCGCACTGATTTTGGTAGGTATCATACTCGTTGTAAGATCTTTAAAAAGAAAGTAAATCATAAACAGGAAAAAATAGAATAGCGGAACAAAGAAATGTAACCGCTATTCTATTTTTTAAGCTTATCGAAAAGATATTTCTAAATTTCCAGATTCATCATAACTTGATTGTCCAAAGAAGGGTGAATCACCGGGTTTCATCTCCAGTATTTTTGGAATAATTGTTAAGAGATCTGCCACCAACGGTAATCGGTCTAGTTGGGAGATTTTTATCCATTCAAACTCTCCTTCTTCTGATAAACTAAACGTATTATCTGTGCTGTTGCCTGTGAAAACAAAAAGACCCACTCCTGGGTTGGTTTTTGTGTCAACAGTTAATATCCCGCATAACCATAAATCTGGAACACTTATTCCAGCCTCCTCGAACAGCTCACGATGTGCTGCAGATAGCACATCTTCACCTGGCTCAACATGACCACCAATACCATTATAAAGCCCCGCCCAGAGTCTTTTATTATTTGCTCCTTTTAGCAGTAAAATTTTATCCTCATGCGTAAGGATGATTAAAGAACGGGGTACAAGCATATATCGGTCGAGATTTATTCCCTGATCAACTACCGGCATAATTAATCCGCCAGATCAGTCACTTGTTCATCTACGGCACTATCACCTAAATAGTATTTCAAGTCCGGTTCAATCTTTACCGGGATAATTTTCTCCTCGACAAATTTCCGAGTTCCTTCCATACCGAGATAAACGAATAGTTTTCTGAATTGTTCTTCCAATGCAAGAACGATTTCAGCTTTTTTAACTGCAGGTAATTCCCATGATTCCTTTTTAAATGGCCCAATAGCATTCTTACGGGTTTTATAATAAAACTGTTCGTCTGTCATTTCTGGTTTACGTTCAGAGTTAAAGTTTTTATCGAGGTATGCATAGATATTTGAGCGTAAACCATCTGGTAACCGATCGTATATCATATTTTGGAAATTGGTTGCCAGGTGAACTTCAACGGCTTCGGATTCAACAAACTTGCCAAAAGCACTTTCAGGCAATGTAGAAGCTCCATGTTGAACAGTACCTCCCATCGCATAAGCTGCACGTGCAACTCGACTAAGTTTGAGCAAGATTCCAAAATCCAAATTTACTTTGGCAATTGATCCATCCGGCAATACGACTCCTCCATGAGATGTTCCAGTTTGAATACTGATTTTGCTCAATCCAATAAAACTAGCTTTATTTGCGGTTAATTCTGCATGATAACCATCCATATAGGCTCGTAATTCTTCCTCAGTAGAGTTATGCCCACCAACTTCACCAATCTCTCCACCTATGGATACATCAATACCTGCAGGTTGTAAAGATCTGATATATGCAGAAAACATCGCAGATAAACTGTAATTTAGTATTTGCTGTTCAGGAATGGTTGCCTTAGTAATATCCACCAAAGTTGAAGTGTCAATATCAATGTTATAAAATCCAGCCGCAATTGCTTCCTTGGTTAGGTCTTTAACTGCTTGTAATTCAATATCAGGTGAAGCAAAGTATCGTTTTGCCGAGACTTGGAAATGATCTCCTTGGATAAATACCGGTCCAACAAAGCCCTCAGCTATTGCTGCTGCCAAAACACTTGATGCATATTCAGCAGGTCGTTGATCTGTATATCCCATCTCAGAACGCGCGATTTCAAAAATAAATGCACCAGCATTCATTTCGATTGCTACTCTGAATACTGCCCGAGCTGAATCAAAGGTGAGCATTCGCAGATTTATCGCTGGAACAGTGAAAGAAAATGGAACTTCACCTCGCGCACGTGCAAGATATAGGTCATTAATTGAGGATGGGATCGCTCCGAAAGCTATAGCAGCTTTTCGAATGATATATTGTGCAGCACCTTTCTGTGGGCTTTTACCCAACGCTGATAACTCAGCTAAACCATGAATATATTCCTGTAATAGCTTTCGATCTTTGATCACTGCTTGGTCGCCTGAAAAGATCAGGCTTCCATTAAGTAGATTCAGTGTTTCTTGTAAAATGTGTGCATTCATGTAAAACCTCCGGGAAATTTAACTCGCAACTTAAAATTATATCATCTCTGGATAACCTATTCCTCTCTCTAATATCCCTTGATATAATACATCTCGATGTAATTTGTAATTCTTGGAGGCACAATGCTGGATAATATCCATTTCGGAACTGACGGCTGGCGGGGTAGGATTGCCGAAGATTATACATTTACCAATATCCGTAGGTGTACACAGGGATTTGCTCAATACCTCATAAAAAAAGGGTTAAAAGATGAATGGGTAGTTGTTGGTTATGATCAACGTTTTCATTCAGAGAATTTTGCTATTTCTGTCGCGGAAGTATTAGCAGGAAATGGTCTTAGGGTTTATATAACAGATAAAGTAACACCCACTCCGGTTATATCCTATTCTGTAATTAATAAGAAAGCCGTTGGAGCGGTAAACATAACGGCTTCCCATAATCCTGCGACTGATAATGGATTTAAAGTACGCGATGAGCACGGTGGTGCAATTGATCCGAATGGTTTAACCGAAATCGAATCCTATATTCCAAAAAACGAGGATCAAACACAGCGAATACATTTTCAGGATGCAATTCATCAGGAACGGATCGTCATATTTGATCCGAATCCAGCTTATATAACGCAAATTAGAAACCTGATCGACCTGAACAAAATTAAAAATGCTGGAATGCATGTTCTTATCGAGCCGATGTGGGGTAATGGAATTGGTTGGTTCCCCTACCTATTAAAAGGTGGAAAAACAAGAGTTGAAGAAATACATAACGTGCGGAACCCGATTTTTCCAGAAATGAAACGCCCTGAGCCAATCCCGCCAAATGTTGATGTTGGATTAACGGAAACCAAAAAACGTAATGCCGATGTTCTGATCGTCACTGACGGAGATGCAGATCGCCTTGGTGTAGGAGACGAACAAGGTAGATTTATCGATCAACTCAGGGTTTATGGTTTGTTGGGGTATTATTTTCTTGAAGTACGAAAAGAACGTGGACCAATCGTTAAAACATTGTCTACTACCAATATGCTTACAAAACTTGGTAAGATTTACAACGTACCGGTTTACGAAACTGGGGTTGGATTTAAATATGTAGCACCTAAAATGCTCGAAACCAATGCCATGTTAGGTGGTGAAGAATCGGGTGGTTATGCCTTTCGTGGCCATGTACCTGAGAGAGATGGAATATTAGCGGGATTATATTTCCTTGATATGATGGTATCTTTAAACCAGAAGCCATCTGAATTAATAGAGACACTTTTCAAGAAAGTTGGTGCTCATTATTACGACAGAATTGATACTCCTTTTAGTGGTGATCGAAAATCGGGTGAGCAAAAAATTGTAAATAGTAATCCTTCACATATAGGTGGTATCAGGGTGATAAACCTGGACACAACGGATGGATTCAAATTTAATTTAGAAGATGGTGGTTGGCTACTGATCAGGTTTTCGGGAACAGAACCAATCGTGCGTGTGTATTGCGAAACTACCCACAAGGAGAAAGTTAAAGCAATCTTGGATGATGGATTACGGGTGGCGGGATTGAAATAGTGGTATTGGAACTAACATCGGAACTTGTAGATACACATTGCCACCTCAACTTTGACGATTTTAATATTGATCGTAACCTAGTAGTTGAACGGGCAAGGGAGAATGGGATATCCAGGATACTTATTCCTGGTATTGATATCGAAACGAGTAAAACTGCTCTTCAATATGCCTGGGAATTCCATGAAGTATATGCTGCTGTAGGATTGCATCCCAACCAGGGATTGAGTTGGACAGATAACACAATTTCGGATCTTCGAGAACTTGCTTGCATGGAGAAAGTGGTTGCAATTGGCGAAATTGGCCTAGATTATTATCGAGATCAAACTCCAAGATCACTCCAACTCTCAATATTTGAAGAACAATTACAATTGTCTGCAGAATTATTACTTCCTGTGATCATTCATAATCGTGAAGCATCAGGTGACATATTAAAAATTGTCAAAAAATGGCATAAAAAATTAACTAGAACAGGTAATGAATTGGCTGCGTTTCCAGGTGTTTTGCATTCTTTTTCTGGCGATGAATATTTTGCTAGGGAAATGATTTCACTTAATTTTAAAATTGGCATTTCTGGACCAGTGACATTCCAGAAATCTCAAATACTTCAATCTGTAGTCCACTCCCAACCAGTAACGAGTATGTTGTTAGAAACCGACGCGCCTTATCTTACACCTCATCCATATCGAGGCAAGCGGAATGAGCCAGCAAATGTTAGAATAGTAGCAGAAAAGATTTCTAAAATAAAGGAAGAGTCTTTTGAAAAAGTTGCGAAAATTACAACAGCAGAGGCGGATAAGCTGTTTAGATGGAGAGAAATTCATTGATTGATGCTTCGTTTACTTCTACCATAGAAGATCAGATCAAACTCGTTGAGGAACGTATGCTTAGCCAAGCCGACGGACACCATACGGCTGTGGTAGCTGCACTACACCATTTGCTTAGTTCAGGTGGAAAGCGAATTCGTGTCGTTGTGACGTTATTGACGGGAAAAATGCTGGGTGCAGATGCAGATAAATTAGTTACCCTCGCAGCTGCTATTGAATCACTCCACACTGCAACTTTGGTGCACGATGATTTAATCGACGGCGCATTAATCAGACGGGGTATTCCGACATTGAATGCGCAGTGGTCACCGGCGGCAACTGTTTTAACTGGTGATTTCATATTTTCCAAGGCAGCTAAACTTGCTGCTGATACTGGTTCTGTAGATGTGATGAGGATTTTTGCAGAAACACTAGCGAGCATTGTGAATGGTGAAATTACTCAATTGTTTAGCAGTAGATGGGTGGCAAATCGAGATGATTACTACCGTAGGATCTATGCGAAAACTGCTTCCTTATTTGAAACCTCGGCACGAACTGCTGCTATCTTAAGTAACGCCAGTGGTGACATTGTCACAGCTACAAAGCACTACGGGTACAATATCGGCATGGCTTTTCAGATAATAGATGACATTTTGGATTTCACAAGTGAACAGACCACAATGGGAAAACCAGTTGCTAGTGATCTTCGCCAAGGCTTGATCACTCTTCCAGTTTTATATTATCTAGAAAACCATTCCGATGATGTAGATATGAAGAATATACTTGAAAGCAACTTCTGTGATGAAGATTGCTTAGGTCGATTACTGACCTCGATCAGGGAAAGCGGCGCGATTGAGATGTCTCATAAGGAGGCGCATCAATACGTTCAAAAAGGCTTGGACGTTTTAGTAAGTCTTCCAAAATCCCCAGAGAGAAAAGCACTTGAGGAATTAGCGGTATATATCACCGATCGTGAAATATAGTTGACAAAATTATTAGAGCGTAGTACTATTCTGCCGCTCTTAAATCGGCGAGGTAGCTCAGTTGGAAGAGCAGGGGACTCATAAGCCCTTGGTCGTGGGTTCAAATCCCACTCTCGCCACTAGTTGCTGCCTGATGTGTCTATAAAATAAAAATTTCCGGTTGTTAATCCAACGGGATGTAAAGACAAGAAGCTATTAACCTGTGCACATCCACCTCTTAACAAGGTGGTTATACTGGCCCTGGTGGTGTTCTAACACTACCGGGGCTATTGATTGTGATTCGAATGTATCACATTATTGCAAGAATGGAATACTACCAAGATAAGATCCCAGCAAGAAAAAACAGGTATTAGAATATCTAGTTCTAAAAACCGATAATCTGGTTATTAAATCCATATACTCAACCAAACTTATATTTTCTAAAAAATATTGCCAATTAAAACACAATGGACCCAGCCATGGCCGGGTCCATTGTTTGGATATTTAGTTTATTAAGACCCAGACGCTGAAGCGAGAGCTGAAGAGATCCGGCTGAAAACAGTCGAGATCTGGGTGCCGAGTAGGGTAAGTATAACAATGACAACAATCGCAATCAACACAATAATCAACGCATATTCGACCATACCCTGACCCTTTTCCTTAGGTGAGAACAACATGGCTTTTACCTCCTTTCCATTGAAGATCCCCTGCACGATCTCAATTTAGATTATATCTTATAGGAAGCATGAATGCAATAGTAAAACAGTAATACTCCCTCACAGTCATGTAAGTTTGACTGAGCCCCCATATATATCTATATGCACCATTCCGAGTCTCTCAGTGAATCGTGGGTCCATTGTTTGGAAATTTTGATCACGGAGATGTACCAGGAACAAATGCTGATGAAATCTTGCTGAATACATTGGAAATCTGGGTACCAAGGAGGGTAAGAAGAACAATGACAACAATCGCAATTAATACAATAATAAATGCATACTCTACCATACCCTGGCCCGTTTCCTTAGGTGAATCCAACATGGTTATTACCTCCTATCCAATGAAAAGCGATAAATGTACCCTGACGTTATATATATTGTATATAAAAGTAAGCATGAATACAATACCCATTAATAATTCCTGCCATTCATGTTAGTGATAATGATGCCCCAATATAACTATATACACAATTGCGAGTCTCTACAGGCTTCCTTGTGTCTCCACAGACCATTCTAACAGGGTTCTGATTGAATCCTGATGGATTGTTCAGCCCAAGTCTTTCTGGTGGATCATCGCTTAAGGCTGGCTAGATGGCTAATTATAAGTTCATTGCAACAAGTTTGTCGCTTTCATTGCTTCATACGATGGTGAAAACGGGTGCAATTTGGATTGAAATATGCTGAAACCCAGTTATCAGCCACAGGCTTCCTGTAATCACCAGATGGACAGGGCTGCTGGCTTCCTCGCCTCCTTCAACCATTTACAACCATTTACAACGCCAGAACCACTCCATAGAATATATAGCCTCTATAGTCATTCAAACCCCCATTTATGAGTGTATCGTAGAAGATAAGACACCATTTACAAGGTAGAGTCTATAGACAATCTCAACGCCTCCAATACACAGAGGCGGTCCCAGGTTCTAGTCCAGTTTCACCCACAAAGAAACCCCAAGGATTAGGGGTTTTGTGTTTTATGCCAGGTAGCACGATATCATACTATCCACTCCCCCAGGTGCCAGGTGATGCCTTATATGGTCATCGATACTTGGGGAAGATGTTCAATTGTTGATAACCCCATGTTCACTTATGGTCTTCTTATCCCCTATAGATGACCAGCTCTCAAACAAGCAGGGTATAGGAGTTGAAAATCTATTCATATATTGATAGAATCATATCTGAAGAACATCCTTGTGGGTTTATTAGTTCGTAGATATCGATAAACCCTGAAGGCGCTGAATCATTGATACCTTTTCAATTAGGCTGTTGGCTAGCAATGTATGAGTAATACCAGACTCATAAAAATTTACTCGAAAAAACTTACCTACTCTATACCAAGGAGGCATAATGAGCACCACAAGCCTGTTAGACGCAATACGTGTTGTCAAGGAGAATGAAAGGATAGCCACCATAAGCTATGCAGAAGCAGCTAAAAAGATTAGCAATCCAATGGGTCAGCAGTTATTCACCCAATTGAGCAAATTTGAGGCATTTCATTTAAGGAAATTGATTGCCCTTGAGAAATCTCTGATAGAAAAAGGTGATTTCATCACTTATGAAGGGAAAGCGTTTCCACTACCACCTAAATTCGAGATCAAGGCTGCCCAGGAACCGAACAAAAAAAGTGTGATGATGATTATTACTGAGGCAATGGTTCTCGAAAAACAGGCCGAAAAAGCATATGAAGACCTGGCAGCCCAGGTTTCTATCCCAGAGGGACGTCGAATGTTCCTCAGGTTTTCTGAGGAAGAACATAATCACTACCGTATACTTTTGGAGGCATATTGGAGTTTGAATGATAAGGGCACTTGGAAGTGGCGGCGCTTATGAGGTGGATCGACTAAAACCCATAAAATCGTAGACTAACTATTTAGCTACCGATTCACACAGGCAAGGTATGCAAGCAACTTTTGTTCATCTTTCATAATATAGAAGTTCATAACTATGAGCAAAGACTAGCCTGAGAGATGCACCAGAAATACAATACAAACATCAGTATTTGTCGTTTACCACAGCACAATTCACTTGAGCGATCATCTGTAATATCAGTTATAGCGGCTATCGAAGGCTGAGGGAGGGCATCCATATGCTCGATCAGGGGAGCTTCTTCGACCAACCTGAGACGTGTATGGACTCTTATCGCTGGATAGACCCCATTTTTCGCTTGTTCAAACCAATGTTCATCTATTACTGCCAGCTTTGAAAGGGAGCATAGTGGCAAGAGAACTACGCTACTCAACAGTCCGTGCAGTCGATATTTCGGTGCCTAATTCTACAAAGCGGTTTACGAGAGGCGTTGAGACCAGGACATTTTATGGATAATCCACATGTGTACCTTTACTCATATTTTGGGCTTTCTTATCGAGCTAGAAACCTTTTATTCAAGATAGTCGATAAGTATCTTGCGAAAAACCCGTGATAGTCTTATGGTTTAAAGTGGTGTCTTCCATAGCTTTATTCTCCAATTGCCATAGTCATATCAAATATTGGGGTAAATAGACGAGTAAGTATTAGAGCGTATTACTATTCTATCGCTCTGAAATCGGCGAGGTAGCTCAGTTGGAAAAGCATGGGACTCATAAGCCCTTGGTCGTGGGTTCAAATCCCACTCTCGCGACATAAATATAAATCCGTGTGCCATCGTATATTATTATCTAACCTGATCTCAAGGTTAGATTTATTCTTTAAATAGTGGATTTCTGGCAAACTATGAAATTGTTTAAATATTTCTGTCTTGCCGAGCTAAAAGAATCCCCACTCTGTTCTAGCATTTTCATCCATCATGGATGGGTCCCAGGGTTCATAACCAAGTGTGACCGTCGTTGGTAGTTTAAGTCCAATTTCTGCCTTTTCTCGCGTTGTTTCCAGCAAGGCAGGTCCGTATGGGCAAAAAGGAGTAGTCATGATCATCTGAATTTGAACTTCAGTATCCATGACAACTACATTTCGAACTAAACCGAGCTCTAGAATATTCAAGCCAATTTCCGGATCCATTACTTTTTGAAGCTCAGAAATTAGGGGTTCAACAAGCTCTGGATTTGTCGTTTCTATATCCCAAACTGGTTTATTTTGAATGTTATCCATCATGTTAAGTTTTTCTAAGCTGATGAGTTATCGGAGATCAAATATGTACAATTATTGTCTCCGTTTAAAATGCACTTGACTTTTTCTGCGTTCATCGAGAGTACTGTCGAGATGAGGATTTGATCGACCGCACATACCTCAGGATGGTTCTGTCCAATATAGTAATATGGACAGCTTGCTTCGTAGATCTGATAACCATCATCGAGCTGTTTCCATTCTATACTGAATCCTTCTCGCCATAGAAGGTCTTTCACCAGGTTTAGTCGTTCTTCGATGCTTAGATTTTTTGTTTCAGTACCTTCAGACAAGTCTTTTGCCAGGTCAACCGCCATTTGTGTGAACAATTTATTTATCATGGCTTCAGGCATGGTTTCCTTAAGATGCTCAAGTAAGCGAATTGTAAGACGAACATATCGGGTTGGAAATTGCTCGATGCCTGTTTCTGTGAGGAAAAATAGCTTGCGTGGCCTGCCAACTCCATGCCTCTCATCTTCGCATCCAATTAAACCTTCGGCTTCAAGACTGGCAATGTGATGGCGAATAGAAATGGGGCTTATTCCAACTTTCTCTGCTAATACATTTATCGTACAGCGAGGTTGGGTAAGTAGGGTGCGTAAAACCAGATCTCTAGTGGAAACCATAAGTTTATATTGAAAGAGTATATCAATAATTCTTTTTTCTGTCAATATTTATGATAATTATCATAAATATTGACATTATCTACTACGCATGCTATAATATTAAAATCAAGTGAAATCCTTGATCGAACAATCATCAAGGATTGTTCGTTTATATTATCCTCAAGGAGTTTTTCATGTCTGAAATGATCATACGGGACTTGCATGTAGGCATTGCGGGTCGGGAAATCCTTACAGGAGTGAATCTTACTGTTAAACAAGGTGAGGTGCATGCATTGATGGGTCCAAATGGTACTGGAAAATCAACCCTGGCGTATACTTTAATGGGTCATCCTGGATATGAAGTGACCAAAGGGGAGGTTATATTTAAAGGCGTAAATATTCTCGAGATGAAGCCTGATGAGAGGTCAAGGTTAGGCATATTCTTAGCATTTCAATATCCGGTGTCGATATCAGGTGTATCAGTTGCCAATTTCTTGCGCACTGCCATTAATTCTCGAAGGAAGGTCGAAAAATCCAGCTGATAAAGGAATTTCTGTACCTGAATTTCGTAAAATGCTAAAAGAACGTATGGATTTGCTAAAGATGGATTATGCCTTTGCAGGTCGATATTTGAATGAAGGTTTTTCTGGAGGTGAGAAAAAACGAGCTGAGATATTGCAAATGGCTGTTTTAAGACCAGAAATCGCCATCTTGGACGAAACTGATTCTGGATTGGATATCGACGCGTTAAGGATCGTATCAGAAGGGGTGAATACGTTACGTGGTCCTGAGATGGGTGTATTAGTGATTACCCATTATCAGCGTATCCTCAATTATATCAAACCAGAGTTTGTCCACATAATGTTGGACGGACGGATTGTTGAGTCGGGCAGCTCGGAATTAGCTTTACACCTTGAGGAACATGGATACGATTGGGTACGTGAGAAATATGAGACGGTGCCTACTTAAAGAAGGTGATTTTGGAGGTCGTCATGAGTTCGAACTCGAACGCATTGGATAATATCGGTGAATATAAATTTGGTTTTAGCGATCCTGAAACCTACGTTTTCAAATCAAGTAAGGGTTTATCCAAAGAGGTAGTAAATCAAATTTCCGACATGAAAGGTGAACCTCAATGGATGTTGGATTATCGTCTAAAAGCATTGGATCATTTTGAAAAACGTCCCCTCCCAACCTGGGGTGGAGACCTATCTGGACTTAATCTAGATAACATATTCTTCTACGTGAAACCTTCCCAACAGGAAAGTAAAAACTGGGATGAAGTGCCAGCGACAATTAAAGATACTTTCAATCGTTTGGGAATCCCTGAAGCTGAACAGAAATTCCTTGCAGGTGTTGGTGCACAATATGAAAGTGAAATGGTCTATCATAACATCCAGGAACATCTGGAAAAACAAGGGGTCATATTTTTAAGTATCGAAGATGGGTTACGCAAGCATCCCGATTTGTTTAGACAGTATTTTGGAAAAGTTATTCCTATAGAAGATAATAAATTTGCTGCTTTAAATAGTGCAGTCTGGTCAGGGGGCTCTTTTGTATATGTCCCCAAAGGCGTGAAGGTCGACCTCCCACTTCAGGCGTACTTCAGGTTAAATGTAGCGAATATTGGTCAATTTGAGCGCTCCTTGATTATCGCAGATGAAGGTGCACAGGTACATTATGTGGAAGGGTGTACTGCACCAACATATACGACAGATTCATTACACAGCGGGGTCATAGAAATAATCGTTAACAAGGGTGCCAGGGTGAGGTATACAACGATACAAAACTGGTCAACCAATGTATACAATCTGGTGACACAACGCGCTCTGGTGCATGAAGCCGGCACGATGGAATGGGTCGATTCCAACTTGGGATCTAAATTAACCATGAAATACCCATCCTGTTATTTGCTTGAACCTGGTGCTCGGGGTGAAATACTCTCCATGGCTTTCGCTGGATCTGGTCAGCACCAGGACACTGGAGGAAAAGCCATTCATTTCGCACCACATACATCAAGCAAAATCACCTCAAAATCAATCAGCAAAGGAGGTGGACGAACATCCTTTAGAGGATTACTAAAGGTATACAAAGGATCTGTAGATAGCCGCTCAAATACGGTTTGTGATGCCCTATTATTGGATCCCCAATCGCGTTCTGATACCTATCCATCGATTGAGATAGATGAAGAGGACGTATCTATTGGTCATGAGGCGTCTGTGTCAAAGGTAGGTGAAGAGCAGTTATTTTATTTGATGAGCAGAGGGCTCACAGAAGAAGAATCTACCACGATGGTCGTTGCTGGTTTTATCGAACCCTTGGTAAAAGAATTGCCAATGGAATATGCGATTGAGATGAATAGATTGATTCAACTACAAATGGCAGGGTCTGTAGGGTAAAAATGAGCATACATCGGGTCATTACTAGATCAAAACCGACTAATAAAATTGACGCAATTAATTTTCCATTCACTCGTGAGATGATTCCTGCATTATCGACGAATTGGAAAGGCCCAACATTTCTTAGGGATTATCGGGAGCGAGCTTGGGAAGCTTATAATACTTTACCAATGCCATCTGTGAAAGATGAAGCCTGGAGAAGGACTGATATTCATAAACTTGATGTTGCTAATTTTTCGTTACCAGATGGTAATTCAATGGAACGATTGCGCACTACACCCAATTGGTTGTTAAAACCTTTAGCTAAAAAGATGCAAGGTGGTCAGGTGATCATTCGACCTAACCTGACAGACGTTAAACTGGACAATGAACTTATTCGTCAAGGGATTATTTTCACGGATTTGCGAACAGCAGAAACAGAATATGCAGATAAACTGGCTTCGATCATTGGCCAGATTGTAAAACCTGGTGAGGGAAAATTTGCTGCGCTGACTGCTGCTATGGAGATGTACGGCATTTTTATCTTTATACCAAAAGGCGTCCATGTTGAAATTCCCCTCCATTCAGTTATTTGGGGACCCGGGAGCGGATTAGCTTACTTTTCCCATATAATGGTATGGTTGGAACCAGATTCATCTCTAACCTATGTACATGAAGCTGCTTCTCCCGATAGAGAAAAAAAACAATCCATGCATTCAGGATTGGTGGAAATCCATATCAGTGATAATGCCCGGTTACAATTTGTGGAACTTCAATCATGGGGTGATAATGTTTGGAATTTTAGTCATGAGAGAGTGCATGTTGGAAAAAACGCAAACCTGGAATGGATATTTGGAGCGCTGGGTAGTAATTTAACGAAAAACTTTTCAGAGATTGATCTAATAGGTGAAGGCGCTGTTGGAAAGATGTCAGGTTTTTATTTCACAGACGGAAAGCAGCATCTGGATCATGATACACAACAAAACCATCTTGCACCGCACACAACCAGTGACCTGTTGTTCAAAGGTGCACTCAAGGATAACAGCAGATCCGTTTGGCAGGGGATGATTTATGTAGCCCCTGGTGCTCAAAAAACCGATGGTTATCAAGCGAATCGAAATCTTATCCTTAGCCCCAAGGCACGTGCGGATTCTATACCCGGCTTGGAAATACTAGCAGATGATGTTCGATGTACACATGGCGCAACAGTTGGAAAAATTGATCAAGATTCTGTGTTTTATCTATTAAGCCGTGGCATTCCATATACTGAGGCGGAGCACTTAATCGTGGAGGGATTCTTTGATCCTATCATGCAACGTATTCCATTCGATGGGGTCAGAAAACGATTTCAGCAAGCTATTGTGAAGAAGATGAAATAGGTAATAATATAAGGAGGAAACCTTGACAGAAATGTATTTTACCCATGCACCTGACCTAAATGAGCAATATCATGTGGGGGATAGGGTGGAAGTGTATTGTGACCATGATAAAAATAAAGAACGGGTCCGAGATTGGCTTGAGGGTGTTGTCGTTCAAGTGGATCCGAAGATGATTGCCGTTCAATTTAAGGATAGTGTATATCTTACAGATGGCTGGATGGTTCCTGATCATGTGCTATGGTGCCCTAAAAACTCAAACCAAATCCGTCCATCACGACGGAGAGTTCGCGCTCACCAGAAGGTAAAATAATCCAGATGATAAAACAGCCGATGAATACTATTTTGGACTTGGAAGAGATTAGAAAAGACTTTCCCATATTTACAAGAGAAGTCCGTCCCGGCATTCCGTTGGTTTACTTGGACTCGACTGCAACGTCGCAAAAACCAACCTCGGTCATTCAGTCGATGAATGATTATTACCAGACATATAATGCCAACGTTCATCGGGGTATCCATACACTGGCAGAGGAAGCAACCAGGGCTTTTGAGGCTTCAAGACAGCGAGTAACAGAGTTTATAAATGCACGATCTTCAAGAGAGGTAATATTTACCAGGAACACCACTGAATCTATCAACATGATAGCACTCACGTGGGGTAAAACATTTTTAAATGAAGACGATCTGGTGATCCTTACCGAAATGGAACACCATTCCAATTTAGTCCCATGGCAAATGCTTGCGGCTGAAAAAGGCATCAGGCTTGAATTTATTCCTGTAACACAAGATGGTCTATTAGATCTGGAAGAATATCGAAGATTACTTGAACAAATGCCTCGCCTGGTTTCATTTACCCACATGTCCAATGTACTCGGCACGATAAATCCAGCTAAGGAGATCGTCCGATTAGCACACCAGGCAGGCGCGATTACGCTCATTGATGGAGCTCAATCTGTACCGCATTTTCCGGTAGACGTGCAAGATTTGGATACCGATTTCCTTGCTTTTTCAGCTCACAAAATATGTGGCCCAACGGGTCTCGGAATTCTTTATGGAAAGCTGAATATTTTAGCTGAAATGCCACCATTTTTGGGGGGTGGAGAAATGATTAAGCGTGTTTTCCTACGGACATTTGTTCCAAATGAGTTACCTCATAAATTTGAAGCGGGTACGCCAGCAATTGCTGAGTCAATAGGACTACATGCTGCATTAGATTATGTTTCTAACATAGGTATGGAAAGTGTTGAAGCACACGAAAAGGAAATCATCTCCTATGCTTTAGAACGTTTAGCTGAAATTACTGGGATCAAAGTTCTCGGACCACAGGCGAAATATAAGGGAGCTGTTGCTGCTTTTACTTTTGAAGGAGTCCATCCGCATGACGTAGCCCAGGTGCTGGATCAATCTGGAATAGCAGTCAGGGCAGGACACCACTGTGCCATGCCATTACATGAAAAATTTAAAATTCCTGCAACAACACGGGCCAGTTTTTACCTGTATAATACGCTGGATGAAGTTGACAAACTGGTTGAAGGACTTTATAAAGTTAAGAAATTCTTCGGGTGAACATGGATGATCTTTATCGTGAATTAATTATCGATCGGTATAAAAACCCACATTTTCGTGGAGTACTTGAACCAAATGATATCTCTTTTGAAGATGATAACCCATTGTGTGGGGATCATATAAGAATCGATTTACGAATTGATGAAAATGGTCTAGTGAGCGAGGTCGCATTTGATGGACATGGATGTGCAATTTCACAAGCTTCTGCGGACTTATTAGCTGAAAGTGTATTGGGTAAGTCTCTGGATTATATTAAGCAGGTAAGCAAGCAAGATGTATTAGATCTACTCGGAATTGAACTTGGACCTGTTCGTTTAAAATGTGCATTACTCTCACTAAAGGTGCTCAAAGCTGGGGTGTACGGGTTGGGCGAGGCAAGTGACGATCTCGTGGAAAATTAATATGAATGATTACCGATATATCGACCAACAAAACTTGGAATATATTGCTGTTGGTTCAATCGGAGAGTTATTAGATGGGCAGCGATTGTTTGTAGAAGTCGATGATCTACTTATTGTAATAATGAATATCAGTGGACAATATTACGCAATAGCTGATGTTTGCTCACACGATGATGGACCAGTGGGTGAAGGAAATATTGAAGGTTATGAGATAATTTGCCCTCGGCATGGTGCAAGATTCGATGTTCGGACAGGTCGGGCATTAGCCTTGCCAGCATTCGTCGATATTCCATCGTATCCGGTGCGTTTAGTGAGTGGAAATATTGAAATTGGAATTCCGATTGATAGATAAATCAGCCTGGCTTTATCCCAATTGCATAAAAAGTGGGCACAAACAATATCCTTTGTAGGTTTTTCCACGCGGATAGATCGAGTGTTTCTAACGCAGCTGCTGATTGTAGAAATTCTTTATTCTGATATAAATCAGATTCAATGACCTCCCATTCAAGTTCAGCCTCTTTTTTAGTATGTTTTTCACCCCATTGCCCACCCAAGACGCCAACCTCAATATCCAATAAACCTATATTTGAAAAAAGTGATCGAATTTCCCGTCCAATATACGGATTTGCACCCTGCTCCTTGAGAGCATCGATTTGCCAGCTACCAAGCTTTGCTAATTCAGATGGATAATCAATCCTACCGCCATAATCTGGTTCAGCAAGCACCAATAGATACCCACCTGGTCGGAGGACTCTAACCATTTCGATTAATACCTGACGTGGACTCGTCACCCAAAGCAGTAAAAAATGGCATTGTGAAACATCGAAGGACTCTGCACGAAATGGAAGATATAATGCATCACCGATTGTAGGTAATGATTTCGGTGATGTTGAATGAGCAAATCGAATTGTCGCAGGATTAATATCCACACCAAACGTGGTAAATGTCGAAATTTGACTTAGCTCACGCAAAATGACACCGGTGCCACATCCAACATCTAAAATCAGTTTGGTTTGACGGAATCCTATACGTTTATATACATAATCTCTTAAGGATTTCGTCCAAAGAGCTTGTTGCTGGTAGCGTTCATGCCATTTTTGGGTCGAAAGGTTCATTGAAACAGTCCATAGACTGAAAAGATGTGAATAGTAATACCAGCTATTATAATGAGAATGTTAGATAAGTATGGCTGAACCTCAATATAGATTTTATGAATGCGAAAATCCCGCTTGTGGATTACGTTTCCCAGGATATGAAGGTTATCCGAGATGGAATCTTTGCCCCATCTGTCGCTCAAAAATACGCGTGGTTGAAGTCTTACCAAGTGCAAAAGAGAAGACCAACCCGGTTGCATTGAAAAAAACATGGCAGATTGATGCATTACTGGATAATATTCGCAGTGCATGGAATGTGGGTTCGATCTTTCGGATTTCAGATGGAACTGGTATTCGTAAGCTCCATATATGCGGGATCACACCCACACCTGAAAATCTAAAGGTCGGCAAGACTTCTTTAGGAGCGGAAGCCAACATACCATGGGAGCAATCGAATAACGCCTTGAAAACAACTTCTTTTTTAAAATCTCAGGGATATAAAATATGGGTTATTGAAAATGTACCTGATGCTGTTCCACTCTTTCAGATTGAAGTAAAGGAACAAAAATCTCATATATTATTGATTGTTGGAAATGAAGTATGTGGCGTAGATCCAGGAATCATTAAAATTAGCGATAGGGTAGTATCCATTCCGATGGTCGGGAAGAAAAATTCATATAATGTAGCTATAGCATTTGGGATAGCCGCTAGTTTTTTACTCTATCGCCAAAGTTTTTCCCAGGGATCGGTCAATATATTGCCAAGTATCTGTGTAACACCTTGAGCTGGAAGAACATCCCCATCTGGTTCTATGTATAACCAGGCATGTCCTGCACCTGGTGGTGGATTATCCACCTTGGTTTCAATAGCTACTGGGTTGAATTCTGAATACGGGACTGGTAGGTCCCAAACTAGGGTAAGTCCTGACGACGCAGCCTGGTTGCGGGCTTGGATTAATAAGGTTTGATCTTCCTGGTCCGAAGATGTCAGGGAGATTGATTTTACCCCCATATTCACGAGCCGCTCGAAAATCTGAGTATTCTTCAAAATATTCAGTGAAGTGAGAGTGAGGTGAACTGCCACGAATAGATCGGCAGTGATGACATTTCCTAAAGCCTTCCATGAGTTATCATCGTTCGGTTTTAACAAAAACAACAAGTGGTCCAATCCGGTTTCTAGCAAGGTTTTAAGATAAGAATTATCAACAAGTTTCAGGCCATCACTTAGCAATCCCACCACCTGGCCGTTGGCCTCTGTGTGGGAGATCAAATCAGGTAAATCCTCACGTAGGGTAGGTTCACCTCCGGTCAGAATAATATGGGGAATACCAAAACGCCATGCTTTGTCAAATATTCCAAACCACTCATCGGTTGATAATTCGCGAACTACGCGTTTATTGGGTGCGAGTAAATCATCAGCGTTATTCGACAATCGGTAGGTTAAAGCACAATCAAGGCGATAAGGAGCAGAAATCTCTTGAGTATATGGAGAGACCCGTACAAAGTCTAGAAATGTTTCAGGATCAAGATCAGGAGTAGTGATTAACGTTTGGATGCGTTCTTTAAAAATTTGATAATCTTGAGATACTTGCTCTCGTTTTACCCTGAAACGACGGGTTATCTCTTTCACCATCTTGTCATCTGGAGTTTGGAGGACCAGATGGTATGCATATTCTGCTGCAGTGTGATTCAAGTGAAGAATGGTGGACGCGTTCACGATTAATATGCCATTCCCATCTGGCTCAAGGCGTAAGTGAAGACGATATGGCAAAGGTGAATCGGGAGGTGCCTGGTAATGATAGATACCAGGAGATAATGGTTTAACCGGATTCAAAAAATTTACTATAGATGTAGGCATATAAATCTCCTCTACTTCGGTTTATCAATTATTTCCGGTGCTATTTATAACCAGTGGGCAACCGCCTCCACATTCAGACACCAAAGAACAAGCATTGCACTTCTGTGGAATATTCTTGCGTTCCCGGAGATGTGTAGATAATTCATGATTCCAAATGCTGGACCATGATGTATTTAAAATATTTCCAAGGGATTGATAATATGATTGGCAGGGAATAACATCTCCATTTGGTTCGATACACATGTTATACATTGCTGCAGTGCAGCCTTTTACACCCAATTCGAGCTGCATTGGATCAAAATTACAATATTGTGTAGGGGTGTACCAGATCAATCTTTGATTATGTTTTGACGTAATTTCTTTGGCGATGTTTAATAGTTGCGGCAATTCACTCTCGACTATCCTGGTACTAACCGATAATCCTCTTCCAGAATAGATCAAGGCATTCAAGCCAATTGTAGGAACTCCATTGCTTGCCAGGAATTCAAGAGTCTCTTTTAGATATGGACTGTTATCCGTCAACATAGTAGTATTTGTCATTACAAATAAAGGTGAGTTAAGCGCATTTTGTATGCCAGCGATCGTTTGCTTCCAAGCACCACGGGCGTTGACCATGGAATCGTGAATATCAGGATCATGAGATTCGAGAGTGATTTGAACGTGGTCCAAACCAACCTTGACTAATCTGTCCACATATTTAGGATCGCTAAATCTTCTTCCATTCGTATTTATGCCAGTGATTTGGCCATTTTGCTCTGCATGGGCAACAAGCTCTGGAAGGTCTTCTCTTAAAGTAGGTTCACCCCCGGTGAATACTATATGCGGGATACCGATTTTCCAGAGAAGATCAAGGATATGGAACCAATTTTTCGTGGGCAGCTCTGGATAATCTCTGGAGCGTGCATTGTAACAATGGGAGCAATCATTATTACAACGATAAGTGATCGCCAGGTCCATCCGATAAGGTGCTGAGGGTGTTACACTAAAAGGTGGCTATTATCTCAAGATTAAGATCATGAATGGGGCAGGCGCCATCCGGTTTGATTAACTCCTGCAATTGTTCGGCTATTTGCGCGTAGTCATTCTCTGTCTGTTCTTTAGAAACATCAAATGCACTTGTAAATATTTTTATTGCCTGTTCATGTTGGGTTTTTTGTAATATCAAATACGCCATTAAAGAAGCAGTGGGGTTTAGGTGAATGATCCTGTTGGCATTTATAATAAGTAAACCATTGCCATCCGGATCAATACGTAGATGTATGCGTGATTTATTATTGTTTTCTTGAAAAGTAAAGTGATAAATACCTTGTTGAGGCAATTTACTTGATCGATAAGTCGCTTTGGACTTAATTATATTAAAAACCGAATTAATGCTGTTCACAATACCTTCGTTTATGAAAATATCTTAGCGACCACCGCCAGCACAAGCGCACGCACACCCGGCACAGGCACACGCACACGCGCAAGAAAAACCACCTCCACCTCCACCTTTAAATCCACCTTTCGATGGACTTGTAGATACCTTAGGGGGTGGATTAGTAACTGAGGTGATGCTCGAAGTGAAATCATTAATATTACCTACAACTTTACCGGAAAAATTTTGAACACCCATCGCCATGGAAGCAGCAAAATCCGCCCCTGGTACTCGTGGCATACCACCGCCTGTTGATACAACGGTTCCACCTGGTCTCAGAGACCTTTGTCCGAAACTTGGGTCATAATGACCCCACCAAGTTGGTATAAATACGGGGGTATTACGGAATACCTCACCCGTTCGATCTCCGTAGTTTTTATCAAGCATGGTCCATTCCATTACTTCTTCATATTTTTGGCTCTTTACTTCCGGAGTATCAGCTGCTTCAACCTGTTCCCAAGCTCGTTTAGTGATATCCCGGTAGTAAGCAATTGTCTCCGTACGGCTGAAACCTTTCATTTTCTCGGTAACATTCCTGACAAGTGCGACTACCATATCGCGCAGCTCTTTACGGCGATTGGTATCACTTTCTTGAAATGCAGTAATAAAATCCTTTTCATACGGCTGGAGGTTATCCGGGAGAGGTTCATTAACTTTAATATCAAGTGGATCACGAGTAATAACTTCCGCTACATTTTTCTTAATCACACTGAATAAAATCATGGTCATAATCTTATCTAGAGGTTCTTCCAATAAAATCGCAGCTTCAACTGCAGTCAAACCACGCTTGATGCCGTGACCTTCAATCGATATCTTCGGTGGCAGATATTGTTGTTTACGTCGGCTGTTAGAAGCAATGCCTGATGCAATTATTGCGATGAAGCCCCCAATACACAGGAGTGGAATAATTACATTAATTGCGCCACTAATAAATTTTCCAATACCAGCAAAGGGATTTACTGTGACAATTGCCTTTGATGGGACAAAATTCATAGGAAATGAAGCGCCAAATTTGTATTGGGTGTAACTATTTGCATTTGTATTTTGCCATGTATATGTAATCCGCCCTTGATCATCAACCCCCGTGACTGGTTGGGCTGGGAATCCACCAGGCGCAGCATGCCATTTTGGTTGATCAGGTTGAACTCCAGGTGGTAAGTGGAAAGTCACCGTTATATCAGTAGTCCCTGATACAAAACTTGACCCAAACCATGATGTGCCAAATACTGCGCTGGCATAATTATTATCCTGGCTATCGACGTATAAGACATCTCTAATATCATCCACGTGCACCTGAACCGTACCCATCTTACCAGGTTGGATTGCGTATTGTCCAAGACCGATGGCAACTCCACTACCGCCCTCTCCTTGAAAACCTGAAGAGGAAATATCATTGACTGGATTACCATTCACCGAAGCTGTAATATTGTTATCAGAGTAATTATTATTGGGTAGTCCAAGGTCTACATAGTCAATGGCTTGTCCAGAAGGATTATTTGCAAATACAAATGTGTAATCCAGTGAAACAGTGCCATCTTCATTCCAATAGACATCGACAGTCAGCTTGGGAACTTGAAAGGAATACGATTGAGCTCTTGCTGGTGTTGATATCAACAAGAGGAGGGAAAATATAAGCAGGATGGATAAAAGCCGTCTTCGCATTATTCACCTCCAAATACCAACATAAGATTGTCACATAGACTTCAGCATTAATTACGTAGAATCACCATTTTGGTTCTTCGGTTAATTGATAGGTGGAATGGCAATAGGGGCAATTCACTACCGGTGCACCCGCAACCATTTGGATGTTATCCATGGTCAAAGAACCGCCACATGATTTGCATTTTAGGGTTTCCAAATTAACATTGGCTGGTAGATCAACTTTTAATGTGACGTTTTCTGTTACAGCACCCATTTTGCCACGCCCGGCAAGGGAAATCAAATATGCGCCACCACCGATCATGATCAAGCCAATGATCACCGAAATTAAACCGGAAGTGATCCATCCGCTTTGTCCTGTAGGGCTGAAACTTCCCCATACATAAATGATACCGAAGAATACTGCTACAACACCCATCAAGATTAGAACTCCTGCTGCGATATATGAAAGTATCCTGCCTGTGCTCATGATCACCTCCAGTAGATAGTTTACATCCATTTATTGATGTGGGCAAGTAATCTCCTTTTGCCAATCATCATAAAGACTTCTGTAATATATTACGCAATTCTTTACCAGTAAGTGTTATCGGGTTACCTTTCATGCTAGATGAATTTATAGCTTTTTCTATTATTTTATTTGACATTTCCTCGGTCAAACCAAAAGCTGATAATTGAGGAATCTTTGCATGTATGTTGAATTTCCGGATCCAGTCCAGACCATCCTGAGCTGTTGCGGTAGGATGGTTGCATAAGATTTTGCCAATCGTGCAAAATCTATCTAATGCTGGGTGATCTGGAGTCCTGGCTTGTAAGGCAATAAGATTTTCTTCCATTACTATGGGTAACAGACAAGAGCAAATTGCACCATGTGGTGCCGAAATTTCTCCACCAATTGGGCCGGCTAAACCATGTACAGCACCTAATTTAGCATTTGCTAGAGCAAGACCACTGAATAAACTAGCTAATGACATATTCTCACGGGCTTGAATATCTTTACCATTATCAAAAGCCTGGTAAATTGATTGCCCTATTCTGAGAATCCCCTCATAGCACAAAGCATCCGTAATTGGATTTGGTGAAATGCATGTAAATGGCTCGATTAATTGGGTCAATGCGTCCAAACCGGTGTAGGCAGTAATTTCAGGAGGCATGCTAATAGTTACCTCAGGGTCGATGAGTGCAACCTTAGGAAATAAATATGGACTTCGTAAGCTGATTTTTATATTATGGTGAGAGGAGGATATGACAGCATTTTTGGTTACTTCAGCGCCAGTGCCAGAAGTAGTTGGTATTGTAATGGTTGGTATTGCAGGTGTAAAAATCGGTTTGCCTATACCAATAATCTCCAAATAATCCGTAATTTCTCCTGGATTTGATAAAAAAATTGCGGTCGCTTTTGCTGAATCCATTGCACTACCACCGCCAATACCAATTACCAGATCAGGTGAAAATTGTTTTGCCGTCTCAACCAACAAGCGTATTTGATCAATCGTCGGTTCCTGCTCTATTTTTATAGATAAACATGAGATTCCATGGATTTCCAATAAATCATTTAATCGGTCTGAGATGGTCTGTGGGCATCCAAACAAAACAAACGCTTTTTTACCAAATTCCCTAGCAATCTCGCCAATAGAATTTAACTTTTCAGAACCAAAAATAATTCTTGTGGTGGTTAGAAATTCGAATTGCATTTACATCTCAGAAATTGATGGATAAAGAATATTGTAAGTAACTTTTGTTCTTGGTTCCGCCATCATTTCAGATACAATGGAACTCCAGCGTGAATAATGTGCAGTTTCCCGATGCTTATTTGGGGCATCTTCAGAGCGATATATCTCTATAAGGCTAAAATTAGTAGGATCATCGACCTGTTGGTATATATCGAAGCGAGCAACTCCTGGTTCAAGAATGCTATTCCTCGCATTATCAAGTGAAGCTATTTTAAATTCTTCTACACACTCGGCTTTTACGTGAACTTTAACTAAAACGACAAACATTGAGTTTCCTCCTTGAAATTTATTATTCGAATAGCTTAGCCTGGTAGGGTAGGTCATTACCTTCTTCACTAAGACCTATGATACGCTTAAATCGCTCACATGTACCTGTTGCAAATCCTGCATAATCATTATTAAAAAATCCATACACATTTGGAACATTGTCCGAAAATTGATTAATACTTTTCAACCACCATCGCAAATCATTGGATTTATCGACGCGTTCATGGGTGTGATGTTGATACATTCCATTATTTCCAATCCAACGGATATAGAGAAAGTTCGTCGTGAGATTGATCTCCATAGGCAAGTTTGGGAACTCATTGCTTACCCAACAAACCTGATGCTGAGATAGCAAGGCAGCAGTTCTTTCGTTGAACCATGATGAATGGCGAAATTCAATTGCGTATAGATATGCGTGTGGTAATGCTGCTAAAAAATCACTCAAAATAGAATAATTTTCCTGAGTATAGCTCGGTGGTAATTGAATTAAAATTGGTCCCAATTTTTCACGCAAATTATGGAGGGAATCGATGAACTCGATCATCAATCCTTGTGCACCTCGCAATCCAAGCTCGTGTGTAATTCGCCGTGGAGTTTTTAGGCTAAATTGAAAATCTGTGGGTGATGAAACAAACCATGATTGAACAGTTTTTTGATTTGGTATCGAATAAAATGTTGTATCTAACTCTACCGCATTGAATACTTTACTGTAATAGGATAAATATCCGCGTTGAGTTGTGCCTACCGGATAGAAGGAACCCAACCAATCCTTATAACTAAATCCAATTGTACCCAAATACCAATGGTTCATATGGATCAGAAGTTTGGTAGAATATTTGCAGAAAATAATTACCAATACTAGAAAGGCGTTCTTGATGAGTAAAAGCATCACTATCTATGGTACTTATTGGTGTGGAGATTGTATACGAGCTCGAAGGTTTTTTGATAGAAATAATCTTGTTTATAAATGGGTGGATATTGATCATGATGAGAGTGGTGAAGAATACGTGCTTTTAGTAAATCATGGGATGCGTAGCGTACCAACTATTTGCTTTGAAGACGGATCGGTGTTGGTCGAACCTAATGATTCTCGAGTTGAATCAAAAACTTCAATCAATCCTGTCATAGGGATGTCTATTCAAATTCCTTCAACATTCCTGTGGTCATAAACACAATTTGCTCAGTAATATTAATTACTCTATCTGCGATCCTCTCAAGGTTATGGGAACACCACATGAGGTATGTACATCGTGCTACCATGTCATGTTCTTTAGCCATGATTCTTATTAATCTTTGAAATACTATTTTGTATAAATCATCAATTTCGTTATCTCTAACTGCAATCTCACGCGCCCACACCGGGTCCCGTTTCATGAACGCCTGAATACTGTCCGCTAGCATATGCCGGCTAATTTCTGCCATTTTAAATATTTTCTTAAACGTTTTTAGAAGTGGCTCTTCTTCCATCAATATAACCGTCTTAGCAATTCCAGCCGCATAATCACCCATCCTTTCCATCTCCACAATCATGTATAGGATGGCAATGATCTCTCTAAGATCGCTCGCAGCCGGTTGTTGTGTGGCAATTAAGGCTAAACAGTCTTCTTCGATTTTAAAGCGTGCCTTATTTATTTCAACATCACCGTTTATCACATTATCTGCGACTTCTGTATTGCGATCTAATAAGGCTTTCATGGATTGATCAATAGCAGTATCGACAAGTACACTCATCCTAAGTAATTCGGAACGTACCGCATCAAATTCGCGGTCAAATGTGGGTCGGATTCCGTGTAGCATATACATTTCTCCTGAAAAATTCTTATCCCATTTTTCCGGTAATGTAATCTTCGGCAAGAGGATTTTCTGGACGTGTGAACATCTTTACAGTTGAAGAGAACTCAACTAGTTCTCCTAACCAGAAGAAACCTGTGAAGTCTGAAACGCGAGCCGCTTGCTGCATATTATGAGTAACAATGACAATTGTGTATTTATTTTTAAGTTCAGCGATTAATTCTTCTATATGAAGTGTGGCAATTGGATCCAATGCGGAACAAGGTTCATCCATTAAAATTACTTCAGGTTGAACAGCAAGTAATCGTGCAATACATAACCTTTGCTGTTCTCCTAAAGAAAAACTCAGAGCGTTTTCATAGAGATGATCCTTGACTTCATCCCATAAAACTGCCTGACGTAAGCTCTGTTCTACAATTATCTCCAATTCGGTTTTATTATTGGTTATGCCAACAACACGTGGTCCAAAAGCTACATTATCAAACACCGATTGGGGAAATGGATTCGGTTTTTGAAATACCATTCCTACTCTCTGTCTTAGTTGAGCAAGGTCTACATCAGGTCTAAATATATCCAATCCGTTCAGATGGACCTTTCCTTCCACACGTGTTCCAGGGATTGTGTCATTCATGCGATTTAAGCAACGAATAAATGTAGATTTCCCACAGCCAGATGGACCGATTAAAGCTGTTACCAGATTTGGAAATATATCCATATTGATTTGATTAAGCGCTAAAACAGATCCATAATAAAAATCTAGATCTCTGATTTTAAAAACAGGTTCTGGAGTTTCCATACTACACGATTGTACACTAAATCATTTATATCGTATAACCTTGTATGAGAGAATTATTGCGGCTATAATCCAAACGATGAAAAACACTGCGTACATAGCCTTCATCATGTTATTCATTTTCATATCTGGCTGTAATAAGAGAGTTGAACCAATACCAGCACATACTGCATCACCACAAATATCTACGATTGAAAACATAGGCTCCGATACTTTGGTGAATCTTGCCTTAGCTTGGGCAGAAGAGTACCATCAACTTCATCCAAATGTGGAAATTTCTGTTACGGGTGGCGGATCTGGTACAGGGATAGCTGCATTGATAAATGGAACAGTAGATATTGCTAACGCAAGCCGTGAGATAAAACCAGAAGAAATCCAACAAGCTGTAGCTAACGGAGTACACCCAGAAGAATTTATTGTTGCAAAGGATGCGATCGCTGTTATCGTCAATCCGGATAATCCAGTTAACCAATTAACAATCAAACAATTGTCAGACATATATAGTGGAAAAATAAATAATTGGAGTGAAGTGGGAGGAGATGACCGCCCGATAGTCCGATTATCTCGGGAAACCAATTCAGGCACGCATGTATTTTTTTTGGATAATGTAATCAGGATGGGAAATAAAGATAATAAAACTTTCTTCTCTGCTGATACGTTATTACTGCCATCATCAGAAATTATTACTGCAGAAACAAGCGATAATCCGAATGCAATTGGATACGATGGCTTGGGATACGTCACCCCCGATGTAAAAGTGATCGCAATCGCACCTGAAACAACCAGCCATTACATTTTACCCTCAGCAGAATCAGTGAATAAAGGTCAATATCCCATTGCTCGGGATCTGTATATGTATACAAATGGTAAGCCCACCGGTGCGATCAGCGATTATCTCATGTGGATCATGACGCCTGAAGCTCAGAGTATTGTTTCAGAATTAGGTTTCGTACCCATTAGAAATCAATAATAGTACAGGGAGAATATGAAAGCAAAAATAAAGTGGAATGAATATTTATTGAACTGGTTGATTAAAATTTCAGGTTATTCGGCGATCGTTTTTGTTATATTGATTTTTTATTTTTTGTTACGCGCTGGATTACCGACAATTGGTGAGGTGTCGATAGGTAATCTTTTATCAATTCGATGGTATCCAATTGAAGATTATTTTGG
This sequence comes from uncultured Chloroflexia bacterium, assembly GCA_963777935.1. Lineage (GTDB taxonomy): Bacteria > Chloroflexota > Anaerolineae > Anaerolineales > UBA4823 > FEB-25. The sequence goes on from CAVZSL010000002.1 coordinate 688,819, forward strand.
GTTGTTACCTCTTCTCGGCGGATCATTAATAGTGACCATTGGAGCTGCATTATTTGCCATTCCAATTGGCTTATGTGCCTCTATATATATATCCGAAGTTGCAACTCGCAAGGCGCGCGAGATATTAAAACCATTGGTGGAAGCTTTAGGAGGTATACCATCAGTGATTCTGGGTTTTCTCGGGATCCTGATCTTGGCACCTTACTTGCGCAAATTGTTGGATTTACCGACCGGTCTTTCTGCACTCACCGGAAGCATTTTACTGGCTGCTATAGCATTACCTACGATCGTATCGGTTGCAGAAGACGCTCTCGATTCGGTACCGCGATCCTATCGTGATGGAGCCTTGGCATTAGGTGCAACAAAGTGGCAAACGATTTGGCGTGTGACATTACCAGCAGCTCGCAGTGGGGTACTCACTGCCATTATGCTGGGAATTGGGCGTGTGATTGGTGAAACAATGGCAGTGATGATGGTGACTGGAAACGCAGCTGTGCTACCAATCAAATTAAATTCATTGTTTCACCCAGTAAGAACCATGACTGCGACAATTGCTGCAGAAATGGGAGAAGTTGCTAAAAATAGCACTCATTATCATGTTTTATTTTTTATAGGCATAATATTATTTATTATTTCTCTTGGGATCAATATCGCTGCTTCTACAACAATGTTTAAACAACGTAAGAGAGCAGAACGGATTCTTTCATAAAGAAAATATGCAAATTATTGATGGCTTAATAGAAATTTATAAAAATCCAAATTCCTCTGGTTCTAGAAAAAATAAACAGAAACTCGGATTTGGTGTTTTACTAGTCGCTACATTGATTACAGTTATTCCAATTATTGCGATTGTTATATTTATATTTTTCAAAGGAATTACAGCAATATCTTGGGATTTTTTGACTACATTTCCTACTGACGGTATGAAACAAGGTGGGATATACCCGGCAATTGTAGGGACTTTCTATTTAATTATTGGTACAGCTATATTTTCAGTTCCCTTGGGTATTGGAGCAGCAATATATCTATCTGAATATGCCCCCGATAATCAGTGGACACGTTCTATCAGAATTGCAATTATTAATCTTGCGGGTATTCCTTCAGTTGTGTACGGTTTATTCGGATTAGGTATGTTTGTGATATTTTTCAAGCTAGGAACAAGCATTCTGGCCGGAGCATTAACTTTATCAATCATGAATCTTCCAGTGATAATAAGCACATCTGAGGAAGCGTTAAGAGCAGTCCCACAATCATTTCGAGTGATCAGCATATCTGTTGGCGCGACTCGTTGGCAAACCATCCGACGGATTGTTCTGCCACAGTCACTTCCTGGGATTATGACCGGTGTGATCCTTGGCCTTGAACGCGCAGCTGGAGAAACTGCGACTATTCTCTTTACCGCGGTAGTTTTTTTCTCTCCAAGATTACCGAGCTCTCCCCTAAATCCAACTATGGCACTACCCTACCATTTGTATGTCACCTCAACCCAAGTACCAGGCATGCCTGTAGATATTCAATACGGTACTGCATTGGTTTTGATAGTATTTGTATTAGCATTAAATTTGATAGCGACCGTAATAAGATCCAGAGCACGTGCGCATAGACAATGGTAACCAGATGAGTGACGTAAAAATTCGGGTGGAACATTTATATTTGCAGTATTCTGACGGGAAAGAATCATTACGTGATATAAATCTGGATATACTCGCAAATACAATTACGGTATGTTTTGGTCCAGCTGGTGGCGGTAAATCATCACTTTTACGTGTATTTAATAGGTTGAATGATCTTGCGGATGTAAAACTCCAGTCGGGTAATGTCTTTTTAGATGAAATTGATATACTCAATCCAAACACCGATGTCATTGATTTACGCAGAAGAGTTGGTATGGTCTTTGCCCGTCCGATCGTATTACCTATGAGCATCAGATCAAATCTTACATATAGCCTTGAGTTAACCGGAGAAAAACGAAAGGGTATTTTAGATGAAGCGGTAGAAATGAGCCTCAAACAAGCTGCATTATGGGATGAGGTAAAAGATCGTCTTTCTGAGCCTGCTGTGTCACTATCAGGCGGTCAACAACAACGTTTATGTCTGGCGCGTAGCTTAGTGCTAAAACCAGAAGTGATATTGTTGGATGAACCAACTTCAGGATTAGATCCAATATCCACGGGAAAAGTTGAGGCAACATTGCAGGCTCTGAAACTACTGTATACTATTGTGTTGGTACCTCACTCTATTCAACAAGCTGCCAGGGTAGCCGATTATGCAGCGTTTTTTCTCCAAGGCGAGCTAATAGAAATGGGTGTTGGTAAAGCTCTCTTCATCAATCCAATAGATAAACGAACTGAAGATTATGTTATGGGACGTTTTGGTTAAAAATAAATAGTTGAACTGAAAATATCTTTATAGGGAATTATTTTGGATAAAAACATTGCTTCGGATTTACCTGTTGACCTGGACTCACCCAAATTGTTTATTAATCGTGAGCTGAGTGCGCTTGCCTATCAATATCGTGTTTTAGAAGAGGCAATGGATGAAACAAATCCTTTATTGGAGAGGATCAAGTTTCTAGCAATTGTAGGTTCTAACCAGGATGAATTTTTTATGGTTAGAGTAGCTGGGTTAAAAAAGCAAGTCGATGCTGGGGTAGTTGATCTTCCTCCAGATGGGTTGTCACCAGCAGAACAGCTTGCAGAGATTAGAAAAACTGCCAGTAATTTGATGAAAGCAGCAGCTGACACATTAAAAACAAATTTACTTCCGGCATTAAAAGAGGCTGGAATTAATATCCTTGATTACTCGGAGTTAAACAAACGGCAAAAGGAAACCATAGAAGCATATTTTCGTGATGTAGTGTTTCCGGTTTTAACCCCATTAGCATTTGATCCAGGCCATCCATTTCCACATATTTCAAACTTGTCTTTAAATCTTGCGGTTTTACTCAAGGATAAAAAGGGTGTTGAACACTTTGCACGAATTAAAGTTCCTGATACTCTGCCACGATTAGTTCCAATTAAACGTTCTTCTGGAAGTGTGCGCAAGGACGGAACCGTCCCGTTTTATCATTATTTTGTTTGGTTAGAGCAGGTTATATCTTCTAATCTTGGCTCATTGTTTCCTGGGATGGATATCATTGAGTCACATCCGTTTCGGGTAATACGTGATGCCGATATGGTTATACAAGAATTGGAAGCAGCTGATTTGCTTGAAACCATGGAACAAACAGTCAGGCAACGCAGATTTGGATCTGTTGTTCTCCTTGCTATTAATGATTCGATGTCAAATCGTGTGCGCGATATCTTGATAGAAAATCTGGCGATTGATCCCAATGAAATTTATTCCTTTGATGGTCCAATGGGATATAGTGATCTCTGGTCTTTACAAAGCATTGATCGATACGACTTAAAAGATCATCCATTCAAACCATCAATTCCGAGAATTTTACGACGTGATGAAGAAGATGGAAATATTTTTTCAATAATTCGTGAGACGGATGTATTACTTCACCATCCATACGATTCATTTTTGCCAGTGATTCAGTTCTTAAAAACCGCAGCGAACGATCCTGATGTCCTAGCAATAAAACAAACCTTATACCGAGTTGGCAACAAGCCACCAATTGTGGATGCATTACTCGAAGCAGCAGAAAATGGGAAACAAGTGGCAGTGTTGGTGGAGCTAAAAGCGCGATTCGATGAGGAAAGTAATATCGGATGGGCTCGGACACTAGAACGTGAAGGGGTTCACGTTGTTTATGGATTACTTGGGCTGAAAACTCACTCAAAAGTTGCATTAGTAATACGTAAAGAAGGTGAAGGCATCAGACGATATTTACATTTAGCGACTGGAAATTACAACGCCATTACTGCACAGTCGTATGAAGATATTGGCATGTTTACTTGTGACGAACAGTTGGGGGCTGATGCAACTGATTTATTCAATTATTTAACCGGATATTCATCAAAGAAGGAATATCAAAAACTTTTGGTGGCACCAATTAATCTACGAAGTCGCATGGAAGCCCTAATTAAACGAGAAATCGAAGCTCAAGAAAAAATTGGACAAGGCCATCTAATTTTCAAAGTAAATTCAATGGTCGATAAAAAAATGATCCAGCTACTTTATCGTGCTTCCCAAGCAGGTGTTAAGATAGATTTATTTGTCAGAGGAATTTGTTGCCTGCGACCAGGTATACCAGGGGTCAGCGAGAACATACAAGTAATAAGTGTTGTAGGACGTTTCCTGGAACATAGCCGGATTTATTATTTTAGAAATGGTGGAAATGAAGAAATTTACCTTGGAAGTGCGGATTTGATGCCAAGAAATATTGATCGGCGTGTAGAGGTACTTTTCCCTGTACAGGATAAGATCATGATCAAGCATATATATGAAGACGTCTTGAGTTATTATTATAAGGATAATACAAAGGCACGGCAAATGATGCCAGATGGCTCATATATACGAGTGAAACCTCAGAACAATGATCAGAATTTAAATATCCAAAATTGGTTTATTTCTACCCGCCGGTAAAAAATGCAGCAGCAAGGATACCTGGGCCACCGTGAACGACAATCGCTGGTGGAACATCCAGGATAGGAACAGAATTTAGCCCGAACTCAGAACATAGCGTATTAGCAAAATCCTGAGCTAATTCAGGAATTGCGGCATGCATCACCGATATATACGCTTCATCATTAGTTGCAGCTTGAGATTTAACTAATTCAATCAGGCGATTAATGGCATGCTTTTGGGTTCTTTCTTTTTCAAACTGCTCAACACGTCCGTTCGATAAAGCCAATATGGGTTTGATTTTTAGCACACTACCTAAAAGCGCAGTTGCACCTCCAATCCGGCCACCTTTGGCTAGATATTCCAACGTATCCACAATAAAATAAATACGATTATTGGGAATCATACGTTTAATCTTTTGCTCAATTGAATCAGCATCTTCACCCTGTAATGCCCATTCTGCCGCTAACTGAACCAGGGTTGCTATAGGACTACCAACTGAGCGCGTGTCAATAATGCGGATATCCGCATTAGGAAATTCCTGAGACGCCATGAGTGCTGACCTGACAGTACCGCTTAATTCCGCAGAAGGATGGATGCAGAATATCGTTCCACCAAATGGTATTAATTTATTAAATTCTTGAATAAATAATTCCGGTGGTGGTGCAGCGGTTTTTGGTAACTCTTTAGATGCCTTGAGCATTTTCATAAAAGACGGATTATCAAGATCAATCCCTTCATAATAGGAGTGATTATCAAAATTTATTATTTGCGGAATGACTGGTATTCGATAACGATTAGAAATTTCGAGCGGTAAACCGGAGGTTGTATCGGTGATGATGTTGATCATGAATGAAAATTCCTTCTTTAAATCGATTTTGATTTAATTAACCCTGATCATATGTATAAGTTCTTATTCGTGAATAACTAGACAAGATTGATTCTTTCAGGTATCATTTGACCGCTTTAATCCTTGCCTTGAGGTACGAAATCCAATGGATTTTACAATAAATTTATTGAAAGAGTTAACTGAAACACCCGGTATTCCAGGTTATGAAGCTCCTATTCGATCAATTGTTAAAAAATATTTGGAAAACTATGGAGAATTGACCCAGGATAAAATCGGTAGTGTTATTTGCCGAAAAAAAGGTCTATTTGATAATCCACGGATTATGCTAGCCGGTCATATGGATGAAATTGGTTTTATGGTAAAGCAAATAACTCCGGAAGGCTTTATAAAATTTCTCCCACTCGGTGGTTGGTTTGATCAGGTTTTGTTAGGCCAGCGAGTCATCATTCAATCGAAAATAGGTGATGTCGTCGGAGTTATTGGTGCAAGACCACCTCACCTGTTATCTCCAGATGAACGCGAAAAGGTCGTCAAACGTAAAGACATGTACATTGATATTGGTGCCAGCAGTAAGGAAGATGTGGAAAAAGCAGGGATAAGACTTGGAGATCCAATAGTCCCAAGGGCGGATTTTGTAGAGTTATCTGGAGGATTAACCTACCTGTCAAAGGCATTTGATGATCGAGTAGGAACAGCATTAATTATTTCTACAATGAAGGAACTCGAGAATATAGAACATCCAAATACGGTATTTGGAGTTGCTACGGTTATGGAAGAAGTGGGTATTCGTGGTGCAACAACAAGTGTACGAGCAGTGGATCCAGATGTCGCAATTGTGCTTAGAGTTAGATATTGCTGGAGATGTTCCTGGAATTAAACCCGATGAATCGAGTATAAAGTTAGGACAAGGTCCAACAGTGGTCCTTTATGATGTTCGGATGATCCCGAATTTACGCTTCAGAGATATTGTTTTGGAGACTGCGGAGCAAATAGGTGTTCCTGTGCAGCTTTCTGCTATTGAGGGCGGAGCCACAGATGGTGCTGCCATACATTTGCATGGAATTGGTGTACCGACGATCGTTATTGGTGTGGCTGCACGGCATATCCACTCGCACAGTTCGATAATTCATCGTCATGACTATGATTATGCAGTTAAATTGTTGGCTGCTTTAGTTAATCGATTAGATGCAGCGACGGTAGCTGGTTTAACAGAATAAATTTCTGGTTGGAGGAATAATGACTGATTTAATCAAACAGATCACAGCTGACATACAAAAACAGATAGAAACCTACCAACCTGAATTAGGCTTAAGTGATGTTGGAACAGTGCTTGAAGCAGGAGATGGCATTGCTCGTGTGAATGGATTGGATGATGTAAAGTCTCAAGAATTGGTGCAATTTGCGAATGGTGTGATGGGAATTGCTTTCAATCTTGAGAAAGACGAAGTGGGTGTCATCATCATGGGAGAATACTCAGGGATAGTTGAAGGCATGTTGGTTCGCTCCACACAAAGAATAGCATCGGTACCCGTTGGAGATGCACTCGTTGGAAGGGTAGTAAATGCATTAGGTAGCCCGATCGATGGTAAAGGTCCCATAAAATCTAATCATTTTCGACCCATTGAAAGAATAGCCCCTGGTGTTGTTGAAAGGAAGGATGTTGATACTCCAGTTCAAACCGGTCTGAAGGCTATCGACTCGATGATACCACTTGGACGTGGCCAACGCGAGCTTATTATTGGGGACCGACAGACTGGAAAAACCGCTCTTGCACTCGATACAATCATTAACCAAAAAGGAAAGGATTTGTTTTGTATATACGTTGCGATTGGTCAAAAGAAATCTGCTGTTGCCCGCACAGTCGCAACATTAGAACGTTATGGAGCGATGGATTACACAACTGTTGTAGTCGCTTCCGCTGATGAATCAGCCGCTTTGCAATATATTGCACCGTATTCAGGCTGTGCAATCGGGGAAGAATTCATGGAATCTGGACGTGATGCTCTGTGTGTATATGATGATTTATCTAAGCACGCTTGGGCCTATCGTCAGGTTTCTTTACTACTTCGGCGTCCGCCAGGAAGAGAAGCGTATCCTGGCGATGTTTTTTATTTACACTCTCGATTATTAGAACGCGCGGCTCGTTTGGCAGATAAGTACGTCATTGTAGATAAAAACTTTCCAGAACCGGTAGCCGAGAGCTCTGATGGGTTGGATGAAAAAATCTATAGCGGACCATTAGCCCGGCATTACATCGCTGAGGCGATTAAGGTAATGGAGAATCCTGATCAATATAAAGCGGTCAAATTAAATGGTTCGGGTGGCTCTCTAACTGCCTTACCCATCATTGAAACATTACTGGGTGATGTATCTGCCTATATCCCAACGAATGTAATTTCAATCACTGATGGGCAAATATATTTAGAAGGAAATTTATTTTATGCTGGAATACGCCCTGCTGTGAATGTTGGACTATCAGTATCTCGGGTTGGAGGCGATGCGCAAACAAAAGCATTTCGTCAAGTTGCTGGACGTCTCAGGTTAGATATGGCAGCGTTCCGTGAATTAGCTGCTTTTGCCCAGTTCGGTTCTGATTTGGATAAAGCTACACAATCACAACTAAATCGCGGACAACATCTGCAGGAAATTCTAAAACAACCACAATATCAGCCATTGTCCCTTGAAAATCAGGTGATGGAAATATTTGCTGGAACTCGTGGTTATGCTGATAATGTTCCGCTGGATCGTATGAGGCAGTGGGAAACTTCATTGTTGAGATACATGGAAACTACCCATCCTGATATTGGAAAGTCAATTTTCGAAGACAAGCGGATCACAATGGAGACTGAAGAAAAACTTGTTCAGGCTCTAGAAACATTCGTATCCACCTGGCATTAAAATACTACTTATTGAACAACCATGGCGAATGCAAGGGAAGTCCGTCTCCGAATTCGTAGTGTAAAGAGTATAGCCCAGGTTACACGGGCTCTTCAAGCAGTCAGTGCTAGTAATGTCAGAAAAGCAATGGCTGCCATGTCGCGAACTCGTCCATATGCCACAAAAGCCTGGCAGGTGCTGACGCACATTGCTGGGCAACCAGGACGAGCAACGTTACATCCATTACTGACACCAAGAGCTGAGGATCGGAATGAGCTGGTAGTATTGATAACTGGTGACAGAGGCCTGGCAGGGGCATACAATTCTAATATTGTACGTTTTGCATTGCAGCGTTTTAATAAAAGTGAGGTTCCTATCTCCTATATCGCGATTGGACGTAAAGGCAGAGATATGTTGACCAGGCGGAGAAAGAAAGTTATTGCTGAATTCAGCCACCTACCTGCAGCCCCCACATTTGCTGATGTCTCCGCGATTGGACGACTGGCAGTCGATGAATTTTTATCGGGAAATGTAGATCGGGTTTACCTTGTCTACACTGATTTTATAAATATGGTCAAACAGATTCCGGATATTAAACTGCTACTTCCATTGGAAATTGGTGGTGGCGAAGGAAGAGTTGAAGTATTTGAGCATGTTCAAAAAGCTTCAGCAGCTTATATTTATGAGCCTAATGAAGAAGAAATATTAGATGAAATTGTGCCAAGATTTACCGCATTACAGGTTTACCAAGCGATTATGGAATCATTGGCGAGTGAGCATGCAGCCCGTATGGTTGCAATGAAGAATGCAACCGATAGTGCTACTGATTTGGCTGATGCGCTACAATTAGAATACAACAAAGTACGTCAGCAAGGCATAACCGGTGAGATTTTAGATATTGTTGGTGGTGTTGAAGCCTTGGCAACGAAATGATAGAAATAATGTACCTAGGAGGTAAGCATGGCTAGATTAACTGGCCAGGTAGTACAAATTTTAGGTGGAGTCGTTGATGTCGAATTCCCATCTGGTCAACTTCCGGAAGTCTATCATGCATTAGAAGTACCGCGTGAAGGTCAATTGCCCATGGTGCTTGAGGTTCAAAAGCATCTTGGTGGAAATTGGGTTCGCTGTGTCGCCATGGATTCTACAGATGGTTTACAACGGAACCTTCCTGCATATTCACTTGGAACACCGATCAAGGTTCCTGTTGGGCCATCAACCTTGGGACGTGTTTTTAATGTATTAGGACGACCTATTGATGGTGGAGCATCTGTGGAAGCAGAGCAATATTATCCAATACATAGACCTGCACCAAATTTTGAAGCACAGTCGACCCGGGTGGAGGTTTTTGAAACTGGGATAAAAGTAATCGATCTGATTGCTCCATTCACTCGCGGTGGAAAAACCGGCATTTTTGGTGGTGCGGGTGTAGGTAAGACAGTCATTATTACTGAATTAATCCGGTCAATTGCGACAGTTCACCAGGGTAACTCGGTGTTTGCTGGAGTGGGAGAAAGGACAAGGGAGGGAACCCAGTTATATCGTGAGATGATTGAATCTGGTGTGATGAAAGATACAGTCATGGTTTATGGCCAGATGAACGAACCACCTGGAGTAAGGTTACGTGTGGCATTAGCTGCGCTATCTATGGCTGAGTACTTCCGCGATGAAGGGAAAGATGTTTTGCTTTTTATTGACAATATATTCCGGTTCAGTATGTCTGGATCAGAAGTTTCAGCTTTATTGGGTCGTATGCCGTCTGCTGTTGGTTATCAACCGACATTGGCTACCGAAATGGGTGAGCTTCAGGAAAGAATTACATCCACGCGGCATGGATCCATTACCTCGATGCAGGCAGTTTATGTGCCTGCTGATGATTATTCAGATCCAGCCCCAGTTGCGACTTTTACCCATCTGGATGCAACGATCGCTTTGGAAAGATCCATTGTAGAGAAAGGCATTTATCCAGCGGTTGATCCACTAACATCAACATCCCGAATCCTTGATCCATTAATTGTTGGCGAGGAGCACTACAACACTGCTCGTGAAGTTCAGCGTGTTCTACAACGTTATAAGGATTTACAAGATATAATCGCAATTCTCGGAGTTGATGAGCTAAGCGAAGATGATAAATTAATCGTATCGCGAGCTCGAAAAATTGAGCGATTCTTTTCACAGCCTTTTTTTGTTGCACAAGTATTTACTGGCCGTGACGGTCGTTATGTATCATTGCGAGAGACAGTACGTGGCTTCAAGGAAATCCTTGAAGGAAAGCATGATGATCTTCCAGAGCAGGCTTTCATGATGGTAGGTGGTATCGACGAGGTTGTCGAACAAGCGAATCAGCTCGCTAAAAATTCGTAATCAGAAAGTGTGCCATGTCCATTCGTTGTGAGATAGTGTCCCAAGATCGTCAGGTGTATACCGGTGATGCTGATATGGTCATTGTTCCTGGGAGTCAAGGTGAGATGGGTATATTACCTAACCACGCACCGTTATTATCAACATTAAAGTATGGTATTTTACGCGTGCGGTATCACGGACAAGAGGAGATTTTTACCATTGCGGGTGGCGTGATTGAGGTTCAACCAGATTTAATTACTGTTATGGCTGATGCTGCAGAGAATGTACTAGAAATTGATGTTAGTCGCGCTGAAGCTGCCAAACGACGTGCTGAAGATATTTTGCAACAGGGATTACCTCCAGATACAGATACATATTTAAAGATAGAATCAGCCCTACGCAGGTCCAATCTTCGGTTGGATGCAGTAAAACGATATAAAGGACAACGGATACGCCTTCCAGGTATGGGAGAAGAAAGCCAAAAATAAAAAAATGGCAATGTTTTCAAAAGATCTAGGGATTGATCTTGGAACGAATAACACCAGAGCTGCTGAAGGTAACCAGCTAATTCTTGACGAACCAACTGTTGCTGCTATTATCATTGCTGAGCAAAAGATGGTGTCTTGGGGAAAAGAAGCTCAGGACATGCTTGGAAGGGTACCTGATTCGATTGAGGTTACCCGTCCATTGAGAAATGGTGTTATTGCAGATTATGAAGTAGCTGAATACATCCTACGCGATATTTTACGTAAGCTCAGCGGCCCATTGCAATTTTTTCGACCCCAGGTGATGATCACAGTCCCGAACGGTATTACTAGTGTTGAACGCCGTGCGGTTCATGAAGCTGCATTGCAGGCAGGAAGCCGTGATGTTGCATTAATTCAGCAACCATTAGCTGCTGCAATAGGAGTAGATTTACCTATTGGTACTCCATCTGGTAATTTAATCCTTTGTCTCGGTGGTGGCACAACCCAGGTGGCTGTCATTGCCATGTATGGAATAGTCGCTGGAGAAACATTACGAGCTGGAGGCGCGTCTCTGGACGATGCAATTGTGAGTTACATACGCAAGAAGTATGGATTAATTATTGGTCAATTAACTGCAGAGCAGATTAAGATAAAAATTGGCGCAGCAGTACCACAAGAAGAAGAACAAAGCGTCGAAATCCAGGGTCAAGACCAAGTCACCGGATTACCACGTCCAGTTACAATAACAACAGGAGAAATTATAGATGCGGTTGAGGAGCCGTTGCACACAATTGTGGAAACGGCCAGACATGTCCTTGAGAAGACCCCACCAGAATTAGTTTCAGATATTATTGACCGCGGTATTGCTTTATGTGGTGGAGGGGCGTTGTTACGAGGAATTGATCGATTATTTACAAGAGAATTGGGAGTACCTGCATATCTGGTAGATAATCCAACTACATGCATTGTCCTAGGAGCGGCTCGGGCTATCAAAATGCACGACGTATTAAAGCGTAATTTGATAGCTGTATAATTTTGGACACATTAACAGATGAACCGGAAGAATTAGTTCATCTATTAATTATTCGAGGTAGTATGTCATTCTTTGGAGATGCAATACAGGATCAATGTATTGAACTCTCACTCCTAGGGGTACAGAGATATTAATTGGTGCATAATTTAAAATCGACTTTACACCGGCTTCAACAAGCAGATTTGTAACCATTTGAGCCTGGTCGACCGGGACTGAAAGCATGGCGATTTGAACACCCGCAGATCCGATCTGCGAAACCAGTGTTGATAAGTCTTGAATGATAAACTCATCCACGTGTGTGCCAATTTTTTGAGGATTATTATCAAATAACAGGACGATCCTAAATCCGCGATTTGAAAATCCTTGGTATCGTGCTAGCGCATGTCCAACATCACCGATACCAACCACAGCAACGTCCCAAACTTTATTTACATGTAATATGTGACGGAGCTGATCGGTTAGAAAATCGATACTGTATCCAGTTCCTTGTTTACCGAATTCACCAAACTGGGAGAGGTCTTTACGTATTTGAGCAGCTGATATCCCTAACCTCTCGCCTAATTCTTGAGACGAAGTAACCCTCCTGCCTTCCTGAAACATAAGCTGCAGGGTGCGCAAATAGAGTGGCAATCTACCGACGACGATATTGGGAACAGATTTATCATCCATAAAAGCTCCTTTAAATATTAATATTCATGATATTTTATAACATCTATATAGTGTAATTATCCACAATTATAATACAAGTATGAGACAATCACTGAACTAATATTGTACAAAAAGAAAAAAATAACGTGAATGGTATAATCATTCAAGAAAAAGGATTAAACGTATAGATCAATGTTTATTGATGAAGCAACACTTTCTATAAAATCTGGAAAAGGGGGGGATGGCGCAGTCCATTTTCGCCGAGAGAAGTATGTTCCCAGAGGTGGACCAGATGGTGGTGATGGAGGTCGGGGTGGTGATGTGATATTAAAAGTATTGCCAACTTTGAATACTTTATATAAATTTCATCATAATCAAAGGTACATTGCTTCAGATGGAGAAAGAGGAGGGAAGAATAATCGCACTGGACATTCAGCCGAAGACCTGATAATTCATATTCCACCAGGTACTGTCATCTATAACAATGAGACTGGTGAGATCATTGCTGACCTGGTGAATGTAGACCAGGAATTAACACTTTGTCGAGGAGGTAGAGGTGGAAGGGGGAATGCTCGTTTTGCAAATTCTCGTGATCAAGCGCCAAGGGTAGCTGAAAGAGGTGAGCCTGGTCAGGAAATAATGATAAAGCTAGAATTAAAATTATTAGCTGATGTGGGAATCATCGGTATTCCAAATGCTGGGAAATCAACATTATTAGCAGCAGTTACAAAAGCAAAACCAAAAATTGCCGATTATCCATTTACCACCGTTGAACCCAACCTGGGAGTGGCGAGAATGGATAATGAGACTACCCTGGTGCTTGCAGATATCCCTGGTTTGATTGAAGGTGCGCATCAAGGAATGGGTCTTGGTTTTGAATTTCTTCGACATATCCAAAGAACAAGAGTACTAATTCACTTGTTAGATGGTCTTTCAGAAAATCCAATTTTGGATTATGTACAGATCAACACTGAGTTGTCCCTTTTTGATCCAGAACTATCTAAGAAACCTCAGGTAGTTGCTGTAAATAAAATGGATTTATCCGAAGTACAAGAGCAATGGATAAAAATCGAAAGTGATTTTAAGAAAAAGGGAATAACAACATATCCAATATCAGCTGCGACAGGATCCAATTTGAAATCGTTATTATACAAAGTAGCGGAGTTATTGAGCAATACACCAACTGTTTTTCATGAATTGAAAGTGCCTATTTATCATCCACGAAGTGATCCACGTGTTTACGAGATCAAACGAATGCCGAATGGATGGCGAATTATAGGAGAATCAATTGAAAGAGCTGCCGCTATGACCTATTGGGAAAATGATGAATTTATTCGAAGATTTCAAAGGATATTGGAAACCTTAGGAATTGACAAAGATATACGCAAAGCTGGGGTGAAAGAAGGAGAAATTGTAATAATCGGAGACTACGAATTGGAATGGAAAGATTGAAAAAGCGCATATGAAACTTGGAATTTTTGGTGGGACATTCGATCCTCCACATATTGGTCACCTAATACTTGCTGCAGAAGCATTAGAGCAACTTAGCCTGGATAAAATATTATGGGTCTTGACACCATTTCCACCTCATAAGCAAAAGCAAAAGATTACACCCGTCAATTACAGGCAAAGCATGGTTGAATTAGCAGTAGATGGTAATCCTTGTTTTGTTCTTTCGAGAATAGATATTGATCGGTCACCACCACATTATGCAGTTGACACAATGTTTTTATTCCGCGAACAAATGCCAGAGGATGCTCTATATTATTTGATGGGTGCAGATTCACTAAATGATATACCGAAATGGCATCGACCAATTGATTTTATCAATCTTTGTAATGGGATAATAATTATGTCCAGGCAAGTAAAGGAATTTAAGGAAAGCGTTCTTAATCTGGGTATGCCAAGTTTAAGGAAAAAACTACATTACCTGAAGACACCGAATATAGATATATCAGGTACAGATATCAGATCACGCATAAAAAATGGCAGGCAGTATCGCTATTTTATCCCTGAGAGAGTGTACCAATATATAGTTGAGAACCAGCTTTATAAACATTAATTCAATGAGAGAAGGAAATCTTGGACAAACCGATTATATATTTCAGGTTGTTCAAGATTTGGCAAATGACCGGCATTAGATATTTTCAGTAGGTGCGAATTTGGTATCTGTTGATCCATTAATTCGGCATCTTTTAAGGGGATTAATTGATCATCTAATCCATGGATAATTATTACCGGACAGCTGATTTTTGTTAGTAAAGGTGTTGAATCGGACCGATCCCTCATCCCTTGCAATGCACCAACGATTCCTTGAACGGATGTATTTGCGATCACGCCATGGATCATATTCAATAAGTTAGGATTATTTGTCTGTGTTGCTGGTGAAAATAGCTTTAGAAGCATGGACATTCAGCGATATAGTTTGCTCCATATTGATAAGCCTGATTTATAGCAATATTTCGGTTATTTTTTACTTCTGGAGAATCAGGTCCTGATCGAGTGGAAGTTAATATCATGCCTTTAAATATTCCAGGAAAATTACGGTACATCGCCATTGCCACATATCCACCCATCGATAGACCACAAACCACAACTTTTTCTCGTATGTTCAGTTCATCTAATAATGCCTTACAGTCACTTGCGAGCAGGTCCATCGAATAGGACCCTTCGTATGGGTAAGATTCCCCATGACCGCGAAGATCGATCGTGATCAATGATGCATGATTTGATAGAGTATTCATCTGTGGATCCCAGATTTTTCCCGATAACGGATAGCCATGAATAAATAATACAGGCATACCACTGCCAAGAATCTCATAATTAAGAAAACCATTTCCGATGTAAATTTTCACTGACGCCTCACTTTTTCAAATTAAAATAAAATAAGTTTATGAATATCTACTCAAATGTTCTTATCGAAACCTATTAATTTTATGATTGGATTGAATTTCGAGCAACTGCACCGTTAGCATAGGCACTCCTCGGATTATCACTTGCATATTGAGATTTATTTTGGTTATATGCGTGATAGAGTGAATAATGTATTGATAACTATGACAAGGTATTCTGAGTCATTATAGAGGAGCAGAATGACAACCATGTGCAAATCACGGATTTGCTCCAAAAACAGACTTATTAGACTGGTTTACGATTTAAGGCAGGTCACCAGCTACTCGCAATTTATAACTGTTCACGTCTTCATAAGTGCGATAATAATTGATGTAGTCTAATCTGAAATGAGCTTACCTGACCTGGGTTTAAATCTGTGCTTGCCACTAAAGAAAGCTCACAACCCACTGGTTCACCGTGGATGTTATACAAAGTGCCACTCACACTCACATCGTTCGAGCGCTGATTCCCGTTGTTCCGAACCTGACCGGTAATTGTATAACTTTGATCAGGGTTCAGTGAGCCAATATTGTTGATTATAGAGAGCCCTGGGCTTGTATTACTTATATCGTAGGTCAAACTTTCGAATTGATAATACGACCAGATACTTGGTGGTATGGGTATGGGCATGGAAATTTTAAAGCACCCTTTTTCTAGGGCAGGCAGGTCAACAGGCCACATAAAGTTATTAGCCGTTCCTAAAAGTTTGTCATCTGCATCAAAAAGATTTGCAACAACCTTAACCCAAGTTATTGGATTGGTGGTGTTGTTCAGAACTTCACCAATAATATATAGTTTTCCATGGGATTCATAATTGAAACTAACCGGCAAGACCTGGACTTCAGGGGGATATGGTAACAGTACAATGGGTAAGAAGTTGTATGTAAGGATATGCGAGGCGATAACTGTCACGGTATCGGTGTTCGAAGTGATCGTTGACGCACCAAACTTGCCTGTTGCATTGGCGACATTGGTCACCGTCCCGTTCGTCATGTCACTTTTCTTAATTGTGTAGCTGGCGGAACAGGTGATGAACTGTGATGGAAGCAGGAAAGTTGGTGGTGATGGGCAGGTTTCATTCGTGGTTTTGTTATCAACCACTGTGAAAGGTGCACTAATGGTCACGTTCCCGGTGTTCGTGATCACATAGCTGTAGCTGATTACCTGACCTTCATAATCGTATACCGTCGGTGAGGCAGTCTTTGATAAGGCCAGGGCAGGGTTCTGGACAGCCGGGACATCTTCAGGAGCGCAAACTTGTGTAGCTCCCCCTGCGCCATCATCCACGCAAGCCGTGTTAGCCCAGTGACCGGCATTCAGGTCAGCCTGGGTAACGGTATGAGTGGCGGTGCAGTTCAGGGATGCACCAGGAGCGCGTGCTGAGCCGTTGGCCGGGATGCAAATAAGGTCACTGACCAGCGGGTCGGTCACGGTGACCACAGGCAGGGTCACATTGCCTACATTGGTGGCCACGATGGTGTAGTGGATCACATCACCCAGTGCATCGAAGTTGGCTTCCGTTGCGACCTTGGTGATGGACAGGAGTCGGTTTTGGACAGCCGGGACATCTTCAGGAGCGCAAACTTGTGTAGCTCCCCCTGCGCCATCATCCACGCAAGCCGTGTTAGCCCAGTGACCGGCATTCAGGTCAGCCTGGGTAACGGTATGAGTGGCGGTGCAGTTCAGGGATGCACCAGGAGCGCGTGCTGAGCCGTTGGCCGGGGTGCAAATCAGGTTGCTGACCAGCGGGTCGGTCACGGTGACCGCAGGCAGGGTCACATTGCCGACATTGGTGGCTATGATGGTGTAGTGGATCACATCATTCACTGCATCGAAGTTGGCTTCCGTTGCGACCTTGGTGATGGACAGGAGTCGGTTCTGGACAGCCGGGACATCTTCAGGAGCGCAAACTTGTGTAGCTCCCCCTGCGCCATCATCCACGCAGGCCGTGTTAGCCCAGTGACCGGCATTCAGGTCAGCCTGGGTAACGGTATGAGTGGCGGAGCAATTCAGGGATGCAGTCGGAGCGAGTGCGGAACCGTTGGCCGGGGTGCAAGTCAGGTTGCTGACCAGCGGGTCGGTCACGGTGACCACAGGCAGGGTCACATTGCCTACATTGGTGGCTATGATGGTGTAGTGGATCACATCACCCACTGCATCGAAGTTGGCTTCCGTTGCGACCTTGGTGATGGCCAGGAGTCGGTTCTGGACAGCCGGGACATCTTCAGGAGCGCAAACTTGTGTAGCTCCCCCTGCGCCATCATCCACGCAAGCCGTGTTAGCCCAGTGACCGGCATTCAGGTCAGCCTGGGTAACGGTATGAGTGGCGGAGCAGTCCAGGGATGCACCGACCGCGAGTGCAGAGCCGTTAGCCGGGATGCAAATCAGGTTGTTGACCAGCGGGTCGGTCACGGTGACCACAGGCAGGGTCACATTGCCTACATTGGTGGCCACGATGGTGTAGTGGATCACATCACCCACTGCATCGAAGTTGGCTTCCGTTGCGACCTTGATGATGGCCAGGAGCGGGTTCAGGACAGCCGGGACATCTTCAGGAGCGCAAACTTGTGCTAGCTCCCCCTGCGCCATCATCCACGCAAGCCGTGTTAGCCCAGTGACCGGCATTCAGGTCAGCCTGGGTAACGGTATGAGTGGCGGAGCAGTCCAGGGATGCAGTCGGAGCGAGTGCGGAACCGTTGGCCGGGGTGCAAGTCAGGTTGCTGACCAGCGGGTCGGTCACGGTGACCACAGGCAGGGTCACATTGCCTACATTGGTGGCTATGATGGTGTAGTGGATCACATCACCCACTGCATCGAAGTTGGCTTCCGTTGCGACCTTGGTGATGGCCAGGAGCGGGTTCAAGACAGCCGGGACATCTTCAGGAGCGCAAACTTGTGTTGCTCCCCCTGCGCCATCATCTACGCAAGCCGTGTTAGCCCAGTGACCGGCATTCAGGTCAGCCTGGGTAACGGTATGAGTGGCGGAGCAGTCCAGGGATGCACCGACAGCGAGTGCGGAGCCGTTGGCCGGGGTGCAAGTCAGGTTGCTGACCAGCGGGTCGGTCACGGTGACCACAGGCAGGGTCACATTGCCGACATTGGTGGCTATGATGGTGTAGTGGATCACATCACCCAGTGCATCGAAGTTGGCTTCCGTTGCGACCTTGGTGATGGCCAGGAGCGGGTTCTGGACAGCCGGGACATCTTCAGGAGCGCAAACTTGTGCTGCTCCCCCTGCGCCATCATCTACGCAAGCCGTGTTAGCCCAGTGACCGGCATTCAGGTCAGCCTGGGTAACGGTATGAGTGGCGGAGCAGTCCAGGGATTCATCGGAGCGAGTGCGGAATCGTTGGCCGGGGTGCAAGTCAGGTTGCTTACCAGCGGGTCGGTCACGGTGACTGCAGGCAGGGTCACATTGCCTACATTGGTGGCTATGATGGTGTAGTGGATCACATCATTCACTGCATCGAAGTCGGCTTCCGTTGCGACCTTGGTGATGGACAGGAGTGGGATCAGGACAGCCGGGACATCTTCAGAAGCGCAAACTTGTGCCGCTCCCCCTTCGCCATCATCTACGCAAGCCGTGTTAGCCCAGTGACCGGCATCAAGATCAGCCTGGGTGACGGTATGAGTGGCGGAGCAGTCCAGGGATTCACCGACAGCGAGTGCAGAGCCGTTGGCAGGGGTGCAAGTCAGGTTGCTGACCAGCGGGTCGGTCACGGTGACCGCAGGCAGGGTTACATCACCGTCATTGGTGGCTATGATGGTGTAGTGGAGCACATCATTCACTGCATCGAAGTCGGCTTCCGTTGCGATCTTGGTAAGACTTAAAATAGGTAGCTGGTTAATCGAGGAATCAGTTGGATGTGTCATCTCCGAATTGGATTCCAAGCTTCCAAACTGACGATTTATAATCTCAGCATTATCGTTTGTGCTCATGTGACTTACAAACGTCATGTTGCTTGCGTTATTGACCAGGTCACTATGGCTCTTCTCCGTAAAAGCGCTTTGTATTCCAGATAAAGCTATAAAACCCACCGGAGCAGATATGGCGAAAATGAAAAATAATAATAAGAGAATTATAGAGTTTATTCGCATAATTAACACCAGTTATGACATAATTTAGATAGAATTAAATAATATATACCTAAAAAAACAGTAATACAATAAGAAATCAATTTATTACCCTTTGCTATATACATAGAACTATTCAAAATATCCGCAGATTTATTGTATAAAATTGCACGCCTACTGCGAACTGTAACTTGTCACACATTCTCCTGCTGACGAGCTAAAAGTGACGAATACGGTTGTTGATACGGGTAACTCACCCGATGAACCATTACAATAAGCCCGACCATCACCGTCGTTGTCAACACCACTACAACCACTTTGCCCTGTAAAACCGTCTGGATCCAAAGTTGTATCAAATCCGTAACCGGCGGAATGTCCTGAGAAATGGACAATAAATCTTATACTCGCATTGATATTAATCGGTACAGCAGATGGATCAATATCACAAGATTCGAGTACGACGGGTTCAGGGAATGTTGGAGTTGGAGCGGGTTTTTCAGTGGGAGGAATTTTTGTATCAGTAGGAATAAATGGTTTAGATGTTGGCGTACGAGTTCGTGTTGGTAATGGCGTCGGTGTTATCGAAGGTGTCAATGTCGGTTTTTTTGTGGATGTGGGGAATGGTGTGTAGGTTGCAGGTAAAGTATATGTTGGTTTTGGAGTGTAAGTTGGCAATGTTGTCATTGTTGGAATCTGAGGTTCTGTAGAATATGGGGTTGCGGTTGCCGAAGCCGTTTCCGTTGGTAATTCTGCAGTTTCACTCTTGTTGGATGCAAATAAACCAAATGCTGTAATTTTGCCTTTATTAATATTAACATATCCAATATAAGATGAAAAAATGATAAAAAATATTACTACAAGAGCTGCTGGAATTGCAAGAAAACGTTTATCAAGCACCACTTTTCTTGTGGATTGTATAACAGAAACAGGCATTTCCCTTTCAGGTTGACCAATTTGATTTGGCATTGATTGCGAAGGCAGCGGATTAATTACTGATAAATATATTATTTTTTTTGTTTCAAAAAGATAAATTTCCACACTATATTCTGGGTGACTCGTTAACTTTTGATATATGAAGCTGATGGGAGTAAACTCTATAGTTGATATGGAAACGAGTCGTTCTTCCCCTTTAAGCATCCATGTACCACCCCACTTCCTGCACATATACTCTCCAAGGTAGCTACCCCAAATAAATGCAGTATCACTTATCGCTTTATTGGTCTCATCGTTCTTGGGAAGTCCTGAGAAATTGCTATATATTTGGCTTAATATGTTATCTAAGTTACCGATACTTTGCTCTGAAAAGTCTAATTCTTGTCCAAATTTATCTTTCGCTGAATTTATTGCATAATCAGCGATATTTTGCATCTGATAACTAATGTCGGACAAAATTTCCTCCAGTTATTTTCATTAACAATAGATATTTTTGAAAAATCATAACCAGATTATTACGATAATACGCAAATATATTTTATTCCTCAATTATTATTTGTTCCAATAAAACATTTCGATTTATATTGTTATTTCCAGTATACATATAAATTCGTGTCTACGCAATATACTTTTATATAAGATAACAACATAGTCAGGTAAAAACCACCTTCTCGTACTTGTGGCACGGACGAGGTGATTTCACCCATGTGAGTTTTGACAGTTTTTGATTTGTACCCGTTTGTAAAGCTATTTCTAACTTAAGACCGCTTGTATTCTCCTACCTATAGATATTGGATCTTTCTACCTGCATGACATTATTAATCAAAATATATATCAATTCGGAGACAGCTTCCAATCCTTTTTCTGCCAATTCACTGAGGGTATAATCATTTTGGTGAGCCATTTCAGTCTCCTTTTCAGGTTTTGGTAACCTTAAGGATAATTCTGACCCACACTTTTGATGAGATCGAGTAGTTTACCGAAAGAATGTTACACCAATAATATTACGAAGTTATTAGTTCAGTATTTTATTTGGTAAAAAAAATAAATTAACACTAACGCCCTTAAAAACACAATCGTGCTTAGGGCGCTATCCAAATTTGGAAATATGTATCAATTTCTGAACTAATGCTTAGGGCAGATCCCCAGCTATTCGTAGTTTATAATTGTTAACATCCTGATAATCGCGATAATATCTTAAGAAATCTATCTGAAAAGAGCTTGTCTGACCAGGTAGTAAATCTCTGCTTTCTACGAAGGCATTTTCACAACCAACAGGAACACCTGATACGTTATACAATGTGCCGCTCACACCGACATTGTTGGAGCGTTGGTTACCACTGTTACGAGCCTGACCAGTAATTCTATATCCGTTATCACCAGTGAGTATACCAATATTATTAATTATATTAAGACCTGGGCTTGTATTACTTGCGTTGTATGTTAAATCTTGGAATTGATAATACGACCCGGGTGGCGGCTCAGTCTCATAATCAATTTGAATATTAAAACACCCTTTTTCTAGGGCAGGCAGGTCAACAGGCCACATATAGTTATTACCCGTTCCTATAAATTTGTCATCTGCATCAAAAAGATTTGCAACAACCTTAACCCAAGTTATTGGATTGGTGGTGTTGTTCAGAACTTCACCAATAATAAAAAGAGTATTATGGGATGTGTAAGAGTAACTCACTGGATAGACATGAACGCCAGCAGGCATAGGTCTATTAACAATGGGTAGATAAACATAAATAACAGACGGAGGCAGAGTTGGTGTCGGCGTAGGTGTGTTAGTCGATGTAGGTGTAAATGTGCTCGTACCCGTAGGTGTCTGTGTGAAGGTAGGTGTTGCAGTTGGGCTAGGTGTAGATGAACTGGTTGAGGTTGCTGTGAGGCTCGGCGTAGATGATCCCGTAGATGTTACTGTTGGGGTAGGCGTAGAAGATCCCGTGGTGGTTGCCGTTGGAGATGGTGTAAATGTACCAGTAGATGAAGCTGTTGGAGTTGGAGTAAATGTACCAGTAGATGAAGCTGTTGGAGTTGGAGTAAATGTACCGGTAGATGAAGCTGTCGGGGTAAATGAGGGTGTATTGGTAGGTGTTTCAGATGGAGTGGGCGTCATTGTTTTCGTTGGGGTCTCAGATGGGGTAGGGGTAATTGTGGACGTAGTTGTTCCTGTCGAAGTGGGGGTAGACGTTCCGGTAGGAGTTTGTGTTGAGGTTGGTGTTGGTGTATCAGCAACAACATTCGCTGTCTCAACATTGGACCATAGGCTATCCCCAGCTGCATTACTTGCTTGGACTCGGTAATACCACAATCCAAGAGGTTGACCATTGATCTGATATTGACTGTCACTTCCGGTGTAACGAATTATTGGATTAGTAAAACTTGGGTTGTTGGCTTCTTCGAGCCGATAAACTTCGACACCGGGCACATCACTCCAATCGACTAAGTAATTACCATCTCCATCAGAGTTGACTATTGCGTAAAGGGTCGGTGTTTGGGGTACCACTTTTACAATCTTGTAATTCGACCATGGGCTATATTCTCCAGCATTACCAGCTCGCACACGATAGAACCATATACCACTCGACTGACTATTGATTTGGTAAAGACTTGCGCCACCTTCATAACGCAGGGTTGGTGAACTAAAGATGGAGTTATCATCTTCTTCTAGTTGGAAGAATGAAGCTCCAAACACATCACTCCAATCAACCGGATAATTTCCATCACCATCGGGATTATTCACCGGGAATAATACTGGAGTATCAAGAACAACTAGCGTAGATTTTGTAACCGACCAAGGACTATCTCCCCCGTTATTACTGGCTAATACCCGATAGAACCATTGACCACCCTTTTGGTTGTTTATCTGGAATTGACTATTTCCACCCTCATAACGTAGCAAGGGTGATGTGAATCCCGAATTGTCGTCTTCTTCGAGTCTGTAATTATTTGTCTCGGGCACATCGGTCCAATCCAGCAGGTAATCTCCATCTCCTCCAGGGTTGACTATGTCGCTTAGTACCGGCGCAGCAAGGAATACTTTCGCTGATTCGGTATTCGACCAAGGGGTATCTTCGCCTGAAACACTGGCAAGCACACGATAATACCATGTACCCCCTGGTTGGTTTGTAATCACGCATTGTCTCTCGGTACCTATACAAAGCGACGTCGGTGACGCAAACTCGGCATTATCATCTTCTTCGAGTTGATAGCTGGTTGCATCGATAACCTCGCTCCAGGAAACAATGTAATTTCCATCTCCATCAGGATTGCTAATCGGGGAAAGAACAGGAGCTCCCTCGGGAACTGGGACGACACTTGCTGATTCATTATTCGACCATGGGCTATCTTCCCCAGAAATACTTGCTAGAACACGATAATACCAAGTTCCACCCTGTTGGTTATTGATTTGGTACTGGCTATCGGTACCTTCAAATCGTAATATCGGTGATGTGAATCCGCTATTGTCATCTTCTTCAAGTCGGTAGTTATTGGAATCGATTACATCGCTCCAATTGACAAGATAATCTCCATCACTGCCTGGATTGCTGATAGCTGCTAGAACAGGTGCTACAGGGAATACAATCACTTGCTCAGTATTAGACCATGGGCTTTCTCCACTGGAATTTCCAGCTAGTACTCGATAATACCAAATTCCTCCCTGGTGACCGGTGATCGGTGCCTGGCTAGTTGCTCCTTCATAGACAAGTGATGGTGATGCAAATCCATAGTTATCGTCTTCTTCAAGTCTATAACCTGTGGTTGTGGTTGTATCACTCCAATCAACCAAGTAAGCTCCATTTCCATCTATGTTACTGATGGGATTAAGGATTGGGGCATCTGGAGGTGTCAGGTCAACGATTACCCACTCTGTGTTTGACCATGCAGTGTTTCCCCCAGGATTGGTTGCTAGTACACGGTAGTACCATGCTCCTAGCTCTTGACCAACAACATGGTATTGAACAACATTCGCTCCAAGGGTATTGGTGATCGCGCCGATGAAACCTGGATTGTCAGCTTCTTCTAATAAATAGCCAGTTTCACCTGATACGTCACCCCAGATGACATAATAATCTCCATCACCATCAGGGTTACTGATAGGAGAAAGTACTGGCGGTTTGACAAGCAACCTTAAATCCCAGAACTTATCTATTGGTACATTCTGAATACCAAATAAAGCCACATACAATGATGATACGGTAACTGCAAAAAAGAAAAAAATAATTGGAATAATTGTCCGAATTCGCATAGTTAACCCCAGAAACAAATAATGTGATGTGACTTTATATAATATATACCTAATTTAGTTAAATAGCAATAATGTTTTGAGTTCATATGAGCAATATTAATAAAATGTTGATCATTGTAAAACCTAGTACTTTTATATCAATTCATCTTGGTTATCTATAGAGATATAATAAGATTACCAGATCGACTTCTTTCAAAACACTTATATTGTTGATTTGCTTCAATAGCGGTTACAAAGACTACCGGGAACTGTAACTTGCGACACATTCACCTACTGATGAACTAAACGTAACATCTACAGAGGCTGATTCGGGTAACATCCCTGATGAACCACCACAATATGCCACACCATCACCATTACCATCAACACCACTACAACCGCTTTGTTCTGGATAATCGGGATCGAATGAAGTATCGAAACCATAACCAGGAATATGTGTGGAGAAATGAACAATAAATCTTAAGTTCACATTCGTATTAACGGGTACGGAGGACGGGTCAATATCGCAAGATTCGAGTACAACTGGTTCTGCAATTGTAGGAGTTGGCGCGGGTTTTTCGGTTGGAGGAACTCTTGTATCGGTAGGAATAACTGGAGTGGAAGTTGGAACGCGTGTTCGTGTGGGCGTTAGCGTTTGTGTTTCGGTTGGTGTAAATGTCGGTATATTTGTGGATGTGGGGAGTGGCGTATAGGTTGGAGGTAAAGTATGTGTTGGTTTTGGAGTGTACGTTGGCAATGTTGTCACGGTAGGAATCTGAGTATCTTTAATATAGGTGATTGCTGTTGCTGTATTTATTTCGACTATTGATGTTGGTGTTGGATTTGTTTTTGTAGCAAGCAAGGTAAATGCAGCTAAACCGCCTTTTCGTATAGATATAAATTCAAAATAACATGAAAATATAAAAATTAAAATTACTCCGATAACCACGAGATAGAGTAATGAACGTTTCGTAATGGATACTTGCTTTTCAGAATTTGAAGCCAATATTTCTTTTTCAGGCTGTTTCACATCTTCCACAAGAGTTTGCGTTGGCTTAGGATTAATAACCGATAAATATATTACCTTTTTTGTTTCAAAAAGATAAATTTCAACACTATATTCCGGGTGACTCGTTATCTTCTGATATATGAAACTGATCGGAGTAAACTCGATACTTAATATCGAAACAAGTCGTTCTGAACCTTTAAGAATCCATATGCCACCCCACTTCCTGCACATATACTCTCCAAGGTAGCTACCCCAAATAACTGCAGTGTCACTAATTGCTTTATTTGTCTCATCGTTCTTGGCAAGATTCGCGAAATTGCTATTTATTTGCCTTAATATAATATCTAATTTACCGATACTTTTTTCCGAAAAGTCTAATTCTTGTCCATATTTATCTTTAGCTGATTTTATGGCATAATCGGCGATCTTTTGCATTTGATTATTAATGTCGGACAAAATTTCCTCCTATTATTTTTACTTCCGATAGAAATTATTAGCAATGCATAACCAGGTAAGCACTATTATGCCAAATTTCTTAGGTTGCTCAAATTCGTATATGTCCAACAATTGTTATAAATTATTTCGAACCTTATAGATATTTTCAGTATACATAAAAATTCGGGTCAATGCAATATTTATTAATATTATTACCACACTGAACTTCTGCATGATGTTTCATGAAAGAATAATTATTTAATATTAATATTCTACTTTATAGTAGCGATGAACTCTCTTCCAAACAATTATATTAAATAGAAAAATACTTAATAGCATAAATATTAATAGTATTCATATGTTTATATCAGAAAAAAGGAGAGGGAGGGTAATGTGATGATAATTATTCACTGAGTATTTCCCACCCACTTGGATTTAGTTTTCTTAAAGAAAGTGTTTTTTAGTCGGGGCGCCGGGAGTTGAACCCGGGACCTCTTGCACCCCATGCAAGCGCGTTAGCCGGACTGCGCTACGCCCCGATAATGTAAATTGCGGGCAGATTATAGCGCGATCAGACTGTTCTGGCAACCCCTTGATTGAGAATATATCCTAACACGAATGTATAATATCCTTAATGAGTAGAATACTTTGTTTATTGTTGTGTTATATTTTTTTTGTTGCTCTTACCTGCTTGCAGGGGATCAGCTGTTGATCGTTTAAGTGAAGAACCACAGCAAGCCATGCCTGTCTCAACATTGATGACCACTGAAGTTCAGAATCAAAGCACTGACAAGGCAACAATCGTGAC
Source organism: uncultured Chloroflexia bacterium (assembly GCA_963777935.1). Lineage (GTDB taxonomy): Bacteria > Chloroflexota > Anaerolineae > Anaerolineales > UBA4823 > FEB-25. The sequence goes on from CAVZSL010000002.1 coordinate 715,934, forward strand.
AGTTGAACCAACGAAAAGCACATCTGATCCATCCATATCACCTACAAACCATACACCGACAAAAAGCCCAACCCAGACTGAGATACCAATAACTATGTGTTCTCCGTTAAAGGATGAGACAATCACATCATTATGGGAAATCATTACAAACCCGTTTGGTTCACCGCCGGTAGGGCGTGAGGATCTACATCATGGGGTTGATTTTGCTTATTATCGTAGAGGCGAAAGGTTGTCTATAGATGGTGAAATTATTCAAGCAATACTGCCAGGCGTAGTTGCTGCTTCAATAAATGATAGACTTCCATATGGGAACATGGTGATTATTGAAACAATCCCAACAAAATTAACGAAAGGATTAATTGAGCAATACAATATTACCGCGGGGGAATCGTTGTACAGTTTATATGCACATATGGGTCAATCGCCATTTGTAGGATTAGGAGATGCGGTCATGTGTGGTCAGGAACTCGGAACTGTCGGAGTAAGTGGGTACGATATTGTAAACCCGCACCTACACCTTGAGAACTCGAATTGGTCCCTCAGGAGTGAGGTTTAAAAATATGGCATTTTATGATACTAGTGCCAGCATTGAGGAAATGGAAAATTACAAGTGGTGGAGAACAAGCGGAGATTTCAGGAATATTGATCCGATGGTTGTTTTTCAAGAATATTTATCTGATCAAGACCCTGGTTTTAAAATACCGACCCCCTGAATAGGTCAATTTACTTGACATTCGAAGATAAATTTGATATCCTATCCCTACCGAACATTCGGTAGGGAGGTATCGGGTTGACTCGAGAAGGTATTTTAGAGGCTGCTGCACGTATATTCGGTGAAAAAGGATATCATGCCACATCAATGCAAGATATCGCCGAGTCTGTACACTTACAAAAAGCAAGTCTGTACCATCATTTTAGTAGCAAACAAGAAATCCTTGCCGCACTTATCGATCATGCACTTGACTTGATAAATCGCAAGCTTGAAGAGGTTCTTTCACAGCCATTATCACCAAGCGAAAAATTACGCCAGGCTATGGTTTCTTACCTTCAAACTATCGCAGAAAATCAAAATCTATCTGCCGTTCTGTTGTTTGAGCTCCGGTCATTGGAACCTGAACTAAAAATTCAGCATGCTTCACGGAGGGAAAAATTTGAACGATTATGGCGAGATCTAATTGTGGAAGGTAAGGAAGCGGGTGTTTTCAACGAAATAGATCCATCGTTAACTGGAAGAGCGATATTAGGGGTGATGAACTGGACTGTCATGTGGTATCGAAGGGATGGACCCCGCTCGTCAACAGAAATTGCAAATCTATTTGCGGACCTGTTATTGCAGGGATTAATGGTTCAATAAATGAATTCCTATCAAACCGCTGGTGGTGCCTTAATTTATCGCATAATTTTGAATGAATTCCCAGGTTTGGTGGGCAATTCCTATCTGATAGTAATGGATAAATATCGTGTTCTTGTCGATACTGGCTCAGGATTTGGTACATCAAACCATGATCTCGAACTAGGCTTAGATGAGATAAGCAACATTCGTGGAGATGACTGTAGCCTTAAGAATTTAACACATATATTCATTACCCATGGGCACATTGACCATTATGGAGGGCTGAACTTCATAAAGAAACGATCTGATGCGAAAATTTGTATCCACGAAATGGATCGGAGGATTGTATCCAACCATAGCGAACGGTTATATATGGCTGCACACCGTTTGGAGGAATTTTTAATAGAAGCTGGAATAATAACCGAACAACGATCAAATCTACTTGAGATGTATAAAATCACTAAAACTGTTTTCCAATCACTAAATGTTGATTTAACTTACGAAGCCATGGGAATGAAGTTGGGACCGTTCAAATTTATCCATGTACCCGGGCATTGTGCCGGACATGTGATCATCCTCCTTCATGATGTTCTTTTTAGTGGAGACCATATCCTTAAAGAAACAAGTCCACATCAATCCCCACAACAAATCACACTTTCCACTGGGCTAGACACATATTTAAAATCCTTGGAGTTAATTCGACCATTAGCTAAGCACGTGAAAATAACACTGGGAGGGCATGAAGACCCAATCCTTTCTCTAAAAGAAAGAATTGTTGAAATCCGTTCAGTTCACAAGGGTAGATTAAAACAAGTTTTAAATTTTCTAAATGAACCTCATACGGTTGCTGATATTTCTAAGTATTTATTTGGAAAAGTGCAGGGCTATACCATATTATTAGCCCTTGAAGAAGCAGGCGCACATGTTGAATATCTTTATCAAAGAGGATTTTTGGAGATCATAAATATAAAAGAGATGGAAGAGAATTCTAAATTTGGACCGATCCAATATCATACAGTCGACAATAAGATAATTAAAATATGAAAAAGTAGATACAAAGGAGGAGTTCCATGTATTCATTTGAGCCAACAGAAGAGCAGAAAATGTTAATTGACACCGTTGCTCGTTTTGCTCGTAGCAACCTTCGTCCTGCATCGCACGATGCAGATGAAGAAGGTCAACTGCCTCTAAATTTGATTAAGAAAGGATGGGAATTAGGAGTTTTACAGGCGTCTACTCCTGAAACTTATGGAGGATTTGGAGAGCACTCAGCGGTAACTGGTGTTTTGGCTGCGGAAGAAATGGCTTGGGGTGACCTGGCTGGATCATTGTCAATTATGACACCTGGTTCATTTGCAATTCCGATCCTGTTAGCTGGTAGTGAAGAACAGAAGCTGGAATTCCTACCACCCATCGTAGAAGGTGATTGGTCTCCCTGCTGTGCAGCTATTATAGAACCAAAATACGATTATGATCCAAATGAATTGTCAACAATCGCGAAACTAGACGGAGATAGAATAATAATTACAGGGGAGAAGTCATATGTACCTTTCGCAAATGAGGCAAAATCGATGATGGTGTTTGGATCATTAAATGGGCAATCCCAAGGCTTCATAATTCCCATTGGCACCCCGGGCATTACAAATTGGTGCACGTCAAAAATTGCTTGGGATAAATGCACTTCCACTTTTCACAGTGAAATTTAATGATGTAAATATCTCAAGTGCGAATCGATTGGGAGGTGTAAATGGCCATAATTTCGCACCCATCCTTACTTCCTACTGGTTAGCTACTGCTGCAATGGCAATAGGAGTTTCCAAGGCTGCCCTGGAATATGCAATTGAATATGCCAAGGATAGAGATGTTTTTGGGATGAAAGTTGCTCAAAAGCAATCGATTGCTTTTATGCTGGCAGAAATGGCAACAGAATTAGAAGCAATCCGCATTCTTACCTGGGAAGCTGCGTGGATGTTGGATACGGGAAAAGAAGATGCTTACAAAGAAGCTTATCTTGGCTTGTACCGGTGCGACTGATATGGCGATGATGGTTACCGATCGCGCTGTACAGATACTAGGAGGTCATGGATATATTCGTGAGCACCCGGTTGAAAAATGGATGCGTGAGGGTCGATGTTTCTCCATGCTCACTGGAATGACAATAATCTAGGCTTATATCAAATTGACATCTGTTTGTACTAGGAGATGAGAAAATGATTGAGTTTGAAGCACCTAAACCAATTGCCAACAGAAGCTTTGTATTGAAAACCGTCGCTGAGAACATGATGCGACCTGTTTCACGGTATTTTGATGAACATGAACACGAGATACCGTGGGATTATCATTAATTTTATGCATATGGCAAGAAACGACGGGGGCTGGTGTCGGCTTGCGCCAAAAGAAGCACCAAAGAAAGATGCGGAGGGCAAAGAAAGACCACGGATTGGGTACCAGATGCTTGGCATTTATGTTGGAAATGCTTTCCTGGGGAGACGTGGGGATCTATCTCTGCACTCCAGGAGGAGGTCTTGGAGCTGCTGCTGTCCAATCGAATGGTACGCCGGAGCAAAATGCTAAATTCCTAGCACGATTTATTGAAGAGAAACCTGCATTTGGTGCCATGGCAATGACTGAATCGCAAGCCGGATCAGACACATCGGCAATTCGAACCACTGCAGTTTTAGATAAGGAAAATAATCAATGGATTTTAAACGGTGAAAAGATATTTGTTACTGGAGGCCAGAAATCCTTAGAAGAGGGAAATGGCTTGGTAGTGGTATGGGCGACAATTGATCCTTCTGCGGGTCGAGCAGGTATGCGGCCATTTGTGGTTGAGGCGGGCACCCCTGGGATTAAGGTTACCAAGCTAGAACATAAGCTGGGAATCCGTGCCAGTGATACTGCTTCTCTGGTATTACAGGATTGCCGGGTCCCATTTGAAAATATCCTTGGGAGTCCTGCGGTTGTCCAAGAAAAAACCACCACAGGATTTAAAGGCGCTATGGCGACTTTCGATGCAACCAGACCCCTAATTGGAGCAACAGCGGTAGGAGTAGCTCGCGCAACACTCGAACTTCTCAAGGAGCTGCTCGCACAGGAAGGCATCACTATCCGATATGGCCTACCTCGACAAAAACTTACCTACATAGAGACGGAAGTCATCGATATGGAAGTGATGCTTCGTTCAGCCTGGTTATTAGTGATCAAAGCGGTATGGATGGCGGATAATCGGAAATCGAATCCGCTTGAAGCTTCAATGTCTAAGGTACGCGGAGGAGATGTGGTCACGAAAATCACCCAAAGGGCGGTAGAGATCATGGGTCCAATGGGCTGTAGCCAAGACCTGCTTCTGGAAAAGTGGTTCCGTGATGCCAAAATTAGTGATATCTATGAAGGCACAGGACAGATTAACCGCCTCATCGTAGCCAGAAATATATTGGGATATAGCGGTCGTGATTTAAGGTAAATGTTTACGATACGAGGAGTATTTTGATCATAAGGTGATATACCAACGATAAAAATCTGGATCAATTAGTCGAATTATTACCAAGGAGGAATCATGAAATACAAATTTCATCAAGCTGTGGTAATTGGTTCAGGGACGATGGGAGCTGCAGTTGCTGCGCATCTAGCGAATGCGGGTGTTCCTGTAACTTTACTTGACATCGTTCCGAATAAACTTTTACCAGAAGAAGAGCAGAGGGGTTTAAGTATTCAGGATAAGGCTGTTCGAAACCGGATCGTACAGCAGGGATTAGATCGTGCAATTAAATCTAGACCGGCAAGCTTTTTTAGCTCAGATTTTCCAGCCCTTGTTTCGGTTGGTAATTTAGAGGATGATTTTGAAGTTATAAAAGAAGCAGACTGGGTCATCGAAGCGATCATTGAAAATCTGAAAATTAAACGTGATTTGATGACGCGTATTGATTCTATTCGTCCTCAGAATGCGATAATAAGTACAAACACATCGGGAATCCCGGTAACATCAATAGCAGAGGGATTATCTGATGGATTTAAAAAACATTTTTTGGGAACCCACTTTTTTAATCCACCACGGTATCTAAAATTGCTCGAAGTAATTCCTACCAAAGATACTTTACCTGAAGTTATTCAAGCGATAAGTGAATTCGGAGAATACCGCTTGGGAAAGGGTATAGTTCTATGCAAGGATACTCCTAACTTTATTGCTAATCGCTTGGGATTTGGAGGCGGGGCTTTTGCATTAGATTACATCCTCGAAAATGGATATTCAGTTGAAGAAGTTGATGCGATTACTGGACCCTCCATGGGGAGGCCAAAGACCGCCACCTTTAGGTTGATCGATTTAGTAGGGATTGATGTTTGGGAACATGTTGGAAGCAATCTGGCACCCGCAATTCCAAATGATAAACAAGCTTTGAAGTATTTGAATTCTCAACGGGTAAATCATCTAATCCACACGATGGTAGAGAAGGGCTGGCTTGGTAATAAAGTTAAACAGGGATTTTATAAAGAAGTTCGAAATTCAGAAGGGAATCGTGAATTTTGGTCACTAAACCTACAAACGGTGGATTATGAGGCTCCAGTAAAAATCAGGTTTGATTCACTTGGAAAAGTAAAAGATATTGAAGATTTGGGTGAGAAATTAAAAATATTACTTGCTTCTGATGATCGAGCCGCTCAGTTGATAAAAGCTTTGACGTATCAAGGTCTTTCGTATGCTTCAGAACGGATTCCAGAAATCGCCGACACACCAAAACCCCTGGATGATGCCATGCGATGGGGATTTGGACATGATGCTGGACCTTTTGAGGTCTGGGATCTAATTGGTGTAGCAGATACGCTTCCACCCATGGCTGCAGCAGGCTTTCCAGCTGCAAAGTGGGTAGAAACAATGATCAAAGCTGGACATAGCACATTTTATCAATACAAAGGAGGAAACAAGGTCAGTGTATATAACCCAGTGATTGGAAAATACGAACCAATAAAGCGGTTGCCATCACTCGTCCAATTAAAAGAACAGAAGGTGATCAATAAAAATCCAAGCGCCACATTGTATGACCTAGGTGATGGCGTTGCAGGAGTAGAATTCCACACCAAGATGAATGCCTTGGATGAAGATGTTTTTAATATAATTTTGGAAGGTCAAGACCGGACACTTTCTGAGTTCGAGGGATTGGTCATTGGAAATGAAGCCGATAATTTCAGCGCAGGCGCCAACCTGATGATGGTTCTTATGGCTGCGCAAATGGGGGCATGGGATCAACTGGAGGTTGTGGTTAAGAAGATGCAAGATATGAATATGAGGTCCCGTTACCTCCCTAAGCCTGTGATCGTTGCCCCTGCAGGTTTGGCATTGGGTGGTGGAGCAGAAATTACCATGTATGCCAGCAGAGTCGTTGCAGCTGCTGAGTTATATATAGGAATGGTAGAATTCGGGGCTGGAGTGATCCCGGCAGGGGGTGGCACCAAGGAACTGGTTCGTCGGATCGTAAATCCTCCGATGAAAACACAGAGCGCAGAAGTTTTACCATTTCTGCAACGGGTTTTTGAGCAAATTGGATTGGCTAAGGTTGCCACAAGCGCTGAAGAAGGTCGGCAGATGGGCATATTAGGTGTGGGGGATCGGATTGTAATGAATCGAGAATTGTTGATAAGCGAGGCTAAAAAAGAAGTGTTACATATGGCTGCAACCGGATACCATCCACCCATTCCAGAAAAAATATATGCAGCTGGTCGTGATGCATTAGGGGCACTGCGTGTAGCCATACATATGATGAAAGAAGGAAAATACATAACTGAATACGAATCATTTATGGCTGGAAAACTGGCGTATGTCATGACCGGAGGTGAGTTAAGTCGACCCACCTGGGTGGATGAGCAATACATCCTGGATTTAGAACGGGAAGTATTTATCTCTCTGTGTGGTGAAGAAAAAACGCGGCAAAGAATGATGAATCTGCTACAAACTGGGAAGCCACTTAGGAATTAATATATAAAGGAGATAAACTATGAAAAAAAATGATGCTTCTCGTGATCCTGTGATCGTTGCTGCTGCCCGAACTGCGGTTGGAAAAGCAAAAAGGGGAAGTTTGGCAACAGTTAGACCAGATGAAATGGCAGTTGCAGTTATAAGGGATTTATTAAAACGTGCTGAAGGTGTGAACCCCGAAGAGATAAACGATGTCATCCTTGGTTGTGCCTTTCCTGAAGGTGAACAAGGATTGAATATGTCCCGTCTAGTTGCTTTAAGGGCTGGTTTACCTGTGTCAGTACCTGCTGAAACAATAAATCGATTTTGTTCTTCGGGTATGCAAAGCATTGCTCATGCAGCCTTTGGAATAATGGCTGGCCAATTGGATTGTGTTATTGCTGGTGGAACTGAATCGATGACCATGGTACCTATGACAGGATTAAAATTTTCTCCTAATCCATATTTAGCTGCAGAATGGCCAGGAGCGTATCTAGGAATGGGATTAACCGCAGAAAATGTCGCTGATAAATATGCCATAAGCCGTGGCGACCAGGATGCATTTGCTTATAACAGCCATCAAAAAGCGATCCATGCTGTAGAATCTGGGATATTCGATTCAGAAATTGTTCCTTTACATGTCGATCTGGTGGAGTATAGTCAGCCAGGCGAGATTCGAAAAAAATCACTTATTTTTAATAGAGACGAAGGACCCCGCGCAGATACAACCATCGAAGCACTTGCAAAACTAAAACCGGCATTTAAAGAAGGAGGCACTGTCACTGCAGGAAATTCTTCACAGATGTCCGATGGTGCTGCAGCCGTAATGATTATGTCTCGCGAAAAAGCAGATAGGATTGGTATTAAACCCTTGGTTCGTTTTATTGCATTTGCAGCCGGTGGGGTGGATCCAGAGTATATGGGAATTGGACCGATTGTCGCCATCCCAAAAGCCCTTAAACTAGCTGAATTAAATTTAGCTGATATAGGCTTGATTGAGCTTAATGAGGCATTCGCAGCACAAAGTCTCGCTGTAATTAGAGAACTTGGAATCAATCCTGATATAACCAATGTAAATGGTGGAGCTATTGCATTGGGTCATCCCCTAGGCTGTACCGGTGCAAAATTAACCACTCAATTAATACATGAATTGAAGCGAAGAGGAGTTCAATTTGGAATGGTATCCATGTGTATCGGTGGAGGAATGGGTGCAGCAGGAATTTTTGAGAATATAAATTAAGACGAGGAAAAGTCAAAAACTATAATAAGGAGTTTAACGTATGACAGAATATACTGTTCGACAATTAATCCTCAACCATGAGAAGGCTTTTATGCCTGAAAAGGCAGAAGGTGTGAATGTAGTTATCCAATATCATCTAACCGGTGATGAAGGAGGTGATTGGATTATCGATATCAAGGATGGTACTTGTAAAGTAACAGAAGGTATCGCTGAGAATCCAAAAATGACTTTAACTGCTGATGGTCGGGAGTTTGGAGATGTTTTATTAGGAAAAATGGATGGGATGGCTGCATTTATGCAAGGGAAGCTTCAGTTGAAGGGTGATCTAAACCTTGCGATGAAGTTTACGTCATTTTTCAAAATGAAGTAAATAGGAAACAGGTAGCTGGAAAGCCACAAATAAGCATTCGAGTTTGATTGGAATAGTAATAGCCTATTATCAATAATTACAGTAAGGAAATCGAAGTGTTATATTATCGGGTGCGATTGGAGGTTCTGGGAAATTATTGAGTGGAGATTAATTCTATATACTCAGCACTATATGTTGAGAGTTGGAATAAATGCTAAGGAAAGAAAAAGACCGCTTTCTGGTTCAATTCATAGACCCAGCGGTCTTTTTATGTACATGATAATATTTCGTAACGTGCAAATTAGTGTTTTAATTTGATGATAAATCTACCTTGAAATTATTTAGCTTTATAGCGAATGAAAAATTAATTTGTTACTTATAGCTCATCTCACCATATTGGTTTGAGTAAATGAAACCATCAATACACCTATAATTCGTTATTCCTTCTTTTGTTCTTCGTCAGGTTTTTTTTCTTCCTCAGGTTTATTTTCTTCATCAGCCTTCAAGCCTTTACGAAATGCGCTAATCCCTTTACCAAGTTCACCACCAATATTTGCTATACGACCAACACCAAAAATCAGGATCACTATGATAAGGACGATTATTAGTTCTGGTGCTCCTAACCAGCTTGGCATTCGATTTTCTCCTTCTACAACTAAATATTCCTTTTGCTTATTTATTATACTTCTGTTTCGGTTAAGAATACCTAGTTTGTAAATTAGGCAACGAGAAATGAAACATTAAAAACCGATGGAAGTCCAGTTTGTACCTGTGAGAATTGAACAGGCGATTATAACAAATAGAAAAAGCAATATGATCCCACATCCAATTCCTGTACAAGAACATCCGCGACCGAATCCAAATCTATCCTGTAACCAATCGAAAAGCCAACCCAACATGATTAGTTTCAATAATCCTGAAAAGCATCCAGGTCTTGAGGTCATCTTATACTCCCATAATTATTTTTAATACTATCTTGTTTGTTTTTATATACGAGGGAGATAGTGTTAATGTTTCAATCGAAGAACCGCATAGTACAGATTTTATGACTTTCTACCTTAATATTGACCATACCATCAGAAGATGTGGGTATATTTTCTATTGCCTTTTCGTTAAGGTTAACAAGCTGAGCATTTGGATATGGCCTCCAAGGTTAAATCGATACATCTATCGCATTCGATAATGGATTAAATCCTCTTACAATAAAACCTGAGACATTTTCTGCTTGTTTGATGGTCGTGATAATAAAATCGGAATTCTTATTTATTATCATTGAGGATATAGATGGTAGCGTGCCTGAATGGATAGTCGTATCCGTTACCCGCATAGGCACATTGAAAGCCTGCGCCTGCTGAATTGATGTATGCCAATTACCACCATTCGGTATGATTGAATAATGGAATGTATGCTTTCCAAGCATTTGTGCGGCTGGGGTAGGGATGTCCATTGGTCCAGCATGACCCTTCCGAGTGGTTATATCATCACGGGAGAGCCAACCTACGCAACGTAAAAGGGTAATTGCAATTTCAGTTAGGTTTTTTTCGTTTTGAAATACTTCTACTTCTGGTAACCCACGATTAGCAATTGTAAGACTAATTTTTCCGTTACTGACTGTTGTAAACTCCCTTTGAGGTTTTTCTGGCCGTGAGGGTTCCATCCATGTTTCATCATAAGGGGGATTAGTGATCTGTCGTTCCACAATTTCATAATGGCCATCATGCCAGGCAGTTTCGGTTACAAAAGGAACTGGAAAATGCACTCTTAAGCGATGATCAGATGCCCGGTTATCAATTCTTGTCCAAATATCTACGCGTGGCACACCTGGTATTAGGGTGATTTCGCTCTCAAGAAAGTTTATTATTTTTTGATGATTCCTTGTCGTTCGATCTTCTGAAATGCAATCAGGGATAATCAAATTGTAGTTAATTACAACCTTCTGACATATATCGCTGATATCACTGATGATGGATTCTACTTTCGCTTCAATTTGTTGATCAAGTTTAGGTGGACAGAAGTTATATAAATCTCCGCAATCTCCACCATCGACAAAACGATTTACTCCTGTGTAGATTTGATTGTTCCTCTTATCCGTAATGATAAGCGTCCCTGTATAGGTGTCTACCTCTACAATAAAAAATTCATTTTCAATTTTGCGAGTTTGCAAAGACGATCTAGAATGAGTTTTCCCAAATGATTTTGTGAAAATTGGATATTGGGTTATATGGCTGATTATTGGGAGAAATGGCTTGATAAATGGGTTAAGTTTTGTTGGTTGAGTAGTTTCATCTAATAGGTGTGGGATTCCACGGATCCAATAAGTACGATATCCGTGAGCAGGGACATCTTTTGCGAGTATAGAGAGAGATATTTCCGGGTCAGAGTATGCTTTAACAATATATTCAATTATTTCTGGATCAGCGAGGATGGCTTCGATTCTTTGTAATCCATCTTTCCATCGCTCTAAATCAACATGCCCATGATCAGAAAGAGTAACCTGGATGATGGCTTGAGATTCTCGTCGTTCCAAAATATAATCACGAATGATCATTCCAGTAATATGACCTTCATGGATCATGCCGAGTGCTTGTTTTAGATCTTTTTTTGACATGACCATCGAAATTAACTTGCGTTTTCCTAATCCTTTTTGCAGAAAAGGAATTCGATGATCTACCTGATCGATAACTTCAATAAATGAATAAGGCTTATCTAGACTGTATTTTATTGTTATTATTCCATTGCTTTCTGCGTTAGACGAATTGAAGACGATCATTGATGCAATGATATCTTGTAGGTTTTGAAAACTGTTTTTACCTTCTCCTGGAATCGTGTCTACCAGGTCACTTAGTTTATGAAGGCTTTCTTTTATCAAGCCATCGTTGATCTGATCAACCTGATCAAACCGAATGTTTATTTCTTTCATTACTTGATCGATTGACGTTCCACAGATTGAATCATGTGGATGGCATTGCATTAATAGCTTCCAACTGTAGCGAATGATCGATTTTGGATTATCCATGAATTGATCTAGCTTATCACTCGTGGCTACGGTAATATTTCGAGTATTTTCCTGAAGGATTCCCCAAGTTGAAAATGGTTCTACCCATTTTAGAAGGTCAGTTTCGCATGAATGATTACGTTGTTTAATCGTGATGTGTGTTGATAGCACATTTTGAAGGAGTGGGGAATGTTTTGAAGAACGTAATTCGCCATGTACTTCTGGTAAAACATCCGAGGTCGAATTTATGGATGAGCGGATTCCTTCGAAATATTCTGGTAAATTTGAATGAATTAGATTATTGGCCTGTGAATTAATTTGGTAAGAATGTAAGGCATGGGATAGACCTGCGGATGGTTCCATGTGATCGGTACCATGCATGAGAAGAATGTGTTCAGATTTTGAATACGGCAAAAGGGATTGGATACGTTCATTAATTTCAGCGGTAAATTTTATCGGATTACTTATTGTTAAATTAGCTGCATTGCTATAACTATCTCGCATATAAGCCAATAAAACCGTTGAGCCATCAGGCGCTTTCCAAACAAGATCTGTCGATTGGTCGTCCAAACCCCTCCATAAACACGCAGCATCGATCCCGAAGCCTCTCAATATTTGAGGCATTTGCCCGATGTGACCAAATGTATCCGGTAGATAACCAATCATCATTTTATAACCATAATTTTGACATACTTTGTCACCTTCAAGGAGATTTCGTATGTGTGACTCAGGTGCAACTAAAAATTCATCGGGACTAATATACCAAGGTCCAATTAATAACCTGCCTGCTTTTATAAATTTGCTTAACGTTGGTTCTCTATCTGGATTTATTTGTAAATAATCATCCAATAAAATAGTCTGACCATCCAAAAGAAAATATTTAAATTCAGGATCGTTTTCCAGCATCTCCAAGACTTTATCTAACAAATGAATAAACTTTCTTCTAAACTGTTGAAATGGTAAATACCACTCACGATCCCAATGTGTGTGCGAGATTAGATGGATAGTTATCATTCGAGAAATCCTTTATAGGTGATGGTGATATCAATTCGGAGTCGTGTTCAAATTCATTTCTAAAAGCTTAATTTCCTCAAGCACAAAGGGAACCACATTCTCAAATGGGACAATCATTTTTTCAGATACATCACGTCGTTTATATTCAATCCCGCCATTTTTTATCGAGCGCTCACTTACAGTAATACGGATAGGATTCCCAATCAAATCTGCATCATTGAATTTAACACCAGGACTTTCTTCGCGATCATCATAGAGGCATTCAATCTGTTGTAATCCAAAATTTTGGTAAAGATTTTCAGCAATGTTAGGGTCTAAATCAAGCGAATTCGTTTTCCAAGGGAGTGAAAGTAAATGGATATGGTATGGTGCGACTGTGATCGGCCAAATCAAACCTTGTTCATCATGATGTTCTTCCGCTATACATGACAATAACCTCCCTGTACCTATGCCATACGAGCCCATGATGATAGGATGGGATTGACCTAGTTTGTCCAAGTAATAGCATCCCATTGATTCGCTGAAATGAGTTCCTAATTTAAATATATTTCCAACTTCTACAGCACGGACAGAATGAAGTGGATGACCGCACTCCTGCGCACATATCACCGTCTTTTGCAGACGTAATATCCGCGATGATATCTGCCTTATAATCACGGCCATAATTTACATTAAGAAAATGAAATCCTTCAATGTTGGCACCCGATACTAAATTGGGTGACATCGGGATCAAATCATCGACTGTTATAAAAGTGTTACTTAAACCAACCGGTGAAGCGTACCCAGGGATTGCACCAACAGCACGAATTTCTGATTCCAGTGCTGGTCTTAATTCTGATGCATTTATAGTGTTTGCTAATTTTGTTTCATTCATATCCATATCACCCCGCACAATTGCAATAACAAATCTCTCAATTGTTTCTTTACCTTTGGGAATTCTTGCGATTACAAAAACTGCTTTTGCAGTTTTATAGGTAGGTATCGACAAATAATTAGACAAATCATCAATGGTTTTCGAGTTTGGTGTGGCGACTTTTTGTATTGGCTTTACTGCCTCATCATTGATTGGTTGTTTTCTTCTCCGGGCAATCTGTTTATTGGCAGAAAAACCGCAATTATCACAAATTAATAGTGTATCCTCTCCAATAGGGGTGAGATACATGAACTCATGCGCAATACTGCCACCCATTATTCCAGTGTCAGATTGAACTGCACGAGTTGGCAAACCACAACGCCGAAATATATTTTCATAGGCATGAAAGTGTGCATCGTACTGTGTATTCAGGCCTTCCCAGTCGGCATCCAAGCTATAACTATCTTTCATAGTAAACTCTCTTGCCCTGATTAAACCAGCGCGAGGGCGGGGATCATCGCGCCATTTCGTTTGAATATGATAAAGTAACATCGGTAACTGGCGATATGACCGGATCTCTTTCCGTACCAGATCAGCAATAACTTCTTCGTGGGTCATCGAAAGAACCATCTCGATTTCATTTTTGTCCTTGAACCGACCCATCTCATTACCAATTTTGTACCAGCGACCGGATTCCTGCCATAATTCAGCAGGATGTACAACTGGCATTGTTATTTCTTGGCCACCAATCGCATTAATTTCCTGACGCATAATATTCTCAATTTTTGTTAGAGATCGTTTTGCCAAGGGTAAGTATGAAAAAATCCCCGCGGCTAGCTGGCGGATAAAACCAGCCCGCAATAAAAGCTGGTGGCTTGAAACATCTGCTTCCGAAGGTGTTTCACGAATAGTTTGACTGAATAACTGTGACATCCTCATAAAAATTCTCCATCTCTAACAACATCCTCTGGTATTTTTTCTAGAGGATGTTGTTTTGAACAGTAATATCTTCACCTAATCTGTATCATAAAATCGAAAACAAAATATGATTCTGATAAGTGGATTTAAGGGAGTTAGCTGGTTTTTTTACTCAAACTGTTTTAGTTTACCATGTGATAAAAGCATGTCAAGACGATTGTTATGTCTAATACAAATAATTCAAAATTAATCAATACGGTATAAACCAGCATCGATTGCTGTTTTATATGCTGCTTGATACTCTGGTTTTGAGAGAGGTCGCTCCAACTCAGAGTATAGATTTGAATTATATGAGGGGTGGTATTGATCCATTAGATTTAGATAAGTATTTTTAGATACCTCATCTGCTAAAAAACGGACAATTTTGTTCGTCCCAGCAAGAGAATCGGGCAGAATAAGGTGCCTGACCAGTAGTCCATTCACTGCAAGTCCATTCGAATCGATAGTGAGGTCTCCAACCTGTCGGTACATTTCTTTGACCGCTACCTGATTTATTTCGGTGTAATAAGGAATTTTGGAATATTTTTTTGCAATTGCTGAATCTCCATATTTCATATCGGGCATATAAATGTCGATAATTCCATCCAATAATGCTAACATTGCAAGTGAATCATATCCACCCGTGTTATAGACAAGCGGGATGCATAAGCCAGCTTTACTAGCGAGCAATATTGCAGCTAAAATTTGTGGAACAACATGACTTGGTGAAACGAAATTTATGTTATGACATCCACGTGCTTGCAATTGAAGCATCATGTCAGCTATATCTTCTGGGAATACCTCTTCTCCAGAGTCTGTTTGGCTAATATCATGGTTTTGACAAAATTGGCATTTGAGATTACAACGAGAAAAAAAGATAGTTCCGGAGCCCATCCATCCACGAATTGGATCTTCTTCCCCATGATGTGGGAAAAAACTGCTTACTCTGGCTTTTATACCTGTTCTACAAGCTCCTAATTTTCCCGATAATCGATCGATAGTGCATCCTAGTGGGCAAACATCGCATATTGACAAATGTTGATATGATGAGATTACCCGATGTTCGAGCTCTTTTGTATCGAATAATTTTTTATATCCTGGTTTAGTTTCGTTCATTGGAAAGGATTTCTATACAACAGAAAATCTTGATCATTGAGCTGAATTTCCATTGAATGCAAAAGTAAAACATGCTTAATAAAGAAACGATAATTTCACATTGCATAACATATTGGAAAAATCATTGGCTGCGCATAGGCAGTGTTAACTTGTCACTCCATACATTTGATCAGGTAAAAGGATATCTGGATACTGTTTCCTAAGCAATTTACGAGCTTCGTAGCATAAGTGGCAAGCATCCGCATACGCTTCCATACAGGACAGCTGATATCGTTCTACCAAATTAATTGGTCCACCTGCAAGCAATGGCCCTAGAATTGGATGTTTAATTGGATTAAAATTAATGCATATCTCTGCAATTGATGAATGATTTATATTACCGATTGATATACCCTGACAAATGTGCATATTACCGAATGCATCCACATGTACACGGCCTGGATCATTTAGGTTTTCATGGGGACATAAAGTAAATGTACTTGGTGGGGAAAATTTGGCTTTAGTAGATAATTTTTCAGCAGCCCGACCTCGATACATGATTGACGAGGAATCTGATGGTATCTGCCCATAAGATGATACTGTTTGATAATCTGGCTGCTCAATACAGATGATGTCCAATGGAATGTTTAATTGCTTTGCTACGCTTGTCACATATTTTGACTGTTGGCTTATTTTTTCTGAAAAGTGAAATAAATCGCTACTTATCGAAAGGTCGTCAACTTTCCCTGCAAGGGGGTTGAGCCACAAGTATGCATCTTCTTCCGAAGTTGCCCAATAGCTATTCGTAACAATACCTACTCTGAAACCAAGCTCTAGTGCTTGATTAATACCCGCAAGCATCACCTGGAAATACAAAAAAGGTTCTCCGCCTTCAAAATAAATCCATTGAATGCTTCCAGTTTCTTTTGCTTGATTTAATATAGAGCGAATAGTTTCTATCGTCATCGTACCACTTTGAAACGGGCTCCCCCAAACAAAACAATGGTCACATTCAAATGTGCATTGGTATGTCAGTAGGAGATGTATTCCATTCAGCTCCATAATGTCTCCTTCTATATTTCATCTATATACTTCAGGATTAACACAATGTAATAATTTCTCACCTTTCAAGCCTGCAAGCAGATTTTTACAAGCAAGATCAGCCATAAGGCGGCGTGTATGTTGTGTGGCGGATCCTATATGTGGGACGATTAAGCAATTTGGAAACTGGAATAAAGGATGGGTTGGGGGTAATGGCTCAGGATCGGTAACATCCAGTGCGACCGCTGCTATCTTTTTCTCTATCAAAGCAGTGACCAAGGCGCTGGTTTCAATAAGCTGACCTCTCGCAGCATTGATTAAGAAGGCTGATGGTTTCATCAATGAGAGAGAAGATTTATTTATTATCCCGCGCGTTTCCGGTGTAAGTGGCACATGCAATGAGATAATGTCACTACGCTTTAGGAGGTCTCTAAATGAAACTTTCTCGGCGTCAGGATACTCCGATCGTTCAGGATCTGAGTATATTATTGTCATCCCAAATCCAAGCGCCCTTTTTGCAACTGCTTGCCCAATCTTTCCCATACCTATTATCCCGAGTGTACAGCCATGTAACTCCATTCCAAGCCAACCTGCAGGAGACCATGTTTTCCATAATCCCTCACGTGCATCGGAGCTAGCTTGTGGTATTTTTCTGGCAATTGATAACATTAATGCCATGGTGAGATCTGCTGTACTTTCCGTGAGTACCCCTGGTGTATTACCAACCGGAATTCCCCGTCTTGTACAGGCTTTAACATCGATATTGTCGACTCCAACAGCCATATTACTAACCACACGAAGATTTGGTGATTGGTTTAGATAAGCCTCAGTGACTGGTATGGTCAATAAAGTAAGCAGACCTTCTGCTTTTGGTAATAAATCTACGAGCGATTGTTCCCATTGAACCGCATTTATAGGTCCGGTAAAATAGGTACATTGCCCATCAAGAATTTTGATCCAATCTTTTGGAAGAGAATGTGTAATTAAAACAAGGGGAAGTGATTTTATCGACATTTTAATTCTTCCGATTTTGGGGGAAAATGATTTTATTAGTAGGAAGACTCTAAGAGATTATACTCTAGTCGATTATCGAAAATTAAATTATGAAGAATAATTGCTAAGAATATCTTAATCCTACGCTAACGTTATCTATTGACCCACCTTTTCTTTCCGGTTATGCTTAAGGATAATATGAATAATGGCGGATTATCACGAAAAAATTTTATCAGACTTATTGGATTGGGTATCACGGGATTAGGATTTAAACCTTTAGCAGAATTTAACAAGTTGGTTGAGTTCCCTTCATACGAGAGACTTGGACGTGTATGCATCATTGGAATGGTTGAAATAAAAGCCGAGCCATATGAGGGTAGTCAAACCATTAATGTGCTATATGAAGATGCTGTTGTTCCTTGGCTAAGGGAGGTTGTAGCAAAGGAGCCCAACTATAACTATTTTAATCAGAAATGGGTAGAAACACCGGATGGTTATTTATATGCGGCTAATATTCAACCGGTAAGAAATCTTCCCAACCAGGCTATTAATACCTTAATTCCCACTAGCATGGGAGATGGGATTTGGGCAGAGGTCACAGTCCCTTATGCAGATGTTACTTTAGTCAACAATCCTTCTTCCAATTCGTGGGTTCGGGCGAGGATCGATCAAGGTTTGCCCCTAAGAGTATATTATGGTCAGGTATATTATATTGACCAGATAAAAACAGATGAGCTGGGAAATACATATTACAGGGCGAATCCGAATTATTATGGTGGGGTGGATTTATTCTGGGTGCCAGCAGAAGCCATGCGTGCGATTACTCCAGAAGAGATATCGCCGATAAATCCTGAGATTGAGGAAAAAAAGATCATTGTCGATGTGAATAAGCAAATTTTATCTTGCTATGAGGGAAATACTGAAATATATTATTGTCGTGTTTCAACTGGTGCGAAATATGACATGTATGGTAATGCGGTAGAAAATTGGTCGACCCCACTTGGATCATATCTAATATCACGAAAATTCATCTCCCTTCAAATGAGCGGTGGAGCATCTGGTGCCCCTTATGAATTACCTGGAATTGGTTGGGTCTCCATATTTGCTACAGGTGGAGTAGCCATTCACGCGACAGTTTGGCATAATGATTTTGGAACACCGAAGTCTCATGGTTGTGTGAATACATTACCAGAAGATGCGAAATGGATATATCGCTGGAGTCTTCCCAATGTGTCCTACGATCCTGGTATGGTAGATATCACCTACACCGGAGAGAAGAGTACCACCATCCAGGTCGTAGAGTCATAATTATGAGTAATAGTGAGAATATTTTGATTAGTCACATTCCAGCGGAGTTATCTTGATGGTATCGCAAAAAGGGGAAATATTTGAGAACATTAAAAAACGAAGCTATATATTTTTACATGCTCTGGCATTTGTATTAGGTTTTTCATTAATATTTGTTATTGGTTGGGGCGGAGCAACAACCGTTCTTGGTCAATTATTCGTAACTTATAAAGATTGGATTGCGCGTATAGGGGGGATAATACTGATCATATTTGGTCTAGCAACGATGGAGATAATTCATATCCCTTGGTTTTTTATGGATACACGCCATCAATTCAAAGGAAAGACTGGTACATTTTGGGGTTCAATTGCCATGGGAGTTTTTTTTGCTGCGGGCTGGAGTCCTTGTATCGGTGCCACCCTGGGTGCTATCCTCACATTGGGTTTCAGCTCTGATACCGTGGGTCAGGCAATGCGTTTATCCATGGCATATTCAATTGGACTTGGCATTCCATTTTTGATATTAGCTCTCGCGATCGATCAGACGATTCCACTCGTTCGAAAGTTGGGGAAACACATGCGAACAGTTCAGATAATCTCTGGATTGTTAATAATTCTTATTGGTATATTGATGATCAGTGCTCAAATGACAGTTATTTCTCGGTGGGCACTAAAATCTGGTTTATATTTGGATTTCCAATCAAGTTCTGGAATTCCAAGTATGATTACAGCCATTGCTGCTGGCGCATTATCGTTTTTTTCCCCTTGCGTTTTTCCACTTGTTCCAGCTTATTTAGGATATTTAAGCGGACATGTAATTGCAGCTTCTCAATTGAAAACACCAGATCAAGTAGAAGCCTGATCTGATTATTTGAATATAACCTCATTCATAAGGGATTAATTGTTGGAGTTTCAGAATGGTCGAAGTGACACTGTACACACGAAAAGATTGCCACCTGTGCGAGATAGCTCAACAATATTTAGATGAACTTCAAAATAGTATTCCCCATACACTCCTTATCATCGATGTTGATACTGAGACTAGCTTAAAAAAAGAGTACGGCTTCAATGTGCCAGTTGTATTAGTTGGTCCATATAAATTAACTGCCCCGATAGAAAAGAGGGATTTAGAAATAGCACTTCTAGCAACGCAACACAGTCAGGAACAAGAAGCGAAAATTAAGGATGCAATAAGAGACGGTCAATTACAAATACCAGTTACTTGGACGAAATCTGATCAAATTGGTCTTTGGTTTTCGAAATACTATTTAGTGATATTTACTATCATGGTATTTATCTATGTTAGTATGCCGTTTGTTGCACCAGTCTTGATGAAGGTTGGTGCTGAGAAACCTGCTAGAATGATTTACCGAGTCTATGGTTTTGTTTGCCACCAATTAGCTTTTCGATCTTGGTTCCTTTTTGGAGAACAAATCGCATATCCACGAGAAGCTGCAGGGGTAACAGGCATTAAAACTTACGACGAAGCAACTGGATTGAGTGGAAATGATTTGCTATCTGCGAGAGATTATATAGGAAATGCTCAGATTGGATATAAAGTAGCCTTATGCCAGAGGGATGTGGCTATTTATGGAGGAATTTTTATATTCGGAATATTGTTTGCCATATTGGGTCGTAAAATTAAGTCCATTCACTGGGTGATATGGATTTTGATCGGTATCGTTCCAATAGCTGTAGACGGAATAAGCCAATTACTAAGCCAGCCTCCACTGAATTTAATACCTTATCGAGAAAGCACACCACTTATAAGGACCATCACGGGATTTCTATTTGGCTTCCTGACTGCCTGGTTCGGTTATCCATATGTAGAAGAATCAATGTCTGAAAATCGTAAATATTTGGAAGGTAAATTGGATAGGTCAAGTAAAGGCGTAGACAAGAAGTAAAAAATCTCGAAAAACATGCCATTCAAGCAATCAGGGGCAATTAAATATTACACATTTTCATCTCTTGAAAACCAGGGGCTTTATCATGCTGTTTTTACCAGACAAGGTGGTTTTTCACCGACTCCGTGGCAAAGTTTGAATTTTGGTGCTTCAGTTGGAGATGATATCCAAAAAGTAATCCGTAACCGTGAAACTGCCTTGCGATCGTTAAATCTTCAATCGGATAATATTTATGATGTCTTTCAAGTACATAGCACAGAAATTGTGGAAACGGAAAAACCATTGTCTCCAACTGAGACTCATATTAAAGCAGATGCAATAATCACTAGGCAACCAAACGTCACATTGTTAATGAGATTTGCTGATTGCACTCCAATATTATTATTTGATCCGATTAATCGCGCGATTGGAATTGCACATGCCGGCTGGATAGGTACAGTAGAAAAAATCGCAAAAAAAGCAGTTTTAGCAATGGTACAGAATTACGGATCAAATCCAAGAGATATTCTTGCAGCCATAGGACCTTCCATTGGTCCTGATCATTATTCTATTGGCAACGATGTGCTTGAAAGAGTCAAGTCCAGTTTTGCAGCTAATATAAATCAGGTCATTATTAATGATAATAAGAAAACATATTTTGATCTGTGGAAGGCGAACCGAATAATCTTGTCAGAGGTTGGCGTTGAGAAAATTGAATTATCAGAAATTTGTACTCATTGCAATCTAATTGATTGGTATTCACATCGGGGAGAACATGGAAAAACCGGGCGTTTTGGTGTGATATTGGGACTTCAGAAATAATATAATGTGCGGGCGAGATTTTGATGTGTATAAAAATATTCAAGAAAACTACTTGCGAGTAGTCGAAGAAATTGCTAAAATTGCAAAAAATTCCGGTAGAAATCCGAATGATATTCGATTAGTAGTTGTTACAAAAACACATCCAATCGATGTGATTCATGCAGTTGTTGATGCTGGAGCTACCCATATTGGTGAGAATTATATTGAGGAAGCCATACCAAAAATTATAAGTTTAAATAATATTGAGGGTTTACAATGGCACATGGTTGGTCATGTTCAAAGTCGTAAAGCAGCATTGGTTTGCGAGTTTTTCCAATTCCTTCATTCATTAGATAGCTTAAAACTAGCGGCGAAGCTCAGTAATAGTGCTGTTGAGTTAAAAAGTATATTGCCAGTAATGTTGGAATTCAATGTCGGTGGAGAAGCATCAAAGTCTGGATGGGATATCAGGTTAGAAGAGAATTGGAAAAATATATTACCAGATATTGGAAGTATTATCGAACTACCAGGTTTAGATCTTATTGGTGTTATGACAATACCCCCATATTCTAACGATCCTGAAGTTTCAAGGCCACATTATCGCAAATTACGAAGATTCAGGGATTTTATAGCGAATCATTTTCAAATGTCTGATTTTATTGAAATGTCAATGGGGATGAGTAATGATTTTGGGGTGGCAATTCAAGAAGGATCAACTTGTGTAAGGATTGGACAGGCAATTCTGGGTCCTCGTTCAAATTAAATATTGGGGAATTATGGTCATTTATACAATTCGTGCAATTACATTTCTGGTGCAACTTCTAACCTTGTTGATAATCATAAAAGTTTTTCTCTCCTATTTTATGTCACCAATCCATCCATTGAGATATAACTTGGACCGGATTCTCGAACCAATGCTCGTACCTATTAGAGGAGTTATTCACCCAATCGGAATGTTGGATTTAAGTCCGCTCGTCTTAATCATTATCGCTCAATTATTGGGGAGAGTAGTGATCGGCATTTTAAATTATTTTGCCTAGGCACAGTTGATATTGGGGTCTTTATACCCAGAAAAATATCGCCGGATAAGCCTTTGCTACATTATTGTTTTAAAAGAATGCGTTTAATCAAATGAAATTGGTAGTTTGATACCAGCAAGGGCCATTAACCACAACGTGTAGTACGCAAGATCACGAAAATCACCGGTGCTGTTTGAATAAACCGAATAGATCATATCCATCGTGCTTGGGTAACATTTCATTCTAAAATAATCCAATGCGAATAGCTTTTCATCAGGATTTCCATTGATGAGTGCCTTAGCAACAAGTTGCTCAGCGGGTTTCCCCGGAGCAACAGTTGTACCACCTTTATCTGCGTAATCGATCAACCAGCGAGTTTCTGTCAAATCAGGAGCCTGGGTTGGTGCATAACTTGCCTTTCTTTGTAGTTCATCAAAGGCCTGAATTGAAGCATTTCTAACGACCCATTCATTATCCTCTAATTGAAGGTTTTCAACGATTTTAGTTGCCCAAGGTTGATTGACCCGAATTAGCCCAAAAACCACAGATCGACGAACCAGTAGATCGTCCATCCCGCTACCTTCTTTCAGGGCTGGTTGACCTTCCTTTGGATTATTTGCTAACGCTTCTGCAGCATAACGACGGAGTTCCTCACTCCCATTGAGCAGGCTGGATGCTAATATTTCGAGCGATTGCTTGTCCCCAATTGCTGCCAATGCCAGGCATGCAGAACGTACAGTAGTTGGAGATTGCTCCTGTAGTAAACGAGTAAACTCCTCAATAGCCTTTTTATCTGCAAGAATTCCACATCCGAGAGAAGCTAATTGTATAAGATTTGAATGTTCGGATTTTAATAGTTGTCGAAAATATAATGAAACTCCAATATCACCTGAGAATGCCATAGCAGCAATTATCTTGGCTGCAAGGCTGAGCGTATCCCTTTCTTTCTGTAATATCGAGGTTAGAGTTCTGAGAATAATGGTTCTCCATGCTCGATTTTTTGGCGCAACTTGTAACCATCGAGAAATTAATAAGTGATTTGTGTGTATACTATCATCATCTTGAAGAAAATTCTGGATTAAGCTCGTAACATCTCCAAATCGAGCAAGATAATACAAGGATAAATTTCTTCCGATCCATGAAGGATGTTTTCCTAATTGATCAATTATGCTACTATCTGATAACGCTTTTCCAGCAAGATATCCAAATATTACTGGATGGGAAAATCCACAATGTGATCCGGGAAAACTTTGTAAGATGCCATTATTTAGTAATTGATCAACACCATGAACTCCTTTAAATGAAAGTGGTTTATTTGAAATCGATGGAGTTGAATCCGTTTCGTCAGCTGTATCTTCGGAAACATTTGCAGGAATCTCTTGCTTGAATTGAACGGTTCCTCGCTCCGTACCGTATGGATTCGCCATTATTTTCATTTTATATAATAGACGAAGTGCAAATCCTTCTAATTCTGTATGAGCATCTGTCACATTGTATGTCATACGGCGTATATATGATTCAATAGCGCTAGGACCGTCAGTTCCCAGAATATCACCAGAGAATGCAGCCCAAACCTTGAGTGTATATTCGAGCGGTTTTAACAAAGTATTATTTACACTTAACCAGCTTTTTAAATAATATAAATTTATCGGTTTCGAATTAGATTTTTGAGCTGGAATTACCCATTTTTTCCATTCTTGAACCCACCGGCGTAAGAAGGTTACGCGATCTTCATCCGTCCATGCAGCCATCGCAAGAAGGTTAAAACCATGATTTGGTAATCCGGCTAGGTCATCATACGACATGGCAACAATAATCCTAAGTTTCGGATAATTTTCGGTTAAAATCTTTATGTATTCTGTAACCATCCTGGCCTGGTGAGGTGGGAATTCGTCCAGGCGATCCAATATCAAGATTGCTTGCTGGTTCTCAAGAGCTAATCGAACAACATTTGGAAGCTTTGTGATATTGATTGGTGATACATAGCGTGAAATTGCCTGAACAAATAAGTCAATAACTTCGTCTGCATTTTTGATTTTACTACTCGTTTGTTTTTCATCTAATCCAGAACCATCTGAAATTTCAGCATTAGGCTCGTTTGATTCATTTTCTGATTGATCAAAGAGATGAGGAATATCTGTCGCATGGATATATAATGGAAATAAGTTTGCGAGTTTTCCTAATCCTTTATCATTTCGCGTGATGCAGGAAGCTAACCATGCAAGTGCGACTGTCTTGCCACTCCCTGGATGTCCGCTGAGGATAATATTACCGTCTCCTTGTAAAGCTTCAATTAAGGTCATTGTTGATGCTTTATAAATAGCAGCAAACTCCGGCCAATCTGGTATATAAGGAATTGTTAAACTTACACTATCGGTGGGTGCAAGATCAATTGACTTCGGGACCTGGATCAGTGGAACTAATACTTTTGGTTCAATTGTGATTTCATCAAGTGAGAATAATGAAGCAGCAATATGTTGCTTTTGTGCAAAATGGTATATGTCATTAAGTAAACGGACTTCTGTACCAGTAGAAAAATTTTGTTTAACAGTGCTAAATCTGCGCCGTATAGATCTTATAGTCTGGGGTATGAATTTTCGCAGTCTGAATAAAATCCAGGCAATCAATATTCCTGCAATTATTCCCAACCAAAAAATGGGAGAAGGAGCTTCAGAATTATTAAAAGAGTTAAGCAAACCAGGTTCCTCCTACCTTATCCTGGATATAATATTCTGCCACATGTGGGGCATCGTACTAAGGGACCGGTGGTTTGAGTAGCTTGAACTAATGCAGCGGTCAATGTTGTTCCACAAGCATTACAGGCACGGGAATTTATTATTGCAACAGCCACTCCATTTCGGCTTTTTCTAAGTTGCTCGTATAAACTATAGTCGGCTTCGGATATCGTTGGCAATGTTGCTTTCCGTTCAGAATCTGAGTCTCTCGATCTGACTTAGTAGTTTTGTTTTTCCTCCATGTAAGTCAGCATTTCGCTCAATCTGTAATTTTTGAGCCTCCAATAATGCTTCGTTTGCCCACATTAGTTTTTCTTCTGCTTCTTCCACTTCCATCATAATTTCCAATTGTTTATCTTCTAAAATTGACAACAAACGCTTCAAGGAAGTTATCTCAGTTTGCAATTCTTGGAGCTCTTTCGGGTTTTGAATTTTTCCTCCATATAGAGATGCTTCAACAAATTCTATTTTGACTCGCGTATCATACGATTTATTTTCAGCTTCGTGCAATTTTCTTACCAAAGATTTATGATGCTCATCGGAGTTAGTAACAACTTGTTGTGCCGTCTGGATAGATAAATCATCGAGCAATGTTTTTTCTATACTCTGTAGTTTTGAGTTTGCAGTATCCAGCTGACTATCTATTTGTTGTAATCTGTATAAATTTGAAATTTGACTCATGATTAGATTATAGAGGTTGTTTTGCTAGAAGGCAAGTAACTGCCATGGTTAATCATGCGGTGATCTAGAAAATTCATAAAATATGATTCTACTTATTTGAAGATGTTACTTTATTTGGATATTAGATTTGTCAAAAGTAGAATGATTAATGAAATTTTTGGTAAAATTACCTTCTTATCAATGAATTGCAGAAAAACATATACTTCTAAATGATAAATTTGCCTATTAATACCTTGTATTTCTTTGTTGTCTGGGTACTTGTTGTAACTGGTCCTAGGACATTAAATAGTTCATTCTTAGAAAACCCTTCAGGTATATCCGTAGCTTTTATTTCTGTTCAATCCACATCGACTACCTCACCTACACCAACACACACATCTACGCCAACAGTCACACCTTCGGTTACGCCCACCACGACGTTAGAGCCTTTGCCTGCCATTACTCTTATATTTCCTGCTTCAACAAGTACATCGATTCCTATCATAACACCAAAACCTGCCATGGTGACAGATACGCCTTTACCATCACGAGGTAATATTTTAACTAGCGTATCTCCAAGGATGAAAGCATTAGTAATTGTTCTCTTTATTCTGTGGATATTCCTGGCTGGTTTTCTGGTTATTTACATTCACCAGTTTAAATAGTCATTTCAAGCGAATAAATAAAAGATCAAAAGGTATTCATTATGACGCAGGGTGTTATAATCAATAACGCATTGCGTTATCTTATTGGAGTTTGTGAATTGATAGTATCTACACAGGATGAGATATGCCAATTGTGATAAAGAGATATCAAAATCGAAAGTTATATGATACTCACTCTAAGCGATATATCACACTTGAAGAGATTGAGGATTTAATAAAACGTGAACAAGATATTAAAGTCATAGATAATAGCACGGGAAACGATATCACTGCAATTACCTTAAGCCAAATAATATTTGAGTTAGAGAAGAACCGATCAGGTTTTTTACCAATTAAACTACTCACAAGTTTAGTGTTATCTGGAGGTAATAGAATTGAAGTTATTCGGAGAAATATACTCAATTCCTTAAATTTAAACCACCATTATGATATTGAAATAAAAAGACGGGTAAATTTACTTGTAGAACAAGGCGAATTAACTCAAGAGGAAGGTACACAATTTCTCGATAGAATCCTAAATATAGGTTTCCAAACTGTAGATGCAAGTGATAACTCAAACGAAGCAATTTATGGGTACTTACAGGAGCAACAAATACCCACAAAAAATGACCTCAAGTTACTTATTCAGAAGATTGACGCAATTTCTAAAAGGGTGGATGAAATTTATTTGGAAACTAACAATAAAGAATAGCATTGAAAATAATCAAATCATCGAATAGCGCTTTAATGCAGTCTCAAGAATCATATTAACAAGTTCTGTATGACCAATTCCTTCACCCGCTGCTTCAATAATCAAGTCAGATATTACTGGTGATAAACCCGGTAATGGATTTATTTCAAGGATGTATGGCTTATAGTTTTCATGCATATCCAGGCGAAAGTCCACCCTTGATACATCAAGTGCTCCGATAACACGGAATACAGCTGCTGCAAGCCAGTTTAATTCCTCCTTCTGGCCATCAGTAATTGGAGCCGGACAAAGATAATTAAGTTTATCTGCTAGATCGACTTTTAGGCGATTACTATAAACCGTATCAGAATCAGAAAAGGGAGAGAGATCAACCTCCATAGGTGGAAAAAAGTGCAGTCCTGCCTGGATCCTACGTGCATTTTCATCATCAGGTAATCTTTGGGCTACGGGTCCAATTAAGTTGCCAACAAAACCAACTGTAACTTCTCTACCTTCTATGTAACGTTCAACCAAAACCGGTTGTTTGTATTTTTCAATAATAACCGCTAGCTGCTCACGAAACTCTTCTTCGTTGTTAACTATTGATTTCCTTGAGACGCCCATTCCCGTCCCTTCACGGCTGGGTTTTACAAATAATGGGTACTTCATGTCTGGAGATAATGGTTCATCTATGCGTTCAATTGTTTGAAAATCTGGAGTAGGTAAATTATGAAAAGCGATCACACGTTTGGTCATCGGTTTATCTAACGCTAATGCAAGAGTGAGAACTTTTGATCCTGTATATGGAATACGCAACATTTCGAGTAATGATGGCACTTGTGCTTCACGTGAATCACCAAAATGGCCTTCACAAATATTAAAACAAATATCCGGTTTAAAGGAGCGAAGTGAATCTAACAATGACAGGTCACCTTCCAGGAACTCACATGTGTAACCACCTGCTCGGATGGCTTCTACAAGTGCATTGACCGTTTTTTCTGAATCAAGATCATCCCATTGATCTAGAGCCATACCTTCAAAATGAGGGGCATTCTTCTTAAGATTTGCGAGCAAAGCGACCTTATAATGTTTCATAATTCTCCTTTTTAATTTGATGTCATAAGATACAACCTTTCAGGTGTAGTGTCAAGAATAAATTGATCCCAATTTCCTTATGAAATTATGCGATAGGGTAAAATTATATGAGAAGTTATGATAATAAGATTTTCAAAAATAGAGGTCTAGATGGATTTCAATAAATTAATTAACAAACGTTATTCAGTACGGGCATATAAAACTAGACAAGTTGAAGACGAAAAATTAGCAATTGTGCTTGATGCTGCCCGAATTGCACCTACCGCAAGCAACAGGCAACCTTTCCAGATTATTGTTATACATACTCAAGGAAAAGAAAATGAACTATTAGAAATTTATGATAGTAGCTGGTTTGTAAAAGCCCCAATTATCTTATGCGTCTGCGGACTACCTGCAACTGCATGGATCCGGAAAGATTCCAGACAATATTTGGATGTTGATATAGCTATCGTAATGGACTACATGATTTTAGCAGCTACAAATATTGGCTTAGGAACTTGCTTTATTGCTGCATTTGATGCAACCAAGGCACGGAAAGCATTGTCTCTGCCGGATGGTGTTGAACCAATTCTATTTACCCCTTTAGGCTATCCTGACGATTTACCAGGAATCAGAAAAAGAAAAAAATTAGAGGAATTAGTAAGGTATGAACATTGGTAGTTATAACTAATTACTATCCGCAGGTTGAACAAGAACCACTGGAGCATCCAGAGCAACCACCATTATTTCCACCGGCAATTATTCGAGAATTGCTTTGGGCGTAAAATACTGAAACAGCTCGTGCAGTCTTACCACTCTGGCATATTTTACATAAAATAGGTGAATCCGCTTCTTTAATTGAGCGAAGGATTTCAAAACGTTTTCCGCAATCCTTACAAATATATTCGTAAATTGGCATAATTTCTCCTGCTATTATCAATAATAATTTTAACCCTCCAAACAGTGATGGTCAATGATAATAATGAGATTGATATGGGAATACAAAATGAGATTGTAGTTTTGATATCTGCGAATGCTGAATGGAGAGCGGTCTCCAATTATTTTTCGGAATGCAATTTAAATTCATCACCTGTTGGTGAGTGGTTTGAGCATAAATACAGAGATATTGCTGAATTAGAAACACCGTTATTATTTCTGCATGGCGGTTGGGGAAAAGTCGCTGCCGCTGCATCAACACAATATGTGATCGACCGTTGGCACCCAAAAATTATTATGAATCTCGGTACCTGCGGTGGTTTTGAGAGCGAAATTTCAAAGGGAGAAATAATATTAGCTGATAAAACGATTATTTATGATATTTACGAACAAATGGGAGATCCCGATGAGCATATCAATCACTACATCACAGAAATAGATAATTCCTGGATTTCTAAACCCTATCCTTTACCAGTTAAGCAAGTATTGTTAGTTTCTGGAGACCGAGATTTGTTACGCACTGAAATTTCTTATTTAAAGGATAAATATGGTGCAATCGTTGGAGATTGGGAGTCTGGTGCAATCGCCTGGGTGTCTAAAATAAATCACACGAGGTGTTTGATTTTACGTGGTGTTACGGACCTTGTTGGAGGTAATGGGGGAGAAGCCTATAGTGGTAATTTGAGTTTGTTCACCGAAAACGCGAAAGTAATTATGAAAATATTGATGGATTCTCTACCACTGTGGATAAAGAAATACTATGAAAATGCGAAAAGATAATATTATTGAAAGAATAGTTGACCTAATATAACAGCTGATATTGTTACGGTAATATTATCAATATCTTTTAATGGTAATGATTCTACAATTGTACCCACAATAGCAATTACGCTAATTGGTAATAGGTAAAATTGTATTGGATATGAAAAAATCCCCGTCAATGTGTATATCCATATTATACAGATTGATAAAATCCATCCTCCCAATAGCATTCCAAATGATCCTATCCATGATTTTCTGTTATTCCATAAAACTTTCCTGGTACCCCATTTGCGACCGAAAATATCAGCTAAACCATCTCCACCACACATGAGCATCAGAGCAATAATACCAATGGGTGAATTTTTCCAGTAGATAATCGTTAATAGGACAAAGATAATTCCATAATAAAGTGGTCCTCGCAAAACTTCACGTCTATCGCCACTTCTAGACATTGCTTTAACCGAAGCTTCGTCTTTTATCACACCAATCCCAATCAAAAAAAATTGGAGTGTGAAGGCAAGGGGGACTAATGCCGCCAGGTATTTATTGATAGGATTTTCGTTGAATAACAACCAACAAAGGACAAAAATTGGGCCTGTTCCGATATGAATTATTTTTCGGCTAAGGTGACTTTCTACCCAACCGCGATGTGCTAAAAAGTCGTTTACCCTTAACCAAATTAAAGCAACTAAAAAAGTGATCACGAGTGCAATAATGTTATTATCTAACATAAGGTTTTCCAAATATTGTAATTGTTATAGATCGTAAAACGAAAAATCAAATTACCTACGCTCATTTAGCTGCCTATCAATCTCACGTTGAGAATCACGTTTGGCTAGTTCAGCGCGTTTATCATATAATTTCTTGCCTTTCGCAACAGCGATTTCCACCTTTGCTCTCCCATTTTTAAAATAAACGACTAATGGAATTATAGCGACACCTTTTTGACGGACAATATTCCATAACTTATGGATCTCACCAGAGTGCAGCAATAATTTTCTTGGTCGAAGTGGCTCGTGATTATTAATACTTGCTTGTTCATATGGGGAAATATGGGCGTCTTCAAGCCAGGCTTCATTTCCATCAATACGAACATAAGCTTCTGCAAGGCTGATCTGACCAGCTCGAATCGATTTAATCTCGCTTCCGTGAAGTACGATTCCGGCTTCGATGGTTTCAAGAATAAAATATTCATGACGAGCACGGCGATTTCTAGCAACTACTTTCTCGTTCATGGTTCAATTCTATCATAATGAAAAAAGCTTGTCTTTTTATGAGAATTGAAATCACATCCGGCACTTAACAAAAAAAATTGTGGATGGTAAAAAAAATATTATTGAACTATGAATTTCTCTAAATGTGAGATTAATTTTTCTGCCAAAGCACTACGCGAATGATTATTTATTGTATACAAACGACCATTTTTACCCATTGCATCCCGAAGGTTCGGATTATTCTTCATTTTGATTATTGCTTCTGCCATTTTGAGAGGATCTTCAGGCGGGACGATATATCCACCGCTTACTTTTAGAACCAATTCAGACGCTTCACCATCAATACTAAGCACGACAGGTCTCTCACATGCCCAGGCATCGAATATTTTTACTGGTAAAGCAACTTTGAGAATATCGACTTGGCGTAGTGGGATGAGGGCAACATCTGCAGCTGATAGATAATCTGGTATCACCTGGCGTGGTTGTTCAGGCAGAATTGAAAGGTTTGGAAGATTGTAAGATTTGCCTAGAGCAACGATATCAGCTTTTCGAGGACCATCGCCGATTAATAAGAAAAAGATATCTGTTTCATTAACTAAAAAACTGGCTGTCTCAAGTATAGTTTCCAGGCTATATGCTAACCCAAAAATTCCTGCATAGATCAATATAAATTTATTACTAAGACCCAATTCCTTTCGAACACGTGCACGTCCATCAGGCGTATAGCTGTACATATCAGTATTGGCTCCATTAGGAACAAACAATAATTTTTCTTCCTGGAGGCCACGTTGTTTTAAGCGATCAAAAATACCCCTGGTTACAACAACCACTAAAATCGCTTTTTGATAGCATTTTTCTTCTAGCCTAGTAGTTATGGAAATTGCTAATCGGTTTGATAATTCTCCTAAAGCAATAGCTGCTTCCGGCCATAAATCGCGTACTTCAAAGACGAGTGGAATTCGTTTGAATTTTGATATTACAAGTGCCGTACCACCAACAAAAAGGGGAGGTGAACTGGCATAAATAAGGTCATATCGATTTCTAAGGAGGAAAAGACCAGCGAAGATTGCACTAAGCATGAATGATAAATAAAATAGTAGACGATTTGGGAAATTCTTAACAGGTGATGCCTTTACCCAAACCCTTACGACATCTATTCCATCATAGTTGGATCGCTCATAAAATTTCCCATGATATTCATTTGGAATAATTCCAGAGGGATGATTTGGGAACTCAGTCAACATTGATACATTGTGACCCATTTTTACCCAATTGTATGCCATCTCGTAAGCCCGAGTTTGGGTTGCGCCGGCTTCTGGAGGAAAGTATTGAGAAATGTATAGAATGCGCATAGCCAAAAATTAATCAGAATTCTCTATGAGACAATTATCCATAAAGGAGATCTACATATAATTCCAATAATCTGTTAATTTCGCGTTCCCAATTGTACTTCGAAAGTATCGCCTGTCTACCATTCTCTCCTAGTGAACATGGAACTGATGTTTCGTTCCACCAATCTTTGATAAAACGGGCAATTTCTATTGGTTGGGATAGTGGATTCACCAGAATTCCACACTTTTCTTCATTGATGATTATTGATATTGCAGGGAAATTGCTGGCAATTACAGGAAGCCCGCACGCCATATATTCAAATAACTTGACCGGTAATGCCGCAACGTATCGGGGGAGTGGCTGTAGTATGGATAATCCGACATCCGCTGAGTGATAGATGTCTTGCATTTGATGATACGGAATCCAGCCTGTGTATTCGATGTACTTTTCCAATCCAAGCGCATGTTGGTGAATAGATCTCTCATCTGTAGAAGGTGTTATAGCACCTGCAAATACCAGGCGAGCCGGAATATTAAGATCCAATAAATGATTCAAAATGTCAATATATAACAGTGCTCCACGATCAATTGAAATACGACCTGCATAAAGCATAGTTAACACTGGTCGTGTAAAAATGGGATTAGGAATTTCAGCAAAGATCTTTTGTGGAAAATGACCTAGTACCAAGACGTGTTGGTTGAGGTGTTTGTAGTTATCAGCCAACGTTTCATCAACAGTGACTACAGCATCAGCTATTTTCGCACAGATTCTTTGTGTCGTAGAGATAATTTTATAGAGAATCATCCCTATGAATCCATTGAGTCTGGGCCTAACTAGATCAGCATAATATTCATGTGCGTCATAAATTACTGGAATGTGGTGTAATTTTCCCCATGCTAAACCAACTGGTAGGGTATCGAAATCATGACAATGGATCAAATCAGGGTGGAGTTTAGCCAGATGTTGGCGTGCAGCAAGCCAAAAACGGAAAAGGGCACGGATTTGGTGTGTCCCAGTCCCATAGGAGGAACGGATATTTTGAATTCGAATAATATATATTCCAGAAGGTAATATCTCCTGAGATTCTAATTCTGCAAGCCTATCCCAGCAAATGATTGTAATGTTGTATCCAGTTTCAGAAAGACTCTGAGCCTCTTTTAATACACGGGGATCTGGACGAAAAGGATTAGATAAGAGCATTACTATAGTTTGTGTATTTTCCATTTTATAAATGATGAGCTATGATTTATTAGGATTACACTTATAAATTTCAACTACAATTTTCAACTTTATTTGCATCTATAATTTTAGGTTGCACGAGATTTATTGGAATTATAGTGTGTTACGTAATAAGATTTAGATATAGGCTTTCCATCTTTTTCATTTCAATATCACGATTTGCATTCTCCTGGACCCATTGTGTATTGTATTTAGAAAATGAAGCTTGCATTTGAGGATTTTTTAGTAGGTCAATCGTTGCATTGGCAAGCGCTTGGATATTTCTAGTTGGAACAATTTTCCCATTAACTTGATCCACAATAATTTCTCTCATTGAAGGCAGGTCGGTTACGATAACCGGTGCACCGCACGCTAATGCTTCCAAAACGGTTATAGGCATTGAATTGGAAGATGGAATTGATATTACAGCATTTGAAATTCGAAAGTAATCCGCGTATCGGACAGACGATTGAAATGGTACCCACCGTAACGAAGAATTAATACCTAATTCATTGATTCGTTTTTCAAGTTTATTCTTATAGATTTCATCGATGTTATAACTTTGTATCAAATATATAGCATCTGGAAATATATTCAATATGATAGGGATTGATTCAATTATTACATCAAGATTGTAAATTGGTTTGACTGCTCTTGGACTTAAAATGATTGGCGCATTACCAAGCCCAAGCTCTTCGCGCAGAGTAGATTCTTTACTTGGATAAAATAGATTCAAATCAACCCCCCAAGAAACGAATTGGCAACGATTTGGATCTGCACCAAATTGAATAGCTTTCTGGTGTAATGATATAGAATTCAGGGTGATTAAGTCTGCATTTTTTAATACGATATTTGCTAGCTTACGCGCAATATACGACCGTTCAGGTTGAAGGAATAGATCACTACCCCAAGGTGTGACTACAAAAGGATGAAATCCACTGAAAGAACCTAGCCATCCAGCAGATGAGACCCTATGGGCATGTAAAATATCTGGTTGCCATTCTTTTAATATATCGCGAATCCATATTTCCCATAAAAAATATCGGATAATTCGGATGTTAAACTTTTTTGGTAAATCGTATATTTCCATTCCTGGCCAATTGATCTGTGAATAAGTATCAGAAATTAGACACACTTGATGACCTCTATTTGCAAACCAATTTATCCATACCTTTGTGTTCGCGCTATCGGGATTTGTTATATATAAAATTTTCATCTATATTCGCAATTATTGTATTAATGAAATTTAATAAAAAATGTCACTGTCAAATAAGAATATTCAGGTGATGATTAATTATAGAGGTAGATCAATAAATGTGCTTCCTTACTTTTCAGCACTGTTTTCACTGTTTATTATGCAAATATGAAGATTTAATTTGATTAGAAAATTTCCTTTTTACATTTCAAAATATTTATTGGAAATTTCTAACACGCAGGGATAATGGAATGGATCTTTATTAAAATCGTGATTAGCGATTACTTTGGTGTTGACACATTTGATGCAAGTTGAATTTCATTAATATAAGCCAGATATTGCCCAGCCATATTTTGCGGTGTGAAATAATTGAAGGCACGTTGGCGGAGGGATTCAGCTAGAGCTCTCTTTGGACCAGGTTTTGCCTGAAAAAGTTGGATGCGTTCTGCCAGAATAGTTGCATCCCCTGGAGGAAAAGTACATTCATCAGCTGCTTCTCCAAGAATGGCCTTCGTTCCCGGGAGATCACTAGTCAGAATAGGTATACCAGCAGCCATATATTCAAGAACAGCATTTGGCAATCCCTCTGAGATGGAACTATATAATCCTAAGTCACAGGCTTGCAACAGACCATTTACATCATCAATTTCT
This sequence comes from uncultured Chloroflexia bacterium, assembly GCA_963777935.1. Taxonomy (GTDB): domain Bacteria; phylum Chloroflexota; class Anaerolineae; order Anaerolineales; family UBA4823; genus FEB-25. The sequence goes on from CAVZSL010000002.1 coordinate 751,856, forward strand.
CCAAGAAAGTGGACAAATGATTGCAAATTGAGCTGTTTTGTCAGGGACTTTAAATCATCAGATGCATCATGATCACGTCCTGCTAACAACAACATAGGTGGTTCAATCGCTCTATCCACGACTATTCTCCAGGCGCGAAGAAGCGTTGCATGATCTTTATAATGGGAGAGAGTAGCTACCATACAAGCAGCGAAACATCCTGGCTTGATTCCCAATTTCTGTCTCCAGGCAATACGATTCTGATGCGGAGGAGACAACTCAATTCCGTTATAAATAACCCGAATCTGATCAGAAGTTATTCCTTGTCGCTTCAAAGCATCAGCACTGGCAGCTGAATTTGCTATAAAATGTCGCACTCGCCCCAATGCCCATTTTTCAACTGGACGGCCAATGAATCCTTTTCCCTCATCTAATTGGTTCCAGACACATAAATCTGCACCTCCCAGGCGCCAGCTTAAACCACAGATTAGGTTTGGATAAGAACTGAATGGTAACAACACGTCAGCATGATAATGGCGTATGTATAATGCAAAAAAAGCTGCTCCAGGCCAAGCAGTTACTGTATAAGTGATTGGTAACTTGGGTAATATCCTTACTGGTATACCTCTGGTGCGACACATTTTATATAAACGGTTTATTGGTTTAAAACCCCAGATTTCAACATCAAGATTAAAATCCTCACGAAGACTCCGGGCTAGAAAATACGCCTGGTGTTCTGCACCACCAAGTTTAAAAGTATTAACGACAATTACATAATGAATTTTCATAACAATGTTATTAATAATCGTTTGTCAGATTATATATCTGTCTTAAGAACATTTATATCAAAAAAATTCCAACAATTTTTTAAGGTTTAAAACGTTGGGAATTCAAAGTTATTTCCGATCTACTGCGATTAAGTCTCTTTTCGATGGTTAAGAAATAAATCAAATGATGAAGCCTCGTTTTGATATAAACATGATATCTGTGCATTCAATCAATTTTTTTATTTTTTTAATTCATTTACCAATTATTTCTGTTGGAATTAAAATTTATTTTAACTTGAGGAATAAAATTGATATTTCTACAGGATAATCTACGGCTTAATAACCTGCTTAAGGTTCTGCAGAGAAAATAATAGATATTTTTTTAGATAGATAAAATCTGATTTTTGTGGGAAAAGTATTTTTTCCCACCGTACTGAAGATAAGCGACAATATGCAATCAGTATAAATACTGCAAATGCAGAGTATGAAATCGTAGATGCTAATGCAGCTCCTGAAGAATTAAAGTAAGGTATTAAGATGATATTTGCAATAATATTGATCACTAAGGCAATCACAGAGATTAATACATTTAAACCTGGTTTTCCTCTACCAGCTATGTCGTTTGATAATATGCGGCTGACGTTAAAAACGATCGTACCAGGAATAAGCAACAATAATGGCTGAATTGACCCAAGATATTCAGTGGAGTATAGTATTGGTATCAACCACGCTAATAGCGGCGCAGCAAATATTGCAATAATAATGCTTATCCATAGGACAAATCGAGTTGTTAATGGTGTTATTACTTCCCGGCGAGAATCACCATCATCCAGCGAGGCTATTCTCGGAAAAATCACAGCTCCAATAGCAGTAGATGGTATCCATAATCGTTCACTCAGACCAACGGAAATGCTGTATAAGCCAACTGGGCTCGGTCCTGCAAATCGATTTAATATAAAATTATCGACACGATAGTTCAAGAATGTTATTGAATTATATAAGTGTGATTTAATGCTGTAATCCATTATTTGGCGAATATATTGTTTATTCAAGTGAAGGATCCATTTAGGCTGACCCCCGAATCTCTTGATTAGGATGATTAGTAATAAAAGAGCTCCAAGAATATCACTAATTAGGTAACTAATCATAGCACCTAAAGTGCTCAAAGGAATGATCCAAACAAAAATGATCACCAAGATTAGCATTATGCCCTGAGTTACCATACCGATTATATTAAATGTGCGAAAATCTTGTATCCCTTGGAAAATCGAGTTTAAATAGTTGATTAGAAGCAAGAAAGGAATTAATAGTAAAGAAAGAAATAATAACGAGACGGGTACATTAGGAAAAAGTGTATCTGATGTCAGTAGTATTAAAACACAACCAATTAGAATCGAACCAAGACTTATCCAAAAAGCAATGTTGATATTGTAAGCTATCGCCTGATTGGGAGCTGTCTGTTTACGGCTAATAAAAAAAACTGTTCCAGAAGCGACTCCTAAATTTAAAAAAGTTACCAGTAATTCGGGTAACAGTACTGCAAGTGTGTATATACCTCGCTGTTCTTTTCCTAATCCCCGCGCTAATAGAATTGATATACCCAGACCGATCACTATCACCCAAATTTGTCGGACAAAATTATAAGTGCTGTCGCGGGCAAAGCGTCGTAGTTCGAGGTTCTGACTTATAAAAAATTATCCATAACGGCACCACTAACCATTATGCACTAAATCATATAATTCAACAACATTCTGGTTGATAAATCTTAGATAGATCTGGTTAATATTCAGGGGATTAGTACCCGCACAAAGAAAAATACTAAGGAAAAAATCTAGAAATGTGACTTATAGAATTCGCTTATGGTTTCGACCACAATGGATTGCATTTCATCAGTTAATTCGGGATAAATTGGTAAAGCCAGGCTTTCTTTTGCCGCTCTTTCACTTTGTGGAAAATCACCCTCCTTATATCCTAGATACTGAAAACACTCTTGTAGATGTAAGGGGATGGGGTAATATACTTCGCATCCAATTTGCTTGTCTTTAAGATATGAAATGAGCTCATCGCGTTTTTTTGTGAGAATCATATATAAATGGTAAGTGTGGCGACCAAAACCTGCTTCATGTGGAAGAACAATACCAGGTTTGAAATCGAACTCGTTAAGCGAAATTGAAAATCCAGAAGAAGAAAACAAAATTCGGTATGTCTCGGCATGTTTCCGTCTGGCTTCTGTCCAATTCTCCAGATGATTGAATTTTGCACCCAATACCGCTGCTTGAAGTGCATCCATCCTGAAATTTCCACCGACTAGATGGTTATGATATTTTGGTCGCTGACCGTGATTACGGAGAATTGAAATTTTATTTGCAAGATCATTATCTTTGGTCGTCACTAGTCCACTATCCCCATATCCCCCAAGGTTCTTGGAAGGGAAAAAACTAAAACATCCCAGATGACCCATTGAACCTGCGCGTAATCCATTGTAATCCGCTCCGATTGCTTGGCAAGCATCCTCGATAACATAAAGATCAAGGCGTTTTGCTATATCTAATATGGGATTCATATCAGCAGATTGGCCTGCTATATGAACCGGAATGATTGCTTTGGTACGGGAGGTTATAACATGTTCAATCTGATCCGCCTGAATATTGAAGGTAGTGGGTTCGATATCCACGAAAACTGGTCGGGCACCCAAACGTGCAATAGAACCAGCTGTAGAAAAAAACGAATACGAAGTCGTGATTACCTCATCACCTGGTTTGATCCCAACTACCATCAAGGAGAGTAATAAAGCATCGGTACCTGAGGAAACTCCAAAAGCATACTTAGTCTGGCAATAGGCAACCAGCAATTTTTCTAATTCTTCAACTTCAGTACCGAGAATAAATTGTTGGCTGTCTAAAACGCGGTTAATAGCAGATTGAATCTCAGCTTTTATCGTTGAGTATTGGGTTTTAAGGTCCACCATGGGAATTGGTTTCGAATTCATACGTTAGATGGTAATGGTTTGTCTTCCGGCCAGTCCAGACATTTAATGACCTGAGGTTCTATTTCCTTATAGTGCCATCCTGAGAATGGACATACCATAATTCCATTTTCATCAGGATTTGGCAATCGATACCCGTGGCGACTTATCCAACCTTTCAGAGTGCCTGGAACACCGAGAATAAGTCCATAATCCGGGACATCCGTGCGTACGAGACTACCTGCTCCAATAAAGGCATATCGACCTATTGTAATCCCACATAAAATAGTTGCATTCGCTCCGATGGTGGCTCCCTGACGAACAAGTGTTCGTGAATATTCATAATGCCGAGAAATTTGGGAACGAGGATTGATCACATTAGTAAATACACAAGAAGGTCCACAAAAGACGTCATCTTCAAGTGTTACCCCTTCATATAAAGAAACATTGTTTTGGATTTTTACATTATTACCAATATCTACATTCGTTGCTACCATTACATTCTGTCCAAGCCTGCAATTCTGACCAATATTTGCACCTGACATAATATGACAAAAATGCCATATTTTTGTTCCTGCTCCTATAGAACTGGGTTTATCGACAATTGCACTAGGATGAAGGTAATAATCTGTCATGTTAGTTTATGTAATATAGGATGTTCATCATCAGTACTGGAAGTTATTGGTGTGTTGCGGATTTTATATACCAACTCAATCGAAGGTCGGGCATCCTCAATACCAAAGCCGTGACCATTCAAGGTTTCTTGGTATACAAGTGTGTGTAAATCAGTAAAACCTTCGGTGAATTCAATTTCTTGCCCATCGATGATGATTGATCGAAAAGTACTACGCACACCAGGAGTTGCTACATAAGGTAAGTCGTTATGATTAACCGACAAGTACCAGCGAACACGGGCATGTTCCAGTTCAAGAAAACCACTCATTCGTTCAGGATCCGAATGATGTACGCGGACATCACCTACATTACCAAAAAGCCATAACAATAAATCAAATAAATGTATACCGATGTTTGTTGCTATCCCACCGGATTTTTCCGGAGCACCTTTCCATGAAGCGTGATACCAATTTCCACGTGCGGTTACATAGGTAAGGATGACGTCATGCTGGCTAACTTGGTTGGAAGATCGTAATATTTCATGTAATTCTATTATCTTTGGATGTAATCTGAGCTGCAATATAGTAAAGATTCTCTTATTATATTCAGCTTCAATTTCCTGGAGGGCGTTTAAATTCCATGGATTGATCACCAAAGGTTTCTCACATATTGCATTCGCATGAACACGTAATGCAAGGCGACAATGAGCATCATGAAGATAATTAGGTGAACAGATGCTCACATAATTAATCCACTCAGATTCTGAGCCATGACGAAGCTTCTCGAGATACCTATCGAAACGTTCAATTTCTGTAAAATAGCGGACATCGAATGAGTATTGATCAAGCAAGCCTACTGAGTCGTTTGGATCTATAGCTGCTACAAGATGATTGTTTGTATCACGGATCGCCTTCAGGTGTCTTGGAGCAATGTAACCAGCAACCCCAATGATTGCAAAATTTAATGGCATCCGACTCTCCCGCATTATTCTAGAATATTATTGTATTAATTTCAATTCTATCTTCAGAAAAAAACATCGTCAATGCCTGTCTTGCATACGCAGTAAATCTGTGATATCGTACCCGTTATTCTTAACTTAAGGTGACATTCATGCCTACAAAACTTAGCCGGTATTGCCTTGGTATTATGGAGGCTGCCTGGTTAGCAGCTATATGTATTGTACCAATATTCTTTAATATATATTCTAGTCGTATCTTTGAGCCAGATAAAATTACCATTTTGAGATCACTTGCATTATTAACCCTTGGTGCCTGGGTCGTGAAGATTATTGAAGAAGGGGGCATAAAATGGGAACAAAAATCTCAAGGTAAATCATTAATTAAATACATCTTGGAATACCCACTGATGGCTCCAGTCCTTGGACTTATGGTCATCTATATATTTGCGACCATATTTTCTGTTACACCCTCGATAAGTTTTTTTGGATCCTACCAGCGCCTGCAAGGGACATATACCACCTTTTCATATTTAATCATATTCGTTTCAATAATTACAAACCTACGTACACGAACCCAGATAAATCGATTAATAACAACGGTAATACTGGCGAGTTTACCGGTATCGCTATATGGTTTATTACAACGTTATCAAATAGATCCAATACCATGGGGAGGAAACGTATCTATTCGTATTGCATCTAATATGGGTAATTCTATTTTTGTTGCTGCCTATCTCATAATGGTCTTTCCTTTAACATTTGGTCGTATCGTAGAATCTTTTCGAGAAATTATTACGGATGATAGTCAGGATGAAACACATAAGATTAAAACTGTCAATCAAATAATAAGAGCCACAATATATATATTTATCGCAGGATTGCAATTAATCGCTGTTTATATGAGTGGTAGTAGAGGTCCATTGCTTGGATTTATGGCTTCTATGTACATTGTGGTGCTTTTATTATCTATTTATTGGCGAAAAAGGTGGTTAACTTTCATTATCGTTGGGTTGGCATTTTTAGGAGCGACATTCTTAGTAATATTCAATTTACAAAATGGTCCACTTGATAAATTAAAATCATCGCCGGCAATTGGGCGATTTGGAAAATTATTGGATCCAGAGAGTAATAGTGCTCTAGTGCGCCAATATATCTGGGAAGGAACGGTAAAACTTGTTGGAATTCACGAACCAATAAAATTTCCCGATGGAAGTTCCGACCCTTTCAACTTTCTTCGTCCAATTATCGGGTATGGACCTGAAGCGATGTACGTTGCGTATAACCAATTTTATCAACCTGAATTAGGTCAGGTAGAAAAAAGGAATGCTTCGCCAGATCGTGCCCACAATGAGACATGGGATTCCATCGTTATTACAGGATTTTCAGGTTTATTGGTATATATCTCAATATTTTGTTCAATTATTTATTATGGCGTAAAGTGGCAAGGATTAGTCAGTACAACTCGAAAAAAAATATTCTTTCTTGCGTGTCTATTCGGAGGAGGGATTGTTGGTGCATTAAGCCTGTCAATTTTAAAGGGAATTGAATTTATTGGAGTTGGATTACCGTTTGGAATGATAATTGGAGTTGTTATTTACCTCACGGTTGATGCGTTGTTTTTTCCAACCAAAAATACTGAAGATAAACAGAATAATCCATATACTATATTATTAATCTTTCTTTTTGCAGCAATCATCGGACATTTTGTAGAGATCAACTTTGGAATTGCAATCGTTGCAACTCGTACTTTATTCTGGACATTTTCTGGTGTCATGTTAGTGATTGGATATATATTACCGAATGCGAAGGTATCTGATTCTCAGGCTTCGTCAAATGAGGATACTGGTAACCTACAAATATCTCAAAAAGAATGGAAAAAAGATCGATCAGTAACTCGCAAGAAAAGACGCAAGATAAATAGTAATTCAATTCCAATAATTGGTGATCTACCGATTTGGATTAGATATTCTATGATATGTGCTGTTATTATTGGAATAATAATTGCCACACTGGGATATGATTATGTGACTAATTCGGCTCATTCCAAGTCTCCGGTTGAGATTATTATCTTTTCCATTACAAAATTGGTCAACCAGAATAATGCAATCTCTTTAGGAGTAATCGCATTGGTCGTAACGACTTGGATTGCCGGAGTGCTATTATTTTTGACCGAGTTTGAAAAAAACCTGGAGATTCTCACATGGTTGAAAGCGCTGGGTTTAATATGCTTAAGTTCTCTGGTATTTGGATCCCTTTTTTGGGTACTACACGCAATAAGCCTGGCAATCCTGGCTAGTTTTACTCCAGCAAACCAAAATGATGTTATTCTTCAAGTCAATGGTATCGGATCCCTCCTTACCAAGTATTATTTATATATATTCATAATCATATTATTACTTGGAATCCTATTGCCAGATGAATGGCCACACAGGACTGCTTTTAAATCACCGATCAATGTTATTGCTATTCCTATCGTATTATTTGGTGTAGTAGGATTATCTTTTATATCCAATCTAAGAGTTATTCATGCCGATATCACATTTAAAATGGCTGAACCATTTACGAAAAGCAGCCAGTGGAAGGTAGCGACATTTTTATACAAAAGAGCACTTGAGCTTGCGCCAAAAGAAGATCATTATTATCTATTCCTTGGGAGAAGTTATCTGGAACAGGCAAAAACTACAGAAGCAGTTACTGACCAGGACGAGCTCGTTTTACAAGCAGAAAAAGACTTGAAGGTAGCTCAATCGATAAATCCTCTGAACACAGATCACACTGCGAATTTAGCCAGATTATATAGCTGGTGGGCTGGTAAAGCTTTAACGAACAGCATTCGAACTGAAAGAGCTCAGGAAGCATCAGACTATTATAAGACTGCTGTAACTCTCAGCCCGAATAACTCTACATTATGGGATGAATGGGCATTGCTTACGATGCAAGTGATGGGTAAATCAGATGAAGCGCTGAAGAAACTGCAGCATGCACTCGAACTTGATCCGCAATATAGTTTCACTCAAGGTTTACTCGGAGATTATTATAGTAGACTAGCTAATTCAACTGAGGAAAGTAATGCAAAAAAACAAGCGTTAAAGACAGCGGCCGAGTATTATCGAGTCGCTGCAGAAGTATCAAAAACAACTGATCAAACTCCAAAAAGCAGTTATCTCGTTTCACTAGCAAATGTCTATATTATGATGGCTGGACTGGATCCAATGAATGTAGACACACTGCAGGTACAACAAGCGATTGAAATCCTTCTATCATCGATGGATTCAGGGATAAATACAAGTGATATTTGGAAAGTTCAAGAAGCAATTGCCAAATTATATTTACATCTTGGAGAAAAAACACAAGCGCATTATTATGCAAAGCAAGCATTACTCGGGGCTCCAAGTTCGGCTACTGAACGGCTTCAGGATCTAATTACTCAAACAATTTCATCACCATAATTTTTTAGATTTCGGATATAAAGGATAATTTGTCTATTAAAGTACTTCTACCTATAATAATTTCATTTATTGCTAGCCTGGCAATAATGCCTGCTATACGCTTATTAAGTTTTCGTACCCATCATGTAGTAATGCCACGCTCAGGCAGGTGGCATCAAAACCCTACCCCAACTCTTGGTGGCGTAGGGATTTTTATTGCATTTTTAGCAACATTGTTAGCATCCTACTTGTTTGTAAATTCTCAAGATCTGTTTGTAAAAAGATGGAGTATCTTAGTTGGGATATTGATCATGTTTTCCATTGGACTATATGACGATCTAAAGCATATCAATCCGCCAACAAAACTCGTTTTTCAAATACTTGCGGCTACTTTGGTAATTTTCTTTGGTGATAATATTATAAATTTCTTTCGATGGCCAATTGCCAATATCCTTCTGACATTCTTTTGGTTGGTAGGTATTACAAATGCATTTAATCTACTTGACAATATGGATGGTTTGGCTGGCGGGGTGGCATTTATTGCCTCAGCATTTCTTTCAGTTTTCTTTTATCGGGCAGGTAATATTGATTTATTGATACTATCACTAACGCTTGCAGGTAGTACCTTGGGATTTTTAGTATTTAACTTTCCACCAGCCCGTCTTTTCATGGGAGATAGTGGAAGCATGGTCTTAGGTTTTACTCTTGCCTCTTTAGCTGTCGCTCAACGCGCTCAGGCGTCTGATGTTTTAGCGATCATGGGTGTACCAATATTAATTTTTATGTTACCCATATTGGATACCGCCTTAGTAGCAATCACACGCATATTAAGAGGTCAGTCTCCAACCACTGGTGGAACAGATCATACTTCACATCGTTTGATCGCTTATGGATTATCTGAACGGCAGGCATTACTTGTGCTATACATCATTGCTATAGTTTCTGGAATGGCATCGATTGGCCTTGAGGCGTGGGATTATGATCTAAGTTTAGTTCTTATCCCAATTCTATTAATAGTGCTTTCCTTGTTTGTCGCTTATTTAGCTAGGATGAAGGTAGTCACAACTGACAATAACAATCAAACCGGATTTACTCGTTGGATAATCAATCTAACTTTTAAACGGAGAGTATTTGAGCTAGTCTTTGATCTATTGCTAATCGGAGTTAGTTACTATATCGCCTTTTGGACGTATTATGGACTGGATATGACTACAATAAGCATGGCTCAGTTCATGATTTCCTGGCCAATCGCCCTAGGAATTACCTATGGATCATTTTATATACTTAGGGTTTATCGTGGGGTATGGAGGTATATTGGGATCAATGACTTGATACGCTATATTGTTGCGTCGATTATGGCTGGGGTATTTTCATGGTTAATCATAAAATTTATTTTTTCTCATCAAGTATTTCCCACTGGTGTGTTCTTACTCTTCACCATATTTTTAATCATCGGGCTAGCGGGCTCACGATCATCATTTCTATTTCTTGATCGGATATATAGCAAGCAATTCAGCGGAGTGGAAAAATATAACATTTTATTATATGGTGCTGACGATGCTGGCGAGATAGCTCTCAGGTGGATCTTACGCAATCCATCAATAGGTTATAACGTGGTTGGTTTTATTGATCCGGATTCACTTAAATGGGGAAGCAATATTCATGGGGTAGATATTCTTGGGGATGTCGATATGCTAGAGCACTATGTTAAAAGCAAAAATGTTAGAGGAGTAATTGTAACTGCTGAGAATATGCTGAATTCTCCTGCTGGAGAAAAATTAAAAACCGATTGCTACTTAAATGCAGTATGGGTAAAGGTATTGCGTTTAGAATTTGAACCAATTGATTAACCTCTATGTATGGCGTGAGCTAACCAATTTGGGCGTGTATAAATGCGATATACATCCTGACTGGGTGGCTCTTACCACCCAGTCAGGATTTTTAAGGCTCAATATTATTGCCTTAAACTGAGTGGTAAATAAAAGTTGTAATAAGATACTACAGTTAAGCTAACTGGTGCATTTATTGAATGCTCATAAGGATCATTGCTAAGGATTTTTAGTGCACCGGTATATAATCCGAGATCAAGGCCAGTTGAGTCGAATGTCACATCTACATCCTGGCAGATACCTGGCTCAACTGTACCAAGAAGCGGGTCCTCACTCAGCCACAGGAGATCTGGTGGTGGACCTGCAATCTCACCTTCAACAACGAAAGGAATACCTTGCTGAGTACCAGTACCTGTGTCTACGGCCATCGTCCAGGCACCTCCAGATGAGTTCCAATGTAAGGCATTACCAGTTGTTGTCTGACCAAGAATAGTGATTGGAGGTACCCATGGACCTGAGTAGCTAGCGCTTCCATCGATAGTCCAATCAAACCAATAGGTACCCGGAGGTAGTGTGACACCCGCACTTGCAACATTTGCCAGGACTGCACGATCGGTATTGAGAAGGCTTGTATCCAGTGCACGGTATATTTGTGACCAGTTGGAACTGATCAATCGATTAGTCGACAGATCACCAAACACAATATTACTGGTTGGATTATCGGGCGGTCCATCCCAAATCTGGTAATAAATTCCTGCTATCGGAGAAGGGTTCGTTGGAGCAAGAGTTTGATAAGCAAAGAATGTGATTTGCTGGATATTCCAACCAGCTGGATCATTGATCTCAAAGTCATCTGCCATTCGATAGCCAGCTGAAACCTGTGCACCAAAACCGTAAGTATTCAGGGCTAATACGGACTGAAGTGAACTTACATCCGCGCCACCAAAACCACCTCCAGGGTGGGTTACCAACGGGCCGTTATCCCATAGTACTGTCTGTACACCTATAATAGGTGGTAAGAGTTCACTAAGATTCCAATTGAGGAGCTGGTCACCCATGTTGCATAGTGCTAATTGTTGTGTCCCTTGCTGGTTCGTTACCAAAATCTGATCCAATTGTGATGGAATTACTTCGATATCAGGTGGATTACAATCAGTTACGATAGCTACATCATCAATCACCCACCCAAGATAATTGACGTTATAATCGGAAATCAATTCAAAACGGACATAAATTGATTCGCCGATGTAGGAAGTGATGTCTGCTTCAATTCTTTCCCATTCCGCACGGTAATTCCCTGACCATAAGTTATTCCAATTTACCCCATCCGTGGATATGTCCACATACGCGTAATCATAACCTTCTTCTACATCGAGTTTCTGCCACCATTGGAGTAAAAGCGGATGGTCAGAGATGACCGTATTCAGGTCGATTAATGGTGATATTAGCTGATAATCAGCAGATTCGATGTATGGACTTTCCGTGGCCCAGACGTTTACGCCCGAGTGAGCTGGTGCTAAATCTTCAGGTGGAGGTCCCCAAGACCAAGGGTTAATCCCAACAGACTGATAGGCACCGCTATTAGCTTCGAAATCTTTGGAGTAATTGATTGAGTTTATTACTTCCGTGAAAGCATCAATAACAACCGGCGCTACCAGTTGTGGATCATTAATGGTTGCTTCATTGTAGACTGTATCTCCACAATATAAACCATTTTGTGTTACGGAGAAGGTTATTATGACTGGATTCTCGGTTGGTTGTTCGACAACATTGCCAATAAGCTGTAATGCCAAATCCGTGCTCAATGGATAATGCCAAATCAGGCCTGGTGCCTCAAGTGCAAAAACTGCATCTGGTAATCCACGTCCCATCGTATCGGGATCACCGGTCTCCCAGAAGAAGTCAAAACCAGCAAGGCCAGTATCATTATAGATTTCAACCCAGTAAACTCCCGGTGCTAATAAAGCGGGTGTTCCCAAAGTCAAAGTATGCTCATATTCATGAATACCAAATAATATTACGCCAGTCTGTGTTCTTGTGTAGCTGACGTTGAACTCATCGTAAACAACCGCACCAGGTAAACCAGAGGTATCTTCATGGATGATGATACGAATTGTGTCTGGGTTGAGTGGAGTATCCGTTGACAAGTAACCAGTCCAGAAAATGATCTGTTCAAGAGAAGTCGGACTTTCCAATAGAAAATTTTCCGATACGACTTGAGTTCCATCACTACATCCTTCACAATTCACATCACTATAGAAGCCATTACTTTGGTTAGGTGCTTGGTTTAATAGAATAGTTCCTAATAATTCAACCCTAGTGGGAACAATTGTTGGGTCAAAAGATGGATTTACTGGGCTATTAATCGATTGTGCTTGTAAAAAGGTTGATACTGTCGGAGGACGCCAAATGATATATTTTGGTGGTAAATCCACGGATCCGGACCAATATATTGTATTTAGTCCTGAATCGTATCCACATTCTCCACTCGAACAAGTTACATTTCCAGTGTAAATTGTCCCGACTGGGATTTGATCTTCAAGTGTGGCAAAATATGCTGGTTCCACCCCAGTATTAAGAATTTTCATAGTGTACTGGATGGGATCGCCAACTTCAACCTGAGTAGGAGCGATTTTCGTAGAATCGATTAAATTTGGTGCAATCGGGAAAGTAAATAAAATTGATAGGTTATCGGTGATGGATGTGCCAGTATTACATGCATATGTAAGTCCATAGCTGTTTGCAAAGTCAGCGTTTTCCATGCCAGTCGTCGAGCCGGCTCCCATCTCAGACCCAGAATCAAGGAATTGAATCAATAAGTTTCCATCCTCGAAGAAAATTGTCTCCCAGGTGCCAGCTGAGCTTGCAACACCACCATAATGGGCTACATTATAATATTCGACCACAGTGCACCGTCCGTCAACAACCGGACAAGTATCGAAATATTGATAGTATGCACTACCGCTTATGTTGAAATTTAGGTCATCCCATAACATCGCTACCACATCATCAGGTACAGACATGTTCGGTAATGGGCACTGATTACTTAAAGATGTCGCACCAGTGCCAAAAGTAAGAAATCCGTTACTGCTGGCATAAAATTCTGTCCAATCTGATCCATAATAGTTAAAACTGAATCCCATTGGTAATGGACCGATATAATTATCATCCGCTAATCCTACGATCGGTGTACCACTGGTGGTAATATCCACCCAATCGAAGATAGTTATTTGCCCTTTATAACCGAATCCATCAGGACCTGGCCAGGCTGCAACCGGAGTTGTTCCATTTGAGGAATTTACATCAACATTATCGTCAGTGGGATTGGTTTCTTGCTGAAAGTCAGCGGCTAATGCCATACCGACTAAGAACAGGGATAATATGATAATAACTGTAATCGTGAGTACACGTGTTCTATGCATTCTTATATTCCTCCTTAATAACTACCGAAATTCGATTGAATCATACGTTTCGAAATTTGATTGGAAGTGTATTTTATTTCGTGCTAATTGTCCTCCTTTCCAATTCAACATTCCTATCCCTACAACGGAATTCCCCCGTACAAAAGACAAGATTATTCCAATTTAAATCTAATTAAATATCTAATCTAATGGAATCACACATAATAAATATCATGAATCCAGTAATAATGTCAAGTTAGATGGGCATGAGTTCCGTGTAAAAGGAAAGCGAAAATATATTAACGTGAATTGTTGAAAAAATGTGGATTTTACTTGATGGATTCAGCTGCCAGCTGACCACACCCTGCTTGTATCTCAATTCCTCGACGTAATCGGATGGTACATGGAATCCCCGCTTGTGCCAATATCTCCTGAAAAGCGATTGAGTTTCGGTGGGTTGCTGCATCACCAAAATAATTTTGGGTAGGATTTAATGGAATCAAATTGACATGACACAAATTGGAACCATCGACTCGAAACGATTTTAACTTTTTTACTAGCAAATGAGCCTGCTCAGGCATATCATTCACCCCTTGAATGAGTGCCCATTCAAATGATAATCTACGATGTGTTACTTGGATGTATTCTAAGCAAGCAGAAAAGAGCTCGTCCAGAGGATATTTGCGATTGATTGGCAATAATTGAGTACGAAGCGTGTCATCTGCTGCATGTAGAGATATAGCAAGATTAATTTGAGAGTGTTCTTCAGTGAATTGGCGGATACCGGGCACTATTCCAACTGTCGATATGGTAAACCTGCGAGCACCAAGATTAAATCCTTGAGGATCATTTAATCGCGCTATTGCAGCCATCGTTGCATCGTAGTTATGAAACGGTTCACCCATCCCCATTAACACAATATTTGTAACTTGTTCATGTTCTATTGACAATAGACGAGCATAAAAAAGTACTTGATCAATAATTTCACCGCTGGTAAGTTGCCGTTTGAAACCCATTTGACCTGTGGCACAAAATACACAACCCAAGGCACATCCCGCTTGAGTGGATATGCACAAGGTACGGCGATTCTTATAACGCATGAGCACAGCTTCAACCTGTTTACCGTCAATTAAATTAAATAGAGCCTTACTCGTTTCACCCGTGTTTGATTTAAGCATCCTTATCGGATGAAGATAAGAAAATGATGTTTTACTATCATTTTCTTGATCAACTGTAGTAAATTGCTCACATAGTTTGTATCGTAGTTCTTTTGGGAGCATCCTGAATTCGTCTGGTGAGGACCAAAACCTTTGATATAAACCTTTCCAAACCTGAATTACACGGTAATCAGGCTCACCCCATGAAGATAATAATGAAGCGATATCTCCATATTGATAATCATAAATATTCGAGGGAATGTCCATAACCATTTTAAGAATGAGTGATCTACTTTTCTAACTTTATCCAATCCATAGAAACGATGCTTTCCAAGTCAGACGCGATAATGTCCGGAGCAGGTTTCCACAAATTAGCTTGGTCTGCATTTGTCACACCCGATAGCACCAATGCTGTATGGCAGCCAATTTTTTGTGCTCCTACAATGTCCGTTTCAGGTCGATCCCCGACAACAAGGACTTGAGAAGGAGAAATATTTAATCGTTCCAATGCGATATGGTACATGGTTGGTTCAGGCTTTCCAGCAATAAGTGGTGTTATATCGCTGGCAGCAGTTAATGCTGCTAAAATCGAACCCGTGCCCGGAACTAAACCCTGTGGTGTGGGGAATGTGAGGTCTGGATTTGTACCAATAAAAGGCAGACCTTTACGAAGCAGCAATGTTGCTATTTTTAGCTTCTCATAGGTTAGGTTTCGATCTAATCCTACAATAACAGCGGTAGCACCTGTTTCTGACTGGTAGAATCCCTGCGATGCACAGGCTTCTAGAAGCCCTTGCTCGCCGATAATATATACTGGACCACCATGTGGAAATTGATTAATTAGATAGTATGTAACAGCAGCAGCTGAGGTTACAATCTGCCATTTTTCTATAGACACACCGAATGACGATAACAGCTCAACGTATTGATTAGGACTACGCGTGGCATTATTCGTCGCAAAAATAACTTTCCAACCGATCTTTTTAATTTGCTGAAAGATAAATTTTAAATCACCGATGGGTTCTCTACCACGCCATAAGACACCATCCATATCGAGAATGATTGCATTAATTAATAAACTAGAATTTGTATTCATAATTACAAAAAAATGTCATAAATAAGTTAAAAAAATATACCTGGATAATAAGGCAACTCACAGAGCTATCCGGGTATATTATTTTGTATCATTGTTTGGATAAGGTGATTTGACAGTTCTATCTAGCCTATTTTATTTACTTTTTTTCGGCCTTAGTTACAGGAGATTCGAGAACCTGGTCAACAATTCCGTAATCAACCGCCCCTTTGGCATCCATATAAAAGTTTCTGTCAGTATCTCTTTCAATTGTTTCCGTTGATTGGCCTGTGTGGAATGACAAGATCTGGTTTAGCCTGGTTTTTAACCGAAGAATTTCTCGTGCTTCTATTTCAATATCGGTCGCTTGCCCTTGAACGCCACCCAAAGGTTGATGGATATGAATGGTTGCATGAGGCAAGGCATAACGCTGTCCTTTTGTACCAGCACTAAGAAGAACAGTACCAAATGAAGCAGTAACACCAACTGCAACAGTACTGATAGGATTGGTTATCATTTGCATGGTGTCATAGATAGCTAGACCTGCATAGACCTGACCACCAGGTGAGTTGATGTACATAGAGATGGGTGCTTCGCGATCCTCTTGGTTTAAGAATAGTAATTGTGCGACAGTCAAATTAGCAATTTGATCATTAATTGGTGTACCTAAAAATACTATGCGGTTTTTAAGTAGTAGTGAGAAAATATCATATGCACGTTCACCCCTCCCAGTGGTTTCGATGACCATCGGTACGAGGTCTAAAGGATTATATTGATTCATTCTTTTCTACCTTTCGGTTTGTTTTTTTCTTTTTTGGTTTTTCACTTATTTGATCAGATGGAGTTACTTGACTCGTTTCTGCTGGTTGGGTTTCAATAAGTTGGCTATCTTTTTCACCACGCGCAACCGCTTCCAGGTATTCCCATGTGTGTCTAACCAATAAATCAGCTCCAATATTGCTGATCATTCCACGGACAAATTCGTTGGTGAGGGTTTTTCGTGCTTTGTCTGCTGGCATCATACGACCAAGCTCGTCCAAGGTACGCATGGATTCTGATTCTAATTCGTTATTCTCTACATGGATATTTTCTGCTCTGGCTATTTCAAGTAATACCAAAGTATGCCTGAGACGATCCTCTGCCTGAGGTTTAATCTCTGTTCGCAATGCATTCATATCAATCTTACGCATCTTGAGATATGTTTCCATATCCATTTTCTGTTGCGATAATCGATTTTCGAGTTGCTCAACAAATAGTTCTGCCTCCCGATCTAACATTTGCGGAGGATATTTTAATAACCGCATCTTTGAGCAATTCATGCATGATCTTTTCATTATATTGATTATCGTAATCTTCCTTCGCTTGCCTCTCTAATGACTTGCGAATATCGTCGGTCAATGATTCCATGTTTTCGTATTGCTCACCAACCGATTGTGCAAATTCATCTGTTAAATCGGGCAAAATACGCTTCTTAATTTCCTCGACGGTTATTTGAATATCGGTTTCTTTTCCACGTAATTCCTTATAAGCAGAATTCGCTGGATATATGTATTGAAATGTTTTTTCATCCCCGTTGTGAAGACCAATCAAGTGCATTGAAAATCCCGGGAATGGCCACTCGTTTTTATCCTCGGTTTTTGGCGAAATCACTACTGGCATACGGCGGTCATTTACCAAAGACGGAATTTCGCCTTCTGCTGGATGTAATCGAACAATAGAAAGCCTGATAAAAGCCTGGTCTCCTTCCTTGGCTGGCTGTTCGCTCGGCTCTAGAACAACTTGACGCTCCCGTAAATCATTCAAAACTTTGTTTATGTCTTTTTTGGAAATCGATTTAAGTTTATATGGAATGCGTATTTGCTGATAATTACCCAGGATAACTTCAGGTTCAAGTGGGACGATAAATTCAAATGTCAGTGGATCTAGTTTTGGCATACTTTCGAGAGCGCCGGGTCCATAAGGCTTGATCTTTGACTCTTCTATCACTTTTGGATATATATCTTTTACAATTATGTCCAAAGCTTCTTCGAGAATCGTCTCTTCACCATAATTACGGAGAACAATGGCGTAGGGTGCTTTTCCTGGACGGAAACCAGCAATTTTCTTATGTTGAGAAATATGCCGTGCAGCACGCTGCTTAGCTTCTTCCAGCTTGGAAGTTTCAACCTGAACGGTTAATTTAACCTGATGATTTTCTAGTATGTCTTGTTCTATGTTCAAATTAATATCCCTTTATTTCCCTCGGAAATTGATCAAGGGTGAAATTACTATGGGGAAGGAGGGACTTGAACCCTCACGCCTTGCGGCACATGATCCTAAGTCATGCCTGTCTGCCAATTCCAGCACTTCCCCGCGGGCTGAAATTATAAGCGAGAGAAGGGAGGACGTCAATAAATCGGATATAATCGTGCTGGCTTTCTATCATAATGTTAATAAACAAATACTGGAGCTTGCTTTTGGGAAGAATTATTAAATCTGGTAGTGCTGGAAAAGATCGGTTGCTGTTAGAAAAAGGCATTGTTGCAGCGATACGCGAACTTGCAAAGCAATCTAATCCTGATTCAACATCTTATGATTTAATAGCATTTATTGCATTTTCTTTAACTGCGATTGGAGAAACGATCGACGAATTGGTAGCTGCATGGGAAAAACGTGGGTATTGGGTAAAAGCTGATCGTTACCGGATGGAATGGAATTGGTCACCACGCATGGGAGAAGAGTTAAAACAAGCTTTACTCAACGAGGATTGGGGAAAGGCAGCCAACATCATTGCTCAGATCACTCAGAAATTAAGTAAAGTCAAGGTTTCTAAATATAATCAACTAGGTTCGCCTTGGGCTGGATCATGGGACCGATTAATAGGCCAAAAGTAGAGTCATTATTGCACAGACTGCAGTGAT
The DNA here is from genome assembly GCA_963777935.1 of uncultured Chloroflexia bacterium. Lineage (GTDB taxonomy): Bacteria > Chloroflexota > Anaerolineae > Anaerolineales > UBA4823 > FEB-25. Next base: position 770,927 of record CAVZSL010000002.1, read on the forward strand.
GATCACGGCAATAATAATAGTAATTCGGATAACCCGGGATTCCTCACCAATTTGATCAATACTGGCAGCTGCATTTTGCAATTTAGCAGGTGAGATCACGCTTGCCAATCCACCTCCGATACCGCTTGCTGCTGCGATTACAAGACCGATTGCGCCGATTTCTTTGGCGGTTGAAAGATTGAGATTTGTAAGCATTACGATTGCTGAGGTCTCCGATCCACTAAGGAAACCAGCAAACAATCCTAGATAAGGTGAGATAAGGGGATAAAGCCTACCGAAGGTTGAGGCCGCAGCTGTAGCTAATAACGAAATCATATTTGAATTTTGATCTACAAGTTGCCAATTGGTATTTTTCCCTGACTGATTATATAAATAAGCGATAGCAAAAAAAATGGCTGCAGCAAAAACAGGTCGTGGAGCTCTTTTTAACCATTTTCTTGTACTGATCTTTAACTGTGTTGAAGAAGTTTTCATTATTGGAAGAGCGATAAGTGTACTGATAGCGATCCAGAAATATGCCTGCCAAAACAAACGAATTTTTTCAGGGGATCCCGGTATTATCTCTAGCGGCATGGATAGGCGATTAAATGCCAGGTCAAAAATTGGTAAAAAGGGAGAATTTATTAATAATGATATAACTATTAGTACTACCCATGGTGATATTGCTGCAATCAAAGGCATACGTTTTTCAGCCAATCGGTCACCTTCTTCCATTTTGCTCCGATCTTGGATTGGTTTCCGAGATAGATATAAATACAATAACATGACTAAAATCACGCCAACACCAGCTGCAATTCCGGTGACTGTTATCAACCCTATTTTATTCATTCCAATACATATAAATCCGGCTGTTAATCCTGAAAGAATTGCTGGGAGTGATCCCCGGGAAACTAATCTCCAACCCCCAACTATCCATAGCATACCCAGAGCAATACATGTGCTTATAACTGGCATGTATATAGCAAAGTACATACCTACATCCCTAACCGACATCCCCACGATATTTGAAAATACCACAACAGGTACACCAAGAAGTGCATACGTAGTTAAAGCGTCATATCCAATTGCTGGTAATGCAATAGCAATAAATGAAGAATAACCCAAAGAAATCATAATTGGGGGGAGGATCGAGACAGGAACTGCACCCAATGCAGTGAGTAACGTGCCAAAACCCACATTAATGATCATGATCTGGACGATTTTATCTGTAGGGGAAATTGTTTTAATCAATACGACAATGCGTGCTAAAGCACCAGTTTCCTGCATAACGGTTACCTGAAAAATTGATGTCGCAACAACCAACGCAATTGGTAAGGAAGCAATAATTCCACCAAGACTGGAAAGAATGATTACACTAAAAGAAGTTTTAAAATATATCCAAGTAATGAAAATTGTGACCAACCAACCAATCAGACCTGCAATGTCAGCTGGAGTTCGTCGAATTACGAGCATGATGAATATAACAATAACTGGTACGATTGCGAATAGGATAGATATAAACGTATTTTCAATCATCTATTGTCCCATAACCACCACCACCAGGTGTACAAATTCGTAAGATATCTCCTGCTGGTAAAAGAAATGAACCTTTACCGGGCAAAGTGATTTCTTCGTCACCGTGGATCAAAATATTCTCCCCTTTTTGACCAGGTTCGCCACCTGCAAGCCCATATGGAGACGTTGTACGCCTTTCGGTTAATAAAGTAACTTGTGCTTCAGACAGGAGTTTAATCTCCCGAATGATCCCATCACCGCCATTATGGCTACCTTTTCCCCCACTATTTCTACGAATTTCATAACGATTTATTTGTAATGGATAGGCATATTCCAACGCTTCGATGGGAGTATTTAACGTATTCGTCATATGACTATGGATTGACGAGATACCATCGCTTTTTAAACTAGCACCCGTTCCGCCTCCAATTGTCTCGTAATATGTAAAATATCGCCCTTTTTCCTGGTCCCAACCTCCGATACTGACATTATTCATTGTCCCCTGAGAAGCCGCTGGGATTCGTTCAGGACATGCTTTGGCAAGAGCACCTAATAATACGTCGACGATACGTTGGGATGTTTCCACATTCCCGCCCGAAACTGGAGCTGGGTGGGTAGCATTTACTAGCGTACCAAGGGGAGCTATTATTTTTATCGGGATCAAACAGCCACTATTATTTGGAACATCAAGCCCAATTAAAGAACGAAATACATAATTAACCGCCGAAAGAGTGATTGCATACACTGCATTTACACTACCCTCCTGCTGAGTAGCAGTTCCTGTAAAGTCAACTAAAGCATTATCATTATCTATTGATATTACGACTTTAATGGGAATTTCTATTTCTGTGATCCCATTATTATCAAGCTTATCTTCAAAAGAAAATATTCCATTAGGCAATTCCGAGATCAGACTCCGTGTCATTCGCTCTGTATAATACAATAGTTCTTGCATATAGTGAGCTACTTCCTCCTGACTGTAACGATGGATTAATTCGGTGAGCAGGAATAAACCGCGTTGGTTCGCACCAATCTGGGCATATAAATCACCAGAACGCTCTTCTGCGGTACGCACATTGGCGAGGATTAGCTCTAAAACATCATTATTTAATTTACCTTTAGTCAATATTTTTATTGGTGGGATAATCAATCCCTCTTGATAAATCTCCCTCGCAATCGGCATCGAACCAGGAGTAATCCCTCCCACATCAGCATGATGCGCTCGGCAAGCAACAAAAGCAAAGGGATCGGTGATATTTTGTGATGCTGGAATATGGGGAGACACTTTTTTATTCGTTTCTGTATTATCAATAAACAGGGGAGACACAAGCGTTATATCCGGAAGGTGAGTGCCACCTTGATATGGATCATTGAGAATTATGGTGTCTCCAGGATTAAGTGCATCTTGGTTGCGACTGTATTTTGAAATTGTCGAAGAAACGGATAAGGCCATCGATCCAAGATGGACTGGAATATTCTCTGCCTGCGCAACCATATTACCTTTTAAATCGAAAATAGCACAGGAAAAATCGCGCCGTTCCTTGATGTTGGGTGAAAAACTTGCATTTTGAAGGACTACTCCCATTTCTTCTGCGATTGCTGAAAATAGGTGCTTGAAAATTTCAAGTCGAATGGGATCTGTTTTGTGAAATGATTTGCTCTTGCGCATAGGCATTATTACACCAACTATTTATAATTGCTTATCTTATTATTACTACAAATAATCCTATTTTTCCAAGTGCAAGACCAAGAATTTTTATAAATTCTTGAGCCAGGTTTGAACAAATTGAGCATGCAATAATCCATAATGTGAAGGTAGACTTAAGTAAAACTCTGATATCTGTAGTGGGATCTGAACAAAGTGCAAATTAGAGAGCATGATTAGATAAGTGGATATCAATCAGTAAATTTTGTTGTGCATCGACAGTGATGTGATCCATATGATTAACCAAGATAGTTGTATCAGTTGATACAATGAGGGCGGGTCCTTCAAAACTTGTACCCGGTGATAATTGCTCGTAAATATATAATGGAATAAGCTCAATTCCTTCTTTCAGTACTACTTGTATCAGACCCTTTTCCGTTGGCTTTTTATTAATCCGTATATGATTATCTGAATGAAGGCAGATTGAAGGGACTTTTCCAATTGCTCTGAGACGAATGTTTACAATCTCTATAGGCTTGTCAGAATATGAATATCCATATGTAGAAGTATGTGTTTCATGAAAGATATCCAAGAAATTATTACAGAATGGTATGTTAAGCTCATATGATTGGCCAATATAGCGGATATCTAAACTTCGTTGAATTTCAATATGATCATCTGGAACTCCTTGCTTCTTTACTTCTTGAATGCCTTGCGTCACAATGGGGGAGAAATAATTATCTATTAAATCGAAGGAGATAATTCCGCCAAGCATTATTGTTTGTACATAATCTTTAATCACATTAGAAGCCAGCATTCCAAATGCAGAAAGTGTTGATGAAAATTTCGAGATTATTACTTTCGGAATTCCCAAATGTCGTGCTAACTCTATTGCATGCAGCCCACCTGCACCACCATAAGAAAAAAGGTTGAAATCTCGGGGATCATGACCTCGCTCGACCGATATAACTCTTAATGCTCTTTCCATCTGTATGTTGACAACCTCAATTACCCCACAAGCTGTTTGGACAGGTGTCAGACTCAACTCACTTCCAAGTTTTGTGATAGCTGCGTAAGCTCGTTCTGGATAAATCTTCATTTGTCCACCTAGAAAATTATCTGGACGAATGCGCCCTAAAACGAGATTAGCATCCGTTACGGTGGGTAAATCTCCCTTTCCATAACATGCCGGTCCTGGATTGGCACCGGCACTTAAAGGTCCTACACGTAACGAACCTCCAGGATCGATATATGCAATTGAGCCTCCCCCCGCACCTATGGTGTGTATATCTAGAAGAGGTAAGTGAATAGGACAACCAGCAACGATTGCATTTGTTGTTAGTGTAGGTTCTCCATTGATCAGTGATACATCAGTTGAAGTGCCTCCCATGTCTAGTGTAATAATCTTCACTTTCTCCACCGGAAGAATATTATGATCACTAGCTATGATTTGTTGTGTAATGAACTGCGCACCTATAATTCCACCTGCTGGCCCAGATAAAATACACCTGGCACCATTATTCTTGGCTTCATATAGATTGATCATCCCACCGTTGGACTGCATGATCTGTAGGTTAGAGTTTGGTAGGGAATTTTGTAATGTCGTAAGATAACGATCAAGAATTGGCGATACATATGCATTCACAACGGTTGTACTTGTGCGTTCATATTCCCTAAATTCAGGCAAAATTTCCGAAGAAGCAGAGACAAAATAATTTTTTTCACGCAAGGCAGCAACAATTTTTTGCTCGTGGTTTGGGTATAGAAATGAAAACAACAGGCAAACAGCAATTGATTCGATATTTTCCAAATCAAGCTGGGTTGATAATTCTTCAATTTGCACAATATTTAGTGGAGTGATTACATCGCCATGCGAATCGATACGTTCATCAACCTCAAATCTAAATTGAGTGGGCACAAGTGCCGGCTGGGGTGCTTGATTCCAGTCATACAGGTTAGGACGATTTTGTCGACCTATCTGAAGGATATCTTTGAAACCTCGCGTGGTGATTAATGCAGTACGGGATCCTTTTCGCTCCAATAAGGCGTTTGTTGCAACGGTCGATCCATGAATGATTTGAGTAGGATTGTTTCCAAGAGTTCTAGACAAACCTTGTAATATTGTTACTGATGGATTTATGCTATCGGATAACAACTTAAATGTGGTGATACTTTTTCTTTCTGTGTCATAAATGACAAAATCGGTGAAAGTACCACCTATATCAATACCGATGCGTAACATGGTAACTCAGTATAGAGGATTCAATTGAAAATTACAAGAGAAATGATAATAATTAAAGAAATGATGTTTGATGTGCCAGATATTTTCCATTGACTAAAATAAATGGTGCCGCCCGCTTAAGATTTACTCCAAAAAATGATAATTCTTCAGGTTGTGATAGCTTGCCTTTTTTCCTAGCTTCGAGGATGGAATTCGCAATTTTTGGCCCAATTCCAGGAATTCTGAGTAACATATTTCTATCAGCATGATTAATTTCTACAGGTTGATCGAATAAATTTATTTTCGCCCATGCAAATTTTGGATCAACATCCAATGGGAGCTGACCATCCTGATCGAAAGGAAGTTCTTCCATGCTGAATCCGTAATCTCTTAATAAAAAGGATGCTTCATATAAGCGGTGTTCACGGATCGGAGAACCAGGTGGAATATCTTCTAATGGGGTATCAGCAATTGGATTGAAACTGGAATAATAAGTACGTTTTAACTGTAAATTCTTATAAAGGTATTCCGTAGCAATCATTAACTCTAAGTCTGTCTCATCAACTGCACTTATCACGAACTGAGTAACAGATGATGGCCAGTGACCACTCCATCCTTTAAATGGAGATTGAGTATGACGGATATGATTAATCCATTTTAGGGGTTGCATCAATTCTTCAGTAAACTTTTTTCGAGGGGCAAGTTTCTCGAGTCGCTCCGAGGTAGGTGCTTCGAGATTTATTGAAACACGGTCTGCAAGCTGCATGGCACGTTCCACCTGATCAAATTCAGCGCCCGGCATAATTTTCAGATGAATATAACCTCGAAAAGCTAGTTTTCTCCTGAGGATTTCAGCGGTATCAATCAGTTTATCCTGAGTATAAATCCCATTATTAACAATTCCGGAGCTTAGAAAAATTCCTTCAGCTATATGTGATTGATATAGCGACATAAAAATCTTCGCAAATTCTTCTGGTTTAAATGTGGCACGTTGAAAATCACGCCCCGATCGAAATGGACAGTAATAGCAATTTCGCTCGCATACAGTGGAGAGTTGTGATTTTAAAAGTTTTATTCGTTTTCCATTGGGCAGAACGGCATCACTGACGGATATTTTATCTTGTTTACGGGTGGAGATTTGCGGGCAATTTGAATCTTCAACAGGCTCTAGATGCATCTGTGAAGTAAGTAACTTAAGACGCTCATATACTTCCATGCTTAAATTATAGAACAAAAGTTCTGTTTGTCAATCCTTATATACTTACAAGTCTAAACTAGTTTATTAATAGTACTAGAAAGTCGATAGGATTTGTAAATCTTTATTCGCCCTGGGATTGTAAAAGCCGGTAGAGTGATCGTCTGGCTAAAATATCTGTACTCACCATTCCTTTTACCTTTTTTTCTTCTACAACAGGCATTGCAGATATTTCATAATACTCGAGCTTACGCACCAAATCTAATATGGAATCATCAGGTTTAGCCCAAATAACTGATCGGGTCATTACCTGATCTATTGTTGCCTTTTCAAGGGGACCTCGCGAAGCAGCTTTGGTAATATCCCAATTGGATATTACACCCACTAAATCATTATGCGGATTGATCACCGCTAATATTGGACAACCAGTCTCTACAAGTAGTTTAGCTGCCTCTTGTACTGTATCTGTGGCTTGTAGGGTGATAATTGATTCCATTATATCTGAGGCTTTACGATCTTTTTCACGGGAGGTTATTCTACTGATGCTGATACTTTCAGCTGCATCGCAAGGAAGCGTATCAGGATCGCTAAGTAAACAATCTACGAGCTCACGCATATTTCGCTTGATCACTTCATCACGCGATTTTTCAGCAGCCTTAAGACGTTTTTGTGCTAATTCATAAAATTCATTGGAATGTTGGATGAGCCAATTATTAACTTCTTTAATATTGCCTAAGAGGACATCTGGTATTCGTAAATGATCAGGGGTTTTAATCAAGTGCTCCTGAGCTGCAAATATCACTCCCCCGGAATTCACAAGATAATCAGTGGCGATGAGAATTCCTCTTTGACGATAAACTTCCCTTTCCATCCGAGAGCGTGCATATTTTCGATTTGGGTCGGGTGAATACGTATTTGCCCCTTCAATAATTAATTTCCATTCACCCATATGATCCGTGGTCATGGAAGGTTTTGATATTGGCGAAATGTCCAGATAATTGGTGATTGGAGCAGCTGGTATAAAACAGAAAGCCGATTCTCGAAGAAGATCTTCAGGGTAGCTTGAATATTTTGTCGATGAGATCCCATATGGAAGGGTGAATAATTTTTCTTGGTAAAAGTTCTTAGCAACAGAACCTTTCGTCACCCAATAAGAAAATAATTCATCAACCGGCAGACCGTCGACATCGTAAAGATAACCTGAAACATCGCTTATTCCAACTATTCGCGCTCCAGGTATTCGACTTTGTATAAATTTAGCAGCATTCGCACCAACAGCTCCAAAACCCTGGATTGCAATTGTAATATTATTCCTATCCAACATGGAGAAATTTGAAAATTGAGGCACACTCTTCAAGCGGGGAATCTCATCAATTAGTGCATCGAGTGCAATTGCCAAGCCACCACCTGCAGCACCAAGTTGATCAATCCGATTGCCTCCCATATCGACCGGTTTCGACAGTGCGTTATCCAAACCGTTCATAATGGCAATAGTTTTCATATCCGCATCATTTGTACCTACGTCGGGTCCTGGGAGGTAGATGTCCCTATATCGAAATATCAAACGCGCAAACAGCCGGATTAGTTCTTGGTGGATATCAGGTTCACAATTTGTGTCAGAAATGATCCCCGCCTTTCCTCCTCCGTAGGGTAAATTTGCTGCTGCGTTCTTTAAGGTCATTCCTCTAGCAAGATTGTGAATCGTGCTTGGAGTGAGATCTGGGGACATACGAATCCCACCCATCGATGGTCGTCCCATCGCTAGATTGTCTACAACCAAATACCCACCTACTTCCAATGTGGATTCTTCAACCCACATACAGGATAATAATTTTGGACCTAAGCTATCAACTTCAATACCAAGCCTTCCCAAACGGTCAACATCTAGAGGACCAAAATCCATAAAACACATGCCATCATCGCAAACGAGGCGGTTTTTCCATGTCAGCTCAGGAATGTGGGATTTTAGAAAAGATTCCATCTGTTTTGGGATCATAGCTCACCTATTTGTGAAGATTTTGCGCAGCAATAAATGATAATCCATTTTTAGTAAGTGCAAATGCAGTATTGTTCACCGCATCAAATTTATCCAAGAAATTGGTTTGTAAATTCTCCCAATCACCTGATTCAATCACTTCATTTTTATCCCTGAAATAATCAAGAATATCTGAGGGATGAAGGCGGGTCTGGTCAATTTCTGGATCACCACCTTCATGCTTCGCAGATATGTTTGCAACATGGTCTGCAAGTTGTATTAATTCATCACGGCGATTATAAGGTTGGCGAACGATACTTTTCCAAGTCTCGGTAATGTGATGTTCAAATCTGACAACATCTTCGAATCCAAAATCTTTACGGAATTGTGCGGTTATCTCAAGGGTTTCGTTATTAACCGAATTACTCCAATTGAAACCAATCAGTGGTGATGATCCATCTTCACGTGAGAATAGTTTCGCACCTAGAAGGGTCCATAATCCGGCGTACGGATTGTCATTTCCCATGAAAACTGAGATTTTGAACTCAATATTAACTCCAATTCGATATAGCAAGTAACCTAAAAGCACGGTACCAGGATTAATATTTAGTACCTGGCGAACACCATAGTTTGTATAAAAGTATAAATACTCATCCAACCATTTAAGTGGATAATGATTAGGTTGCCCAACTCCACCAAAATATCCAGTGATTGTTTCAGGGCCACCTAGATGTATATTAGATCCGTCAGTACCCTTGGTATCCAGAGTTTCCACATAGGATGCGCCGATAATATTCATGGCTGCTGCAATGGCCGGTAAATCACCATCCAATTCTTGTTCTTTCATTTTTCGAACTTTGATGAATCTTCCTGGTATCAAACTTTGTTGTTCTATAGCTTTTTTTGCTATATCGATGATCCATGGAAAGTATTGGCATGCACTTATCTCGAGAGTTACAGCATACTCATCCTTAAATTCCATCGATTTAAATTTCTCACCGAGTACTTTCTTGCGATAATCTACAACACTAATGAATGATCGGTTATCACGCTGCTGTTTTAACCATTCAAGATCATTCAAATACTCAGGTTTAGCAGTTTCGACTTTTTTTAAAAGCGAATCAAGCTGTCCTGCTTTTTCAGATTTTCTATTAATTTCTTCAGGGGTTCCATATTTTCCAACGACCTCAAGAAAATTATTGATAACTTTCATATCGGGGTCTATTAAGATTTCATTCAATGCATCAAGACGGGAATGGTCGATCTTCAACAATTGGCGAATATTTTCATCCATTTAATATATCCTCCACACCTATGAGTAGAATACATAAACATTCTATTACGAATACGGAAAATAAGTAAAAAAGAGATCAGATTAATCAACCGTCAATGTTTTACTCAGATTTCGGGGGTAATCTGGATCGAAACCCCTGGATACACTTAGGCGATAGGCAAGCAATTGTAATGGGATAATCGCTAAAATTGGATCATAAATTGAACCAGCAGCAGGAATTGTAAGTAAACCACTTGCGTTTGAACGTAACTGTGGATTTTCTTCGCCAATGACAATAGTTTGCGCGCCTCTACATGCCACTTCATTAATACCACTAACTATTAAGGGAACATCATTGGGACCAGCGATAAATATTATTGGATATCCTTTTCTGACAGCAGCTAATGGGCCATGTTTAAACTCAGTCGATAACAAGCCTTCTGAATGAATGTCCGTTATTTCTTTTAATTTTAATGCACCTTCAAGTGCTATTGGATAGGTTGATCCATATCCGAGAAAATACATATCATTCCATGAATCCATTATATATTCCAAATTATGGATTTGTTCTTCAGCCATTATTATAGTTTTTTCTATTAATCCTGGCAGATCCATTAAATCCGATGTTTTATGCTTACCCATTATCAAAGCAATATATAAAAAGGTGATTACCTGGTTAGTATAAGTCTTTGTAGCAGGGACGCTGATCTCATAACCACAAGTTAAAGGTAGATAAAGCTCAGATAATTTTGTGAGGGAAGAACCTATAACATTAACCAAACCAAATATCTGCGTTCCCTTGCTTTTTGCGATCGATAATGCGTTCAAAACATCCTTAGTTTCACCACTCTGGCTGACAAATATACCCACATCATCCGGATTTAGTGTTTCTCCATATTGGGCAACAAATTGTGGAGCTAACACTGGAATTGCTGCTTTACCTGCTAAGTTCGCCATGTAGTATGAACCAAGTATGCATGCATGATAACTGGTACCGCACCCGATGAGAAAGATATGGCGAGCGTGTAGTAATCGGTCAGCAATTGAATGAACGCTTTGAGAGTTTTCTAACAGATGAATCAATTCACGCGCTCCCCGAGGTTGTTCGTGAATTTCTTTGAGCATAAAGTGCGCAAAGCCACCCTTTTGGGCTGCTTCCATGCTTTCAGTGATTGTATCAAATCCCCTTTTTATAATTCTACCGTCTTTAACGCTTCGTAGTTCAATTTTATTTGCTTGGAGAATCACTATTTCTCCATCTTCTATTGATAGAACAGTTGAAGTAATCGGCAAAATTGATGGTAAATCTGACGAAATACAAGTCGCATCTTTGGTAATTCCTGCAACCAAACCTGATCCTTTCTTAAAAGCATATAATTTTTCATCCCCAGAAATGCCGATTACAAATGAATAATCACCCATCAAGTCATTATATGCACTTCGAATAGCATCAACAGTGTTATAGCCTTTATTGAGATAACGTTCCACTGCATGGACACATGTTTCGCCATCATTATCAGATCGTACGATCATTCCTTCTTTTAAGAACTCTTCTCGAAGTTCGACATTATTAACCACATTTCCATTATGTGCACCTACCATTATTTTCTTAGAATCAAAATGTGGTTGGGAATTTACTTGTGTCGGTGTACCAAATGTAGCCCATCGTAGTTGAACTATTCCACGACTGCCTACCATATCATTAAAGTTTAACCTTGGTGCTACTTCATCAACCTTACCGACATCTTTTTTTAGGAAGATGCGTCCATCCTTCATGATAGTAGCACAACCAACAGAATCATAACCGCGGTACGATAATTTTCTTGCCGCATCTACTAAAATGGGTCCCAATATTTGTTCTTCTTTTGTTATTATCCCGAATATTCCACACATAATTTTCTCTTATATAGTTGAATAAATTTATCAAAAAACCAGTTATCGGTACTTATAGATAACCATGTTTTCTATTTTAACCGATGAATAATATCTACATAACTATGATTGAAATTAAAAAGAAAATGCCGGCATCCATATGAATAGACACAGGCATTTATCTAATATCAATTAGTATATTTTACGCTTTAACAATGCAGTCTACTGGACAAACTGCTATACATTGCTGGGAATCAAAATGACCAACACATTCAACACAAGTACCGGCATCGATCAAGTAGATCGTGTCACCTTCTGTAATTGAATTTGTGGGACATTCTGGTAAGCATGCTCCGCAAGAGATGCATTCCTCAGTTATTTTCATCGCCATGGTTATTTTCTCCTTCTAAGTTTGATATCGATTGGTAGTCTGATCCAAAAATCCATTCTGTATAGATTACTAAAACTCGAACAATTGGTCAAATGACAAATATCATGATTTCTAATGATGGATGTGACGCTAAAGGCAGGAGTTTTTGAATTTGGCATCAATATGTTTGGTAGAAAAGATTAGATTATTGATTAATTAGAATTGGATTTTGGCTTCTCTGATTTAGAGGGTGTTAACTCACTTCCGCGAATAATTGAATTTTTTCCAAAACGTTCACGTAAGCCATCAACTGCAGTCAATAATTTTTCGTCTTTCTCACTTGAACTATCCCATAGCGTTAACTGTCTCTGCAGCTTTGAAAAATGAGTCACACCAACTCCCAAAAGACGAACTGGTTTCCCTTTTTGCCATACATTGTTGAATAGATACTTAGCTGCACTATAAATTTCACGGTCATCATTTGTTGGATGTGCTAATGTAATCTGTCTTGAAAGTGTAACAAAATTATGCCAACGCAATTTAAGTTTCACCGTATTCCCAGCCAGCTTTTTTTTTCTTAATCTACGACCGACGCTTTCAGAGAGTTTATGAAGAGTTTCATATAATTTTTGAAGATCACTCAAATCATGAGTAAAAGTTGTTTCATTACTTACTGACTTTACATTATGGCTGGTATGGACGCTGCTATCATCTATCCCTAATGATTTTTTTGAAAGCTCATTACCAAATTTCCCAAAGTGTTTAACAAGTTCGCTGACAGGACATCGGGAAATATCACCAATAGTTTGGATGCCAAGTTCAGCCAAGCGTTTAGCAGTTTTTGGGCCAATTCCCCAAAGTGCTTCAGTCGGTAAAGGAGATAAGAATTCTGCCTCCTTTCCTGGAGGAACAACGAGTATAGCGTTAGGCGGTCTTGACGAACGTTTTGAAGCCTTGCCGGTATTTGTAGCAATTTTCGCTACTAATTTATTAGTGGCTGCTCCGATAGAACATGGGAGATTAAAATGCACCCAAATATATTGTTGAATCGTACTAGCGAGAGTTTCCTCAGTTTCTGGAATGTCACTTAAGTCAAGGAAAGCTTCATCAATTGAGACTTGTTCGACAAGAGGAGATAATGAATCGAAATAATCCATGACCTGTTTTGAAATCTTGCTATAATTACTATGCCTCCCGGATACAATGATCAAATCAGGGCATAATTTTATTGCGCGTGCCATGGCCATTGCCGAGTGAATCCCGTAAACTCTGGCTGCGTATGAACAAGAGGCAACCACTCCCCGCTCATCCGGACGACCCCCAACTACAAATGGTTTCTCGCGTAGAGATGGATTATTATTTTCTTCAACCGAACAGAAAAATGCATCCAAATCGATGTGTAGAATTTTTCTAGCCATTTATTCGTATTTTAAAGCTGTTACTGGAACCATGGTCGCTGCTCTTAAAGCTGGGTATAAGCCTGAGAGTAAACCGATCAGCGTGGCAAATATTAATGCGAATACGGGTAACCATAATGGTGTATAAACAGCGGTGCTAGGAGGAGGACCACCTTGTTGCGCAGATTGCCCTGCTAGATAGGATAAAGCAAATACATTAATAACCTGACCTGCGCTCCAACCTAATAAAACACCCCCTAATCCACCAATGAATCCAATCCCTGCAGCTTCACCAAGAAAAATGGATAAGACATCACGATTCGTTGCCCCGACAGCTTTCATTAAGCCTATCTCGCGAGTCCTTTCAAGGATAGCCATAGCCATGGTATTGGCAATCCCAATCGCAGCGACGAGTAGGGCAATAGCCCCAACTCCACCAAAAATCACCTGAAGGATAAGAAAAAAGCTATTGATACCTTGAACAAAGGATTGAGGTGTATATGCTTGAAATCCCAACTGGGTGATTTGGTCACTTATATCCAATACTTGATCCACACTTTCAACATTTACTACAAGCTGATTATAGCCATCACGGTTTCGATTAATCCGCCTTCCCAAAATCCATTCATTAAATGAAGTTACATCATCCAATGATAGATAGACCGAGTAATCTGGCTCACCTTTTGTCTCTTGTAAGATTCCACCTATACGTATTGGTAATGACTTACGAATTTCATTACCTTCCTGGTCGTATTTTATCAACACTAGTTTAACTGTTTGGCCTAATAACTCAGGAGGAGTTGGCTGTTCTTGCCCTGGACGCCATTGAGGATTATAAAATTGGCTTGGTACCATAGAACCTATTACAGCAGTTCCTTTATCCAAAGAATATTCACCTTCTTGAAGATCTACTCCAAGATAACTTAGGTCTTGTGTTCCAACACCGATTAACCCTGGATAAGCTTCTAAGCGATTATGTTTTAGAATTGTTCCCCCCTGGATGTAATCTCTTGGGACGACAGATACGACACCTGGTATAGAGGATAATTGATCAATAATATCATCCGTAATTAAAGTCTGAACTGATGGCATTCCGTATGCTCCACCTCCACCTCCACCACCATATGGCGAAGCCATCATTACTTCTTCGTAGTTTGGATATACATCTATTTGGGTTAAATTACCAATCCCATAGAGCTGTTGGGTTGCATTTTTCTGCAATCCAATGGCTAGGGAAACTAAAACCACAACAGCTGCAGTGCCAATAATGACCCCAACTGCTGTGAGTGCAACGCGGGTTTTACGCCTTCCAAGATTATCGACTATGATCGATAATAAATCAAAAATGGTCATCCGTACTTATTTCCCGATCGTAAATAATTTTATGGGCCTTTTAAGGGAGGTTGAGCTGGTACATTGATAGGTTTTTCACCAGGGGTACCTGTCTCAATAGGTTGATCTGTGCTTGATGATTGTGATTTGGTTATGCCACTGTCCAAGCCTATTAACCCCAAAATGAAGCGCCATATTTTTTGCATGAGTGTTTCTGGTTGGTTTGGTATGATTTCTTCATTTCCGTTTTGTCCATCAGTGTTAGGTGGCTCGACTATGGATTGTTCCATCACATCAACAGTAAGCGTCTCAGTGATTACTTCTGGTTGGTTGAAATCGTTCGTATAGTCAATCGTCACAACCAGATCAACAGGTCCAGGCTGATCTGGTATGTAGCTGGCATCCAAAGTGAAGTAACCACCTGATTCAAGTGTCCCGACAAGAATTGAATTATTGCTGAGCTCGCCAGAATCAGAACTTACATGCATTGTTCCAAGGACAACACTGGTTTTTCCCAAATTAACTACCTGCAATGGAAGTATATTTGGTTGTCCTACAAATAAGGATGAAACTTCTTGATAAAAACCGATATCCACTATCGGTATTCGGTATACCAAAAGCGTGATCACCTGATCATCGGTAAATGTATGGTTAGATGCGTCATTATAAACAAAAGAGATTTGAAGAGGATATGCGCCAGGTGCGGTAGTAGTATTAACGATCAGAGATTGATTAGTATTGAGACTGGCTTCTGGGGTTAAGTCTCCCAATGATTGAATATTGGATGCTCCAATAGGTGCAAAATTCGTAAATTCTCCACTTCCACCAGATATCCCTCCAGGTTGTTGTGTGCCTGAATCAACACCAGATGTACCACTTCCTCCACCAACAATCATGGTGATGCTCTGGGCAGAGGAATTTCCCATATTTTTTACAGTTAGGGACAGATTAAATTGAGTGCCCGATTGAAGGGGACTAGTATCGGTAGTGTAGGAGGTTATCACCAACTGTGGTTTAACAGACGGTGTTGAGGTGAGTGTTGGTGTAGGAGTTGCTGTGGCCCACGAGGAATAAGATTGATAAACAGGCAATGTAATTACAAATGCTTCACTATATAAAATGCCAGATTCATCTGCGTAAGAAAGAATCATATTTATTGAAGCCAATGTTCCCCATACATTTGTACTAACCAATAATGGTTGAGAAAAATCATGATGATTACTTGGCGCGATCTCTCCCACCGCAACAACACCACCAGTTTCTCGAGGAATTAAATCTCCTGGAACAAAGGTAGCAACGATATTCTTTGCATATTGTTGACCTGCATTATATAAAGTTATGTAAAGGGTAAAGTTGTTACCAGGTGAAATTTTTTCCTGACTTATACTATAAGAATCAACGACCACTACTGGACGTTCATATCCAATCGGAGGCTCAATTGTTTGGGTAGCTGCTGCGGTAGGAGCACTTTGTATTACAGTAAGAGAATTTGGGAGGGAAGCAGAAGAGGCGTCAGGATTGGTAACCGTTACCGTATAAGTTCCAACTGGTATACCGGCCGGTACTTCTGCGCGTAATGTAGTATTAGAAAAAAAAGAAGTATTTAAAGAGCTGTAAGAATCTAGTGAAACTACTGCTCCCATTACAAAATCAGTTCCAGTAATGGTAATCGAATTGACTTGTTGATTTGAGATGGTATTTGGACTAACTCCCGTGATCATTAAAGCCGCTTTGGCGTTTGTTGGAAAAAATATAAGTCCGATTATTACAATAACAATCAATGAGAAATTAATATATCGAGAATAAATACTATTCTTCATAATTAATCCTTTAGATGATCCTGTAACGCATATAGATCAGGAAATCATACCTTTTGTTAGGAGCAGTATAGATGCTTTATTGTATTCTTCTTCTGACACAATTTTCCCATCAAGTAAATAATATTGGTGTGTAGCAAATTGCTTCATTCTAGAATCATGAGTAACTACAAGAACGGAATGACCTGTTTGGTGTAATTCTGACAGTAACTGCATGATGTTCGCCCCACTGGAAGTGTCTAGGTTTCCAGTAGGTTCATCTGCTAAAATTAATAGTGGATCATTTATCAATGCACGCGCAATTGCAACTCTTTGTTGCTGCCCACCAGATAATTCTGTCGGTCGATGTGTCATTCTATCTTCCAATCCAACCTGTTTAAGTACTTCCATGGAACGTTGATTACGTTGGGATTTTGTCGAACGACTAAATCGCAATGGAAAAGCAGCATTTAATAGTGCATTCATACTCGGTATAAGGTTAAACGATTGAAATATGAACCCCACCGTTTTTCGGCGATAGATCGCCAGCGCATTTTCGTCCAAGTTATCCAGGAGTTGTCCGTTGACCTCAATATTACCCTTTGTGGGTCTATCCAAGCCACCTAACAAGTACAATAATGTGGATTTTCCAGAACCCGATGGACCCGTTAACACTGTAAAGGAATTAGGTTCCAAAGATAGGTTAATTCCTGTTAATGCATGGACTACAGTATGACCAATATTGAAATCTTTATCTAATTGGGATATTTTAACTAGGGAATCTGTCATTAATTAAGGAGAGAAATTCATCTAATGCGTTAAAAGAAAAATGGTCTTGTTATATTTAAATTTCCAAGAGCTTGAATGATATATGCAAACCCAGATTGAAGAAGAAGGATTATGAGAACAGTGATTAATACACCCATAATTGACTTTGATGGATTCAATCCGCTCGATATTCTAATACCGATAACAAGCAATACTAGTTGCCATATCCAATAGATATCTATCACCGAAAGCAAATGAGATAAAAAAATCGAAAGATTGGAATCACTAATAGGAGTGAAACCAGACAATCCTGGATTGTTGATCAAATTATGAGAGATCAGCACATAAGAAAGCTGAATTATTTCTCTTAAAACTAATGGCAAGCTTGACCATGCGACGATATTAAGAGATACTGCAGTACTTCCTCGACCGCCGAATAGAGTAGTGACTAAGTGCAATATCCCTCCAAGGATTAACCAACCAAACCAAATACTTGCTAAAGCTGTAATAGAAGGTAACACATATATAAAAACTGGGCCTTGTCTGGATTGTACAGCTTGCATATATTGAGCTTGTTGTTCTGCCGTATAATACTCAAAATCAGGAAAGTAAGTGATTTCACCCATTGTTGCTGCTTGACTTTTTATTCTCCCAGTTACCAGAACATTAATCACTGTAAAAAATGATAATATGAGCAAAGGCGTAAGCCACACAGAGACTGTTAATGAAGCTATCTGTTGAAAACCACGACGTGGGTGAAACAATATTTCCGGTACCCATGCGAAGTTCAGTCGCTTAGTTTGTTGAACATATGAGATATCGGTCATAATTTCTTACCTATTGTAGGCTAATAGGATTACTACCTGTAATTTTTTATATAACAGATAATTATTCTTTTTCTGGTTTTTCCATATTTCCATCGACATGATATGGTAAACGCATACTGAGCCAAACAACCATTAAACTTATCTTATCAATGCTTGATTCTGCCTCAGGAAATAGTTCAGTAAAATTATTATAGATAATTTCGAAATCCTCCCCTTTGGGCCAATGAGTAAAAAAGCCAGGCAACTTGGTTCTGTTAAATGAAATTGGAAATATCGGCCATTCCTTAACAAATTCAGCAGTAAAATTCTCCATCACCATTACATCCGCTTCTTCAAGAACCTTCCAATTTCGGGATTTAAGCAATTGAAAGACTTGGTTTCGTAATTCTGATTGGTTTTCAACCCAACATGACAAGATGGTCGCAACTAGATCTGGATTTTTTTCAAAAGCTTTCGATGTAGGTAAAACTTTCACAAGTGCTGGTGCCTTATCACTAGATCGAAAACCAGGCACGGTAACTCTTTTTCTTATTTTTTCGTTTAAATCATCCTGCAATGTTTCTGGTAAATTTAATTGTGTTGTTAAGGTGTCGCGGATGATCATCAATCTGAAATCAGGTCGCATAAATTCGTTGATTGCATGAAATGGTAAAAATTCTGTATTTTCTGGCATTTTTTTACCCTTTGATTTATATTTATCGATAGTATACCAAATCATTTTGTTTCATATAAGATTTTTCACCTATATGTGCTTTTAACAAAAACGTAATTACCGTGTTGTTGTAACGATTTGGATTAAATAATTGGAAAAAAATAAAGGCAGCGAAAAATATGAAAACCATAAAAATAGAAATAAAGATACTTCCAATGGATTAGGAGCTATGCCATAGGTTGATATTTAGAATTTTTCGAATCATAAACGAATAATAAAGATTAACTTTGGAAAAAATATATAATGATGACTTGGATAGAGTATTATTTTTTTCCAGGTGATTTAGGTTTATTCATATGAATTCACAGAGTTATATTTAGGTATGTTTATTTATGAATATAGAGATCTAAACGAGCAAGGATATAAATGGTAATCTATCTAATAGTTTCAGTTTATGGCGGTATAATCGAACGCATCTAAAAAAGCTAAATCTATTCAATGAGCTTCTTGATTTTGTTCGAAAACATGATCAGAACGGCACTAAGGCTGTTAGTATTGAATTGGTTGCATTAAATGGAATAATTGCAATACTAGAGAAGCTAGTAGTGTATCTCAAGCTACGAAAATGATAATTCGATAGAATGGATACAAATCAATCAGAAGACAGGTTGGTTGGATAAAATCAGCACCGAATCACTAGGATAATAAGATACACTATATATGTGGAGGATATTATGCTAAACATTGAAAAGATTGATACCAATAATAAGACTCTGGTAAAAAGATTTGTACGCATACCATATCGCCTGTATGCTGATCATCCCCAGTGGGTAGCACCACTTTTTATCGATGCTGAGACACAACTTAATCGATCGAAACACCCGTTTTATGAGCATAGTGATGCAGATTTTTTCATTGCAACAAAAGATGGTCGGGATGTGGGTAGGATTGGTGCTTTAGAAAATAAGCGTTTTAATGATTATCACAAAACAAAACAAGCACAATTCTATTTATTTGAATGCGAAGATGATCAGGAAGTCGCTAACGCTCTCTTTGAAAGAGTATTTGATTGGGCAAAAGGTAGAGGTCTTGACAATATAGTTGGTCCTAAAGGATTCTGCGTATTGGATGGATATGGGATTCAAGTTGAAGGATATGAACATCGACAAATGATGACGATGATGAATTATAACTATCCTTATTATGTTAGTTTGGTCGAGAGTATAGGATTTTTAAAAGAAGTTGATTTTGTTTCATGTTATCTGAGTAAAGAAGCATTTCACTTACCCGAACGAGTCTATAGAATTGTAGATCGGGTAAAAACACACAGCAACCTTGGCGTACAACGATTTGAGTCCAAAAAAGATTTAAGGTCATGGGCAAAAAGAATTGGTAAGCTCTACAATGATTCGTTTATCAACAATTGGGAATATTATCCTTTAACTGATCGCGAAATTCAATTTCTTTTAGAAAATATTCTTACCGTTGCTGATCCGCGGTTAATCAAGATAATCACGCACAATGAAGTTGATGCGATCGGTTTCTTATTCGGTTTTCCGGATTTATCGGCAGCATTACAAAGAGCAAAAGGGAAATTATTACCATTTGGAATTATTGATTTGATGATGGAAATGAAACGCACAAAATGGGTTTCTTTAAATGGAGCGGGTGTTTTGCCTGAATTCCAAGGAGTAGGCGGTAATGCATTGTTATATGTAGAAATGGAAAA
This sequence comes from uncultured Chloroflexia bacterium, assembly GCA_963777935.1. Classification (GTDB taxonomy): domain Bacteria; phylum Chloroflexota; class Anaerolineae; order Anaerolineales; family UBA4823; genus FEB-25. The sequence goes on from CAVZSL010000002.1 coordinate 791,473, forward strand.
GACTTTACATGAATTTAATTTTGAACATGCTGATCTGACACAAGTTGCAGAAACTGCTGTTCAAATGCGACACGATTTGGAAAATGTCGGTGGTAGAGCTTACAAAAATCATCGAGTTTATCATAAGCATATTTAATTAAATCATATTTTGTTTGTAATCTAAGGATAGAATAAATAAAATCACTACAAATTTCCTTCCTGGAATTAAACGGGAAGGATTTATTTATGTAATATTTTATATATTGGACTGAATGACGATATTCATTTATAAATGTTGAGAAAAAAGTAATTATGCAACCTATCCTATCTATTAATCTAACTACAGGAGTTATCGATCAGGTAGAAGTTCCGTATCAATGGGAGTTTGAATACTTGGGAGGAGCATCTTTAGCTTGTAGATTGCTATATAAAGAATTGGTTTCAAGTCTTGATCCGCTATCTCCTGAGGCGCCTTTGCTGTTTATGACAGGTCCGTTAACCGGAACATATGGACCCGCTGTCGGTCGCTTTGTAATTTGTGCTAAATCACCAGCGACTGGTTTGTGGGGAGAATCAAATTGCGGTGGATTTTGGGGACCCGAATTGCGTATGGCTGGGTTTGATGGATTGTGGATTACAGGGAAAGCCGAAAAACCAGTTTATCTAAGTATCATTGATAATTTGGTTCAAATATGCTCAGCTGTTCACTTATGGGGAATGGATACTTATTCAACCCAAGCGGCGGTAAAAGCGGAATTGAATGTGAAGAATGCGAGAGTAGCTGTTATTGGTGCTGCTGGAGAATCCCAGATTCCATTTGCTCTTGTGCTGACTGATCATGGAAGAGTAGCTGGTCGCACAGGAATGGGTGCCGTGATGGGTTCAAAAAATCTTAAAGCAATCGCAGTGAAAGGGCATCGATTAATAATCCCTGTAGCGAATGAAGAGCTTTATGCACGAATAAGGACTAAAGTAAATCAAGAATTAAAAGCAGACTCGTATACGGAAGTTCTTCACGAACTTGGTTCTGCGGGAGCAGCTGATTATTTTGATTATCTGTCAGACATGCCGAAACGGTATTTTCAAATAGGAGAATTTTCAGGAGCAACAAAAATATCGGGATCAAATATTACTGAAAGTATTTTGGCTGGAACCAGTGCATGTCATGCTTGCGTTATTGCGTGTGGCAGAGTGGTGAAATTAGATGACGGTATAAAAAGGAAAGGGCCAGAATATGAAACCTTAGCAGGTTTTGGCCCTAATTTGTTGCTAGATGATCCTACCATGATTACAAAATTGGGTGAACTTTGTGATCGATACGGAATGGATACTATTAGTTTAAGTAATACAATTGGACTTGTTTTTACCCTATATGGGCTTGGGTTTATATTACCAGGTGATGCCGGTGACATTACATTACAGTGGGGAAACGCAGAGTTGATCGAAAAATTAATACATCTAACAGTAAAAAAAGAGGGTATTGGTGAATGGATAGCAAAAGGATCGAAAGAATTAGCAAAACATTATGGTTGTGAGGATGAAGCTATCCAGGTAAATGGGCTGGAAGTCCCATATCACGATCCACGCGGTACCAGTGGGATGGCCTTAGTATATGCTACGTCACCACGGGGAGCATGCCACAATCAATCGGATTATTTTTTGGTAGACATTGGTCAAGTGTTAACCAGTATAAATATGCACCAATACTCCAGACAAGGCGGTGCTGAAAAAGCGCAAAATGTAGCAATTCATCAGAATTGGCGTACTGTCTCTAACTCTTTGGTCGTTTGCGCTTTCGCAAATGTTCCTCCTGAATCGATCTTGGATCTTGTAAATGCAGCCGGTGGTTTGAACTGGTCATTAGAAGAGCTAATGCTCACTGGAGAACGAGGTTGGAATTTAAAACGAGTAATAAATAATCGATTTGGACTGACCCGAGAAAACGATAAGCTCCCGAAAGGTCTATTACAACCATATTATGACCATCCACCGGGAGCAGATGATTTTGTGCCTGATTTTAGCAAAATGATTGAAGCATACTATGAAGTACGTGGATGGGATCCAGCCACCGGATATCCTAAAAAGGAGAAATTATTGTCTCTGGGTCTTGACTGGGTTACGGAGGGTATATGATGAAATTATTTTCAGTTTCCGAAATGCAATCCTTAGAAAAAGAAGCCAATCAAACTGGATTGGATTATCAAACAATGATGGAAAATGCTGGGAAAGGCATAGCCAAAGAAATCAATATTGCGTATAGCCATTTACCTAACAAAAAGATCATTGCTTTAATTGGTTCTGGAAACAATGGTGGGGATGCACTGATTTCTTTATTTTACCTTGCTGATGATAATTGGGAGACATGCGCGTATATTATTGGTAAGCGGCCAGAAGGTGATCCATTGATCGATAGGTTAAAAACAAAAAAAGGAAAGATAATTTATTTTACTGAAGATAGAAATTATTTAAGGATAGAACAATTACTCGAATCGTATTCTGTTTTGATTGATGGAATATTAGGAACAGGGATTAAATTACCACTACGAGATGATATTGCTGGAATTTTATCATTTGTGAATGCAAAGCAAGCAATTTCTGCCAACCCATTACATGTCGTTGCAGTTGATTGTCCTTCCGGAGTAGATTGTGACACAGGTGAGGTTGCTCCTGAAACAATCCCAGCAGAAATCACGATCACTTTGGCAGGTATGAAACTTGGATTAATCAAATTTCCCGCTGCTGGTTATACCGGAAATATTAGATATGGCAATATTGGTTCAATAAACAACTTAAAGGCATATATCGAGAATAGCAAATTTATACTGGATAATGAATTAATTAGAACATTCCTTCCTGAAAGACCATTGAATTCTCACAAAGGAACCTTTGGAACCGCTTGTATTGTCGCTGGATCACTGAATTTCACTGGAGCAGCATTATTGGCAGGAATTGCTGCATATCGGATAGGTGTAGGTCTGGTTACGATGGCTGTGCCTGCACCCTTGCACAATGCATTATCTGGTTGCTTTCCTGAATCAACATGGATCTTGCTACCCCATAAGCAGGGTGTAATTTCTGCGGATGCTGTAAAAGTATTACTAAAAAATATTAATCGTGCCAGCGCATTATTAGTTGGTCCTGGTTTTGGTATGGAAGATACCACCAGAGAATTTATTAGAGGCGTTCTTACTTCGTTTCGGGAAAATAGCGTTGATTTCAGTTTGGTTGAAACTGGTATTCTATATAGTGATAATGACCAAAGCATAAAAATGCCTATGGTTATGGATGCTGATGGTCTGAAGTTGTTAGCGAAAATCGATAATTGGCCAGACCTTCTACCGCCTTTGACAATCCTCACACCCCATCCAGGGGAGATGGCAATTTTAACAGGATTATCTATCGAAAATATCCAGGAGCACAGGATTGAAGTTGCTCGGGAATATTCAGTAAAATGGGGACATGTTGTTGTACTGAAAGGGGCATTCACAATAATTGCTGGACCAGATGATCAAATAGCTATTGTTCCAGTTGCAACACCCGCTTTAGCAAAAGCTGGTACAGGAGATGTCCTTGCTGGATTAATTATTGGATTACTAGCTCAAGGAACAAATGCCTTTAAAGCAGCCTGTAGTGGAGCGTGGATTCATGCATATGCAGGTCTATTAGCAGCAAAAAGGTTAGGTAATAACGCCTCAGTACTCGCAAGTGATGTATTAAATGCAGTTCCACAAGTACTGAGTGAATTGCAGTAATAAATGCATTAACAAGAAAAGGAACCCTTTTATAGGGTTCCTTTTCTTTTGAATTTATTGTATTAGCCTTCTACCGTTACCTCAGAAGAATCACTTGATGTAGACTGTGGTTTATTTTGCCCGGAAGAAGATTTTTTAGTTAGTTCAGAGGCTTTATCTTGGGTCAATTTAATTAATTCATCCGCCCGTGCCCTTGCATCTGCTGCTGCAGCCTCTGCTTTGATTCTAGCTGTTTCAGCTTTTTCAACAGCTTTATCTTTTAACTCGATACTTCTGTCATGAATAATCGTACGCGTTTCTTCTCCGGATGCTGGCGCGAGTAATAGTGCAGCAACTGCACCAATTACACCGCCGACAACAAATCCTGCCAGGAATGCACCAAAATCACTTTCTCGTTCAGCCATAAGTTTTCTCCTTTTTATTATCAATTGATTTTATTTTTTTCCGGTAAATCGAAAGATATCTGCTAGCCGTTGAAAAACAGCTAATACTTCATTTAATTTTATAACAGGTTCGACAAGATTATCACTTAAGAATTTTGTTGTGCCTCTTAAATTACTAACGGTTTCATTTGTTGAATCTAGAATTGGTTTTACTTCATTTTCAAGTAAATTCGTTAAACGTGCGATCTGAATCATTAAAATGGTTAATGCCAAACCAGAGAGCATAGATTCTAAAGCCAATAAGATGATAAATACATCTCTCACTCTGCTTACTGTTGCCAGCGAGGTCAATTCTGGGTTAAGAAGAAAATAAAAACCAATAACCAGTAACAAAAGACTGATAAATACAATCACTCCTAAACCGATAATGATCAATCGCTGCTTGCGAAGTTCGCTTGGATCAGTAGTCGAGTTTGTGAGTAAAGGTGGATTTTCGTGTGGAGTATTGTCCATTTAAACTCATTATACCATAGCGATTGTTTATCGATTTTCACCGAGTAGTTTATCAGCGTTTAGAAAAAAAATTCTGAATAATAAAGATGGTTTTGCTTGACACACGGCATAATAATTATATAATTATTGTCAGAAACGGAAGTATATTGGCATTCATATGTATGAAATAGACAATTTAGATAAGAAAATAATAAATTTATTAATGGAAGATGGACGAATGCCTGCGTCGACGATGGCACGGAGAATTGGTGGAATTTCTGAAAGAGTAGTTCGATATCGAATAGAGCGAATTGTCAAGGAAGGATATATACAAATCAGTGCAATCACTAATCCAAAATCATTGGGTTACCTTGTTACTGCGGATGTATTTTTAGAAGTTGAGTCTAATTCGATTTTAGATGTAGCAAAAAAGACATCTGATTATGAATGCGTGAGTTATGTGGCTTGCTCTATCGGGGAATCCGACATAAGTATACAAATTGTCGGTCACGATACAAATGAAATTTATCAATTTGTAACCAATGTGATTGGAAAAATTCCTGGGGTGAGAAAAACTACCACATCGATTGTTCCTTTGGTCTTAAAGGATGTTTATCAGTGGAGAATTCCTGATTTAGCTTGCGTGTTGGTTGATGATGAGTTATCAGCTGATTCCAAGGAGATATAGAATGAAAATAAACCACAATATAAGCAAACAATTACAGGAAAGAGCAGTTAAGTCTATCCCTTTAGGAGTAAATTCAAATTTTCGATATTGGGGAGAAAATATCACTCCATATGTGGATAAAGCTAAAGGAGCGTATTTGTGGGATGTTGATGGTAATCGATACATAGATTATCGCATGGCATTTGGACCGATCATTCTTGGGCATGCCTATGATGAAGTAAATGCAAAAGTTCATGCTGAAATTGATCGTGGTGTCTTATATGCGATGACCAATGAGTTGGAACTTGATCTCGCGGAGATGATCATTGATATGTGTCCATGTGTTGAAATGGTTAGACTTGCCTGCTCAGGAACTGAAGCGACCATGCATGCCATAAGGGTTGCGCGAGCTTTTACCGGCCGTGAAAAAATATTAAAGTTTGAAGGTATGTACCATGGTTTTCATGACTATACATTATTCTCAACCTATGCTCCAGCTGAGGCATATGGGAATATCAACAGTCCAATTCCCATACCATCAAGCTCTGGTATTCCAAAATCGCTCAATGATCTAATTTTCACACTCCCATTCAATAACTTTGATATTTTAGATAAAGTCATTAGACGGGTAGGTTACGAAATTGCTGCAATAATCGCTGAGCCGTGTTTAGGAAATTGTGCAGCAATTGAGCCTATGCCTGGTTTCCTTGAGTTCATACGAGAAAAGTGCACTGAATACGGCATCGTTTTTATTTTAGATGAGGTAAAAACTGGTTTTAGAATTGCGAGGGGCGGGGCACAAGAGTATTACAATATTAAACCTGACATGGCAACCTATGCAAAAGCGCTTGGGAATGGATTCCCTATCGCTGCTTTTGGAGGCAGGAAGGACATCATGAGCATCATTGGGAATGGTGTGGCCCAAGGTGGAACTTATAACAATAACAAACCAGGTGTCGCTGCTGCTTATGCAACCCTTAAGTTATTAAAAGAGGAACCTATTCTTGATGTGATTGCAGCCCGTGGTAGAAAATTAATGGAAGGATTAAAGGATATATTTATTGAGGCTGATATTCCTGTGAGTGTTCATGGTTATCCCGCTATGCTTTCTTTTGCTGTTGGGAACGGAAAAAGTGACTGGACAACGCGATTGGCAAGAAACCGAGAGAGACTATTACCTAAGATTGGTGGAGTATGCAATCGCTCACGGTGTTATGCCAGATCATGATCCACGTGAACCATGGTTTTTGTGCTACTCCCACTCAGATACGGATATTGAAGAAACTTTAAACGTAATGGCTGATGCAGTAAATAAAGTGAAAAGGTAGGAGCTGTATTAATCAAAAGATTTATGAAACAAATAGCTACCTCATGTTGAATTAATACCCAGATCAGAAATCTTTTTCCTTTGGCTGGGGTTAAATTATAGAATAATTAACGAAGAACTATAATAAATAGCTATAAAGCAATGGTCAAGGTCGATTATTAGAAAGGAGGACGAATAAACGATATTTTAGTTTTTTCATTGGCTCCAATATAACCAATATTTCGAAATTTCAATAAATCGTAATAGGAGGATGAAAAAATGTCTGAACAGATGACTTTTGCTAGGAAAGCAAGTGGTCTTGTACGCGGATTATCATTTCTCGATGCATTTGGTGTAGGATTTATGAACCAGGGTCTTACACCAAGCATGTGGGTAATGATCAGCTTTGGTTTAGGGGTTTATCTTGGCGGAAATTTAATTTGGGCAACAATAATCTCTGCTGTATTATGTGGCATTGGCTTTTCTCTTGTTTGGGGTATTTTAGGTGGTTCAATGCCACGATCGGGTGGTGAATACATCTATAACTCACGCATCATACATCCAGTGATTGGAATTGCAGAGTCCTTCGGTAATGCCTTCGTGTGGATCATGTGGATTTTTGTATTGGCACCATGGACAATTGACCCTGGTTTGACCATGATGTTTCAATTCTTAGGCATGGAATCCGCAGCCGAAGTAGTCCAAACACCCACTGCAGTATTTTTAATCTCCACACTTGTGAGCTTGATTGCTTTATTGTTTGTTGTATTTGGATTAAAGATATTTGCATCCGTTCAGAAAGTGATCATGGTTTTTGGTATTCTTGGATGTACCGTAATTTTATTAGTTTTTACATTTACCACTCATGATCAATTCGTAGCAGCCTGGAATAGCCTTGCCGTACAGTATGGCTCGCTTGATTATCAAGGATTCCTGGCAAGTGCATCTACATCTATTCAAGAAGCGGGCAAGGTGTTACCTTCTACATGGAACTGGTTTGATACATTTGGTGTCATGGTCGCGGGATCATGGTTGTTTGCGTATTCATATTGCATCACTTTTATAGCGGGTGAAGTTAAGCGACCAGACAAAACAATTATTCTGGCAAACCTGGCTGCGATCCTTGTTCCCGCATTCTTCATGCTTTGGCTAGCCTTGGGTCTTTACAAAGCAGTTGGTTTTGAGTTCCTATCCGCTACTGCCTTTGTGGATAATAATGGGATAGAGTTGGCAGGATATGCTTTTCCATGGGCACCAAATTTTGTTGGACTTGCAGCTGTGGTCGTACCGACAAATTATTTTGCCTTATTCATGATGTCTCTATCATTTATTCTCTTCAACTTGTGGTGGGTAGCACTTTCGTACCTGGCGTTTCCGCGAATTTTATTTGCATGGGGGATGGACAGGATGGGACCAAAATGGTTTGCGGATATTGATTACAAATTTTCATCTCCTGTAAAGAATCATATCCTTTGCTTCTTATTAGGCGAGATCGGAATATTTTTATTTGCCTTCTATGGAGACCCGATGGAATCGCTTTCTGTCACTGGAATGGAGATTGTATCTGTGTTTGGCATAACAGCGATCGCAGCGGCAATATTCCCATTCTCTAAACGTGCCCGGCAAATTTGGGATTCCTCGCCATACAAGAGTTGGAAAATATTGAGAATTCCTGTCGTAACTATAGGCGCAGTAGTAAATTTGATTTATTTGGGAATATTGTTTTATTACTTTTACTTCATGACGGAAATGGGAGAACAAGACCTGGTAAAGGGATCACTGGTTTTGTATAGTGTAATTTGGATTTTGGGAATAATCTGGTATTTCTACTGGAAGAATCGCAACAAACAGGTTGGTGTTGATATTAGTATGACTTTTGGCGAATTACCCCCTGATTAGGTAATGTATTATATGAAGGACGAAGGATCTGACCTTCGTCCTTCATTATATAAATTTCGCTAAGGAGCATCGAATGGGTAAACCGTTGAAGATATTTTTTGTTACGGACATTCATGGATCAAATTTATGCTATAGAAAATATTTAAATGCCTTAAAAGTATACAATGTGGATGTAGGTATCCTTCTGGGTGACCTAACAGGGAAGGTATTGATCCCAATCGTCGAGAAAGCCGGCGGAGGCTGGGAAACCACATTAATGAGCTCGCATGTTGACATCTCTACTCAGGAAGAGCTTGATAAACTTAAAAAGACTATTGAGATGATGGGATATTATTGGGTTCATCAGACGCCTGAAGAGTTTCACAATTTTAAAACGGACCCTTTAAAAGTTGATACATTATTTAAGGAATTGATGATGAGTCGTTTATGCGAGTGGATTGACCTTGCGGATGAGCGTTTAGCTGGAACCAGTTATAAGGTTTATATGGCTCCTGGAAACGATGATCATTTTGAGGTAGATCAGATTATTTCTGATTCAACAGCTATCGTAAATTGTAATAATAAAAATGTAATGTTGGGTGATCACGAAATGATCACCTTTTGCTGGGCAAACCCAACCCCATGGAACACGCCGCGTGAAAAACCGGATGAAGAATTAGAACCGATGTTGGAAGAGTTGATATCAACAGTTAAAGATAAATCGAATGCAATCTTCAACTTTCATGTTCCACCTTATGGTTTTGCTTTGGATTTAGCACCGGAATTGACAAAAGACCTTGTTCAGGCAGCTGATCGAAAGATCCATGTAGGTAGCCGAGCAGTTGCTAAAATGATAGAAAAATATCAACCTTTGGTTGGGCTGCACGGTCATATACACGAATCCCGGGGTGCTCAAAAAGTGAAGAAGACATTGATCATCAACCCAGGAAGTGAATATTCAGAAGGAATATTAAAAGGTGCGATGATCGTTTTAGAAAAAGGTAAAGTAAAAGATTACGTATTCACTTCTGGATAGGAGATAAGAAAATGTTACCGGTGAAGAAATTTCGTCTACCCAAAGATATCCCTTTAGAAGAATATCCGAAACCTGAAGAATATCTAGATGAGGCGCGCAGGTTAACTGATGCTGCACAAAAGGAGGGGCTTATCTTACGTGTAATGGGTCCAATTGCCTTACATTATTATTTCCCTGATTATGTTGATCTATACCGACGCATGGAACGGCTAGGAGAGAGGGTATTTACTGATATTGATTATGCATCATACGGTAAGAATCGCGGAAAAATTGTGCCATTTTTCGAAAAACAGGGTTATGAACTGGAAAAACGAGCCGCGATGATGAGTGGAGGAACACGCCATATCTATTTTGGTCCGCGTATTCCCATGATTGATGTCTTTTTTGATAAATTGGACTACAACCACCCCATAAATTATCAAGGCCGACTTGAGTTACACCCACACTGTGTTTCACTCACTGATCTGTTATTACAAAAACTACAAATTGTGAAAATAAACGACAAAGATTTAAAGGATGCAATGCTGCTTATATTGGCTGCTCAAATCGGCGAAGATGATAAAAACAAGATAAATTTTAAATATTTAGCAAAAATTATGTCAGATGATTGGGGATTTTATTACACTTCAATAATGAATCTTAATAAAATACAAGCTGCTATATATGGGGTTCCTGTTCTTTCAGAACAGGAAAGGTTATTAATAAAGGAAAATGCTGAAACAATAATAAAAATTATCGAAATGGAGCCTAAATCAGGGAAATGGAAAGGTCGAGCAAAGACCGGCACCAGTAAGATTTGGTATAAGGAAGTCTCCGATTGGGAGTAAACAAAAAAGGATAATGAATATGGAAAGAAAATATGATGGAGCGATGGCATTCGCTCAACGTTGGATTGATATCATTCATAAATCAGAAGTAACTGAAGATGAAGCGAAGGCAATAATTGAGGAGTCAAAATATAACTTTGCAGAGCATTTTAATCGAGGCTGGTTGGATTATCGCAAATCAATTACAGAAGCTGGCGATTGGGCATCTGTAGAATGGACTGGATCTGGAGCAATATTCAGAGATGTACTCGGTCGTGAATATATTGATTGCTTGGGCGGATATGGGATGATGAACCATGGGTGGAGTCATCCTGAAGTAATAGATAATGTAAAAGCACAATTAAATCGTACGCCAATGCCTAGTCAGGAGTTGATAGATCCGCTACGTGGTGTATTAGCGCGTTTATTGGCCATGATTACCCCGGGTGACATTAAATATAGTTTTTTTGCTGCAAGTGGAACCGAAGCCATTGAGGGATCGATTAAATTAGCAAAAATGTATACCCATAAAAGCGGTTTTATTGCCGCGTTACAAGCATTTCATGGGAAAACGATGGGTTCACTAAGTATGTTGGGGAAATCAGATTACCGTACACCTGTTGGTTTGCTTTATGGTGGACCTGTGTATCATGTTCCATTTGGGGACGCTGATGCAGTAGAAAAGCAACTTGAAATTTGTCAAAAAGTGGGAATTGAAATCGCAGCTGTTTTAATGGAGCCCATACAAGGAGAAGCTGGGGCTATCGTTCCTCCAGAAGATTTTTGGCCTCGAATTAGAGAAGCTACCAAGCATTATGGAGTTTTATTAATCGCTGATGAAGTCCAAACTGGGTTTGGACGTACAGGAAAATTATGGGGAGTTGATCATTGGGGCGTTGAACCTGATATTATCGCAGTGGCAAAATCCTTAGGTGGTGGTGTGATGCCAATAAGCGCATTTTGCTCTTCAGAAGAAATATGGCAATGCATGATGTTCCCGAATCCATTCATTCATACAACAACCACTGGAGGTGGTGCCTTGGCATGTAGTGCTGCGATCGCATCAATAAATATTACTTTACGAGATAAATTATGGGAACAAGCTGCAGCAAAAGGTAACTACATCATCCCAAAGTTGGAGGATCTCGCAAAAAGATATCCTCAAATTTATCATAGTATCACCGGTAGAGGTTTATTAATTGGTCAACACTTTCACAATCCTGATGTAGGCTATAAAGTCGCAGCTGGATTATTCAAACGCGGTGTTTTAGTAGCTGGTACCCTCACTAGTGCTCAAACCATAAGGATTGAACCCCCATTAGTAATAACATATGAGCAAATTGATGCGGTACTAAATCGGTTGGAAGATACTTTACGTGAAGTATCAAAATCATTATAGCTTTATTTATGGAATTGATAGTTAAATTCATTTTCTACTAATTTATTTACCAGCCATGCTGGATTTTCTAAAAATATAGCACTTTAATATATGGAGAATAAAATATGAAAGTATTATTAGTCGGAGTAGGCGGGGTGGGAGAGGCAATTGCTGCAATTGCAAATCCTCATGAATGGGTAGAACAAATCGTTCTAGCAGATTACAACCTTGCACGGGTGCATGAGGTTCAAGAAAAACTAGGGGATAAGAACCGCTTTCCAGTTGAAAAAGTCGATGCCAATCACCAAGATCAAATCATCAGCCTTGCAAAAAAGTATAAAGTAGATTTGATCATGAATGCTTGCGATCCATCTTTTAATAAACCAATTTTTGATGCTGCATTCAATTATGGATCTACATATATGGATATGGCGATGACATTATCAGAACCACATCCTACAGATCCATTCAATAAATGCGGAATTAAGTTAGGGGATTATCAATTTAAGCGGGCAAAGCAATGGGAAGAAAAAGGACTATTTGCACTAGTAGGTTTAGGTGTCGAACCAGGTATGGCAGATGTGTTCGCGCGATACGCTCAAGATTATTTATTTGATGAAATAGAAGAAATCGGAATTCGCGATGGTGCAAATATTGAAGTACGGGGTTACGATTTTGCTCCTAATTTTTCGATATGGACAACTATAGAGGAATGTTTAAACCCACCTGTAATTTGGGAAAAGGGAAAAGAGTGGTTTACTACCATACCTTTTTCTGAACCAGAGGTATTCGAATTTCCGGAAGGTATTGGTAAGGTAGAAGTTGTAAATGTTGAACATGAAGAAGTTCTACTTATACCTAGATGGGTGAAATGTAAGCGAGTTACCTTTAAGTACGGTCTTGGAGATTTGTTTATTAATGTACTAAAGACATTACATATGCTTGGTTTAGACAACAAAGAAGAAATAAGAGTTAAAGATGTCATGGTTGCCCCACGTGATGTCGTTGCTGCTTGCCTGCCTGATCCTGCTCATCTTGGTGATAGGATGTTTGGAAAGACAAGTGCTGGAACCTGGGTTAAAGGAATCAAAGATGGAAAGCAGCGAGAAGTTTATATTTATCAGGTTGCTGATAATGAGGATTGTATGAAAAAGTGGGGATGTCAGGCTGTTGTAGCTCAGACAGCATTTAATGCAGTAATCGGATGGGATTTACTTAATAGTGGCACCTGGAAAGGAAAAGGTGTGTTAGGTCCTGAAGCTTTAGATCCTATTCCTTTTATGGATAAAATGACCGGTTACGGATTTCCATATGGGCTAAAAGAAATGTAAAAATAAATAATGGTAGGGTTTATCGCAATTGTCTTTCGCGATTGGTGCTTTAGTGTTGTATTCAATTAGAAAATTGGTAAAACTAGGAGTTCCAGATATTAATGTGTATAAATTACCTGATAAGAATGGTTTATTCCTACAGCCTATCTAAATTTGACGACAAGAATTATTATTAATATAGATATGAGGAAAAAATGGGTATTAACGATAACAACATCGTAAATTTATCTCCAGTGTGGACACGCATATTTTCTGTAGAAGCTGACCACGCCCAAGGATGTTATATATTCGATTCGGCTGGAAACAAATACATAGACTTTACCTGTGGAATTGGGGTTACAAATACTGGACATTGCCATCCACGGGTCGTAGAAGCGATTCAGAAACAAGCAAGTTTATTAATTCATGGGCAGGTAAATATCGTCATCCATAAACCAATGTTAGAGTTAGTCGAGGAATTGAAAACGGTTGTCCATCCAAGTATTGATTGTTTTTTCTTTACAAATTCTGGTGCTGAGGCTGTTGAAGGTGCGATAAAGCTTGCCAGACACGCCACAGGAAGAACCAATATCATTGTTTTTCAAGGGAGCTTCCATGGACGGACTATTGGTACAATGTCGTTGACAACATCAAAGACTGTTTATCGAGCAGGCTATCAACCTTTGATGGCAGGTGTATTTATCGCACCTTATCCTTATACTTACCGTTATGGTTGGAATGATGAGCAGACAACCCAATGGTGCCTTGAAGAATTGGAATTTCTGTTTTTATCACAAACTTCTCCAAATGAAACTGCAGCGATATTAATTGAACCAGTCCTTGGCGAAGGTGGGTATGTTGTTCCACCACAAGATTTTTTAGGTAAATTACGTAAAATATGTGATAAATATGGCATTATGCTAATCGTGGATGAAATCCAATCAGGATTTGGTAGAACCGGTAAATGGTTTGCGCAAGAGCATTTTAATGTGATTCCAGATATCATGACTGTAGCTAAGGGGATTGCTTCTGGATTACCTTTGGCTGGTGTTTTTAGCCGGCTTGAGGTAATGAAGAAATGGCAGACTGGGACACACGGAGGAACGTTTGGAGGAAATGCTGTAGCATGTGCTGCCGGAGTTGCAACAATCCGTGCTATGCGTGATGAACGTATGCTGGAAAACTCCCGAATTCGAGGAGATCAATTGATTAAGCATCTGAAGAGAGTGCAATTAGATTATCCCGTTATTGGTGATGTCCGCGGTTTGGGTCTTATGGTAGGTCTTGAATTTCGTTCTATAGATCGAAAACCAGATAAAATAACCACTAAAGCGGTGGTAACCGAGTGTTTCAATAAAAAGTTGATGTTATTGACTTGTGGTACATATGATAATGTCATTCGGTGGATACCTCCTCTAATTGTCACCGAAGATGAAGTTGATATGGCTGTTAGTATCTTTACTGATGCAATGCGTTCAGTAGTGAAGTAAATATCTAATTTTTCAAATTTGTGATTCTGGTATTAGTATAAATAAGAAATTCTATAATATTCAGATTAATAATTAAAGAGGAGATATTTTTTGTGGAGATTAGTTTACAGCCCTATGACCTAAAAGTTTGGAGGGTTAATGTAAATGATAAATCATTTACCCGTGAATCTGTACCACAGACTTGGGAACGTTTAGGAGGTCGCGGTTTAGTTGCAAGGATATTATTGGATGAAATTCCTCCTACCTGTGAACCATTAGGACCTAAGAATAAATTACTACTTACGCCGGGATTACTGGTGGGGCATATGTTGTCCAGCTGTGATCGAATTTCATTCGGAGGAAAAAGTCCTTTAACAGGTGGAGTTAAAGAAGCCAATGCTGGTGGAACAACTGGTTTAAAATTGGCATTTCTTGGAATAAAAGCTTTAATTATTGAAGGTAAACCAATCTACGATTCCTGGAGCGTGTTGCATGTAGACTCCAGCGGCGTCAGATTTGAGTCGGCTGAAGGTCTCGTGGGTTTTGGAACATATGAATGCACAAAAAAATTGATAGAAAGGTACGGCGATAAAATTGGAATTGCAATAATCGGTCAGGGTGGTGAAATGCTTTTACCGGCTGCTGGGATTCAAAATCTCGATAAAGATAATATCTCTTCAAGAATTGCTGCTCGAGGTGGATTAGGAGCTGTGATGGGTGCAAAAAAGATCAAAGCTATCGTAATCGATGCCCGGAATGGTCAAAAACCCCCGATTGTGCACCCGGAAGAATTTAGAAATGCTCAAAAGCAGTTTACAAAAGCATTAATGGAATCTCCACAAACTGCTGTATATAGAGATTATGGGACTGCAGCAATGTCTAGGATGGCTGATGGATTTGGAGGATTACCTACTAGAAATTTTTCAGTTGGTAAATTCGAAAATGTTGAAACGATTAGTGGAGAATTTATGCGAGATGTGATCTTGAAGCGTGGTGGAAATGGGGAACCCACTCATGCTTGTATGCCAGGTTGTACTATCCGATGTTCAAACAATTACCCGGATGCTGAAGGAAAATCTATAGTTTCACCCTTAGAATACGAAACGATTGGACTGTTGGGGTCAAACCTGGGAATAAGTGATTTGGATGAAATTGCCAAGCTTAATTGGATGGTAAATGATTTAGGACTCGATTCAATTGAAATTGGTGCAGCTCTAGGTGTTGCAGCAAAGGCTGGTCTGATGACGTTTGGCGACGGGAATCGTGCAATACAATTAATAAATGAAATTAAAAAAAATACTCCTTTGGGTAGGTTGTTGGGTTGCGGAGCGACAACTACAGGTAAAGTATTAGGTATAGAGCAAGTACCTGCGGTTAAAGGACAAGCCATGTCTTCATATGAACCAAGGGCAATAAAGGGCACAGGAGTAACATATGCGACGTCTCCACAAGGGGCTGACCACACATCTGGCTTAACCATACGGGCAAAAGTTAATCATCTTGAACCCAATGGTCAAGCCGCATTGTCTCGAACAATACAGATCAACATGGCTGGATACGATACTCTAGGTGCATGCATTTTTACTGGATCTGGATTTACTTCTGCACCAGAAACAATAAAAGAGCTATTGAATGCTCGGTATGACTGGAATGTTAGTGCAGATATTTTACAAGAATTGGGTAGAGAAACTTTAAAATTGGAGCATGAGTTTAATCAAGAAGCTGGATTTTCTAATGCGGACGACCGCTTACCCGAATGGATGACGAGAGAACCTTTGCCACCGAATAATTCTGTTTTTGATGTATCCAATGATGAGCTCGACGGACTATATAATTGGTAAAATAAATACGAATTTTTCAACAGAAGAACCTCAATTAGGAATAGAAATTGATATTTTAATCCGTCAGATAAAATTCTGACGGATTTTATTATGGGTAAGAATTCCTATCCAATCTTTATAATTGATTTGTAAAAGGATTAGAATTTATAAAAGAATATATAGATAAGGAATGTCCATATAAAAGAAGACTATAATTAAATCAAGGATTGATATATGAATATGATGGAATTACAAATTCACCTCGATAAGTTAAAAAAAGAAATAAACTATCACAATTACCGCTATCATGTTCTTGATAACCCTGTAATAAGTGATTATGAATACGATCAACTTGTTATCGAGTTGCTTGATATCGAAGCAGAACATCCGGAATGGGTGACACCAGATTCTCCATCTCAACGGGCTGGTGCAACACCAATAGATAAATTTATCAAAATTCAACATCTAAAACCAATATTAAGCTTGGCAAATGCATTTGATGATAACGATGTATTTGCATGGTACGATCGTATTTATAAACTCGACAATCGCATCGCATCAACCGGTTTTGTTGTGGAACCAAAAATTGATGGATTAACAGTTGTGCTCCGTTATGAGAATGGTATCTTTGTTCAAGGAGCAACTCGTGGAGATGGAATAATCGGTGAAGATGTTACTAACAATCTGAGGACAATTCGTGCATTACCATTAAAAATACCGACCAACTCACAAGACCTAATTCCACCCACAGAGTTGGTAGTTCGAGGCGAGGCATTTATTCCTATCAAGAGATTTTGAAAAACTAAACCTGCAGTTGGCAAGGGCAGGGGAGAGTACTTATCAAAATCCACGGAATACAGCTGCTGGAGCATTACGTCAACTCGATCCGAAGCTTACAGCCAAAAGACCACTTACAATTCTAGTCTATGCAATTATTTCAGATAATGATAGTCTACCTAAAATGCATTCGGAACAATTACAATATTTAGAGAGAATGGGTTTCCCGATACCGGAGGCTGTTTATTGTAAAAATATTGACGAAGCGATTAGTGCGTATAAACATGTCCTTAATGAGAGAGATAAAATTTCTTTTGAAGCCGATGGTATAGTAATCAAGATAAATGATTTATCATTGGCAGAGAGTTCTTGGAGTTGTGGGTAAAGATCCTCGTGGTTCGATTGCTTATAAATTCCCGGCTCGCGAAGTGACAACAAAATTAATTGATATTAAGGTAAATGTTGGACGTACTGGAGTATTAACACCCTATGCAATTTTAGATCCAGTTGAAATTGGAGGTGTAGTTGTAAGGCAAGCGACATTACACAATTTTGACTTTATTCGTGATAAAGACATTCGTATAGGTGATTGGGTAGCTGTTAAACGAGCAGGCGATGTAATTCCATATATTATTGGACCAATTAAAGATAGAAGAACTGGTGACGAGAATAATTTCATACCTCCAGTTTTATGTCCAACATGTGGACAACCGGTTGAACACTTTCAAGGGGAAGTAGCCTGGTATTGTGTAAATACCTCCTGTCCAGCTCAAATAATCCGTAACCTTGAGCATTTTGCCTCGAGGGGAGCAATGGAAATAACTGGTTTAGGCATAAAAATAGTTGAACAACTTGTCGGAGCTAATTTGATCAAGGATGTGGCTGATATCTACAGCTTAACTAAAGGTAGCTTATTAGAATTAGATGGATTTGCTGATAGGAAAGCTGATAACCTTTTACTTGCAATAGAAATATCTAAAAATCAACCCTTGAGGAGACTGATATATGCCCTAGGAATACGTGGTGTTGGGGAGGTTATCGCGATTGAATTATCGAAAAATTTTCAAAATTTAGATAAATTATCACATGCGAGCCTGGATGTTCTGCAGCAAATCGAAGGTATTGGTCCCAATATTGCTATGGCGATAGACGATTGGTTTGATCGAGATACAAATCAAATATTATTACGAAAATTGTATATATCTGGTGTGTGGCCAGAGGAAAAAGTAGCCATTCAACAAATAGACAATTTAAAGAAGTTTACCAATATAAACTTTGTGATTACAGGTTCGATTCCCGGATATACCCGAGAGCAATTGAAGGATATTATCCAAGAAAATGGCGGAAAAGTAACTGATACAGTTAGTAAAAACACAAATTATCTAGTAGTAGGTGAACAGCCAGGATCAAAACTTGAAAAAGCTCAAAGCCTTGGTGTAAAAGCGCTTAATATTATTGAATTATGTAAATTGCTTGAAAAATAATCATATTTTTCATTTTCTTTCTAAATAAATACCGATAATAAAATTGGAATAGATTGGTTATGCCAGGAATCATACTCAAGGCTGGTCGCGAGAGATCAATTATTCATCGTCATCCCTGGATTTATTCTGGGGCCATCGCTAAAACAATTGGCAATCCTAGAATCGGAGAAACAGTAGACGTTTTATCTGCTAGGGAAGAATTTCTTGCCAGAGCATCTTATAATCCGAACTCTACCATCGTTGGACGAATTTGGACTTGGAATGAGAATGAACTTGTAGATCCAGGTATGTTGAACAAGCGTTTAACAAAAGCCATTACATCTCGTTGGGAAATGAAATTCATTTTTCAATCTGATGCAATACGACTTGTTCACGGAGAATCGGATGGTTTACCTGGTTTAATTCTTGATCAATATGGCGAAACATATGTCGTACAATTTCTTGCCGCCAGTGTCGAATACTGGAAAGATGAAATAATTGATCTAATATTGAAATTAACCAATGCGAAGTATTTATTCGAGCGATCTGACGTGGATGTACGGCAATTAGAAGGATTACCTTTTATAAGTGGTTTGTTAAGTGGCGTTGTTAGTGATAAGAAAATATTCATCACAGAGAATGATGTTAAATTCCATGTTGATATTATAAATGGACATAAGACAGGCTTTTACTTAGACCAAAGAGATAATCGTTTCATTGTAAGGAGATTTTCAAATGGTTTGAAAGTATTGGATTGTTTTTCTTACACAGGTGGATTTGCTATTAATGCGATGCTTGGACAGGCTAAAAGTGTTACATTGATCGATTCATCTTCGCAGGCATTATCTATGGCGCGTGAGAATATTTTGCTAAATAATCTTAGCTTAAATAACGTGACAATTGTTGAGCATGACGTATTTAAATATTTGAGGTTTTTACGAGATTCAGCGACATCTTTTGATTTAGTGATCTTAGACCCTCCTAAATTTGCGTCGACAACCGCACACATCGAGCGTGCGGCTCGTGGATATAAAGATATAAATTTATTAGCCCTAAAAATATTAAAACCAGGCGGTATACTCGTAACTTTTTCTTGCTCGGGCGGAATTAGTGAGGAATTGTTTCAAAAAATTATCGCAGGCGCTGCTCTTGATGCAAATGTAGAAGCGGTCATTATCCAACGGTTACACCAGGCTCCAGATCATCCTGTCGCACTTAATTTTCCAGAAGGTGCATACCTGAAAGGTTTTGTCATCCAAAAGAGATCATAAGATTATACTTGAATGATTTAATTTCATAAATGTTCGCTTTTAGTATAATGGAATTAAATTCGTATGGTAATGATATCCAACAACTTGTAAGCCTTTAATTGTTAATAAATCTGAATACATCTTTATTCATGAAGATACTTGAATCAGCAACTTGGTTTTGACAAATAAGCTTTTATTGTTGAATGACTCTTACAGATGTCACTTGCTGGATTCTTACTAGGAGACCGTTTTTCGATAATTATTTTAAGGATTGGTTTTATTTACATAACCGTTCTATTGAGTGACCTTAAAGAAGTATTGGTTATAATAGAGACACCTTATTTGTCGGGAGCAATAAAATGAATGCAATAAATTCAGATCTAAAAAAAGTCTTGGTAACCACAGAGCAAATTCAAGAAAGGGTAAAGCAATTAGCGGACCAAATTTCAGAAGACTATTCTAATGTTAGACAAATATATTTGATTGGGGTATTAAAAGGTGCTTTTATATTTTTAGCAGATTTATCTAGGCAATTAAAAATTCCCCATGTGGTGGATTTTATGGCTGTATCAAGTTACGGGAAATCAGCAAAAACTGGAGCAGTTAGATTGATCATGGATTTAAGAGAACCCATTGATGGAGAGCATGCGATTATTGTTGAGGATATTGCAGATAGTGGAAAGACATTAAAATATTTGTATCAAGTTTTACAATGGCATAATCCTGCATCATTGAAAACTTGTGTTCTTCTTCGAAAAAATAAAGATAATTTGGATGTACCGATAAATTACGTTGGTTTTGATATTCCGAATTCATGGGTAGTTGGGTACGGTTTAGATTATGCAGATCATTACCGAACGTTACCGTATATTGCTGAATTAAAACCTGAGATATATTCGAAAGAATAAATACATTCACTATATTTGCTGAACGAAAAAACATAAACCTGGAGATTTTTATCAATCTCCAGGTTTATGTGGTATCCTATGAGCGGTCCCGACGGGATTTGAACCCGCGATCTCGGCCTTGACAGGGCCGCATGTTCGGCCGCTACACCACGGGACCTTGCGTGCGGTAGTTTACTATATATTTATTTCATCGTCAAGTAGTTGTATTTGTCAGACAAATTTTAGATGATAAATCAAGGATGGATAACAATTTCTATCTGGTAAGATGCTGCTGGTTGAATTTCAATTAAGGAAATAGGGAAGGGCAGATAATGACCGCGTCCATAATCAAAATTTGGATCTTCTGGTTTAGCTAATGCGTCATGGGTCGCATTAAACGGAATAATTGTGAGTAGATTATTTGAATGTACTACAATATATTTTCCTGAATCAATTTTCCATGCAATACCATTAGCGATAGCTTGATATTTATATTTGTCACCCCAATCTTCCGAATATCTGGTCCAGGGATCAAGAACAAGTGGTATTTGAGTTCCTTTAAGTGGCAAGTTATTATCTGAAAATTCAACAACAACGCCATTTTCAGTAAGAATAAAAGATTTACGAATTGACATCGATCCATTCGTAAAAGTTATGCTGTTATTGAGTGTGACTATTACCGAATTATCCCATTTATTAAAATCATCCACAAATGCCCCGAGAATTTGAGCAGAATCACTCCTGACACCGAGGGATAAATCCCATGTTGAAGGGTCGCTAATTCCAAGCATAAATTCCCAGGTGGGGCCCACAATTTGGTGCGCTCCTTGTTCATCCTTGGAAAATATAAACGGTACATAAGCACCTTTTGGCTCAATAATAACAAAAATGTCACTAGTTGCTAAAACACACTCCAATTCTCCGTCGAAGTCTAGATCAGATTTGCATGAAGATATTGCTTCTGGATGATTAACCCAATGAGCAGCAGCAAGGATTTGTCCAATTTGACCAATATAGTTTTCGCCTAAAGGAATTAATTCTGAAGTCATAGGATAAGATAACTTTTCGTAAATTTGCCAGGCTAAGTCGGATAATTGATTTTCCGGAGCCGATATAAGTGCTGAATATATATCCTGGTTATCTTTACGAAAAGAGTATTTGTCTTCTAATACTGACTGACTTGATAACATGTTTCTTAAATCATCGAAATTACCAGGCCTCGAGTACGATACTAACTCTCCCTTGTTTGTTTGAATGTCATACTGTGTAAGAACTTGGATCCATGGATGATTATAAATGTAAGAATGTATATTGCTAAGGACAGCTGGATCCCCGAGAAGAGAACTTTGAAAATCGCCTCCCAGTATAATTAGGTCGGAGGATTTATAAAACCCATTAGAAATTAATAGCGACTTACATTCGTTGAATAAGTTGATAAAAACATTAGGATCAGAGGTAATTCCTGAAAACTGAAAGCATGTATCGTAACTAGAATAATATTGCGCATAGTCATTACTACTAATATTAAAATACACTTCATTATCCTCTTTATAATTCCAATAAACATATAAAATAAAATCTTTATCATATGTGATTACTTTCCCTTGATTAATCAATTTTTCTATCCAACCATCTACACTTAAGTAATCTAATGCAGATAATGTCTCAGGTTTCATAATATCCAAAAGAAATATTGGATTGTGTGTCTTATCTGCAAAATCGAGTAAATATTTAAGACCGTGCCTACTACTTATTGGACCAGAATGAGCTCCAGCCCACGATCTTAGCGCTTCAGCAGGTGTAGATGAATAAAAAGTATCCCAAAACACAAACAAAACCTTAGCTCTAGAGGGAGGGGGACCATCTATAGAAGTTGGCCCTATTTGATCTGTAATGTATGCCATATTAGGCGACGTGGTAATTACCTGTATTTTTGTAAACGGCGAAATAGCAGGTAACGAATTTTGATTAATACTAAGGATAATATTATCCTGAAAAGAGTTTATAAGTATAAAAATTTCAATATCATCAAGTGGAAAATAATTGCTATTCACAATTTGAAATTTCCCATCCTCGGGAAAGATAATTAGATAATCCCAATTTATATCTGTTTGAATTGTTCCGTTATTTGGGGTTTTGATTTGATTTGAGCCTCCTGGATTGGTATCAATGGGGATATACACATCCTGATCTAAAGATGAGACTAAATCAAGAAAATCAATCCTGATTTGAAAATTATTATTATTTATTCTTGTGTATAAAGCAATTAAATCTTGGTTAGGATCAACAGCATCAACCAAATCCAATAATCTCACATCACTGTACGTCCACATTCCTAAAGATCCGCTGTTTTGGTTGGGGTAAAGTGGTTTGCACCCAATGAGAGGCAAGGTAAGAAACAGAAAAACTAGACAATTCTTCTTAGATATAAACATTTTAGTAAAAGAATATATAAAAAATTAGAATATTCGCATAATCATTAACAAAAATGTAAGCATTGAATAACAATCAAGTAGTATAATCGAATATTAATTATATTAACTTACTTTGGAAAAATAGAAAGGAGTCAGAAATGAAAAGGGTACTTACAATCATTATTGCAATTGTAGCTTTATCGGTACTTGTATTTCCAGTATCTGCATCTACTACAAACTCACAATCATATCCCTACTTTTACATTCTTGAGGTAGTGAAAGATCAATCGGTGACAATTCAGGTCTACAATGCACCTGCAAATGATAGCTTTCGTGTAACCATGGGTGAATATGGTACTTATGGTATTGGTGGTGTAGTTGTTGGAGACACCAGCACTGGAAGTGGTGGATCATTTGTCGCAACTTACTCAATCCCTTCAACCTTAGCAGGTCGCGAAAAAATTGCCATACGCTTGCAAAGTCCAACGAGTGGGTACTATGCATACAATTGGTTCTTTAATAATCCAAGCTCTTCATCTAGTGCTACACCAGTTCCTGGATATTCGAGTTATCCATCATTTTCAATTGAATCAGTTGTAATGGATGTATCTGTGACCATAAAAACCAATAATCTTCCTCCCAATGATACATTCACGGTTACTATGGGTAATTATGGAACCAAAGGTATCGGAGGGGTGGTTGTTGGAAGCACAAGTTCCGGAGCAGGTGGATCTCAAACCTTTACTTATGATATTCCAGATTCGCTTACTGGATTAAACCAGATTGCCATACGCTTACAAAGCCCAACAAGTGGGTACTACGCATATAATTGGTTCTACAACAATACTGCATCGGTACCTCCAACCCAGCAACCGGCACCGACTACAACTCCAGCACCTCCAAGTTCCAGCGTATATCCAACATTTTCCATAGTTGCTGTAGTTAAAGATCAATCGGTGACGATCTCCGGCCAAAATTTTCCAGCAAATGATACATTCACAGTCTTGATGGGACCTTATGGAAGCCAGGGAATTGGAGGAACTAATGTGGGCAGTACCAGCACTGGATCCGGGGGTGCATTATCAGCAACCTATTCCATTCCGTCATCTCTAGCGGGTTCAACAAAAATTGCCATACGCATGCAAAGCCCAACAAGTGGTTACTTCGCCTATAATTGGTTCTGGAATAGTTCTACCCCATAGAATTTGATAATTTTTTTAAGATTCAGGGTCATCCGTCATTGTAAAAAATTCAATGGAGGATGATCCTGAATTTATCAATTTACCATTAGCTAAATCAATCAACTTTTCTTGTTAATTAACGCGGCAATTGTAATATCATCGGATAAATCTGCCCCTTTGATAAACTCATGAATTTTTCTTTCAATCATATCCAAAATATCTTTGGATGATGAATAATAATTATTCATTAATATCTCGAACAAACGGTTTTTACCGAACATTTCTTCATCAATAGAAAATGCTTCAGTGACACCATCGGTATATAAAAATATCCAATCTTCTGGCCCTAAAACAACAATACCTTCTTCAACCTCAATATCATCTAATATACCTAGAGCGATACTTGTACGTCGAAGTTCCACAAATGTTTCAGAGGCGGAATATCGAATTATTGGGGGATTGTGCCCTGCATTTGCATACGTAACCATTCCTGATTCCATATTTATCACAGCGTAAAAAACTGTAACAAACATACCATTTTTTATATCTGGAACTAATAATTCATTCACCTCCTTGAGTACTGCAGCTGGAGAGGTCTGTTCTTTAGCTGCTGCTCGAATAAGTGTCCGTATCAAAGTCATGAATAATGCAGCAGGCATGCCTTTATCAGCAACATCTGCGATGACAATACCCAATCTATTTTCATCTACAAGCAGAATATCGTAAAAATCACCCGCAACCTGCCTGGCTGGCTGCCACCGTACATCTAAATCCCAACCAGGTAGGGTTGGTAAATGGTCTGGTAGAAATGTCCTTTGAATTTCCCGTGCTAATTCGAGCTCTTCTTCCATTCTCTCACTATTTATAACTTCGTTTTGTAAAAGCTCGTTTTTAATAGCAATCGCGGTTAGTTGGGTTATACCCTTGACAATCTCAATACGTTTTTCTCGAATGTGAGCGGATTGTGTACCTTTGTTCGTTTCTTCCTCCTCAATCAGCATAACTCCAAGCACTTCCCCCGTAACCGAAAGAGGAAAACCAATCAGAAGCCGTGTTTTATCATACAAAACATGATCATCCAATTTAAAGCTGAATTGATCTTCACTCTCAGTAGAAAGGTCCTCAATGATCTGTATGTCATTCTGTTTAATATTTTTCCAGCTTGAAGGTGAACTTGTGGTGTCCAATTGATGGTATGTAACTTGATTTAGGTGGAAAATTGTATTAATCAATGGATATTCAGCAGATCTAGCATATTGATCTTCAAGATCGATTTCATTTCTTGAAAAACCAAAATAATGAGCTGGTTGAAAAACCATATCCTTCTTATCCCACACATGAATAATGCATCTTTTTACGCCAACAAGAATAGGTGTAATCCGCACTATTGCGCCAAGTATTTCATCTAATTGAGTTAAACTAACAATTGCTTGCGCTACTTGCAATAATGCAACCGATATATATGCTTCTTCTTGTTGAGATTTAATCTTTATGAGATTATCCAAGGTAGAAGCAGCCATATGAGATATCCCTTGAATCAAAGTCAGCATATCATCCCATTGTTTTTGAGATGAATTTTTTTTCAACGAGCTGTTTGTAAAATCAATCAGTATAGCACCAAGAAAATTATCTTGGGATATCATCGGAAAAAGGATCATTAAGTTTGATTGGAAATCATATGTTGGAAAAATAAGTGACGCAATATCATCAGATATTGTTTCATTATTCAAAATCACTGGATTCCTTGAATCTAGTAAATAATCAAAAGCTATAACAGTTCCTTGAAATATATCAAATGAATTCAATCGAGCTTGTTGTTCTTCGGTAAAACCAGCAGATGTTTGCGGTAAAAATACACCTTGAGAACTGTCATATATATATAATGTGCTTCCATTTACTCCAATCAAGTCAACGAGCGTACTTGAAATTAATGTAACGAATTCGTTTATTGAAGATATCGATTGGGTAGCCTCAGTAATTTGTTGAAGAACGGTCGTCATCCATACCTGATCGTGGGCGGCCGTGAATATTTTGTTATTTTCTAGAGCTACCGATACATATTTTGCAAAGATGGAAGCGAGCAGTATAGTATCTTCCATATATTGATCAGCTAGATGATTGACCGAGATAATCACACCCAAAATTTGATCGTTTAGAATAAGCGGGATGCCAAGGGAGGAATAATAATTATTGAAGGGAATTAAGCTACCTAAAGGTTCAAAAGGTGAAGCATCCTGATGTATTAAAGGGATTTTAGAGCTGATAATTGCCGATAACCAGGGATATTCAGTTAGTAGGTATTGAGGATCATCTTCAAATAATCGTAACTGATCCTGTATTTCCTTGATTTTCAGAGTCTTGTTTTCAAAACCTTCTAAAAACCCCAATTCATTGTACCTTATGCTACCTAATCTCAGTGAAGAAGTGAATTGGTTAATCCCAATATCAGATGTAACATCAACATTAATCCAGATAGCAGACACATCACCAGGCACGATCCTATCAAGCTCAAATAATATTTTTTGTAACATATCATCATATGAATTGTTTGTAGATAACCTCCCTAAAGCATCATGTAAGCGTTCTGTAACTTGTTTTGTTAATTGCTCATCATGGAGGAATTTTGCATTTTTAATCGCCTGTGTAATATACTCGCTGAGTTGTTTGAAGATCTCAACCTGTCTAGAATCGAATGTATTCACATGATCATTCCACAAGTCTAAAACTCCGACTAAACTATTTCCACTAATCATGGGAATAACAAGTTCTGATTTACAATTGTTATCGAAAGTGTATGCAGTAAATCTGTCGTCAAGATCTGAATTATTGATAATGATTGATTCTTGTTTTTTGATAGCCCATGAGAGAGGACCGTTTATGGTCTCATAATTATGTTTTTTAATTTCAAGACCGGACGTTGAAATGCATACCTCCGTAAGCATTATGCTTTTCTCATTCTGAAGAACCAGGATACTCACTTTGAATAATTTATATTGATGGTGCAATGAAGAAACAACATTATTTAGTAGATTGTCTAAATCCAGGTTTGAAGCTATGGATTTACTGAACTGTGACGCAGATAAGAGCAATTCATATTTATATTGTTGCTCTGATCGTAGTAATGACTGTATTTTGTAATTAAATACTATTGCTGATTGGAAACAATAAACTCGAATAAACTCTACGTCTTGATTATTGAATCCGGTTTGGGTATTTCGCTCCACTTGAATTACACCCAACACGTCATCTATAAATACCAAGGGGAAAGCTATGATTGAAGGGTATTCAATTAAATTCGATATTTGTTTTGGACAAATGGATTTTGTTTGATAGGCGTTCAACATCAATTCTGATAAACTATCCAAATTGATGTTGTATTGCCCTAATTCTTCATGGATTATTAATTCTCGGTATATATCCGCTAGCCAAAACTTAGCTGAACAGGAAAATATACGCTCTATCGATTTTAAAAAGTAACTTATTTGATCTTCAAAATCAGACCTGACCAACAATTGCTCAGTAAGTTTTTCTAGTTCATTCCACTTACCTTGCTCAAGATTATTAATATTAGAATCCGTCGATGGCTGAGTTGACATCATTATAGAACTTGAACAGTGGAGTAAAACCTGCCAGCTCTAATGTTTCATATACCCTCTGTGGAGTATTAACAAGAACAACTTCCCCCTGATCCTTTTTTTTACAAAGTTTTTGAATATTAATAAATACACGTAAGCCTGCGCTGGAAACAAAAGTCACATTACTCATATCTAATATGAGTTTATATCGTTCTTGAGCTATGAGCAAATTTAGTTTTTCAGATAGCTCTGGGGCAGTATAACTGTCGATGCGCCCTTTAATTATTACCAAGTCACAGGAATTAATTGGACTTATGGTGATTTCCATTGCTGATTATCCTTATGAGTTAACAGCTCCGCTATATCTATTTATTAAAATTATACCATTGGGGAATATAATGTATCTGTTTTCAGATTCAGTTATACTTAAGCAATATTTAGGAAGGGTATCTAACAATGGATGACCAACTTTCATTATCGGTCGTTATCCCAGTATTTAATGAACAAGGGAATCTTAATATCCTTTATTGTGAAATTAAAGAAGTATTAGGCCGAATGAATATTTCATATGAGATCATTTTTGTTGACGATGGCAGTACGGACAATAGTTTTAAAGAATTATCTAATATCCATGCTGGTGATTCGTTCGTTAAAGTGATCCAATTTCGACGAAATTTCGGTCAATCGGCTGCGTTTGCAGCTGGTTTTGATGCTGCTCAGGGTGAATTAATCGTAACAATTGATGCGGATGGTCAAAATGACCCAAACGACATACCAAAACTACTAGAAACTATGTCTAAAGGGAAATACGATTTTGTAACTGGTTGGCGAGTGAACCGCAAGGAAACGTTTATACGTAGAGTATTTTCTAGAGTTGCAAATCGGATAATTAGTCGAAGCACACAGGTTGAAATCCATGATCGAGGATGTTCATTAAAACTCTTTAAACGGGATATCATTAAAAACATACGATTATATGGACAACTACATAGGTTTTTACCCGAATTGGCGAGTGCAATCGGAGTCAGCATCATTGAGGTTCCTGTAAATGACCGGAAGAGAATATCTGGAAAATCTAAATATGGCTCAATCACACGAACACCACGAGTTGTATTAGATTTAATTACTGTCGCTTATTTATTGACGTTTTTTACCAGTCCTATGCGTCTCTTTGGATCTTTAGCGCTAATCTGTAGTTTATCAGGCATAATAATTGGGGGTGGTCTAACTTTGTCAAAAATTTATAACGGGATTATTAATGGGTGGGAAGGCTTCCACGCATATGAAATTGGAAACAGACCATTATTATTATTGGCGATATTGCTAATAGTAATCGGTGTTCAACTGCTCATGATGGGTTTTTTAGGTGAAATGATCATGCGAGTATATTATGAAGCGCGTGATAAACCAATTTATTTTATCCGTCAAAAATTGGATTGATAATAAAATCTTATTCTAGTTTTTACCCTCTTCAAAAACCTCATAGTATCCTTTATCAAGTTCATCATCTGATAGGTGTGCATAGCGTTGGGTGACAGAAATATTTTTATGTCGAGCCAATTCTTGAGCTAATTTTAAATTTCCAGATCCTTTAAGAATAACCGTAACAAAATAGTGCCGAAATGAGTGCGGTGTTATGCTTCCAACAGCATCAGGCCCAAGAGCTTGGTTAACTCTTTGCGCAACGATATTTCGTCCGGTCGTCGTCGTTATAGGTTTTATTTTTCTTCCAGCTCCGCGGTCATGCCTAGCAAAAATGGGAAGGGAAGCAAGAGTGCGACCTGATGCTCCATCCAAAATTGCCCGAGCAGATAAATAGTCTTTTAATGCAAGCATGCTTCTCTTTGAAAACCGAACAACAGCTTGCTGATTTCCTTTTCCAATAATAAGAGCGCGTCCTTCATTCCAGTCAATATCACCCCTTCGTAGAGCACATGCTTCATGAACCCGTAATCCACTATCTGCTAAAGTATATAAGAAAGCGCGATCTCTCAAATTTATCAATCGTGAATTAATATTTTCTTCCGTTAATGCAATTTTATTTGCATTTTCTAGAATATATTCAATATTATTATATGGAAATTGGGGTAATCGTTGTCCAGGTTTACGCGCTCTCTGCCTAATAAGAAGGCGCAACCTGGGGAGGTTTATTTCGCATAGTCGTTCTGCAGATAAGTATTCATAAAACCCTGTCACAGCGGTTAGATATAGTCTTTCCGTCATTGGGGAATAATTCTTTAAGAAAACAATAAACCAGGCAACAGCATCTTCAGATAAAGCAAAGATTGGAGTTTTATTAGAAGGTAGTTGGTGGGCATCTAACATGTGTTCAAATGATTTCATTGCATTGAGATAGGTACGTGCCGTATTTGCACTTCGCGCAGAAGTGACAATAATAATATATTCATTAATAACGTGTGATATGAAAGATCTCTTATTCATAATATATTTATCTAGTAGTCATGTTTGTGATAATTATACTTATCGAAAGCATGTTTATATTACTCGGAATTATTTACTTTGTCAAGCCCCCTAACCTTGTTCACATGATTATTTCTACTATAAATATTAAATATCAATTTAATATATATGTCGCGATATTTATTGATTATTTACATAATTAACCAATCAATATACCCCCTTTTTTAAATATCTCCACACCCTTGTGCAACTATTGAAATCGGATGGTTTAACAGATGTCCAGTACGATCTTTGATTTGTTAATTAAAATCTACTCCATATGAAGCAATAGCTTTGATATCTGATCTACTGATTGTGGGAAGTGGGAAAACTTGCTAACCTTCAGTGAAAAGTTATAATGCTCTGCTTCATATCCAAACAACCTACCCTACAACAACACCTTAAACAAGCATCACCTTAAATTCTACCGCATGTAATGCATCTTCGCTTTCAGATACGACAACAGATAATCCATCCAAAGCCTCAGGATGTTCTTACTAAAAAAAAGATGTGTATAATAGAACAATTGTCCTGTTTAATATATTTCAGGTAACTATGATGGGTTTTGATAATATAAAATCCATCACCCGCAGGTCGTAATTAGAATTCATCGATCATTAACAATTGTTTAGCTAATGCCTGCACTTGATGATCATTCGGAAAATTTCGAGTACTCATCTTTTCATGAATATTTTTGTTTTCCCCGAGGCTCCTGAGCCCAACTATCCTTTTACTTTATTAATAACTTTGTTTATGATTAAGTAAGGTATGTTCAAATTATTCCACAATTCGTATCGGTTTATATTACTGATTTCAACCAGTCAACAACTAACTAGTCAATATCTCAGGTTGGAAAACACACTAATGATATTAAGGTTGATATTCAATTTATACGCTATTTTGTTTTTGTGTATCAAGATAGAAATAGCACTTTTAAGACACTTAAATACTAATTTCTCCTGGCAAAGTCTGGATCAGTATGAGTCCATAAATACCCCAGACATAATGAACTGTGGATCTCGTCAGCTTCACAATTGGAATGGGAATTCGTAATACTTATTAACTACCGACAAAAATCACATTGACGCTAATCTGTCTTCAGGATACACTATTTATGATTAATATTACTAAATTTCCCTCAAAGGAATTTAAACAATTGATCATGATAAATAGGAGAAAAACGAATATATGAACATCAGCAGACTTGCAAGAGCAATTGCTGAGTCTCCAACATTCGCGTTGAATGAAGAAGCGAGGATCTTGCGTGAGAGAGGTGAACCAGTTATCAATATGAGTATTGGTGAGCCAAAGAACAAGACTCCAATCACAGCGATTCTAAGCTCGGCAACCAAACTCAGTGGTGGAGATATAAAATATACCCCTCCTGACGGTACTCCCTCACTTAAAAAAGCAATCATCCGCTATACCGAAGAAAACTATAACAAGGTAATTGCCCCAGAGAATGTCATTGTTTCAGCAGGAGCAAAACAATCAATATTTAATATCCTTTTTAGTATTATCAATCCTCAAGACGAGGTCATCATCCTTGCTCCACACTGGGTTAGCTACCCAGAGATGGTAAAGATGGTATATGGCATCCCTGTTATAGTAACCCCTGAAGATGGGACATTTCATCCCCGTATGGAAGATATAGAGAGGGCTGTTAACTCATACACCAAAGCTATCATAGTTAATAGCCCAAACAATCCTTCAGGTGAGGTATATTCAAATGATTTTATTGCTCAGATTGTTGATTATTGTGAACGAAAAAAAATCTTCCTGATTATGGATGATATCTATCACAAATTGATATTTGATGGAGTAATGTGGAAACCTGCCTATAACTATACGAATGTTGATATTGAAAATACAATGGTTATTGTTGTGAATGGTATAGCAAAACTATATGGAATGACTGGATTCCGTATTGGCTGGGTGATTACAAATCGAAAACTGGTCGAAGTAATGACCAATGTACAAGCTCAAACAACTTCATGTACATCTGCTTTACTTCAGGCTGCAGCTGAAGGAGCATTAAATGGCATGCAAAGTGTGGTTGAAAATCTCAGATTAACATTTCAAAATAATAAACTAGTCTTGGTTGAAGAATTAAAAGCATTTAATGGAATACGGCTTATTCCACCAAAAGGGACATTCTATGCCCTTCCAGATTTTCGGGCATATATCCCATCAAGTTTAGCAAAAGATTCTATGGAGCTATCGCAACTTATCTTAAAAAAAGCGCTCGTTGTCACCGTCCCTGGAAAAGAATTTGCTATGGAGGGGCATCTTCGGTTGAGTTATGCCGGCTCAGTCAAGGATATAAAAGAAGGAATTGAACGCATTAAATGGGTGCTAGATCCAACTTCACCTTCCGAAATATATATCGGCGATCGTAAGCTGGTCAGGGATTGGCTATGAACAACATCCTGAATATTAAAACCCCTGCTGAAAATCAGGCTAGTGCGGTCCAAAGCGATTATGGTATAGATAATCTCGGTTTACTAAATTTGCGCAAAGTATATTGGAACTTGCCAACCGAAGCCCTTTATGAGGAAATCATTTTCAGAGGTGAAGCGCAGATATCTCAATCCGGTCCAATTATTGTTAATACCGGGAAGCATACTGCCCGTGCTGCAAATGATAAATTTATTGTGCGTGAATCTACCACTGAGAAAAATATTTGGTGGGGTCAATATAACCGGCCATACGCTACAGAGAAATTCGATGAGCTTTTCAGTCGTATACAAGGGTTTCTTCAAGGTCGGGATATATTTGTTCAAGATTGTTACGGAGGAGCTGATCTGAATTACCGATTACCTGTCCGGATTATTACAGAATTAGCATGGCATAGTCTCTTTGCACGAAATATGTTCATCAAACCCAGAACGACAGAAGAATACCGCAGGCATATCCCTGAATTTACTGTAATCTCAGCTCCTTCCTTTAAGGCATTTCCCCAAATAGATGGTACCCCTACGAATACTTTTATCGTGATCAATTTCGATCAAAGACTATGTATTATTGGTAACACTGGCTATGGGGGAGAAATCAAGAAGTCAGTTTTTACTTTATTGAATTATCTTTTACCCTTACAAGGTGTAATGACTATGCATTGCTCAGCAAATATTGGAAACAGCAGTGATGCAGCTTTATTTTTCGGTCTTTCCGGAACAGGTAAAACAACATTATCTGCAGACCCACATCGTGGATTAATTGGTGATGATGAGCATGGTTGGAGCGATGAAGGGATTTTTAACTTCGAAGATGGGTGTTATGCGAAAGTTATTGGTTTGTCACCAACTGCAGAACCTGATATCTATGCCTGTACAAGACGCTTTGGGACTATCCTTGAAAACGTTGTGTATGATTCAGTAACCCGTCAAGTGGATTTTGACGATGATACATTGACCGAAAACACACGTGCATCGTATCCCCTTAGCTATATAACAAATGCCGTTCCTGAAAAGTTATGCGGACATCCAAAGAATATTATTTTCTTGACGTGTGATGCTTCAGGGGTAATGCCACCCATTGCAAAATTAACACCAGATCAAGCTTTATATCATTTTATTTCCGGATATACAGCCAAGGTTGGTGGGACAGAACTTGGTCTTGGTGATGAACCAGAGATAACATTCAGTGCATGTTTTGGTGCGCCATTTATGGTACATCCACCCGCATTCTATGCGGATTTACTTAAACGAAAAATCCTTCGTTATGGGGTTAATTGTTGGCTGGTTAATACCGGTTGGGTCGGAGGTCCATATGGTGTTGGAAAGCGAATTAGCATCAGATATACACGTGATTTGCTGAATACAGTTTTAAAAGGCGAGTTAGGTGATATCGAGTTTTATATTGATCCTGTTTTTGGTTTTCAGGTACCAAAACATTGTCCCGGGATACCTGATAATGTCCTTTACCCATCAACGGCATGGCCGAGTGAAGATGCTTACATGAAAAAGTACCAGAGTCTTGCTGCTCGTTTTATTGATAATTTTAGAAAATTTTCAGATGATTGCCCGCCTGAACTTATCAATTCAGGACCAAAAATCTAAGATTTTATATAACTCATTCAACCTCATTCTCAACAATTATTGATGAGGATGTATTAGGGTTTCTTTTGAAATGCATAGAAATAGGAAAATAACCTGCCAGGAATCCGGCCTTGAATCTCAACACCACCAGGTTTATGTACCAACTTCTCTACCTGTCCTTGTTCATGAAACATCGTTATCAAACCGCCCTCCTGGTAAGGTAACGATATTTGAATGGGAATAAAATCTTCGTATAGAAATGAATTTGCTTTTTCTAACAAGTCAGGAATACCCTCACCATAGAGTGCGGATATCGCAACAGCACTTGGATAATCCGATATAGCTTCTCTGGCTCGATCTGGATCAGTCAAGCGATCAATTTTATTCAAAGCAGTAAGGATTGGTATATGGTCTGCTTTTATCTCTGCAAGAGTTTGATAGACGGCTCGAGCTTGTTCATGTGCCTGTGGATGGGTAACATCGATAACATGGATAAGTAAATCAGCTTCAGCGATTTCCTCTAGGGTGGCTCTAAAAGCTGCCACTAATGCGGTAGGAAGCTTTTGAATAAAGCCAACAGTATCTGTGAATAATGCAATGTGACTATCGGTAATATTTACCCGTCGTGTGGTTGGATCCAACGTTGCAAATAATTGATTTGCAACATATACATCCGACTTGGAAATGCAATTTAGTAGAGTCGATTTTCCCGCGTTTGTGTACCCTACCAGCGCTACAACCGGAATTAAAGCCCGTTTCCTCCTGTTTCGATATTGTTGCCTGTGCCTTCGTACTTTTTCGAGCTGTTCCTTCAGGTGCTTTATCCGTGTTCGGATTTCCCTTCGGTCCACCTCAAGCTGGGTTTCACCCGGACCTCTTAGTCCTACCCCACCCACACCCCCGGTACGACCTGCCCCGCCTCCTGCCTGGCGTGCAAGGTGTGTCCATGCACGTGTCAACCTGGGTAAACGGTATTCATATTGTGCTAGTTCTACCTGCAATGCACCTTCATTTGTACTTGCATGTTGAGCAAAAATATCTAATATTAAAGCAGTCCTGTCAATAACGCGAACATGTTCACCAAAAATAATTTCGAGTTCTCGAAGATGGCGAGGTGAGAGTTCATCATCAAATAAAATGACGTTTGCTTTTACTTCTTCAGCTAGCATACGGATTTCATCTACTTTCCCCGACCCTATGTAAGTTTTTACATTTGGTCTCTCTAAATGTTGTGAAGATTGCCCAACAATGTCTAATCCTGCTGTTTCGCCCAACAATGCTAGCTCAGTTAGTGAATCCTGTAAGGTTAATAAATGATCATCCCCTCGTATATCAACACCAACGAGAAATGCTTTTTCCCTTGGTCGTTGTGTTATTACAGATGTATTTTTTGCCATTGTTTGGTATTAATCTATCCTTTTCTAAAATAAAATATAAATAATAAATTTGTGATCAAAATATAACATGTAAATTATGAAACATATCAGTAAAATCAATTACCAAGCAATTTAGAATATTGATCCAACCACTTGATCATGGTTTCTCCAACAACATCCAGGCTATCAGCGGAAATTTTATCAAGGGTATCATGAGTTGTGTGCCAATAGGGGTAATCAAAATCGATTACATCCACAGCCCGTATCCCTGCCTTGATAAAGGGAATATGGTCATCAATCAAATTATATTTATATGTTGATATGAATTGAGTAAATCCCAACTCAGATGCAGCTGCCCATATTTCTGCATTCAGATCGGGATCAGAATTACGCTCCATATATATGTTTAAATCTTTATCACCCACCATGTCAAGAATTATTACACTATCAGGCTTATCATTTAGATCATCGACAAAAGCTTGAGAACCCAATACCCAATCATATCCAGGTATATTACCATTATCTTCCGCATCAAGAAAAACCAGCCAAATTTGCTTATCTGTTATAACAGGTAATACGCGTGCAAGTTCCAAAAGAATTGCCACGCTTGAAGCACCATCATTCGCACCTACAACTGGAAATTTCTGATCTTCTGGTGATGAATCATGGTCTGCATATAATCGGGAATCATAATGGCTAGCAATAATAATCCAAGGTGTCCCCTTTCCTCTCTTGGCAATGATATTCTTTATCGGGACGCTATTTATTTCCGTTTCTTGAGCATCAACCGTCCATTTAAAATTATTCAATTCGGAAATTATAAATTTTTCTCCAGCTTCATGGGCTTCACTTCCTATTGTACGCGGTCCTAATTCCACTTGATATTTTACATATTCAAGCGCCCTCTTACCATCAAATTCCTGCGTGTTTGTAAGGGTTGAATATATCAATAAAACAAATAAGATAAGGAATAAAATAATAGTTATCGTTGATATTGTTATTTTAAACAATTTAGACATAATGGCTATGCGCAATTCGTTGTTTTATTTACTATCTACAAGGATTGCCTGTATTTCAGCAGTAGATCTATTTAAATATGCAGCCGCACGCATCCTTCTACTGTTGACCTCAGGTTCAAGTTTTGACAATATCCCTAAATTTGCCTTCATTGGCTGAAAATCCTTTGGATCAGCATGGGTAATATAATTACACAGTCCCCCAATCATCGTACTTGGTGGCATTTCGATAAGTGGCTTCCCTAAGATGTAATTTGCTGCATTTATTCCAGATAGAAATCCGGTAGCAATATTTCCTACGTACCCTTCAACACCAGTAATCTGACCCGCAAAAAATATGTTATTTCTGTGCTTGAATTGTAAAGAAGGTCGCAGCAATGCTGGGGAAAATATAAATGTGTTTCGATGCATCTGTCCATATCTGGCAAATTCAACTTGTTCCAGTCCAGGGATCAATCTAAATACACGTTTTTGTTCAGAGTATTTTAAATTTGTCTGGAAACCGACCATATTGTAAAGCGTTTTTGCTAGATTATCTTGTCTTAATTGTACAACAGCATATGATTTTTTACCCGTTCTATTATCAGTCAGTCCAACCGGGCGTAACGGACCAAATGCAAGCGACTCTCTCCCTCGAGTTGCGATAATCTCTATCGGAAGGCAACCTTCGAAATACTTATGTAACCCTGCTTTTACGCCGGATAAGATTTCATCCTCAAATTCATAGAGATTTATTCTTTTAGCTCTGATGATCTCATCCACAAAGCGGTAATATTCATCCTTGTTCATTGGGCAATTTAAGTAATCTCCACTTGTTCCATCACTGTTTTTCCCATAGCGCGAACCCTGGAAAATAATATCCATATTAATTGTTTCTTGATACACAATCGGCGCTATAGCATCATAAAAAAATATATTTTGAAAACCAGTTAGATTTTGGATTGCAATCGTAAGTCTGGGTGATGTTAATGGTCCTGAGGCAATGATGCAATTTGTGTCTGGTATTTCAGTTATTTCTTGCCGATAGATATCGATGAGTGGATGATTTTCTATTTCTGAGGTAACTTTTTGTGAAAACCTTTCTCGATCAACAGCCAGTGCCCCACCTGCAGGAATTGCGAACTCGTCAGCACATCTAATGAGTAACGAGTCTAACATTCTCAGCTCTTGTTTTAGAATACCAGAAGCCCTGTCAGGTAGGTTTGAACCAAGAGAATTTGAGCAAACTAATTCTGCAAGGTTTGCACCTTGGTGAGCACCGGTCATCATATTTGGCCGCATCTCATATAAGTGCACTTTTACTCCCCGGTTAGCTGCCTGCCAGGCTGCCTCTGATCCAGCTAATCCACCTCCTATAACGATCAATTCCGGAATTATGTTATGCTTCATAATTGGTGATATTTTACCAAATTAGCTTTAATAATTCAGACAAACAATGATCGCATTATAATGTCTATACGCAATTATTGGCTAATTGATCTAAGGTATTATTTTATCTTTATTAATTATGATAGTTTATGACAGCGTATTCTGGCATAATTAATAATCTTCATTAATCAAGGAATATCATATGCGAGAAGTTGCTATACTTGGAATTGGACAAACCTCCGTTGGTGAACATTGGGACAAATCTATAAAAGAATTAGCTGGAACAGCAATATTTGCTGCTCTGAACGATGCAAAACAGGATACGGCTGACGCTCTTTTCATTGGCAACATGCTTTCAGGTCTTCTCAGCAAGCAGGAAAACCTGGGAGGTCTAATATCCGATTGGATAGGATTGCCTGGTATTGAAGCAGAGAAGGTTGAAGCTGCTTGTAGTTCAGGAGCAGCAGCTTTTCGAGCAGGTGTGATGGCGGTAGGTTCAGGTGAAATTGACAGTGCTTTGGTCGTCGGTGTGGAAAAGATGACCGAAAGTTTACCTATTGAAGCCACTGAAGCTCTTGCAACCGCTGCGGATGCAGATTATGAATCAGCACAAGGTCTTTCATTTGTTGCCATTAATGCACTGGTAATGCAATTATATCTACATACATATGGATGGAAGCACACTGATTTTTCTTCTTTTTCTATCAATGCACATTCTAATGCGTTACATAATCCATATGCCCGTTTGCACGAAAAAATCACCGAAAAGGATTATGTTTCCGCAAGAATGATTGCTGATCCAATTAACCTTCTTGACGCATCACCTATCGGTGATGGTGCAGCAGCAGTATTATTGGTCCCAATAGATTCATTAAACAATCATCCGCGGCGAATAATTAATATTGTTGGATCCGCATCCGCAACCGATTCGATTGCTATCCATAACCGGAAGGATCCACTATGGCTATCAGCAGCGGAAATTTCTGCACAAAAGGCTTATGACCAGGCAGGGTTGGCTCCAGAAGATATTGATTTTTTTGAGCTCCATGATGCATTTTCCATTATGTCAGTGTTATCTCTGGAGGCTTGCGGATTTGCAGATCGTGGTCATGGACCCAGGTTGGGTCTTGACGGAAGCATAGCTATTAATGGGAAGCTTCCCATTACAACTCGAGGTGGTCTTAAAGCTCGGGGACATCCTGTAGGTGCAACAGGAATTTATCAAATTGTGGAAGCCGTGCAACAATTACGGGGTGAAGCGGACCGAACTCAGGTGGAAAATGCTAGAATCGGTATGACCCAAAATATCGGCGGAAGTGGTGCAACCATCATCACGCACATTCTCAAAGCTCAGTAAATCAGCCTAATATACGTTCATAAAAACCTTGTTTCCTAGCATTTTCGCTAAATTCGAGAATAATGATATGATTAGTGGATGACGAATATCACTATAGACGGCCATTTCGCTATGGTATTCTGAATAGCTATGCACGAATTATCGGTGACAGAAAGCATCCTGGAAATATCACTTCGTCATGCGAGCCAAGCCAATGCAAAAAGGATAACCAATCTCTATCTAGTTATTGGACAACTTGCCAGTATCGTTGATGATTTAGTTCAATTTTATTGGGATATCATTTCTGAAGGAACCCTTGCAAAGGGTTCGGTGCTTCACTTTCGTAGATTACCAGCCACCTTATCGTGTTTGGAATGTAACCAACAATATACCCCAGGTAATGATGGATTTTCATGCCCAAATTGTAAAAGCGAGCGGATAAAAGTTATTTCTGGTGAAGAATTCTTCTTAGAAGCAATTGATGTCGAGACTTAAAAAAAATAATCTTGGATTTTTATGGTTAAGAATATTTTGGTGGTTGAAAAAATATTAAGTGCAAACGATCGTATCGCGGCAGAAAACCGAGAAATATTCAATTCCTCAGGCGTAAAAGCGTTTAATTTTATGGCTTCTCCCGGTGCTGGTAAGACCTCACTCATCGAACAAACGATCATACGCTTGTTGCCATCCATGAAATTGGCGGTTATTGATGGAGATATTGCAACAAACATTGACGCTGATCGCGCTCAGGCTGCAGGAGCCTATGCCGTCCAAATAAATACAGGTGGTGAATGTCACCTGGATGCAGTTATGATCAATTCTGCCCTGAAACAGATGAATTTACACAGTATTGATGCCATTATTATTGAAAACGTTGGTAACCTAGTATGTCCAGCAAGTTTTCAGCTTGGTTCACATAAAAGTGTCCTGATTGCTTCCATTCCAGAGGGAGACGATAAACCTTATAAATATCCTACGATGTATCGTGGAGTGGATGCATTAGTTATCAATAAAATTGATTTACTTCCCTATGTACCATTCGATATGGATTACTTTCGTAAAGGCGTGGAAATCCTCAATCCAGGATTGGTTACATTTCCCCTTTCCTGTAACACAGGAGAAGGCCTGGAAAGTTGGATTAATTGGCTCACTGACATCATTAAGAGATGATGATCATCCCAGGTTTATAAAAATAATTTCATGATTGGTACAAGAATTCACATTACTGGAATCGTTCAGGGAGTGGGATTCCG
Organism: uncultured Chloroflexia bacterium; assembly: GCA_963777935.1. GTDB lineage: Bacteria > Chloroflexota > Anaerolineae > Anaerolineales > UBA4823 > FEB-25. The sequence goes on from CAVZSL010000002.1 coordinate 832,142, forward strand.
TCCATTTGTGTATAATCAAGCAATTAAACAGGGATTAACCGGCTGGGTATGTAATACTTCTGCAGGTGTGGATATCGAGATAAATGGAGAGCCCGAAGAGATATCAACTTTTATTCTTTGTATTAAAACTGAATCACCACCTCTTGCCCGTATCGATTCTTTCGAACATTATCATATACCATTCAAACAATATGAATCGTTTGAAATAATTCAGTCTCAAGAAGTAACCGGTGCTTTTCAACCGATTTCGCCTGATAATTGTATATGCCAAGATTGCTTGAATGAGTTGTTTGATCCAAACAACAGACGGTACAGGTATCCCTTCATTAACTGCACAAATTGTGGACCTCGCTTAACCATAATTGAAGAAATCCCATATGATCGTCCATATACAACCATGAAGGATTTCAAGATGTGTCCGGATTGTATGAGAGAATATTCCGATCCAACTGATCGTCGGTTTCACGCTCAACCAATTGCATGCCCAGTATGCGGTCCCAGTGTGTGGTTGGAAAATTGCGAAAAGAAACCTGGGACGCAGAACAAAATAATTGCCAAAGAGTACGATGCAATCTTAGCAGCGCAGCAGTTATTAAAAAAGGGAAGGATTATTGCAATTAAAGGTTTGGGGGGGGTTCATTTAGCGTGTGATGCAACCAATTCTAAAGCTGTTGCTGAATTGCGTAACCGAAAACTCCGTGTTGATAAACCATTTGCTCTGATGATGTCTGATATCGCATCAATAAAAGAGCATTGTAAAGTTAATGACTCAGAAATGGATTTGCTTGAATCTCGTGAACGCCCCATAGTTATTCTTGAACGAAAAGAAACTTCTACAATAGCGAAGGATGTTTCTCCTAATCAAAATACTTTGGGTGTTATGCTTCCATATACCCCATTGCATTTCCTCTTGTTTTCACCTCCAGATGAGAAATATAGCATTCATCATCATAAACGATCTCTTCCAATACCGCCTTTAGTCATGACGAGTGGTAACTTAAGTGAGGAACCGATAGCAATTCACAATGATGATGCTCGCGAGCGTTTATCGCCCCTGGCGGATGCTTTATTATTACATGATCGCCCTATACGGACCCGGTGTGATGATTTGGTGATACGAAGCTATCGTGGAGTAACCTTCCCTTTAAGAAGGTCTCGCGGATATGCTCCATTCCCGGTGTATCTCAATATCAAATCCCCACAAATCCTGGCGATGGGAGCAGAGTTAAAAAATACATTTTGTATTGTAAGAGATCTATACGCCTTTATGAGCCACCATATTGGTGATATGGAAAATATGGAAACTTATGATTCGCTCGTAGATAGTATTGTGCATTATGAATCGCTTTTCCGCATCAAACCTGAAGCAATTGCTTATGATCTCCATCCCAATTACCTGGCAACGCGATACGCGATTGATCGGGCTGAACGCATAGGTATACCAGCTTTCGGAATACAGCATCATCACGCTCATATCGCATCGTGTATGGTAGAGAATTCATTGCTTGCAGATCGTCCTGTTATCGGTGTAGCCTTTGATGGGACGGGTTATGGAGATGATGGAGCTATCTGGGGTGGCGAGTTTATGCTTTCAAATTACCTAGGTTATAAGAGAATATGTCATCTAAAATATATCCCACTACCAGGGGGGGATACGTCAATTCGCAAACCCGCCAGGATTGCCCTGGCTTATTTATGGTCGAGTGAGCTCGATTGGGAACCAGAGTATCCGCCTGTCGCTGCTTTATGCGCAGAAGAACGAAATATATTAAAATCTCAATTAGAATTAAGAATAAATACACCGCTTACATCTAGTATGGGGCGTTTCTTTGATGCGGTAGCCTCAATTGCAGGTATTCGACAAAAAGTAAACTATGAAGCACAAGCTGCAATTGAGTTTGAATCGATAGCTGATCCTGATGAACATGGGGAGTATAGCCTTCCATTGGAACAAGATTCGAAATCAGCTCAATCTTCCTACATCATCAATACTTCTCCATTAATCGATGAGCTGTTAACTGATTTACAAAACGGGATTGCATCTGCTACCATCTCAGCACGGTTCCATAATAGTATAGCAAGTATGGTGGGAAATGTATGCAATACTCTTCGGGATGATTTTAGTGTACAGGATGTAGTTCTGAGTGGAGGTGTTTGGCAAAATATGACTTTGCTAAGCCTTACTCACAAAAAACTAGAATCCGATGATTTCAAGGTTTATATTCACAGGCAGGTTCCGACGAACGATGGCGGTTTAGCGCTAGGTCAGGCAATCATCACTGCCAACAGGATGATGAAATGAAAAATGATGATGCGGAGGTATTATGTGTTTAGCAGTTCCAGGAAAAATCGTAGAAATATATGAGACAAATGGTTTATTAATGGGTAAGATTGATTTTGGGGGAGTAGTTCGGGAAGTATGTCTCACCTTTGTACCAGAAGCGAAGGTTGGTGATTATACGATCATCCATGTTGGCTTCGCGTTAAACCTGATTGATGAGAAAGAAGCCTTGGAAACCCTGACACTCCTGGATGAGATTTCGAATCAGGATGAAATGGAATGAAGTATCTCGTCGAATTCCGGAATTCAAAGCTGGTTAGTGGTGTTATCGATGAAATTACCCGCACTGTTAACCAACCTTGGGTGATCATGGAAATTTGCGGTGGGCAAACGCATTCCATAATGAAATATGGATTGGATCAATTGCTACCTGATAGTATCGAGCTTGTTCATGGCCCGGGTTGCCCTGTTTGTGTTACCTCCCTGGAAATGATTGATAAAGCTCTTGCAATCGCTTCTCAGCCTGAAGTCATATTTACATCTTATGGAGATATGCTTAGAGTACCTGGATCGCAGGGAGATCTATTTTCGGTAAGAGCATCTGGAAAAGATGTTCGCGTCGTTTATTCAGCACTTGATGCAGTTAAGATTGCCCAGGATAATCCCAATAAGCTGGTCGTTTTTTTTGCTATTGGATTTGAAACCACCGCTCCTGCCAATGCGATGAGTGTTCTGCATGCTCAAAAACTTGGTTTAGATAATTTTTGTTTATTAGTTTCGCATGTGAGGGTTCCGCCGGCAATGAATTTGATATTGGGATCTCCACACAATCGTGTGCAAGGATTTTTGGCTGCTGGTCATGTCTGCACTGTGATGGGATATTGGGAATATGTTCCAATTGCCCAAAAGTACAAAGTACCGATTGTTGTTACCGGATTTGAACCTGTTGACATTTTACAAGGAATTTTACTTACCATTCGGGAATTGGAACATAAATCATATGATGTTAAAAATGCTTACACACGGGTTGTAAATTATGGAGGGAACAAACCAGCCCAGAATATTATTGAACAGGTGTTTATTGAACGTGATCAAAAATGGCGTGGTATTGGGAATATTCCAAGGAGTGGTTGGCGGTTAAAACCTGAGTTTATGAAATATAATGCTGAGCATCGCTTTCATGTTGAAGATATCAAATCCATTGAATCCCCCTTATGCATTTCCGGGCAAATCCTTCAAGGATTAGTTAAGCCTGTGAATTGTCCAGCATTTGCAAATCAATGTACACCAGAACATCCATTGGGAGCTACGATGGTTTCTTCTGAAGGTGCATGTGCTGCTTATTATCGATACGGAAGGTCCATATGATCGATTCTTTTCCGAATTACGAAGCCTTACAGTGCCCCCTACCCCTACCCCATAATGAACGAATCGTCATGGGTCATGGTAGCGGTGGCAGAATGTCGTATGAATTAATATCCAAAGTATTTTTACCTACATTTGGTAATCCCATTCTAAAAACCGGTGATGATGCAGGATTGATCACCCTCCCGAATGCTGTTGGAGAAATATATCCCAAACTCGCCGTCAGTACTGATTCACATGTAGTCACGCCACTTTTCTTCCCTGGAGGAGATATTGGTAAGCTAGCAATATGCGGTACTGTTAATGATGTTAGCATGCTGGGAGCAACACCCCTTTATATGACCGCGGGCTTTGTGCTTGAAGAAGGTCTCGATATGGATACCTTATGTAAGGTGGTTGAATCAATGCATGCAGCTGCAGAGGAAGCAAACGTACAAATAATTGCTGGTGACACAAAAGTTGTCCAAAATGGTAAAGCTGATGGGCTATATATTAATACCACAGGAATTGGTATTATTCCACGTGGGATAAATATCAGTGGTACCCGAGCACAACCTGGCGATGTAGTTATTATCTCTGGTACGATCGGTGACCATGGAATAGCTGTTCTGGCTGCAAGGGGAGAGTTAAAATTTGAGACTCAAATAAAAAGTGATGTATCACCATTAAATGGTTTGGTAGCTACCATGTTGGAGGCAACTAAGGCAATCCATGTGTTACGGGATCCAACTAGGGGAGGATTAGCTACCAGTTTGAATGAAATCGCCCTTCAATCGCGTGTTGGGATCATGATTTACGAAGAGAAAGTTCCAATAAAACCGGCAGTTGACGCTGCATGTGAAATGTTAGGTTTCGATGCTCTGTATGTCGCCAATGAAGGCAAGTTGATAGCCATTGTTGAGGAACACCAGGCGGACAAATTACTTGACAGGATGAGAGCGCACCCCCTTGGAGCTGATTCAGAAATTATCGGTACCGTAACTGAACAACCTGACACCCATGTGATACTAAAGACAACCTTCGGTACAACTCGAATGATCGATATGATGTCAGGCGAGATGTTGCCCAGAATTTGCTAATTTCGTATCCACTTTCCCATCATAGAATCCAGTGCATAAATAAACGTTCTTATCCACCCAGCTTTTCAATCACAATCCATGAAGTTGTACCTTCACTTTCCACTCTCGTAGATGCATTCGGATAATAGAAGGCATCTTTTATCTGAATTGGAGAAATAAAATGACTGCGCATCAAAGCAAGTTTTTCCATGAGCGCTACATATTTGATGGTTAACTTCTGAATATTTGGTTCTTCAATGACAATTCGACCACCAGGTATAACCACCCGCCATAATTCATTCGCGGTTAATCGATAATCAATAACATGATGCAAGGCATCTACCATAATTACACGTGCAAATGATTCATTCTTAAAAGGTAATTCCTCTGCATTAGAACAAATAGTAATAAAAGATCCTTTCCTTTTTGCCTGCGTAAGCATTCCCATGGATGAATTAACAATAACAATGTTTGTGATCAAATCCCTTAATGAATAAGAAATTCTTCCGGTACCACCGCCTACATCTAATAAATTCCCAAAGACTGGCAACCCAACTAATCTACTCATTTTCGTTGGGTCGACAGGTTTTATAAAACGGTCATACAGAGGTGCAAGAATATCAAAATGATTTATATGTGTCATTGCTTTGTATTTAATAAAAAGCCTCCTGATAAAGGAGGCTTAATTTCTTATTTTCATTTTTGGATTTAAAATTCATCTTCATCGATATAGAGATCATCATCATCTTCATCAACATCTACTTCTTCCCAATCATCAACCTCATCTAATTCATCTTCCTCTTCATTCCAATCATCTTCTGTCTCAACATCATTTGCTCGAGAATAGGTCATGCATCCCATGTCAGGATCAATTTCAACCGCAGCTGCTTCACAATATCCATCATCCAAGAATACACAATCAACGTAATGGCATCGTATACGGGGCATTAAATCCTCCTATAATATATTTATCATACATGGTTATTTCATCACCCATGATTGATAACATCTTCTTTTTTCTTGACGGCAGTGATTTTACCTCAGATGCTGTAAACAGAAAAGTATCTATTTTTAGTTTATTTATTCCATTTACCAATCTTTAGAAAATATAAGGCGACATTATACACCACAATCGAAATAAAGTAAGCTATGTATCGCTGATTTCTTGATGTTAATATTTCCCCCAAAAATTTCACGTTATCCCGGCCTTACCCGGTGTGCTTCCATCACATTTGGTAATGCTTCAATGCGGGTCAATACCCTGGTTAACTGATCAATATCCTTTACTTCAAGAACCAGATCGAGAACAGCAAGACTGAGTTTGGAATCGTGATGTACGCCTGCTTGTACTAATCCCATGTTTATCCCTTCATTCGCAACCAGATTCGAGACATCTCTGGCTAATCCATCACGATCGTATGCCTTCACTCGCACAGAAACCGGATATGTTCGCTTTGGTTCACCCCAGGCTACACGTACAAGACGTTCCTTCTCACGTAGTCGTAATATATTTGGACAATCTTTTCGATGGATGGTCGCACCGCGACCTCTTGTGATATAACCAACGATGTCATCACCTGGAACTGGATTACAACACCGGGCCATCGTGGTTAATAACCCTTTTAATCCTACCACAGTGATCGTGTCATGGCTTTCAACAGCCTTGTCAGGGATCAATCGTGTCCCAAATTTCAATCCTTCTTCATCTTGCTCGTTCTGCATTAATTGATTAGCAATGCGGATAAGCGGCACATCACCGGTTCCAATCGCTACATATAGATCGTCTACAATGCGATAATCAAATTGATGTGCAAGCTGTTCAATATTGATATCTCCTACCCCCAATCGACGTAATTCCTTTTCGAGTAAATCCCTCCCTTGATTGATATTTTGTTCCCGAGCTTGTTTTTTAAACCAATAACGAATTTTTGCTTTTGCTCTTTGAGTTTTCACCAATCCCAAGTTCGGATTTAACCAATCTCTACTGGGTCCACCACGTTTGGCAGTTAATATTTCGACTTGTTCACCAGTTCGCAATACATAATCAAGAGAGACTAATTTTCCATTTACCTTTGCACCACGGCATCGATGACCAATATCGGTGTGTACATGATACGCAAAATCGATAGGAGTCGATCCTGTTGGTAAATCATAAATATCTCCCTTGGGGGTAAATATATATACACGATCTTGGAAAACATCGGTTTTTAAACTATCAACGAATTCTCCCGCATCTTCTACATCCTGCTTCCATTCCATTAATGATCGAAACCAAAGTATTTTTTTCTCGAAAGCATCATCGCGTGGGGTTCCTTCTTTATACCTCCAATGGGCAGCAATACCCAATTCCGCATTTTCATGCATTTCAGGTGTGCGGATTTGAATTTCTAAGGTTTTCCCGTCATCATAGAGTACTGATGTATGCAATGATTGATAAAAATTATCCTTTGGTACAGCTATATAATCATCAAATTGACCTGGAATCGGTCGCCAATGCGTATGGATTACCCCTAAGGTACTATAAGCCGACGGGATATCAGGGACGATGATCCGTACACCTCTGATATCGTGTACCTGTTCGAACGGAACACCCTTACGTACCATTTTACGATAGATTGAATAGATGTGCTTTGGTCGTCCTGTTATATCCGGTTTAATACCCGCTTGAGTGATTATCTCGCTAAGATGCTCGATAATATCATTCATATCACTTTCACGATCCAACAGCTTTTCAGCGATATTTTTGGCTATTTCCTTATACTTTTCGGGATTAACATAACGAAAACCCAAATCTTCAAGTTCCCATTTTATTTGCCATATGCCCAACCGGTTCGCTAATGGAGCAAATATATCCAAAGTCTCTTGGGCAATCCGATATCGTTTATGTTCTGGTAAGTGCCCAAGAGTTCTCATATTATGTAACCGATCTGCTAACTTAATTAAAACCACCCTCACATCTTCACCCATAGCCAAAAAAGTTTTTCTTAGAGTTTCTGATACGAGATCATATCGTCTGCTTTTTGCGATTAATCCAGCTGTAGCATCAGCGTCTGGTTCACCACGTCGATCGGCGACCTGACGTAGCTCCTCTTCACGTAAATCTTCTTCAGGATGCTGATCACCTCTAGAAACCCGGGGTAATTGGGTCAGCTTGGTTACGCCATCGACTAACTTTGCTACATCACCTCCAAAATCGTTACGAATATCCTCCAAGGTCACAGCAGTATCTTCAACAGTATCATGTAACAGCCCAGCGACGACAACTTCGACTGGTACTTGTAGCTCTGCAAGGATAGATGCAACAGCAACACAATGATTGATATATGGCTCACCGGATACACGGTATTGATTCTGATGCGCAGTCTCAGCGACTCGGTAGGCACGATTGATCAAGTCTCGATCTGCAATAGAATAGAGTTCAGGTAAAGAATCTAGTAATATACTTATTGGCATTTTGTTGATAACCATTCAAATAATAGTATACCTACGGCTTCGTTGACCGACAAGGGGATGATTGAAGCGATATTAAATATTCCACCTGTTTTCTAAAAATGATTTCTAATCGAGCAGAATTCTATTATCATTTAATCTCTTGCGGGAGAATAATGTTATTACTAGTCAAGGATCAAAACATCTAAAAATGAAAGTTACATCATACCGTTATTATTGGATTAGGATACTGACATATTACCATGATTACCATCCTTCAAATCCTAACATATTGTTAAGTTTTATTGTGCCTTATATCTAGTTACCCGCATGATCAAAAGGATGCTCTAAATATATAAAAATTGTGAGGCGTAATAATTAGATATCCATTTTAATCGTTATAGTAAAATATCAATAATGGTTCGAACAACCAGAAAGTGAGGTTATTTATGTGTGGAAGATTTACACTGACGATCGATCCAGCTCATCTACAGGAAGCATTTCCATGGGCTGTTATCCCTAATGACTTGAATCCAAGGTTCAACATTGCTCCTTCTCAACCTGTAGCTGTAATACCGAATACAGGAGATTATGTCTTAGCGATGTATAAATGGGGTTTGATTCCCTCCTGGTCGAAAGATCCAACGATTGGTGATCGTATGATTAATGCCCGTGCTGAGACTTTAGCCGAAAAACCATCATTTCGCAATGCATTTCGTCGTCGACGATGTTTAGTCCTTGCAGATGGATTTTACGAATGGAAACAAAATCCAGGTGTAAAAAGTAAACAACCAATTTACATTCGGCTTAAAAATAATCAGCCATTTGCCTTTGCAGGATTGTGGGAGGTGTGGACTTCTCCTGATGGAAATGAAATTCATTCTTGCACAATCATAACCACCCAACCAAACTCGTTAATTCAACCTATTCATAATCGTATGCCAGTAATCTTACCTCCAGAAACCTATAAACAATGGATCACTCCTTCAGACCTGCTCGCACCTCAATTAAATGAGCTATTGGTTCCTTTCCCAGCTGATGAAATGATCGCCTATCCAATCTCGAAGATGGTTAACAGTCCACAATTTGACTCGCCGGATTTAATCAAACCCATTGGTGATGGTGAAATTGTAAATTAATGATCATTCAACCAGACCGGATAACATCCTATAGTCTTTTGAGATCTTCTCGCGGGGATGATATCAGAAGAGTATTGGTTGCTGCAATCAATGGCATAAATGCGGGAGAAGCAATAAAAAGGCATGTCATATATTACGCGAATCACCTCGTCATAGATAGGTTAGATTATGATCTTAGCAAATTTAGAAGAATTTTTATCATCGGCGTCGGAAAAGCTTGCACTCCAATGGCGGACTCAATCTCCGAGTTATTATTTGATAAGATTTATAAAGGTTTATTGATCACAAAAGATGGCTATCTTAATCCAGAAAATTACCCCAATGCACCTCAAATAGATATAATCGAAGCTAACCATCCCATCCCAGACCAACGAAATCTCGATGCAACATTAAAAGTAGTCACCCTTGCCAAAGAAATAACTCGCGATGATCTTGTGATCTGCTTGTTATCTGGTGGTGGGTCATCTCTCTTAATGTATCCATATCCAGGGATTACACTTCAAGATATTCAAGCCTCGACAAAATTATTATTAAGCTGCGGGGCATCAATTACTGAAATGAACACATTCAGAAAACATGTGGACAGGTTTAAAGGGGGTGGATTAGTGAAATTCCTCTCACATGCCGCGGTCATATCTTTAATATTATCGGATGTTATGGGTGATTATCCTGAGGTGATTGCCTCCGGTCCTACGATTGGTGATCCTACCACCTACGATGATGTCTGGACGATATTTAGTAAATACCAAATTTTGGATCAGCTTCCTACAAATATTAAATCCCATGTTTCAGCTGGAATTCAAGGCAAAATTCCAGAAACAGTAAAACCTGGTGATCCAATTCTTAACCATATTTCAAATATTATTATGGGAAGCAATGCCGATGCTATAGCGAGTGCAATTGATGCTGCAAAGGAAATCGGTTTTAATATTACAGAATTACCATTCCATCTTATTGGTGAAGCATCAGAAATGGGAAAAGTATTAGCTAAAGAAGCGAAATCCTTGTTTTCTAGTTTATCTTCGGGAATCAATCCGACTTGTCTGATAGCAGGTGGTGAGACAACAGTCACGATAAAAGGTACAGGAAAAGGTGGCCGAAATCAAGAACTAGCCCTTGGAGCGGTTAAAGATCTTGCCGGTTATCAGAAAATCATGCTTGTTAGTATGGCTACTGATGGTGGAGATGGACCAACCGATGCGGCCGGCGCAGTCACCACCAATGAAACCTATTCTCGTGGATTAGCAATGGGACTGGATCCTGACGAATACCTAAAAATGAATGATTCCTACCATTACTTTGAACCATTGGATGATTTAATTAGAACCGGTCCAACAATGACGAATGTGAATGACCTAGTATTTATTTTTAATCTTTGAGTAATTCCATATTCACATTGCGTAAACGTAAACTATTACTGACCACAAAAACACTGCTAAATGCCATGGCACCTGCAGCCAACATAGGATTTAATAGTCCAAAAGCTGCAGCAGGTATAAGAATCACATTATAGAAAAATGCCCAAAATAGATTTTGCTTTATCGTTTTTACAGTCTTCCGAGATAAATAAACCGCTTTTGCAACGCCTTTTAAATCTCCACTAATTAATGTAATTGGTGCTGCTGCCATGGCAATATCTGTTCCTGTGCCAATGGCTATCCCCACGTCTGCCTGAGCCAGGGCTGGAGCATCATTGATTCCATCTCCAACCATTGCCACAACACTACCCTCGCTTTGCATTTTTTTTACTTCTAAAGCTTTCTCCCCTGGTAACACTTCTGCAAATATATTTTCAATTCCAACCTGGCCTGCTATTCTGGTAGCAGTACGAAGGTTATCACCCGTTATCATGGCTATGCGCAATTTCATATCTATTAATTTTTGAAGTGCATCTCTTGATGTTTCTTTCACTGGATCAGCGATTCCAAGGATGCCCTCAAGTGTTCGATCTATTGCTACAAGTACCACCGTTTTGGATTCATCCTGCAACCGCTCAATATCCGCTTCTCCTTTATTTATATTTACCCCATAGAATTCCATTAATTTCTTGTTTCCAATCAAGACTTCCTTGCCATTAATCTTCGCTTTTATACCCATCCCCGACTCGGCAATGAATTCATCCGGCATTTGAAGTACAAGATCTCGCTGCCCGGCTTCTGCCACAATAGCTTCGCCAAGTGGATGCTCACTTGCTTTTTCGACGGATGCTGCAATTTGTAATATTGATTCTTCCTTTTCTATCATATTTTTTGTATCACCAATCGTTAAAACATCAGTAACCGTGGGCTGACCCTTCGTAATTGTTCCAGTTTTATCAAATACCACAATATTAACCTTACCTGCTCGTTCTAAGGCTTCACCCGAGCGAAGCAGTATTCCATTCTCCGCTCCTTTCCCTGTTCCTACCATAACTGCAGTTGGGGTTGCCAGACCCATCGCACATGGACAGGCAATAACCAGAACAGCAACCATATTGATTAATGCACGGGTGAACAAATCTACTTGAGAGTTCATTGGTAAAGGAATAATGAAATACCAAATCAAAAAAGTAAGGACAGCGATGCCAATTACAATTGGGACAAATATTTCAGAAACTTTATCCGCCATCTTTTGGATAGGAGCTTTGCTCCCCTGAGCTTCCTCGACCAAGTGGATGATCTGTGATAAAGCAGTCTCCTTACCAACTTTGGTGGCTTCAAACCGAAAGAATCCTAATTTATTTAGTGTTGCTCCTATCACAACATCTCCTGATCTTTTCTCCACTGGCATAGACTCACCAGTGAGCATGGATTCATCCACCGCTGAATATCCTTCAATAACTACACCGTCAACAGGGATTTTCTCGCCTGGTCGAACAAGTACAATATCTCCGATTTTTACATCGTCAGCGGATATCTCAAGCTCATCACCATCACGGATAACATGCGCAGTTTTGGCTCGTAACCCCATTAGTTTCTTAATCGCTTCACTCGTCCGACCCTTTGCACGGGCTTCCAAGTACTTTCCAAGTTTGATTAAAGTAATAATTACAGCGGAAGTCTCAAAATACACATGACCCGGCAGAAGACCCAAGGTAACTACGACTGAGTAAAAATATGCTGCAGATGAGCCCATCACGATCAATACATCCATATTTGCAGATTTATTCCGCAGGGATTTGTATGCACCGACATAATATTGCCAGCCAACATAAAACTGTACGGGTGTCGCTAATGCCCACATTAACCAATTAATCCAGGGAGCAGCACCCCACGGTGGCATCAAAAAATCTCTTATCATGGAAAGAAGGAATAACGGGATTGTAAAAACTAGCCCCGTAATCAGCAAGTGGCGTTGTTCGTTTATTTCATGTTGTCGGGCTTTTTGTTCAGCATCTTCTAAATCTATGCCAGTCTCAACAACTTCAAAGCCAGTGGAATTTATGCCCTTTCTCAATTCAGATTGGTTGATTATTGTGGGAATATATTGGATCCTGACTCGATCTGTAGTTATGTTTACAAAAACATTAAGTACACCTTCAATTTTGCTTACTGCATGTTCTAAGCGTCTTGCATCATTAACATCACTCAGGTGTTTGATTAATAGGTCAGCCTCCCCCGTTGCGATACCATAACCAGCTTTTGTTACCCGTTCAACAAAGCTATCTACTTGTGACAGATCTGGGTTATATTCAATTGTTGCTCTCTCTGAGGATAAATTTACTGATGCGTTGAGCACACCTTTTTCTTTTTTTAGATTTCGCTCAATGGTCGCAACACAATTTGCACATGTCATCCCCGTGATTGGTAGGATTACTTGCTTAGATTGGGACATACACACTCCACTTAAATTTAATCACCCAACAAGCCCTATATTATTTGGTTGTGGGTATATTGTGTAATAAACGAGATAAATATAAATAAATTAACCCACTACAGGATAATTAATTGATTGAAGTAATTCTTTAATTTTTTCTTCACTTGCCGGGGGTTCAAATTCAATAGTGGCAACCCTTGATGTGAGATCTGCCTTTACAGATTTTACTCCAGGTATGTCAATCACTTCCGATTGGATCGTGTGGACGCAATGCCCACAATTTATATTTGGGATTGAATATGTTACTTTGGTAGTCATTTATTTACTCCTCGTTGAATAAATCCTCTATGTTATTTTTTCATTACAAAAATATCTGTAATTTCGGTGAGTACTCGTTCACGTTCATCAGCGTCTTCACCCCTAACAGCAGTGATGAGACAAGAATGTAAATGCCCATCTAAAATAATTTCACTCACTTTTTCCAACGCCGATTGAACTGCATGAATTTGGCGAATCACATCAATGCAATACGCCTCATTTTCGACCATCGTTTCGATTCCTTTAACATGGCCTTCAATATTTTTTAATCGTTTTACTACATCATCATTCATTTTGTTAACCATCCACCCCCCCCCATATGGGAGGGGTATCGTAATTGTACCATTATACTCGTTTTTGTCAAATACATTTATTCCTTGTTATTTTGATTTGAGCTATACGCCAAATTCTTCGCCTAATTCATCCATCTTCAGGCTAATCACCTGGCTTGCTGAATCTCGCCCCATAGTAATTCCATAAATAATACTTGCAGCTTGAACCGTACTCCTGTTATGTGTAATGACAATAAACTGCGTTTTCTCACTGAGCTCTGTCAGTAAATCTCTGAACCTTCCCACATTCGCCTCATCCAGCATCGCATCGACTTCATCAAGAATGCAAAATGGTGTCGGTGAAACCCTTAGTAAAGAAAAAATCAAAGCCGACGCAGTCAGGCTTCTCTCGCCGCCGGATAGCAAAGATAATCCTTGCTCCCTACGGCCCGGTAACCGAGTTTCAATATCGATGCCGGTATCAGTCATGTTTTCAGGATCAGTCAAAGATAATCGAGCTGAACCGCCTCCGAACAGCCTGGTAAATATCTGCTTGAATTCTTGAGCAACTGCGTCGAATGTGCGCCGAAACTCCCTCTCCATGAGAATATCCAATTCAGTGATGACTTCTTTAATATCGCCTTCTGCTTTCAATAGATCAGCAATCTGTGTCGATAGAAACTCAAATCGTCCTTTAACCTCTTGATATTCACTTTCTGCTTCGGGATTTATAGCGCCTATTCTACGGATTTGAACTTTTTGTTGACGAATGGAATCCTCAATTTCCGGTGATAATTCATTAATTTTTGGTAATTCCTCCACCATTCCATCCAAAGGAAGAGGTTTTGGTCCGGTTACTGAATCAGTATAATCGAAGGAAACGAGACCGAAGTCATCCTCGATATGCCGGCGTAGTGATTCAAAACCTTCTTGGTGGTGAGCCAGATTAATTTTAGCTTGAGTGTATCTTTGTTCTGCTAATCTTAATACCTGGCGTGCTTCTGTATCAGTGGTCAATAAACCTGTGTAATCCTTTTCTAAAGCGCTCAGTTCATTCTCGTAAGGATCAACAATATTCCCGATCTCCTCTATCTTAGCAGCGATTCGGGTCTCCTCACCTGAGCAAATCTTAATATTATCGTTCAGCGTACTTATGTCCAGGTCAAGTTGTGATGCTCTACGAAGGATTTCCGATAGATTGTTTTCAATTTTTTGAAGTCGGAGGATTTTCTCTTGTTGACGATTTTTTGCATCTAATAATGCCTGCTCAACTACCGCTGCATTCGTTTTCCAGTATGTGTGTTGGTCTTGCAATTCCTCCAACGGAATGGAATCCAAAGCTCTGGTATTACTCTCAAATTCTACCTTGACCGAACTTAATTCATCCTGTAATACCACAATCTCAGTTTTTATCCCTGTTAATTCGAATATTTCATGATCTATATCTGCTTGATATTTTTGTTTTTGATCATTTTGCCACTGTAAGTTATGTTGGTTCTTTTCGACTTGTAATTCCTGTTTCCCGATTTTAGTGATAATTGATTTTTCAAGCTCACCCGCAATTCGATATTTTTCAATGCATGCATTTTCCTCCCCTTGTAACTCGGAAATATCTCTATCCAGTACGTCGTATTGATTTTCAAGCTCTTCCAAAACAGATTTTGCTCTTTCCTGGATGTTCTTAATTTCGCGTTGTTGTCGAGGTCTGGCAAGCAATCCCTTGCCAGAAGCTCCGGTTATAACAGGACCAGTGGCAAGGTACATCTCGCCTTTCAGTGTTACTACGCGAAAATTAGGTATATCCTGCCAATCTCGTGAGGCAAGAACGGATCTGGCAGTTTTTCGATCTTTAACAATAACCACATGGCCAAAGATTAAATCAATAATTGGTTTTAATAATGATTCAGCTTTTACAAATTTAGCTGCTATTCCAATAATATTCCCTGGTTCTACCGGGGCTTTTTCTAAATCCAATGAGAGTGGTCTAATTGGAGCGATGACATCTAATGGAAAAAGTGATCCTCTGGTTGTCTCGTTACCAATGAGATCTAATGCTCTTTCTGTTTGATCAATTGTTTTGACAATTAGCGAATCAATATATTCACCCATCACTGCCGCGATGGCGGTTTCATACTCTTCAGGGACGATTAAACTATGACCAATGGAGCCGATTGCACCATCGATTTTCTTATCATTCATCGCCTGGATAAGAATACGAGCTCCTTCTTCATGTCCAGTTAAATTTCTCTCAGCATCGTCAAGGACATTCATCTCTGTTTGTAACTGCACAAGTTTGGTTTTTTGGGCGGTTATCTTCTCATTGATCTCTCTCCTCTTTTGCTCCTGTGAAGATAAATTTTCCTGGATCGATTGCAATTCAGCTTTGATTGATTCAGAATTCTTTACCTTTTCTTCCTTCTCGATATAGATTGAACGAAGCGTTTCTTGGGACGAGGATAATTCTGTCTCTAATAATAAAATATCCCTATTGACTTTCTGTAATGTATCCTTCAATCGATTTATATGCGAATCTTTTTCGGTTAGATATGCTTGCTTTTGTGCTGTTTTTGTTGTTATTTCGGTTATATCTTGTTGAAGTGTATGAATTTTATCTTCAATGATGGATCGCTCTTGTTGTTGAGTGGTTAATCTTTCCAACGATTCAGTAACAGATTGATTCGCTTCTTTTAGATCCAACTCTAATTGCGCAAGCTCTTGGTCAGACATTCCTAATTGATCATTTTGAATCCCGACTTCGCCTTCGGTAACAGTTCGCTCTTTGGAGAGTTGTTCCAATTGAAGGAGTAGTAAGCGTAATCGCTCACTATTTACTGCTTGCTCGCGACTCATACTTTCTCGTTGTTGATGTAACGAAGTTAATTCCTTATACCAAAGATTTAATTTTTCTCTTAGCTCGTTAATATTTGAACGATAATCACTTAATTTTTGATCAAGATCATTTTGGTTAGCTTGTACATTTGATAAAACTTCTTCCTGCTGTTTTGCCGAAATTTGCGCTTCCACTAACTCTGCTTGAGACTTATGCCAGTGATACCCATACCACTCGCGTAGTACCACTTTTAGATCCGCTCTCATTTGGTTATATTCTTGGGCTCGTTTCGCTTGTCTCTCAAGGCTTCGCAACCGAGGTTGGAGTTCAGCTAAGATATCGTTCACTCGTTCTATATTTCTCTTAGTGGTTTCAAGCCGTTTGATTGCCTCCTCTCTGCGGGATCGATGTAGACCAATTCCAGCAGCCTCTTCAAATAAACGTCGCCTTTCTTCAGCTTTCAATGCCAAGGCTGCATCAACCAAACCTTGACCAATGATCGTGTAAGTCCGCTCTGCCAGACCCGATTTGGCTAATATCTCTGAGACATCCTTTAACCGCACACGTTGTCCGTTTAATAAATATTCATTCTCTCCGTCACGATAAGCCCGCCGTGTGATACCAACTTCGACAAAATCGATCGGTAACCAGCCATCACTATTGTCAAAAACGATAGTTGCTGATGCCATACCTGCCCTTGGACGATTTTCTGAACCAGCGAAGATCATATCCTCAGTCTTCTTTCCTCTTAATAAACCATAAGACTGTTCGCCTAACACCCATCGAAGAGCATCAGCAATATTTGATTTTCCAGAACCATTGGGACCGACAATAGCAGTTATTCCATCGGAGAATTGGAATTCATTCCGGGTTGCGAACGTCTTATAACCGTGTAATTCAAAAGATTTAAGTCTCGCTGGCATAAATTACCTTATTCCAAGTTTTTCTAAAGCATGTTTTGCTGCGTCTTTTGTTGCAGCTTGCTTGCTGTGGCCTTTTCCTAGCCCATAAACAATATCATCAACCAAAACTTCTACTTCAAAATATTTATCATGATCTGGACCGCTGTCCCCTACTACTCGATATATAGGTGTCCCATATCCTTTGGATTGTGACCATTCCTGCAATATGCTCTTTGGATGATGCTCTACCTGGTTTGCAATAATGATTCTCACCTTGGTCTCGAGCATGGGATCCATAAATTTCCAAACCTGCGAAATATCTTGATCTAAATATATCGCTCCAATTAATGCCTCAAAAGTCGATCCTAATAAAGGTAATCGTTCACGACCTCCATTTTCAGCTTCACCATGGCCAAGCAGCATGGCAGCCCCAAGGTTAATTCCATTAGCAAATTCTGCCAATTGTTCATTTCCGACAAGAACTGCTCGTAGCCTGGTTAATTGTCCCTCTGCCATCTCTGGGAAACGATGATATAGCCATGCACCAACCATAAAATCTAAGACAGCATCGCCAAGAAATTCAAGCCGCTCGTTATCCTCAATTGCTTCCCTGTGTTCGTTAAAATACGACCGGTGAGTAAGGGCTCTTGATAATAAGCCAATATTATGAAATGTTAGGTCAATCCGTTGAGCAAGTGCCTGGGGAGATTCCTCAAGTTGACTTCTCCCTGGGGAAATATCCATATTACATCTCCTTCGAACTCAGGGAGCGTTAAACACTCTGCAAATGCCGGGTATCTGGCGATCCATTAGTTCATTTATTATATATTTATAAATTTATCTACATATTATAAGCGATAACAATCATATATAAATTACTTCACAGCGATAAATGATTTTGAGTAATTTTATTCTCCTCTGTGTGGATAATAATCTCCCTCGATCCAAACCTCTCCGTCATTCCTCACTTCTTTTTTCCAAATTGGAACTATCTCTTTTAACCGATCAATTCCATAGTGTGCCGCATCAAAAATACCAGAATCACGGTGGGCTGAAGTACATACGATGATGACTGAAATCATCCCCGGAAATAGTTTTCCTGTCCGCTGAACTATGGCTATCCCTTCAATATCACGCCATCGGGTTCTTATTTCTTCAGATATTTGATTCATTTTTAACTCAGCCATTTCTCGATAAGCTTCATAATCAAGCTCTACTGTATGATGTGGAGACTTTCGGGTTGTAACACCACGCACAATTCCAGAAAAAATACAGGCTGCTCCGGTTGTTATGGAAGTAATTTTCTCAATCCATTTATTTATATCGATTTCTTGATCTACGATGGCGATAATAGTGGGGAATTTCCTATCGCTGATTTCACCACCACTCACCGGTGGAAAAATCGCAATTTCAGCTCCATCGGGAACAAGATTTTCATCAAAGGCAAATTCATGGTTCATTGCCACAATGATAGAATCCATGCTTGTCTTTAAATTGGGGTATTTTTCCAATAACAATGCTTTGATATCCATTACACTTGCACCACCTTGAAACTCAACGCTGGTTTCGCGAACCCCGGTTTTTTCCCTTATGGTAGCAAAAAATAATATCTTTGCGTGATTACTCATTTATCACATCTCCACTTGTTCCACCAGTTTTTCTTACTAAACGAATATTTTGGATCCGCATCGTTTTTTCAACAGCTTTTGCCATGTCATAGACTGTCAAAGCAGCAATTGCCGTAGCCGTGAGTGCTTCCATTTCCACACCTGTTGTTGAAATAGCTTTAACTAATGATGTTATTTGTAATCCAGGTAGGTTTCTGTCAAGTTTAATATCTACTTTGATCTCAGAGATAGGCAATGGATGACAAAGAGGGATGAGTTCTGAAGTACGTTTAGCAGCCATAATACCAGCTATTTGGGCAACTGTAAAAACATCACCTTTTTTAATTTTGCCACCCTGTATTAATTCTAACGTTTCTGGTTTCATGACTATCTCCCCTTGCGCAACTGCCACTCGTTCAGATTCTCCTTTGTGACTGACATCAACCATTCTCGCTTTACCTGTTTCATCTAAATGGGATAATTTTCCAGTCATTGGCGTATAACCTCATTCATTAAATAAAGTATGGACTTATCGTAAGGTGGAAAAATCACACCTCCATTGGTAATAATAGCGGTGATATATTTTGCCGGTGTAATGTCAAAAGCTGGATTTGCTACTTTAACACCATCTGGGGTTATGTGTGTATCACCAATAAAAGTGATTTCACGTTCCGAACGCTCTTCAATAGGAATACTCTTTCCACTATCAATGGATAAATCGATCGTTGTTGTCGGCCCAACCGAATAAAAAGGTACCTTGTGGGCGTATGCAACCAATGCCAGATTATAGGTACCAATCTTATTTGCCACATCTCCATTGGAAGCAATCCGATCACATCCAACGAGACAAGCATCAATTGGGGTATTTTGCATAATATAACCACTAGCCCCATCGACGATGACGGTATGAGGAATATCTAATTGTTTTAACTCCCAGGATGTTAATCTTGCTCCTTGTAAGCGTGGTCGGGTTTCATCTACAAATACATGAATCTTCTTACCACGTTCATGTGCAGCACGGATGACACCTAAGGCTGTACCATATCCTCCAGTCGCTAACCCTCCCGTATTGCAATGATGGATCAGGTTTGCCTTATCAGGGATGAATTGTTGGCCATAGTTAGCGATTTTTTTATTCATCTCGATATCTTCTTCAGCAATTTTTTGAGCTTCCGACACTAATCGGTTCTTTAATTGATCAACACTTAGATCTATAGGATCTTCAAGTAGCTTCAATATTCTATCAATTGCATTGAATAGGTTTACTGCAGTTGGTCGGGATTTTCTCAATATATTCGCTGATTTTTTTATTTCTTTGACCAGCTCTTCTTTTTGCTGGGCATTGCTATGAAAAGCTGACAATGCTAATCCATAACCCGCAGCAATCCCAATCGCTGGTGCTCCACGGATAAGCATTTGACGAATAGCAGATGCTACTTCTTCACATTTAACAAAATCTCTATAAACCACTTCTTCTGGCAGTAATCGTTGGTCCAATATTTTTACCGTCCCATCTTCCCAGCGAACTGAAAAATAATCCTTCATGTATTCCTCCAATTACAGGTTAATAGGCAATTATAAACCCCGAATCCCTCATGTTATAATAACCGACCGATGAATAATATCCTTTCAAAATGGAAGAATGGACTAGCTCGAACGAGCAAAGCGACCTTTGGTCAATTGGCTACGCTGATTGGTGCAACTGAGATAACAGATGAAACATGGGAGCAATTGGAAGCACTTCTCATCCATGCTGATATTGGTGTCGATACTACTCTAAACATAATGGAAAAGTTGGAGGATCGAGTTGATCGAGAAGGGATTACAAAAACTTGCGATTTAAACTTAATGTTAGCTGAAGAACTCCGTGCACACCTAGATACACCACCTCCGATCCAGTTTTCTACGAAACCCACGATAATATTAATTGTGGGTGTAAACGGTTCAGGAAAAACCACCACCATAGCAAAACTTGGTAATAGGTTTTCAAGCCAAAGCCTGCAAGTAATATTCGGCGCAGCTGATACTTTTCGCGCAGCTGGTGTGGATCAGCTTGAAGTATGGGCAGAAAGGCTTAAGTTACCGATTATCAGCGGCCAGCTTGGTGGTGATGCAGGCGCGGTCGCGTTTGATACAGTCCAGGCTGCGATGGCAAGAAAATGCGATATTGCGCTTATTGATACTGCTGGACGCCTTCACACCCGCTACAACCTGATGGAAGAACTAAAAAAAGTATACAGAGTTGTCGGTAAAGCGCTTCCAGGTGCACCTCATGCTGTCTGGCTTGTAATGGATGCAACAACAGGGCAAAATGCCCTTCAGCAAGCACAGGCTTTCAAAGAAGCAGTAAATATTTCCGGTGTTATCCTTGCAAAATTGGATACATCTGCCCGTGGAGGTATGGCTTTGGCCATTCAAAAGGAATTAGGAATACCCATCTTGTTTGCTGGTTTAGGTGAACAGCCAGAAGATTTGGTGCCTTTTGATGCAGATATGTTTATTCGTGGGATAATCCAGGATGTTCAAAATTAAATGGGGAGTTTTCAACCATGCAAGATCTAATCGATAGAATACAATCAGCCCAATCACGAATACAAAGTTTATTGGTGCGTCTTTGACTTGCCTGCTAAAGAAAACGAATTAGAACAGCTCCAAGCTCAATCTGAACAAAATGAATTTTGGCAGAATCCTGAATCAGCTCAACGAGTGATGAAGCATATTGCCTCGCTTCGGGGAGCTGTCAATGACTGGAATACATTGACTCAGCGGATTTCTTACCTGCTGGAACTAGCGCAACTTCAGGATGAAACCCTTCGCTCTGATATTTCTACTGATTTATCCGAAATAGAAACTGATCTTGAACAAAAGGAGTTTGATGTATTACTATCAGGAAAATACGACCAGAACAACGCTCTTCTTGCAATCCATGCTGGTGCAGGTGGAGTCGATGCACAAGATTGGGCGGAAATGTTGGAGAGAATGTATCTGCGTTGGGCGGAATTGAAGGGATTCAAGGTTGATATCCTCGATGTGAGTGAAGGTGAGGAAGCAGGTATAAAAAGTGTGACAATTGCAATAGAGGGTGATTATGCTTTTGGGTATCTGAGGCCAGAAAAAGGCGTTCATCGTTTGGTCAGGCTGTCACAATTTGATGCAGCCCACCGCCGCCATACTTCATTTGCTTTGGTAGAAGTATTGCCTGAAGTTGAGAATAACTCCGAGATCGAGATAAATCCTGATGATCTACGTATCGATGTTTACCGTTCTTCCGGTGCAGGTGGACAAAATGTTCAAAAAAATGCCACCGCAGTGAGGATTACACATATTCCAACTGGCCTTGTTGTCACATGCCAAAATGAACGTTCACAAACTCAAAACCGGGAAAATGCAATGCGTGTACTTCGCTCAAGATTGTTGGAAATAAAAGAAGAACAGCAATCAGCAACCTTGGCAGAGCTTCGTGGAGAATATACAAAAGCGGAATGGGGAAGTCAAATTCGTTCCTATGTGCTTCACCCATACCAGATGGTTAAAGACCATCGTACCAACTATGAAGTTGGTAATGCACAGGCAGTCTTAAACGGTGACATTGATGGTTTTATCGAAGCATATCTTCGTACACATGTAAAGAATGGTTCCAATTAATCCACTCAAAGTCAATCCAACCTCACCACTATTACACTTCCTGCTAGTAAGATCGTTTGTTTTAATCATCCTGTTCATCTTTCTAGCATTTACTATGATGGGTTGCGTGACGATGAATGATCCGGAGGCTTCACAAGTATATAATTCCGATTCAATAGGAACCCTTGACCCTAAAACCGTTGTGGGTCAGTCATTCGTCTCGCACAGGCCTAATTTCAATGGAATAACGATATGGATCACTCCATTAGGTACTCAGGAGAATGCACTTAACACCACATCACAAAATAACATCGACATAAACGTGTTTCATTCACCAGATGATGCTTTTCCGTTATATTCGACATCCGTATCTACACCAACATCGGGGAAAAATATACCGCTAAATATTCAGATTCCAAACCAAGGTAATCCCGTAGAAGCAAGATTTTTCATAAATTTGAGCACTAATTCTGGAGCTTTCCAGATCCGTGGTCGTAACGAAAACGCCTACCCATATGGCCAAGTTTATATTGATAAACAGCCTGTAAATGCGGATATTGCGTTTAGATTGAGCTATGTATACGATTTTGATGCATTAGTTAAAGATATTACCCAAGGCATAAAATATGTTTGGCTAATAATCCCATTATTGATCGTCCTTTGGTTACCCGGTTGGTTACTTTTGGAGATCTCTGGTTTACGTAGTCGCTATGATTTCGGAGAACAAACTGCTTTATCCATTGGGATTAGCCTTGGCTCAATTCCAATATTGATGTTATGGACAACTATATTCAATATTAAATGGACAGAAAATGGTGTCTTATTTTTCGCTTTTCTTCTGGTTGCCTTGTTGTTTGCTCGCTTAATATATATCAATATACGTGCAAAAAAATACCCTCATAGTAATAATTCTTCATTAGAGCAACATCCTTCTCCCCTTTATGGCAATAAGAATCGCTTATTCACATCGATCATTTTACTCCTGATATTTCTAGCTACACTCACCATCAGGTTAATCATGGTACGCGATCTAGCAACGCCTGCCTGGGTGGATTCAGTTCACCATGCATTAATAACCCAGCAAATCATTTCCATAGGCGCTTATCCCTCGAGCTATGCACCCTATTGGGACATTAATCCCAGTTCTTATCATCCTGGCTTCCATAGCATTACAGCAGCATTTACCATATTAGCTAAACTAAGGATCGATCAGTCTTTATTGATTTTCGGACAGGTTTTAAACGCATTTGCGATATTTTCGATTTATTTATTCACCAAGGTTTTGACACATAGCTCGTTGTCCGGTTTGTTCGCTACGCTGATAACCGGTTTCATCACTCCAATGCCAGCTTATTATTCGAGTTGGGGTAGGTATACAGAATTAACCGGCATTTTAATGCTACCCGTAGCTTTTGCACTCATATTGTTACTCATTGAAAAGAATTCTGGCAAACGATTTTATTGGATCATCTTTTTATGCGCAATAGTTTCTGGTGGACTGTTTCTCGTACATTACCGAGTAACTGTATTTTTAGGTTGCCTTGTCCTTTCGTATTTTGTAATTTATCTGTTGATTACGAAAAATAAGCCAACCAAGTATACAACCCGGGGCTTCTTTTTGATTTTTATAGTAGTTGTTGTAGCGATCATCTTAGTTTTTCCATGGATGGTCGAGACTATTAAAAATTCCGTCTATCCAATAATTAAATCTACAGGAACGCGTACAACACCCTTTTTCCAGGACTTTTCTTGGGCTTTTCTTACCGCTGCTCTTGGAAAACTGTCTCTGGTACTGGCTGGATTGGGCTTGATATGGGGTATGCTTTTAAAAAAACGTTTTTCCTATCTGCTTCTACTTTGGACAGTATTACTCTTTTTACTTGCTAATTTTGATGCACTTCGATTACCGGGTGGTGGACTGATAAGCAATCTCTCGGTGGAAATCATGCTTTTTATCCCGATTTCCGTTCTCGGTGGCTACTTTATCGATCAAATTATCATAAGTTGGAAAGATATAATTCCTCAAAGATTAATAATTCTTTCCTTGGGACCTATTGTTTTCCTAGCATTGTTGGTAGTATATATCGGCTCTAAGCAACTAATCACAATACTAAATCCCATCACCATTCTTTCTCGAAATGCAGATTTACCAGCCATCGAATGGATCAACAACAATATCCCTAAGAATGAAACTATTGTAGTCAATCCTTTCGTTTGGGGTTATGGTTTATATGCAGGCAGTGATGGAGGCTATTGGATATCCCCACTTACCGGAAGACCCACACTTCCTCCGCCGGTTCTATATGGTCTGGGGAGTGACAGGGAACAAATTAATAATGAAAGTCAAGAAGTGATAGATTTAGGCTCTAATCCGGTGGATTTATGGGAATATTTAAAGTCCTACCAATTGCAATATGTTTATATTGGAGAAAAGGGTGGTGTTTTATCTCCCGATAAATTATCAAACAGTGATTTATTTACGATTGTTTACCAAAATGATGGTGTTTGGATTTTTAAAACAAAACCTTGACAGGGACGACGCGCGCACGTATAATCTCAACCTGCCTGCCCTTCCGGGCAGGTGTTATTGTGATTTTATAATGAAGGCAACACCAGAATCAGGTTTTGCCAGATGTTACTAACAGGAGTATTTTCATGGCACCCCAACCAAAAAGAAAGCACACTTCTGGCAGACGCGATCGACGCCGAGCACATGATGCATTGTCAAACCCTAATCTGGTTGTATGTAGCAACTGTGGAGAAATGCGCTTGCCGCATCGGGTATGTCCAAATTGCGGTCATTTTAAAGGCCGGGAAGTAATCGAAATCAAAAAAGAAAAGAAGTAGATATCAAACGGGCCGTGAATATCACGGCTCGTCGAATTTTATCGGCTGATTATGAACCAAAATATTGCATTTTTATTTCCTGGACAGGGATCTCAATTCGTTGGGATGGGAAAAGATTTGTCCCAAGAATTTCCTATCGCCAAAGATACATTCATGCAAGCTGATGATGTGTTGGGTTTTTCACTCTCAGAAATTGCATGGGAGGGACCAGAGGATCGCCTGAACGATACTATAAATACTCAACCCGCGTTATTCACCCATTCGATGGCTGTTCTACAAGTGATCCAGGGTAATAAACTTGATCTTCAACCATCCTTTGTTGCCGGCCATTCAATGGGAGAGCTTAGCGCATTAGTTGCATCGGGGGTATTATCCTTTAGTGATGGGTTGAAGTTGGTGAGAATTCGTGGAGAGTTGATGAAAATTGCTGGAGAAAAAAATCCTGGTGGTATGGCTGCGGTATTGGGTGTGGATACATCTGTAATCGATGAACTCTGTAAAAAGGCAAGTATCGGAACTGAAATTGTTCAGGTCGCAAATGATAATTGTCCGGGGCAGGTCGTAATATCTGGATCCAATCTCGCACTCGACCGTGTTCAAGGACTACTAGAACAAGCTGGGGCAAGGCGAATTATAAGATTAGCAGTAAGTATTGCTGCGCATTCCCCTTTTATGGCAACCGCTCAAGATGATTTTAATAGAGCCCTATCATCAACTCCCTTCAACACACCCTTGGTTCCAATCATTGGGAATGTCACCGCTCAGCCTCTATTAAGTACTAATGATATTAGAGATGACCTTCAGAATCAATTGACTCATAAGGTACGTTGGACCGAATCAATGCAATACCTGATTGAAAAAGGAATATCGATGTACTTGGAGATAGGGAGCGGTTCAATATTGAGTGGGTTACTAAAGAGAATCAATCGGAGCGTAATTACTACATCACTCGGAACACCGAATGATTTTCAGACACTTCAGACACTTTAATTCCCATCTAAATATCGAATAAGAATGAATAGGGTATAATAACATCGTCATTTTATCTATTGATTCCAGGAGTAACCCATGACAATAGTAGCTTTCTGCTCGATGCAAGGACGAGTGGCTGTAGTTACGGGAGGCGCACGCGGGATTGGTCGGTCGATTGTTGAAAAACTTGCCTTTTTAGGCGCCGATGTAGTTATCGCAGACATGTTGGTTGATTTAGCTGAAGAAACTGCAGTTGAAGTTGCTAAATTGACTCAGAGAAAACTGGTTGCAATCAAAGTAAATGTTGCGGATGGAAAATCTGCGAACGAACTCATTGATCAAACAGTTAAGCAATTTGGGCATATTGATATCCTGGTTAATAATGCGGGGATTACCAGAGATATGTTAATCCTCCGGATGGAGGAAACCGATTGGGATGCAGTCTTGGATGTGAATCTTAAAGGAGTTTTTAACTGTTCCAAAGCAGCTATCCGACCGATGATGAAGCAACGTTACGGTCGTATTGTTAATATATCATCTGTCTCCGGGCAGGCAGGTCAGGCTGGGCAAACTAATTATTCAGCTTCAAAAGCAGGGATTATCGGATTCACCAAAGCACTCGCCCGTGAAGTTGCTTCAAGACAGATTACTGTAAATGCAGTTGCTCCAGGTTTTATCCCTACAACACTAACAAATGATCTTTCTGAAGAGCTGAAGAAATCAATACTTAGTGCTACACCAGTAGGACGAATGGGAAAACCCGAAGAAATAGCAGCTGCAGTGGCATTCCTCGCTTCTGAAGAAGCATCTTATATCACCGGGCAGGTGCTTGCTGTTGATGGTGGAATGGCAATGATGTAATTGTATATACATTCTAGGGAAAAATATTATGAATGAAATTGACCCATCTCAAGGAACGACCACAATTGCACCTGAAGTTTTATTAACCATCGCCCAACTGACTACTTTAAACATAGATGGGGTAAGTCGTCTCAGTCACGTTCAGTCGGGGGTAAACCAATTACTTAAACGTACACAAAAACGTGAAGGTGTATTGATTGATGTTGTGGATGATGTGGTATATGTGGATATTTATGTGGTGTTAAATAGTGAGGTTAATGTGCGCGATGTTAGCCACAATATTCAACATGAAGTATCTCGAGCGATCTCGGAAATGGTAGGAATGACCGTAGGCCGGGTTAATATCCATATCGAGGACATCGATTACCCCTCGGAGGCTGAAGCATAATTTAATATGAAACCTCGAACCAGGGCACGTAGCATAGCCCTGCAGGCACTTTACGAAATTGATATGACCGGTCATCCACCGGAATTGGTCATCACAGAAAGATTATCTGAAACACCTCTCGAGGATAACCTAAGTGATTTTGCACGTAAGATCGTGTTTGGAATTCAACCCCTGATTCATGAGCTTGATCAGGTAATCGCTAAACATGCCCCGGAATGGCCGCTTGACCAAGTAGCGACAATTGATCGTAATATCATGCGCATCGCCTTATGGGAGATTGCAGTTAGTAACCAAACTCCACTGAAAGTTGCCATAAACGAAGCAGTTGAATTAGGGAAAATATATGGGTCAGACAGTACCCCCCGTTTCGTTAATGGTGTACTTGGTAGCCTAGCATTACACTATAACGATATTGTTCAATATTTTAAGAATCTTAGTTAACCATACACATCCATGGAATTATTTGGTATTGGTCCTCTCGAGCTTTTTTTTATTCTATTAATCGCTCTAATCATACTAGGTCCAAAGGATATGGTTAAAGCTGGGCTTACTTTGGGTCGCTTTTTACGAAAAATTATTTCATCACCCGAATGGCGTACTATACAAAAAGCATCACGAGAGATGCGAAATTTACCCAATCGATTGATGCGTGAAGCCAGTCTTGAGGATCTGTCGAAAGAGATGAACGATATTAATAAAATTGGTGGGCAATTGAATACTGATATAAAAAAAATAGACCAGGACTTATCATCCTGGATCACTCCCCCAGATCCTAAAGAGATTCAATCCAATCAGATTGAACCGAATGCACCGAATATTCAAATTGTGGATTCACCAAGCAAACCAGATAATGTCAATGATGATAGTAGCTAATGCGTAAGGTACTTTATTCTATTTGGCATTTTATTACAACTCCAGTGCGATTCATCACTAGGATCATCCAGAGGCTACTCACAAGCTTTAAACAAGGTTCACAAAGCATATCATCATATTTTAAAGAAGAAGAAATAGATGATTCTCCTATTGCTGAATCTATTTCTGCCACAATTGAAAACCCATCAGCACTTCTTCCACATATAAATGCATTGCGGAAGCATTTACTCCGAGCAGTTGTTGTAATTGTATTTACCACCGCCATATCATTTTTGTTTGTTCATAGCATTCTTAGTTATCTGGCGACCCCTATAGTAGGGGGTATTGATGAATTAATTGCTATTGATGTTACTGAAAATGTTGGAACCGTTATGCGGGTAACCCTTTTGAGTGGTTTTACGATTGCATTCCCATATGTAATATTCGAAATCTGGTTATTTATTGCTCCAGCTCTCCGAGTTCGCTCACGCATAAAAGGACTTATTGCTATCCCTGCAGCATTATTCCTTTTCGTTGGAGGGATGGCTTTTGCCTTCTATGTAATGCTTCCAACAGCATTGCCATTTCTCTTTAATTTCATGGGATTAACCACCCAACCTCGCCCTTCATCTTATTATAATTTTGTCACATTAATTATGTTTTGGATCGGAATAACTTTTGAATTTCCTTTAGTGATCTATTTGTTAGCAAACCTGGGTTTAATTAAGGCGAAAACATTGTTATTACAATGGCGATTAGCCATTGTGGTAATTGCTGTATTAGCAGCTGCTATTACACCAACTGTAGACCCTGTCAATATGGGTCTTGTAATGGCTCCGATGATCATTCTCTACTTCATCAGCATTGGTATGGCCGCTATCGCTGAACGAGGTCGAGTTCCTAAACAAAAGGAGGTTTACAGCGATAATTAACTCAACAATATAAATTAATAACAATCGAAAAATCAATATCCGATTATAAAAAGGAGGTATACATGCATGATAGAGTTGCCATCGTGGGTGTAGGCTGTACAGGCTTTCGATCAATAACTCCTGAACAGTCGTATAAAGAAATGAGTTATGAAGCTGCCATGCGTGCGTATAATGATGCTGGCGTAGATCCTCGCCGTGATGTGGAAAGTTTTGTAACCGTTGCAGAGGATTTTCATGAGGGGACAAGCATCTTCGATGAATACACACCGGATCAAATTGGGGGAGCACTAAAACCCGTGCATACTATTGCTGGGGATGGATTACACGGAATTTCAACAGCTTATATGTTAATCCGGACAGGACAATTTGATATCGTAGCTGTTGAAGGTCATAGCAAAGCTTCGAATATTTTGACACTTTCCGAAGTTACTGCCTATGCGCAAGACCCTATATTAAATCGACCTTTAAAACTCAATAGCCATTTTATCGCAGGTTTGGAGATGAATCGATACTTGTATGAAACAGGAACCACTCATGAACAATGCGCTGCCGTGGTTATAAAAAACCAATTCAATGCACTATCCAATCCTTTTGCCCCTTTTGGCGCAAACCTCACAATTGATGATGTTCTGTCTGGTGCGATACTATCATGGCCTCTTTTAATTCGAGAATCTGCAAAACATGCAGATGGTGCCATCGTTATGGTCTTAGCCTCGGAAGCTACTGCGTTATCCCTTACCGATAAACCTATTTGGATCCTGGGAGCTGGTTGGAATAATGATTCCCCCGCCCTGGAAAACCGTAATTGGGCACACGCGTTGTATACGGAGGAAGCAGCCAGGATGGCATACAGACAAGCTGGAATAAATAATCCCCTTGAAGCCATCGATATCGCAGAAGTAGATGATATTTATGCCTATAAAGAATTGCAGGCATTGGAAGCATTGGGGTTTTGTAGAGAAGGAGAAGCCGGCACTTTAACCATGGAGGGATTTACCAGCCCGGATAGCGGATTACCGGTGAATGTGTCTGGAGGGAGTCTCGGTATGGGTAATCTCCTGGAAGTAAATGGTTTGGCACGTGCCTCCGAGATAGTTCTTCAATTAAGAGGAGAGGCTGGTGCTCGACAAATTGAAGGCGTAAATATCGGTCTGGCACAATCTTGGCGTGGAGTGCCGTCCAATAGTGGTGCAGTTCTGATACTTGCCAGCTAGAAAGGATGCCTTTATGGGAATGCGTAAAGTTGCTGTTGTTGGTGCTGGTATGACTAAGTTTGTTCGACGCGCTCAGGAAACACCCAAAGAATTATCCTGGGAAGCCGCTCACATGGCTCTTGAATCATGTGAGATGACTATGGATGATATAGAAGCGGTCTGCCTTGGAACCGCCCCTGACGCTTTCGATGGGATTCATTTGAATGGAGAATATCTTAGTGATGGCGCAGGTGCATGGCGAAAACCATATATGCGCTCATATGTTGGCGGGGGCACCGGGGTGTTTGTACCAATACAAGGTTGGTACCATATCGCATCAGGTTTGTTCGATGTCGTCATGGTTGTGGCAGAGGAAAAGATGTCGTCTTATTACCCTCATGCTCAAGCTGCGTTTCTCACAATATTCGACCACATAACCGAAAGACCCTTAAAACCTAACCTGCTCTGGATTTTCGCTTTGGAAATGAACCGTTATATGACCACCTACGGAATTTCCAAAGCTGATATTGCTCAGGTTGCAGTACAACATAAAAGAAATGCAGCAGATCATCCTTGTGCCTTGCTTGGAGATGCTGATATTACTCTGGATGACATCCTAAAATCAGAGGTACTTGCATGGCCTGTTCAACGTCTTGACGTCAGTCCTGTTTCCGATGGTGCCGTTGCAGTGATCTTGGCTGCTGAACATGTCGCTAAAAGAATCACCGATAAACCTGTGTGGATTGAAGGTGTTGGCTGGCATCTGGACACATCTTACTGGACAAACCGCGATCTTGCCTATCCGCGCTATGTAGAATATGCTGCCAGGATGGCTTATGATATGGCAGGGATAAAAGAACCACGCAAGGAAATCCATATTGCTGAACCCTACGACCCATTTGATTACAAAGCATTGCATCATCTTGAAGGTCTCCAGCTTGCAGAACGAGGAAAAGCGCCAGAGTTATATAGTGATGGCACTGCTTCACGGGATGGTAATATGCCCGTCTGTCCGTCGGGAGGTTTATTAGGGGTAGGGAATCCCATAGCAGCTGCTGGTTTAATGAAGATCGCTGAGCTGTTTTGGCAGCTTCGTGGTGAAGCTGGAGCACGTCAAGTTCCAGGTCAACCTCGTCGAGGATTGGCTCAAGCCTGGGGTGACTTAATGCAAGTTGGCACTGTTGTCATCATGGGGAAATAAGGAGGATTCTATGACTGCAAATATTAAAGAATTTCCAGGAATAGCTTTAAACGAGCAGGATTTTGCTGAAGGAAAAATCCTGTACAATTTTGACAAGCTCAATGGTCTTTATGCTTGGGATACAGGCATCGGAATAGGCGAGTATTTAGCTTCCTTGAAAAATGGAGTGATTCTAGGCAGCCATTGTAATACTTGTCGCAAAGTAGTTGTACCTCCACGGACAATGTGTGAATGGTGTTTTCGCCCCATGGATGAATTTGTGCCCTTAAGAGATACTGGTGTGGTGAATACATTCTCACTTTGTTATGTGACCTGGGACGTTCAACGGATTAAAGAGCCCGAAATTCCAGCTGTTATTAATATCGATGGTGCTTCACCAATGCATGGGATTATGCATATGCTCGGTGAAGTTGAACCTAAAGAGGTAAAAATTGGAATGCGAGTACAGGCAGTATGGAAACCAACTCACGAGAGACAAGGTTCAATCAACGACATCATGTATTTCAAGCCTCTCGAGGAGAACTAAAATGACACTCCTAAATCGTGATCCTGACGCACCTTTAGTCTGGCATGGTGAGTTACCTGTCACAAACCGGTATACTTACGGGTTGGCTGGCGAAAAATTCTTCCGCACATTGAAGGACGAGGGGCGCATCCTCGGAACCTATTGCCAACATTGTGATCAAACCTATGTGCCGGCTGCAATATTCTGTGAGCGCTGCCTTGCTAGGCTTGATGATTGGTTGGATGTTGGAACCAGTGGAGAAGTAATTACATTTACGTTATTATATGTGAATATCGACGGAAGTTTTCGCGAGACACCTGAGATTATTGCTTTTGTTCGATTTGGAGATGGTGGCTTGATTCATCGCCTGGGAGAAATTCAACCTGACCAGGTTGAAATCGGGATGGTTGTCCAAGCAGTGATCAAACCAGCTGATGAGAGAATCGGGTCTATCTTGGATATCGATTACTTTAAACCCGTCTAAGGATTCCCCTTAAATCATCGTGTATCCTGCTGAAGAAAGGATTATAACAAATTCTGTTATTCTAACTTCCGCAGGATATACATTTAATCAGATATTCTTAAACCTTCAAATTATATCAACATGATTGATTTCAAAGTGATCAGTATTATTACAATTTCAGAACATCATTGCATTTACTTTTTCCATTGTTTCCTTGGATGGGCGTAATCGGTCTTCGGTGAGTCGATTCAAAGGTTCATCTGGCAAGTTATAATGGTCGAACAGAGTGGGTTGGGTTTCATCTATATAAATTAAACCTGTAATTAAACAGCAGTCCTTGTTGGATTCCTCTAAAACCCTCATCGCCTCCGCGCGATTTTTTGGATCATAATCACGGTCTAATTTTTTTAATATAACCGTGGATCCATCGTGCATGGTTACTTCCTTAATTTGACCATCCTCATAATCAACTATGATTTCGTCTGCTGGTGGAACATACGATAGCTCATGTAAAGCAACCTCGTGTTCCTTCCCCCAGGAATACGAATGACTTGTACTATCCTGGTTATTAAATGTAACACAGGGGCTGATAATATCAAGCACTGCAATCCCTTTGTGACTTAGTGCAGCTTTGATTAATTCCTTCACTTGTTTCGGATCACCCGCAAACGAACGCGCGACAAAGGTCGCATGACTAACCAAGGCTTCCCATGCAATATCTACTGGTAAATAGGGGTTGGTTCCTTGTTTCTTAAGTTCTAAACCTTCGTCTGCTGTGGCAGAGAATTGTCCCTTTGTCAGTCCATATACACCATTATTTTCGATAATATACACCAAAGGGACATTTCTTCTTACTATATGCTTAAATTGACCCATGCCAATACTGGCGGTATCCCCATCACCACTCACACCAATCCCTTTAAGGAAGATATTACCAAACATTGCTCCAGTTGCCAATGAAGGCATGCGACCGTGGAGACCGTTAAAACCGAATGCTCGGTTTAAAAAGTAGAATGGGCTTTTGCTTGAACAACCTATTCCACTAAACTTGATCATATTTTCAGGAACGATGTTCAATTCATAGCAAGCAGAAATGATCTGACTTGAAATTGAATTATGTCCACACCCCTGGCATAATGAGCTTGGATTTCCCCGATAATCATTTTTTGTTAAACCAACAAGATTCAACTGACCTCGAGAGGTTTGTGAAATTTGATCTGTCATTTTTGATATTCCTCTTTAGTTTCAATCTGATTTACCACCCAGTCTGCTGTAAGGGGTAGACCATCAAGATGGGAGAGTGAAATTAATTTCATAGAACAATCTGGAACTTCTAAGCTAAGTATCTGATGTAATTGTCCATCGCGATTGAGCTCAATGACATAATTACGCTCATGCAAACGAATAAAATCCTTTACCTCGAGTGCTGTGGGAAGTGAGCGGATACGTAAATGGTCTAGAGTATAACCTTTCGCTGATAGGTTGACCAATGCCTCGTTGATGGCAACATCAGTGGACCCATATGAGATTAGGCCAACTTTTGCTCCAGATTTAGAAGTAATTACTGGTTTAGGAAGTAACGTAACATTCCCGTCAATTTTTCGTGCTATGCGGAGTAGATTATTTTCCCAATCCTTCGGTTGTTCACTATAATTGGCATATTCATCATGGCCAGTTCCTCGTGCAAAATAAGCTGAATTTGATT
Source organism: uncultured Chloroflexia bacterium (assembly GCA_963777935.1). Classification (GTDB taxonomy): domain Bacteria; phylum Chloroflexota; class Anaerolineae; order Anaerolineales; family UBA4823; genus FEB-25. The sequence continues at coordinate 866,681 of CAVZSL010000002.1, forward strand.
CTTTATTGCCTGGAAGTGTTCGATACGGAATCCCATCACCATCAACATCAACATACCTCCCCCATTTGCTCTCCATGTTTTTGAGATCTTTTTCCCATAGAATTTTTCCACGGTCCATTGGTTTATCAGGATACTCGAATGGTTTTGTCATCCATTGATTCATCCCAAAATCCAGATCTGATAATACGATCACTGGTGTTTGTAATCGCTCCGCAATATCAAACGCTTTCCAGCCGAACTCAAAGCACTCTGTTACTGAACCTGGGAATAGAATTACATTTTTAACATCCCCGTGACCCATAAAATAAGCCAATCTCAGATCGCCCTGAGAGGTTCGGGTTGGAAGACCTGTGGATGGGCCAATACGCTGAATATCCCAAATTACTAACGGAACCTCTGAGAAGTATGCCAGACCAACATATTCCACCATTAAACTAAATCCTGGTCCTGAAGTCGATGTCATTGCGCGTAGGCCGGACCATCCAGCCCCCACAACCATTCCGATGGCAGCTAATTCATCTTCAGCTTGCAAAATAACACAGGTATTCTTACCAGAAACCGGATCCTTTCTGAATACAGGTACAAATTCATTTAAGGTCTCTGCTAATGAGGTTGCAGGTGTAATTGGATACCACGCTGCAAATTGAACACCCCCATATATAGCACCCAATGCAGCAGCAGTATTTCCATCAGCCAGAATATATCCATCTGTCTTGTCGGTGGGCTTAAAAGAATATGCGTCTGTTTTTTGCAGGTTTTTCGCTGCCCATTCAAAAGCGTTTTTTACCATACTCCAGTTTAAATCTATTGGTTTTTGTTTACCCTTAAAATGGAAATCTAGAGCTTGGTAGATGTTATCCATATCTACCTCTAAAATGTTTGCAACGATCCCCACGTAGACCATATTTGCGATGTAATCTTGTATATTGGAGGGTACACCAGAATCCCTTACCATCTCCTTAATCGGCATTGGATATAAATGAATATCTTTACGGTTTATTGGGATTTTTATGCTATCATCATAAAATAAGGCTCCATCCTGAACTAAACCTTCCATATCTTTCACAAATGTTGCAGGATTCAGTGCGACCACAACCTCTTGAGACTCGCACCTGGCAAGATTACCGTCTTCATTTACCCTGATCGTATACCAGGTAGGCAATCCCTGAATATTTGAAGGAAAGAGATTCTTCCCAGAAACAGGAATGCCCATTTTGAATAATGCACGCACCAGGGTAAGATTTGATGTTTGACTCCCTGAACCATTGACTGTTGCTACGGTGATACTGAAGTTGTTGATTACAGATTTCACTGATTTATCACCTCCCGGTCTTTTACCCGGTTTACTTTTGGGGGTTTCACTCGACATAATAAACCTAATTATTCAAAAGTTCCATCGTTGATGCCAACATTAACCCAACCGCTGTCGGGAAAATGTTTTCATCAAAATCAAATTTAGGATGATGGTGTGATGCATCCAATTTCTTCTCTTTGTTAGCTGAACCGATAAAGAAATAACAACCCGGAATCTGATTCATGATAAAAGCCATATCCTCAGAACCCATCGTTACCGTATTAAAATCAAGCTGGAAATTAGTGAGCAAGTTTTCGGCTACTTGTTGAACCTGTTTCGTGATCTCAGGATGATTAACTAAAGCTGGAGTAATCGGTCTGATATTGATCGTTGATGTACATTCCAACGCAACAGAGACATTTTCCACAATTCGATGAAATCTCTCAATCACCATATCACGAATTTCTGGTTCAAATGTTCGTATAGTTCCTTTAAGATTAACTTCAGGCGGTATAACATTAAATGCATCGCCTCCCTGGATGGAAGCAACTGTTACCACTGCTGAATTTAATGGAGATATATTACGGGAGACAATTCCTTGTAACAAATTAATTACCTGCGATGCAGCCAGAATGGGATCATTGCATAAATTGGGTACAGCTCCGTGCCCTCCCTTGCCCGTTATTTTCACGTCAAAAGTATCTGCAGCTGCCATTACAGGTCCAGGAACTATTCCTACCCAACCAACAGGTTTTTCATTCCACACGTGGAGTGCTAATGCGATATCAGGTTTGGGATTAGAAAGAATACCATCCGCAATCATATTCTCTGCTCCACCAAGCCCCTCTTCAGCAGGTTGGAAAATCAGCTTAATCGTCCCTTTAATTTCATTTCGATGTTGATTTAATATTCTTGCAACAGTAAGACCCACTGCTATGTGTCCATCATGTCCACATGCATGCATAACACCATTATTAATTGATGCATATTCTGCCATGGTTTCTTCCTGGATTGGAAGTGCATCCATATCAAAACGAAGTAATATGACTGGACCAGTGGTATAACCCTCCAAAATAGCTACAATTCCCGTCTTGGCAACCCCAGTTTTTACCTCAAGTCCCATTTTGGTTAGCTCTTTAGCAACAATATTCGCTGTTCGAAATTCATTAAATCCAATCTCAGGATGCATATGAAAATCACGACGGAGAGCACGTGTATACTCAAATAAATCATTCGCTTCATCAATATAATTTGACATTTAACCTCATAATTGTTGAAAATAGTTGGCATATAAAATATAAAAAGTTATCCGAGGATCAGGCGGCGAAATTTCTCCTCATACCGTGGATTTTCCGGTGTGCTATCAGCAGTTCTACGGTTCCTCATACGTTCAGCAAATTTTTCTGGGTCCCCAATTTGACTCTTATGCTCAAATAAAGCCAGTATTTTCGTTTCCCATGTTTCTGTGACATCCAGAATGATATCTGGCTGAAGGGTTCCACAAACCCACACCTCTTGCACGATATGAGGCTCTAATTTTTCATCTTTCCACAATTCGAAAAAACTTAAGTGGTCTCGTGCCGATGGAAAGACAGCATCTAAAGTAGCCTGACCAGCTGCTCTGTGATCAGGATGGTTTAATCCTGCATTCAATGTGAACAAAGTTTGAGGATCACATGTAACTAAGATATCTGGTCGGATTGTTCGTATTACCCGTGTTATATCACGCCTGAGATTTATGTCCGGAACTAGATATCCATCGGGATGATTTAGAAAATTAACCTCCTCAACCCCCAATACTGTCGCTGCAGCCCGTTGTTCATTTAGCCGAATGCAACACAATTCATTTGACCCGAGAGTTAGATCTTTCGTTCCTTTCTCACCACATGTCAATAGGCAATAAATCACATGATGACCAGCCCTTACCCAACGTGTAATCGTCGCACCACAAAAAAATTCTGGATCATCAGGATGCGCAAGGATGACTAAGATTTTTTGAGGAGAATCCCAGGCGTCGATATTCCTAGCGTCTTCTGCCATAAGGCTTCTTTTTCCCCTTTTTCATAACAAGCATGGTACTTTCTGGACAATTTTCACAGCCATTTTCAGCCTTTTTATTTAGTACATCCAATTCTTCCAAAGGTTGTACTTCTTGACGTGAAAATTCATGTTGGCCACCTTGCTCTAATTCAACCAATATTGTTTCTTTTAATGGATTTACATCTAATACTTTCCCATTGCCTTTTGGCGTCAGCACTGATTTTCCACGCTTTGGTAATTGTTTCCTTGCTTCTACATATTGCTCGTATTCATAAACCAGGCAACATCGAAGTCGTCCACACATACCTGTAATTTCAGTGGGAGTCAGTGAGATTCCTTGTTCTTTAGCCATTTTTATTGAAATCGGGCTAAATTCGGTAATAAATGCTGTGCAACAGCGGCATTCAAGACCGCATGCCCCCATCCCTCCAAGTGCCTTTGCCACATCTCTTGGGCCTACAAGATGCATTTCAACATGTGATTGTTGGTATGTCCGTTGCATCGTTCTTCTTAGCGATTTTAAATCAGTTTTCTCCCCTTCATCACTGCTATATACAAATAAAAGCCGGTTACCATCCAAACTAAATTCCGCTGATACAATCTTGACATCAGTAAACCCAAGTTCCAAGGCTTTTTTTCGACAATCTTCAACCGCATCTATCTCTCGCTTTTCCCATTGTTGGCGTAGCAATAAATCGTGAGGTGTCGCTATACGTACTATGGATTTCAATCCGGTCGAAGCTGTTCGATCAGGGTTTTCGATGAATTGAACAACCTGCCCTATCTGTATTCCTCGACTTGTCTCAACTACAACAAAATCACCCACTTGAATACCAACATAATTACTGGCATCAAAGTGATAGAGTTTACCGATCGGTTGAAAACGCAATCCGACAATGCATTGCTGTGAAGTCAGATTTTGTCCTATCTCTTCCACTAATATCTCCTTTATTTTGAAAAGTCCACTTCAATCAAGGATAGTAATTGGTATCGCAGCATTCTTTTCCAATGCTGCTAGGCTTATTTTCGCGGCAATAACCTCTGCGATCCCTCTCAATGCACTGGCTGCGGGGGATTTTGGATCTTCGATGATGACTGGTCGGCCATTATCTCCACCAGCACGGACTTTGGCATCGATGGGGATTGTTCCGAGAAATGGAACTTTTCCTTCTTTTGCTAATTGTTCTCCTCCCCCAGTGCCAAATATATCCATTCGCGACCCATCTGGTAATTCCAAATAACTCATATTCTCTACTACACCTAAGATCGGGACATTTAACTGGCGGAACATTTCCATTCCTCTTCGTGCATCTTCCAGGGAAACCCGTTGAGGAAGCGTTACGATGATACCCCCACTCAATGGTAATGATTGCGTCAAACTTAGTGCAGCATCCCCTGTTCCTGGTGGTAAGTCAACAATCAGATAATCCAATTCCCCCCACTCGACATCACTTAAGAATTGCCGAATTGCTGAGTGCAACATTGGTCCACGCCATATTAATGGTTGGTCGGGTTTGACCAGAAAACCGATGGACATCAACTTCACACAATAAGCTTCAGCAGGAGTTAACTTTTCTTTAGTCGGTGGTGGAAGCGATACAACACCCATCATTGTGGGAATGTTAGGACCATAAATATCTGCATCTAGCAAACCGACTCTTGCTCCGGTTTGTGCTAGAGCAACAGCAACGTTGACTGCAACGGTGCTTTTACCAACACCACCTTTACCCGAAGCAATTGCGACCGCATTCCGGATTGGTAATTGCATTAAACCTCTTGATCGTCCATCGCTGGGTACATTGGATCCTAATTTTATTTCAACTGCCTCTACCCCAATTAAGGACATAACAGCAGCGCGAGCTTCATTTTCAATTCTCGTTTTTAACGGACAGGCGGGAGTCGTTAATATAATCGTAAATGAAATCCGACCGCCATCAATCTCCAAATCCTCGATCATGTTCAATGAAACTAAATCGCTCCGTAATTCAGGTTCTTGCACTTTTCTTAATGCTGCTAGAACCATTTCTTTCGTTACTAATTCAGCCACCATATTCTTCTTCCTCTTTCATGTAATTAAGCACATCATTTTTTGCATCATAATAAAGGTCGATTAATGATTGGTCACTACCTTTATATCGCTTCACGGTAGTACTGGCACACAGTATACATCCTCTCATTGCCCGAAATGAATCTGACTGGCACGAAGTGCAGCCTCCAACCCGTACCATCATCAAGACAAAAGCAATGCGGGCTGGATGGTTCGGTTCCAAATTAATTAACTGATTGATCAATTTCTCCCAAGGCTCATCGCGAATCTTGCTTAAAAACTCAATCGCTTTCGATGGAAAAAGTAAGTCAATGCTATCACTTTGCATGGAATATCACCAGCGCAATAATTAACGAATGTTCACTTGTCAGATTGGCCTTCTAAGCGAGTGATTTCCTTGCTGCTTTTTGCGCTTCAGCTTCTTTTCGGGCATTTTCCTCTCGTTGATAATTAATCGGACGGATGGATGCATAATACGAAAGGGGCTTTCCAAGCTTCGCTTTATCGTAAATATTATTTGTACGAGAATATGAAGCCAGTTCATAGTTATGATCCATCTTGATAGCATCAAAAGGACAATACTCAGCACAATAACCACAGTTCATACATATATCAATATCGATATAGTATTCAGCCGGATCAGGTATAGGTCTACCTGTATTTGGATCTGTAGAGCGGACAATCCAGATACATTGAGGGGGACATACCTTGGCACAGATACCACATGATGTGCACCGGTATTCAATCATCCCGTCTTTTTCTTCGTATATCAAAAATGGGATAAAACGAAATTCTTCTGGAACCGGCAATTTCTCTTCAGGATATTGAACGGTGAATATTCCTTTCACATCCTTACTCGACCGGTATGCAATACCTTCAGGTGTTTTGTATCGCTTTCCCCAATGCCGGATATCATCGATATATGTTTCAAGAAAATGTCTGAAGGCTAAACCGAGTCCTTTCAGCACACCCAATCCAAACATGTAGTCATTTCTTTGATCTGACATTCTTCACTCACCTATCCGTTTCACCTAGAACGATATCGATAGAACCAAGAATAACAACCACATCAGCGATTTTATTCCCAATACATATACTTTCAAGCGCAGTTAGGTTAATAAATGACGGAGCGCGTACATGGTACCGCCAAGGATTTGGCTTGCCATTCGAGATAATATAGAAACCCAGCTCACCTTTAGGACCTTCTACACACCCATACGACTCCCCAGCTGGTACTCTAACCTGGTATTGAGGTTTTCCTTCCTGTATTGGTCCTTCAGGAATATCAGTTATTACCTGCTTTAAAATTCTTAAACTTTGGAACATCTCATCCAGCCGAACCAAATACCTGTCGTATACATCACCGTGATATCGGACAGCAACATCAAAATCAAAGCGGTTATATATACTATAAGGCTGGGCTCGTCGTAAATCATAAGGTACTCCTGAAGCCCGTAAAACCGGTCCAACCGTAGAATATGCAAGCGCCTGTTCGGGGGTAATTACACCCACCCCTTCGGCGCGATGGCGAATAATTTCATTATTGGTGATATATAAGTCAAGATCATCAATTTTACGAGGCAGGCGATCAAAAACCAGATCTTTCACCTTATTCATAATTCCATCAGGTAAATCGCGTGCCACACCTCCAAATCGGAAGTAATTGCACATCATCCTGGATCCAGAAACCGCCTCAAAAATATCCAAAATCAACTCACGTTCCTCAAATGCGTACAAGAAAGGAGTGAAATATGCACCAAGGTCGTTCAGTAAAAATCCAAATAACGCAAGGTGATTAACGATCCTTGTCAGTTCAGCCATCATTACCCGGATATATTCCGCACGCTCAGGTGGTGAAATCCCCATTAATTTTTCAATTGCTAATGCATATCCAAAGTTATTGCTCATCGAGTTGAAATAATCCAACCGATCTGTGTAGGGCATTATTGCTAAATAAGTGTTTCTCTCACCAATCTTTTCGTGATTACGGTGCAAGTATCCCATAACGGGTTTTAACCCCACAATCGTTTCTCCATCCAGTTTTACTGCCATCCGAAATACCCCATGCGTGGATGGGTGTTGAGGACCCATATTAACAATAACCTGCTCTGTGGAAATGCCCGTCTCCTCATCCTTGCGCTCAACCTTCCCTAAACCTGCATATAAAGCTACCTCTGGCTCGGGAATCCAGCTTTCTGGATCAAAACCTGCTGGATAATCGATATTGGTTCCAAGCGGATTTCTATCTTCAGCACTCTTATAATGACCAACAGGCCATCGGCTCTTAAAGGGCTTGAAATCTTCTTCGTAATAGCCTTCCTTCCAATCTTTACGAAGAGGATGACCGGAGAATCCTTCCCACATCAATATCCGTCGTAAATCTGGATGTCCTTCAAATTTAATACCAAATAAATCCCATACCTCACGCTCTTGGAATTCAGCACCGGGATAAATAGGAACTATTGAAGAAATTAATGGATTATCGCGCTCTATTTGAGCCTTGATTACCAAAGGTGAACCACCGGTTGATTTACGAATGTGGTAAACAACCTCCATCTTTCCTTCAGGCAAGTAATCCACACCTGTTATAGATGACAAATAATCATAGCCAAAATCATCACGTATTCTTTGCATGAAAGTTAATAGATGTTCAGCCTTTATGATATATCCCTCATAGCCTGAACGCTCATCGTGGATAAGCATCTCCGGGAAAATATATAGTAAATCAGTCTCAAGTGCAATGTTTTGGTTGCTCATTGGCATGCTCCAATATTATTCAATTCGTTCGTTACCTAACCTGCCTCGTTTGACACTGTTTGATCCGATGCTGTTTGAGCAGTATCCTGTTGGGCGAGGAGCTTGTTCTGGGTGTATTCCTTAATCACAGAAAAGTTCCCAGGATCCATAATATCCGGTCCAAGAATGGGAACAGGTAATGGGGTATCTTTTCCTTTGCTATACCACCTGACTGTTTTAATCGACTGTGTATCTATAAGCTTCTGTAAGGTAATAAACCCGTTTAATAACGCCTGTGGGGTTGGTGGACATCCAGCTACATATACGTCTACAGGTAAATATTTATCGACACCGGATACAACATTGTATCCTTCTTTAAATGGTCCGCCACCTGAGGCACATGACCCCATGGCAACTACATATTTGGGTTCAGGCATCTGATTATACAGTCTGACGATTTGTGGAATCATTTTTTTGGTCACCGTTCCAGCAACTATCATCAGATCAGCCTGACGCGGGCTGGGTCGCATGATTTCCATGCCGAAACGTGAAAAATCAAAACGGCTTGTTGCAGTGCAGATCATTTCAATAGCGCAGCACGCTAAACCAAACATCATTGGCCAGATCGATGAGCGTCTTCCCCAGTTGTATATCTTATCCAAGGTGGTGATAGTAACTTGCCCCTGCATTTCAGGTGGAATTTCATAACCAGGATTAATCAAGTCCTGACTCATAAAAGTAACCTCCAAGAAAAATGATAAACAAACGTATAAATTATACCTTTATAAATTGTATCGTCAACATATTACGCAAATATATATTTGCTTATATAGAAATATTTGATATACTATACCTAAAAGAATGCCAAACTCACGCCAAAAGATCCTAAACTATATTCAAGAGCAGCAAAGCGCGACAGTAGAGGAATTAAGCAGAGTATTTCATGTTACCCCTGCTAATATACGCCATCACCTCTCAATATTAACCGAACAAGGTAGTATCACAGTAATTGGACAAAAAGAAGCATCTCAGAAAGGCAGACCAGCTCAGATTTACTGCTCTAAACAACAAAACGATCTAAATAACCTAGATAAGCTTTCTGATGCGTTACTGCATACCTTAGTAACTAAAGCCATGCATGATGAAAAAAACCGAGCGGTTGAAAATATCGCCACGCTATTAGCATCGCAATTTGTGACTGACATCATTAATCCGACCAGACGTTTATACTCCACTATTCATTCACTTAATCGCATGAATTACCAGGCGCACTGGGAAGCACATGTCATAAATCCGCGGATAATGTTGGGGCATTGTCCATATCAAGCAATTTCCAAAAACCATCCGGAACTGTGTCAAATGGACAAGTTATTGCTCGAGCACCTTTTAGACACACCCGTCAGACAGATTGAAAATCGAACCATCAATATAAAAGGATTTGCTCAATGTGTTTTTTTGATTAACATGTCTATCTGATTGGTATTATTACTTCACGAATAATAATATATAATATATAATATATCAATCAGATACGGCTATATCTGGCTTTCTCATCGGATAAGTTGATTGTGGAACTAACGAACTCAATTCCTGAAAACAATGAATTGCTTCGCAAAAGGTCTCTCACTGATGAAGTGTATGATTACCTTTATGAGAAGATCATTGCAGGTAAATATTCTGCCGGAGATTGGTTGCGACAGGAGGATATATCCACCCAATTAGGTGTCAGCCAAACTCCGGTTAGGGAGGCTTTTGACCGGTTGGTCTCTTCGGGATTAGCAGAGCGGGTACCGTTTCGTGGAGTACGCGTCCCAAAATTGGAACCCAAGGAAATTGTAGATGCTTTTATTTTGCGTTTAGTTCTTGAAAATCTTTCTGCTCGTATCGCAGCAAAAACTATCCAACCCGAAGAAGTTGATGACTTATCTAAGATAGTCGAAAGAACCGAAAGATTGCTTTCTCTAGACGACATGTCAACTTTACGCCAGTTGAATAAGGAGATCCATACAGGTATTGTGGCTGCAGTACATAGCCCCCTATTAAATAAATTATATGAAATGACAACCAATTCTTTTCCTGATTGGATGTTATATGAGTATATGTTCCGCCATCCTGAGCTACTACAAACCAGTTTAAAGCGTGAATATTTAGAACACAAAGCCATAATTGAAGCGTTATCACGTAATGACCCGCAGGCAGCATCAAACCAGATCACTAATCATTTGATAAATCTTGGTAACGAGCTCGAAATATACTTGGATATTTCTGGAGAATCAATTAAAGCTATCGAAAATCTCATAGAACCAATGATCACATCGAATTAAACAAAATAAACAAAGGAGAATAAAATGCAGAACGAAGACCTCTTCAAAGAAATGGCACAGAGTATAACGGACGGCGAAGCTGAGGTAGCAGCTGATCTGGCAAGGAAATCTATTTCCTTAGGGATTGATCCACTAGAAGCCATCAACAACGGTTTTGTTATGGGAGTAAATTATGTGGGTGATCAATTCAGCTGTGGTAATATGTTTTTGCCTGAATTGGTGATGGCTGGTGAAGCCATGAAAGCCGCTGTGGCTGTCTTGGAACCAGAGCTTGCCAGACGTGGTACTGAGCGTAAGATGCTGGGTAAAGTAGTTCTATGCACCGTTGAGGGTGATATTCATGAAATTGGAAAGACATTGGTTGGCACAATGCTCTCAGCGACTGGTTTCCAGGTTTTCGACATGGGTGTGGATGTCCCTGTAATGAAGGTGGTGGAGAAGGCTCGCGAAGTGGGTGCTGATATTGTCGCCATGAGCGCTTTACTGACAACCACCATGGTGCATCAAAAAGATGTCATTGAAGCCCTGGAAGATGTTGGTATGCGTGCCAAAGTAAAAGTTATGGTCGGTGGTGCACCTGTAACCCAGGAATGGGTAAAACAAATTGGTGCTGATGGATATAGCGAGGATGCCATCGGAGCTGCCCGCGTTGCCAAACAACTTCTGGGCGTTTAACTAGATCAGGAGTTTATATGGCAGGGAAAATAAAATCCGTTACAAATCCAAAACTTAGCCTTGAAATCCTGACGTCTGAAGATATTATTAGTTTGCATACTGCCACCCTTGATATCATCGAATCTACTGGGGTCCGATTTCCATCAAAACGTGCATTGGATATTTGGGAAGCTCATGGTGCCCAGGTAGATAGAAATACTTCTATCGTAAAGGTACCGGGTCAAATAATTGAAGATGCATTAAAACTCGCTCCTCCAAAATATGATCTAGCTGCGCGCAATCCCGACCAGGATCTGTCATTGGATGGGAACCATGTGTTTCTCGGCACGGATGGGTGTGGAGTTGAAGTTGTAGACATCAATTCAAGCAAACGCCGGATGTCTGGTTGGCAGGATGTCGCAGATATTGCCCGAATTGGGGACGCATTAGAGGAAATTGCCTTTCATTGGGTGGCTGTCTCCGCACAGGATTACCCAGCAAAAACTCGTGGATTACATGAGCTACGTGCAATATGGGAAAATTCAACAAAACATGCCCAAACTGAGAGTATATATAATGAAAAAGAAGCCAGGGCAGCAATTGAAATGGCAGCCACAATATCAGGCGGAAAAGATTCTCTCCGCAAAAGACCGCTGCTTTCCATCATGCAATGCACAGCACCACCTCTTGGACAAGATGGTGGTAGCGTGGATGCAGCATTAATTGGTGCCGAAGCTGGTTTACCAGTTGGTTTTATGACCATGGCGGCATGCCTGACGACTGGCCCCGCCACTCTAGCTGGAAATCTAGTAGTGGGCAATGCAGAAGTCATTAGTGCTACTGCCCTGATCCAATTGGCATATCCTGGTGCGCCAGTTTTTTATGCGGCTGCTCAAACTGCTTCGGATCTGAGAACAGGCGCCTACACTGGAGGTGGTCCGGAAGATTTCCTGTTTGGTGCGGCTCAAAATAAGCTCTCTGATTTTTACAATATCCCCCTCTCTATGGGTTCATTTGCTACAGGTGCAAAGGAACCAAACTGGCATGCAGGAGTTGAGAACAGCTTGTCCACCTTCATGGCAACCGTTGTCATGTCAGATATGTTATTAGGCGCTGGCTTATTACATGGAAGTCGTATCTGGTCATATGCGCAGATGTTAATGGATTGCGAGATTTTTTCGATAATTCACAAAGTTATGCAGGGGATTGTCGTTGATGATGAGAGTCTTGCGTTAGATGTAATCCGAAATGTTGGACCAGGTGGAAACTTTCTTAGCCAAAAACATACTTTGAAGCACATGCGCGATATTTTTATTCCTCAATTCATGGATCGTCGTCCCTATAATGTTTGGGAAGAGAAAAAAGATGATGGTCGTGATTGGGCGCTTGAAAAAGCCAGGAAAATTCTCAATACACACCAACCAGAGCCATTGGAGACAAAAGTATCATCAGAATTAATAAAGATTATTGCCTCGGTCGAGAAAGGGTGAGACAGATGCAACCCAATATTTCACTCCTGACCGAAGAGTTGGTTAAACGTATTCTTGATGAAGCATTTCAGCTTTTGGTAAACCCTGGGATTAAGGTTCAATCTCAGGACGCTATGCATCTCCTCGAAGAGGCTGGCGTACGCGTTGATAGAGATACTGAAGTGGTGCATATTCCAGAAAGAATTGTTTATCAGGCTTTGGAGACTGTTCCAAAGAAATTCCAACTATACGACCGCTATGGTATCCCTAAGGTAACCTATGGTGGTAATGCTGTTCATTTTGATCCGGGATCATCAGGTGTTCATATCCTTGATCCAGATACTAATGAACACCGCCCATCCTACACCAATGATCTGGTTCAGATTGTAAAACTTACTGAAATGCTTCCACAGTACGATGCTCAATCAACATCCGTAATTTGCAATGAAATTCCCAAATCGATAAGCGATTTATATCGCCTATATCTTGTATTACTTTATTCAACAAAACCAATAATTACTGGTGCATTCGCTATTCCGACCCTACAAGTAATGGTGGATATGTTAGCATTATTTGCTGGGAGCCGCGAAGCATTAGCGGAAAAGCCTCAGGCAGCGTTTGATGTTTGCCCATCACCTCCTTTGATCTGGAGTAATTTCGGAGCTCAAAATCTAATTGATCTGGCTCGGGCAGGCGTTCCTGCTCAAATGGTATCAATGCCATTAGCGGGTGCTACAGCTCCGGTCACACTAATTGGTGCTGTAGTTCAGCATGCAGCTGAATGTCTGAGTGGGATCGCGATACATCAGCTCGCAAAATCCGGTTCACCCATTGTTTGGGGAGGTGCTCCTGCCATCTTCGATATGCGGAAGGGAACAACGCCTATGGGTGCAGTGGAGACTGCGATGATTGATGCTTCCTATGCACAGGTAGGTAAATACCTTGGACTTCCTACCCACACTTATTTGTGTGCCAGCGATGCCAAAGTAATTGATGCTCAAGCTGGGTTGGAAAGCGGGATCACTGCCATTATTGGTGCCTTGGCCGGTGTCAATATGATCTCGGGAGCTGGTATGCTGGACTTTTTAGCATGCTTTAGCCTGGAAAAGTTGGTAATTGATGCCGAAATCATTGCCATGGTGAAACGGCTTTTATCTGGTATGCACACACCAACCGAGACCCTAGCGACAGCGATGTTTGAGGGAATTAATTTCAAAGGAGATTTCCTCAAGCAGAAAGTTACGCGTGAGCTATTCTCCCAGGAGCAATATCTGCCTTCGAAGGTCCTTGATCGTGATACTATCCGTGGATGGCACCAGGATGGCAGTTTAGATACCCTTACACGATCAAAAGCACAAGTTACCCTTTTATTGGATCAGTATAAAATACCCGACCTACCAGAACAACAGGTGAAAGATCTACACAACTTAGTAGAAAAACAGGCCAAAGATGCAGGATTGAATTCTTTACCTGTTCTCACGGGTAAATAACCTTCGTGCAACTGATTATCGAGGGGTGAGAAATACCTCACCTCTCACTTTCAGTAAGTTAGAAGCAGATGCACCTGGATTTCTACCAAATCCAACTTCTATTTAACTCAGGAGGAAAAAATGGTTGAATATAAGGTTTTGTCCGAAACAGATATCGAGGCGATACATACCGCTAGCTTACGGATCCTGTCAGAAACTGGAATAACCCTTTCACACCCTGAAGCACAAGAGATATTAACAGGTGCAGGTGCGACAGTCCAATCCGATAAGGTTTTTCTTCCTCCTTGGCTTGTTGAACAAGAGCTAGTGAAATCAACAAGGAAGGTAAGCATTCGAGGAAGGGGTGGATCTGTAAAAACCCTTGGAGATCAAACACTAAACTGGCACAACTTGGGTGGAGCACGTGATATTTTTGATGCAGGATCTGGTACACGTCGTAAAGCTTTGCTAAAGGACCTGAAAGACTGTACGCGCCTTCTCGATGCTCTTGATAGTGTTACTACCATCACCCCTTTTTTTACTCCTCAGGACGTTCCTGGTCATTTAATGTCACTTGCAATGTACCGGTACGCCATACCCAATACCATAAAACCACTTCAAGGTCCTGGTGTCCAAACTGCCAAAGAAGTACAATACGCAATCCGTATGGCCTCGGTTATCGGTCCTGCGGATGAAATATTTTCTTTAAGCGTCTCTCCAGTCAGTCCGCTTTGTTTTCCAGCTGATTCTGCTGCCGCGATTATGGAGATCGCAAATAATGGAATAACATTTGCTCCACTCCCTTGTCCGACTGCTGGAACGACGGCACCTTTTTCTATAGCTGGTGCTGTGGCACAACAAAATGCAGAATTACTGGCTTCTATCGTTCTTGCACAATTGGTCCATCCGGGTTTACCAATCGTTTACTGCGGACGCCTGGCTATGATGGAACCGCGTACAGGATTATCTGTTTGGGGAGGGGTTGAGTTAGGGTTAGCATCAGCTGCGACAGTCCAAATTGGACATCGTTATGGATTTCCAGTAAATGTCTATGGTTTCTCTACCAATTCACATACATTGGACATTCAAAATGGTTTTGAACGTTCCTTGAACGCAATTATTCCAGCACTAGCGGGAGCTGATGAGCTCTCAGGGATTGGTGAGATGGAAGCAGGTGTTATGGGTTCATTTGCACAGATCGTTTGTGATAATGAAATTGCAGCAAGTGTCAAAAGGCTATTAAAAGGTTTTGATGTTACTGAAGATTCATTGGCAGTGGATGTTGTATCAGCGGTAATGCGAGGCACTCATAATTTCCTTGGGCAAAAACACACTCTAAGGTATCTTCGTAGTAATGAAGTTCTGCTTACCTCGCTGGCAGAGCGTGGTTCATGGGAGTCGTGGGAAATGAATATGCGTACCGGTATGGCTGAACGTGCGCAAGCAGAAGCAACCCATATAATTCAAAATCACCAGGTTGAACCATTAAGTGCGGATCAGGAATTGGAATTGGACGAAATACTTCAAGAAGCAGACCACGAACTTAAATGATAAAAGGATAAAAAGAGGGTGATATGCTAATTCGAGCAATGGAATTACAGGATAAACTTCAAAATTTCCGTCGTGATTTTCATAAATATCCTGAACTTGGGTTTCAAGAATATCGAACTTCTATGAAGGTAGCTGAAGTGTTAACCTCATTGGGTTGTCGGGTTAGAAAGAATGTTGGCAAGACGGGAGTTGTGGGTGAGCTAGGTGAGGGTTTACCAATTGTAGCCATCCGTGCCGATATGGATGCGCTTCCCCTTCAAGAAGATAATCAAATGAATTATCGATCTCAAAATCCTGGAATCATGCACGCATGTGGTCATGATGCGCATACAGCAATTCTGTTGGGTGTTGCTGAATTGCTTTCACAAGAAGAGAATTTACCAGGCACTGTTCGTTTCCTTTTCCAACCCGCTGAGGAAGTTGCAGATGAAGAAGGAATCAGCGGTGCGCCCCGTATGATACAGGATGGCGCTATGGAGGGTGGCGTTGGTTTGGTATTGGCATTACACGTATCTGCGCATGTTCCTGTGGGTCAGATCGATATTGGGTCAGGTCCATCCTCTGGGGGTGTGGATACATTCAGGGCTTCAATTATTGGAAAGGGTGGTCATGGTGCCAGGCCACATGAAACTGTTGATCCCATTCACTTATCTGCACATGTAATTTTGGCTTTAAACGGAATTATTTCCAGGAAGTTAAATCCATTTGACGCAGCTGTTATCAGCATCGGGTCAATTCATGCTGGATTTGCTGAAAATGTAATACCGAATAAGGTTGAAATACTTGGAACCTTACGATATACAGACCACAAGGTTCAGGAACGGATTCACAACGAGATCACAAAAGCTTTTGAAATATCGAAGACATTGGGTGGTGATTATCAGCTAAAGTTTGAGATTGGTACTCCTCCGATGATCAATGACGAAAAAACTGCGAAATTAATAAGACAAACAGCAATAGATTTGATTGGAAACGATAATGTTCACCTCCCACCAGATGGATTGGGGGCAGAGGATTTTGGTTGTTTTACTGAGTTAGCTCCTGGAGCGATGTTTTCGCTCGGAAGTAAAATTGAAGGTGATGAACGTGAACATCATAATTCCTGGTTTGATGTTAATGACCGTTGCTTGCCATTTGGAGTAGCTATCCTTGTAGAAACGACATTAAGGTTCTTACGTCAGGGTGGTTTTTAAACTTATATATCTATGAACCCAACCTTACATGTACAACCTCGAATAAATGTTCTTACAGATGACGCAATAGCCCAGGTGCATGGATATTCGTTAAAAATATTATCGGATATTGGGATCCGTGTTGATTCAGAAAAAGCTATTCGAATCTTAAAAAGATCTCAGGGCGTGAGATTTCTGGATGATCAGCACGTTGTTTTTCATCCGGAAATCGTTGAATGGGCAATTCACCAAGCTCCTTCAGTAATCGATATATACACGCGAAAAGGGGATCTGTTATTCCACCTGGGCGAGGATCATACCCGATTTGGAATAGGCGTTACCAACCTTTTTTATCAGGTACCAGGAACAGGAGAAGTCCTTCCCTTTGCCAGGAAGCATATGCGATCATCAGTGGGATTGGGGAATATCTTACCTTCATATGACGTCATATCAACCATCGGGATTCTCCGTGATGTGGATGCAGAGAAAGCAGATTTACTGGCCCTACTCGAAATGGTCGCTGGTACGATAAAACCATTAATCCTGTTGATGTCAGATAATAGACAATTCCTACCAGGATTGGTGATGCTTGAGCATCTTGTTGGCAATCTCTCAGTAAAACCATTTGTGATTCCGTACTTCAATCCTGTAACTCCCCTTATATTGAATCAGAACACTGCTGAAAACATGCTTATTGCGATTGATAGAAATCTACCTTTGATTTTTTCTAACTATGGCATGGCAGGATTATCCACTCCAATCACCTCTGCAGGTACACTCGCCCTCTTGAACGCAGAATTATTAGCTGGATTAGCATTTAGCCAGCTTATAAAACCAGGTACTCCAGTGATCCTAGGTAGCCTGCCAGCATATTTTGATATGAAAACGATGGTGGATTTTTACGATCCCCAATCAATCCTGCTCAACCTGGCATGTGCGGAGATGATGGCTTATTACAAAATTCCTCATGCAGGTACCTCGGGAAGTGTCGATGGCTGGGGAGCAGATTTAATATCCACTCCAACACTTTCAATTAATCAATTAACAAGCTGTTTAGGAAAAGTTGGATTAGCACCGTTTGTCGGTGGAAGTTTTGGTTCTAAGGTTTTTTCTCCCACCCTGGTGGTTTACATAAATGAGATCATCGAACAATCTCGACAATTTGCTAGAGGTTTCGAAGTAAATAATGAAACGATAAATATCGAGGAGATAAAAACCATTGGCGTGGGAGGTAATTACATTTCTTCACGGAATACACTGAAGTTATTCCGAAATGCCTACTATTCAAGTAATATTTTCCCCAGAATAAGCCTTGAAAAATGGCAGGAATCTAATAAGCCAGATACTAATAAATTGCTTCAGGAGTGGACAATTGAACTGCTTAATCATCTTATTTTCCCTGATGATCAAGCTGAATTCTTAAATAAAGGTGAATTCCTGATCTCTAAAGGGACTTCCTTTCGGTAATACTTTTTTACTCAACAGTAACTGATTTCGCAAGATTTCTGGGTTGGTCAACATCCAAACCTCGCATGGCAGCAATATGATAAGATAGCAATTGCAGTGGAATGACTGTTAATACTGGGTTTAACAACCAGAGAGCATCAGGGACCCAGAGAACATGATCCACAAGCGCTGGAATGATTTCATCGCCATCAGTTGCAACTGCAATAACAGTCCCACCTCGCGCTTTTGCCTGTTCGATTTGGCTGATCATTTTTTCATACCATGGATCATGTGGAGCCAGGACTACCACAGGCATTTCTCGGTCTATTAAGGCAATTGGACCATGTTTCATCTCACCAGCTGGATAGCCCTCTGCATGAATATAGGATATTTCCTTTAATTTTAAAGCTCCTTCAAAGGCAATGGGCATGTTAATTCCTCGACCAAGGTACAAACAATCCCGGGTATCTTTTAGTTGTGCGGCAACATCTTCCACTTCTTTCTGTCGATCCAGGCACCTCCCCGCCAGGTCAGGGATTTTGCATAATCCTTCCACCAGTAATCGCCGTGATTTGATATCCAATGTCCCTCTAAGATCAGCCAACAGGATTGCCAGCATAAACAGGTCTACGATGGGGGCGGTAAATGCTTTCGTCGATGCAACTCCTATCTCGGGACCAGCCTGCATGGAAATATATCCATCGGCTATGCGCATCGCTTGCGTACCAATCGCATTAACGATTGACCATAATTTTGCCCCTTTTTTCCGCCCCTCTTCCATCGCGGCTAGCGTGTCTGCGGTCTCTCCAGATTGGCTGATTGCCAACACTACCGTATTTTGATCGATAATTGGATCACCATATCGAAACTCAGAGGCTATCTCCAGTTGTGTCGGTATATGGGCAATCCGCTCGATAAGTATCTTACCGATCATTCCAGCATGCGAAGCCGTCCCACATGCAGTAATATAAATCTTTTTTATACTCCGTGCAAATTCTGGTGTTAACATTAGCTCAGGTAATCGGATCTGTCCGCTCTCAACATCAACCCGGCCCGCGATGGTATCCGTAAGTGAACGAACCTGCTCATTAATCTCCTTCAACATAAAATGTCGGTACTCACCTTTTTCAGCTGAGATCGGATCCCAAGAAACAATTTGCTCTCGATAACTCACCGGTTTTCCATCCAAGGTTTGCACGATCAAGCCAGCCTCAGTGACAATCGCCATCTGGCGTGATTCCAAAAATACGACTTTCCTAGTATGCTCAAGTATCGCTGGTAAGTCGGAAGCGATAAACATTTCGTTCTCGCCAATTCCAATAACCACCCCTCCGGCGTTTCCGATCCGGGCTGCTACGATCTTGTCTGGTTCAAGTGATGACATTAATACGATTCCGTGCGCACCTTTCAGTTGTTGTAATGCTTTCTTTGTAGATTCAACCAATCCAAGACCTGTCGATTGGTATCGCTCAACCAACTGTACAATTACCTCGGTATCTGTTTCGGAGTTGAAAATGATCCCCTCAGAAGATAATTCATTTCTAAGTTCCTGAAAATTTTCTACGATTCCATTATGCACGACGACAACATTTCCAGTCATTCCAACATGCGGATGAGCATTCCGTGCGCTTGGTTCTCCATGAGTTGCCCACCGGGTATGTCCAATTCCAACATGACCAGAAAGAGGAATTTCTGCAACGAGGTCAACCAGTTTATTTAATTTACCCACATCCCGGCGTATCTCAATATGGTTGTTCTGGATTACTGCTAATCCCGCCGAATCATATCCTCTGTATTCTAGCCTTTTTAGGCCATTTAATATGATCGGTGTCGCATTCTGGGGACCAATGTATCCAACAATTCCACACATAAAACCATCCTTTTATTAATACTAGGTATGGTTTTAGATGCATAAACCATACCGAATAATCCTTTTAAAACCTAATTCCCAATACTTATTTGAGCTCCTTCAATTTTCGCCCAGGTGTCGCGTAGAGGAACAATTCGATTGAATATTAGCTTTCCTGGTTCTGAGTCAGGATCCACAATAAAATATCCTTCCCGCTCAAATTGATACCGAGACCCTGGTTTAGCAGTGGCAAGGCTTGCTTCTACCTTAGAATGATCAATTATTTGCAATGAGATAGGGTTTACACAATCGAGATATCCAGTTCCTTCATCCAGATCATTCAAATCGGCTTTAGTGAATAACCTGTCATATAACCTCACCTCAATATCAATAGCATTATCTACCGATACCCAATGCAATGTCCCTTGTACTTTCCGCCCATCAGGCGCATAACCTCCACGTGTTTCGGGATCATAGGTGCAATGGAGCTCGATAATTTTACCCGAATTGAAGTCTTTAATCATTTCTATACATTTAATGAAGTAACCATAGCGCAATCTGACTTCTCTACCTGGTGCAAGGCGGAAATATTTCTTTGGTGGATCCTCTCGAAAATCTTCCGCATCAATGTATATTTCCTTAGAGAAATAGATTTTTCGGGTTCCAGCGGATGGATCTTCAGGATTATTAATTGCTTCCAATTCTTCAGTTTTGCCAGCAGGATAATTATCAATCACAACTTTGAGGGGATGTATTATCCCCATAACCCTCGGTGCAATAAGATTTAATTCATCACGAACAAAAGCCTCTAATAGGGCAATATCAACCAGATTATCACGCTTAGCCACGCCAACAGCCTCTAAAAATCGGCGAATCACCTCCGCTGAATAACCTCGCCGCCTTAATCCAGACAAGGTGGGCATGCGAGGATCATCCCATCCTCTAACATGCCCATCTTTCACTAGGGTCAGTAATTTCCTTTTACTCATTACGGTATAGCTGAGATTAAGGCGAGCAAATTCAATCTGACGTGGGTGGTAGATCTCCAACGCATCTAAGAACCAATCGTACAATGGGCGGTGGTTTTCGTATTCCAATGAACATAAAGAGTGGGTAACACCTTCAATCGAATCGCATTGACCATGAGCAAAATCATACATCGGATAGATACACCAGGCATCTCCAGTTCTATGATGAGAGGCATGTAGAATCCGATACATCACCGGATCCCGCAGGTTCATATTTCCAGAGGCCATATCTATCTTTGCCCTTAGCACACAAAAACCATCTGGAAATTCTCCACTACGCATACGTTCGAAGAGGATTAAGTTATCTTCTATTGTTCTATCACGAAACGGGCTGTTTTTACCCGATTTGGTGAGCGTGCCTCGATACTCCCTTATTTCATCGGCACTTAGATCATCCACATATGCTTTGCCTTTTTTTATTAATCTGACCGCATATTCATACAACTGCTCAAAATAATCAGAGGCAAAATAAAGTCTGTCATCCCAATCAAAACCAAGCCATCGAATATCCTCTTGAATTGATTCCACATATTCAACGTCTTCTTTAACTGGATTCGTATCATCGAACCGTAAATTGCATTTTCCACCGAATTCATTTGCAATCCCGAAATCAATCGTGAATGCTTTTGCATGGCCAATATGCAGATAACCGTTCGGTTCAGGCGGGAATCGTGTGTGTACCCTTCCATCGAATCGACCAGATTTAATATCTTCCAAAACAGCTTCACGAATAAAATTACTCGGAGTCGTGGATGGTGCCTCAGTCATTTCGTCCTCCTATTCTTCTTACCAAAACACCCCGTCAAACTCGGGGTGTTTTGACCTTTGGCTGGGGGCAAAGGATTCGAACCTCTACATACAGATCCAGAGTCTGCTGTCCTACCATTAGACGAGCCCCCAGTAGTTAACGGGAAAAATTTTACCACGCCCACCCGTTGGCGTCTAGATTAGTGTCAGGATTATACCTGGTTTCCAACGAATTCCAGTTTTTTAATGGCATTTTGTAAACGCTGTAGAACCTTGTCTCTGCCAATAATTTCCATTGACTCAAAGAGTGGAGGACTAACTTTTTGACCGGTCACTGCGACTCTCAAGATCCCAAATACCTGCCTCGCACTTAAATTCAACTCTTCAACCAACTTCCTCATGGGCGGTTCTGCCAATTCTTTATTTATTTGTGGTAAAGACGATAAAATCTGGTATGACTTTCTGGCGACAGTGGCTGATTCTACGGCTGTCATTTTATCCCCTATTAAATCGTGGATAATCGGTTCAATATCTTCCTTGAAGAAAAATCCAGCCACTGGGATTATATCATCCAGAGTTTCCAGCCGTTCGCGGATAATTGGTATAGCCTGATATAGGATATCTTTATTATGCTGATTTCCTTCATCGGTGATATATGGTACCAATCTATGATACAGATCTTCTCTTGTCAAATTTCGGATATGGAGACCATTAAAATAATCTAGTTTTGAAAAATCTATCGCTGAAGGTGATGGGTTCAAATGGTCCAGATTAAACTTCTCTACAAGATCATTCATGGTAAAAAATTCTGTTCGATCATCAAAACTCCATCCCATCAAGGCAATCCAATTAACAACACCCTCCGGAATATACCCGAGTGTTTCCATATCTTTAATAAAAATCGAATGACCATCCTGAATTATCGTAGCTGCCTCACGCTTGCTCATCTTCCCTTTCCCACTTGGTTTAAGGAAAACAGACAAATGAACCCATTGCGGTTCCTTCCATCCAAACGCACGTAAGATTAAGACATGAAGTGGGAATGTAGACAGCCACTCGGATCCACGGATAACATGGGATATCCCCATTAAATGATCATCTACCATGGCTGCTAAATGGTATAAGGCCAACCCATCAGATTTTACGAGGACATGGTCATCCAATGCTGAGTGATCGACCGTGATATCACCACGGATAAGGTCATGGAAGGTAACGGAACCAGTTTCGGGAATTTTAAAGCGCACCACATGCCGCTCTCCTCGTGATACACGAGCTGCCGCTTCTTCTGGATCCAATCGGCGACACAGTCCATCATAACGTGGATTTTCCTTCCGTCCTAATTGTTCTTTCCGCACAAGCTCTAATCGCTGTGGAGAGCAAAAACAATAATAAGCATGCCCGGATTCGATCAACATATGAGCGTATTCCTGATATATGTCTCTTCGTTGAGACTGATAATATGGTTCATGTGGACCGCCAACTCCAGGTCCTTCATCCCAGTTGATTCCCAACCATGTTAAGCCATCTATAAGTTCTTTTTCTGCTCCTGGCACATACCGCTTCTGATCCGTGTCTTCGATACGTAAAATGAATGTGCCACCAGTTTGTCGCGCGAGCAAGTAATTATATAATGCTGTGCGTCCACTCCCGATATGTGTACGTCCTGTAGGCGATGGTGCAAAACGAACACGAAGTGGATTATCTATTTTCAAAGTTATTCTCCTGGTGATAATGATCCAAGTTTACATTTAATTCCAATACAATAGTAGAAATTAAAATTCTAGGGGCTTGTGGCGTAAGATGACACTCTCCACTAAGCCAACTCCGAGCAACAATGAAAGCAAAGAGCTACCCCCATAACTGATAAAAGGCAATGGAAGACCAGTTGCAGGCAAGAGTTTTAAATTTACACCGATGTTGACCATACCTTGAAATGCCAATAAGACAGAAACACCATATGCAATTAAACCACCAAAAGTGTCTCTTGCTAGCCTGGCAGCCCTCAGGCAACGATAAATAATGAACAACAACAATAGCATGATGACAACCGAGCCAATTAAACCAAATTCCTCAGCTGTAGCTGAGAATATGAAATCTGACCAGCGAACCTTGAGAAATCTTAACTGCACTTGAGTTCCTTGGTTATAACCTTTTCCAAGTAATCCACCTGAGCCAATACTTATCAGGGCTTGCTGAATATTATAGGTCTCTCCTTGGGTTGCAGTTGGATCAGCAAACAGGAAATTTATTATCCTTTGTCTTTGATAATCTGCGAGGAATGGAAAAGCCGCAAACGGAACTACCAAAGCTATCCCGCTTAAAGCGAGAAGATATTTGATTTTTAAACCACTTGCCCAAAGCAGACTAAACCAGATAGCAAGGATTACCAATGATGTGCTTAAATTAGGTTGAAGGATAATCCATACAACAATACCGAGTGTATACAAAAAGCTACGGGCAATCCAGGTCAGATTGTCAAGTTTATCGTAATTTCTGGCAAAGAAATCCGATAACACCAGAATGACTACAATTTTAGCAATTTCAGATGGTTGAATGAGAATTACACCTGTATCAAACCAACGAGCTGATCCATATAATGCCTGACCGGCAATTGTTAATACCCCCAAGAATATGACTGTGACGACATACATCGGACGACTGATTGAAGCCCAAAGGTGGTAATCTATCCCAGAAACGATAAAAATAACAATGAAACCCATTGCAGCAAAGATCAACTGTCGTTGCACTAAATTTGCTGCTTCTAATTCAATATTTCCAGCCACAGCCGAACGAATCATCGTGATGCCAAAAATCGTCATTAAAACAACAGCACCCAACAACCAGAAATCGAAGTGACGCCAATTAGATCGACTCATATACGATTACTTCTCTAAAAATATTCTGATCATCCCAAACCAATTCAAATGAAAGATTTTATTTCCCATGGGTCACAGAACTATGGGGATAAAGAACTATCAGCTGATTTTATTTCAAAATATGCTTCCAAAACACGGCGAACAATTGGACCTGCTACAGTCGATCCTTCTTGACCATTGTAAACAAAAGCAACCACTGCAATCTCAGGATCTTCATATGGCGCAAATGCTACTGTCCATGCATGCGATGGCCAATTGCCTGGCTCACATAGATTTTTAACTTTAGCGAACTTATCGCAATATTCAGCCGTACCTGTTTTACCAGCCACTGCAATGTTTACATTGGTAAATTCTTTTTTTAGGGTTCCTTCAAGGACTGCTAACCGCATCCCTGTACGGATTTGTTCAAAAACCCAGGGTTGTACTGTCTTCATTTCACCTGTAGGCTGACAGCCACGAATAGTATTATCTTCATACACTTGTATTACTGGGTCAACGGTTAAATCCCAACGAAGACGTGGTGTAAATGGTCGAATGATATTCCCTTCACTATCAAGGACTTCATATAAAATCGTCGGTGCCATCAATTTTCCATTGTTCGCGATGGTTGCTGCTGATAACAATACTTGTAAAGGTGTCGCCAAGGCATATCCTTGACCGACACTAACGATATAGGTATCACCTGTCGACCAGCTTTCACCTTGATTGATACGTTTCCAGGTCGGATCTGGAATTAAACCAGATGCCACATCAGGAAGTTCGATCTCAGGGGTTTTATATCCGGATGGAAGTCCGCCATAACCGTCCGGAAGGGTACCATATCCTAACGCACGTGAATAAGTTCCCAGCCGGCATATGCCCAGTCCTGGGTTAACTTCATCTTGGTATCCACCTCCAACTTTATAAAAATATACATTACTTGAATTAGCTACGGCATGTACAAAATCAAGTTGACCAAATCCTTCTGGTCTCGTTTTATATATCCAATCGATAAAATCTCTAGGCTTCCCTGGATCGTTGGCATAATACCGCTCCGTTACTGTAATTTTTCCAGGGGTTTTAATAATTTCTTCAGGAGTAACGATGCCCTCATTCAATCCTCCTGTTGCTGTTACCAGTTTAAAAACAGAACCAGCAGGTAATTCTGCTCCAACAGCCAAGTTTAAGAGTGGATTTCTTTGATCGGAGATAAGTTGCTCGTAGTAATAGGCAGGGATGACTCTTGCCATACGATTGTTTTCATAGGTTGGGTAATTGACAATGGAGAGAATCTCTCCAGTCCGTGGATTTATTGCTATTACCGCCCCACTTGTCATACGTTCTTCACCGAAAGTCTGGTTCCAATCATTAATTTCATCGATAAGAATTGATTGGACAGCTTGTTGCAATCGAGTATCAATTGTTAATACAACACTTGAACCTGGCGTCGGTGGAACTGGCGGCACCTGGTCACCAAGAACCTGTCCGGCGATATCCCATTCAACAACTCTTTTTCCGTTTATCCCTGCCAATAAATCCTGAAAAGAGAGCTCTACACCCGCGTAACCAACCTTATCTCGATTAGGTACAAACCCTATTGATCTATAGTAGTTTTCTTCTGCTGCAGGGATAGGACCGAGGAATCCAACAACCGAGGCAGTTAGAGATCCAGTTGGATAATCTCGAATTGGTACTACATCTATCCCAACACCAGGCCAAGTTGATTTGTTCTCCTGAATTGCTAAAGCAATTTGCTGGTCGACATCACACGATATCTTCACAGGTTCAAAGGGAGCAGTCGTTTCTCCGTAGGTAACAATTTGGGTAATGCCATGATCGGAAAGACATGGTACATAAGGATCATCTTTTGATACTTCCCCTCGATTTACCGGAATCCCAGTTAAATTAGATAGCTCCCGGAATATTGCCTGGATCTCACCTTTATCATCTGGTAATTCTGCAGGAGTAATAACTACATTGTACGAAGGAATATTTCTCGCTAAAATATACCCCTTACGGTCATAGATCGATCCTCGTGAAGCAGGTAAATTAATCTCATGGGTTCGATTCTCATTTGATTTTGCTAACCAATTTGAATATTGGAGTATCTGTAGGTTGAATAAACGAAATACATAAATGAGAAATATAACGATCAAAATCGCCCCAAGAAGGATGATCCGCCACGTTTCTATTAAATTATTAAGAGCAGCTGAACTTTTCATGCTTCCAACTCTTCTGGATATAACCAACCAGCAGCATCATGCATGATGGAATATACCGGTATAGCTAAAATTAGGTTTAATAATAAACCAGGAAGAAAAATTATATTAAGTGCACTTACAATTGGGATGTTTACACCTGTTAACAGACGGGCACTCAAGGATACAAGTTGAACAACCAAAGTACCGATAAATGTTGCAGCTAACATTGCCAGATAAGGAGCTTTCCATATACGGCGCTTTAATATTCTTGCGATGCTAGTAGCTATCAAATATGCTATTACTAACGTTCCAAATGGTAATGCTGAATAAAAGCTTGCAAATAAACCACCAATTATGCACCATTGCCAGGCAGATTCTACTTTATCCTGAAGTGCCCAGGCTACAATAAACAATAGGATTAAATCAGCCGTTCCATTGATCAGTTGCATCCTACTGACAATGGTACTCTGGAGGATGGCTAATATTCCAAATAGGATCATTCCAACCAAATAAATCATATGTATTTCAAGGATTGCTTGGGATGGGAACCAATGGTGAGATATCCTCCGGTTGAAAATTCGTGACTATTAACACGATTTCAAGCTGAGAAAAATCCACTGCTGGTTGGATACTTGCACTTTGAAATAATGAATATGCTTCACTTCTAATTGTTACAACCTGCCCGATGACAAGGTTCGCAGGATACTTTCCACCCAGACCTGAAGTTAAGACCAGTTCTCCAGGTTGGATAGTTGCATTTTTTGAGACCATATCTAGTTCGATTTCACCGGTAATTTGTCCATTCACAACGCCTTCAACGCCTGATTGTTGTAGGACTACATTGATACTTGAGCCTGGATCATTGATCAGTTGAACCCTTGCTGCACCTGAAGTTACTGCTGCTATATTACCCACCAAACCCTGTTGAGTGATAACAGGCATCCCCTTTCGTAAACCATCATCCGAACCACGATCAATAATTACATAATGCATAAACGGACTTAAGTCACGCGCAATGACAGCTGCAGCAACATACTCATTTTCGACATGTCTTCGTTCATAATCAACGAGTGTAGAAAGCAGTTGAGCTTCAGCTACTTGTTGCTGTAGCTCAATAATTTGTACCTGCAATTTAGAATTTTCTGCTTCCAGTTCCATATTATTCTGGCGTAGGGTGTTAATATCCTCCGGTTGGGTAATTAAGGATTGAATTGCCTGGTAACGCTTGGCGAGCCAGGTTTGAGCTGAAACAATTGGATCAACCACAATTCTTGACACCGACGTAAGGTATCCGCTTAATGCTAATCCAGTTACTCCTAATATTACTAATAAGATGACGAATAATTGCATTGATTGTGGAGTGTTTGATTTCATTCTAAGGGAGTCACTTTTTTAATGGATCGTCGGTATTATGAATACCAAGCAGTTTCCATTTTGAACCTGATTAACTATGTCGTCCGTCGGTTGAACGCTCCAGACCAGTTAATAAATGGTTCAGATGATCGTAATCCTCAAGGATCATTCCTGCGCCCCTGGCAACACAACTCATAGGATCCTCAGCAATCCATACACGAATTTTTAACTCATCGGTTAACCTTCGATCTAAACCTTGCAGCAAACCACCACCACCAGATAGACATACGCCTACATCCATTAAATCAGCGATGATTTCAGGAGGTGTTTCATCCATTGCATCTTTAACTGTATCGATGATTGTATTTACCGATATAGAAATTGCTTCTCGTATTTCAACTGATGAGACTTCTACACTCTCAGGTAATCCGGTTACTAAATTCCTTCCTCGTAACAAGATCGTCTTTTCCTCTGGAAGATGTGCCGCGGATCCAATCGCGATTTTTGCTTGTTCAGCGATACGCTCACCAATCAACAAATTGTATTTGTTACGCATATATTGGACAATATCTTGGTCCATCTCGTCGCCAGCTACCCGCAAAGAACGCGAGATGACGATACCTCCCATCGATATTACTGCGACTTCAGACGTTCCACCTCCGATATCCACGATCATACTTCCGCGTATTTCGCTAACAGGTAAACCAGCACCTAATGCTGCAGCCATCGGTTCTTCGATAAGGCCTGCCTCTCGTGCTCCAGCCGACATAGCTGCGTCGTAAACTGCCCGTTTCTCAACTTCTGTTGCACCTGAAGGAATTCCCACTACCACACGTGGTCTTGGAACAGGTACAATGCTCTGACGGTGAGCTTTCTCAATAAAATATTCAAGCATTGCTTGTGTGATTTCAAATTCAGAGATCACTCCGTCCCTGAGAGGACGAACAGCGATTACATTCGGTGGTGTCCTACCCATCATTTCTTTAGCTTCAGCACCAATAGCCAAGGGGATCCGGGTTCGTTTATCAATTGCAACCCAGGATGGTTCATTAATCACAATTCCCTTACCACGTACATTTACCAGGGTATTTGCTGTGCCAAGGTCGATGCCGATGTCTAATGAAAAAAAACCTAAGAGCCAATTAAGTGGATTAAATGCCAACTTATGCTCCTGGTATTTCTTGTCTAGGGGCGTATGGCCTATCATCAACCATCGGAATCATTATACCATCACGCATCTAGATAATATGTATGGTAGGCGTTCTTACATGGGTTGCCCCATGCAATGTGCATTGCTCTGGCACTGAGATCAATCACCAGAGAATTGATCGTTTTTTCACGATCAAGTGGGTTCATATCATTGTCAGCATGATTACATATTGAATTAGGATAGTTTATATGATCACGCTGAATGGTTTGAAGTGTTTTAATCGTATGCTGATTGGTCTCCCTTAACAACCTATTCGCCCTGAAGTAGCGAACACGCGTGGCGACAAGTTCATCAGGTTCATATTCAATGGTTTGCATATTAGGATCAAGATAATGGTTTGTATGCACCATATATCCGTCAGCAGCATAAATGATTGCAAATTTCCTGGCTGACACCTCCACACTATATATTTCTCCACTTTCATGTGCAAGCAAATGATTATAACCTGCTGCTCTCCGAGGTATAAGCGTTCGTCGAATCGCATCATCGGGGGTTTTTGCTGCTAAAACAGCACGTGATACAAACAAACGCGGTATTCCAATACGACTGTCGTTTGGATAAACTAAATCACAACATTGGGCAATCCCAAATGCATTGAAACCTATATTCGGCAACAACGCACCATAGGTCATTGCCAAAAATGGAGGTTCGTCATCAGGTTCTGCATGGATGATAAATACATAAGGCTCATCCTCAGGAATCCAATCTTCGTTATGTCCAATTAGTACATGCCCATCAGCAGTATTCGTTTCACAAAGTGCCATACTTGTACACTTACTCAGATGCAATGCATCTATAGTGACCGCTTCAAGGGCATTCACTACCCCCACATCATCAAAATCAACATTTGCCCCCTCAGAAACCCCGAATATTTCTTCAACATATTGAGGAAATCGCTCTTGTGCAAACGGTAAATACTTTCTCCCCTGCATTCTTGCACCTGCCCAATCAAGCTCAAGTGTTTCATAAGTTGATTTAATTAGTTCCTGTGTATTAAATATATGGTGTTGTATTTGCTCCCGATACGCTTCACCAATCTGTCGGCCGATATCTCGATGCGAACCTTTTACTTTAATAATTGACATCGGATTAGGATGGACTAATTGATTTGATACAGTAAACTCATTATTCATAAATCACTTATTACGTGTACATATTTTTGGTGGAAGCTCTACATCTGTTCCTCTCCACATTTAGCTTCCGAGTTATCGAAATTAGTTATTACATTATTCGAGTAGAGAAATCAAGCATATTTATTAATGAATGTGAAAAGTATAGCATATATTCATATCTATTTTCATCCATAGAATGCCTTTAAGGTATTCATAATGTTTACCAGTAATTGGAATCCGATACACAATAGTTGCAAATTTCTAACCTATTATAAATTAATGCAATATTCTACAATGAACTTTAGTACAGACAGCATTAAAAGCATCAGTCTGCTAAAATTATTTCGGGTTCGATTTGATAATTAAGAAATGATCATGGGGTGGAAAAGTATTGTAATGCAATTCTTAAGCGTGTTTCAATATCCTGAGGGGTATCACGCGGAATAATTTGAAGCGCAGTTTGTGCCTCGACCAGGCTATATCCTAATGTTGTAAGGGCAGCTAGCACCTCAGAATCAACATCGCTAATCATCGAAAGTGGGGTTAACGCCCCTGCTGCAGGTAGACGGTCCTGCATATGCAACACAATTCTTTGAGCAGTCTTTTTTCCAATTCCAGGAACTCGAGTGAATAAATCCACTTGATTATTTACAACCGCCTTGTATATTACCTCCGGGGTAAGGGTTGATAGAACACTTAATGCCAGCCGCGGTCCAATACCATTGACCCCTAACAATAGGTCAAAAACATCTCTTTGCTCTCTTGTATCAAATCCACATAAAAGCCACGCGTCTTCTCGAATAATCAATCTTGTATATAAATAAATTGCTTCACCAAGTTTAACCTGGTCCCTTAATAATTTTGGCACCATGACGTGAAAACCAATCCCGTTTACATCGATTATGATGCCATCGGATTCTTGTGAGATTATAGTCCCATGCAGAACGGAGATCATTTCATCCCTCCAGATTTTGAGCGTATTTGCCTTACAGCGTTGTCCAACGTGAGTATATTGCCATGGATAAAATTCTACCAGCGCTTTTTTCATGAATTACTAACTCGCCGGACGATAATGACCCTTTAAATCCGCTCATCATCTCCTGAATCGAATAATGCAGTGTTAAAGCTGATGCTCGAATCGCGTAGGCTGTTATCACCAGGAAAATTGGCTTCGTTGTCAAGAGTGGTCTGACTTCCTGAAGCAAATATGGCAACATTTTAAAGAATTCCCATATCTCTCCCTTTGGTCCTCGACCAAATTTTGGAGGATCAAGAATGATGCCATCATACTTGACCTGACGCCGTTCCTCGCGCTTAACGAACTTTAATGCATCATCGATGATCCACCGAATGGATTTATCACCAAGTCCTGAAAGCTGCTGGTTTTCCGTAGCATACTGAATAGCCTTTTTAGAAGCATCCACATGTGTTACCCGTGCACCAGCTCTAGCTGCAGCGATTGATGCCAATCCTGTGTAACCAAATAAATTCAATATGTGGACTGGATGATTACATTTAGTGATTTGCTCACTGATCCAGTCCCAATGCGTTGCCTGTTCTGGAAAAAAACCTAAATGCCTCGAATTAGTTACACGTCCAAAAAACGATAAGTATTTGTATTGCATATTCCATTGTGATTCGATAGATCGATACAACTTCCATTTTCCACCAGTCTCTTCATTACTTGCTTGGAAAATCGCATCCACATTTTCCCATTCCCTATGGGGAAAAGCTGGTTTCCATATGGCTTGGTACTCCGGCCTTATGAATTTATATTTCCCAAATCGTTCTAATTTTAGGCTATCTCCACTATCCAATAGTTCATAGTCAACCCAATCAGTCGCAGAGAGTAGCTCAATTGATGGCAATTTATTCACCAGGATTTGCCTCCACGTTATTAGCAGATCTATTCTTGGTATAAACTATGGATTTTAACACTATGGATATGACAAATAGCGATTGCTAGCGCATCTGCGGCATCGTCAGGGTGTGGGATTACATCCAATCCGAGAATAATTTTCACCATTTGTTGTACCTGGCGCTTATCCGCTTTGCCATACCCTACCACTGCCTGCTTTACCTCAAGTGGAGTATATTCTCCAATTTGAAGCTTTAATTCTGCCATTGCCAATAAAGCGACCCCACGTGCCTGTCCCACACTTATGGCAGTCCGTACATTTCGCTCAAAAAAAAGCTCCTCCACCGCACCCATATCCGGTTGGTGGAGAAGGATAAGCTCTTTAATCCTATTATATAGTTGAACCAATCTTTCTGCTTGAGTAAGGTCAGGTGTGGTTTGGATAACCCCAAATTTTAAAGATGTGAGACGACCATCCAAACCTTCTTGAATAATTCCAAAGCCAGTCGTCGCAATTCCAGGATCTATCCCTAAGGTGATCATCCCAACCTGGTGGTTTAATCTCCCTCTAGTTTCGCAATCGCTTCATCTGTTATGGTCAGGTTGGAAAACACTTCCTGAACATCATCAAGCTCCTCAATAAATTCGATGGTTCGCATAACTTGAACAGTGGCATCAGGTTCCAGTTCAATCTCATTCTTGGGAATTAACTTTAGTCCGGCCTCTTCTGGTGTGATTCCTGCACTCGATAAGCTGTTCGATATGGCTTTGAATGAATCCACTGGTCCTATAATTTCGATCGTGTTTTCATCAAAAATCACATCATCTGCCCCAGCTTCTACTGCAAGCTCAAAAACTTTATTTTGATCCTGGCCTTCTGCTGGAAACGAGAAATAAGCTGCTCGATTGAATTGCCACCCAACCGCGCCTGCTTCAGCCATGCTGCCACCATTGCGTGTTAGAGCATGACGTATTTCAGCAACAGCCCGGTTACGGTTATCTGTGACCACTTCCATCATTAGTGCCACACCATGGTTGGCATATCCTTCATAATAGACCTGCTCAAGCTCGCCCCCTTCCTTGCTCTCGCCAGTACCACGTTTTATAGCCCGTTCGATATTATCTTTAGGCATATTTTGCGCCCGAGCACGTTCAATGGCAAACTCAAGACTTACATTCGTGGATGGATCCCCTCCTCCAACCCGAGCTGCAAGTGCAATTTCGCGTGCAAGGCGAGTAAATATTTGACCACGTTTGGCGTCTGCAGCACCTTTCTTGCGCCGTATAGTAGCCCAATGTGAATGACCAGACATAATTAAGCTCCTACAATATTACCGATGGATTAACTCGATATCCTTTTAAAGCTTAAAAATTATACCATGCCTATTCAGTACCACGGATATACGCCTCAGTCATCTCTCTGGCAATTTCATCCTTAAATTGCTTAGGGGGTGTTTTCATGAAATATGATGATGGCCCAATTAATGGGCCAGAAATGGACCTATCCATCGCTATTTTCACACAACGGACCGCATCTATAATGACCCCCGCAGAATTGGGGGAATCCCAAACTTCTAGCTTTGCTTCTAGATTTAGGGGAACATTACCAAAAGTTGTCCCCTCCATTCGGATATAACACCATTTTCGATCTGATAGCCACGGGACATAATCACTAGGTCCGACATGAACATCTGTTTCTGAGAGTGTATATGGCAACATGCTTGTAACTGCGCCTGTTTTGGATATCTTCTTGGATTCAAGGCGTTCGCGCTCAAGCATGTTCAGGAAATCTGTATTACCTCCAAAATTCAATTGGTAAGTCCGATCTAGTTTAACACCTCGATCTACAAATAAGCTTGTCAATACACGGTGTAAAATGGTCGCTCCAACCTGGCTTTTGATATCGTCACCAAGGATGGGTAAATTGTGTTCCTGAAACCGTTTTGACCAATACTCAGAACTGGCAATGAATACAGGAATAGCATTCACAAATCCACATCCTGCTTCCAAGATTTGTTCTACATACCATTTTGTTGCCATCTCGGAACCGACTGGCAAGTAATTTATTACCACATCTGTTTTGGTTTCTTTTAGTATGCCAACAATATCTGCAGTCGGTCCTGGTGCTTTCTTGAGAATTTGCGAAAGATATTTTCCCAGACCATCATGAGTCATTCCCCTTGACACAGGTACATTAAAATGGGGAACATCCACGAATTTAAAAGTATTATTGGGATATGCAAATATTGCTTCAGACAAATCCTTGCCGACTTTTGTATCAACAACATCAAATGCTGCTGTGAATTCAATATCCCGGATATGATAGCCACTTAAATTGGGGTGCATTATCCCAGGGATCTTGTCATCATCCATAGCTTCTCGATAAAAATGCACCCCTTGAACCAAGGATGATGCACAGTTTCCCACACCGATTATTGCAACCCTTACTTTTTTATCATTATTGCTCACTAAAACTCCTCCTGATGAAATAATAGACTGAAAATAAAACAGCCTGATGATATCATTATATAAATGATATTGTCCATCACAATTTCAATATACCATATTCAGATGAGCAGATGGTGATACTTGCCAAAGCTGTATGGCTAGATTATAATCCTGACCTACGGGGCGTAGCGCAGTCCGGCTAGCGCGCACGGTTCGGGTCCGTGAGGTCCCGAGTTCAAATCTCGGCGCCCCGACCAAATTAATTTTTACCTCAAAATCTCCTTTATGAATTGCTAAAGGAGATTTCGATTTAAAGTGCCAACTACTCTGATATATTTCAGCCTTCTTTATAATTGTTACTTCTCTTGATGATAAAATGAATAGAGTTAAGAACTTATTAGAAGCTTAGCCCGGGTATTGGGTTCTCCTGATAATGAGAATTCGATTTTAATTATTTTCTAGAATTATCAATAATTTATATCCAAAAGTCGTGTAGAGTTTGATTATGCGATCACCGGAACGAAAAATAGATAAAGCCATGCAATCTTACGCGAAAAAATGGATAAAATCCACCAATCAACAACGCGCATCAACAACGTTGGGTTATTTTTTCGTCGGTTTATTTATATTGTTTTGGTCATCTTCAATTACTTCATTCTTGGGATTAGATCTTAAAAACGGTTTCGGAGCATTATTTTTTGTTTTCATCGGCTTATCTTTGACCTGCATAACTATTTACGTAAACAAGCTAATGGCTAAAATCGGTTTAGAGCGACCAATTCGCTCCGCATTGTTTTTGAGCGCATTGATCGGGCCATATGTATATCTCTCCACTTATAATGCTTGGAATTTACCCGTCATAAGTCATGTTGCTGGTTTTTTCGCATCGGTATTGACTTTCGTTTTAAGCTATCTATTGGATACTTCGCTGGGGAGTTACCTGAAAAAGACTGATCAGATGGATTCCTGACCATAATGTCTATTCATTCAATAAGTTCAATACAGCACGGTGTGATTAATTTTCCCATCCACGAAAAAATCTTTCTCGAAGGTCTGGCTGGTACTGGAAAGACCACCGTCGGAATTGAACGCATGTTACATTTGATGGGTTCTGGAATTCCTGGAAATTCGATTCTAGTATTTGTACCTCAACGAACATTAGGAACTCCTTATTTGGATGCAATGAATACCCCTGGTGTGGTGGCAGGAGGCATCCCGACCATTGTAACAATCAGTGGTCTAGCTCAACATATGATCGATTTATTCTGGCCCATGGTTGCTAAAGACGCAGGTTTTTATTACCCTGAAGCTCTGCCATATTATCTCACCCTTGAGACTGCGCAATACTATATGGCGCATATAATCAGTCCTCTGTTGAAAGAAGGGATGTTCAGTTCGGTTACCATATTACGAAATCGCATCTATAGTCAAATCATTGATAACCTAAACAAAGCTGCTATCGTTGGTTTTTCCTACACACAAATCGGTGAGCGTCTAAAGTCAGCCTGGTCAGGTGAGCCTGGTCAATCCAAAGTGTATGAAGATGCTCAAGCTTGTGCAATACTATTTCGTGAATACTGCCTTAATCACAATTTACTGGATTTTTCATTACAGATTGATCTTTTTTGGAATCAGCTCTGGAGATCTGAATTATGTAGGAATTACCTCATTAGTACTTATAAACATTTGATTATTGAGAATGTTGAGGAAGATGTTCCTGTCACGCACGATTTGTTATCTGAGTGGCTGCCTCATGCAGAATCTGCTTTGGTGATCTTTGATAGCGAGGCTGGATACAGGCGCTTCCTTGGCGCTGATCCTATAGGAGCATATAAAATCAAGAAGCTTTGTTCAGAGACGATCAAGTTCACGGACTCATATGTGACCTCACCTGAAATTAAATCTCTAACCGATCATCTAAGCACCGCAATCCTCCACACGTCACTGCCACATGCAAAAAATGATCTACGACCGGCTCTATGTTTTGAAACCCATACATACTACCCTCAGATGTTGGATTGGATAACCGAAGAGATTGTATCCTTGGTTAAAGATGAGGGTGTTTTACCGAAGGATATTGTTGTTTTGGCACCATTTCTTTCAGATTCATTGCGTTTTTCCATTATCAATCGCCTTGAACTTAATCAAATTCCAGTAAAAACCCATCGTCCATCTCGTAGCTTACGTGAAGAACCTGTGACACTTTGCTTGTTAACCCTAGCAGCGCTGGCTCATCCTGAGTGGGGTTTTGTCCCTTCAAAATTTGATGTTGCCCAAAGTCTAATGCAAGCGATCGATGGATTGGATTTGATTCGAGCAAAAATACTGACAGATATTGTCTATCGAGTTCGAGATGGAATTCCGAGACTTTACGCTTTTAAGCAGATCATTCCATCCACTCAAGAGCGAATCACTTTTTATCTGGGTGAAAAATATGATCATTTGCGTTTATGGTTAGATGAATATCATCAATCTAGCCCTGCTGATCTTGATCATTTCATTAGCATGCTTTTTGGGGAGGTTCTTTCTCAGCCAGGATATGGATTTCATTTAAACTATGTTATGAGTCAGGTTGCTGCAAATCTCGTTCAATCGATTCGGAAATTCCGTAAGGTTGCCGGTATATCTATTGATGAAGCACGAATTCCTTTAGGTAAGGAATATATTGATATGGTCCATGATGGTGTAATCGCCGCCCAATATATTCCAAGCTGGCAAGCCCAAGAGCAAGAAGCGGTGTTTATTGCTCCAGCATACACATTTCTAATTAATAATTATCCAGTTGAAATTCAATTCTGGTTGGATGTTGGCAATCGAAGTTGGGCAGAGAGGATGTTCCAACCGTTAACCCATCCATATGTTCTCAGTCGAAATTGGATCGATAAGAAAATCTGGACAGATGTCGAAGAGGTTGAAGCAGGTGATCAGGTTCTCTATGCACTGGTTCTTGGACTATTGAACCGCTGTAGACGAAAAATCTACCTAGGTATTAGCGAATTTAATGAACAGGGATACGAGCAACGGGGTCCCTTGCTACAGGCTTTTCATCGTGTCTTGCAAGCAACAGCGGTTGACTGAGAGAGGTCATATTTGTTTAAACTTCGCCCCAAACAACAAGAGATATTATCCTATACGAAAGGCAGGATGGGCATATCCGCTGTACCTGGCAGCGGGAAGACCTGGACATTATCGTACCTGGCAGCAGATATTTTGAAACGGCAGATTTTATTGGAAGGTCAAGAGATACTCATCGTTACCTTGATCAACTCAGCAGTCGATAATTTTTATACACGCATCGGCACATTTATCGAAGCAAGAGGATTGATTCCCAATATCGGCTACCGTGTACGCACCCTTCACGGCTTGGCAAATGATATTATCCGTGAACGCCCGGAATTGCTGGGTTTGGATACTAATTTTCAGATAATTGACGAAAGAGAATCTGATTCAATCCGTGATGGTGTCGCTCAAGCTTGGTTAAAAAGCCACCCAGGTGAATTGGATTCTTTTTTGGATCCAACCATGGAGGCTGCCAAAAGAGATTGGGTAAATCGCAACAAGCTCCCGGAATTGGTTAAACAAGTTGCCCTTAGTTTTATTCGTTATGCAAAAGATCATCGGTACACGCCTGATCGCCTTAAAGAACGCATCCAATCACTCCCGATGCCATTACGATTAGCTGAAATGGGAGTGGAAATGTATCAAAACTATCAAAATGCGCTCAGCTATCGTGCAGCAGTGGATTTTGATGATCTCATCCGCTTGGCCCTTTCAGCCTTAGAATGGGATGCATCTCTCCTGGAGCGCTTACGGCACCATTGGCCATTTATTCTTGAAGATGAAGCACAGGACAGCAGCCTGCTACAAGAAGAGATACTCAACCTGTTAACTGGTAAAAATGGAAATTGGGTGAGAGTTGGTGATCCCAACCAGGCAATTTATGAGACGTTTACAACAGCCAATCCCGAATATCTAAGAAGATTTTTAAAACAGCCAGGTGTTATTCAGAAAGAGTTACCTAATTCAGGTCGTTCTACTCTAAGTTTAATTGACCTTGCAAATCACCTTGCCCTATGGAGCCAGTCAGAACATCCAGTGGAAGATTTACGAGATGCGTTGCAAACTTCGCCTTTGATTGAGCCAACGTCTGCGAACGACCCACAACCTAATCCACCTGATGTGGGAACTTATATTAATATTTCTACGAATAAATACACCCCTGCAGAGGAAATTCAAGCTGTAGCAAATAGCTTAGAAAGTTGGCTTCCTGACCATCAGGATTCTACAGTTGCTGTGCTGGCTCCACGTAATTTGCGTGCGTTTGATTTGGTGGATGAGCTTAGAAAACGCAATCTTCCCTATTACGATGATCTGTTACGTAGTTCTAGTACAACTCGCTTCTCAGCTGGAAGCCTTGGACATATCTTACGTTACCTTGCAGACCCAGCATCATCCAACAAGCTAGCCATGGTTTATAAAGTATGGAAACGGGATAATCGCCAGAATGAAGAAGAGAAAGCTAAGATTGAACATGTTGCTGAGATTTTGCATAAAATTCCACATGTAGAAGAGTACATTTGGCCATTTATCGAAAGAGATTGGCTAGAACACAGTAATATATCCACCTCCGCGCCAGAAATCCATCATCAGCTGTTAAAATTTCGCAATATTATTCGGCGATGGCAAGGCTCTGTGTTGCTTCCTATCGACCAGATCGTGCTTACATTGGCACAAGACCTTCTAACCGATCCAGCTGAATTAGCAATCGCACATAAGCTGTCTGTCCTTCTAGCGAGAACTCAAGATCTTCATCCTGATTGGAGGCTTAATGAGCTATCCGATGAGTTAGTCGTTATTGCCAAGAATGAGAGGCGCTTCTTGGGTTTTAGTGATAGTGACTCTGGTTTCGAACCGGATAAATACAAAGGTAAAGTAATTGTATCAACCATGCATAAGGCAAAGGGGTTGGAATGGGATCGTGTTTATCTTATGTCGGTAAATAATTACGATTTTCCTTCGGGAACTTATGGTGATCCTTATATCTCGGAGAAGTGGTTCATCAGAGATGATTTAAATATTGACGCTGAAACGCTTGCTCAGCTAGATACACTAATATCCGGAGATGAATATCTTTGGTATGTAGAAGGTAAGCCAACGGAACAAGCTCGATTGGATTATGCTCGGGAAAGATTAAGGCTCCTGTATGTGGGTATTACACGGGCTAAAAAGGAGTTGATTATTACATGGAATAATGGTCGCAAAGGTGAATCCCGACCATCGATTCCCATGATTGAGTTGTATTCCTACCTTGAAAAAAAAGGAACGCTGAATCAATGACAATTCCTAAAGATTTTATTTTCAACCAAAGTAATCTTCAAGATTATGTAGATTGCCAGCGAAGATTCCAATTACGTTACCTGCTCCACCAGGCTTGGCCTGCTGTGGAAGCCGAACCATTCATCGAATACGAACGCATGATGGATCAGGGATCGCGATTTCATAATATTGTGCATCAACATCTCACCGGCATTCCTGTATCGCAAATTGAACAATCGCTGGGTAACGATGAAATCATGAATATGTGGTGGATAAATTATCAACACTCACTCAGAGGGGACCATCTTGAGGCAATATTTCTT
The DNA here is from genome assembly GCA_963777935.1 of uncultured Chloroflexia bacterium. Lineage (GTDB taxonomy): Bacteria > Chloroflexota > Anaerolineae > Anaerolineales > UBA4823 > FEB-25. The sequence goes on from CAVZSL010000002.1 coordinate 907,183, forward strand.
ACTGGAGCAAGGCGTTTTGTTGAATTATCCCTGTCCATTCCAATATGTGAATATAGAATGGTCGCAAAGTATGATTTATTGGTTGTTCAGCCAGATGGAAAATTACTTATTATTGATTGGAAGACATCCAAAATCCGTCCCAAGCAGAAATGGTTGTCAGACCGCTTGCAAACCCATATCTATCCATACGTACTGAGCCAGGCGAATTCATCTATCACCGATGGAATCCAAGCCGATCCAAGTTTTATTGAGATGATTTATTGGTTCACGAATTATCCTGAACAACCGGAACAATTTAATTATCATGATTTAGAATATATATCAGATGCCAAATACCTGGAAAGTCTGATAACTGCAGTCAGCCAAAAATCTGAAATAGTTTTCCCACTTACACCGGATATAAAACTCTGCCAATTCTGCACGTACCGCTCATTATGCAATCGCGGTATAAAACCTGGAGAACTCCCCGATATTGATGAGCTGCAGGAGACAGATAGATCCTCAGATGATGTATCTCTCGATTATGACCAAATCGGGGAAATCGAGTTTTAACCATTTATGTCTAGAAACTGGTTAGAGCCTACTGATACATCCGTACCATTATCCTTCATTCAATCCATTGGTGGAGATCCGTTGGTTAGTAATACACTCTATCAGCGCGGAATAACCGATCCGGATGCTGCCAGGGCTTTTCTGCTCCCTGAATTTTACCAACCCACCTCTGCTTTACAATTGCCAGGTGTGGAAGAAATAACAGATATTCTTCTTGCTGCAATCGAGAGAAATAAAAAAATCGGTATTTGGGGCGATTTTGATGTTGACGGGCAGACTGCCACAACAATTTTCGTCTCAGCCCTGCGCGACTTGGGTGGGAACGTAATCTTCCATATTCCTATCCGATCCTCAGAATCACATGGTATTAACATGATCGCTCTTCGGCAATTTATCGACCAGGGTGTTGAAATTATCCTTACTTGTGATACTGGTATTTCATCGCATGAATCCATCGAATATGCCCAAGAACAAGGAATTCCTGTTCTGGTAACAGACCACCATGACCTTCCCTCCGAGTTGCCAAAGGCGGATGTTATCGTTAATCCAAAGGTTTTGCCTTTAGAACATCCGCTGAGTTCCCTCCCGGGGGTTGGGGTTGCGTTTAAGGTTATTGAACAGCTATTTCATAAAAAAAGAAATGACTTGAAAGAAATCCAATATCTTGATCTAGTCGCAATGGGTATCGTTGCAGATGTTGCGATTCTAAAGGGTGATACCCGATATCTTCTCCAGCGCGGATTAATTTCTTTACGCGCTTCCAAAAGACTAGGTCTGCGAGCAATCATGGAATTATCTGATTTAGATCCAACCAATCTGACCGAAGAACATATAGGTTTTATACTCGCACCAAGATTGAACGCCATCGGTCGTTTGCATGATGCAAATCAAATTGTGGAGTTACTCACAACAACCGACATAGGTCGTGCGCGCATTCTTGCTTTGCAGCTCGAAGGTATGAATGCGCAACGAAAATTATTGTGCGATCAAGTCTACCAGGCTGCTAAAAACCAATTGTCTGTGGACCCAAAATTACTGGAAAATCCAATTTTAGTTCTTTCTCATCCCGGCTGGCCGGCGGGTGTAATTGGTATTGTTGCCTCACGGCTGATGGAGCAGTACCACCGACCGGTAATTTTATTTTCGACACCCCCAGGCGAAGATGCACGTGGCTCTGCGAGGTCAATTGAAACAATAAATATCACATCAGCTATTGCAGCCAACCGTGAATTAGTAAAGGATTTCGGTGGTCATCCAATGGCAGCAGGATTATCCATCGACCAAAACCGTATTCCAGAGTTCCGCAAAGCTATCTCACAAACAATTTTAGCCTTGGGTGTTGGTATTACAAAGGAAAAAAACCTGCAAATTAATGGATATTTGAGCCTGCCAGAATTATCCTTGGATCTGGTTGAAGAAGTGGAACGATTGGCTCCCTTTGGAGCAGGTAATCCTCCACTGGTAATCGCAACCCGAAATCTGAAATTGACCGGTTATGCTGGAGTAGGTCGTAATGATGACCATTTACAGGTAACCATCGAAGATGAGCATGGAAATACACAACGCGCCATCTGGTGGCAGGGTTCAGGGTACACTTTACCGGAATCTACTTTTGACCTGGCATATTCTGTTCGAGCTAGCACCTATCGCGGCCAGAAGGATGTCCAGGTGGAATGGGTTGATTACCGGTTGGTCGAAGCTCCAGCAGTCAAGATGGCATCCAAGCAACAATTCATTAAAGTAATTGATTTACGGGATGAATCTAGGCCATTGGATAAAATTACTCAAATACAAGCTGAAGAAACCATCCTAATTTGGGGAGAAGCTGACACCCAATCAGGCGCTGCCAGCCTCGACCGCTATTCTCTAATTCCATCTGATGTATTGGCTATTTGGACAATACCACCGGGATTTTCTGAGCTTCATGCTGCGATTAATTGCGTTAAGCCAACAAAAGTATATTTATTTGGGATAAATGTAGGGATGGATGAACCTGAAAGATTTTTAAAGCGCTTGTTAGGTCTGCTAAAATATAACATAAAATATTCAGACGGGAAAACTTCGCTATCATCATTGGCAGCAGCAACTGCCCAAAAAACCTCAACTATAAAAATTGGAATAGAATGGTTGGAGAATCGCGGTCACATTTCCATAAAATCAATCACTGATGATGATATCCTGATCCAACCCGGCACTAAACTATTCAACAATGATACGCATACGATTTCAATACTCCTCAACACCGCTCTTAATGAAAGTGCAGCATTTCGGCGATACTACCTCAACGCTGATACTGAACGTTTAATTTTTTATGAATGATCATTATATTTATGAATATTAAGAAGCACTAATATTATCTTCCTTGTCGACTTCGGGCTTGGTTATTAAAATTACACTATGCATAATCGCATTTCTAGGAAAAATTTTCTCAAGCTAGGTTTTTTGGCTCTATCATCTCTGGCTGCAAATCCATTTCCGCCGTCTCCCGATGATTCCTCCCACCCAAGTGGAATAATTGGTCGGGTAACCCGAGATACGGTGAGTGTGTTTAAAGAACCCACCTGGCCACAAGGAGAGACTGTAGCCTACTTGCGGCGAGATACATTGGAGAACCTTTATTATTCATTGACACCGCAAGATGGTCCACCCTACAATCCCATTTGGTACCGCATATGGGAAGGCTATATCCACAGTGCTTACATACAAAAAGTAAAATATAGATATAACACCCCAGTTGAATCCCTCCCCGAAAGTGGTCAGTTATGTGAGGTCACTGTCCCGTATACACAGATTTATCAATATAGCATTATGAATGGCTGGCAACGTAGAAGCCGATTATATTACCTATCCACACATTGGGGTGTGGGTGTAGATGAGGGACCTGATGGTGCTCCGTGGTACCGTCTGTATGATGAATTGCGCGAAGACCAGTATCATGTACCTGCCGATCATATGCGGATCATCCCAGATGAAGAAATAAGTCCAATTTCACCAGACATTCCTCCCCATGAGAAGCGCATCGAAGTATCTATTCAAAACCAGACTCTAATCGCATATGAAGGAGAAAAAATAGTATTTTCAACCCACATTTCTTCGGGACTTAATAAGCGACCGGACCCCAATGGTGTGCCGTGGGACACACCTCGGGGTCAGTTTAATATCCAATCAAAGATGCCATCAAAACACATGGGGGATGGTGACTTGGCTGCTGATGGATCAGATCTGCCCGGAGTTCCCTGGACGTGCTTTTTCCTGTCACCACCCGGAAATGCTTTCCATGGCACTTATTGGCACGACAATTTTGGTTTACAGATGAGTCATGGGTGTGTCAATATGAGAACCGATGAAGCAAAATGGTTATTCCGATGGACGACCCCGGTTTTTAAAACTCCAATCCAGAATCATCGAGATTGGGAACAAAGGGGATTGGGTACTCGAGTGAACATCACATAATCTCACATCTCTCTAATTTTTATTCTCTATTTATGTGGTTTATAAAATTCACAGCAAAAAATTGTGTGTGTTTGAGGCAAAGATAATGCGCAAGAAATCGGCATTGTTCTTGGGGCTTGGACTATTTTTTATAATCATAGCAATTTGGCAAATATATGCAGCTCAAATTGGGCTCGACATAATTAATCTGCCCGCTTCAAATCCACCGATCACAATCATTTCTCCCTCGAATGTTGATCCAGCCTCACGACCTACTGTGCTTATTGCTCATGGCTTTGCAGGCTCGTCTGTACTAATGCGTGGATTTGCATTAACACTTGCACACGCTGGTTTTACAACAGTATCATGGGATTTTCAGGGTCATGGTAGAAATCCCAACCCATTGAATTCTACGGTTCGTTCAGGCAATTTACTTGCGGATACCGAATCTGCATTCGAAGCAGCTGCAAACAAAGGATTAATCGATACCAAACGTGTTGCCATCTTAGGGCATTCAATGGGAAGTGGTGCCGCTTTATCATATGGTATTGCTCATCCCGATACAGCTGCAGCCATTGCAGTTTCACCTGTTGATCAAATAGTAACTCCCGACCTACCCCATAATTTGTTATTAATGGCAGGCAGCCTGGAACCTCAATTCCTGAGTAACGCCGAACAATTATTGGCTCTATCAGGCGGACTAGGTGGTGAGATATCAAATGGAACTGCGCGTAAATTGGTCATAATCCCTGATGTTGAGCACATTTCTATCCTTTTCTCACCAAATGCTCATCGGATTGCCCGATTATGGTTGAGCGAGACCTTTGGATTACAACCTGATGCTTCAGATTATATTGATCGGCGGATCTATTGGTATGGATTAGGCATACTGGGATTTATTCTTTTAACCAATGCGATTATTAACCTAGTGCCTGCTTCAGATCAAATTTTGACCTACAAAAGACCTTTATGGCTCAGGATTCTGGCAGTAATTACCGGCGGTATTTCTGCCACAATTATTCTTTGGTTAATAAGTCTGGGCGGAATAAAAATAAACCAAATGCTTGGATTATTGGTTGGTGGGTATCTGATAATTTGGTTTGGTGTGGCTGGAATAGTTAGCTTGCTTATACTCCGACCTCAATTTTCCAAGCCAGCACCTAGAGAGTTAGTTCGTGGACTTATCGCTTTTGCAGGTTTGTGGTTGGGAGTAGGTTTACTGGGTAATTTCATCTGGCTACCCTGGATACTTACACCTGTCCGTTTCCTTTTATGGTTTCCTGGCTCGATCATCCTCCTTCCATGGTTTTTTGTTATTGGATATGCAATTAAAGGATCCAAACCTGCCAGCCTTTTGGGGTGGTGGATTTTTCAGGTTTTTACGATCATTCTATGCCTTCTTCTTGCGATCAGGATCAACCCGGATCTTAGTTTCTTATACATCATCCTTCCACTAGTCCCTGTCTTGATAGGTTTGCACATGCTGGTTATATCTTCAAAACATGGAATCTGGGCATACGCAATGTCTGGAGCTATGTTTACTTCCTGGCTAATAATGGCTGTATTTCCACTTCAATAAATCAGGATTATCCAATGAATGATCAACAGGTAATTTTCTCAATGAGCAAAGTGGGGAGGATTTATCCTCCAAACAAACAGGTTTTACGGGATATCTCGTTGGGGTTCTTTTATGGTGCAAAAATAGGCGTCCTCGGCTTAAATGGTTCTGGTAAAAGCACATTATTGCATATCATTGCAGGGGCTGATAAAGATTTTATTGGTGATCTAGCCTTTGCGCGTGGTTATTCGGTCGGATTATTAGAACAGGAACCTAAGTTGGATGCTCAAAAAACAGTAAAACAAGTTGTGGAGGAAGCAGTTCAGCCAATAATTAACCTAATTCAGGAATATGAGCTGATCAACAACAAGTTTAGTGATCCAGATGCTGATTATGATGTTTTGATCAGCCAACAGACAGCGGTTCAAGAAAAACTAGATAAGCTGGATGCATGGACTTTGGATAACAGATTAGAAATCGCCATGGATGCTCTCCGTTGTCCGCCTGAAGATACACCCGTTGCGGTTATATCCGGAGGAGAACGCCGCCGTGTCGCTCTGTGTCGATTATTGCTTACCGAGCCTGATATATTATTATTAGACGAACCGACAAATCATCTTGATGCAGAATCTGTGGCATGGTTGGAGCAGCACCTCAAACGATACAAAGGCACCGTCATTGCTGTAACTCACGACCGTTATTTTCTCGATAATGTTGCCGAGTGGATCTTGGAGCTTGACAGAGGATATGGGATTCCTTGGCGTGGCAATTACTCTTCCTGGTTAAACCAGAAGAAAGAGCGTCTCGAGAATGAAGAAAAAAGTGAAAGCAAGCGTCAAAAAACACTGGAGCGTGAACTTGATTGGATTCACATGTCGCCAAAAGCCCGTCAAGCTAAGGGGAAAGCCAGGGTAAGTGCATATGAAAAACTACTAAGCCAGGAATTTGAGCAAATCCGCGAAAATCTTGAAATTTATATCCCGCCTGGACCTAGACTCGGAAATCGGGTCATTGAGCTTAATGGCGTGTCAAAAGCATATGGAGATAAGCTTTTAATCGATGATCTGAGCTTGAGTATTCCAGCTGGAAGTATCGTCGGGGTAATAGGACCGAATGGGGCAGGTAAAACTACCTTATTAAAATTAATAACTGGACAAGAAAAAGCCGACCGGGGACAAATCTCAATTGGAGAGACCGTTCAGCTGGCATATGTCGACCAGGCTCGCGATACTTTGAACAATGAAAAATCCATCTGGGAAGAAGTATCGAGAGGCGAAGAATCAATATTGCTTGGCACTCGACGTATGAATTCGCGGGCATATGTGGCTAGCTTCAATTTCCATGGAACTGACCAGCAAAAGAAAGTAGGTTCGCTATCTGGTGGGGAGCGGAATTGTGTTCATCTAGCGAAAATGCTCACCCAGGGAGCCAATGTTATCTTACTCGATGAACCCACCAATGATCTGGATGTGAATACATTGCGTGCCCTTGAAGAGGCAATTGATAATTTTGCTGGATGTGCAATCGTTGTAAGCCATGATCGCTGGTTCCTCGATCGGGTGGCTACACACATCCTAGCTTTTGAAGGTGGAAGTCAAATCTACTGGTCTGTCGGTAACTACACTGATTATGAGATCGACCATAAAAGCCGATCTGGTTTATCAGCAGACATTCCCCATCGAATTCAATATAAGAAATTAACCCGATAATCACTGAAAGGGTAAGATAATGAATGACAAATCTGAACAAAAAAAATCTGAAGAAGTTCATCCTATTCCATTCAAAGCTGAAACTCGCCAGTTATTGGATATTCTTATCCATTCACTTTATACTGAACGCGAGATTTTCCTGAGAGAATTGATCTCAAACGCGTCCGATGCGCTTACCCGAATGAACTTCGAAATTCAAAAAAATCGCGACATACTCGATCCTGATGTTGAACTTGCAATCACGATTTCTGCCGATTCTCAAGCTGGATCATTGACCATCAGTGATACTGGAATTGGAATGACATCCGACGAATTGATCGAGAATTTAGGAACCATCGCCCATTCTGGTGCTAGGGCATTCGTAAGAGCAGCTGAAGAAGGAGTGAAGAATATAACCGATATTATCGGTCAATTTGGGGTCGGTTTTTATTCAGCTTTTATGGTCGCTGAATGGATTAAGGTAATTTCCCGCTCCCAAAAACCCGAATCATCAGCTGCATCTTGGTTTTGCACTGGAGAAGATACATTTATTGTCGAACCTGCTCAAAAAATTGATCGAGGCACATCAGTCATTATTAAATTAAAAGAGGATGCGAAAGAATTCTCCCAAGAGGATCGGTTACGTGAGGTGATTAAGAAACACTCAGACTTCATTCCGTTCCCCATTTACTTGGGTGAGAAAAAGGAACAAGTTAATCGGCAAATTGCCCTCTGGCGACAAGCTCCCCGAAAGGTGGAGAAAAAAGATTACGAGGAGTTTTACCACCAACTAACGTTGGATTTCTCAACCCCACTCACCCATATCCATTTATCAGTGGATGCACCTGTCCAGATGTATGCCATCCTATACATCCCAACAAAGTACGAACGTAATATGTTTTCTATACGTAAAGAAGATGGGGTAAAGCTATACTCATGTAATGTATTGATTCAAGAATATTGTAGGGATGTCCTACCAGAATATTACCGCTTCATTCAAGGTGTGGTCGATACGGAGGATTTACCATTAAATGTATCACGAGAGACGATCCAGGCAAACCGGATTATGGTAAATCTCAAGAAATTGATCACCTCAAAAGTTACTTCTTCTCTTGAGAAACTTGCAACCGATGAACCCGAAAATTATTCTCAATTCTGGGATGAGTATGGACGATTTATCAAAGAAGGAGTAGCCATCGAACAAACCGAGCCCGAACCTTTGTACCCATTGCTCCGTTTTCATACTACGAATTTTATCAGCACATGGTCATCCATGGATGACTATATAGGACGAATGAAGCCTGATCAAAAAGACATCTATTATATTTTAGGGGATGATGAACGATCTATTATTTATAGCCCCCATCTGGACATTATAAAAAAATATGGATTTGATGTTTTTCTCCTAACAGAACCGGTTGATCCGTTTTTAGTTGTGAGGTTATCAAAGTATAAGGATCATGATCTGGTCAATATCTCATCCCCAGATATTAAACTTCCACCGATAAACAAAGAACCGGAAGCAGAAAGAATACCATCTATGGATCCAAGCGAGTGGGTCTCCCTCATCCTAAGATTCAAGTCCCAACTCGGTGATAAGGTAACAGACGTAAGGATGACCGATAGACTATCCGAATCACCTGCTCGCTTAGTTGATCCGGAGGGAGTGCCCAACCAGGAGATGCAGCGTGTATATCGAATGGTTCAGGAGGATTATCAAATCCCTAAAAAAATACTTGAATTAAACACAGAACATCCCATGTTGATTCAACTGAACCTGCTACCTCAAGAAGGTGAGTTGGGTCATATGATCATAGATCAAATATACGAAGATGCATTGCTAATTGAAGGTTTACACCCTGATCCAGCCGGGATGATCGAACGCATCCAAAAGATTATGGAGGCTGCGATTAAAAAGTAAGGATCGTACACAGATGTATTTGTCCACAATCCTGTCTTGATGTTCGCGATTTAAATCCAACTGTGGGTAACTTCCTGGCAGCAGCGTACGAAATCGAGAATAGTTGGTACATTACGCATCATGTATGCCATGCTGCCGTGAACAGAGACCATTCTGGTCATTAATGCTTGCATTACACCCACCTCACCGGATAATATCTTAATATAATTTCCATAGGATGCTTTCAAGATAAATACGGGGTTTTTAGTAGATGTCTGTTCCTCAATATACGCATCCCGGCATTTTCCATGCCAGAGGTCAAAATAAAGCCACATTTTCTCGGGAAGTGATCCATCCGGTTCAATAACGAGACGCAAATCACCCTCCCAGTTTTTAGCTATCTGGGCATAATTTACATCCGTATTTAACTTATTTTTGATCACATCCATCCATTCGATGGAGGGAAATTTCGCTATTTGATTCATTTATTTCCTCATGGAATTTATTTCAGTGTGTGCGCTGGGGGGGACTTGAACCCCCACGCCTTACGGCACATGGCCCTCAACCATGCCTGTCTGCCAATTCCAGCACCAGCGCAAAAGGTATTGGTATTATAATCGGCTCCATGCGATTGTCAAGCGAGCTAAAAGCAAGGAGTACAGCATGCGTATCGTATTAGATGCAATGGGGAGTGATAACCACCCTGAACCAGAACTTCAGGCTGCGGTCGATGCCAGTCGCTTGTTCAGGGAAGATATCATCCTGGTCGGTCCGTCCGATCTGCTGGAACCACGTTTACAAGCCTTGGGAGGTGATAAGGTACGCGTCGTTCACGCAGCAGAGGTCATCGAAATGACAGACAAACCAGCTGAGAACGCTCGTAAAAAAGCCCAGAATTCAATGGCCATTGGCATGGATCTTTTAAAATCAGGCGATGGAGATGCTTTCATCACAGCCGGGAATACCGGGGGAGCCATGGCAACTGCCCTGTTCCATCTAGGCCGGATTCGAGGCGTGAAGCGCCCAGCCTTAACTGCTCTTTTCCCTGTGAAAGGTGGGCATTGCGTGGTGTTAGATATCGGTGCAAACACTGAATGTAAGCCAGAGTACTTATTGCAGTTTGCGCTGATGGGCTCACTCTATGCACAAAAAGTACTTGACCGGCAATCTCCCCGCGTAGGTTTACTCTCCAATGGAGAAGAAGCTGGCAAAGGCAATATATTGGTCAAAGAGACCTATCCGCTACTGGAAAAGAGCGGTCTGAACTTTATTGGCAACATCGAGGGTAAAGAGTTGTTTGGTGGGCTGGTAGATGTGGCAGTTATGGATGGTTTTACCGGGAATATCCTGCTCAAATCAAGTGAAGCTGTCGCCAAGCTCCTGGTTGACCTGTTAAAGGAGGAAATTTACAGAAACCTTAGGACTAAGATTGGAGGTGCGCTCGCAAAGCCCGCCTTCGACTCGCTCAAAAAAATCATGGATCCCGGAGAAGTTGGTGCAGCTCCCCTTCTGGGAATTGATGGAATGGTATTCGTGGGGCATGGACGCTCTAATGCTCACGCCCTGGTGAGCGCAATAAAGGTAGCTCGCCAGGCTGTTGAGGCGAATTTACTCGAGTTTATTCAATTTGCAATCCAAGAAAGCGTGAAAAATTCCGAAATAAAGGAAAGTAAATGAATAAAAAAAGGGTGGTAATCACCGGCATGGGAGCCATCACTCCTCTTGGTTCTTCAGTCGATTTATTCTGGAATGGCTTGATCAATGGTATTTCAGGAGTTCGCAGGATCACCCAATTCGATGCTTCCAGTCTACCATGTCAAATCGCAGGAGAAATCCCTGATTTCGATCCTGAATCATATATAGATCATAAAGAAGCTCGCCGCCTTCCACGATCGGCACAGATTGGCCTTGCTTCCTCTATCCAGGCAGTGAAAGATGCAAGGCTACCGAACATTATGCCTGATCCTGAACGATGTGCTGTTGTATTTGGGACTGCTCTCGGAGGAATCGAACAATTCGATGAAGGGATAGGTACACTTCGGTCACAAGGGATAAACAAAGTAAGTCCCTTTACTATCCCTTTTGGAATACCAAATCTTACAGCTTTTTTGATCGCAAAACGATTTCAATGCCATGGTCCCAATAGTACTGTTGTTACAGCATGTGCTACCGGTACACAAACCATCGGTGAAGCAACGGAACTTATTCGCCATGGAAAAGCTGATCTGGTAATTACCGGTGGGACTGAATCCTTGATCAGGGATTTTACTGTTGCTGGTTTTTGTGTCATGAGAGCAATACCTTTCAACTATAATGATAAACCTCAAAGTGCCAGCCGTCCATTTGATGCAAATCGTGAAGGATTTATTATTTCCGAAGGAGCAGGAGCTTTAGTGGTTGAGGATCTTGAGCATGCATTAAACCGTGGAGGGCATATCTATGCGGAAATCGTGGGGCAATCAACTACCTCGGAGGCTTTTCATATTGTGCAGCCAGATCCAGAAGCAAAAGGTCCGATCCGAGCTATGCGGTGGGCGTTGGACGATGCAGGAATTCCACCTACAAAAATTGATTATATTAACGCTCATGGAACTTCTACTCCTCTGAATGACCCTGTTGAAACCAAAGCGATCAAAACAGTCTTCGGAGAGTATGCTTATAAATTAGCAATAAGCTCCAGCAAATCAATGATCGGCCATCCCATGGGTGCTGCTGGCACACTAGAAGCCATCGTGTGTGTGATGACCCTCATCCATGGTATCATTCACCCAACCATAAATTATTCAGTACCCGACCCAGAATGTGACCTGGATTACGTTCCAAATCAAGCTCGTAAACACCATGTCCAATATGCGCTATCTAACTCCTTTGGTTTAGGTGGTCAAAACGCGTGCCTGATACTAAAAAGATACGATTCTTAATATTTTCCCCAAATTAAAAGGATGAAATCATGAAAGTTATTACCAATGATAAATTAATTAAGAGGAATGGTAGGTTAGGTCAGATAGCAACCATAGGTGGTTTGCTGGTGTTGGCGGGTGGATTGTTCGTATCATTCCGTTACCCCAATTATTCATTCTTCGCCTGGTTTGCATTATTGGTAGGTTTTGCCCTCTCACAAATTGGACTTTATTTTGGTAATCGGTGGGGAAGACACCCTCGCCCAGATGAGCTCATCGACCAAGGTTTAAAGGGTTTGAACGATCAATATTCAATTTATCATTACACTACCCCTGCGGCCCACCTATTGGTTGGACCTTCTGGTTTATGGGTCATCATGCCATACTACCAGGTTGGGAAGATTGTTTTTGAAAAAGGTCGCTGGAAGCAGAAAGGAGGAGGATTTAAGCAGATGTATATGCGGGCGCTTGCCCAAGAAGGGATTGGACGCCCTGATTTAGATGCCCCGGCAGAAGTTGAAGCAATTACACGCTTCTTAAAGAAGAAGTTTCCTGATCAGATAATTCCTGAGCCACGTTCTGTATTGGTATTTACGAATGAAAAAGCCATCTTGGAAGTCGGAGAAACCCCGATACCAACTCTTCCCTTGAAAAAATTAAAAGATACTATTCGAAAATCTGCTAAAGAGAATATCTTACCTCCGCTCATTATTCAACAAGTAAATGATCTCTTTGGATAAATAAAACCGGTGCTAATGAAAAGCACCGGTTTTTATATCCATCATCGATCAGCTTTTCAAGAATTCCTCGACTGCTTCCTTGCTGATCCGGTATGCGGTGCCAATTTTCTTGGCTTTTAAATCTCCAGCAGTTATAGCAGCGACAACATCTTCTTCTGACACTTTCAAGAACGCAGCTGCCTCTCCCGGAGTCATTACATCTGGTACAGCACCCGTCGGTGCACCACTGGGTGGTTGTCCGCCGGCAGGTGTCATAGCAGAGGAACCGGTCATTCCCTGGAGCGCAGAACCCATTACCTGTCCAATTCCCACACCAGCGCCAATCCCGGCAGTTAACCCTGCACCACCGCTAGGATTTTGAGCAGCATCTCGTAGCGAATCCGCTGCTTGCAATTGAGTATAAGTGGTCATATCCAGCATACCCATTGCACGCAATTCCTCAGCTGATTTGCTGGAAGGTTTCAGATTTTCAATATAAAAGGATTTTAGGAACAATCCGATTGCTTGGAAATCTTCAGTTGCCTTTGCGCGTACTCCAGCACCTAATTCCTCAGTCAAACTAATCATTTGCGGAATGTCGTTTTTAGCAGCAGTTTCCCCAAGTAGATCCTGTAGCTTGGAAAGCAACATGGCTCGTAAACGCGCTTCAATATCATCGGTCCGATATGCTCCCTGGGTGCCAACAATCTGTGTTACGAATTGTTGTGAGTCTTTCACCTGGAAGCTATAACTTCCGAATCCTTGTAATAATGCAACACCCAATCCCATCCCAGGATTGCGGACAATGATGGGTTGTGGGGTTCCCCATTTTTGATTTGCAAATTCTTTCATGGAGACAAAATACACTTCCGCTGGGAAAGGTGTCTCTCCACCGAAGAACGTATTAGCAAGTTTGTCAATAAGCAGTGGAATATTAAGTGTAGTTATCGTATGCCTTCCTGGACCAAATGTATCCAGCGCAGTACCATCTCTGAAAAACACCGCTTCTTGAGCCTCGCGTACGATCACCTGGCTGCCAATGCGTATGTCTCCTGAACCAGATTCCGGCCATCGGTGGACGATTTCATCACGCATCTCATCTGGATATTCAACGACATCAAAAATTCTAGCCATGACCTGACCTCCTATAAGAGTAGTATCAATTTATTTTTTGATTAACCAAGTGCCACTAAATCCTGGCGGCTTTCATAAGCATTGACGCATTCTTTAGATATTGTCTGTAGATTCTTTATTGCTGCTGGTAATCCATCTGTTCCAACGGATGCTTGAACGTTATCAATTGCCCTGCCGACTTCTTCACTTTTATCTAGTAGAGTCGCATCATACTCATATAATTTGGCAAGTTCATCTTCCTTGATCTTTACTGCTTCAAATAAGCTTGAATAGCCTCGCGGAGCGGTCCGTACCCGATCCGCAAAAGTCCGTAATCGAAGCGCGGCTTTTTCCAGGTCGTCCGTATATTTGATCTCACCCCGATTAATAAATTCCACTTGAAGGTCGGATACGCGGCTCTCATACTCGCGAAATTGGCGATAGATCATATCTCGAATAAGTTTATCCGAGTCCCTGCGATTTTGTTGTTCGACATATCCTTTAAATCCAGGGATTTTGCTAGCTATTTTTTTAAAAATATCCATGCCACCCGTTACATTTTGATATACCTGATCTTTTATATCACTCATTTTTTCCTCCACATGGATTTGACTGGTTTTTAAATATTTTTCAGATTTGATTATAGCCTTGGTTGTTATAATTGACAACAGATTATATAAGCAATTACGTTTGACCTGAAACTTGGTTGCACAATTTAATATATCAGAAAATCCCGGTTATAATCACCGCCATGATCCAACACAAGCAGATTTATCTCGATTATGCTGCCACAACTCCGGTTGATCCAGGTGTGTTACAAGTTATGCTTCCCTATTTTAACGAAGCATTTGGTAATCCATCCTCCAACCATAGTTATGGGCAATACGCGGAAACTGCTTTAGAAAATGCTCGGGATACAGTCGCCCGAAACTTGCACTGTCTTCCGTCCGAAATTGTTTTTACTTCTTGTGGAACTGAGAGTGATAACCTCGCACTAAGAGGATCAGCATTTTTCGCAAAAAAAACACGCGGTGCACAACATATATTAATTAGCCCAGTGGAACATCACGCTGTCACACGCACTGCACAACAGCTTTCAAACATCTTTGGCTTCGATCTTGAGATTTTACCTATAGATAAATTTGGGCATACGCGTGCGGAGGATGTCGCAAAACGCATTCGCCCTGATACCGCTCTTGTTTCAATAATATATGCTAATAATGAAATTGGAACCATCAATCCAATATCAGAGATTGGCAAGTTGTGCCGTGCAAAAGGAGTGATTTTTCATACCGATGCTGTGCAGGCTGCAGGGTACTTACCAATGGACGTGAATTCGCTCCATACCGATTTGATCTCCATTGGAGCCCATAAGTTTTATGGACCTAAAGGTATTGGTGCATTGTATATCCGCCGGGGTTTATCGATACTTCCAGCCCAAACGGGTGGTAACCAGGAATTTGGATTTCGTGCAGGAACCCAGAATATTCCATATATTGTCGGTATGGCTGAAGCCTTACAATTAGTTCAATTGAGGAAGGAAGATCGAATTTCATCCGTAAAACCTT
The DNA here is from genome assembly GCA_963777935.1 of uncultured Chloroflexia bacterium. Lineage (GTDB taxonomy): Bacteria > Chloroflexota > Anaerolineae > Anaerolineales > UBA4823 > FEB-25. The sequence goes on from CAVZSL010000002.1 coordinate 922,613, forward strand.
TGCGTGACCATTTAATTGGTTCCATTCTTGAGGAAATACCGGATGTGCAATTGACCGGACACCCCGTTGAGCGACTCCCTAATCATGCTAGCTTCGTATTTAAAGATATAGATGGAAATGCTCTTTTGATGATGCTGGATGTTGATGGGATTGCTTGTTCCTCAGGCTCAGCCTGTAAGACCGGGAATCCTGAACCTTCGGATGTATTAACGAATCTAGGTATAAGCCATGATTGGGCATTAGGTTCGTTACGTGTCACCTTAGGAAACTATACAACCTCCTCTGAAGTCGAGTATTTCTTGTCGGTATTGCCAAAGATCATATCTAAACTACGTAAACTAAGGTAGCCACAGATATGAGCCCGAAGCCTGTGGTTGCCATTGCTATGAGTGGCGGTGTAGATAGCTCAGTTGCAGCTGCTTTATTAGTGCAAAGTGGCTATCAAGTGATTGGCATTATGCTTCGGCTTTGGAGCGAGCAAGATGCAGAGCAATCAAATCGCTGTTGCACACCCGATTCAATGGCGCAAGCACGTCGAGTTGCTTCAATTCTTTCGATCCCATTTTATGTGATTGATGCGCAGCAAATTTTCTTTGATTCAGTAGTCAGCCCCTTCATAGACGGCTATACGCACAACCGTACGCCTAATCCCTGTCTTGCTTGCAACAGGATTGTTCGCTGGGATTTTCTCTTAAAACATGCCCTTGCTGCTGGTGCTGATTATCTCGCTACCGGTCATTACGCTCGTATCATCAAAAAATCAAAACATTCTATCCTTTTATCGCGCGGTGTCGATCCCTCGAAAGACCAGTCGTACGTTTTACATGTTTTAACTCAACCACAGCTTAATCACGCTCTTCTCCCGTTGGGTGATTATCTAAAACAAGATGTAAGGTTAATGGCACACAAGTTTAATTTGCCCGTAGCGGATCGTCCCGATAGTCAGGATTTATGCTTTATTGGTATGGATGGAGATTACCGTCGTTTCCTCACCCGATATGCTCCGGATACTGTAAATCCTGGCCTGATTATGAACCAGAATGGGCAAGTTCTCGGAAACCACCAGGGTTTGGCTTTTTTTACGATTGGTCAACGTAAAGGGCTTCATATCTCAGCACCAGTTCCTCTATATGTTCTTGCAAAAGACACTCTTCGAAATATATTAATTGTCGGCTCAAGAGAAGAATTGGGGAATAATTATCTTGTTGCCGATCAAGTAAATTGGATTGAAGGCCAACCCCCTGCCTCATCATTTAATGCATCTGTCAAAATCCGCTATAATGCACGTGATGTATCTGGTTTTGTGAGTGTAATCAACGAAAACTCAATTCGAATTGAGTTTGAAAACCTGGTCTCTGGTATAACCCCCGGTCAGGCAGCAGTATTATATAATGGTGACATCTGCCTTGGTGGTGGAATTATTGATAAATATAATGATGTGGTTTATTTAGAAAGATGACTGTATGTCCATTCCAACCCTGATCCTTGGTCTCATCCTTTCAACCCTATATGGTGCTTTATTTCATTTATTGCGAGGAGGGAATGCTGGTCGCTTGTTGTTGTATCTTCTCCTTTCTTGGATCGGTTTTTGGGTGGGTCAATTTATCGGGAATTTACTAAACTTTACCTTCGACACGCTCGGTCAACTACACATTGTTTCAGCAACTCTCGGGAGTTTAATCATGCTCTTCATCGGTTATTGGTTAAGCCTGGTTAACTCTGAGAAGAAAACCAATTAAAAAAAATCCCCTCACCAATGTGAGGGGTATGCAATTTTCAGGGGAGAAATTATTCTGCTAGTTTAATGACGTTTGCCGCCTGCAGACCTTTTGGGCCTTGCTCAATGGTGAATTCTACTTTTTGACCTTCATTTAGAGTTTTAAAACCCTCAGATTGGATTGCCGAGAAATGTACAAACACATCCGGACCATCCGCTCGTTCAATGAAGCCATACCCTTTGCTCGCATTGAACCATTTGACAGTACCTGTTACCCGTTCAGTCATCTTTTCTACTCCTTGCTTTACTAATGATTATTTCTTTGGCTACCTGTGTCAAACGCGTTCATGTCGGTGTATTAATAAAATAATCCGGTCCAAACTGCACTTCCTGTTCAGACCGGTTCTTCATGAACTCCAGAAAGAACACACGTGCCACATAAACTGATGTGCAGTTTATCAGTCATATTTATTTTCGTCAAGGCTTTAAGCTGCCACTCATCTTTCAATTACAATCCAAAATTGAGAAAATGCTCAGTTTTAAAGGTACAATTAATTTATAAAAAAAACCGCTAGATTATAAAGGGAGATCAATATGACAAGAATAGATTCTTTTCTTTCCGCAAGATTATTTATTTCACCGCAACTGGTAGAGGATCGAATTTTCTTTATTAGCAATCTGAGCGGTCGCTTAAGTCTGTATGCCATGGATTATGGTGGAAGCGTTCCTGCGCCTTTATTACCCCCTGGTATTTCTTTACAAAATCCACACCTCATAGAAGGAAAATCTTTCTTTGTATTTTCTAAGCTCAATAAAATCTTGATCATGTTAGATAAAGATGGGGATGAAAACTATCAACCGATGCTGATTTCAATAAATGGTGGTTATCCTGAAACATCCTTTAATGGTTTTTTTGAAAATTACCGTGTACATCTTGGGCCATGTGATATAAACGAACAAATTTGCTATCTTTTAGCCGAGTCCCGAACCGAACAGATGAATGAAGCATTCCAGGCTAACCTGAAAACTGGTGAATTAGTGAAGCTTGCTGAAAGCCGATGGGGAGCCTTCGCCGATTCTCATAATAAGAAACACTCCAAAGTCACCATCATCGATGGATATTCCGTCGGTGATAATGTGGTTTATTTATGGGAGAAAAACAAACAAAAAACCAGATTAATCTATGGCACCCCCATGGAAGAACGAAAACCTGACCAGTCAGTTCAGTTAAATTCAATTAATTGCACACATTTTACTTCCAAAGGTCGTGGGTTACTTTTAATAACATCATTATTTAAGGATGAATTGGGTCTGGGTTATATTTACCTAGACCATCCTGGAAAAGTAAAGCCTGTTTCGATCATCGGGGTACAACATACCGGTAAAGGTGAGTTAGTTAAATGCCACTCAATCAGGAAAAATACTTATCTGCTTGAATACAACATCGGTGGATGCACTTGGCTATACGAAGGTATCTTCAATGATAAAAAACTTGTATTCAAAATAACTGATTCCATCATTGGGAAAGGAAAAATATCAAATGGTGTCTTGGAATCAGTTAATTATGAGAAAGAATCTGATAAGTACATCCTGAGCCATTCCACAGCCACCTCACCCACCCAATTATTTACCCTCGAAGGAAAGAAAAGGACCAAGATATTTTCACATACTCATGAACGGGTTTTAGGCATTCCTGTCTCGGATCTATCGGAAGGTGAAGATGCCTCATTTGATTCCTTTGATGGTTTAAGGATTTCCGCCCGGTTATACCTGCCGTCAATAAATTCTGAGCTTCGAGCTCCTTATCCACTGGTCTATTATATACACGGAGGACCACAGGGTCAGGAACGTCCTGATTTTGCCTGGTTTTCCATGCCTCTGATCCAATTCCTAACTCTGAATGGATTTGCAGTTTTTGTTCCTAATGTCCGTGGTAGTTCGGGTTATGGTCTAGATTACATCAAACGCGTCGATAGAGACTGGGGTGGAAATGACCGTCTCGACCATGTACACGCCATGAAAATCTTAAAAAATGATTCAAGAATAGCTACAACCAGGGCCGGCGTGGTTGGTCGTTCATATGGGGGATATATGACCCTGACTATGGCTTCCCGTCATCCTGAATTATGGTCCGCTGCGGTGGATATGTTTGGTCCTTACGACCTGTTGACATTCAGCGATCGTTTACCTGAAACCTGGAAGCCATACTTTTCAGTTTCTCTTGGTGATCCAATAAAAGATCATGATTTTTTGGTGGAACGTTCACCCCGAACCTACATTGACCAGATAAAATGCCCTTTACTCGTTATCCAGGGTAAGAATGACCCAAGGGTGATTGAGCAGGAATCTCATGATCTCGTCGATCATTTACGGGAGTCGGGAAAAGACGTGGAGTATTTAATGTTTGAGAATGAAGGTCATGATGTATTGAAATTAGAAAACCGAATAACCTGTTACAACGCTATCACCGAATTCTTCAAAAAACACCTGAGCCAATAATGAACACCATTAATACTGCCGTTGCTCAAGAAGGTGACATTGCTGAATTGATCAGCGCTCAAAATAAAAGGTTTATCTTCCGTCTGGTCCCCGATGGAAAATTTGAGACTCACCGGGGCTTCCTGAACCATAATGATTTAATGGGAAAACCTTGGGGCAGCCGTGTTTTCTCTCATTTGGGTAGTCAATTTGTACTTCTACAACCGTCGTTGGCTGATATCCTGATTGAAACCCGCCGGAATACCCAGATTATGTATCCGAAGGATATTGGTTTTATCCTGATATCTATGGATATAGGTCCAGGGAAGCATGTTCTAGAAGCTGGCACCGGTTCTGGATCATTTACGACAGCATTGGCTTTTACGGTTGGCGTACAAGGAAAAGTGACCACCTATGAGTCCAGGGCTGAGTTCCAGCATCTGGCACATAAGAATTTAGACCGTCTTGGATTGGCTGATCGGGTGGAATTTAAATTACGGGATATTTCAGAAGGCTTCGATGAAAGGAATGTGGATGCAGTCTTCTTGGATTTACCAAATCCTCAAGATTATATTCTTCAAGCGAAAGAAGCATTAAAACCAGGTGGGTACCTCGGAAGTATTTTACCCACAACGAACCAGGTTTCGACCTTGTTAATTGCACTCCGTCGGTCAAATTTTGCTTTTATTGAGGTATGTGAAATCTTGCTGCGTTATTACAAAGCAGTTGCAGATCGGTTGCGCCCCACGGATAGAATGGTTGCTCATACTGGTTATCTAGTTTTTTCTAGATCGATAGTAACAGAGTTATCAAATTTTGATACCTCAGCCCGTCCCGAAGAACTTACAGAGTAACTCAACGAGTCATCACACAAAAATTTATTAAATGAATTCGCTAACGTTTACCGAAGCATATATCACTCAGCGATTAAGTGAAGCTCTCCACACTCAACCTGAGGCATCAAAATTATGGGATTTAATTACCAATACTCCAAGACCTGCTGCAGTTCTGATTCCTCTTTTTCTCAATCATTCCTCTGGAGATGAAGCTGATGGTTGGCAGGTCTTGCTCACACGTCGGACTAATTCAGTAGCTGAGCACCAGGGTCAAGTGGCTTTTCCAGGAGGTCGTGCAGATCCAACGGATACAACTCCAGAAATGACAGCCCTACGCGAGGCTCGAGAAGAAATTGGATTAGATCCAACACAAGTGAGGATCTTAGGCAGGATGCAGACCTTACATACAATTTCTAATTATATAGTCACTCCAATTGTTGGGGTAATACCCTGGCCATTTATATTCCAACTTGAAGAGACTGAAGTAAGCCGGGTGTTCTCAATCCCTTTGAATTGGTTAGTTGATCCAAATAATCATGAACGTCGTAATCGAACCATTCCTGAAGCCTTAGCAAAAATTCTTCAGAAAGATAATTTTCCCGTGATATATTTTCATCCTTATAAAGATGAGCTACTATGGGGGGTAAGTGCAGAAATTATGGTTCGGCTGATTGATATTTTATATAAAAAACTGGCGGGCGATTGATCGCCCGCCAGTGATTACTCTGCCTCTTCTTCTTCTTCCTCTTTCTTTCCGTGCTCAATGATCTCTGGTTCCGTGGTTAGCACCTCTTCGACCACTGGAGCAACCTCTACTTCCTCAGCCGCTTGAGCAGTGATTAATGCTACCATTGTATCTGGATCCTCCAGGATTTTTACTCCTTCAGGTACTACCAGATCTCGTACATAAATCCCATCACCAATTTTTAGTAAACCTGAAGTATCCACCACAATCCGTTCCGGTAAATCTTGTGGTAAACATTCAACCTCCACTTCATCAGATCCGGTTACAAGAACGCCATTGAAATCTTTGATTGCCGGAGACATGCCTACGATTTCCATATATACCTGTGAGCGGAGTTTTTCCTTCATGGAAACCGCTAGAAAATCTATGTGCAGGAGTATTCCAGTGATCTTATTTCGTTGTTTTTCACGGACAAGTGCTTTATGCGGAGTGCCTTCAACATCAACCGTTACCAAAGCTGATGGTGCAAGCCCTGTTAGACTTTTAGAAGCATCTCGTAAATCTAACTCAATTGAAATTGGATCGATATAGTGACCATAGATCACCGCGGGAAGTCGTCCTTCCCTCCTGATCGCCTTTACCTGCTTGCCCAACACGTTACGGCGATTAGCTTTAAGTATTACCTCTTCCATTATTACCTTCCTCGAGCGCCTCTCACCACTCAATATTCTTAATGAGGGTTACCCTCGCTCTGATTGTGTATTCCGGTATCCACCGGTTGAGATGAGCCATTTGGTAATGTGCTGTGTCGACAGCTAGCTATTAAAACACCTAATGGCAAAAAAATCGCCTCCATTTGGGAGACGGGTTTAAGCAGGCTAAATTTTAGCCGCAATTTACACTTTCGTCAACCCCATGGGGAAAGATATAATTAGCGTGTGCCTGCTCTAAAAAATATTCCTGACAATTATCACCCTCATCAAACCCTTTCACTATCCAATCCACGGACTGTGATTTGGATGAATTTGGCTGCAATCCTTCTTCTGGTGGTTTATGGATGGTTATTCTCTTATCTGATCAACATTTTCCGCCCCCTCAGTCTGATTCGTGGTGGGCTATTGGAATTATTTTATTCCTTTTCAACCTTGGAGTTATTATTCTGTATCCTTTCAATCATTTTTATGCTAGCTCTCCATGAACTGATACATGGGATGTTTTTTTGGTTCTTCACCCGAGAAATGCCAAAGTTTGCCCTTAAACCTGGATATGCTTTTGCAGCTGCACCTGACTGGTACCTGCCAAGATTACAATATATTATGGTCGGTTTGTCTCCATTTCTGATAATTTCTATCACTTCCATTTTTCTCGCACTATTTGCACCTCCCCATATGATCCTATATTTGCTAATAATCGCCACCTTCAATGCTGCCGGAAGTCTAGGAGATCTGATTGTTGTCGGTTGGGTTCTCAATCAACCATCGACAGTCCTGATAAAGGATGAAGGCGATGTTTTTTCATCATACCTCTGATATCGAATAATTTTCTAAGATGATAAAAATATCCTCCCAACCCTATGAACAAATAAAACAATTCTCTGTAAATCTCTGCAACGAGGTTATAGAAGTTGTTTCAAAACCCGGTTTACCATATTGGAATCAGCTACAACCAGCTACTGAACTATTAGCAAAGTATCCAAGATGGCTTCCTTCAGATCGCGTTTTATTAATGGGTTGTCATCACGGAGCATTAAGCGTATATATTGCTCGTCAACAGAGTAATGGACATTTATCTGTGATGGATAATAGCCATATCGCACTTGAGATGACCCGCAGAACCATGGAAGCTAACAACATTTCATCCGTAGATCTGATAACCGATGTCGTCCTGCCGGAAACTGTATGGGAAAAATATGATACTGTTTTTATTCAAATACCAAAAGGCAGGAAACTCATGCGTAGATGGTTGCTCCAAGCTTATCAGGCATTAAAAGATGGAGGAAGTATATATATATCAGGCTCGAATCAGGTTGGAATTCAATCATCCATTAAGGATGCGGTGGAATTATTTGGTAATGGATATATTATGGCTTATAAAAAGGGGAATCGGATTAGCCATCATGTAAAACAATTGAATGGACCACCCTTACCTGTTTGGGCGCACCTACCTGGAATAGCGCCGGGAACCTGGATTGAATTTTCTGTTTCTATTTCTGATCACCGTTATCAAATCCGGAGCTTGCCAGGGGTATTTTCGTTTGATCACCTGGATATTGGAACAGAAATGCTTTTGAGCATTATCAATATTAGTCCTGAGAGTAAAGTATTGGATGTTGGCTGTGGGTATGGGATGATTGGCCTCTTCGCGGCAACTCAGGGAGCAATCTGGGTCGATTTAATAGACAATGACCTGTTAGCAATTGCCGCGTGCAAAGAAACACTTACAATTAATCGAATAAGTAATGTAAAACTTTTTACCGGTGATTTATTAGATCCGATTGGCTCAAGTAAGTATGACCTCATTCTTTCCAATCCCCCCTTCCATACAGGTCAGGCCGTTGATTTTCAGATCGCGGAAGCGATGATCAGACAATCATATCAAGCACTTAATCCTGGTGGACAATTAAGTATTGTCGCAAATCGATTCATCCCTTACGACCGTATAATCAATGAAATATTTGGTAATATCTCATGTCTGGTTGAATCTGGAACGTTTCATGTTCTATCCGCTAGTAAATCCGGATAAAAACTAAATGCGTCATTTGGAGATTATATGCATGATCCTGTAATTCACACAATCGACTTAAATTTTCGCGGAACACCTGGAACAATAGGCTCCTATCTAGTTCCCCATTCAAACGGTTGCATCCTTATAGAGACAGGACCAGGTTCCACCATCAATGCACTGATTGCTGGATTGAATAATTACGGGTACAAATCAGAAGACGTCACAGATGTTTTTCTTACCCACATCCATCTTGATCACGCGGGAGCTGCGGGGTGGTGGGCAAAAAATGGGGCTCAGATCCATGTTCACGAGAATGGCGCTCCACATTTAATTAATCCTGAGAGACTTTTAGCCAGTGCAAGCCGTCTCTACGGGGATATGATGGACTCATTGTGGGGAGAATTTATACCGGTTCAAGAAGATCACTTATCAATTATGCGCGATCAGGATTTGATTCGTATTAGCAACCAGTCAGTCTTCGCCATGGATGCTCCAGGCCATGCCAGCCACCATTTAGTATATATGATCGGGGATGCCTGTTTTTGTGGCGATATTGGAGGTATCCGGCTAAGTCATTCTCATTACCTTACTCTACCCATGCCACCTCCTGACCTTCACCTCAAAAAATGGCGATCAAGCATTTTAAATCTGCACCAACTTAACCCAAAGCGAATCATCCCAACTCATTTCGGGATTTATCAGGATGCTGATTGGCATATTCAGGCTGTTTTGGATGAATTGGATGAAATAGAAGCCTGGATGGAAGCGACATTACCTTTAAATCTCTCCATTGATGACTTGCGCCAGCGCTTTATTGAATTCGAACATCTGCAGGCTACCAAATTGCACATTGAGCGTGAAACGGCTGATGCGCACCAAATAGCCAACCCTTCTTTTATGTCTGCCGATGGGATCCAAAGATACTGGAATAAGTACCACAATCCAGGATAAATTTTTTTCCTTAACATGCTCTAAACGGCACTAATCCGATACATATGCATGCTTGTTTGACACGCCATCGAATTGACCTTAGAATAATCCCATATTGACATTACACATCTTGGAGGATACTTTGAACTTCAGCCACTTCTTTACGAATGATGAGCTATTACACCTGCTTGATGAGTGGGTAGCAACATTTCCTAATCTCATTCAGAAAAATGCGATCGGAAAGAGTCATGAGGGGCGACCCATCTGGTTACTCACGCTTACAAATCAATCCACTGGGACTGATCTGGACAAGCCCGCCATCTGGATCGATGCCAATATCCACGCCACCGAGATAACTGGTACTACGTCAGCCCTATATATCGTTTACCATTTATTGATGGATTACGGTGTAAATGAACAAATAACCCGGCAACTTGACCAGAGTGTCTACTATATCGTACCCCGAGTTAATCCAGATGGAGCCGAGTGGGCAATGGCTACCACCCCGCATTATGTTCGCTCTGGCGTACGCCCATATCCTTGGGAAGAACAAGATGAGGGACTGGTCTCTCAGGATATCAATGGAGATGGAAAAATCCTTCAGATGCGATTCCTGGATCCCAATGGAGATTGGAAGATTAGCTCCCTCGATCCACGCATGATGGAAAAACGAGCTCCTGATGAAGTTGGCGGTTCATATTACCGTTTACTTCCTGAAGGACTCGTGGATGATTATGATGGTTTCATCATCAAGATGGCTAGACCACTTGAAGGGTTGGATTTCAACCGCAACTTTCCGTTTCAATGGCGCACGGAAGGAGAACAACAAGGAGCTGGTCCTTATCCTACCTCGGAACCAGAGATTCGCGCTTTGGTAGATTTTATTATCAATCATCCAAATATCAATCTTGCCATTACTTTTCATACTTTCAGCCGTGTCATTTTACGGCCTTATAGCACCAAGTCTGACGATGATATGAACACAGATGATTTGTGGGTATTCAAGAAAATTGGAGAACTAGGCACGAGAATCACCGGTTATCGCTGTGTGTCTACTTTCCATGATTTTAAATATCACCCCAAGGAAGTTACCACTGGTGCATTTGATGATTGGATGTATGACCATTTGGGTGTTTTCACCTATACCATAGAGTTATGGGACTTACCCACTGAAGCTGGGATAAAGGAGCGTAAATGGATCGAGTGGTGGCGAGACCATCCTCATGAGGAAGACCTCCAAATCCTACGCTGGACTGATGAACACGCAGCCCCTGACGCATACGTGGAGTGGCAATCTTATGATCACCCCCAATTGGGAAAAGTTGAGTTAGGTGGCTGGAACAATATGTATACCTGGCGCAACCCTCCACTAGACTTTGTCGAAGCAGAGGTAAAAAAGCATTACCCATTTATGCTTTCGCTGGGAGAAATGCTCCCTCATCTAGCTATATATTCGCTTAAGATTAGTAAGATTAGTGATAATAAATTTCACCTCAACCTGGTGGTTGAAAATAACGGTTTCTTGCCAAGTTACACCAGCCAACAAAGTAAAAACCGCCTGGCTTCACGTCCCGTGAGAGTAGAGTTGGATATACCTGATGGAGTCATTCTCACCAGTGGGAAGCAACGAACAGAATTGGGTCACCTCGAAGGCAGGAGCAATAAATGGGATGTCTCCGCCCCCTATGGTGAAAGTCCAACTGATAATCGCGCTCGGCTGGAATGGGTTATCGAAGCTTCACCGGACGTAATAATTGGGATAAAGATTCTTAGTGAACGGGCTGGAAATATTAACCGTGAGGTCATTCTCAAATAAGGATTTGCTATTTAATTTTTAAATTGGTGCAATAATGTCATCTCTCGTTCAAGAAAAGGTTAGACAAGCAATTGGTATTCTACAAGATTTGAATGTCGATTTGTGGCTTACCTTCGTCAGGGAAACGCGTGGAGGTGGCGATCCAGTTCTCCCCTTAATCTATGGTCTAGATCTAACTTGGCCAAGTGTTTTGCTGATATCAATAACTGGAGAACGGATTGCCATCGTTGGTAGGTTCGAAGCTGAAGCTGCCCGTCGCACTGACGCATATGAAACAGTCATTCAATATGACCAATCTATTCAACCAGAATTATTGGCCCAATTAAATCGCTTGGATCCGAAACGGATCGCAATTAATTATTCAACGCATGATGTACACGCTGACGGCTTAACATTAGGGATGTATCAGCTTTTATGCAAATACCTTGAAGGAACACCTTACCTGTCCAGACTGGAATCAGCAGAAAATATCCATAGTGCATTGCGTGGAAGAAAAACCGAACAGGAAATAGCTCGTATCCGTCGTGCTATCCAAACAACGAATGACATATTTGAACGGACATTTGAATTTATAAAAATTGGTATGACCGAAGTGCAGGTAAGTGATTATATGCATTCCCAGCTCAAAGAATTCAATGTTGAAACTGCCTGGGAATATATAGACTGCCCGACGGTTAATACTGGTCCTGATTCCTCTGTTGGGCATGTGGGTCCAACCCAATTGGAAATCAAACCAGGTCATATCGTTCATGTTGATTTCGGTGTCAATCAGGACGATTATTGCTCAGATATTCAACGAGTGGTTTACTTCCTGCGTCCGGATGAATCGAAACCACCCCATGAAGTCCAGCATGGCTTTGATGTAGTCAGGGAAGCCATTCAACTTGCGGTGCATGCAATGAAACCCGGTGTATCTGGAAAAGATATCGATTGCATCGCCCGTCAGAATATCGTGGATGCAGGATATCCAGAATATCTATATGCGACTGGTCATCAGCTTGGGCGTGTCGTGCATGATGGTGCTGGAATTCTTGGACCAGAATGGGACCGATATGGAGATACACCTCATTATCTGCTAGAAGCTGGTCAAGTTTATACAGTTGAGCCCGGATTGAATGTACCTGGTTTTGGCTATATTGGCCTTGAGGAAGATGTGCTGGTTACTACGGATGGAGCAGTATACCTTTCTGTCCCCCAGAAAAAGCTAATTGTTAAATAAATAAAATCCCTTCCGGATAGTTATTTGAAAAGGTTTTTATATTAACGAGATTATTTTTGCTAAATTCTGGCGAAAATCTGGGCGACTAAATATTAACCATAATTCTGGAAACGCGATCATCAACCGATACCGTTCCGCATGCAAGTATGCCAGGTAGGTAACAATCTGTTCGGGGTTAATTCGTTCATTAATTGGCAATCGGATTTGGTCTGCTTCCCAGTTTTTTAAGAAATTTCTAACCAGCTGGCAAGCCACATCCGCATCGTGAAGTTCTCCCAAATGGTCTTGATATTGCTTAATCTCATTGATGGCTTTAGTAACACTTACATCCAGGATTTCCTTGAAATATTCTAGCGTATAACGAAACTTCTTAAATTCAATACGTAAGGCGTGCAGTTGGTTTATTGAAGCACTTGGGAGGATTGATTCATAACCTCTTACTGTAGCATAGCGGCTATAAACTAGAATTGGCACAATATCTCGAATCCGGGAAATACCTTCGTTTTCAGGATTGCTTAATTCTTTTCCCCCCATGGGTATCTGCAAAAATCGATTAAAATCTTGCTTAAATTTTCGATAAGCTTCGCTTTGAAGATGTTTAATGAGCTTGACTCGCTCCATATCAATGGTTTGTTTCCATGCAGCCAATAGTGGATCCATTCCCGGACGCGTTTCTTCTTTTAGGTTGTTTTTATATATGTATCCCTTTTCTAATATTACATCCATGTCTCTGACTAAACCTAATGCTCTGCCGACGCTTCGGAGTCCTTTTTGATAATGATTACTTATTTTCGGATTAAATGCTGGTCCAAAAATATCAAATGCGGAACGCATACGACGAGTGGCTACACGCATATCATGTAATTCTTCAATATCTTCTCCAAGCAACGTTCCCTGTTCGTGACTTAACATGACTGCGAAATGATACAACCATACTTTCCTGCCTGCTTCAGCAAGGCTGTCGTCAAGTGTTATACCAATTGTGTTTTGAACTTGTGGGTATGGTGGTTCTTCTTGGACGGTTACCTGGTCGTCCCCCTTCCGTACTTTTATAGTATCGACCGTCAACTTCGTTGTTGGCAGATTGTAGAGGTTATTTGATTCCTCACCGAATACCTTCATCTGAGTATCTATTTTAAATATACCCATTCCCTTGGATAAAAACTGACGTTTCCAGAAGCGCGCCCTGCCACGCGAAATTCCAGCCTCCAAAGAGGCTTGCATAGTTGATTTCCCCTCGCCATATGCCAAAATCAACCTCGCCCTATGCATTACTAACTCAGATGATGATTGTGCCAAGTCTTCTAATATTTGTTTCTGGTCTTCAGATAATTGGATGCCCGTCATACAAACCATTATAGCATACCCGATTTCAGCTATAAAAATATCCTAGGCATTTTTGACGAATCCAACCTCAGCATCGACCATCAGTTTTATCAATTCTTCAAACGATGTCTGCGTCTCCCAACCCATTTTTTCCTTTGCTTTGGATGGATTCCCTACCAACAATTCGACTTCTGCTGGGCGTAAAAATGCCGAATCCTCGATAATATAATTGCGATAATCCAATCCCAAATAGTCAAATGCCAGTTCTGCAAATTGCCTTACCGTGTGGGTTTGACCTGTTGCCATAACGAAATCATCCGGTTGGGTTTGTTGAAGAATTAACCACATTCCCTGAACATAATCTGGTGCGTACCCCCAATCCCGTTGTGCATCAAGATTTCCCAGACGTAATTCCTTATCTAAATGATACTTGATCCGGGTTGCTCCACGCGCGATTTTTCGTGTGACAAATTCATGCCCTCGGCGTGGACTTTCATGATTAAAACAAATCCCCGAACAGGCAAATAAATCGTAACTCTCTCGATAGTTTATAGTTATCCAATGACCATACAACTTTGCCACGCCATACGGACTACGTGGATAAAATGGTGTTTTCTCAGATTGTGGTGTTTCATGAACCTTGCCAAACATCTCACTTGTGCTTGCCTGATAGAAGCGGATATCCGGATCAACCAGCCTTATTGCATCCAATACTCGCGTTACACCCAAAGCGGTCACTTCTCCCGTAAACACCGGTTGGATCCACGAGGTTTGCACAAATGACTGAGCTGCCAGGTTGTATATTTCAGATGGACGGTGTGTTTTTAGGATATCGATTATCGATATTTGATCCATTAAATCACCAGAGACTAATGTCAATCGATCTTGAATATGTTCAATACGTTCAAAGTTGATCGTGCTTGAACGTCGTACCATTCCAATTACTTCATATCCTTTTTCTAGTAAAAATTCTGCCAGGTATGAGCCATCTTGACCTGTAATTCCTGTGATCAATGCCCTTTTTTTAGCCATGTTATTTACTCCTCTTTAATTAGCTTACCAGATTAATCTTATCTTGTCTGCTAATTAGATTAGCAAGTTCTTTTGATTATTCGCGGTATAGTTAATTATTATGCTTGAAAGTATCGGAAAACGGATTGCTTTCTTACGCCAAACGAACGGTTGGACACAGCAATATCTCGCAGATCGTTTGGCAATGTCTCGCGTGGCAATCTCCCATATAGAGATGGATTTGACTATCCCCAGCGAGAGAAGCATAACCTTAATGGCTGGTGTTTTTAAGCTTTTTCCAATCCAATTGGTTGAAGGAACAACCTATCCAAGCGCAAAAATGGAACGCCTGCCGGAAATAACCACGACCCACACAAATCTTGAGCTTAATTATGCTCTACTTAAAAATGACCTAGAATGGCTTGAAAGGTTGAGCCAACACTGGGAAAAATCGAAATGGATACAGCAGGTAATGGAAAAATGGTATCCCAGGCTCGAAGATTGTGAGAATTGCTTTTCTGGTGAATATGAAACAAAGATCTTGATGACGATGCGCCAATTATTAATAAACCTGAACGATGAGCAAAATCATGGCGATGTTTAACCAGTGGATAAGGCTACTGACAAATCCGTTTCATTTTGAATAATACGACATGGAATTCCCATTAATTTGATGCTTTTTATGAGCACGTCTGTACCTGGAGAACCCCCGAACGTCGCAGCATCCAATAATACGAGAATAGGTTTTAGTCCCCGTTGTATGAGAAAATCCACCACAAGGGCCACTTTTCGGGAAGTGCTCGGGGTAATCAGCACCACAGTACTACCCCGTACCATATGTTTCACTTGTGATTCTATTAATGCTTGCAAAGGTAGATTTCCTTTCATCTGCGTAAGTGCAAGTTCTTCAAGGATCTTTCCCAATTGCCGTCCACCCCGATCCGGTGCGATTAACGTTAAATGTTGACCTGCACATGCCAAACCCACAGCTCTTCCTCGCCTTAAATAATCTCGCACCACAGAAGCAGCAACACTGACGCCATATTCTTCAGTTGATGGGGGTAGGGGTATCTTGCTTGATGGAGACCAAAAATCCTTTACCTTATAATCAATAGGAGCTTGCGGTAAGGATGACTGTGAGGAAGCCGAAGCATCTAAAAATATCCAAACATCTGCCAATGGATCCAACTCAAACTCCTTAACCATCAAACGACCACGTCGTGCAGTACTCAACCAATGGATTCGGTTCAATGGGTCGCCAGTGTTATATTCACGGATTCCTGCTGCATTGGGTGTTACCTGATGGGTTCGACGGCGTAGTGCTTCACCTCCAGGCAATAGACATGGCGGATTTGGGAACCCCTTTAGGTCTACCATCATGGGGTGACGTAAGTAATGTATCTTTCTCTGCGATATCCACTTCG